>CAMBFC010000001.1 GCA_945865905.1 Rickettsia typhi
TGCTTCGAGAGCGATTTGTTTTTTGAAAGATGGGGTGTAGTTGTTTTTTTGACCTCTGGGCATTTTTACTCCTTAAAATATTTGGATTATATTTTAAAAGTGTACTCTAAAAGTTATAAAATGTTGTCTAGTTTTTGGGGGTCATAATAGGGGAACAACAGTCTCACTCTAACCCTCAAGCACCTCACGCTTGCCAGAAATACCCGGAGCACTCACCACTCCTTCGGCCTCCATCTTTTCAATCAAAATTGCCGCGCGGTTATATCCAATTCTTAGCTGGCGCTGCACATAACTAATTGACGGCTTTTTATCGCGACGCACAATCAGCACTGCTTTTTTGTAAAGATCAGCATCAGAACCACTGCCCTCGCCGCCATCTTCATCATCGCTGGCATCTTGCACCATCACCGTTTCAAAATTGATTCTTTCGCCTTCATCAAATTCTGTGAGATCTTGATCCTTGATAAAATTGACTATTTTTTCAATCTCAACATCAGAACAAAATGGCCCGTGAACGCGAATCATTTTGCTGCCGCCCGACATATAGATCATATCGCCCTGACCCAGCAACTGCTCAGCCCCTTGCGTGCCAAGAATAGTGCGGCTATCGATGCGCGAAGTAACTTGAAAACTAATTCGCGTAGGAAAATTGGCCTTGATAACGCCCGTAATCACATCAACCGATGGGCGTTGCGTTGCCATAATAATATGAATGCCCGCAGCACGCGCCATTTGCGCCAAGCGCTGCACCGAGTTTTCGATTTCTTTGCCGGCCACTAACATTAAATCGGCCATTTCATCAACGATCACCACGATAAATGGCAAGCGTTTTGGCTCAAATTCGATTTCTTCGATTATTGGTTTGCCATTTTCTGGGTTATATCCCGTTTGCACTTTGCGACTTAATTTTTGGCCCGAAACAATTGCTTGATCGACTTTTTCATTATAGCCCATCAGGTTGCGCACGCCAAAACTTGACATTAGGCGATAGCGATCTTCCATCTCGCTGGTGACCCATTTAAGGGCAATTACAGCTTTGCCCGGTTCGGTAACAACGGGCGCGAGCAAGTGCGGAATGCCATCATAAACAGAAAGCTCAAGCATTTTTGGATCGATCATGATAAATTTGCATTCATCGGGGCGCATTTTATAAAGCAGTGAAAGGATCATAACATTAAGGCCAACTGATTTGCCCGAGCCCGTTGTTCCTGCAATTAAAAGATGCGGCATTTTGGCAAGATCGGCAACGATTGGTTCGCCACTAATATCTTTGCCAAGAATTATTGGCAGCAAATTTTGAGTGAATTTATATTCTTTGGATTCGATCATTTCGCGCAGAAAAATCATTTCGCGCTTAGAGTTTGGCAGCTCGATACCGATGGTGGTTTTTCCTGCAACGGGGGCAATACGCGCCGATACTGCGCTCATTGATCGCGCAATATCATCCGATAGACCGATAACGCGCGAAGCCTTGGTGCCAGCGGCTGGCTCAAATTCATGCAGCGTAACAACTGGCCCTAATTTTGCACCAAGCGAAGTGCCATAAACGCCAAAATCTTCCATAACTTTGGTGAGCATTTTTGATTGCGCATCGATTGAAGATTGGCTGATTTTTTTATCTTTATTTTCTGCCGAGCGATCGACTAAAAGCTCTGCCGTTGGTAGACGATATTTTGATTTTCCGGTTCTTTTGACAACAACTTTGCTAACTTTTTTGAGTTTTTCTTTTAGAGTTTGGCGCGTTTCTTCTGGCTCTTCTTCGCCATCATCTTCTGTTGCATCTTGCGAATCTTCATCATCTGATTCTGAGGTTTTTTCAACTTCGGCAAGGGCTCGCGGTATTACAACATTTTCGCCGCCATAGCTTTTTCTTGGTAAAAATTTTATATCATGAGCAAAAATATTTTTAATTAATTGGATTAGTTTTTCTGTTACAAGACGCGCACTGATAAACCCATAACGCAGCGAATAAATCCAATCTGCGACAGAAATTTCCATTATAATTGAAATAAGAACAATTGCAAAAAGCAGCGCCGTTGTAGCGGTGACGATATGCGGAACAAAAGAAACTTTGGTTAAAATAAAACTGCCATTAACACCACCAAAACTGTTAAAATTCCACCAATCTGGTTGTGGAATTATTGCAAAAAAAGTTGCAAAACACAAAATGCAAAATGGAATTACAATAATTTTTGGCAATAAATGTTTAACGCCAAAACGCCCCATCATCTTGCTGCCAATACTAAAAAGAATCAGACAACAAAAAAATGCCGCAACGCCAATTAATTGAAAAAGCAAATCTGCAACATGCGAGCCAAACTCGCCCATCCAATTGTGAATATAATCTTCGGTTGAAACAGAATTAAAGGATGGATCTTCGGAATCGAAACTAAAAAGTGCTAAAGTTGTGACAAATGAGAATATTACGAGACCAAGACCTGAAAGGCGGCGCAGTAATATTAAAATTATGGAATATGCTTTATCTTGCCACATGTTTTATTTTTTGCGATTGATTTTCTTTATCAAAATTTTCTAATATTGCTTGCATCAAAGCAATAGATAAAACAGTTGGAACAGCGTTACCAACCTGCAAATTACGATCACTTCTTGAACCATAAAATTTATAATCATCTGGAAAACACTGTATTCTGGCGCCCTCCCTAGTGGTTAGGGGCCTTGGAGCCTTTGGATGAATGCATCGAGAGGAAGATGGAGTGCTTAGGTTGCGCGTTATAGTTGGCGTTGGCCTCTTCCACCACAAACGACAATATGTATTTTTAAATCCCGAAGTCGGCCTTAATGCAAGAGGCAGATCTTCAGGCGTTCCGCCATCTGGCAATAGTTCCATTATTTTAACAAGCTTTGCATTATTAACTGGAGCATTGTGATCCATTAATTTTTCTGGATGATTTTTGCGCATTAGTTTTTGAAAATCATTTTGCGCCGCAGAGGAATACTCGAAACTCTCTTCGCCATTTTTTATAAAAGGTAAATCACTAATTGCCTCTTCAAGAGTAAGATGCGGCCTTAAATTTTTGCCAAATAAATCTTGCGAATAATCGCGACCGCAATGAGTAGCTTTTGGATAAATAAAATCATTTTCTAACTTTGATCCGATTACAATAACTCTTTCTCTAATCTGCGGCGCGCCATAGTCAGCAGCGTTTAACAGCTTATATTGCACTTTATAACCCAAAGATTCAAAAAGAGAAATTATTGTTTTAAAAAGCTCCCCACCCTGCATTGATAGAAGCCCTTTGACATTTTCAAATACAAATATTTTTGGCGAAAATTCTTTTAAAACACGATAATATTCTTGGAATAATTTTCCACGAGGATCGTCGATTAATCTTTTTCCAACCGTTGAATAAGCTTGGCACGGCGGCCCTCCAATAATTATATCAACTTCATGCGGAGATATTTTTAAATCTTCTGCAACTTTTTTTGCATTAAAATCTTTTATGTCTTCATTATAAATTTTTACATTTGGATGATTTAGAGAATAGGCTTTGGCGATATTTGGAGATATTTCATTTGCCGCAATAATTTCAAAATTATTATCATGAGCAAAGCCATAACTTAAGCCACCAACGCCAGAAAATAGATCAATAACTTTGAATTTATTTTTCATCAAAATTTAGTTAAAATTTATTTCTCTATATTTTACAACATCGTCAGTAATCTTCCAAATAAAATTATTTTGGTCGATATTAAAAACCGTTTGCCCCTCCATTTGTTGCCTAGTTATCCAATGCGCCCCATTATCCTCAACTTTATCTAATTTTATAAACGCAACTTGACCATTATACAGATCAAAATGAATAGCTATTGTGCTTAATCCAAATTCTTGAAAAACTTTTTTAGCTTCTAAAACCTTATGTTGCTTAATATCATTAATGCCAGCAAACCCAGTCTGTATCTCGATTCGCAATTTTTCTTTAGAATTTAATACTATCTCTAAATCTGATTTTGCAGTTCTTTTAAAAGTATTAATATTTTTTAAATCATCATCACCAATTAAACTAATATTTTTTAGATCAACTTCAAAAATTAACCCTAATGCTTTCAGAAAATATCTTGAAAGCACAAAGCCCCTCATCCATGAAAAATATACTTGCTCCGGCCTTCTACCCTGATTATTTAAGATCGGAAAAATATTGCTATTTTTTATAATTTCAAAGGAGTGATCAATATTTTCTTTTTTAAAACTGGTCAGATCTTCTATTTTTATTTCTTGAGAAACAACGGAATTTATTTTATCTATAATGCCGTAAAGCCTTTGGTTTAAAAGCTTTACATGCTCAAAATCAACAACCGGAATAATGTCTTTTCCGCCAAAGAAATTTTTTACACCATCTTGATTTGAAAATCCTAATTGTAGTCGATATTTACGAAAATATTCCGCAGTAATATTTATTTCTTTCAACATAGAATGCTAAACTAATTATTAAATCTAAAGTGAAAAACATCACCATCATTAACAATATATTCCTTACCTTCTAACTTTAATTTGCCAGCATTTTTGCAACCTTCTTCGCCGTTAAATTCGATGTAATCTTTATAGGCGATTGTTTCAGCGCGAATAAATCCTTTTTCAAAATCAGTGTGAATAACGCCGGCAGCCTTTGGTGCTGTAGAGCCCTTTTTTAACATCCATGCGTGACATTCTTTTGGCCCAACAGTAAAAAAGCTGATTAAATTTAAAATTGAATATGAATTTTTGATAATTTGCGCAAGGCCAGTTTCTTTTAATCCGACCGAATTTAAAAATTCTGCTTTTTCTTCTTCGGTTTCAAGTGAAGCAACTTCTGCCTCAACTTGAGCGCAAATTTTTAAAACTTTATAACCGTTTTTTATACCAAATTCTTCAACTTTTTTTGAGTGATCATTGCCGGCTAATTCATGCTCTTTGAGATTGCAAACAAATAGTTGCGGCTTAGAAGTTATTAGTTGCAAAATTTTAAAATCTTTTTCTTCTTCGGCAGAATTTAGTTTTTGTGCGCGAGCTGGCAAGCCTTCTTGCAGAAGCTTTAACACTTGTTTTGCCATTTCAACTTGGCCGATTAATTCTTTTTCGGTTTTGGCTTTTTTTTCTAAAGCTGGCAGGCGTTTTTCGAGCGATTCTAGATCGGCTAAAATTAATTCGATTTGAATTAATTCGATGTCGCGTAATGGATCAACTGAATTTTCAACATGCGTAATATTGCCATCTTCAAAACAACGCACCACATTAATAATTGCATCAACTTCGCGAATGTGCGATAAAAATTTATTGCCTAAGCCCTCTCCTTTACTGGCTCCTTTAACTAATCCCGCAATATCAACAAATTCAATTTGCGCAGGGATAATCAATGCCGATCCTGCAACTTTTGTAAGATTTGCTAAGCGTTCATCAGGCACGCTGACCTTGCCAATATTGGGTTCGATCGTGCAAAATGGATAATTTGCCGCTTCTGCTGCCGCTGTTTGCGTTAGTGCATTAAATAAAGTTGATTTGCCAACATTTGGTAGGCCGACGATTCCGCATTGTAGAGACATTTTGTTTTTTAATTAATTGTTGGATTAGAATTTTATATTTAAGAAAATAAAGAAATAAAAGTTGAAGCTTGGAGGAGGAGCTCTGAGGCGAGTTCTGCAACCATCGCGAGCTACGCTCGCTTAAATCAGATGGTTGCGGTGTCTGAGCAGCAGAGCTCCTCCTCCAAGCTTCAACTTTTATTTCTTTATTTTCTTAAATATAAAATCACTAATTTATTTTTTTAAAATTAATCGCAAATTTTCTTCGCTTTTTAATTTTGATTCACTTAAAAATTTCTTATAATTATTAAAAAATTTTTTAAGCAATGAATAGAGATTTTACCTCAAGATTTAAGTCAAAATTTGCTTTAAAATTTAGCGCCTTAATTCTTCTCTTTGCTGCAGTTTCCTGCATCTATCCCAAAATAACGATAAAGGGTAAAGGTAATGTCAAACTAACTCAAGTTGATTTTACATCATTTTCTGATTGGTCCACAACCGATCATCGCAAAGCTTTGATGGCCTTTGTTGGATCGTGCAATCATCTAGCAAAAATGCCGCAAACTCGCTCTATTGGCGCGCAAATTGGCGATATTAGTGCGGGAGATTTTCGTGATGTTTGTGAAATTGCCAATGTTGTTAAAGGCATGTCTAATGCGCAAATTAAGAATTTTTTTGAGAATTGGTTTAAGCCCTTTTTAGTTTCTACCAGATCTGGTGATAGCAAGGGGCTGTTCACTGGATATTATGAAGCAGATTTGCGCGGCAGCAAAATTAAAAGCGAAAAATACAAATATCCAATTTATGCCAAACCAAAAGATTTAACTTCTGAACCTTATTTATCAAGAAAAGAAATTGAAGATGGCGCCTTGAAAGACAAGGATCTAGAGCTTTTATATGTTGATGATATTGCGGATTTATTTTTCTTGCATGTGCAAGGATCTGGTCGCGTAACCTTGCCGGATGGCGCGGTTGTAAGGCTATCATTTGCGGCAAAAAACAATCAGCCTTATTCTTCGATTGGCGGATATTTTGCTGATAATAATTTAATTGCGCGCGATAAAATCTCTGCCGATACAATCAAAGCATGGCTGCGCGCTAATCCTGATAAAGCTGCTGATGCAATGAATTTTAACTCCTCTTATATTTTCTTCAAAATTTCTGATGCAGAATATGTGATTGGGGCACAAGGTGTGCCGCTTACTGCTGAGCATTCTCTTGCTGTTGATAATGATATTATTCCTTATGGCTCACCACTTTGGGTTGAAACATTTTTCAAGAAAAATGGCGTGAAAGAAAAATATAATCAGTTGCTGATTGCGCAAGATACTGGATCGGCAATTAAAGGCGTGGTGCGTGGCGATATTTTCTTTGGACATGGTGTTGAAGCTGAAACTAAGGCTTCTAGCATGGCATCCGCTGGGCAATATTATATTTTATTGCCAAATAATGTGGTGGATAAAATTTCTGGCGATAATCGTTGGAGCAGATAAAAAAGATAAAATTAAAGTCTGGCCACTGCGGCGATTTGGTTACAATACTCTGCTGATAAAACCGCGCTCAATGACATTGTCTTGGTTGTTGTTGATTTTAGATAGTCTCATTTATGCTCGCGATATTTGAGTCACAAGCTCTTTTTGCAGTAATTTAATTTTATTATTAAGAATCTCCATAGTTCTGTTCAGCGTATCTGCTCCTTGTGTGGGACTAGGTGATGTAGATGGCGACCCAGAGAGTGATAGTTGGGATAAATCCGGTTCTTTACCGATCACGACAAACTCCTCTACATCATTCCCTTTAGACATTGTTTTAGAAACTATTTCGCAATCCTTATAGGCCATAGACAAAGCTTGTTGCAGAGAAGGTCTATGATCTGTTCCATCAGCGTGCGGTCGCCCTTCAAGAAGATGCTTTAAAGCTGCTTGATAAGAATTCCTTACTAAGCTAGGTGGAATTTTACCAATAAATGGCGTCGACATTGGTTGCCCTGATCTAATATCCTCCAAGATATTTTCAATGTTTTCAACCCCATGAGAAGAAACTAGGGAAATGTTTTTCTCATTAAAGTTCAAATCAATGATTTTTGGTTTTTGTTTAGATTCTTCTCCTTTGGTTTTTGGTCCTACAGTCTTTACAACCCCGCTATTCGCTAGATTCTTTGACACATCGCCTATTCCTAAAAAGCGGGAAAATATTTCTAATGCCATCATATGTTCACAAGTTGCTCTAGAATATACAATAGGACTTTTTTCAGAAAGCGCTTCGGAAGTCACAAATGTTTTTGATGTTGTAGCTCCATCTTTTTCTTTTATATTGGATAAATCTTCTGAAATCAAGACCGCATTACTACCATTATAAGAGCTAAAGTGGCATTTTGCTCCATATCCCAGATGTTCTAAAGCTTTATAAGCAAAAAATTCATGAATTTTTGTTTTGCCGGATTGTTTAGCGGGCAAAAATGATTTGATGAAATATTTACTCTTTGCGTTGGCAGTTATGATAAAGCCATCATTGATGCCAGCACCTTTGTTTTCGATTTTTACTGTTGGTTTTGGCGGGTTTAGTTCTGTAATTTTGACAAGGGCCACTTGCAACATTATAATACGGTTAGCGGTAGCTATATCCATACGTTTAGCACAATCTTCCACTGTTGGCGATGCTACATAAATTGAAGGTATTAAAGCTGGATTTCCACTCAAAATAGTTGAGGCAAGTGATTTTAATTCTCGCTCTTCTTTCGAATATAACACGCTTAAATCGGCAGCAGCAGCAACAACAACTGTGGACAGGGCAAAATCCTCCGGCAAGGCTAGAGCTGGTGGTCTTTTTTTTGCCTTAGTAGCTGACTTATTTGTTTCCATATCTTTTAGTCTTAAAATAATAATTTTTTAAAAAAACAACGAGTGTAACAATCTAGCACAGAAGCACTTCCCATCCGTCATGGTACTTTCCCAAGAAAAATTTATCCCAGAAGAAAAACGCTCCTACTTAAAACTGCAATAAGAATTATTACAAACAAAATTACAAATCAATAATTTAAATAAATAAAACTCACCAAATAAATAAAACTCACCAAATATAATTTTTTTCCGCCTCTACTTTAGCGTGGCTTTAGTGGCGGCGATGAAGCCGCTAGATTTAAATCAAAGTGAAGCTTTCCTTCCTTTTATCCATGCTGAAACTGTCGCAAATCGAGACAGTTTCAGCATGGCTGCGCGCTTCCTGATTCTGAAAAAAAATCACGCAAAGCCTCATCATAATTTGCGGCGATTTTTTTTAGTGAATATTGTTCATCAAAAGCATTGCCATAAATTTTTTGTTCAGCCAAGAGAAATTTATTATTTTTAAGCGCATTAGCAATTGAATCTAGTAAAGAAAAAATTGCTAAAGCAGCATCAGCATTGGCGGCAGCTACTCGAAACTCAATTCTATAATATATTTCTTTTGGCTTTGTAGCAGAAAAATCATCATGAGAATTTTGCCAATTTTTAATCGGCAAAACACGAACTGCGGCAGTACGATTATCATCTCCAAAACTGATATTAACTGGTGCGGTGAACTTTCCTTTTTTATGCAAGTTGCGATTAATTTCTAGATCAAAACGCAAATAATCTTGTGGTTGTGGCGCATAAAAAATCATTGCCCATTCAATAGAATCAAGCATTCCCGCGATTGTGTTTAAGAGTAAATTATTTTTTTGCGAAACAGTTTCTTTATTCTTTATAAAAAAATTGTTGTCCGCAAAATTATCTTTTATAAACAAATTATTTCCCGCAATATCGTGCAAAGAAAAATTAAATTGCAGCGCCGAACCGCAATCATCGATGAAAGGCTGAGAATCAAAACAGGCAACTAAATTATTTTCTTGCGCCAAAATCTTTGCTGATTCTTTTATTTTTTCAATTTTTTGCGCTAACAATAAAAGATCAGAATGTGGCGCAATTTTAATTTCGATTTGCGAAGCACCCTGCTCTTTTTCTATTTTATAAATTGTTGCATCTTGTGCAAAAAGTTTTTCTAAGGCAGAAATATAAACAGCGATTAAGGCTTTGTTTTCTAGGGGCTGAAGGCTTTGATTGAGAAGATAAAATTCTAACTCAACGCCAATTTGTGGAAAAAATTTGGTATTTTCCACAAATTGCGTGAGAGATTTTTTTAGGATAGAATTTTTGTTAGCATAAAAATCTGAGATTTTTTGCAAACTAGATATTGGCTTTGATCCATTCATGAAGAGCGCTCTTTGGCAATGAACCGATTTTAGTATCGATTAATTTTCCACCTTTAAAAATCATCATGGTAGGAATGCTGCGCACGCCAAATTTTGAAGGAACTTCAGGATTTTCATCAATGTTGCACTTAAAAACCGCAAGCTGACCTTCGGTATCTTTAGCAATTTCATCAACGATTGGACCAAGCTGGCGACAAGGCCCGCACCATGGCGCCCAAAAATCAACTAATACCGGCAATGTTGATTGCAATACATCTTGTGGAAAATTTTGATCAGAAGTTTCTTTTGTCATTTGTGTTTAAAAAATTTATTAAAAGCCCTTAGGTACAAATATTTTGAAAAGCCTCTAAAAATAATATAATGAATTATTTCTTTTTTGGCAATAGTTCGTTAGCTGAACTAATTAATTCTTCTGCTTGTCTGAAAGCGTTGCCAGCTCTAGCTTGAGCGGCTTTTACTTCTGCAACAGTTATAGCATATTCTTCGGATTCGGCTTTGATTTCTGCTAGTGAGGCTGTTTTTTCTTCAGCTTCTGCAAGGGCTTCCGCACCAAGATCTAAAATTCTTTGGATACCGCTGGTTAGGCCGTTAAAATCATCTTGAAGAGAAGATTCTTCGGCGTTGAATTCTGAATTTTGCACATCATTATTTTTCATATTTGCGTCATTTAAAAAAATTAATAAAATCTAAAGCGGATCAATATCAACTTTAACCCGAACTTGATTAGAAAAATCTACATCTTTCATAACATCCAAAATTAATTTCTGCAAATTAATTTTTTTCTCCGTTTTTAAAAAAACTCTATAATGATAGCGATTTTTAAGGCGAGAAATCGCTGTGGGAGCTGGCCCAAACACCTCAATAGAATCATTAAAGGGAAATTTTGATGCGAGCATTTTCGCTGCACTTAGCGCTTTATTTTCTTCAAAAGCACTGATTATAAAATTAGCCATTTTAGTAAATGGCGGCATATTTAAAGATTTTCGATTAGCAATTTCGAACTCATAAAAACCCTTTTTATCATTTTGAATTATTTTTTCGAAGACAAAATTTTGTGGGTTAAAAGTTTGGATAAAGATTTTGCCGTGATAATCTTTACGACCTGCCCGACCAATTACTTGGCTTAATAGTTGGAATGATTTTTCGGAAGATTTTAATTCTGCAGAATAAAATCCACTATCGGCGTCAACAATTCCAACTAGCGTGAGATTAGGAAAATCATAGCCTTTGGCGATTATTTGTGTGCCAATAATTATATCAATTTCGTTATTTAGAATTTGTGTCACAACTTTTTCGGCATCTTTAAAATTGGCAATATTGTCGCTGGTTACAAGAGCGATGCGCGCTTGTGGAAAAAGATCTGCCACCTCTTCGGCAATTTTTTCTACACCAACTCCAACATTTATTATTGCATCTTTTTCGCCGCAAGATTTGCAATCGTGAGAAAAACTTTCATTATGACCACAATAATGACAAATGGCGCGGCGCGAGTGTTTATGGTGCACCAGATAAGAACTGCAATTCAAACAATTCACTTTTTGTCCGCAAGCTTTGCATAAAGTAACGGGCGCATAACCGCGGCGATTGAGAAATAGCAAGCTCTGCTGACCCAAAGCAAAATTTTGTGCTAAAGCTTCGCGCAGAGTTTGCGAAATATAGGTACCGCTATCGAGCTTTGTCCTTCTAAGGTCAACCATCTCGATCGCATTATTTCTTTGGTGAAATTTATCGCCCAAATGAAAGTAATTATATTTGCCCGATTTAGCGTTTATGTAACTTTCTAGCGAAGGTGTTGCTGAAGATAAAATGATAGGAAACTTTTCGAGTGTCGCCTTTAAAATCGCCATGTCGCGGGCGTTGAAATTAAAAATATCTTCTTGCTTAAAAGATGAATCATGCTCTTCATCAATCACAATTAATTTTAAATTTTTAAAAGGAAGCAATAACGCAGAACGCGCTCCAATCAACACACGAACTGATCCGCTAGCAATGCCGCAAAAAATTTCGCGTTTTTCTTTCATCGAAATTTTTGAATGCCACAATGCCGGTTTAAAGCCAAATTGCTCGTGAAAGCGCGTTAATAGCTGGCTGGTAAGGGCAATTTCTGGTAGAAGAATTACTGCTTGCGAATTTTTATCCTGCAACATTTTGGCAATTAGCGCGAAATAAATTTCGGTTTTGCCCGAGCCAGTAACGGCATCGATTAGGCTAACATTTTTTATTGCAGGATTTTTCGTAAAATCTTTTTCACCACCATCAAAATCACTTCCCGCTAAAATTTCATCAAAAATCTCCCGCTGCTTTATAGATAGGGTCTTCAGCTCAATTCTTGCTAGGTCAACTTTTTGCTCTAAAGATTTATTGGCTAATTTTTCACTTTTTACTTTATCAGAATTTAAAATTCCTATAAACGCTTTTAACACCAAGCCACGCGGAGCAAGGTTATAAGCCGCAACACGATTTATAAAATCAATTAACTTTGTATCAAAATTTATCGTTTGATGCTTGGCAATTATTGTTTTGATTTTTTCTGGCGCCACATCAACAGAATCAAGTGCTACAACCACCAAACCCCATAATTCTTTTTTGCGAAAGGAAACTTTGACGATATCACCAACTTCTACCTTTTCGTCATGAGCCTTGTAAGTAAAGGCGCGTTCGAATGGCAGTGGCAGCAATATATCGAGATATATTTCCGTCATAAAGTTGATTGATTAAAGAGAAGTTATTAATATAATGGGTTTGTAACCTTCATTCATATTATCATCTAACTTTTAAAGAACATGAAATTTTTTATCGATTCCGCTGATATCTCAGAAATAAAAGATGTTGCATCCTACGGCCTAGTTGATGGCGTTACAACTAATCCATCTTTAATCGCCAAATCTGGTCGCGATTTTAAAGAAGTTATCGCCGAAATCTGCAAAATTGTTGATGGCCCCGTCAGCGCTGAAGTTGCCGCCACCGATTATGAAAACATGGTTCGCGAAGGTGAAATTTTAAGCAAAATCGCCAAAAATGTTTGCATCAAATTGCCTTTAACACTAGATGGATTAAAGGCTTGCAAATATTTTTCTAGCAAAGAAATTCAAACAAATGTTACGCTTTGTTTTTCTGCGGCGCAAGCAATTTTAGCGGCAAAAGCTGGAGCTACTTTTGTTTCGCCATTTGTTGGCAGGCTTGATGATATTGGTCAGGATGGCCTAAGCTTGATTGATGAAATTTGCACAATTTACGCTAATTATCCAAATTTTAAAACTGAAGTTTTGGTTGCCTCAGTGCGCAATCCGATTCATATTGTTAATACCGCAAAAATGGGCGCACATGTTGCAACCCTTCCCGCAAAGGTTCTAAAACAATTGGCGCAACATCCTTTAACTGAACAAGGTTTAGCAACTTTTGTTAAAGATTGGGCTTCAACTGGACAAAAAATTTAATTAAAAACTTATAATATAAATATATGAAATACGAACTATTCACCCAAGCAAATGCTCAAGAAGTTGCTGCTGCAGCGGCTCCAGAAGGATTTTCTTTTACTAGCTTTGTGCCACTAATTTTAATTTTTACAGTGTTTTATTTTTTGATTATTCGCCCACAAAGCAAAAAAATGAAAGAACATCAAGCAACAATTAACGCTCTAAAAATTGGCGATAAAATCATCACTAGCGGCGGCATCATTGGTGTTGTTAAAGATATTGATGACAAAGAAAACACTCTAGAAATAGAAATTTCTGATAGAGTAAATGTCAAAATTCTACGCAGCTATGTTGCTAATTTGGTTAATAAAGAAGAAGTTTTAAAAAAGAATAAAAAATAAAAATCATGCTTAATTTTTCTAAAATAAAAATTTTATCAATTTTGGCTGTGTGTTTTGCAGCCTTTATTTTTGCCGCTCCGTCGTTTTTGCAGAATAAAAATAATTTTCTTACAAAATTTTTACCGAGCAATAAAGTAAATTTAGGTCTTGATTTGCGCGGCGGATCGCAATTAATGCTTGAAGTTGATTTTGATTATTATTTACAAGAACAGCTCAGTAATTTAAAAGATGAAATAAAATTAAGCTTTCGCGAAGAATCAATCAGAGCATTGCCTGAGCTAATTGATGGCAAAATTATTTTTTCTCTTGAAGATAAAGAACAAAAAAAATTAGCAGAAAAAATTATCAATAAAGTTAGCAAAAGAGTCGATATTGATGAAAATGATAACAAATTTCAGATTTATTTTTCTGACCAAGAAGTCACTCGCATCAGACAAAATTTAATTCGCCAATCAATTGAAATTGTTCGCAGAAGAATTGACGAATCAGGAACCAAAGAGCCAACCATTCAGGCGCAAGGCGATAGCCGCATTTTGTTGCAAGTTCCGGGGGTCGAAAATTCTGATGAAATAAAATCTATTCTCGGCAAAACCGCCAAAATGACCTTTCATTTTGTATCAGATGATACTTTTGCTGGCGGCGCTAAAAGCCAAATTCTTGATACAAAATTAGAAGCAATTCCTGATGCGCATGGCCGCACTTATTTAATTGAAAAAGAAATTGCCCTTAGTGGTGATTTATTAACCGATGCCAACCCTACATATCACGAAGGTCAGCCCGCAGTATCTTTTCGCTTTAATGAAACTGGCACTAAAAAATTCGCTAAGTTAACTGCAGAAAATATTGGCAGAATTTTTGCGATTGTTTTAGACGGACAAGTAATCACAGCGCCAAGAATCAATGGCACAATCAATCAAGGAAGCGGTGTAATATCAGGAAGCTTCACCACGCAAGAAGCCGCAGAATTATCGCTTCTCCTCAGAGCTGGCGCCCTTCCTGCCCCATTAAAAATTATCGAAGAAAGATCTGTCGGACCATCACTTGGTCTTGATTCAATTAAAAATGGCACGATCGCATCCGTTGCGGGGCTTGCTCTTATAGCATTTTTCATGATTTTATTCTATGGATTTTTTGGCATGATTGCTGATATTGCGATGATTGTAAATATCGCGATTATTCTTGCAATTTTATCACTAATTGGCGCCACCCTCACCCTTCCCGGAATCGCTGGTATCGCACTTACAATGGGCATGTCGGTTGATGCCAATGTATTAATTTTTGAACGCATCAAAGAAGAATTGCGCATAAAAAAATCAGTATTTGCATCGGTTGAGCAAGGTTTTTTGCAGGCTTTTCGTACCATTATCGATTCTAATACCACCACTTTAATCATCGCACTTTTTCTTTATATGTTTGGCAACGGTCCAGTTAAAGGCTTTGCTGTAACACTTTCTATCGGCATCGTTTCTTCAATATTTTCTGCAACAGTTTTAACAAGAATGTTGATTGCAATTTGGCTGAAAAAAAGAAGGCCAC
Source organism: Rickettsia typhi (assembly GCA_945865905.1). GTDB lineage: Bacteria > Pseudomonadota > Alphaproteobacteria > Rickettsiales > UBA1997 > CAMCFD01. The sequence continues at coordinate 15,099 of CAMBFC010000001.1, forward strand.
AAAAACTGAATTTAATATAAGGTTAGTGAGAAATTGTCAGTTTCTTTTCCAGCTTCTACTGTTCTCAATGCTTACTTATGCCAATTGCTTTGCTTTAGCTTTTAAAGCCCCAAGCAGCGCCAGCAATGATTCTGTAAGTCCTGCAATTTTAAAAGCTGATAATGTTGATGGTGATAAAGTTACTAACATTGTTACCGCCACTGGCCATGTTGAAGTTACAAAAGATAACAGCAAGCTCACCTCAGATATTATAACTTACGATAAACTTAATGGATTTTTAAAGGCTGATGGCAATGTTCGCGTTAAAGATCCTGATCTAGGAAAAATGCGTGCTAGCGAAGCGCAAATTAAAAGTGATTTTAGTAGTGGATTTTTTCTTGATAGCACTTTGGTTTTTAGCGATGGATCTTATTTAAAATCAGAACGAGCTGATCGCAAAACCCCAGAAATCACGGTATTTCAGCGCCCAATTTTCTCACTCTGCCCCAGTAAAGAAATCAATAAAGAAAATGATTTAGCAGGACAACTTTATGATGCCGTTTCAATTAAATCTCGTGAAGCTACAGTTAATCGCGAAGACCAAACAATGCAAATAAAACATGGGATATTGCGTCTTTATAGTGTGCCAATTCTATATACACCTTACTTAAAATTTCCACTACCTGACAATAAAAGAAAATCAGGGTTTTTAGCTCCAGCTTATATAAAAAATAACCGCTTTGGGCTTGGTTTTATTGCGCCTTATTTTCTTGATATTGCACCAAATGCAGATTTAACAGTAACGCCACAATACTACCTTTCTAACGGCCAAACGACTGTGATTAACGATTTTCGTCATCTTTCCAAATACGGCCAATATAACACTATCTTTGAAATTTCTAATAATCATATTACCTCCAACACCGATAAACTTGTTATTCAGCGTACCAAAAAAGAATATCGCTGGTTATTGGGCGGCGCTGGCAAATTTGATTTTACAGATAAGTTAAGCGCAAATTATAATTTAAATACCACTAGCGATCGCAACTATCTGCGTGATTACAATTATAGCTTCCTTGCTTATACTATTTCTGATGCACAAGTTGATCACACCGATGGGCGAGATTTTTATGGCGTAAAAACAGTGCGAGTACAAGAATTGGTTGATGTTAAAAATGAAAAATCAGCACCACTTGTTTTGCCAACTCTAAATTCTTACATTGAAAGCAAGCCACTTGCTCATAATACAAAATTTGCCTTAGCGTCAAACTTTAGCGCCATTACGCGCGAAAGTGGATTGCAATATCGCCGCGCCTCTTTAACCCCAGAAGTTAAAATTCCCCTTAATTTGCATGGCAATTTATTTAATTTTGGTGCCCGCGTTCAGGGAGATATTTATTCTCTAGAAAATAATTTTCAATATGAAGATACTGCCGCAGCTGCTCCAAAATATGATTCGGTGCAAACCAATTATCGCCCAGAAATTTCTGCAAGTTGGCGATTGCCTCTCATTCAAAAAAAACAATCAAATACTTTGTTAGTTGAACCAATTGTCAATTTTGTTTCAAGCTCTACAGGAACAAATTATTTAAAATTGCCCGATGAAGATAGCAATAATTCAGAGTTGACGGTGAACAATCTATTCGTTAATAATCGTATCGCTGGCTATGACCGTAATGAGATTGGAGAGCGCGTCAGCTATGGTATAAAAACCTCTACATTCAATAGATTTGGCCAACTTGGATTGACTTTGGGTCAAAGTTATCGTCTTGCCAGCAAGGCTCAAGATGTTTCTATTCGTGGATTCAATGCTAATAATAAATCAAATATTGTTGGAGAACTTTCTTATAAAATACCTAAACGGTTCAACATGATTTATTCATTTCAACTTAATGAATCAAATTATCGCAATGATGTGAATTCGGTTATTTCTGACCTAACTTTTGATCGTTTTTTTGTTAGTGGCAGCTATCTTTTGTTGAGAAAAAATAATAGCAACCCTGCTCAAGCCGAACAAGGCAGTGGAACTCTTGGGTTAAAATTAACACCAAAATTAACTCTGTCATTTAATGCATCTCATGATTTTGTAACTAAAAGAACAATCTCTCGCGGCGTAATTGTTGATTATGGCGGATGCTGTTTTTTGGTGAATTTTTCGGTAAAAGAAAACAACTCGGGCAACTTGGTTAAGCCGCAAAAATCATTTCAGATAAATATTTTGGTTCGTGGATTTTAAACCACAAAACACATTATTCCACCGTCACCGATTTTGCTAAATTGCGCGGCTGATCAACATCATTTCCCTTATAAAGCGCCACATAATAAGCCAATAACTGCAGCGGAACCGCAGAAATCAAGGCTTCTTCAATAGTGCCAGAAGTTTGTGGAATTTCAATTATTTGCGTTGCAAGATTTTCTAAATTAGCGATTCCTTTTTTATCAGAAACTACAATCACCTTGCCACCGCGCGCTTTTACTTCTTCAATATTCGAAGCGATTTTTTCAAATAAATGATTGCTTGGCGCGATAACAATTACTGGCATTTTTTTATCGATTAGTGCAATCGTGCCATGCTTCAATTCTCCTGCCGCAATTGCTTGCGCATCGATGTAAGAAAGCTCACGCAACTTAAGCGCTGCCTCAAGAGCCGTAACATATGAAAGCCCGCGACCAATATATAAAATATGCTGCGCCTTCACTAAATATTTTGCAACTTTAGCAATTTTTTTGACATTATCTTTGTGAAGTATTGCAGTTAATTCTTGCGATACATCATTCAACTGCGATAAATATTTTGCCATCGCCGGGGCTTTAACCACGCCCTTCGCCGCACCCAACTTAATTGCAAAAAGTGCAATCACCGCAACTTGCGCTGTGTAAGCTTTGGTAGAAGCCACGCCAATTTCTGGCCCCGCAATAGTTTTGATAACAGCATCTGAAAGCTGCGCCATGCTGCTTTGCGCCACATTCACGATTGAAAGAATTTTTTGTCCATTAGCTTTCGCAAATTTTAACGCCGCGATTGTATCGGCCGTTTCACCTGACTGCGAAATGAACAACATCAAATTATCTTGGCGAAATGGATGATGGCGATAGCGAAATTCTGAAGCAATATCAACTTCAACTTCTACACCAGCAATTTCTTCAATTAAATATTTTGCGTTTAGAGCCGCGTAATACGAGGTTCCACAGGCAATTGCAGTAATTTTATTTATGCCTTTTAAATCGAAAGGAAAATTTGGCAAATGAATTTCAAAATTATCAAGATCAACATAATTTTGAATTGTATCTTCTAAAACTTGCGGCTGCTCGTGAATTTCTTTCAACATAAAATGCTCGTAGCCTTCTTTAGAAACTTTATTATTTGCGGCTTCCATGATTTTTGCGGCTTTCTTAATTGCATTTCCTTCTGCATCAAAAAACTCAACATTATTTTTATGAACTAATGCAAATTCATCATCATTAAGATAAATCACTTTATTGGTGTGATTGGCCAGTGCGTAGTAATCAGAGGCGATGTAATTTTCACCATTTCCTAACCCCACTAATAATGGCGAACCTTTTTTGGCGATTAAAATTAAATCTGGCTGATCGCGAAAAATTACTGCCAAAGCATAAGAACCATCAATTTTTTTCAGCGTTTTGATAATGGCAGATTTGATATCTCCCGTTTCTTGCAAACATAATTCGATTAAATGCGGCAAAACTTCGCTATCAGTTTCACTTAAAAATTTTACGCCTTTTTTATTGAGAAAAGCTTTAATTTCTTGGTAATTTTCGATAATGCCATTATGCACCACGCAAATTTCTGATGAAGCGTGAGGATGCGCGTTTTCTTGGCTGGGGCGACCATGAGTTGCCCAGCGCGTATGTCCAATCGCCACTTTTTCTGCTAAAGATTTGCCGAAGATTTTTGATTTTTTCACCGCTGCTTCGAGCTTGGCAATTTTTCCTTCTTGCTTCACAGTTTTAAATTGGCCATCTTCAACCAATGCCACGCCAGCTGAATCATAGCCACGATATTCGAGCTTTTTCAGCCCTTCGATAATTTTTGCAACAGGTTCACTAGAACCAACAACCCCAACAATTCCACACATTTTTGTTACGAATTTAAATTAGTATAAATGATGTATAGATAATACCGGCGCGCCTTAGCAAGTAAATTGTAATCTTTGGAAAAAAATTGTAATTTTTTGAAATAGAAGAAAGGCCGAAAAAATTTGAGGCCGCTCCTCAAATTTTTTCTCCCAAATGCGCGAGCAGCGTTGCGTAAGCGCAGCGAAAGCACGCCAAAGCCGCGGCGGCGGCAAATAAATGGTGGAGCTACGGGGAGTCGAACCCCGGACCTCTTGCATGCCATGCAAGCGCGCTACCAACTGCGCTATAGCCCCAATTTTAATTGAGAAATCATATTTTTTGAAGAAGGCGATTATAAATTTTGAATTTTAAATTGGAACCGCTAGATTTGTTGATTATCTTGGCGCTTACGAATAAGCGTATTAATATTTATACAAATGTCAGAAATAAAAATTACTTTTCCTGATGGCGCTGCAAAGAATTTTGCGCGCGGTATTTCTGGTGCAGAAATTGCTAAAATAATCTCGTTGAGCCTTGCTAAATCTGCTTTGGCAATCAAGGTTGATGGAGAATTGCGCGATCTTTCTTATGCGCTAGAAAATGATGCAAAAATCGAAATTATCACCCCAAAATCTGGCGCCGATGCTTTAGAAATTATTCGCCACGACGCCGCTCATATTATGGCTGAAGCGGTGAAAGAACTTTTTCCTGAAACACAAGTTACTATTGGGCCCGCTATTGAAAACGGCTTCTATTATGACTTCGCACGCCCTTCCCCATTCGCTCTAGAAGATTTGGAGAAAATCGAAAATAAAATGCGCGAAATTGTTAAGCGCGATGAACCCTTAGTGCGCGAGGTTTGGAAGCGCGATGATGCCGTGAAATTTTTTCAATCAATCGGTGAAAAATATAAAGCAGAAATTATCGCTTCGATTCCCGCTAACGAAGATATTTCACTTTATCGCCAAGGTAAATTTATCGATTTGTGCCGCGGGCCGCATGCTCCCTCAACCTCTTACATCAAACATTTTAAATTGATGAAACTTGCCGGGGCCTACTGGCGCGGCGATTCTAACAATGAGATGTTGCAAAGAATTTATGGCACCGCTTGGGAGAGTAAGGAAGCGCTCGATCAACATTTACACATGCTTGAAGAAGCTGCCAAGCGCGATCATCGCAAATTAGGTCGCGAACTTGATTTATTTCACATGCAAGAAGAAGCTGCGGGATCAGTATTTTGGCACCCTAACGGCTATATTATTTATCGCGAAATTGAAAATTACATTCGCGGCAAGCTTGAAAATAATGGCTATGTTGAAGTAAAAACTCCGCAATTAATCGATAAAATTTTGTGGGAAAAATCTGGTCACTGGGAAAAATTTCACGATCATATGTTTATTGCCCACAGCGAAGAAAGAGAGCTCGCAGTCAAGCCGATGAACTGCCCCGGCCATGTGCAAATTTTTAATCAATCACTAAAATCTTATCGCCAACTGCCGCTGCGCATGGCTGAATTTGGTTGTTGCCATCGCAACGAATCTTCGGGATCACTGCACGGCATCATGCGCGTGCGTTCATTCACGCAAGATGATGCGCATATTTTTTGCGAAGAATCGCAAATCAACGCCGAGACCGTAGCCTTCTGCGCCTTGCTCAAAGAGGTTTATCGCGATTTTGGATTCGATGCTGTGAAGGTAAAATTTTCAACTCGCCCCGAAAAACGCGCCGGCTCTGACGCCACATGGGATAAGGCCGAAGCCGCCCTCGCCGACGCTATAAAAGTTGCTAATTTAGATTGCGAAATCAACCCCGGTGAAGGCGCATTTTATGGCCCCAAGCTAGAGTTTACGCTGGTTGACGCCATCGGTCGCGAGTGGCAATGCGGCACGCTACAGGTAGATTTCATACTACCAGAACGCCTTGACGCAAGCTACATTGGAGCAGACGGCTCTAGGCACCGCCCCGTAATGCTGCATCGCGCAATTCTTGGCAGCCTCGAACGATTTATTGGAATGCTAATTGAAAACTATGCTGGCAAATTTCCACTTTGGTTAGCGCCAGTGCAAATTGTTGTAGCTACAATTACCAACGACTCTGACGATTACGCGCGCAAAATTATCGCTGAATTAAAAAGCCACGGATTCAGAGTTGATGCCGATTTAGCCGCCGAAAAAATCAATGCCAAAGTGCGCGAACATTCTCTAAAAAAAGTACCGTTCATTCTGGCTATAGGCAAGAATGAAGCTGCTGATGGCTCGGTAGCGGTAAGAAAATTTGGCGAAGAAGGGCAAAAGGTTATGGCGTTGGCAGAATTTATTTTTGAAGCAAAAAATTTGATCGCTCAAAAGAAATAATCTAAAATAAACACTAGAATCTTGTTTCTTATATCAAGAATAATTGTATTTATTGCAGTTAATAATATTAATTTATAACTAAAATAATGAAGGGAATAATTCTTGCTGGCGGCTCAGGCACAAGACTAGCGCCACTTACTAATGTTATAAGCAAGCAACTACTGCCAGTTTATGATAAACCAATGATTTGCTATCCATTAGCAACATTGATGAATCTTGGCATAACAGAAATTTTGATTATATCCACACCAAACGACACCCCAAATATCGAAAAATTTTTAGGAGACGGCTCCTCTTACAATATCAGGCTTTCTTACGCAATTCAAGAACAATCACGCGGAATTGCTGACGCTTTTTTAGTTGGAGAAAAATTTATTGGAAGCAGTTCTGTTTGCTTAATTTTGGGCGATAATATTTTTTATGGCTCAGAAATTAGTGGCGATAATATGCAAGATAAGATCAATCTTTTGGAAACTGATTCAATCGGCGCTTTTGTATTTGCCTATCATGTATCAGACCCAGAAAGATATGGCGTTGTAGAATTTGATAACAGCGACGAGGAGAATGTTTTAAGCCTAGAAGAAAAACCAAAACAACCAAAATCAAATTGGGCAATTACTGGATTATATTTTTATAATAATGATGTTATAAAAATCTCAAAATCTATCAAACCCTCTGATCGGGGAGAGCTTGAAATTACAGATGTAAATAAAGCATATTTAGCACAAAAAAAACTTGGGGTCATAAAATTAAAGCGGGGCTTTGCTTGGCTTGATGCAGGAACTCCAGATTCACTATTGGATTCTGCAAAATTTATTCAAACTATTGAGATTCGTCAGGGCTTAAAAATTGCCTGTTTAGAAGAAATCGCTTATCGCAAACAACTTATTTCTATTGCTGATTTTAAAAGATTAGTTACTAATTATAAAATTGGCTCTCCTTATAGAAATTATCTAGAAACAATTATAAAACATGATCGAATTTGAAAATTTAGCAAAATTAAACGAACCTTTTTTTGAAGATTACAAGAAATCTTTCGCCTCAACCCTTGATAGTGGCTGGTTTATACTTGGCAATAATGTCAAAAAATTTGAGAAAGATTTTGCCGCCTATTGTGGAAGCAACTATTGCGCTGGCGTCGCCTCTGGCCTTGATGCGCTAATTTTAGCATTAAAAGCTTTTAATTTTGAAAAAGGAAGTGAGGTGATTGTTCCTTCAAACACCTATATCGCAACAATTCTTGCTATTTTACAAAATGATTTAAAGCCTATTTTAGTTGAACCAGAAATCACAACATACAACATTGATCCAAAAAAAATTGCTGAAAAAATCACTGCAAAAACTAAGGCGATTATTGTTGTTCATCTTTATGGTCGCGTTTGCGAAATGGATCCCATTTTAGCACTTTGCCAACAACATGATCTAAAACTAATCGAGGATTGCGCTCAAGCACATGGCGCAACCTATAAAGGCAAGCGCGCCGGCAGCTTCGGTGATTTTGGCGCTTTTAGTTTTTATCCCACAAAAAATCTTGGCTGCCTAGGAGATGGCGGCGCCATCAATACTAATTCTGAAGATCTGCTACATAAAATAAAAAGGCTCAGAAATTACGGCTCAGATATAAAATATCACAATGAGGTAATCGGTTTTAACTCTAGATTAGATGAGGTTCAAGCAGGCTTTCTTGCTATAAAATTAGCAAAACTTGATGAAATAAATCAGCATAAAAATAAATTAGCAAAACTTTATTTGAAAAACCTTAAAGATGATTTTATCAAGCCAGTTATGGGTGAAGACTATTATCATGTTTTTCACATCTTCAACATTCGTCATAAAAAACGCGATCAATTGCAAAAATATTTGCTAGATAATGATGTAAAAACAGAGATACATTATCCGATTGCGCCACACAAACAAAGGGCTATGAAGGGAGTTTTGGATAAAGAAATTTTGCCAATTTCTGAAGAAATCCACGAAACAACTTTGAGTTTGCCACTATCTTATTTTCACAGTGAGAGTGAGGTCTTGAGGGTTATTGAGCTAATGAATAAATTTTAAAATGCATCATCAACCACTACTAACCATAATTATCACTTCATATAATCATGCTGATTATATCAAACAAGCCATTACGAGCTTTCTAAATCAAACCTTCACCGACTTTGAGATATTGATTATTGACGATAAATCTTGCGATAACAGCGTTGAAATAATTAAAAGTTTTCATGATTCAAGAATAAAATTGATAGAGCTAGATGTAAATCGAGGCATCTGCAATGCCAGCAATCTCGGTATCAAAAATGCTCGCGGAAAATATATAAAACTTTTTGCCTCAGACGACATAGCCCTGCCCACAATTCTTGAAAAACAAATACATTTTCTTGAAAAAAACCCATCTTACGATGCTGTTTTTTCGGGCATTGAAGTAATTGATGATAATGAAAATCTTTTACCTAAAAAAACCAAAAAGTTTGAGAAATTTTTTACTAACATCAACAGATCAAAAGAAGAGTGGCTTAATCATTTTTTCTTCAAAGGCAATTGCCTAGCAACTCCAACGATGATGGCCAGAAAAGAATTACTACAAAAAATTGATGGACTTGATGGCAGATTATCACAAGCTCATGATTTTAACATGTGGGTAAAATTCTGCATTCACGGCTCAAATATTTTTGTTATCAATGAAAAATTGGTGCAATATCGCCGCAGAATTAATAATAAAAATATGAGCTCAAACACCTCAAATGTTAGAGCTAGATTGGTTTTTGATAATGAAAAAATTCTGCAAAATTTTCTGGTAATAGATGATGTAAAAATTTTAGTAAAAATATTTCCAAATTTAGCAGAAATTGAATCTAAAATTACCAAAAATTTAATTCCGTTTTTTATTGCGCAAGAGGCTTTAAAGGCCAATTCATGCCATCACAAGCAATTTGCTATTTCTGTATTATACGACTTATTATCGAATCACGAAATATGCAATATTTTAGAAACGCAATTTAATTTTAAAATTAATAGAGATTTTTATAATATAGTGAGCGATAATCCTCTTGGTACAATGCTAGAAATTGTCCAACAAAAGCCATTATATCGTAGATTACTTAGATCTCTCGGTAATATTATTTTTTCAAAAAGAGCTTCATAAATGAATAAGCCAAAAATTATAATACTACCCAATCGCATTGACGATAGGGGAGAAATCTGCTTTCTTGAAGTAGCTAAAACAATCGATTTTGATATTAAAAGAATTTATTACATAACCAATGTGCCCGAAGGAGCAGAACGGGGTCGTCACGCTCATAAAAATCTAAAGCAATTGATGATTGCAGTTGGGGGAGTTATCAATGTTGAGCTTGACGACGGCAAGCAAAAATACAGCTTTTTATTATCAAGCCCAAATCAAGCCTTATTTATTCCCACTGGCTATTGGCGTATTCTCAAATTTCACGATAAAAGCGCATCTTGTTTTGTTTTGGCATCCGAGATATATGATGCAAATGATTATATTTCTAGCTATGATGATTTTATAAAAATGAATAATTAATTATATGCATGATTCTCTTCCTTATATTTTAATAGGATTACTAATAGCATTGAGCCCGCTTATTAATAAGATTTTTCTAAACTACAAAATACCCCTCACAACATTCCTAAAAAACGCTGCTGAAAAATATCAAATTATTATTGCGACTTTAGTTTTAGTATCATTTTTTGCATTACAGCTTCATAATTTATTTTTTGCACTTTGCTCGCTAATCATTGCCACTTACTTGGCCTTTAGCAATAAGCGCTTTGACTTGAAAATATTCAGCATTTCACTAATATATCTCTTTCTATCTAGCAAATTTTTATGGTGGCTAAACGAAGAAAATACTACTTACGAATGGCGCAATAGCTTGTTCTTTTTAGCTGCCAATCTACTTCTTTTAAAAATATTTCTTATTAATCAAGATGGTAAAAAACCAAATAGCAAAATTGCCGAATGGATTAGTTTTGTTATTTTTGCCATACTAGCCGCAGCCTTCAGTTTTAATACAATGCTAATTACCCAAGATCATCCAACATTTAATTGGAGCGCCTATATGGGTCCAGCCGAAATAATGTTCGCTGGAGCAAGAGTTTTTTATGACTTCCCAACTCAATATGGCCTTGGACCAACAGCAATATTATCCATATTCCACGGATCAAACCCTCTCGGTGTCATGCATTATTTTGATGCCATAATGCTACTACTTTATTCTCTAGCTATATTTGCCATAGTTTTTGTTATTAAACCAAAAAACCTCAGGCCGTTTCAAATATTTTTTTATTACACTATCACCTTCGTTTCGCTATTTTTTTGGGTATCCGAATCCCATATCCTAGAAGTACCCTCAATGCAGGGTCCAAGACTTTTTCCAGCAGTTTTAATGGCCTTAATAATTCTATTAAAAATTGGAAAATATCAACATTTTCAATCAAATATACCAATTCATCTTATTTGGTGTTTTGGCGTTTTATGGTCTCCGGAATCAGCATTTTACGTTACACTTATTTGGTGGCCTTATTATTTGTGGACTAAATATATCGATTGCAAAACCGAACAAATTATCCCAACACTTTTTAAAGCTGGCCTAGTTCTTATCGGATGGCTCGCTGCATTGCTTGGCACATTCTTAATAATCTATTACGCCAGCTATGGAATAATGCCGTCACTGGGTGCATTTTTCTACTATCAAATGCATCCACCAGGAGGTATGCCAATCAACTATGCGGGGCCAATTTGGTTTTTTCTTGGAATCATTTCTCTCGCTGGAGCCGCCCTTTATCAAGGACTTAAAAATCATCCGAACGAGGAGGAAACCCACTTCATCTTCATTACGCTTCTATTGCTATTTGGCACCGCCTCCTATTTTCTTTTAGGAAGAAGTCATAGCAGCAATCTGATCAATATCTCCCCAATTATATTGATTTCATTGATCGCGACTAGAAACGTCTTCAGAACTAAGCTAGGAATAATTCCAACCAGTATCGTTCTTCTATCTTTTATTAGTTATGGTGAGTTCAAAAATTTAGGAAGCTGGTCTATTACAAGAAAATTTGAATTCGATCACAAGCATCTTGTTGAGGAATTGTCTTATCCAAAAATGATACCGTTTTTTTATAAGGATCCAGAATTATCAGATTTAAATCGCACAATAAAATTTATAAAAGAAAATAATAATGACCCAATTTCAATTATGGATAATAATCTGACTCTGCTCCCTACCTTAACCGATGAGGCTTGGAATGCAGCACAGAACCTTTCGAATTTCTTACTTCTCACTGAAGAATATCGCTTTGTTTTTGTGACCAATACTATGAATAGATTACAAAAATCCGGATGGATTGTTATAGATAAAAAACTTGAGGAGTCACAACCGTTGATTTTAGAGCATTTTGAGTCAATCTATAATCATAAAAAGAGACTGGATTTTGGCACTTACATTGCCATTCATTTCACACCAAAACAAACAATCTAACAAGAGAGGATCTCCCCACAATTCCTCTCTTGTCTCTTATTTTTTATAAATAGATATTTCTATTTCTCCATTCTCAATGTTTTTAGCCTTAATCTTAGTAACTAGCTTCAGATGATGATCTGATATGTATTTTTGTAACCTTAGATTTGGAGCTGGAATACTATTATCAAACCTGAACTCTTCATTGAACATTACATAGTTAGGGTTAAATTCATCAATATAATCAGTACCACAACCTTGCCAATAATGACAGCTATTCCCTTGCATAGCACTAGGAATTGCCACAAAGTGATCCTCTGCAATTTTATCATTTGGGGTTAGGTTATTCTTGATATATTCGTAGGTTTTATATGATGAGCTATTTTTGTAAGAAGAAAGTCTAAAATATAAAGTTCCAACCGTGCCATAAATGCCACAGAACAACAAAAGAACAAGCAGATAAGCTGATGAGATACAAGCGCTGATTTTAATAATTTTATATTTGTAATTTGTTAAAAAATATAAAGTTGCAATAATATTTAATAGACAAATAGAGTAAATTGGCTGTAGGTAAGAAGGTGCCAAAATCAATCGATTAGAATTAATAATTAGCATCAAGATTATTGGCGTAGCAACTATACTAACTATATAAATCATAACTTTTTTCTCGCGCCTATTAAAATATAGAGACATTGCAAAAATAAGCTGAATTGGAAGTATCGCGAACATGAAAATAAAAATAGGCAGCTCTTTAACAATTACCTCTTTCCAAATTTTAAAATTTTCTAAAAATGAGGCATGTTGGTTATTACGAAACTGATTAACTAGATCAATTTGAAATTGAATGAAGGTGGCTGGCTTAAAGAACGCGTAGGGGTGAATAACAAATAAAATTGCAATCGCCACTCCAAATGTACGAAGAAATATTTTGCCAAATTCACGCGATAGTAAAATTTTGAGATACCCCTTATTACGACCAACACAGTAAAAATGAAAAAATAAAAACAAGATCGGTACAGACAAAAAGAAGAAGATTTGCTTCGAAAGAGATGCTAGAACCAAGCATATTAAGCCAGTAAAATATGATCTTGAATTTTGATTTTCTGAAAAATTTAACAAACATAAAATCGCAAGAAAGATAAATAGATTTCCTACAACTTCAGGATGTATAAAGTAAAAAAACTTAGATATTGGGGATGGAGAAAATATGTACAGCAGAGATACCACAAGAGCCACTGCATTATTTTTAAAGCAGCGAACAGCAACTTCAAAGAAAGCTAATACCGATGCTAATCCTAAAGCAAAAAGAAGCAGCTTAATAGTAGCATATACTAAAAATTTATCGTTACTTCCTATAGCAAATAAAAATAGTTTTACCGGGGCTAAAACAGCAAAATTAATCGCCATATATGTCCAGCCGTAGAATTTGGAATGGAAACCATTAAACATGCTATAGATAGGAAACTTAAATAGGTCTTCTATTGCATTAATTATTGATCCCGCATCAGTTTCATAGGCTGAGATTAGACTAACATCATCTAATATAATAAAGACCTGAGGTAAAAAAAACGCGGTAAATATTGCTATTAAAAATAGTATATACGGCGAATGAAAATAATTTTTTAGCTTCATTAGGTTATGGCGACAATAGTTTTGGTTGGACAGAATTTACATTTTTCAATTTTATACGGAATATGTTTAAAAATTTCTCTAAAGGCAATTGTTTCACCCAGAGCCTCTTTCCAACCAAGCTCATCAAACAAAATTGCACTTCCTGAAACGAGTCGATCCTTATTGGAACCGTATTAATTACATCACCCTCTACCAACTCATTTATATTGAGGGCGTGGCCCAAAACGTTAGCAACTTCATGCGCCTCTAGCAATTCCTGCGAATATTCCTTATATTGTGTATCCGCAGAGTAAGAATGTTCTTTAAAAATTTTACTTTTCTTATCTTCCATAAGAACTGGAACTGGCGCCATAAAAGAGCTCTGCATCCACTCTTTCTAGCCACTTGGACAATATATAAATCCCCTCCTTCTCTATTTTCAAAACCAATCACTCCTTGACTTTGGATAATTTTCTTGCAGAAACCTTACTTTTTATAGCAAGACTACAAGTATAAATGGAATTTTCTTCTGTATTGCCATTGATCACAGATCCAAGCCCGATGAAGTTGTCTCTACCAATTGCGACACCATTTGCAAACGCCGAATTAACTCCAATAAAGCAATTCTGACCTATGGCGCAGCTGCCAGAAATTACAACGTGGGAAGATATAAAGCAATGGTCTTCTATTCTTGAAAGATGACCAATGTGATTTCCGCTCCAAAGCGTGACATTATCGCCAATTTTAACTCCTGATTGCAGTACATTATTTTCTAAAATGAAGCAATTCTCACCAATAGCCACATCATGCCATACAAAAGCTTTTGAGCTAATGTAACTTGCGCATTTATATCCCATTTTTTTTGCCTCAAGAAAAACTTTTTGTCGATCCCTGTTCAAATGTCCACTTCCCATCGCTACAAATATATAATAATTATCAGGACTGTATTTGTTTTGCACATCTTCAATTGACTCTAATGTCAATCCTAAAAAAGTGTCTTCGGCTTTATATTGCTCATTTACAGCAAAAGCCACAACGGCAAAACTGGAATCATGCTGAAAATATTCATAAGCCAGTCTTGCGGTTTCACCTACTCCAAAAATTATAAGATTATTTTTTTTCATAAGATATTTTGTTAAATACTAGATATTTCTTTTGCACGAATCATTGTAAATGTTGATTTTATTATACATTTAAAATAAAATGTATCGTATACTTAATATCAACAATATTCAATATGATTATCTTAGGATTACATTTTGGTCATGACGCCTCTATTACAATCGTCCAAGATGGAAAAGTTTTAATTTGCCTAGAAGTTGAAAGAATTAGAAGAGTAAAACATGCAATAGGCATAAAGCCAGAAGAAATTTTACTCGCCTTACAAGATGTAAATTTAACAATTGCAGACATTGATTACGCAACCCTAACCTCTACACAACTAGTTGAATATATATTTTTTGACTCACAAAAACTATCGATAAACCTAGAGCGCCATCCGAAACACTCTCTACCCTGCACTTTAACAGATAAAATAAAAATTGATGCCGAAAGCTTCGATGCCAAAAAAAGAGGTTGGCTTGAATATGTTTTTGAAAACATGCCCGAACACCCATATCACAGGCTTTTACCCGATGGAAAAAATATAGTAAAAAATAAACAAAATTTATTTGGCGGCTTCGAAAATTTTATTTATGCAAACATCTGGAATAAGTCTCAAAAATTAACCGATATCGCCAAAACAGACTACTCAAATTTTATCAATAATGATGATGTCAGTAACGGGTTTCACTATCCGGCGACTCTAAATTTATTTGGCACAAAAATTCCAGCCTATATATTTTCTCATCACTATTCTCATATTGCTTACGCCTTTTACCAAAGCGACTTTAGCGAAGCAGCTCTTATAAGCAATGATGGCGCTGGTGGCGGAGATTTGGGATATGGTTGTGGCTTTTTCGCTTATGGCAAGAATAACCGCATTTACCCACTAACTCCCAACACCCTTACCGCCGGAGAAATTTATGACACGTCCGCAGCCTTCATAGGCTTCAAAGATTCTGGCGGCGCGGGCAAATTAATGGGATTATCTGCCTATGGCAAACCAAGATTCTTTGACCATTCCTTTGTTGGTAATTGGCATGACAATAATCAAGCAAGCATCAAAGAATGGACCGATCATTGCCTGCAAAGAGCCAAAGAGCTAAATTACGATTTAGAACCTCTCGCCGATCCGAATAGAATACTGGCTGAGATCAATGTTGACTTCGCCGCTAGTACTCAGAAATTAGTTGAAGAGATAATGATTAAATCTGCATTATCATTTTCAAATTCTCTACGCAAAAGCAATATTTTTTCTCAGAATTTATGCCTTTCTGGCGGTGTGGCTCTAAATTGCCCAGCCAATACTCGCGTTAGCAATGAGACTCCCTTCAAAAATACTTTTGTGCCGCCAGCTGTTGGAGATATGGGATTATCAATCGGCTCCGCCCTCGCTTTATATTACAACGTTTTAAATAATGAACGCAAAATCACCAAACTTAGCCCGAAAATTGCTTATCTTGGCTTAAATAAAAGTGGCTCAGATGTCGAAATTGAAAAATATCTTAATGAATATGCATCATTAATAAATTTTGAAAAAAGCAAAAATATTCCTGAGCTTGCAGCAAAAGATTTATTCGAGAATAAAATAATTGCCCTTTTTTACCAAAGAAGTGAAGTTGGACCTAGAGCTTTGGGGCACAGATCAATCCTTGCCAATCCAAACTTCAAAGAAAATTGGCAGAAAGTAAATCTTATTAAAACGCGAGAATTATGGCGACCTTTTGCCCCAATGGTGCTTGAAGGAATGGAGAATCAATATTTTAGCCAATGTCAATTTCCGGCTTATTTTATGCTGCTTAACGCGTTAGTAAAAAGTGAAAAAATTCCCGCGGTAACGCATTTTGATCAATCATCTCGAATTCAATCTGTTAACGCCGACTGCGGTATCGCATTCAACATTCTACAAGAATTTTATAAAATGTCTGGTATGGCAGTCCTAATGAATACTTCGTTTAATGGGCCAAAAGAACCGGTAATTGAAAGTGCAAAAGAAGCGTTAGATTTTTTGCTAAGCAGCAATCTTAATTCCTTATATTTTGCTAATTATAAAGTTACAAAAAAATGAAATATTTTATGAATTTTTTATCACAATTTTTTCTGTGCAAATATCATTCGGAAAATAAGCCTCAGAAAACCATAGATTTGGTAAATACATCAGCTCCAGCAACAGAAAATATAACTACAGTTGAAGATCCTAGAAAAATCACCAACAAAGATTTTGAAATCTTTTTTTATTAAAAAAATATTTATGTCTGAGACTATTCTCACAATCCTAATAATAACCTATAACCACGAAGATTTTATCACGCAAGCAATAGAGGGAGCGCTTCATCAGAAAACAAAATATAAAGATGTTATAAAAATTTTTGATGATTGCTCTTCAGATAAAACTGCTAAAATTGCCAAAACATATGCCGATAAATTTCCACAAAAAGTTCAATTATTCGTTAATAAAAAAAACTTAGGAAATTTTTTGAATTGCGCAATTTCATTAGAAGTTGTAGAGGGAAAATATTTTACTATTTTGGACGGAGATGATTTCTTTCTAGGCGAAACAAAAATCGAGGAACAAATATCGCTTTTGGAGCAAGATCCTAATTTATCTGGGTGTGGGCACAGAAATTATGTTCTAAAAAATGGCGCAGAAATGAGTGAATCGGCTTTTGTTAGAGCGAATCCAGTTAAGGCTAGTTATACTTTTTCGGATGTTTTGCAGGGTCAATTTTATTGCCACACATCTTCCATGATTTATTCCACTAAGCACTTTGCAGAATTTAAAAAAATTAAATTTGGAAAATACAGAGAGCATTTAGGAGATTTTTTTGCCTTAGTATTTTTCTCACAATTTAGCAACCTAGTCTTTATCGACAAACATCTATCAGTTTACAGAATTACTGGCCGAGGCATTTGGACAAAAATTAGCGATTCTCGGCAAAATGAGATGCATATACAAAAATATTTGATTTATCGAAAGCTAGTTCACAAAGAATTTATTAAAGAACTGAACTTGGCTT
The DNA here is from genome assembly GCA_945865905.1 of Rickettsia typhi. Lineage (GTDB taxonomy): Bacteria > Pseudomonadota > Alphaproteobacteria > Rickettsiales > UBA1997 > CAMCFD01. The sequence continues at coordinate 32,718 of CAMBFC010000001.1, forward strand.
TTTATTTCGGAGTATCTTATTTTATAAATCAGCTAAAAGAATCGAAGGGCCATAAAATAAAAATTATTCAATATACAATTCTTCTCAAATCTTTGACATTATTGATCAAACCAAACACGGGTCACCTAAAATCAATACTCAATCACTTACAAAGCTTGTGCTTATTGACTTTATTTAACTTAATAACTCCGCAGTTTAAATGAAAATTGCCATAATGCAGCCATATTTATTTCCATATATCGGTTATTTTCAGCTCATTAAATCTGTGGATAATTTTGTTTTTTTTGATGATGTGAATTATATAAATAAAGGCTGGGTTAACCGCAATAGAATTTTAAATGACCAGATATTCACCCTGCCACTAATAAATGCCAGCCAGAATCGCCTAATCAAAGATATTGAAATTTTTGACCCAGTGAGTTCAAAAAATAAGTTACTCAAAAATATTTTTCACTCTTACAAAAAAGCACCTTATTTTGAAGAAAGTTATAAAATTCTTGAAGAAATAATTCTGAATCCGGCAGTTAATTTATCTGACTTCATCGCTAATTCTTTGATAAAAATTTCTGACCACCTCAACATTAAAACACATTTTTTATTTTCTAGCCAAATCAATTATGATCGTTCTTTAAGCGCTCAAGATAAAATTATTTCGATTCTTAAAAATTTTAATGATATTAATCTGGAATATATCAATGCCGCTGGAGGAGCCGCGCTTTATGATAAAAATTTATTTTCAAAAAATTCAATAAAGCTAAGCTACATCAAGAATAAGAAGATGCTTTATAAACAATTTGGCAATGATTTTATCGATAATTTATCAATAGTAGATGTTATGATGTTTTGCGATAGATCAACTATTATAGAGGCCTGCGCAACCTAAACTTAATTGGGAGACTTAAATAAATAAACCATATATTCATATAGGCCATAATCAGACCTAATAACAAAATTTCTACTACATTCCTTGGTTAAAAATTCTGCCAGCTCGTCAAATTTAAAGTGAAATAGGTCGTCTCTTTGCCAATCTACATGAGCACTCATAACATTGAAACTCATGCCTATTCTACAGGTATCGAAAGCAACTTTGATAAGATTTTGAGCATATATTTTCATCTCATCATAACTTAAAGATCTTTTTTCCGTGAGAACCCCGTTCATAATTAAATAATCACAACTATTTTTTTCTAAAGGATTTTCAATTATATCCCGAATAATAAATTTTTCATTTTGATAGCGCCTTCTTGCGGCCTCAATCATTTCGTGCGATAAATCTATTCCCAAATAATTAACCGTTTCTTTTAAATTTTGCTCAGCAAGAAAATCTAGAAATAATCCGAAGCCGCAACCAAAATCAATTAGATCTATTTTTTGAGAATTATTCTTTCCATATTTAGTAATATCAAAAATTACTTCATATCGTTTTTTTAGATCTTCAATTTTTGGCCAATCTACTCCGCGATGGGTTTCGCCATGCTCTTTTAAGCAGTTTGTATAATGCTCAACTAACTCCAGATAATTTTTTTTCATAGCTTGTGATTTAACTCCATCTCTTGATCAAAGCGATAAAAACGCGAATCTTTAGGTTGATAAAAATCTTCTAAAGTTCGAGGAATTCTTGAGTAATATCCCAAAACCTGCCTTAATTCTTCAGACATTTTTTTTATTTCGCTCGACTCAAACAAATTAATATAATCAAATGCCGGCTTTAAGAATGGTCTTGAAAACATAAAAGTGATGCACTCCCTTTTGTGATCTGTGAGATTTGTTCCTGAAGCATGCCATAATTTTGAGTCCCAGAACACTATACTGCCTTTTTTAGCAACCGCTCTTTTAGCATTTGCAAAAAAGAAATCGTTATCAGGTCTTTCATTTTTCAGATGAGAGCCTGCCAGCAAATATGTAGCGCCATTTTCTACGGTAAAGTCATCCAGCATAATTAACGAATTCAACATCATGTTAATATCGCCGCTAAATGTTCTGACATCTTTATGAACATTAACTGAGTAATTATCGCGATCTTTTTTTAAAGAAATTCCACTATAGGAATTTAGAACATACTTACTATTAAAAAATCTCCGCATAAATAAATCGAAGTTCTGAATCATTGCCAGTAACAAACTAATCTTGGTGTTATCATAAGCCAGCAGGTGATGAGCAATTCCAGAAATTCCTACCTCAACTCCATTTTGTATTTGTACCTTTTCTGCAACGCTTATTGAATTGTGTAAAATTTCGCTATATTCATTCATCAAAGCTTCCGGAAAAACATTTTCAAAAATGTAAAAACCTTGATGCTTCAAAGATTGCAAAGCACTATTTATCTCGATTTCGTTAACAATTTTCATAGATATGAATTATTTTAATACGGCAAAGCCGATTCCAGTTTCGCCAAAATTATTTCCATTATAAAACATGTATTTGATGTTTTTATACTTTATAACGCAAGGATAGCAATTCATTATATTGTCCCATTTGCTATCAGCGTCTCCTAATAAAGATATACCGTTATCAATCCTAGTCCAAGCTATTCCATCATCTGATTCACCATAACCAATTTTATAAGAATTGGCCGCATTGTTTCTATAATCAAAAAAATTTCTGTAAGCATACCACATTTTATATATACCACCCTCTTTTATAACTGAGGCCCTCACAATAGCGCCCTCGCTATCGTTTTTATAATTGATGGCAACAACACCATTTCTTTGCCAATTAATTCCATCTGTAGACTCAGCATATTTTATGTTATACAGGGGCTCTGGCTTACCATCAATCACCTTCCAACCAGTACAAGATAAATACCAATTCTTAAATATATTATTTTCAATAAGAATTTCTGAGGTGCCAGTGAAATATGGTTCAATATAAGTTGGAGAAAAAATTGGACCGGCCGAAAATTTATGAAAATTTCTACCTCCATCTTCACTAATAGCCAAACCTATAGAATTATGGTATGGCACAGTATTTCTAACCGTCCACCCCACATAATATAAATATTTTTTACCGCCAAAACTAGCGATTGACGAAGCTATCACGCCGCAATCATCGAATGTTCCAATTGCTCCGATATCTAGAATTGGACGATCATGAATGTAAGTCACATTAGCTGGATTTTGCGCCTCAACCTCTATGTAAGAAGGTCTACTGATATTATTTTTATCACGAGTTGAGTAATATATTCTTATAATTTTATCATCAATCAGCTCGGCAACTGGCAATTGAGCGTGGCTAACTGACCACCATTTTTTACCATCACTATTAAAAATTAATCCTTTTTTCTTCCATTTCATAATTAGCAAAATATCATGTTATCACTTACTATCAATAGCCCTCAAATTCTCGTAAATGAAAAATCCAAAAGAAATTTTTGTTACAAAGCCATTATTGCCAGATTTAGGCCTAATGCAACAACAATTATCTGAAATTTGGCAAAGCGGCATCCTTACAAATTATGGAGAAAAACACGCTCTACTTGAAAAAGAACTGGCAAAATTCTTAAAAATTTCAAACATAATTTTGTATAATAACGCCACAACTGCTCTTCTTATTGCTATTAGAGCCCTTGATCTTAAGGGAGAAGTTATCACAACTCCCTTTACTTTTGGTGCCACCACTCACACATTAAACTGGAACAATATCACGCCAGTTTTCTGCGATATCGATGAAAATAATCTATGTATAAATCCAGATAAAATCGAAGAACTAATTACCGATAAAACCAGTGGTATTCTGGGTGTCCACGTATATGGACAAACCTGCGCCGTTAAAAAAATAGACACGATTGCAAAAAATCATCATCTAAAAGTAATTTACGATGCAGCCCATGCATTTACAACAGAAATTAATAATGAATCAATTACAAATTACGGCGATGCCTCGATTCTAAGCTTTCACGCAACAAAACTATTCAACACTGCCGAAGGCGGAGCAATAGTTTTTCAAGATGAGCGTTACAGACAAAAATTGAATCTCTTAAAAAATTTTGGCATCAAAAATGAGGAAGAAGTTGTTTTTGCAGGAATAAATGGCAAGATGAATGAAATTCAGGCGGCGCTTGGCTTATTGAATTTAAAACTAGTAGAAAGTGAGCAGAAAAAGAGAAGTAAGGTTGCAGAAATGTATCGTCTATATCTCAACAATATTGAGGGTATCAGATTATTAAAAACAGAAGTTGGTACGAGTAACAGCTATCAATATTTTCCGATCATTATCGATGAAGCTAAGTTTGGAGCTACACGTGACGATGTGCACGGCAATTTAAAGGCGCAGAACATATTTTCAAGAAAGTATTTTTACCCCCTCATCAGCAACTATGATTGCTACAAAAATCTGCCCTCTGCCGCAATCAATAAATTGCCAATTGCCAATAAAATTTCGAAACAGATTTTGTGTTTACCTTTCTATGGAGACTTAAAAGAAGAGGATATTAACAGGATCTGCAAAATAATTTTAGAATCTAAAAAAACTAAATAGAATATACACCTATTTATTTTCAAAATTAGAAGTCTCATCAACAATATATAACGGGCGACCCTTTACCTCTTTATAAATCTTACCAATATATATCCCAATAATTCCCACTGATAAAAGCTGAATTCCGCCAAGAAATACAACAATTGAAACCAAAGATGTCCATCCGCGAATAGAGGTTGATGGATCAATAATTTTTCCAACCACTAAAGCTACAGCCAGCAAAAAACCAACTGTTGCTATAAATATCCCCAACAAACTAGTGAAGTACAAAGGCTTATCGGTGAACGAAGTCAGTCCCTGCAGTGCGAAGTTAATATATTTTTTGAACGAAAAGGTAGAAATACCAGCATATCTTTTGTCTCTCTCATAAAGGCAACCAATTTGTGAAAAACCAACCCACGCTACCATACCACGATAATAACGATTTCCTTCTCGCATTAGCTTTAGTCTCTCAACCACCGATCTATCAATTAAACGAAAATCTCCGGTATCTTTCGGGATTTTTATTTCGCTCAATCCACTCATCAAGCGATAGTAAATTTTTGCCAATAATTTAAAAATCGGATTCACTCCCTGTCTTTTTGGACGAACACCATAAACAACCTTAAATCCAAGACTCCACATCGCAATAAAGTTGAGAATTATTTCTGGAGGATCTTGCAAATCATCATCAATAATAATTGCGATATCTCCGCAAGCATAATCGATGCCTGCAGTTATGGCAATTTGGTTGCCGAAATTACGTGAAAAATTAATAATCTTAACATTGTTATCTTTTGCGGCTAAGGCTTGAAGCTTAGCATAAGTTCCATCAACGCTAAAATCATTTATGAATATAATTTCATATTCGAATCTTGGTTCTAAAATTTTTAGAACTTTTGCAGTCCTTCTATAGAATTCTTCGATACCCTCCTCTTCATTATATGTTGGAACTATTACAGATATAGTTAACGACTTATTAATTAAGTGGCGGAAATATTTATTTAACGCCCTAAATATATAATTTAGATTAAATTCGATTTTTAATTCATCGATAATTTTTATAGTTTCCGATATATCAATATCATAATTTTGACCCCTATCTACAATATTATATTTTGCATCGCGCCCAAAATAACTCTCCATGCACTGAACAATATCAAGGGTTGGCGTGTTGTGAGGAGCGGCAATATTTAGAATTTTATTGCTATATATTTTTTGCGACAAGATATGTTCAACAATGGAATAAACATCATCAATATCAATAAAATTTCTTGAGATATTATTCCATACATCGAACTTCCTTCCTTCAACAATGGAGCTAGCTAAGTAGCTTACTAGGCTCGTCTTCTCATCAGACAATCCTAACAATTGTGGCAATCTAAAAATCAGATATTTATTGGCTGAATTTTGAATTAACTTCTCCATGCGCAATTTATGAGCAATATATGGAGAATCTGTTATGCTTTTATCAAGAATGCCGCAAGAACTAAAATAGACAAAAGTCTTTAACTTATTATCAAGTATTGTTTTTGTAATTAGATCCTCTTCATCACGAATTATAGAATCATCAACAATAGCTGAATCATTTATGTTGCCTGCAAATATTATATAATCCGATTGCTGAACATTGCTAATAAAGCGATTCGCAATTACTCCACTGCCAATAATCATAGTCATATAAGCTCTTTTTATCTTGATTTTTCAACTACAGCTAAAACCGAAACACCAAATGGAAGGCTGATAAATCTTAGTAGATATTTTTCAATTCCAAAAATTATTTTAAGAATGCAGTTAATAGAATTGCTGGGCATATCTATATCAGAAGCGCCGTTACGCTTCAGAATATTATTTAACATGCGAACGACATATACGATTGGAAAAAGAAGTGTATTATAGTATGTAATTTTTTTAATGACAAAACCAGCTTCCAGAAGCTTGCCTTCGAGTTCGGATAAAGTATAGCGGCGCTTATGTTCATTCATATCATCAAAAGCCGACCACAAAAACATATATGCCGGCACCGTAATAATAGCAATCCCGCCATCAACAAGATGTGATTGTATTGCCTTCAAAGATTCTACATCTTGATCAACATGCTCAATTACATCTAGTGCGGTAATAATATTAAAAAAATTTTTATCGTAAGGTATTATATCTGGAAGAGATCCCTTTTCAACTCGTCCACTAAAAATTTCTTTACTGAAACTAATCGCTTCATTCGACATATCCATTCCATATGTTTGTCCAATTTTTTCTAGAGAGCTTAACATCAGACCACTGCCGCAACCTATATCGAGAATTTTACAATTATGATTTGCTGAGCTATATCTTTTGATAAAATCCAAAACAATCTTCTTTTTAGTTACAAACCACCAGTGCTTTTGCTGAATTTTAAAAAATATTCTATACATATCAATGTTCATATATCTTTCAAAATTTTAATTATTTTTAATTGGATTACCCTCTAATTCTTTGTTGGAATTTTTTAAATAAAAAAATGTAACAACCTTAATCATCATCATAATTAATGCATAAATTTTTATAAAGTAAAAATATCGAATTTCAAATTGTTGAACGGTAAATATCAAAATATGAGACAATAAAATTGAAAAGTTTATCCACGCCGTTACATATGATACTTGATTGCGCATCATTAGTGGCGTGAATGAAAGCGCTGCAATAATAATTAGCGCCATCATGCATATAGCATTTGCTATTATATCTGTAATATTTGGAGACTGATAAACTGATACTATATTTTCAATGGATGAAAACCAGTACTTGCCGATCAACTCAAACTTAAGATGATACCATTGAATTGGGTGAGATAAAAATGTTTTTATAAACAGATATTTTGCATTTTTTGAATTCTCGCAAGTGGCAGGGTCTATTCTGCAAACTAAATTTCCTCCACCCTCCACAACAAATCCAGCGCCAACGCTTTGTAGATATTCAGTAGAATGAACCGAATTACCAAATGTAACATCCGAAGTACTAATCCAAGATAGATTGTGATGCTCAATTAAACGATAAACCCTCCATGGCATCATTGTTAATTGAATTGCCAGAATAATTATTGCTATATTCTTGATAAAATATCTGAAGTTTAATGAGCTTGCTGAAGAACTTTTGTCTGAGCGTAAATAAAAAATATATATTAAAGCTGCAAACAAGAAACCGGAACATGTTAAAGCTAGTGCAAAAATTGCAAATTGAGAACGAAAATATGCCGATAATCCAATAAAAATACCAGCATAAACAGCTTGATCAAACGCCCTTCTTTGTACTGAGCGAACAGAGAGCGCTAATCCTATGAGAAAACAACTAATAGCAAAACTCTCTCCCCAAACTACCCCATAAGGCTGCAATAAAAAAGCCCTTGGCATTGGCAATAAAAATGGCAATAAGGGTAGTAATAGAGATATGCTTAATCTTGCGTATTGACGCAATATCTGACAAAAAAACATCATGAATAATGCCAGAAATATTGATGACATTATCTGCACAATCAATATAATTGGAACCCCCTGCCCCCCAACCTTAACAATTAAAGCCTCAAGCATAATAAATAATGGCGGCCATAAACTAAAAATCCAACTATTAGAATCAGATATCCAACCATTTCTAGCGATATCTTGTGCCGCTGTGGCAAAGCTTTTTAAATCCCCGTATCCTAATCCAGTCTCAGATATTTTCTGTAAAGTTGTATTATAGGCATCGGATTGATTGGGCGTATCCCTAACAAAAAAAGCTATATTCAACAAAAACAAGAGGTAAAAAGTAAAAACCAAGAATTCTATAAATAAAATTTTTTTTGACATATTTTTAAATCTTATTAGCGATCCTTAAGATAGATCTCTTGCAGCGCCCGATAACTCTATTTCTATATCTATTTGCCATTCTAAATATTCCATTTTTCTTCAAAAATAACTCTTTGCTGGTTGCTGAAGAACGCGCTTTTTTTACCCAAGATCCCTTGATTTTATTTTCTACATTCCATTTTTTTGCCAAAAATTCACTAGGATTTAAAAAAGTTATTTTTCCATTCCTATTGTTAAGCAGATCTATTCCAATAATTTCTTGAATATCCTTGATTCTGTGCTTGAACCTATGACCGCTTTCTATTGCAAAATTAGATTCAGCAATAATATCCTCTCTCCAGATTTTATCTTGCAATAATTTTTGGCAAATTTGTCTGGCTTCAAAAGGATTCTCATATATAGGAATTTTTACTTTGTTACCAAAACAAGTAGTGATTTCTTTTCTAAAATCAGAAACCAAAACAGAATTGCAAGCCATAATATCACGAACGCGCCAAGAGAAAGTTTCTCCTGCTTGGGCATGTGAAATATTAATGGATATTTTGCTTGAATTATAAACTGCCTGATTTTCTTGCACCGAAGAAACCTCTTCATCTATATAAGACAGGGCTAAATCTAAAGAATATTCGCAAACATCGCGCCAATTCTTGCTTCCGTAAAGAGCCAATCCAAGATCGGCGACAGAGCCAAGGGTTTGAAGGCGAAAATTACTAGAAATTAGGTTGAGCAACTTAATATGAGATACCTTGCCCAATAAATTTTGATCAATTTCTAATTCTTTTAAATAACAAGATGGCTTTTTTAAAACATCGCCCTGAAAAACCCTCATAAACCTTATAAAATCCAATCTATCGGATTCGCTAAAATTATTTAAAAAAATCTTTTTAAATTCATCAGCAACAAAACCAAAGTTAGTGCCAATAAAAGAAATATTTTTTGTTTTTGGAATGTTTTCTGCAACAAAATCTGTAGCAAATGGAATAATATAGAGTCCAATCATATTATAACCGAAATACTCTCTGGCACTTGCAACCATAGACTCTGATGGCAATGCAATGTGATATCTAGAGATGTTCTTTTTTAAGGCCTCTTGATCTGAAAACCCAGACGGAGAATCTGTGGCATATATTAAAATTGGACAAGAAACCAATGTTGGAATGTTTTCATATAGAGAATTATTAGCAGAAATAACAAGATCAGGATTAAAATCGATTATCTCCTTATTAAGCTTTTCTTTGTTTAAATGACGAGAGGATATGTTATTGCTCCAATGATTTGTAATTAGCTCATTGTTTATTATAATCAAAACATCATTTCCTTCTCGCGCCAAGGCTTTGGTTAGGCCTTCATAAAAACATGGCAATTTTTTTGAATTTGGTACTCCAGATATGGTATTAAATATGATTTTTGCCATTCTATAATTACGATATTAAGCTATTAAGATATTGAGATATTAATCTTTATTTTATAAAATATAAGAAATTAATAATTATTTCTGTATGCCATGAAAGTTGAATATTCTATAATAGAAACAACGAAGATCGGAACAAATGTCAAAATTGATCCCTTCTGTTTGATCAAAAAAAATGTGGTTATAGGCGACAATGTTATTATTCATAGTGGAGTTAAAATAGAGGATGGAGTCACCATTGGAGATAATGTAGAAATATTTCCAAATTGCTACATAGGAAAAGAACCAAAACACCCGGGATCGCTATCTCGCAAACTAGATTTTAATAGAAAAATAACAATTGCTGATAATTGTCTGGTTGGCCCAAACGCAACGATTTATTACGATGTTGATATTTCTAAAAATTGCTTAATAGGGGATGGTTCGTCTATAAGAGAACAAGTTACAATAAATGAATTTTCGGTCATCGGAAGAAACACAACCATCAACTATAATACCAAGATTGGCAAAAGAACAAAAATAATGGATTTAACAGTAATTACCGGCAACTGCATTATCGGTGATGATGTGTTTATTAGTTGTCTCGTAGCAACAACCAATGATAAAAAAATAGGCAAAAACATTTGCTCTACAGAATTGATGCTTGGCCCAATAATAAAAAATCATGTTGCAATTGGAGCTGGGGCAAACATATTGCACAACACTACTATAGAGGAAGGATCAATAGTTGCCGCAGGATCTGTAGTAACAAAAGATGTGCCATCTAAAGTTTTGGTAATGGGAGCCCCTGCAAAAATATTAAAACTTCTGGAGTAAATTAACAAACCCCCAACTCCTCATTAATAAAATCCAAAACCAACCGAAACTCATCCCTAATCTTTTGCAAAATCTTCACCTTCTCATCCATATTATCCTCAGGATGTCTCTGCGCATATTCCAACGATCTTGATAATTCAAACGCTCCAATCGAAGCCGCCGCACCTTTAAATGCATGAGATGCCATATACCACGCGTTATTATCAATTTTAGCAATTGATTCTTCCATCTTCACAATATTGCGCTGGGCATTTTCAGTAAAAATTGCGAATAATTCTTTTTCAAATTCGCGATCATCTTCTATAACACTTCTTAGAAAATCAATATCGATTGCTCTTTTTTTATCGCTCATAAACTTATTGCCTAGATTTAATGTTAATAATAAGTGCGGTGATTGAAGAATCGAGCTTAGCGCCCGAACCTTTGAAAGCTTGTGTATTAAGCGTTAACTCAAAATCTCTACGCCCAAGATCAATGAATACCATGCCTCCATCATTGGTAAAACTATCAAAAGTTGCAACTGTTAAGGCTCCAGAGTGATTGAAAATTCCAATAAAAGACTTTATGAACTTTTCATTATCTTTTGCAACATAAATGATACGACAGTTGCTATAATGGTTCTTTTTTGAAGTGATATCGGCATCAAGAAACGCCACTAACTTTGTGCGAGATTTAAAACGCAGCGAAATATCATCATTACCATAAATGCAAATCATTGAGCCTTTGTTGGTGGTTTGCACACTCGCATGCATTATTTCAATAAATGAAGCAAAGGCCTGAGAAATCTCAGGGTCAAAGGCTAGAGCTTTTGATGCCGCAAAATGCGAACATATCAGTGCAACGGTAAATACTTTTATTATTTGTTTTTTTATGCTTTTCACAATTTAAATTGGTGATGAAAATTAAAATTGTACCGCGACTTTGGCGTAGAATGTTCTGCCAACTTCAACCTTATTATTGAACAAACCAGCGCTAAATTCTTGGTGTCTATCATCTAAAAGATTGCGAATACCAAAGCTTAAATCTAGGCCGCGTCTTGGCAAATAACCAAGCCTAGTATCCAATCTTATGTAGGCCGGAACACCTTTTTCAACGTTTGTTTTAGCTGGCAAAGAATCTACATATAAAATTGTGTTATCAAACTCAACCTTCGAATTTACATTATATAGAGATCTAAATCTGAATTGATTACGCGGAGATGACTTATTAAAATATACCATTTTATCGGTATTTAAAGCATCTATTGGCAGGTTTTCATTTGATTTAGCGTTAACCCTGATATCGGTTTTTAAGAAATCGTAGCTTGTTTCAAAACGCAATGAATCTAGAGCTTGCCACTTTCCAGAAAGCTCAAAGCCGTAGGTTTTAGCGTATCCATTGTTGGAAGCTGTTGGAGTGCCGTTTGAATCGGCATCAAAGGTTCCGAGATGAGAATATTCATTGTAGTGAGTAGCCAAATCTATTGAAGTGGTATAAGTTGGTTTAACGCGATAGCCAATTTCGTATGAAGTTACTGTTTCTGCGACTGAAGTTGGCGCGCCCTGCAATACCGCTACTCCGGGAGCTACTTGTGCGGTAATACCATCTTCACCTCTAGTCGGGGTTCTAATTGCTCGAGAAACAGCAGTCCACAATGTTTGATTGCGCGATGGATAATATGCTAAACGGGCATTTGGCTGATATTCAAAACCAGTCTGTTCATTAACCTCAAACTTTGAACCTAGCGTTAGATATAATTCGTTAGCAATTAAACCTATTTTATCCTGAACAAAAGCACTATAAATCGCTATGTTTCTTGTGCTTGGAGTATATTGAAGAGCAGTAAATTCATTTCCTGCGGAACCAACCTGCTTTGTTTTAATAGAATCTTGCAAATTTTTATATCCCAATCCCCAAATAAATTGATTCTCTTTTGAAAAATTATAGAAATGCTGAAAATCGATATCCGATGCTTTTTCTCTGATATCTATTATTTGAATATCGCTGTGAACATAATTAAAATATGCCTGCAAAATAAAGCTAGATTTTGTCGACAGAGTTTTATTCCAATTAACAACTATATTGCCTCCGTCGGTATCTTTATCTTTATTATTACCACTAGCATCACTTAAGTATGCGGAAGAAAAATAACTATGCGCTTTGCTATTAAAAAAATCACTATACACACTAAGAGTGCTATCTTTACTAGAAGCGATATCATATCTAAAACCAGCGCGATCACTAACTATACCATCATTATTACCTCTACTGCCATTATTATTAGCGGTTCCATCATTGTTGGTTGTTCCATCATTTAGCTTGGTAAATCCACCTCTAACAGTATGTTTTGCATAAATTCTATAGGTATTTAGATCGGAAATTTTGCCACCATATCTTGCTTCGGTGATTGATTTTTCATTATTACCAACCATTTGCGACATATATCCGCCTTGAGTTTCTGTAGAATTTTTTGTGATGATGTTAATTATACCATCCATTGCGTTTGCGCCCCATATACTTCCTCCGGGGCCTCTAATAACTTCGATTCTATCAATATCTTCAATTACATAATCTTGATTATCCCATAATGCGCCAGAAAAAATTGGGGTATAAACCACCAATCCATCAACCATTATTAAGAGCTTGCTGGAATATTGATGATTGAATCCACGCGAACTAATTGCCCATTTATTACCATCAATTTGCGCAACTTGCAAACCAGGAACAAGCCTTAAGGCCTCAGGAATTGAACTTACGCCAGATCTTCTAATATCTTCCGATCCCAACACATAAACTGCAGCAGAGGTATCGAAAGCACTTTCTTTCTTTTTGGATAATGAAAAAATATCAGCATTAAAGAATCCCTTATTTTCTGAATTTTCTTTTGCAAAAACATTAAAAGGAAGATTAATTAATATAAGACTAACCAAGAAAGATAGTTTTGTTTTCATGAAGAACTAATTAGTTAATATTTTTTTGGACGCTAGAATCCCCACAATTGGAAGATCCTTGGAATAATTATAAACCTCCAACTCTTTCCATGGGAAAAAGGTTGCGATTGAAACATCAGCGTATCCCAATCCTCTAAAGGCAGCTCTGTAATTTCTACAAAAAACAGGAAGGGCAATGCCAACCAAGTATGAACACTTTAATAATTCAGCATAATTTGCTGCGACCCCAATCATTTTTTGAGTTAGATACCAATTACGATGTTCCTTAACCACAATCACACCATCTATTTCTGCATAAGCCAAATCTTTATTCAAGCCCATTTTTTCAAATAAATTGGGATAGGTAAATTCTGTTCCAGGAAATTCATCGGAAAGATGATCATTGTCAACAGATGTCATAACTCTAAGACCTCCGACCACCTTACCACTCTCATCAACAGCTACAGCGATTTTGCCTTTTCTATCAAAATCATTCTCAAACCATTCCTGACTAACCCACCCTCTTTCGCCCTGAAAAATATCATTCCGCAAATTATAATATTGATCCAACAAAGCTCTATCATCAGTAATAAAGATACTAACTCTTTCTTCTTCAGGCTTTATTAACTCATTAGCTAGCGCAATTTCTTTAATCTTGTTTTCTGAAATATAATTTGTCTTAGAAAGAGCTGCTTGATCATAATTTTTTGTCGTCGCTGCTGCAGAACGAGCGCTGGCACCCAATTTTGCAATAGGCATTGTATTCAATATAAAATCTTGCTTAAAAGCATTTTTCATTTTGTCTAGCTCCATCATAAATGTATCTCCTAATTTGGTTTGTTTTTGGTAAAAAATTTTTTATATAACTTGCAAAAAAATGATTGTTATTTGCATTATTAATTGTCTAATTTTAGAAATTAGATTTATTAAGATTAGTTATTGTAAATATAAAGCTTTTGTAATGAGTATTGATATCACTCAGAACAATTATACTTTATAAACCTTAAACTAGAGCGGTTTTAGAGCTTTAAATCAAGGGATCCATATTATCTTAAGAGTAGCCATGTTTCAAAACGATACAAATAAAATTGAGGATGCTATTTAAAAAATCCTCCCCAACCGCTGCAACTCAAAGCCTAAAGCCACTTGAAAAATCAAGATGGCGCGGCTTTATTTTTATCATCACTTTTCCTCTTAGAATACCAATTATTATCTATAATCACATTCGATTAACTAGGCGACTTTTTGGGCTTTTTGTGTTGAAGCCATTATATTATGCTATATTAAACTACGCCTCCAAAGGTGGTGACGATAGAAATTATAAAGGCAAAATTGCGCGACGAATCAAGATCAACCCTGCTTACAAAAAAAGCTTTCCGCTCATCTTAAAAAGATATGAGAAGCGCCTTAAGGCCAATAAAATACGCCGCCAAACTAAATTAGATTTAGATGAATCTTTTAGCGGATTAGTTTATGCGGTATTAGTGATATCGGTGCTTTGGACCATGATGAACTCTTTTGTAATGTATCGCAACTTCTTCGTCAGCATTAAAAATAAAATTGAAACGCAAAGCAGTATAGTTGATCTGATTTCAACAAACATGCTGAACGCGGTGGATAATTATCTCAATTATGTTGGCGATAGGGCTTTGGTATTTGATGCAAAACATAATTTGGTGGCGATGAAAAATATTTTGAAAAAAACGCCTAATCGCGATATTATGCAAAGAAATATTTCTTCATGGCTAACGATTCAATTTGTTGATGTAACTGGCAAAATTAGCGTTTCAACGAATGAAGGCATTTTGAAAAAGCCGCGCAAGCCTAATAATTATTTTCCCATAGCGCCCGCGGTTGCTGATCCTTGGCGCTTTAAAATTGGCAAAATGCAGCATTTTGAAAGCGAAATTGCTTCATATGATTATTTGCCAGTTACAATGTCGGTTGATACTGATAGCTTTATTCCGATTGGAACAATGATGGCGACAATTCCTGTTGATCGCATACAGCACAATATTCGCGAAAGTTTAAACGAGAATGATTTATGCTATATAGTAATTGATAAAAACTATGATTTAGTGGCTCAATCAGATAATTTAGATGCTTATGATGGGGCGATTTTTCAATCTAATGATCTAATCAAAACAATCGTAGAAAATAAAGTTATTTTGCGCGCTGATTATATTAAAAATAAGATCGCGATTAAAAATTGTGAATTAATTTATTATAGGCTCTCATCCTACGGCATTACTACATTAGTTGGCTATAACAACAAAGTAGTTTTACAGAATTTTAGTTATCAAATTCTAACTACAGTTATTCAATCTTTTGGCATTACCTTTGTTTTATTGCTGGCCTTTTATTTATTTAGAAAATTAAAAATCGGACCCTTTTTGAAAGAATTGGTATCAGCAAAAATTGGCGCAGAAGATGCCAATAAAGTTAAGGGCCAGTTTCTATCCAACATGAGCCACGAGCTTCGCACACCGCTAAATGGCATATTAGGAATGAGTCAAGCTTTGCTAGAATCACACAAATTACAAAGTGAAGAATTGGATCAGGCTAATGTGATTTATCGCTCTGCTGATTCACTATTACTAATTCTAAATGATATTTTAAATTTTTCAAAAATTGAGGCGCGCAAAGTTGATCTTGAAAGTATTGATTTTAATTTAACATCATTGGTTGATGATGTGACTGATTTAATGTCGCAAACAGCTAATAGTAAGGGTTTAGAGGTTATTAGTTATATTGATCCAAATGTTCCAACTTATCTAAATGGCGACCCAGGAAGAATTCGCCAAATTCTTACCAACCTAATTAACAACGCTATTAAATTTACTTTTCACGGGCAAGTTTTTGTTCATATTAAATTAAGCAAAATTGAAGGTAAAAATTATTTTTTAATCCTCAATATCAAAGATAGTGGCATTGGAATTGAGAAA
Source organism: Rickettsia typhi (assembly GCA_945865905.1). GTDB lineage: Bacteria > Pseudomonadota > Alphaproteobacteria > Rickettsiales > UBA1997 > CAMCFD01. The sequence continues at coordinate 49,078 of CAMBFC010000001.1, forward strand.
GAAAAAATTGCCAAAATGTTCACTCGCTTCACGCAGGCCGATATGTCGACAACTCGCAAATATGGCGGCACTGGGCTTGGACTTTCAATTTGCAAAGAACTTGTTGATTTAATGGATGGGGATATTGGTGTTGAAAGTGATTTTGGTACAGGATCTAATTTTTGGTTTAAAATATCGCTACTTTTACCTACTGGCAATATTCAAGATGAATTAGACGATGAGCCAATTAAAAAACTTAATGGCAAAAATATTGCTTTGATAGAAAGCAATGAAATCGCTCGCTACGCTTTCAATGGACGAGTTGAGAAGCTGGGTATGAATTGCGTATCTACTAATGTGCCATCATTTGCAATGTCTTCACAAGATATGATGAAGATAATTTTTTCTGAAATTAAAAAATTTCACAATCCTGATATAATTTTTATCGATCACAATAATTCAATTGGAATGAGTGGAATTGATATTGCAGAACATATCCGGTCAATAGAAAATCTAAAAAATATACCACTAGTCTTGATGATTTCAACCAAAGATAAAATTAGCGCTTCGCAAGAAAAATTAACTATGTTTCAAAGCATTATGCTCAAGCCTTTCAAGACTTCTCGCATTACAAGATCATTGTTCAAAATATTTGACATTGAACATGCTGAGGATGATTTTTTATTAGAAAAAGATTCAGATATTGCGCAAAATAGAAACAAAAAAGATGGCGGAATTCATATATTATTATGCGAAGATAATGAGGTAAATATGAAAGTTGCGACGATGATTTTGAAGCGCCTAAATATTACAGTTGACTTTGCCGAAAATGGTCAAGAAGCTCTCAATAAATTCTTACATATAAAATATGATATAATCTTGATGGATTGCATGATGCCGATTATCGATGGCTATCAAGCAACTGCAGAAATTCGTAAATTTGAAAAAGAAAATAAAATCACTCCAACAACAATTATCGCTTTAACTGCAAATGCCACTGAAGAAGATAAAAAGAAGTGCCTTGCTGCTGGCATGGATGATTTTATAACAAAACCGATTAGACGCGAATTTATTGAAGAGAGAATTAATAGTTGGGTTGCTAAAAATAAAAATCTGGCACAATCTTAAATCTTTTGATTTAAAATTTATCGATCACATTAATTAGGTCTTCATGCTTAAAATATAGCGGTATTGGCCCTTCATTGTTTTTTCCTGCACTTGATAATTCAAGAGAAATTGTTTTTGAGATAGCGTCGTCATAACCAAAAATTATTGGTTGGCAATTAGTATTATAGGCGCATTCGACATCAGCTAAAGAGTCACCAATAAACCAAATGTGATCTTGCTGAGGATCTAATCCAGAGCCACTGAGAGCAAGATCAAATGGTGCGCGATGCGGCTTATCAAAAGAAGAATCCATTGATCCAATTACAGAAAAAAACTTATCAGTGATATTTAATTTTTTGGTTTCTTTGCGCAAAGTGATGCCAATTTTATTGCTGATAATCATCTGCAAAATATTTTTTTCCTGCAATTTATTAATTAACTTCAAAGCATCTGGTAACAAAGTTAATTCATCAAGATGAGTTGAGCGATAAGAACTTTTATAAACCTCACCCGCTTTTTGCCAATCATCGCCAAAAATTTGTGGAAAGGATTCGCGCATTGATTTGTGGATAGTATCTTTAACTTTTTTTAAACTCCATTCTTCTTGATTCATTGCCAGCATTGTATCGTTGATGGCGCGGTGAATAAGGGGCCAAGTATCAACCAAGGTATTATCCCAATCAAAAATAACCGCTTTTGGTTTTTTAAGATTTTTTAATGCAGCAAGATTTTTTTCAATGTTCATTTTAATAATTATTTCTGATTTGAGTTAATCAATAATTTTTTATGCAAAACTATTTTTCTGATAAGTTTTAATTTGTAAGAATTTCTTACAAGCTAAAATCTTGACTATTTAATTTTACTTTCAACCATCTTAGCGAAATTCTCAACCCCAAAGAGAGCAATAAAAGAGCCCATCCGCGGGCCTTGATCTTGGCCAAACAAAATTTGATAGAGCGCTAAAAACCAATCACGCATGTTTTTTTCATAGCCGTGATTTTTTCCAACTTCAAAAACTAAATTTTGCAATGCCGATGAGTCATTATACACATTATTTCCACTTGATTTTACCATTTCTAAAAGATCACTAAGCGCTGATTTTTCTGCTTCGGTGGCTTCGCGGTATTTTTTATGCTGCTTGATAAAATCATCATAATAATTAATCGCATTCTGCACCATTTTTTCTAAAAGCGGTGAATTTTCTTTGGTTAATCCATCTTGATATTTTGAAATGAAGCCCCAAAGAACACTATCATTATCTGGGTTGCAAGCACTTGCTAAATTTAACAATAGTGAGTAAGTCAAATTAAAATTAACTTGCGGAACTTTTCCTGCATGAATGTGAAATACTGGATTCTCTAGTCGCTTCGCCTCATCTTCTTTTTGATAAGCGGCAACAAAAGTTAAATATTCATCCATCGCTTTTGGAATTACATCAAAATAAAGTCTTTTTGCGGTCTTCGGCTTTTGATACATATAAAGCGCCATAGACTCGCTTGGGGCATACTTTAGCCAATCTTCAACCGAGATACCATTTCCTTTTGATTTAGAAATTTTTTCACCCGTATCACTCAAAAACATTTCATAAGTAAAATTAACGGGAGGAATACCACCTAAGATCTCGCAGATGCGACGATAAATTTTTTCATTTGGCCCGTGGTCTTTTCCATAGATTTCATAATCAACATCCAGCGTGTACCAGCGCGCTCCAAAATCAACTTTCCACTGCAATTTGCAATTGCCACCCGTCACTGGAACTTCTTTTTCAACACCTTTGTGATCCTTGTAAATCACGGTTCCATTCGCTTTATTCACACCAGTTACACCTTTGTCAATTACGATTCCTGATTCTTGATCAATTGGCATGAAGGGACTGTAAGTTTCTTGGCGCTCATTGCCTAAATTCGCCAACATTAATTCCATGATTTCTTCATATTTTTCAAGCACGCGCAACATTGTTTTATCAAATGCGCCAGATTTATATTTATCCGTTGCACTAATAAAATCATATTCAAAACCGAAGTGATCGAGGAAGGCACATAAACGCGAATTCATGTTGTGGCCGTAGGATTCATGGGTTTCAAATGGATCAGGAACCGCAGATAAAGGCTTACCTAAATTTGCCTTGACCAATTCTTGTTGCGGCACATTTTCTGGCACTTTGCGCAGGCCATCAATATCATCAGAAACACAAAACATTTTTGTAGGGATTTCTGGAGCGATACACGAAAACGCATGACGCACAAATGAAGTTCGCACCACTTCACCAAAAGTTCCAATATGCGGCAAGCCTGATGGGCCATAGCCCGTTTCAAATAACACATAACCTTTTGCCGGAGTTTTTCCACCAACTTTTTCGTAAATACGGCGAGCTTCTTCGAAGGGCCAAGATTTTGATTCTATATATATTTTTTCCATTTTGTTTTTTATTATTTTGGAATTTTATGTTAATTTTTTTTAAATTTTTGCGATTAAAAAGTTTTCTTCAACGGCCAGAACCTTGATTTCCAAGATCTCACCAGCTTGTAGATTTTTTTCTGATATAATTTTTACATCAAGAAAATTTTCTGATTTTGCGATGTTATTTTTTTCTACAATTACTTTTATTTTTTTTTCAACTTGCAATTGCAAATATTTTTTTAACTCTGCATCACCCGCTTCACGCAAAATTTTTGCACGATTTTTTATGATTGCGCCGTTAACTTGTGGCATTTTTGCAGCTGGGGTTCCAGAGCGTTTTGAATAAGGAAAAATATGCATAAAGATTATTCCCGCCTCATGAATCAAAGATAAACTGTTGGCAAACATTTCATCAGTTTCAGTAGGAAATCCTGCAATAATATCGGCACCAAAAGTGATTTCTGGCCTTAATTCGCGTGCTTTGGCGCAAAAATCTAAAACTTGTTCGCGATTATGGCGACGCTTCATGCGTTTTAAAATCATATCATCTCCCGATTGCACACTCAAGTGCAAGTAAGGCATAAAGCGCGGTTCGTTGGCAATTAAATCTAGAATTCCATCATCAATTTCTGCAACATCGATTGAAGATAATCGCAAGCGCGGAAGCTCGGGAACGAGCACTAGCAAACGCTTAATCATCTGCGATAAAGTAATTGGCGCAGTTAAATCTTGACCATATTCTGAAATATCAACGCCAGTTAAAACCACCTCTTTGTGACCCATCGCCACCATTTTTTTTACTTGCGCAGCAATTTCACCAAAGGCCACCGAACGGCTATTGCCGCGACCAAATGGAATTATACAAAAAGTGCAGCGATGATTGCAGCCATTTTGAATTTCGAGAAAAGCGCGGGTTTTATTTTCAAAATATGATACTAATTGTGGCGCCGCATCTTTAACCGCCATGATATCATTAACCTTTATTTTAGCGGTTTCATTGATGGTTAGAAAATTTGCATTTTGATTTTTTGTATCAAGAAAAAGCTTATCTTGATGAGAAGTATTGTGGTTGTAAGTGCTTGAATGGTGGCCTTCTACATGATTATGTTTTTGTGCATGATAAATCGCGTCGACTTTTTGCGCAAGAATTTTTGCGTCCAAAACAGAATTTTCTTCCACACTCAAATAGCTCGCTGGATCAGATTTTTCTAGGTTCCCCAACACCAAATCAACCTCTGACATTTTAGCATATTTTTCAGGATCAATTTGTGCTGCACAACCAGTAACGACAATTTTTGCATCAGGATTTTCTTTGCGCGCCCTTCTAACAGCTTGACGCAACTGCCTTTCTGCCTCAGAAGTAACGGCGCAACTATTAAAAACTATAAGATTATTTTGATGAGTTTGACTTACAGCCTGCTTAATCGCCTCGCTTTCATAAGCGTTAAGGCGACATCCAAAAGTGATAACTCGATTGTTATTTTCTTCGATTGTCATCAGCTGAAATTACATAATTTACTACTTTTTTAACGCCACTAGTTTTTGAAACTATGCGCAATAATTCTTTGAGATCGTCCTCTGATTTATAGACTCCAATCAAATATACAACATGATTAAAGGTGGTAACTTTGTAGTTTGATGGAAAAATTTGTGGATAGAAAAATAGCTTTGCTTTAATAAGTGCAGTGATATATGAATCAGAGAAAGGAGTGGTAAAATCAAGGATTCCAACGCCTTTTTTATTGACTTCAATTTCATCCATAACCTCTTTAACGCCATTTACTTTCCATGCCATTGTAAGTGCCGGATTACCTTTGCTAGTATCTCTAATAACACCGGTAAGCAATACCCTGCCCTCATTTACAGTTACTTCTACTGAATTTGATACGCCCTTTAATCCATTCATCAAAAAGTTTTTATCAATCTGCGCAGCAATCAAGGTGTCATCCACTGTAGAGTTGAGGGTTTTGTCACGCGTAACTACTGAGATAGTTGCAAATGAGCTAACTACAACGGTTTCTACGCAAGATGTAGTGAATAATAGAAGCAAAAATGCGACAGAAATTTTTTTCATAAGAAACTGAGCTAAATTGAAGCTTGAAATGCAAGTATCTAAGACGCGACCCCAATAGGTTAATTTCAGAAATATACTAAATCAACTTTAAAGATTTAAATTTAGAGCAAGATTGCTTGCAAATTATTTCTTTATCCATAAAATCTTCCACCTCTTCTTCTTGCGGGCGTAGCTCAGTGGTAGAGTGCAACCTTGCCAAGGTTGATGTCGAGGGTTCGAATCCCTTCGCCCGCTCCAGTTTTTCTCTTAAAATCTAATAATCAAATCAGTCGCAAGCATGTATTGGCTTGATTTTCGACCGCCATCATAGGCTTTTACATCATAAGAATGATCAAAGCGAATTTCGGGGCGAACCGTTATAACATCACCAAGCCAGTGGCTCCAGCCAATTACATGTGAAGTATAAAGAGTTTTATAGCCAGTTCTTTGGCCGCGATTATCTTTGAAAAATTCATTACGCAAAGTTAAAAAATCTTTAGCGCCAATTTGATAATTTATATAGTTTAAGCCAGAAAATGCTGAGGCGCGGCAACTAGAATCACCTGCTTTGCAATGCGCTCCATTTGATCCCAAAATAATTGGTGCAGCACTGGCATCATCAGCATTAGGGACGCCATTTTGCCATATATAATAGCCTTCGGTGGCAGTGTGCCACTTTTTGTTAAAGCGATGATACCAGCTTGCAAGCAGACCCTGTATGTTGTTATAAGAATATTTTCCGCCGTTAATTCCACTAACGCATGGATAAAAATTATCGTTACCACTATCGGATGTCCAGCTTAGGCAGGCTCCGGGGCTTAATTTGCGATCTCGTTTATCTAAAATTGTAACATCATTACCTGCCGACATTTCAAATTGCGCTGTCCAATTTTTGTTGAGCTTAAGGCTTGCAACCGCTCCCTGACGGGTATAAGGGCCATATGTATAAAGCAGTGAATGACTATAATTATAATTATTTGGTGAGAATTGTACTTCAATATCAGGAATTGCAGCATAGCGCCCAAGCCTTATGTTTAAACCTTTTGCAACCTTTGGAAAATAAACTTCTCCATAAAAAACCACCGGATCAAAACCATATTTTTTATGATCTTTTAAATATTGATTGCTTACAAGATGGTTTGCAAAAGTATATTTATAATCAGTGCCATAAAGGCTTGAAACTCTAAATCCATAATCGACATGATCGCGCTGAACAGTATCAGGAACGCGCTCTAAATTAAGCACTGCTTGGCTTAATGTTAACTGATTTGGATAAGGATTGAATGCAGCTGGATAGTTGCCACCAGTGCCCGCAGAAATATCGTAATGACTTTTTGATGAACTAATATTAAAAGCTGGCGCAATCCAGCCATAAAGTTTAATGCGAGAATCTTTTATTTTTTGACCATTCTCGCCGCAATAAAGCGCATCCATCACTGGGGCTGTAGTGCTGTCGGCATATCCTAATGGTGAAGTTCCGCCAATGTTCCATGATGCACTTGGCATTGGCGGTGATACTAGGGGCGCTACAACCGTATCGGCGTTGTGTTCAAGCTCTGCAGCATTTTCACCATTATAGTTTAGATGTTCTTTATAAGTGGCATAAAATCTTTTTGCAAAACCATCTTGAGATTTTGATTCGCAACCACTAATAGGCGCATTAGAATAGAAAATATCTTTTGAGGAAGCGCCAAAAACATTGGTGGCATAGAACAAAAAGATAATGCAGGATAATCTCTTCATGTATTATGTAAATTTACGATCAACACCACTTTCAGAATAAAATTCTTCACCAATTTTGATTTCATCGCGACCATTTTTAACGCGCCATTCATTTGAATCACGCAAAGAAAAAATACAACCGCAATATTCTTGTTTATAAAATTCTTCTTTTTTTGCAATTTGATACATGCGCTCTGCCCCGCCAGCCTTGCGCCAGTTATATGTCCAATAATTTATACCTTCATAATTTGCCGCAGCGCGAAGACCACAATCATTAATTTGATCCATATCTTTCCAGCGAGAAATTCCTAGTGACGAAGTGATGGTTTTAAAACCATTTTCATAGGCATAAAGCGCGGTGCGTTCAAAACGCATATCAAAACATTTAGTGCAGCGTTCGCCTCTTTCTGGCGCAAATTCTAGACCCTTAGCGCGCGCAAACCAGTTTTGCACATCATAATCAGCATCAATAAATGGAATTTCTAACTTTTCAGCAAATCTTTTATTTTCATTTTTGCGGATTTCATATTCTTTTTTTGGATGAATATTGGGATTATAGAAAAAAATTGTTAGATCAATTCCAGATTTTTTCATACGCTCCATAAGGTCTCCCGCACAAGGAGCGCAGCAGCTGTGAATCAAGACACGCTTATCTTCGCCAGTCTCTGGTGGAAGCTTTAATTCATATTCATAATTTTGCATAAACATTTGTATATTTTTGATCAAGGTCGGTATAATAACTAGAAATTTAAAATTTAAAACCCCCTTTCAATGCCAGAATTACCAGAAGTTGAAACAATCCGCCGAGGTCTCGAAGGATTAATTGGCAAAAAAATTGTCAAAATCTTTCGCTCTCAAAAAAAACTGCGTAGCGCTTCAACACTAGATTTATCAATTTTGCATAACAAAATTATCAATAAAATTGATCGTCGCGCTCGCTATTTAATTATTAATTTTAGTGGCGACTATAGTTTAATTATACATCTTGGAATGAGTGGTAGCATTGTTTTAGATGCCACAACCAAACACCCCCAACATGATCATTTTATTTGCGAATTCAATAACGGATTACGATTAATTTTTAATGATCCGCGTCGTTTTGGTTTTGTTGATTTAGTTTATGCAAAAGATTTAACCAAACATAAAATGCTTGCTAAGCTTGGGCCAGAACCTCTTTCTGCAGAATTCGATGAAAAATATTTGGCCAAAAAACTGCTCGGCAAAAAAATGAACATCAAAACCAGTATGATGGATAATGGAATCGTCGTTGGTATTGGAAATATTTATATAAACGAATCTTTGTTTGAAACAAAAATCTTGCCACTACGCAACGCTTCTTCTTTAACAAAAACTGAAATTAAAAAACTGGTTAATAATATTAAAAATATTTTACAAAAAGCAATTGAACTGGGAGGATCTTCAATCAATGATTATGTTGATTCTGCAGGAAAACAAGGCAATTTTCAAAATAATTTCAAGGTTTATGGCAATAATGGAAAAAAATGTTTGCTTTGTAATAATATCATCACAAAGATAGTTCAAAATGGCCGCTCGAGCTTCTTTTGTAAAAATTGTCAAAAATAAATTTATGATAAATTCTCAGAAAAATTCTCTCACAAGTTTTTATAAAATTATTCTCGCAATATGCTTGGCAACACCTTTATCTTCATGCTATCTCATTGATAACAAAAGCAATACTATTTATTCTAATGAAAATTTAGGTCATTCTGATAATCCCGCAGACTACACAACTGGAAGTGGAGGCCTATCAAACAAGGAGCTCTCAAAAAAAACTGTGACTTCATTTGTTGCGGGCAGCAAAGATATTCCTCTTGCCAGTGGTTTAAATAAAGTTTCTGATGAGGGTTTAGATTTTGATTCTGCGAGCGGCAGTATTATTGCAATCACCTATAAAAGTTCTGATGATTTGCAAAAGGTAAAAGATTTTTATACAAAAACCTTGCCACAATTGGGGTGGAAAAATATTGAAAATAATCAGCCAAAGCTTGAATTGCTAAGGTTTAAGCGTGATAAAGAAAAATTAGAAATCGAGTTTTTAAATTATAACGGCGATGATTTAGTGAAATTTTTTGTTGAAACTATTTCACGATAAAATATTTATTGGCGCCTAACAAAGAAGACTCATTCAAATTAGTTTTAAATTTCCATAATCAACATCGCGATGATATTTGCGCTTCGTAAAAGCCAAAATTAGTCCAAAACAAATCGCCATTGAGATCATCGATGAACCACCGTAGCTTATGAACGGAAGCGTCATTCCCTTTGCTGGAAGAAGTCGTAAATTTACGCCAATATTTACAATCACTTGAATTGTAAATTGCATCATCAAGCCAAAAAGCGAAAGATATACAAACATGTTTTCTTCGTCAAGAGCGCGCTTGACTATTCTGGTTATAAGATAGGCAAATAAAATTATAATCATTGCACAAGTTAGTGCGCCATATTCTTCGCCAATTACAGCAAAAATAAAATCAGTGTGAGCATCGGGAATGAATTTTTTTACTACGCCATTTCCGGGGCCAGTGCCAAAGAAAGAACCGTTAACAAAAGCATCTAAAGATCTTTCTACTTGATAATTTTTACCCTCACCATCAAGAAATTTATTGATACGATCCTCAACATGAGGAAGTGCGATATAAGCAGTTATTGCCCCCAAGAATCCAAAAAATGCTACGATAAAAATTATCGCCATTGGAATTCCATAGATAAAAAGCTGAGCAATCCACATGGCTGTAAGAGTAATTGTCATCCCAATATCAGGCTGCAAAACTAATAAAATAACAATTATTAAATATAGACTTAGTGAAATTCCATATTTTAGCATCCATTTTGAATTATGATATTTTTGTAAAACATAGGCATTTACAATAATGAAAAAAGTTTTGGCAAATTCTGAAGGTTGCAAAGTAAAGCCCGCGAGATAGATCCAGCGCTTTGCTCCCTTGGCTTCAAGGCCAAAAAACAATACCGCTATTAACAGCAAAATTGTTATAGTAAGTCCCACTATAGCAAAAAATTTAATATATTCTTGATCAAGAAACGAGATCACAACCAATAAAAACAAGGCCATGCAGGCAAAAATTATCTGTTTATTGAGGAAGAAAAACTTTGTAACATCTATTCTTTTAGCAATTGCAGTGCTTGAGGTGGCTGTCATCATTAAGCCAAAAACGATAATAGCAAAAATGATCATAACATTGATTTTATCAATATCGATCCACCATTTAGTGATTGGCCCTAGAGAATTGCGGTCAAAATGCTGATTATCCATTTTAAATAATTTTAAGAAATTAGAAATTTTAAATTATAAATTTACAACTATAATTGCAAGGATAGTGATTAGACATATTAAAACATATAAAATGATTATGAAAAAAAATTCTGCAAATAAAATGTGGGGCGGCAGATTTGATGCCAGTCCTTCACAAATGATGTTAGAAATCAATCAATCAATCAGCTTTGATCACAAATTATATAAGCAAGATATCGCAGGTTCAATTGCTCATGCACAAATGCTTTCTGCTGTAAAAATTATTTCTCAACCAGAAGCAAAAAAAATTATTGATGGTCTGAAAAAAATTGAAAAAGAAATTGATAGTGAAAAATTTATTTTCAAAAAAGAGCTCGAAGATATTCATATGAATATTGAATCGCGCCTCAAAGAAATTATCGGCGATGTAGCAGGAAAACTTCATACTGCTCGCTCGCGCAATGATCAAGTTGCAACTGATTTTCGTTTATTTATTCGCGATGAAGTTGATTCAATTCGCCAACTACTCATCGATTTAGAAAAAAACTTTGTTACTAAGGCAGAAAAAAATCTCGATATAATCATGCCGGGATTCACCCATTTGCAAGTTGCGCAACCCGTTTTATTTTCTCATCATTTGCTGGCCTATTTTGAGATGTTTAAGCGTGATATTTCGCGTTTAGATGATTTGCGTGCCAGAATGAATGAATGCCCTCTTGGCGCTTGCGCAATGGCAGGAACATCCTTTCCTATCGATCGCTTTGCCACCGCAAAATCACTTGGCTTTGCACGACCAACCGCCAACTCAATGGATTCAGTTTCTGATCGCGATTTTGCCATCGAATTTTTATCTTGCACATCATTAATCGCATTACACCTTTCTCGTTTTGCCGAAGAAATTATTATTTGGATGAGTAAAGGTTTTGAATTTATCAAACTCTCCGACGCCTTTACTTCTGGCAGCTCAATCATGCCACAGAAAAAAAATCCTGATGCTGCAGAATTAATTCGCGCAAAATCTGGCAGAATTTTTGGCGCATTATTTTCTCTTCTCACGGTGATCAAGGGCCTTCCACTCACCTATTCTAAAGATATGCAAGAAGATAAAGAAGTTGTATTTGATGCGAGCACAAATATTCAACTGGCATTGCGAGCTATGTCTGGCATGGTTTTGGATATGTCAGTTAATAAAGAAAAAATGTTAGCAATGTCAAAAACTGGCTATTCAACTGCAACCGATTTAGCTGATTGGTTAGTAAAAAATTTACAAATTCCGTTTCGCAACGCACATCATATTACAGGAACAATCGTAAAAATGGCGGAAGAAAAAAAATTAGACTTACATCAATTAAAAATTTCTGATTTGCAAAAAGTTGAGAAAAAAATCTCCGCAAAAATTTTTGATGTGCTAAGTGTAGAAAATTCTGTAAATTCAAGAATTAGCTTTGGCGGAACAGCGAGTAGCGCGGTTAAAACCCAGATCACAATAGCAAAAAAGTTTTTACAAAATGCATAATTGTTAGCGCCAATTCAGACGCTCACAATTATAAATCAATCTCACTAAATTATCGTGACTGAAAAAATTTCTCTCCAAGAACATCTCACAGAATTAAAAAAACGGATAATATTTTGTGTAATATTTTTGATTGTAGCATTTTGCTTCTGTTACTTTTTTTCTGCAGAAATTTATCAATTTTTGCTACAACCATTAGCAGAATCTTTTGCTGATCAGCAAAATAGAAGACTAATCTACACCAGCCCAGCTGAAGGCTTCATCACCTTTACAAGAGTTGCATTTTATGCTGCATTATTTTTCTCTTTACCAGTATTTTTTATTCAACTTTATATTTTTTTAGCACCCGCCTTATTTAAAAAAGAAAAAAAATTCATAATTTTATTATTATTTTTTGCACCATTTTTATTTTTATGCGGAGCTGCACTTGCATATTTTTTTCTTCTTCCACTAACTTTTAAATTCTTCTTAAGCTTTGAGGCTCAAGGTCTCGCAGGATCATCAATAATTCCTATTCAGCTTGAAACAAAAATTTCTGAATATTTAAATTTGATAATTGATTTACTTTTTTCATTTGGAATTGCATTTCAATCACCAATTCTCTTGCTTTTTTTATTTAGAATTGGTTTTCTTACTCCTGATGATTTAAGAAAAAGACGAAAGTATTGGATTGTAATTATTTTTATAGTAGCCGCAATCCTTACTCCGCCTGATGTCTTGAGTCAGATAAGTTTAGCAATTCCAATGATTTTATTATTTGAAATTGTTATTCTTATTGGAAATAAAATTAACAAACTAAAATAAAAATTTTATGGCAGTAAAAAAAGTAGTTAAAAAAGTAGCCGCTAAAAAAGTAGTTGCTAAAAAAGCAGTTGCTAAAAAAGTAGTTAAAAAAGTTGTTGCTAAAAAAGTAGTTAAAAAAGTTGTTGCTAAAAAACCTACTGCGAAAAAAAAGTAGTAGTAAAATCTAAAAAGTAAAAGAAAGGCCGAGAGGGCAATAACCCTCTCGGCCTTTTTTATTGGAGAATAATTTTGATGAATGCATTATTTTTGTTTAGCTCGACACTTGATTTACATCTTTTTGCGGCAACGCACCAAAGGCTGGTCGCGCAGTAATATTTTTTGCAACAGGAGCGGGAATTCTTGCCTTAACCTCTTCATTGACAATATCGCACATAACTTCAACAAATGGCCTGCCACCATTTACAGCACTCATTGCATAAGCCTTAGGACTAATACTTTGAACGGCCTCTGCTGTTAATTGATTAATAGCTCCAGTTTCATTATTTTTAACCAAAGGAAATAAGCGATTTAGGGCCGCCGCATAAGACTTTAGATTTGGATTATCAGTTTTTATGGCTCCATTTGCCACATCTTGATCAGAAATGTCACTTAAAAATAAAAATACTTCTTCAGCAATTGATTCTGCGTTTAATAATTCACCCTCACCAACCTTAGATAGCAACTCTAAACGCTGCACTATTCCCAAAAAATCTGCACTTGGTTTTTCTGGTGAGGCGCTGGGAGATGAATTGTTTGTATTGTCTAATGTAGTCATAATCTAAATAAACTTTTGTAAAAATACTGAAATATCCTTAAAAATAGGATTATCAGAAGAAAGACGCATTATAACCGATTTTATAACTCTTGGCAAGAGATTTAAGTAATCTGGCTTAGAATCACGCGTAGCAAGGCGCGCAAAGATACCAAGAATTTTGATATTACGCTGCAAAGATAAAATTGCGTAATCTTGCGCAAAAGCATTTTTATCAATTGAAGTTGAATATAAATAATGCGCAAAAATTTCTTCGCGAGTTTTTTCATCAACATCACGGCGCGCATCTTCTAATAACGAAACCAAATCATAAGCCGATGAACCAATCACCGCATCTTGAAAATCAAGCAATCCCACCGATTTATACCCTTGACGCTGCGACAAAATCATTAAATTATCAGCATGATAATCGCGCAAAACTAACACCTGATTTTCACGACTTAACAAATCGAAAAGCTCAAACCATAATTGCTTGAAACGCGCTTTTTCTTGCAGAGTCATGGTGATTTTTTTTACATGCGGCAAATACCAATCAACCAACAACATCACTTCACGAAATAATAGTGCGTGGTTGTAAACCTCTAGATCATTGGGCGCGTCAATCTTGCGCAACTTAACCAAAGCATCGCAAGCATTTTTATAAAGCGATAATTCTTGAGATTTATTTGCAGAATCAGCAAGCACTCTTCCATAACTATCATCGCCAAAATCTTCGAGCAAAATAAATCCTTCCACTGAATCAACAGCAAAAATCTTTGGCGCAGAAAAATTATTTTCGACTAAAAATTTATCAATATCTATAAAGGGCCCAATGTTCTCGTGGCTTGGTGGCGCAAACATTAGGATAAAAGTTTTATCATCACAAAAAATTCTGTAATAAGAACGAAAAGATGCATCACCCGCAACTTTTTTTATCGTGCAATTTGCAATATTATTTTTTGCTAGAAAAACTTTAGCAGTTGTTTCGTTAAGAGAAATCACGCGTAAAAAATTTAATTAAAAATCTAATTTAGAATACCATTCTGGTGGATTAATATTGGCAATCCGATCTTTTAAAATATCGTTGAAAACCTTGTGCGACTTGATCAGACTATACCAATCTTTAACACTTTGATGATGCTGCCAATTAATATCGCCAAAATAATCAAGCACAGAAATTTGCGCCGCTGCGGCAAAATCTGCAACAGAAATATGTTCTCCGGCAAGATATTTTCTTGTTTCGAGTAAATATTCAATATAGTTCAAATGAATATTCAAATTATAACGAGCAACACGCAAAATTTCAGAATTAGGAGCTTTTGAACCAGGTAAATAGCGGTTAAAATAACGCTCACTTAAAATATGTTTTGAAACTTCTTGGAAGAATTTTTCATCAAACCAATTTTGAATTCGACGAGATTCAGCGCGTTTTATAAAAGTATCTCCGAGCATATTTTTGCTTTCGAGATGCTTTTCTTCGATATATTCGATGATCGCCGCACTGCCACAAACCACGGCAGTATTGCTGTTATCAAACATCACGGGTACTGTTCCTGCGGCGTTCATTGCGATAAATTCTTTGCGCCTTTCCCAAAAATGTTCGGGTACTAATTCAAAATCAACTTCTTTAGCCGCCAAATGAATTCGAACCTTGCGCGAAAATGGACAGAGTGAATGATGATAAAGACGATACATAAATTTAAGCGTTATTAAAATAATGAATTGAGAATTATGTTAATTCGCAATTGATTGCAACTGGTTTATTATGGCCCTCTCCCACCAACTGCAGCTTCTTTGCCAACTGCCCCCAAATTTAATGCAGGCACTTGTGGATGAGTTGGGCTTGGCTCAGGAGGTCTTAGCTTAGTTGTAATCACTGGACCTTCTAGATAAGTTTTGAACTTTTGATATTCTGGATCACTTGGTTTTTTTTCTAAACACTCTTTGAGTATATCACGCGCCCTTTCATCAAAATCTATTGCGAATATTTCACCTTGCACCTCTATCCCCTCTAAAAGCATTTTTGCAGTTTCAATATGACCATTTCTGATAGCGTGATGCAAAGCATTGCTGCCAGAATGCTCAGCATCCTTTAGGCCAGTTTCATCCTTTCTGCTAGTTGCATCTGTAAGACCGCCACCGCCACAAGTATAATATTCATCTTTGTCGCCTTTTTTTTTACCCTCTCTTCTGCCCTCCAGATAATTCACCACATCTTCTTCGGTTAAGCTCCCCTGTGCCGCTTTAAATAAAAATCCATTTTTAATATCATTCCGCTCCGCCTTCTCTTCATTAATCTTTTTACGCTCATCTGCAATCCGTTCAGATACTGCTAAATATAGAGCAGCACTATCTAAATTCGTACCATCAGGGCCTTTGAGACTAGTATAAACACCAGAAGTGCCACTAGAAATATTTAAATTTTCTCCTCTACTCGGCAAAACTTTATCTGGGATACTTTTCTTTAAATTTGCAAATTCTGCATCACGATCTGGGCCAGCTGGCATTTTCGCAATACCAAAAATTTGTGCCATATATGGCCTAGGATCTTCTTCGGGCCGCGACAAAATTTTTCTTATGGAAGAATCTTCTTCCGCAACATCACTTAGCTCGCTAAATATACTAGTCCCAAATATGCCTTTCCCTCTAGGAAGAGCATTTTTATATGCCTTAACCGCCTTATCACGATCCTCAAATGAAACACTCAGCCCAACACTATTTTTTGCCGGACCTTTTTTTGCGTGATTACCATAGCTAGCCGCCACTTCTTCAGCGGTATAGCCTTCCGTTATTACGCCCCTGTTATTTTTTATCGACGAATCTATAAATTCTGCAAAATGCGCCAAAACTTTTACCTGCCCATATCTTGCTGCAATATGAAGAATGGTATCTCCCTTCTCAAAACCAACCAAATCTTTTGGAACCTCAATGATTCCAGATGCGATTGAATCTACAAGAAAATCAAGCTCTCCGCGCCTAATTGCACTATGTATTTCGGCTTTTGTTAATTTAGTTTCTGGCATATTTTAAAGATGTATTGCTTGAGAGGTTGATAAACTAACAAAATCTTTAGTTTTTGTAATAGGAGAAGGCCCGCGCAAACGCTTTTGCGAAGGATCCATTTCAAAAAAGCTTATTTCTGAATCCTTGATTGCTTGCTCAACTTTACCAAGCATTTCCGTCCTTTTATTTTTATATTCTGGTGTTGCGTTGGGGTCAAAAGGCGGAATCTTGCAATCAATTTTTATATCTTCTGCCAATTGCGACATGTATTTTTCTGCGAGCACTCTTTTTGCTTCTTCAATTAATCCTTGGGCCGAGGTATCAGCTTTTATAGCCATAAATTTATTTAGCACCTCGTTTACATCTATCTGATGAGCGCCACCATTATCTTCTTGAACTTGTTTTTGCGCCTCACCAAAAAGCAAATAATTATCATAAAATTCTGCGCCAAGATTTTTATTTGTCGCTAAAAAATCCATTAAATATTTGGGCGAAATAACGCCCGCGCTATCAAATACTTTATGAACATCACCATATTCATCTTTTCTTTCATAGCCCTCTAGAGCCTTCAAAAAATCTGCTCCCATTATTTGCTTAATAACAGGCTTCATATCTACTTCTTCAGACTGCTGCGCAACAGCTCTAGCGATAAAATTTTTAATATATGATTCTTTTAAAATTTCATATTTTTTATCAACAAAATCTTTAGGATTAAATTTTCCTGTCTCCTTAGCCTCTTTTACCATATCATCGAACATCTTGGTCATGTTTTTTTCATGTTCTTTAAATGCCTTACCGTGCTTTCCTAACTCTAACTCTCTTTCGGCATGAAATATTCCCGCCACACCAGCTAAAGCAAAGGACGCCACTGCAGAACCAGCTAGAGGCACTACCATATTGCCAAGAACTCCCTGCACTACGCCGCTTGAAACGGCACTATCAAGAACATCGACCACATTGCTTATAACCGGCATATCACAAAGCAACCATTGCACCGCTACATCAAGGTGAAGCAATTCGCAAATATAACCAAAAGGCCCTGTATATTCAGCGGTAAGAAGCGATGCAAGCCCATGCCCCAAACCAGCAGAATTCATGAAAACGCCACCAAAAACATTAAGAATAGGACCCATAACGCTAAGCCCCATAAATGGCGTAACTATAAGAGCAATCTGCAACAAGCGCCATTTAGCAATCGAATCATTATCATTAGTATCTTCTTTGGCAGATTCAAGAACCGTATCGTTAAGATCGTTAATTTTTTTTGTAAATTCTGCTACTTTTGCGGCATTTGCTTTATCACTTTTTTCACCTATTTCTTTAGCTAGAGCCGTTAGCTCTTGAAATGAAGCAGCATCTAATAAACCATAATTTGAACCATCGTCATCTTGCTCTGCCTTAGCCAAAATTTGTTGGCACCTATTCATCAAATCAGCGGTTTTGCTTCTATCGGGACTAATATTGCGAAACAAATCGGACATTAATGCATTGCGCTTGCTATAATGCTTGAGCAAGTTTTTGTTATAGTTTGGATCAGATTTTGCCCAAATACCCTTCCCAACAAAACCAGAGACCTTTTCTGCGGCACCAAAAAATTTAGATACAATGTGAGCAGCGCTATCAGAAGCGCCATTAGCAGCATTTTTTATTGCAATCGATGAGGCTGACTTTTTTGGCAAAAGCTTGCCTGTAGCAATTAAAGAATTTAACTGATACGCATTGTTGGCAAGATCGACCGAGGTTTGATTTTCTGCTTCATAAACTAATTCATTGTAATTAGACCCAAAAAGCATTCCAGTAATGTTTTTTTTGCTAACCGGAGAAGTGTAAATAGAAGGGTCGGCTCCCTCTTTTATAAGGTCAATTTTTTTCTGATATGAGTTAGCTACTCTAACCCCCGAATCTCCATAAGGATCTTGGTCATATTTCCAGCGATTCTCACCACGACCCATCTTAGAATCTACTTCCCCAAAAATTCTTTTGTCAATCGCCCCAGGATTTAATTGCGATCTTCTAATTTCTGCCTTTTTTCGCAACACATTTGCGTGCTTTGCGATCAATTCTACTCGATATTCTAGGGTTTCTACGGAAGCTTTTGCAAGATCAGTCCTCTCTGCAGTCCCAAAGGATTTATAGTTATCTAGGATGTCTTTAATAACTTTATTCGCTACTTCGTGGCTTTTTGGGTAAATTTGACGCACTAGCTTTTCTAATTGCTCGCTAAATTCTTCTAATTTTTTCTGTTTTACAGCGTCACTCTCCTCTGGGGGCAGCCTGCTAGGGCCATCAGTTGGGGCGCGAGCTATATTTTCTATTTGCCAAAACAGCATTTGTAAAAACTTATTGGTTGCTAATTTATTGCTAGAACTAAGACCAACTATACCAGATATTGCAAACAGGTGCAAGTTTTTTGTTAAAAAAACAAACTCTTAATTGACAATGCTCTTTATTATTATTAACTTTTTTATAGAAAAACTTCCATTAATCATAAAAAAAGCAGTATGATAAAAAAATTATCTCTCGTTATATTCGTTTTATTGCTAGCTTCGTGCAAAACTGCATCGAAAAATTCAACAGCACCAACAATATCAAACGATGATCAAGTTATTATTGAAGATAAATCAATTGAACAGCCTTACCAATCAGTCAATAACGCACAGCAAGCTAAGGCAATAAATGAAGGAACCGTCGAAGTTATCAAAGAAGTTGAGGTACAAGATCGTATGTTTTTCGATTATAACTCATTCGATATAAATGAAGCTGCTAGAACAGTTCTTGCAACGCAAATCGCTTGGCTAAAAAGCAGCGCAGAAGTTAAAATTACGATTGAAGGCCATTGCGATGAGCGTGGAACCCGCGAATATAACATCGCTCTTGGTGAAAAAAGAGCATTATCAGCAAAAAATTATTTGGTGAGCGGCGGTATTGAGGCATCCAGAATCCAGATCATTTCTTACGGCAAAGAGCGTCCTGCTTATTTTGGAACTAGCGAAGATATTCATACAAAAAATCGTCGCGCAGTTGTGGTTCCTAACTAGTTTATAGTTTTGATCCACATTTTGGTCATTTTTTCTTGCAGAGAATTTTGTTCGCATCTGGCGTGAAGATGTTTAAAATCTAGCCTGTCCATATCTTGATCTTGATTTGAGCAAGAATAAAAATACTCCCACTCCCCCGCGCTATTCTTTCTTTTTTGCAAACATTGCGAACAAACTCCCTTTAGCATACATTGCATTGGAGAGTTAAGACTAGTGATTGCAATTGGAGCTTCTGTGATATTTTTTAGCACATTTTCATGACGCAAACGCGCAATTTCAGCCATCATTTTATCGCTGCCAATTGTAAAAATACGATCAATTTTTTGTTGATTGACGGCGAAGTATTTTTTTAGTGCCTCAATCACCGTGCCTTGATATTGCTGATCTTGCGATCTTTTTAATTTTATATTTGGTTTTTCATCTTCAATTGCAAAAAGCGCAATATCACTGAATTTTTCTATTTGATTTTGACGAGTAATATTAGAATTTTTGCGATAGCCCGCGCAAAAAATAATTTTGCAGCCGCTCTTTTTATATTCTTGCGCAATAGCTGTTAGTGGAGCATTTCCACGCCCTCCACCAATTAAAAGCACGGTTTCATTTTTTGCAATTTCAGTTGGCTTGCCGCTTGGCCCCATAAAAATAACGGGCTCGTGCGGTTTTAAATTTTTAATTAAACTTGTTGATCCGCCTGTTTCAACAATAATTCCACTGATGATTCCGCTTACATTATCAACGCTTAATGCAGTAATTGGAATACCTTCCATTGTCAATAATTGGCCGTCAACTTTTTTTGCTAAAGCGTGATAATTTTGTAGGCGAAAAATTTGCCCTAATTGCGTTTGTTTTGCTAAAAGCGGAGCATGGATAGATATCTCAACCACATGGTCGGAAAGGCGATTAATTTGATGAATTGTTGCGGAAAATTCTGCGTTAATTTTTTGTAAAAAATCGGGTTGGGATTTTTGTAATAAATTTTTGAAATATGATATTATTGGTTGCCGCGTTGTCGCTTCAGCACTTGATCCACTTAACAAAATTTCACTGATCATTTTGTGGCCATCTTTGGCGCTGGCCATTGCCTTTACAACATTTCCTTCAAAATTTGGATGCAAATCACCAAAAAAACTAACCGCTCTATTTTGCGCATCAATCTTTGTGAAGACGCTAAAATCAAGAGGTTTAGCCATATGAGATATATCAATTTTGCGACCATTTTTATCTATTGCGGCAAAATATTTTCCTTCTAGTTTAAAATCCAAGCCATCTTCTAAAACTGGCGCTATATTAGGCGTGGTGCCGGCCGCAATCAATAAAGTTTTGCATAAAAAAACTTCCTCATCTTCACATTTAATGCCGCTAACATGGCCAAATTGATCAAGCACAGCCTCGGTAGGGTTAGCATTAGAAATAAATTCTACCCCTTCTTTTAAAGCCGCCTCAAGCTCTTGATGATTCAATCTATAAGCTGGTGCATCTTGAATTTTTTTGCGATATAAAATTTTTACGCCAGAAATTTTTTCTAGCAGCGCTGCACGCCCGTATTTATTGATTTGATCGTGATGAGAGAGAAATTCTTCGGCGATAATTTTTTCTTCTTCATTTAATTGCGACCAGATTTTTTCTTCACCAAAAAGTGTTTTTAGTTTTTGAAATTGATGAGAGAATTTTTTAATTTGTGTAAAATAATATTCTTGCGCCTCACATGCGGTATCAACAGCAGTAAGGCCTCCGCCAATTACTACAATTGGCATTCTGATTTGCAAATTGGTAAATAAATCTTCTTTGAACGCACCATTTAATTGCAAAGACATTAAAAAATCAGAAGCAGATCTGATGCCTTTCGCATAATTATTTTTGATGTTTATGATATTAGGGCGACCAGCTCCAATGCACAGAGCGACATGATCAAAACCATATTCATCAAAAGCAATTTTATCAGTGATTGATGATCCAAAACGAATGCCTCCAAACATGCAAAAATTATCGCGACGCTCTAATAATAAACGAATAACTTTGAGAAAATTTTTATCAAAACGCACAGTTATACCATATTCTGCAACGCCTCCAAAACCTTGAATTAAGCGGCTTGATAGCGGCTCGTAAATTTCATCAAGAAATTTTATTGGCTTAAATTTTGTGCGTTCACCTTGTTGATTTATGCCAGAAATTTTTGGATCTAGCGGCTCAATTTTTAATCCATCAATCGCAACAATAGTGTGACCATCATTTAATAAATAATGCGCAAGCGTATAGCCAGCGGGCCCAAGGCCAGCAATGAGAATTTTTTTGCCAGAATTTTTTTGTGGAATTGGTTGTGATAAATTTAGCGGATTCCATCGAGTTAACAGAGAGTAGATCTCAAAGCCATAAGGCAATTTTAAAACATCTTTTAAATTTTCACTTTCAATTTGAGGAATATTGACAGGATCTTGTTTTTGAAAGATGCACGCCTTCATGCAATCATTGCAAATGCGATGCCCTGTGCCTGCAAGCAGAGGATTATCTAGCGCGGCGATAGTTAGTGAGGCAATAGAAAATCCTTCGCTTTTTAGCAAATTCATTTCGGAGATTTTTTGATCGAGCGGACAACCGTGAAGCTCTAGGCCTAGTGGATCGATTTTAAATGGATTTGATTTGGGCGAGATCGATTTTACTTGGCTTATTGTATCATAATTTGTTGCGCCACTTTCTTGTACTACAGAATTATTTTCTTGCGGCAAAAGCTTTTCTTTAATCCCCGTGCGGCACGAATCCTTCTCCTGCTTATGACAAAAGATACAATAATGCGCCTCTGCTAATGCCTGATTAAGATCAAAACCCTTGTCAGTTAGATTAAATCCATCGCGCTGATGATTGCTGCAACCCTTGATAGAGTAGGAGTTTTTGCCCTCTTTAGTAAAATCAAATAATTTTTGGTGATCGGTTTTTTGCGGCAATTTAAATAGTGCACCATCTTCATGTAATCGCTTTCCATCAACAGAATAAAGGGCCCAAGCTGCATATGATATCAGTGATTCATATTCTTTTTGCTCTGTTTCGTTAAGATTTTCTTCTTTGGCGAGTAGTGCAAAAATTTTTTCAGCGAATTTTTTTTCTAGCAGAGAGGTTGTTTCTTGCTGCGATGATTTTTTTTCTGATAAAATATTTTCTTCTATCAAGCCAAGTTTTTTTTCCAGCGGCTTAACAACATAGCCTTGCGGCACCTCTTTAAACTTTTTTGCAACAATTCTTTGAACAAATTCACGCTTTACAAAAGAAATTTTTTGCAAAACTTTATGATCATTTTTTAAAGCACAATTTTCTTTTTCAATATCAAAAAGATAAACTAAAAAATCTTCTACAGCCCGCGCCACGCCTATAAGAATTGGCATTTGTTCTTTTTTAGAAAAAGAATCAGAATTATTTTTTAATGCAATAAAATTTAAATAAAGATCAGAATTTTTTATAGCAAAAAACTCGTGAAATTTTGTTTCAACTTTTTGCAATCCTTCAACGCTATATAGATCTTCAAAATCTAGAGCCAAAGCTGGATTGAGCGGGTTTTTTATCATTATTTATCCTAAAATTTTCCAAATAGTTTTGGTGATTTTTACTCCTTTTTCATCCTTATCATTTATATCTTCGAGCACGATATTTTGTAATAATAAATCATTTCTGATTTTATCTGCCAAGGCCCAATCCTTATGGGTTTTGGCCTGTGCACGCAAAGCAATTTGTTCAATGATATAATTTTCATCAACATTATTTTTGCTATGTTTTACAAAAAAATTATCATCAAGCAAGCCAAGAAAATCAAGGGCTGCGATGAAATCATTTTTTAATTTTTTATTATGCTCCAGTTTAATTTCTAATACTTCTGCGTGCAATAAAGCAAAAACTTTTGCTGCATTTAAATCATCAGCTAAATCACGCAAAATACTTTGCATCAAGTGGCTTGTTTCAAGGTTTGATGATTGATTGGCACGATATTGCAATAAATCATTTTCATCAAAAATTGCATAGAATTTTTCGATTGATTTTTTAGCATCATCAAGTGTTTTTTGATTATAATCGAATGGTTTGCGATAATGGGTTGCAAGCAATAAATACCTGATTGCAATGCCATCAATATTTTTATCAAGCAAATCA
Organism: Rickettsia typhi; assembly: GCA_945865905.1. GTDB lineage: Bacteria > Pseudomonadota > Alphaproteobacteria > Rickettsiales > UBA1997 > CAMCFD01. Next base: position 72,829 of record CAMBFC010000001.1, read on the forward strand.
CGAACTGTGATAAAATTCTTTAATGATTTGCTCATTTTTTCACCTTCAACAGTCAAAAAACCATTATGAATCCAAAAGCGCGCATAATGCGATGAGGCGTTGGCGCATCTGCTTTGCGCGATTTCATTTTCATGATGCGGAAATTGCAAATCTGCACCACCGCCATGAACATCAAAATCAGCGCCAAGATATCTTGAACTCATCGCTGAGCATTCAATATGCCACCCCGGACGCCCACTGCCCCAAGGGCTAGCAAAGATTGATGAGTGATCATCTCCTTCATTTGCAGGCTTCCATAATACAAAATCTAGCGGGTCTTTTTTATATGATGCAACTTCAACTCGCGAGCCAGCGATCATTTCATCAAGCGATCTGCGCGATAACATTCCGTAGTCTTTGTATGATTTTATATCGAACAAAACATGACCATCAGCAACATAAGCATTGCCAGCTTTTATTAATTTTTCGATCATCTCAATCATCTCAGCAATATGCGCAGTAGCCCGTGGCTCTATGGTTGGGCGCAGCACATGCAAAGCATCCATATCTTGATGAAAAATATTTGTGACTTCTTTGGTAAGCTCGCTAATGCTGATTCTGCGCTCTTTAGCGGCTAAATTTATTTTATCATCAACATCAGTAATATTTCGAACATAGGTGACTCTAGGATAGACGCGCTGAAAAAACCTAAAAAACAAATCATAAACCACGGCGCTGCGAGCATTGCCCAAATGCGGACGATCATAAACAGTTGGACCACAAACATACATTTTTAAGTGCTCTGGCTCCAGCACAGTCAAGGCTTCTTCCTTTCTTGATAATGTATTAAAAATTTTGATGATCATTAAGTTTTTAAATGATAGTTTATTTATAGCTGATAGCTTATATTAGCTTCACGCAACTAGTATCGCCAATTAAATATGATATTTCATGGTAAATCAAATTAAAATTGCTCCTTCGATTCTTTCAGCCGATTTTGCTAAATTAGGCGCAGAGCTTAAAGCCATTACTGACGCGGGCGCAGACTATATTCATATTGATGTGATGGATGGCAGTTTTGTGCCAAATATTACCATTGGCAATGAAGTGGTAAAATCAATTCGCAGCTCTTCTCCATTGGTTTTTGATGTGCATTTGATGATTAATAATCCTGATATTCATGTAAAAAACTTCGCTGATGCGGGGGCTGATATTATTACAATACATGCTGAAGCCGTTATTCACCTTGATCGCAGTCTTGCTTTGATAAAATCACTTGGCAAAAAAGCTGGTGTTTCTTTGGTGCCCTCAACTTCTGAAGATGTGTTGGATTATGTGATGGATAAAGTGGATTTAATTCTTGTGATGACAGTAAATCCGGGCTTTGGTGGGCAAAAGTTTTTGCCTTCGCAACTTGCTAAAATTAAAAATATCCGCGATAAAATTACTAAAAGCGGTCGCAAAATTGATTTGCAAGTTGATGGGGGAATCAACCCAGAAACTGCGCGGATGGTGATTGAAGCTGGTGCTGATGTTTTGGTTTCGGGGTCTTATATTTTTGGAAGTGGTGATTATAAAAAAGCGATTGCTGGTTTGAGATAAAATTATTCATAGCAAAACTTTTTTTGCATTTAATGTTGTCACAACTTTTTTACCAGTTTTGGCCTCTAATTCCTTTCGCGCAACCTTAGCAACATTTCCACCTTGCTTCGCAACCTTCTTGCTTTCAACAAAAGTTTTTGGATTTAACGCCTGCGAAATATCTTTTGTAGAAGCCTCTGCAAGCATATTCAAAATCAACTCTGTATTCGTCATATTATCGCGCAAATTTTCCTTCTTCAGTCCTTTGAGAATTTTATATTCTTTAGTATTTTTTCCAGACCATGCATTGGTGATAATATCTGTTAAGGTTGCAAATTGAGCGCCTTCCTTCACACCTCTTTTTTTCCACTCATCAGTGAGTTCTTTGCGAATTTCAATACTTTTTAAGCGCTGATTTATCCAATTTTGTGAATAGCCAAGTTGCAAATATTGCTCTAGAGCCCTATCAATAGAGAGTTCAGGATCTTGCATTTCATCTAATCTTTCAGAAGCAGTTTTTGCTAGCCAAGCTTTGAAGGGCTCTGCTTTTGGTGACGGGATTGATTGTATTAGTCGAAAAAGTTGCTCGGTGTCAGCTACATCAGTCATGCGCATTTTGCCATCTGGCGCCAACATTTTCAAACCGTGACAATTTGTCACGGTTTCATTTCCCTCTTCTTTAAGCCTCTGTTTTAGCTTACGCCAATAGGCTGCTGGATCAACACTACCTGTTAAAACTTCAATCGCATCCACAACAGAAAAATACCACTTTTCTTGCTCAACATCCCAAAGCGTTCTGACTTTTTTATTCTCGAATAATTTTATAGAATTTTTCTCTTTCATGGTTTTTTGTATGTGGTGTTTTTGTTTATTTCCTCGCAAATTATAAACGGTACAAACTTTATTTTGCGATAATTTTGAAGAATTTTTTCTTGCCTACTGCTAAGTTAAATTCTCCCGCTTCTTTGATAATATGATTCGTATCTGCAACCGCTTGGTCATTGATTTTAACGCCCCTACCCTCGATTAATCTTTTGGCTTCAGCGCTAGATTCTACGGCGCCGATTTCTTTGATTATTTCTGTTAATTTTTTTCCTTCGCCGATTGCGATTTGTTTTTCTTCGTAAGCGGTGGAATTTTTAGAGATGAAAATTTCGCGGGCTTTTTGCAGAACTTCTTGGGCGGTTTTTTCGCCGTGGCAGATTTTTGTGACTTCGAAAGCGAGGATTTCTTTGGCTTTATTGATTTCTTGGTCTTTTAGGTTTTCTAGTTCGGCGATTTTCTCTGGACTAAGATCTGTGAAAAGTTTAAGGAATTTTCCGACATCGGCATCGTGAGTGTTGCGAAAATATTGGAAATAATCGAATGGCGCAAGCATTGATGCATCAAGCCAAACTGCGCCATCTGCGGTTTTGCCCATTTTTTTGCCGTCGGCCGTGGTTAGGAGCGGTGATGTTAAACCAAATGTTCCCCACGCAGATTCTGGAATTTGGGCAAGCGTACGCGCATCATTATCAAGAGCCCTTCCACTCATTTTAACAGCAGCTTTTCTAGTCAAATCTATTCCACTAACAATATTTCCCCATTGATCACTTCCGCCAATTTGCAGACGGCAAGCATATTGTTGATTGAGTATTAAAAAATCATAGGCTTGCAAAATCATGTAATTAAACTCTAAAAAAGAAAGTGGCTGATCACGCTCTAGCCTTGCTTTCACTGAATCAAATGTAAGCATGCGATTCACTGAAAAATGTCTACCGAAATCACGCAAAAACTCGATATAATTTAAATTTTTTAACCAATCATCATTATTTACCAAACGCGCTGAAGCCTTGCTGCCATTGCCCTCAAACGAAATAAATTGCGACAAAGTATTTTTTATCCCATCTAAATTTTGCTGAATTTTTTCTTCAGTTAGAATTTGTCTTGCTTCATCTTTGCCGCTAGGGTCACCGATTTTCGTGGTTCCGCCGCCAAGCAACGCAATTGGCGTGTGGCCGTGTTTTTGCAATAAACGCAACATCATGATTTGGATCAAACTTCCAACATGCAGCGATTTTGCAGTGCAATCAAATCCGATATAAGCAGTGATTTTTTTGCTCGCCATTAAATCATCCAACTCTTTTGAATGAGTAATCTGAGCAATAAAACCGCGGTCTTCCAGCTCTTGTAAAAATCCTGATTTAAAATTCATAAATCTATTATTTGTTGTTTTCTAGCAATTATTTTTAACGCCAATTTAGCTAAGAAAGTAACATTCTCTTGCCTAGTAAGCTCTGAGGCGAGTTCTGCACATCATCGCGAGGTACGCTCGCTTTAAATCAGATGAGTGCGGTGTCTGAGCAGCAGAGCTTACTAGGCAAGAGAATGTTACTTTCTTAGCTAAATTAGCGTTAAAAAAAATTGCTACGAATAAATATGCTTACTTTTTTTGCGATAATGCGGCCCAGAAATCTCGCGCACCAAACTAACAATTTGCCGCTTCAACTGAGCATTTTCAATTAAATTAAACGAGCGAATCAATGGTAGCAAGTCTTTGTTCATCTCATCACTTTCTTTTTTACGTTTTTTTTCACTGTTAATTTTAACGCTGTAATATTTTCCTGAAATTTTTAAACCATCAAAGAAGGCATTAATTGGCTGATTTAGCGCATGGGCAATTTGAAATAAATTGCTAGCAGTCACTTTATTTTGCGCCTTTTCATATTTTTGAATTTGCTGAAAGCTAACACCAACAAGCTCTCCCAGCTCTTCCAAGCCAACACCTTGCTCAACACGAAATTTTTTTAGCTTAGTGGCAATGTGGCGATCAACTGGACCAATTTTTTGCAAGCCTCTCATTTTTTGCGCGCGCTAATTAATAAAAATGCCATAATGACTAGAGCTCCAAGGAGCAACGGCCAATAATTAAAGCGAGAAAAAAATGTTTCGTCAAGTTTATTTACAAGATTAACATCAATAAATCCTTCTTGGTTTAAATCAATGCGCTTAATTACTTGGCCCAGCGGATCAATGAAGGCAGTGATTCCTGTATTAGCGGCTCTTGCCAGCGGAATTCCATATTCAACAGCGCGCATTTTTGACATGTCAAAATGTTGAAATGGACCAGAGCTGGTGCCAAACCAAGCATCGTTAGTAACATTTACTAAAAGATCAGGGCGATTGCTTTTATCGATAATTTTATCGGGAAAAATTATCTCATAGCAAATTAATGGACTGAATGTAAAAGCTTGCGTAGCAAGGGTTTGTGGCCCCTCACCTTCTCCAAAACCCTCGCCGCCGCCAGTGATTTTTTCTACAAAAGGCAAATATTTTGCAAAAGGAACATATTCACCAAAAGGCACCAGATGATGCTTATCATAATAATTAATAACACCGCTTTGATCTAGCGTAAAAACGCTATTCCAGATGTTTTTAGCAACGCTACGCTGCTCATCTTGATATTTGATACGCATTGCACCAGTAATTAAAACTCCATGCGGTGGCACTGCTTTTTGCAATTCTTGCATCAATTGTTGGCTGCCATCCATCACATAAGGCACTGCTGTTTCTGGCCAAATTATTGCGGCGATATTTGTTTTATCGCTGGCGTTACTTATTTCAACATGCTTGATAAAATTGAGAAATTTTTGCTGCGGATTCCATTTTAAATCTTGCTCAATATTGCCTTGAACTAGGCGCAGCATTGTTGCATCATTTGTGATAATTTTAGTATTTTGCAAACGACAATATCCAAAAATAAAATTGCCAACAAATAAAATGCATAAAATTATTGCAAAAATTTTATCACTTTTATTAAAAATTTTGTGCCGGTGAAATTGCTTGAGAAACAATATGGGAGTAAGGCAAAATAATATTGTAAAAAAACTTAAACCATAAATTCCAAAGATGGATGCCGATTGCATTGTGGCATCACTAAACATCAAACTATAACCGATTAAATTCCATGGAAAGCCAGTAAATAGAACGGAGCGCAGCACTTCAAAAACCAGCCACAACAAAGCAAAAAGCAGAATTTTTTGATAATTTTTTGTGAAATTAAATTTGTGATTTAGTTTTTTGTAAACTGCTGCAAAACCGCTAAAATAAAGGGCCAAAATCGATGGCAATAAAGTTAAAGCAAACGGAATTAACCATGCAAATTGTTTTGCATCAACCATTAAAGAAATTGAAATCCAATATACTCCAGCAAGAAAATAACCATAACCATAGCAAAAGCCTAAAATAGCCGCTTGCTTGACGGTATCGGATTTTTTCTCAATCAAAAAATAAAAAGACGAAACCGAAATTATTGCGGCAATAAAAAAATGAAATGGCGCAAAAGCCAGTACGCAGATAGCGCCCGAGAGAGTTGCGAGAAAAAATTTATTTTGCAGTTTTTTTAACATTGGTTGATTTTTTATTACATTTTATTTTCTAACATAAACCTCTAAATCATGTATAAGCTTCTCTTTTGAAGGCTTTACAGAATCAAATATATCAGATTTTTGTGATTTCACCTTAGTATTTTTGTAACTTTTTTTATATTTAATAATACGATTTTTAAAACTAAAATTCTGCAAAAAAATCTTACGAAATTCTGAATCTTGCAGATAGTATTCTAGGGCGCTAGCGTTGCATTGGGCCTTTGATCCAAAAAGATTCTCCCCCTGATTAACAAAAATTATTTTTACATCGGGATTTATCAACTGCTTTTTAAAATCATCAAACAAATAGCTATAAACAAATGCTTTATTGGGATCGCTGGTTGAAAACATTGTGTGAGTTTTATATCCGCTAAAATCACGAAACATCATCACCGCATATTTAAAATAATTTTCTTTGTTAAGATAATTCATCATTGGAAATTGATGTGCTATCCAATAAGAAATAGACAAATAACTATCTTGAGAGCTTGGCGCGTATAACTTTATACTATTTGCCATATCATCACTTATTTTGCTAGGAGAGCCAAGATAGGCGCTACCTTTTAAAGCAGTTTTAATTGATGCAACATACAAAAATGCAAAATAAGAATTAACACTTAATACCGCGAATATCAAAAATAGCGAAAATTTATTATGTATTTTTGCATATGATTTTTCATAGATAAATATAAAAATAGAGAGCGAAATTATATTCACTAACAAGCTAATATTTTTGTTATATTGCATTAATATTAGGAGTGATGCGGCTGTTAAAATAAAATATAAAGGCAGTTTTGTAACAAAAACACTATAATGTTTTTTAGAAAAAATAAAAATAATAGGAACAACTATAAACCAGATTTGCATTATACCAAATAAGGCTGGGGGAAAATTTGTAATATCAAAAATTGGAATCAAAATTAATGCCAAAATAATGAATTTATTTTCTTTCCAAGAAAAATATTTTGATGAAAAAAAATCATAAGAAAATTTAAACAGAACAACTGTTGTTAGTGCATAAAACACCACTTCTTGATCAACGGTGCCCATGCTCTCTAAAAGCAAAAGCGTTACAACGCTACAAAAAATAAGCAATAAAATTTGATCTATTTTTGAAAATTGAAGATGCAAAAACATTGGTATGATTAACGCCAAAAAGAAGATTTTATTGGCTAAATGCCTAAACATATTATTAAAAAAATCCTTCCCGCTATCATAGGGGGTGTAGACACTGCTCCACATTGGCACCATAAATTCAAAAAATTCTGGCGTAAATTTTATCATAAAATTTAGGTAAAATACCAAAATAACTAGGGCAATTAATTTATCTAATTCGATAAAAAACCGCGGTGATTTTGTTTGCCAAAAGCGATGAAATTCAAGCACAATAATCAAAATTGCATAATGTGGCTTAAGACACGGAATCAATCCCATCAGAATTCCGCGCCAGATTAGATCTTTTTGTTTTAGCTTTTCTTTTTCTAAAAAAGTATAGGATAAATAGGGATATAATAAAATAAGGAGAAAGCTAGTTTTAGTACCAAATTCACCGTTTTCTAAGGCCGCTATGCGCAGAAAAAAACCGAGACAAAAACTGATAATTATAATATTGTAATGATCTTGTCGCTCCTTATAAAAAGAGCTTCTTTGCAAAATTTTTGCTGCAAAAAAAATTGATAAAATCGCCAAAATATTAATAAATATTTCTGACATAATTATCTGGTTGATTCCCGTTAAAACTGATAGGCGATATTGCAGAGCGTAAAAATAAAAAGAGAGTGGAAAATTGCTTTCGAAAAAATCGTAATAATATTTTTTTCCTTCGGAGATTTTTTTTCCTAGATCTAGGTAGAAGCCAGTGTCTGAGCCGATATCGATGGTGGAGCGTAGAAAAATGCTGAGCAGAAAAATTGCTGAGCAAATTAACAATAGAAACTTTTGTGAAGAAAATATTTTGGACAAAGTTTTGTATTTGTTGTTTGAAGATCTTGTTTAACGATAAGTTTTATGGCGAGAGAAATCATTTTATTTCGCGCGCAAGCACAGCTACATAAAATGATTTCTCTCGCCATAAAACTTATCTACCACGAGACTCTTTTTATTTTCTTGAATAAGCCTCAAATATATTTTGTCTCGAGGCCTTTTTATTTTCTTAAATAAACTTCAAATATATTGGTGACATCTTCTTTTTCACCTAAAATATTTTTGCCCGCTTTGCCGGTAAAGGGATCGTCAATAATGGCTCTTTCTTTTTTCTTAGCAATTATTGTATCAATAAAAATATAATTTTTGGTAAAGATTTTCTTAAATTCTTCATCTTGAAAATAATATTCAAGAAATTGAATGTGGCACCAACTATCTTGATCGGTTTTTCTTTCGATAAAAATTAATTTATTATTTGGCTTAGATATTTGAGCTTTTAGCGCTTGAAAAGCATGGGCTAAGGCCTTATTTGCATTTGCTGATTTTTTATGAAAAATTTCTTCCTTAACATTATTATCTTCATAAATATTTTTATAGAACGGCATTAAATGCCATGATGGCACAGAATTAGTTTTGTTAAAATAGTTTAAGGTGGGATAAGAGCCCTTAATTGTATCGGATATAGTGACAACCTCATCATCATTTTTTGCTGCATATTTTGTAATAAAAAATGCCTTACTTTCATTGGTATAATTTGGTGATTTTAAGTTTGCGGCGTAAAGATTTTGTTGGTTAAAAATTGCCGCAAAAAATAAACTAATAAAATATGATAAAACCAGTGAAATAGCTATTATAGCTGGTTTTGATAAATATAAAACTGGGCCATTTTTTTTAGCTAAAAAAGATATTGATGGTTTGAATAAAATCAAAAACATTAATGCTGAAAATAGCCAAGAAACTTGCCCTGATTTATCAAAAATTATTAGAATAATTGCGATAAAAGAAAAAACAAAAAGGCATCGATCTGCTTTTTTATCAAAAAATAAAATTATCCACCAAAAATAGCATAAATTAAATATTAGTGCAAAAAAACTTTGCACATCAAATTGTGGCAAAACCAATAGAATCAAGATTAAAGGACTATCTTTGCGCCAATTAATTTTCTTTTCTTGCAGAAGAAAAAAAACAATAAATCCGATTAAAGCAAAAGATAATGAAAAAAATACTGAACATTGATCATAAGTATTAATTAATTCAAAAATTACGATCAGCGCTGCAGCAATTGTGGTACAAAAAAATGGTCGTAAAATTTTGTGTTTTGAAACATATGGCAATGCCACAACACTTAGAAGTAGTAAGGGATAAATGTTTTTCTGTATCGTGTTAAAATAATCAATATTTTCTGCACTAAAATAAAGCACCGAAAATTGTGACAAAAAAGCAAAATATTCTGGAGTAAATTTTAACATTAAAGCCAAATATCCCAACACTAAAAATAGTGCGGTAAAATTGCGCAAACAAAAAAGCCGCAACAGAAAATTTTTTTCTTTAAAGCGCAATTTAGAGATTTCAAAAACGATGGGGATAAAGGCGTAGTGTGGCTTGAGACAAATCATCAACCCCGCAAGAACCCCACTAATTAATTGAGCTCTGCGCGAATTATCGCGAGAAATTTGATAGGCAATATAAGGAAAAGCAAACGCCAATAAATAACTTGATTTAGTGCCATATTCGTTGAATTGCAATGTATAGATACGCAAAAAATATCCGATCGCAAAGCATATTATAATAAGCTGAATTTGCCCACGAGAGTATATATCTGAAGACCTCTGCAAAATTAACGCCGAAAAATAAATCGCTAAAACCCCGACTAAATTAACAAAAATTTCGAGCGCAATTATTGGGCTGATAGAAAAAAAATCCGCCACCATAACGGGAATTATGGTGAGATAAAAAGCCAACGGAAAATTATTCTCAAAAAAATCATAATAATATTTGCCACCGTGAAGAATTTTTTGTACTATAACAATATAAACAGCGCTATCTTGGCCAATATCGCGAGTGGAACGGATGAATATGCTAGCAAGAACCACAAGCGCACAAACTGCAAAAGTAGAATAAGATTGTGCAAAAAAACTCCGCAAAATGTGGTTAAAAGATTTAATGCTTGAATGAAGCGTGGCAATCAAAAATTTCTCTAACTTTTGCCCCCAGATTAATCTTTTTTCTTCGATGTTTTTTTGAATTTCAAGAATATCGAACTGCATTTGTGATGTTTTAAATTAGCGCCATTTATGTTGTGACACTTATTATTTAGCTGAAGCAGCACCTATTTCTGTCTCAGTCGCCAATCTAAACTGAGCGATTGTAGTGTGTGGACTAGTGCTTGGAGCCCCAGCCGCTTTAGACTGTTCTCTTTTAGGAATTTTGCAAACTGTAGCACCATCCGCGATAGAATCCTTAAACACTTCTTTCAATTTAGCAATTATTGTATCCTTAGCAGCGTTCCCATCAAAACATTGTAAATTAATCTCGCAATCTGAAAAATTCTCCGCAGCAATCCAATCAACATTAGCGGGAAACCTGCAATTCTCATCAAACTTACAATTGACAAAATTGGGCTTGATAATTGCGTATTCCTTTTTTAAATCCGTTTTCATGCCTTCCACCGTACCAAAATCAACACCTTTAAAATCTACAGCCCGATGCTGCGGATTTCCAAAAACCCTATCTTTAGAAGTTCCGTATCTTTTATGCTGTTCCATGCCCTGAGCTTTATATTGCGCCGCGTTTATTGTTTCGCGCACGACCTGAGCCGCCTTCGTTGCTTTGGTTAAAACACCGCGACTCGCATAATCTTGAGCGCTTATTGCTTCGCCTTCTTTTCCCATTACTTGCGCTAGGCTAATAACATCATCCGTGCCTGTCTTTGTTATTTCTACCCCTTCCATCTTTTTCTTAACAGCATCTTCTGTGGTAAATGTTTCCACCACTCCCCATTTTGGACCCTTTAACACTAAAGATTTTGTTGCGAATGAAGCTTTTTCTTTCTCGATAGCTGCTGCTTTTGCTTTTGCAGCCGCTTCCTTCCTTAACCTTTCCTTCTCCTCTAGCCTTTTCGCTTCCGCTAATCTTTTCGCTTCCGCTTCCATTTTCAATTTTGCTTCCGTTACTGCGCGATTTTGGCTGCACCACTTTTTTAACTCATCCAACGCATCACCAACCTGCACCAACTTACAATCCGTCATCACTACCTCAATCCGATCTAAAAATTGCGGATTATAATCAGGGTTCATCGAAACAGGAATTGAACTACAGCAAGCGGCGGCAGGGTCTCCTGAAGCAGCTTTTGTATTGTGAATATCATCTCCTTCATATTGTGGCGTAAGATTTTCTTTACCATCCAGCCACAGCTCATTACCAACATAAGATCCACTATCCCAAGCAAAATTAACACATAAAGTTGCGCCTCTATATTTATCAGGAATCGTATGTGCAAAGTTTGGATTACCTCCTTTACTGGAAATGATGTCTACCTCATTGAGACCACCACCACTTGCCAAGACCAACTTGCCTTTAAAACCATTAAAACAAGGCTCCCTATCACCAAATTGAACAAACTCAATCGCGGCAATTTTTCCTTTTTGTTCAGCCGTCAAGCCGTCAAATACCCTTCTTGCTGCTCTACCTATTGCATTACCAATTTCTGGCTTATGCTTATCACCTCCGGCCCAAACACCGTCACCCAAACCAGTTAATCTTATATAGGCCTTCTTGTTTGTATCTGTTGCGTTGGCAATAGAATCAGCAAAGAATTTTTTGTAGGAAATGTAGAGACGATGCTCTATTGCTTCAAAATCACGCACATCATCATCTGCTTGCGTATTTTGATGGCCTTCATAAAACTTGCCCCAAATTGATTGATATCCTTCAACAAATTCCTTATTTACACCCTTAATTCTTCCTAGATCAGCTTTTAGTGAACCACCCGCTGCTGTTGCCTGAGTATGTTTTGCTACTTCCCTTGCCAAATTACCACCAATACAATGAAAAGCCTCCATCCCATCATTAATTTCACATCGAGCCCCAACAATTGCAGAAATTCTGCCAAATTCTTCATGATCGTTAGCAGATGGACCGCCTTTATTGCCCCTAGAACCATTATTAATAAATTGCGTTGGGCCAGAAACTTGCAGCATGGCACCAAATTCCATTTCGGAATAATTTATATATTCAGCAAGGTTATTATCCCCTGGGCAGCCCACACCTTGCATTTTACCATCTCGCAATAAATATTGATCGTCATCTATCCAAAAAACAAGCGGCCTTTTTTCAATCAGCCTTTTATAAAATTTCTTGATATTATCTTCGGTAATAAGCAAAGACATCGCTTCGATTCTATCTGCCAAAGGACTTCCGTCTTCAACAGGCGTTTCTTTAGGCAGTATCCCCGTATCCCTATACAAAGCCGCCTGAGTATTGCCATTGACCTGACTCTGCCCACCAGTAATCGCCACAAGCGCCAAAAATCTTCTCGCATGAACCAACTCTTCTTGGGTAATAGTAATTTTTGTTCCACCTAAAATTTCTTGCCTCTTCGTATCCTCAAGCGCTAATAAGGCTTTGGGAGCTTCTGGACTTGGAAATTTTTCAGCAGCTGTATCAGAATCATAATTTAGTGTTACAGGTTGAGATGACACAGCAGTCGGTGCTGCTGTTTTTGCTTTTGCAGCGCTCAACCCCTTCTGCCTCACTATCTCTCCTTGCAAAAGCGCCCTCTCTGGACCAATTTCAGTTCCTGCAATTTCTTGAGTTTTTGCTGCCACAAATAGTTGTGCTGCCGCTCTTGCTGCAACTATAGATCCATCTGCATGCTTCGCGGGATCGTAACCATCTTGAAATCTCTGATCACTAAACCCCTCCTCAGTTGTTGAGCCGCGCTTCCGATCAAATGTATATTTATCTGAACTCTTCTTCCCCCTATAAGTTGTGCCATGCCCATCACAAACAGTTGCTATCATTGGCTGATCAATCGCAACCTTCCCTCCACTAAAAATTGGAATCGCAACCACTGAAATATTATCTGTAGATCTCCCTATTTTTGCCGCCTCAACTAAATGATCTGCAAGATTTTGACCTACTGGCACTTCTCGGGCGTGATCTGCAACGCTTTTTTTGGGCTGCATATTTGTGCCAAACATAACTGCTGCGTTATATTTTGCATTATCCTCATCTTTTAATGCAATGCCATTATCCGTAAGAGTAGTTTTTTGATCAACCTTAATAGACTTTTCAAACAAACCATCACAAGAGGCGAATAGAACAACTTCGGTATTTTCTGAATCTAACTCTTCTTCGGAAAGAAACGTTGATAAACTAGAACTCCAAACATCAGGGGTTGTTAATAATGGATTTTGAGCATCCTCACCTCTCACACCAAAATCTCCCACCGAAGCACCAACTGCTAGTATGCCGTTAACTCTATTGAATAAAACCGACCCACCATTCTCTTGAACATGATCCTTAACCCTTTTCAATGCTGGCGCATGATCTTCGGTCAAAGCAATCGCACGAGCCGCTCCCGTTACTTTATTCCGCACAACAACAAACACGCGCGAATCACCAAGATTTGCAGTGGTGAATTTTACATCTTTTGAATCCGCTGTTTTCTGCGCGATTACAGAACAAAATGTTGTTCCGTTTTGCTGACCCTTATTTGCTTCTACAATTTGTTGAACTGTTGTAGTAAAAAAATCCCCCGGATTATCAATCGCCCCTTGATCCGTAACTATACCAACAAAGGCCGCATCTTGCTGCTCATCCCTCCCACCAACATCTTCTGCGATTACAATTCCTTTTCCAGCAGAATCTGCAGCATAAAAACCAAAGTCTTGCTCTTTATCTTCAGGCCAAGAGAATAAAGCTTCACTCTTCTTTACCACTACGCCAGGCACCTTTGCCTGAGGAATGATGGCGGCAGATGGAACAAATTCCCGACCAAAAATATCCGCCTCTTTTGCCACCACCCCACTTTGCACCTTGGCACCATCACCCTGGCCCGGATTTAAATTGGAAGAGGGGACTCTATCGCCGTGAATTTGCGCTAAAAAATCCGTACGGATTTGAATGGGGTTATTCGTTGCAGCAGCTAAAGTTGAATTGTATTGAAGTGTTTGCACCCAAGTAGAAACCGTATACTTCAAATCTTGACCCTCTACAGGCGCAACATTGCTACGCCCATCAAGATAAAGCTTAGCAAACTGCGCACAAAGCGGCCCGCAATTCACATTATCGTTATTTTTTTGGATTGTTTCTGCTGGAATCGGTGCAGCAACTCCAGGAGGCTCATAAGCAGATGTGACACTATATGCTGCATATGCTGTATTATTGCCAAAAAGCGCTTCCCTCACTTTTGCATCGTCCTGAGCCCCGCGATCATTCACCAGCCCAAGAGTGTTGAAAAAATTTCCCTTCGGATCAAAACAAACAATTGCCTTAGCTTTGTGATCAACAATTGCGATAACCCAGTGGTTCGATTGTCCATTATCCTTGTAACCGGCATCATTATTTATTGGGATAATATCGATTCCACTTGTCGATGTTATTGGAATGAGATCATTTATCTTTCTATTCTGGTTAATTTTTACATATCTAGAAACCCTAGGATCATCATCATTAGAAAAACTCACACCATATTCATCGATTGTAATCAATGATTGCAGCATCTCAACAAAGGTTCCGCCCGATATTTGTTTATCCTTATTTTTGAGATCTGCCTCAATATTTGTTGCATCATCAATCCCATTGCCTTGTGCGGTTTGTTGCGCAAGTAAATTATCCTTGGCTAATTGCAATGCTGCAGCCAAATTTTCCGCTGCATCTTGTTGACTCAAAAGACGAGCAGTCACTTCATCATCCATAATGGCAGACACAATCTTTAAATCTTCTTGCGCAGAAGCTTGCGGTGCTTTGGCGAATGTTTGCGCCGCCACTCCCGCTTCTGGGGGTTTTAATACTAAAGATTTTGTTGTGAATATAGCTTCTGCTTTTTTCCTAACCCCTTCCTCACATACTAAAGCAAGCTCTGGAGTTGGAGACGCAACAGCGCTCTGATCAATGTTTATATTGCTTCCAGGATCACAAAAAATCTGAATATCACTCAAAATCGAAGTTACCTTTGGTTGTAGCTCCACCGCTTTTGCTTTTGCAGCACCTGCTACTGGCGCATGTACAGCATCGACTTTCAGTTTTGTGGTATGTAACGCGACATCTTCGCATATAAAGTTAAGCGCTGCTTGAGAGCATGTTTCGTAAGTCTCTTTATTTTTAATATAAATTTTATGGCCAGAAGTATTGTTTTTACTAACTAAAAATTCTAGCAACACATCTTTCTTGTTTCCATTTTCCGACGTCGCCGTAGCATTTATCTTAAACTCTATGGAATCGTCATTTGCTTTAACACCGAAGAGGTTGCCATACCTCTCTTGACTAGCATTCAACACTTCTTGTAAATAACCACTAATCTTACTACCAAGACATTGTATGATAGCGTCTTTAATGCGTTCACTTTTCAGAATATTGGCTGGACCTTCTTCTGTTTTCGATTTACTTTCTTCTGTGGTTTTTGCCTTAATATATTCATCTAATTTTATCTGTAGTTTAGATAAAATTTTAAAATCATCTATCTGTGGTATTAAAGCGTCTGCCGCTGGGAAGTTGCACTTTTCTATCGCAATCTCAAGGGCTTTTATTTTAATATCAGGATTCACATTTTGTGATAGATATGTTATAACATCTCTGTTGCTATTTCTAGCCGCAGCAATTTGTAGCGCTGTTTTTTCATTTGCTCCGACAAAAGTAGGTATAGCCCCTTTATCAATTAATGCTTTAATCCCTCCTAGTTTCTGATCTTCTGCTGCAATCAATAATTTTTGACTGAATACGAAGGGTTCCACGGCTTTATTAAAATGAGTATATGATATAGCCATAACGCTTGCACCCTCTTTAATCGCTTCTTTCGCTGATTCAAGGTTATCGTTGTTTATAGCTTCACGCAATCTCTTATTAGTCGCTGTCAATCCTAAACTAGAGACTGCTGCAGAATTAATTACATTCAACGCCGTCATAGAACACATTTCCAGATCAGGATTCTTTCGTATAAAGTCTAATAAAATTTTCTTAGTCTTTGCATTATCACCCTTACCTTCAAAATATTGCTTCATTTGCTCTTCAGATCCTTGATGTTCCAAACTTGGATTACATAAAGCCTGCGCTCTCCACATCGCATCTTTTTTGCTAACCATACTTTCTTGCAATCCTTTTACATCTTGCTTAAACAGATCGACAGCTTCTTTTTGAACTTGTTCATAATTTGACCCGTCTAATTGCAGGATAGCTTCTACAAATGATGGAAGCTTTTTTATCTCACGACTATCATCTGCACCACTTCTATTAACATACTTACTCACCTCAGACGACTGGTATAAAATTGGGGCAATTACAAGTTGTACTCCAGCGGCAAAGGCAACTCTTTTTTGAAACATGACTTTTTTTGCCTTATTGCCAGCGGCGCATTCTTGCAGAAGTATTAGTTTTGGCAGTATATTGTTGTTGTAAGAACTTGTATCAATCAATCCATTATTGCTGCTGATATAATGCGCGAACTCGTCTGGACCAATCGCCTCTTGAGAGGCCTCAATCTTAGATAGCTCTTGACTATAAGCTTTAGAATCGAGCCTTATAGAGTTATCTTTTTCCTGAAGAGAAGCCTTCTTCGCCACACGATTTAGAGTAACGTTATCTTGCGGGAAGTGGGGCAGCAGATCTTTCAACACCTCTAATTGAGCCGCTTGAAAAACAGCTTCTATATCCAAGAGATCTTGCCCCTCCTGTAATTTGAACATCCCCTTTAATTTATTTTTAACATATTCCGCATCAATATATTTTTGCTGCGCATCTTTTATTATCTCTTTGAACCCTGTCCCACCTATGTTTTCTCCAAAAATATTAGAAATTTTTTCCCTTATTGCTCGAAGACCTTCTGGTGTAATTCCATCTTGGCACTCTTTAGATATCGTGGCTTTGTGCTTAACTCTTAAAACTCCAATCGCACCATTTAAAACAGCATGAAAATTACATAATACATCATGTTGAGAAACTCTTTCATTATCTGGGGTTACTACAGAAGAAAAAACATTGCTATACTTATCTTTCAATGCTGTTTGTAAGTCCTCTATTACTTTATTTAGACTTGCATCATTATCACCAATTTTTGCACCAGAATTAGTTATTCTTATTGCACGATCTTGAACATCAATCACCACCGAAATAAAATGGGCACCAATACGCAGAGGGAAAGCTATAACTTGTTGGTTAATTATTGCATTTTGTATAATTTGTTTTACGTCTTCTATGCCATTTATGTCTGTACCATCTGTGGCAGCACGAACAATTACTAAAGCCTCTTGCGGGTTAATAAAAAAGGCTGAAGCAGAACTGACTAGATCATCTTGCAACATCTCATCTTCCTGCTCATTATCTGAGAAACCATTATTGGCAGTCTCCATCATTCTACTTTGTCTTGTTTCAGCCTCAGAACCTTCTCCCTTCACCATCGCAAGCGTTAACCCAGGTTTTATTGCCTTTTTAATGTTTTTAGCTACCAGCCCGTTTGGTTTAAAAAATTCATTATATATTGCTGAATATTTTATCTCTGCGTATTTTATAGGAGCATAAGGAAGTGCTACTGGTGGTTGTGGTTGTGGTTGTGGTTGTGGTTGTGGTTGTGGCTGTGGTTGTGGTTGTGGCGTAATCACCATTAGTATATCTTCGTTAATCGCCGCATTTAGAATATTAGGATTATCCATGTTGCTTGCCATTGCCGCATCAACACTTTGATATCCGCCCTCGTTGCCAGGCATTGCATGAGGATCTTTTGCTTTTGCAGCACCTGATACTGGCAAAACAAGCGGCCCCTTTGGAGGAGACACTTGACCGGAATATTGCGCTAAATCCGCAAGCGCTGCGAAATCTGGCTCTTCCACCAGCGCAGCATCTGCTATGGCCTCCAGCATCTTCATCTTTGATTCTTGATACTCTGACTCATAAAGAAACTTACTCAGATCTAACTCATTAAATTTTTCTTGATAAGATGCAGCAAAAACTGGATTTTTTTTTGCTATGGCAATAATTATCTGTTCTCGAGCTATATCATTGAAGATTTGTCTGTGTTTTATTGCATCAGAACCTTTTTTATTCCCTACAAATGATTCTTTTAATTTATTATATTTACTTTGTTTATTGGGCGCTTCTTTTAATAAACTTGGACAATCAATATCAGCTCCCCAAGCATATAGCAAGGCATCCTTCTGCTCATTAAATGATGCTGCATCAAGCAATGATAAAAGCCCATTATTTGTGATATGTTTTTTTGCGCTATCCGCCAATGTTTCTTTGGCAGCGACCACCTCGCCTATTGCCTGTGGAGCAGTTGTCAAAGGCGATAATTCGTTCCAATATCTTCCTGCAACAACAGCCAAGAATCCTTTTCGCAAAATCTCCTTAGCCTTTGTATTGTCGCAATATTTAACTATATGTTCTAAACTATCACTTTTGTAGATGTATAATCTGAGGTTAGGATTATTTTCAAGAATACTTGTGGCACCGCTTACCATATCTTGGGTGATATTCGGGGACAACACATCCAATACAATGCCTTGTATTGGATTTTTATCACCTTTTTGCAAAGCAAGAGCTTCATTATATTCCATAGTCCCTTCGCCTCCATATCTCTTGGTGTCTTTCGTAGTAGCGTATCGAGTATTATAATTTTCTAGCTTAGTATAACTAAAGTATCTTTTCCAAACATTTTTGGCAAAAATATCAACATCACCCTTATCATGATATATTCCACCACGATTTCCTTTGGTGTCAAGATCTTCACCTTCCCATCTTGCCCAACGAGCCATATTTGTTGCATATTTTGCATAACCCTTCACAACTCCTTGTTTGGCTGGAAATTTGCTTTTATAATCATTTTCAAGTTCGCCCATACCTCCACTATATCTGGCTTTTAACCCATCTTTCTTCTTCTCCGGCAAAACCCTACCAAAAGTATCACTCGCATTAAAATCGGCATATGGAACATCTATAAGTTTAGGATCTAAAACAAATCCCATTGCCTGACCCTTATAGAGAGTAACCGGCACATTATTTTGATTCGATCCAGACCACATAAGAGTGGCAGAACATGCTTTTTGTGGATTTTTGCTAAAATTTTCTAAATTATATTCTATCGCAGCCTTATTGACCATTGAAAATAAAACATAATTTGATTCAGTTGGCTTTGGAAAATCTTTATACTTTGATTTTGCTGGATTTGGTGCCTCTATTTTTGGTTTAGCTACTTGTGATTGTGCCACGCCCCCAACACTAGGTGCTGGTGGTTGTGGTTGTGGTTGTGGTTGTGGCGTAATCACCATTAGTATATCTTCGTTAATCGCCGCATTTAGAATATTAGGATTATCCATGTTGCTTGCCATTGCCGCATCAACACTTTGATATCCGCCCTCGTTGCCAGGCATTGCATGAGGATCTCCGCAATTTGTTGTTGCAACAACAAAGCTGTCAACTGGTGCGAAAGCGTCGCACTGAGGCGTTCCGCCCCATGCACCATCACCCATCAATTCATTAACAAGAATTTTTATTTTTGCAGCCTCCACCTCTTCTGCTGCACCGTTACTCCACGGCAAATCTAGGCGCTTAATTTTACCAAAAAAGTTTTTTTTCTGTGCGTCAGGTAAGGCTGCAATTTCTTCTAACGCTAATCTGATGCCGCACATTCGAGCTTCGATTACAAGAGGATGATTTTTGCCAATTCCCTCAGCAAAAAAACCCATTCCGGCTTTTAAAAATCTGAAGCAAACTTTATCGTTATCATTTAAAGTGTCCTCCGCCGATTTTTTAGCAGCCAATAATGCTTGGATAAATTCTATTTTAATTGCAAGAGCAACTAGATCTAGGTCAATTTTTCCCGGAACTCCACGCCAGAATACTTCCAAACTTTTAGATGAGGCAACTTTAGGCCTTTCACCGTACATAACCCTAAACATGTCATTTTGCCAAGTTTCATAGCCCGCAGGAAGATTCGCCTCCGCAGCATTATCGGGATAAAAAAACATTCCCCCAGTATTTCTAAAATCATTTTGCCATTGCAAACCAGATTGATCGATAACAATTCGTTTTTTATCATCATTGGGACCAAGTTTTGTGATGCTACTTTTGTCGGGGTAGCCACCATAAGAATGAACCGTAACCAAACTGGCAACATTCGTGGCTTTAACTAAACAACGCAATCGCGAGATTTTATCCTCGCTCAATAGCTCACTGTAAAGACCAAACTTCATAGCCCCAGTAGTGTTAGCTGCTTCATTTCTGGCTAATATTTGCAAGTGTTTCGCCGTAAGCTCTTGTGTGGTTTTCGGAATCGTTTCCTCTTTGTTGTTGTAAGGATTTATGAACTTTGTGCCAAGAATTTTTGTGTTAGTAAGTAATTTTTGAAACTCTGCAAGAATTTTTTCAGGACAATTTATCGCAGCAAAATTTTCATTTACAACAGGCTTTACTGTCGAACCTTCTTTACGACAAGCGCGCACTTTTTCTATTATAAAATTCGGGGCGGCAGTTTGCGCAGAAGCTTGCGGTGCTTTGGCGATTGCAGGTGCAGGTTTGACCGCTGGTTGATAGGCTACATCTCGTAATAATTTTTTGTCGATTATTTGCTGTGGCATTCGTTCTGTTGTGACAAGACTCAACATCAACCCTTTCGCTTCCAAATATTCACTTTTCGTCAAAAACTTATCAAGCTCAAGCAAGTCGAATTGTTCTTGATATATTCCAAAAAATTTTTTTCCTTCTTCTTTTTTTGCAATTGCTGCAACCAGCTGCTCTCTGACAATGTCATTGAAGATCTGTTTTTTTCTTATTGCATTAACCTCACTTAGTGCAGTCCCGACAAATTCATTTTTTATTGAATCATATTTATCTGATATGAAATTTGTGTTTGCGACAATACCTCCCCCCCAGCAAAAACCAAGGGCTAACTTGAGCTTTGCAAAGTCGAAGCTCTCGATACCATCTAACAATTTTTTTTGCGCTATAAAATCTCTTGCCTGATCAGCCAAAGTCAATGCTAGAGGTCTTTGATGACTATCCGCCCGAGAATTCTGAAAGCCACTATATGGAGTAAGCTTCGCAATCTCTTGCTGGCTAAATTTTGTTGAGTCTGCTTTTGATAATAAATTCTGCGCCGCTACATTTTCAACAACTCTAACTATATGTTCTGTTTGCTTTCTGTCATAAACATAAAGCTTAAGATCAGGCCTTTCTTTTAAAACTTTAAGCGCGACACTTATATCTTCTTTATTCATTAGCCCAGAGCTATAATCAAGCACAATTCCAGCAATCGGATTTATAGTGCCTTTTTGTAAAACTAGCGCTTCATTTAATCTTGCCACTCCCTTCCCTTTATAACGCCCTTTCTCTCTTAGATCAAAATATTTTCTGAATACATTCGCAGCAAAAACTTCAGCGCTTCCTGTCTTTAAATATTTCCCATCATCAGCTCCAGATACTGTTTTTTGCCATTTTGCATGATTGACGACTGGAAAAAATGAGCCCATGCCACCACCCATCCTAGCCATTTTATTGGGATGCTTGCTCTCCTCAGCACTCGATCCCCAGTCGTCGCCACTAGCAGATCCTTTTTTTAATTGTTCTATTGGAATTAAAGAACCGCTTCTATACGCAAAAAAGTCAGCATAAGGCACTTCAATTTCATTTGGATTCAAAACAAATCCAATTTTCGATTCATTGAATAATGTGACCGGAACATTTTTTCCAGCTTCACCAGACCATACTAAAGTTGATGCACAAGCTTTTGACCCAACATGACCTAGCGCACCATTTGATTTATAAAAATTTGCTAAAGAATATTCCAGGCGCTGTGCATCGCCCATTGAAAATAATATCCAATTTGCGGAAGCTTTTTGCGATTCCTTCGCACTTGGGGGTGGTAGTAGTGCGGCCGAAATCGGTATTTCTGCAGGAAGCTCTCCATCCATAAAACTTAAATTAATTCTTAAAAAATAAACTTTTTACCACTCATCCCTCAATTATACCATTTTTCACATCATTTGCAACAGCCAAAATAAAAGCCTCAATCTCCTCTGGAGCGATTAGAGTCAAATCTTCCCCCTCGCCCTCCTCTATTTGATGTAAAATCACCACGCGATTTTGTTGATCTAAATACAAACTACTCATCACTTAATTCAAGACTTACCCTGTCTCTCTCAATAAGATTTTTTAACTCCTCTTCTCGCGGCAAATATAAACGATATTTACTAGCAAAAAGCTTTTCATTTTCTGCAAGTACTGAATATTTTACAATTGTCTCATCTTTTTCGGTGCATAATATTAATCCAATCGTCGGATTATCATCTTCGCTTTTCTTAAGATCATCATACATGCGAACATACATATCCATTTGCGCGATTGCCTCGTGATCTAATTTATGAGTTTTTAAATCTATCAATACAAAACATTTAAGGTGATAATTATAAAAAACTAGATCGATAAAAAAATCTGCCGTATCAGTTGTAATATGTTGCTGCCTTGCTACAAAAGCGAAACCTTTTCCAAGCTCCATTAAAAATTGCTGAAGATGATTTATTAGAGCCGTTTCAATTTTATTTTCTGTAATAGAAATTTTATCTGGAAAGCCTAAAAATTCAAAAATATATGGATCTTTTATGATATTTTCTGGAACTGGTTTTTGAGTGATTTTATCATCTAAAATTCTACCAACATATTGTGTTTTGATATTTCGTTGCAGCGTTCGCGTATCCCAACCCTCATCAGAAGAATGTTCTATATATTGCAATCGAAGTTGCTCACTTTCAACGCGACTAATGATGCGGTAATGTGTCCAGCTTAATTCGGTACGCACTGCGTTCCAAATTGGAAATGCCAAGTAAAATGCCCTAATATTGTTTAAATTGCGCTCATCAAAACCTTTGCCAAACTCAATTGTAAGAAGGTTTGCAAGGTTTTTTAAGGTTGATTTTCCGTATAATGCTTTTGTTTTTCCATCTTGCTCATTTTCAACAATAATTTCTCCGATTTTCCAATATGTTTTTAGCAAGATTGAGTTGTTGTTTTTATAGGCGGTTTTTCTTGCTTGAACTATTATTGCAGCGATTGAGGCAAATAGTGGTTGTTTTTGGTTTTCTATGTCGCTCATATTTTTGTTTTGGTGAATAAAATATTTACTTGATTTTAGAGGTTTTTTGTGGCTAATTCATGATTTTTGTACATCATTTGCAACAGCCAAAACAAACCCCTCAATCTCCTCTGCAGCGATTAGAGTCAAATCATCCCCTTCCCCCTCCTCTATTTGATGCAAAATCACCACGCGATTTTGCTGATCTAAATACATCGTATAAAAAATATTCTTCAGGTTTAAGCTGTAATAAGGCTTCTCGTCATCTTCTGGATCGGGGGCAAAAATAAATTCGGGGCAATCTTCTGATTTGGCCAATTCGGCAACTTTTTCATAGCAAGCCTTAAGTGCATCACCTTGCGCAGCTATAATATCACAAGCTTCTAAAATTTCTGCATGAGCATCTTGCAACATTAAGCGGCATTCTTTGGATGAAATTATCGCATCAAAATCACCATCTCGCCTAATTAATTGATCAGCAAAAACTGAATAGATGTGATGCTCGGCCCTAATTATTAACTCATCATCTTCATCTTCTATCACGCAAGCTGGCAAGGCTTGTATTTTTTGCCTTAAATCATCAATTATCGCTTGGCGCAATTCTGCATCTTTGGTTAATTCTACAATTTCTGTTTCTTCAAATGATTTTGGGGCGATAATTGGGATTAGTAGCGCGCTTATTCTTTCAACAGCTTCGGTTAGTTCGGTTGAACTTAAAACTATTGTATCTTCTTGGCCATTTTGCAAAACAACGCGCTCAAGCAAATATGGGCATTCATCATCAATCATCACATATTTGTGTTCTTCGGCGGTTAGTGTAAATTCGTAGCAATCTTCAACTGTTGCTGGCTCTTTGATTGAGATTAGGTTTGCTATTGCCGATGGCCTTTTTGCAACACTTTTTATATTGGAGCAACAATATTGTATGCCCGAT
The DNA here is from genome assembly GCA_945865905.1 of Rickettsia typhi. Lineage (GTDB taxonomy): Bacteria > Pseudomonadota > Alphaproteobacteria > Rickettsiales > UBA1997 > CAMCFD01. The sequence goes on from CAMBFC010000001.1 coordinate 96,929, forward strand.
TCTAATTTAGCTTGGATCGATAATTTTAGAGCATCGATCGCCGCTTGCGTTTCGACATTTTCAGAATCTAATATTTTTTCTGAATATTCACCATCTTCATGCATTTCAATTGCCTTAATTTTATCGTGGCAAACGATATATTCTTTGCCATTTTCAACTTTTATTATTATTTCATGAATTGCTACGCCATCAACAATATCAACCATTAGCTTGATGATGCCCGCTGATATTTGTTCTAAACTTTGGTTTAGTTCATTAATTTGCGCTTGAAAAGACATATTTTTGTAAAAAAATTATTAAACTGGACAGCAATTCTTATTTTTATTAGAATTATTTGCAAGATTACAGTTGCGGCGCTAAAAAGGCTCTGTCAATTTTAAACATTAAATTTTGAGCAAGATGAAAACAAAAAATATCACTATCGCCTATGGAGATGGCATTGGGCCTGAGATTATGGAAAGCACCATCGCTATTTTAAAAGAAGCGGGCGCTAAATTAAGTTTTGAAACTATCGAAGTTGGCAAAAATATTTATGAAAAAGGATTTACCTCGGGCCTTATGCCATCTGCTTGGCAAAGCCTTAATAATTCAAGGGTATTATTAAAGGCGCCGATTACAACTCCGCAAGGTGGTGGTTATAAAAGCTTAAATGTAACGATGCGCAAAAAACTTGGGCTTTTTGCTAATGTGCGGCCAGTGGTTTCGCTGCATCCTTTTGTGGCGACAAATTTTTCTAAAATGGATCTGGTGATCATCCGCGAAAATGAAGAAGATTTATACATGGGGATCGAATATCGCCAATCTGCACAAACCTACCAATGCTTGAAAATAGTCACTCGCGACGGTTGTGAAAAAATCGTGCGCTATGCTTTTGAATATGCTTTGGCCAATAGTCGCAAAAAAGTTACCTGCTTTTCAAAAGATAATATCATGAAAATGACCGATGGTTTATTTCATAAAGTTTTTAACGAAATTGCGGCAGAATATCCTTCTTTGCAAAATGATCATTATATTGTGGATATAGGAACGGCGCGCCTTGCCGCTAAGCCAGAAATTTTTGATGTGATTGTTACGATGAATCTTTATGGCGATATTATTTCTGATGTAGCGGCCGAGATCTCTGGCTCTGTAGGGCTGGCAGGATCAGCAAATATTGGTAAAGATTTTGCGATGTTTGAAGCTATTCACGGATCGGCACCTGATATTGCTGGCAAAGATATGGCTAACCCTACGGGGCTGTTGAACGCGGCGGTGATGATGTTAATTCATATTGGGCAATATGCGGTGGCAGAAAAAATTCGTAATGCCATTTATAAAACTTTAGAAGATGGCGTGCACACAGGAGATATCTATCGGGAGGGGGTTAGTAAGAAAAAAGTTGGCACTCATGAATTTACGCAAGAGGTTATTGCGCGATTGGGGCAAAAACCTGTGCAGCTGCCTGTGGCGCGGTTTGCGGCTTCTACGCAAAAAGAAAATTCGGTTGCTGATGGTGTGATAAATAATTCTGCAAATGGCTTGGATGCCTCAAAATCCTCACTCACGGATGATAAAATTTTTTCTGAAAAAGATAATCTTGCAGAATCAAGATCGCTAATCGGCTTCGATCTTTTTATCGAATGGAACGAAGAATTTTCTGCACTAATCACACTTCTCAATAAAATGGAAAGTGAAAAATTTGAAGTAAAGACAATCTCTGCCAAAGGACTTCTACTCTGGCCGCTCAGCGATAAGCATATGGCGCCAAATTTTCCCAAAGGCCAAACAATTTTGCGTTTTATTGGCAAAGGAATCACCGGAAAATCGAGCAATGAAATTATTGATGCTACAAAAATTATATCTCACGAAAACATTGTGGAAATGCTTGGCTTCTGCATCACCAACAAAATTGATTTCGTAAAATATGAAGGTCTTTATTTGTTTGCTGGCAAAGCTGGATACACTTCGGGGCAAGGAGAATAATTATGACAAAAATAATTGGAGTCGATCCGGGCCTTACCAAAACTGGTTGGGGAGTTATTCAAGTGGTCAATAACTCTTTCAAATTTATCGCTTCAGGAACCATCCATACTGATGCAAAATTAGATTTAGCAAGTCGCTTACAACATTTGCACACAAATTTAATTGAGGCGATAAAGCTACACACGCCTATTGAGGCGGCAATTGAAGAAACATTCATCAATACGAATCCAGCCTCTTCACTAAAGCTAGGACACGCTCGCGGCAGCTTAATGCTAAGCCTTGGATTATGTGGCCTGCCGGTTTCAGAATATTCTACCACCGCAATAAAAAAAGCTGTAGTTGGTGCGGGCCGCGCCGAAAAACACCAAATTGCGCGCATGATTCAAATTTTAATGCCACAAGCAAAATTTAAAACCGAAGATGAGGCCGATGCACTAGCAACAGCAGTCTGCCATGTTAATAATCGTTTACGGAGAATTTTTTAATGACTCAAAAAATTTCAATAAAAAATAAAAATGAAATGGCTGCTTTGGCCAAAAAAATTGCTGCCTCATCGCAAGAAGGAAGCATTATTGGATTAAAAGGAAGCCTTGGAGTTGGTAAAAGTTTTTTTGCCCGCGAATTTATAAATGCTCTTAGTGCCACTGAAATCAATGTTTTAAGCCCAACATTCAATTTGGTATATTCTTATTCTACAAAAAAAGGTGAGGTTTTTCACTTTGATTTATATCGCCTAAAAAACGCCGAAGAACTTGAAAATATTGGCTTTTTTGATGCCATTAAAAATGGGATTTGCCTAATAGAATGGCCAGAGATTGCGCAAAAATTTTTGCCAAAAAATTATATTGAGATTGAGATTTTAAACTTTGGCGAGGGCGAAGAAAGAGAAGTAAAGATTGTGCTTCAACGATAAATCACCAAGGCTTATTAATTTTATTTCGCGCGCAAGCACAGCTACATAAAATTAATAAGCCTTGGTGATTTATCTACCACGAATTCTTTGTTTTTAAGCAAAATTATCCGCATAAGATTTTTTCTGCAACTTAGCCACCAAAGGCTCCTCAATCACAAAATCAAACCCACTTTTTTTAGCAAACTCAATTGCTTCTTCTTTTTTAGCAAAAGCAAAATGCAATTCTGATATAGTATTATCAACCGAAACCCATTTCATTAAAGGATCAAGATGACGAATATTTTTTTCTTCAATTGGCTCAACCAACCATTTTTTATTGCCTGCTTTGCCTGATTGCATTGCTGATTTTGCCGGTTTGTATATTTTAACTTTCATAGAAAAACAAAAAAATGTTAGAAAAATTTTTATTAAAAATCATGTTTATCAATAATATTTATCACTGAAAATGTTCAAAACATTATTGATCCAATTAAATCAACTATATTGAATTTTTCATCAATAACAAAACTAATTAACAGCGCCGCACATAAAGCTGGAGCAAATGGAAATGTCTTATCTTTTGCAATTTTTTCCCATAATATTCCAAAAACTATCCCAAAAATTCCAACAATAAAAATAAAAAGTAAAAATTTACTCATACCAAGCATAAGTCCTGCAACCGCCAAAAACTTGATGTCGTCGATTCCAAGGGCCTCAACATGTGCGGTAAAATAAAATAAAAAATACAGCAGGGCCCCAAATCCACAATAAAAAATTGCCGCACCTAAATTATTTATAAGACCAGATTTTCCGCCATCTAAAAACACTAAAGATAATATAAAAACCGCCAATACAATCTGCAAAGAATTGGGGATGAAATATTTTTCAATATCAATAATTGAAATAATAATCATCGTGGTTGCAATCATGCAAATCAAGGCATAGCGCATATCAAGTTTTTGTCCTAAAACAAAATAAAGCGCAAAAAATATGATAAGAAAAAAGATCTCAATCAACGGATAGCGCAGCGAAATTTTAGCGTGACAATTGCTGCATTTTCCTCCCTGAAAAACCCAAGAAAATAACGGGATCAAATTGCGAACACCTAAAATAACATTGCATTTTATGCATTTTGAGCGATTTAAGAGAGACTCTTCCTCACCTAAGCGATAGCTGGCGCAACTGGCAAAGCTTCCCATCACCAAAGCAGCAATCGCAATTAAAAAGATGATCATGTTTGCAATTATTAATTTTTAACTCTAAAAATATAAGGCGCATTTATTTAAATACAATTTGATTGGCGGTTTAAATGAAGATTAACTCAATTATTTTTCAAACAGCACTTTTGACCTTGATGGCTTTGCTCTGCGCCTCTTGTAGCCATAAAAAGCCTATTCCTATCGTTAATCACAATAAATCAGTTTACGGCAAATCTGGCAGCTCTAGCAAAAATAAATATACCGAAAATAAACCCGTTGAAAAATCCATAGAATCAAGCAATAAAATCACCAGCAAAGCCAATACTAGCAATGCCCCAGCCCTGCAAGAAGTTGAAATTGCAAGCGGCGATACTCTTTACAGTATTTCAAAAAAATATCAAACACCTTTGCGCGATATAATTGAAGCCAATAATCTATCTGCGCCTTATTCTCTCAAGCTTGGATCTAAAATTATTATTCCCCAACCAACTTATTATAAAGTAAAAGCGGGCGATACTCTTTATAGCGTTTCGCGCGATTGGCAAATGAATATCAATGACATTGTGGCACTTAATGATTTAAAGGCGCCTTATAAACTCAATGCTGGACAGTTAATTAAAATTAAAAATAATGGCCAAATTACCGTTGCGAATGAAAATAAAAAATTAGTAGTGCAAAATGAAGAAAAGCCATCAAGTCAAGGGGTCGTAGTATCAAACGATCTTCCAAAAAAATCACCACCTGCTGCTGAAAAAATTCTTGAACATAAAAATAACAAATTTTCTTGGCCAATTAAAGGCACAATAATTTCAAGATTTGGCCCGAAAAAAGGTGGCCTTTACAATGACGGACTCAATATTAGAACCAAAGAAGGCGCTCTGGTTCAAGCTTCTGAAGATGGATTAAGTGCATATGTTGGAAATGAGTTGAAAGGTTACGGCAATTTAATTATTATCAAGCATTCAGATGGCTGGATTACGGCCTACGCCCATTTATCAAAATCTTTGATTAAGCGTGGCGACAAAATTAAAAAGGGCCAAACCATTGGTGCTGTAGGATCCACAGGAAATGTCGATTCGTCGCAGCTTTATTTTGGCTTGCGCAAAGGACGCGACGCGGTCAATCCAGAAAATTATTTAACACATTAAATGAAAGATTTTTTATTAGAAATTCTCAGCGAAGAAATCCCTGCAAAAATGCAGAAAAGCGCTAGCGAAAATTTTGTTACTATCGCCTGCGAAATCTTAACAAAAGCAGGTCTTCATCTTAAAAATGAGCAAGTTCGCTCTCTTGTCTCTCCTAGACGCATAAGCCTCTACATCAGCAACCTTGATGATGAGCAGGCAGCCCCTGCGATTAAAAAAATTGGACCAAAAATCTCTGCTGATAAAAAAGCTGTTGAAGGATTTTTGCGCGCCAATAACTTAAAAAATGAATCAGAATTAGAAACAACCGAACATAACGGAGCCACTTGTTATTTTTTTCAAAGACCGTCATCTGCAATAAAAACTAGCGAAATTCTACAAAATAATTTGCCACTAATTTTACAAAAAATGGTCACAACTTGGCCAAAATTAATGCGCTTTGATATTGCGGGCAACTTAGAGCAACCTAAATGGATTAGGCCCATAAGAAACATTCTATGTATTTTTGATGACAAAATTATTGATATAAAATTCGCTGGATTAAAATCAAATAATCTAACTTACGGACATTTTTTAAACTCGTTAGAACCTTTAAAAATCAACTATCCCCAAGATTACAAAAATATTTTGCGCGATAATTTTGTTATTGCCGATCAAAATGAACGCAAAGAAAAAATTATCAGCGAGATTCACAAAATTAAATTCGCCAATACCTTAGAAACAATTGATAATGAAGAAAAATCTGCCTTATTTGATGAGGTAAATGGTCTTTGCGAATGGCCTACAGCATTGCTTGCAGAGATAGACAAAAAATTCATGTCTTTGCCAACAGAAGTTCTTGTTCTTACTTTAAAACTCAATCAAAGATATTTTTGTTTGCGCGATAAAAACAATGATTTATCAACAAAATTTATCTTTATTTCTAACGCCACAATTGATGAACAGCATAGTCAAAAAATAATTGCTGATAATGAAAAAATAGTTCGAGCCCGCCTATCTGACGCGCAGTTTTTTATAGATGAAGATTTAAAAATTCCACTAATTGCACGAGTTTCTGATTTAAAAAATATTATTTTTCATCAAAAAATTGGCTCAGTTTATGATCGCTTAGACCGCATTGAGCATCTTGCCGAGCTTCTAGCTGTTTGGGTTCCACATTGTGATATTTCTTTAGTAGAGCGCGTCGCTAATTTATGTAAAACCGATTTAATTACCAAAGCAGTGGCAGAATTACCAGAATTGCAGGGCAAAATCGGCAGTTTTTATGCCAAAATTCAAGGCGAAAATAGCAAAATTGTTACAGCAATTCACGAACATTATTTGCCACTTGGACCCACTTCCGAATTACCAAAAACTCCACTAGGAACCTCTCTTGCAATTGCTGACAAAATTGATACAATTGTTGGGTTATTTCTTGCCAACGAAAAGCCAACATCATCAAAAGATCCATTTGCTTTGAGGCGCTCAGCTCTTGGCATTATAAAGATATCATTCACCTATAACATTAACTTATCACTGCGCACTTTAATCGACAAATCATTTCGCACATACAAACCAAAATTATTAGAAAAACTACTCGAAGAGCAAAATATTTCTAAAGAAAAATTATCTGAAGAAATAATCAGATTTGTCTTCGAAAGATTAAAAAATTTCTTACGCGAGCAGCAAAATATTCGCAAAGATGTTTTAAATGCAACTATTGACGGATATTTAAATGAATTAGAAAAACATAAATATTGCGATATATTAATTTTAGCAAAAAAAGCAGTCTTTTTAAATGAATTAGTGCAAAAAACTAAAAATGAAGCATTAATAAAAATTTATAAAAGATCTGCAAATGTATTGGCGATCGAAGAAAAAAAAGATGGTCGAAAATACGAAGGAAGACCCGCTGCTTTAAGCTTAAAAACAAAATACGATAAATCTCTCAAGCAACTAATAAAAAAAATTAGTCCTGAATTTAGAAAATTATATATTAAAGGAAATTTTGAAGGCGCCTTCGAATTACTACATTTGCTAGAAAAACCGCTGATGCAATTTTTTGACAATGTTACAATAAATGATAAAAGTCAAAAAGTGCGCGAGAATAGGCTATTATTGCTTTCAGAGATTAGATCATTATTTAATCAAGTGGCTGATTTATCGCAGATTGAACTTTAAAAAAATTCATTAAACAATATTCTTTAAAGCCAAAATCGCCGCAGCTCGTTGCGCTTCTTTCTTCGATTTACCCTCGGCTTCTACCAACAAATTAAGATGAATAACCTTTAATTTAGCAAGAAAAGTTGGTGAATGCTCCGATCCACCAACCTTGATAAATTCATATTGCGGCAGCTCTTTTGAATTAAGCTGCGCAAATTCTTGCAATTGCGAAACCGGATCTTTTGGCGGCGTAAGGTTTTTTTCTAAAGAATTTTGCCAAAATTTAAAAATAAATTTTTTCGCCATTTCATAATTAGAATCGAGGTAGATCGCTCCCACCAAGGCCTCTAAAGCATTTTCTAGATTGCGCTTATTAGTTTTTCCACCAAGATTTTCTTCGCCAGAACTTACGCGCAACACTTTATCAATTTTAACTTCTAAAGCAATTTCAGATAAAGCCTCTCCCGATACTAGAGCGGCATGGCGTTTTGATAGATCTCCTTCATTTTCATTTTGATATTTTGCCATTAAATATTCTGAAATAATCAGAGATAAAACTTTATCTCCCAAAAATTCTAACCTCTGATAATTTGGCGCAGAGCGATTATATTTTGAAAAACTAGGATGGGTTAAGGCCTCTGTCAAAAGCTTGTCATCAGTGAATTGGTAATCTATTTTTTGAGAAAATTCTTCTAAATTCATTAGTTTAAATTTTTAGAAATTCTATTAAATCTGATTGACTGCGGCCAATTCCAAATCTGCCATATTGGTTTTGCGGTTGATAGAAAAATAAAGCGCGCTTTGCCAACTAAATTTTCTTCTGGCACAAAACCTACCTGCTCAAGAAAGCGGCTATCTTGCGAATTATCTCTATTATCTCCCATCATAAAATAATGACCTTCTGGAACCTCATAAATGCCCGTATTATCTTGCGGCGCATCCTTATAAAGATCAAGCGTGTTAATTTTTTTACCATTAGGCATTGTTTCTAAAAATTTATCAATATTGATCGGGGGAGCATCATCTTGCTCGTCAGAAAATTTATCATCGGCGATTTTTTCAACTTTTGTATCATTGATGTAGAGAGTGCCATCGCGCATTTGGATTGAATCTCCCGGAAGGCCAATAACGCGCTTGATATAGTTGACTGAAGGATCGGGAGGAAAACGAAAAACAACAATATCTCCGCGCTGTGGCTTTTGCTCTTCAGACTTTGCAAAAATTCTGCCAGGAAAAAAATTGAAGCCAAAAGGAAACGAATATCGACTATATCCGTAAGAATATTTTGTAACAATAACATAGTCTCCAATCAATAAATTCGGCTTCATCGAGCCTGATGGAATGTAAAATGGCTCGAAAAAAAATGAGCGAATTAAAGCGGCACAAAACAAAGCTGCTACTAAAGTTTTTGCAAATGAGATGGTTTCTTTTTTTATCATAATTTAATTAAACTTTTGCCGGTCATTTCTTGTGGTTGAGCAATTTTCATTAATTGTAAAATTGTTGGAGCTATATCGCTCAAGGCTCCATCCTGTAGCTTTATATTAGCCACATCAACCCCAATCAAAATTAATGGCACAGGATTTGTGGTGTGCGAAGTGTGCGGATGATTATTTTCATCACGCATGCATTCAATATTGCCATGGTCTGCCGAGATTAACAACATTCCATTTTTCTCTAAAATAATTTTTTCCAACATTCCTAATTGTTGATCAATCGCCTCGCAAGCCTTGATAGAAGCGGCTAAATCACCACTATGTCCAACCATATCTGGGTTGGCATAATTAACGATAATAAAATTAAACTCGCCACTAGAAATTGCCGCTTGCAAATTATTGCCAATTTCAGCGGCAGACATTTCTGGCTTTAGATCATATGTGGCAACTGCCGGTGATTTTACCATGATTCTTTTTTCACCACGCAATTCTTTTTCAACACCGCAACTAAAAAAGAAAGTAACATGCGCATATTTTTCTGTTTCTGCAATGCGTAATTGCGTAAGACCTTTAGCCTCTAACACTGATGGCAATGAATTTTCTATTGTGAGCGATGGAAACAAAACTTGATAAAAATTATTGAGCTCTTCCGAATATTCGGTCATCGCTATTTTATGCGAGAAATTTATTTTTTTTGTAGAAAATTTTGTGAAGCTAGCATCTATTATGGCTGTAGAGAGCTCACGGATTCTATCGGCACGAAAATTGCATGAAATTAACGCATCACCATCTTGCATTCCAAGATATCCGTTAGTTACGCAAGGCAAAATAAATTCATCGGTTAAATCATTTTCGTAACAATCTTCAATCATTGTTAAGGCCTCATCTAAAGCAGATGAATCAAGGTTTTGTTGATTATTTTTTAAAGCAAATTCTGGATTTATTTCTAAAAATTTATCGCGAAATTTTTGCTGTTTTTCACATTCAGCACCGCTAACAATTGCATCATAAGCTAATTTTATACGATCCCAATTATTATCGCGATCCATGGCGTAGTAGCGTCCAGCGATGGTTGCTAATTTTATATTTTTTCTATCGCCAATTTTATCAAAAAATTGTGTGAGATATTCTAGTGCACTTTTTTGTGCCACATCACGACCATCTAAAAACGCATGTATATACACTTGTATATCCTGTGCCGCTAAAAATTTAGCCAAAAATTCAATATGTTTTTGATGAGAATGCACCCCGCCATCAGATAGCAAGCCCATTAAATGCGCCGCTTTGCCAGTTTTTTTAAGAGTAGAAATTAAATTTTGTAAGTCAGAATTTTTTAACAACTCACCATCAATTATCGCTTGATTAATGCGTGGCAGATCTTGAAAAATAACGCGCCCTGCCCCAATTGTCATATGGCCAACTTCTGAGTTTCCCATTTGACCTTCTGGCAAACCAACTGCCAAGCCGCTAGTTTCTAGTTGCGAAGAAGGATATGTTTTTAAAAAACGATGATAATTTGGAACTTTTGCTTGTGCAATCGCGTTATAAGAATTAGCTTCATCACCAACGCCCCAACCATCGAGAATGCACAATAATAGTGGGCCTGTAAAATTTTTTGTCATATTTTTCAACAAAACATTATGATCGATTTAATTGGCTATATTGCCGCTACACTAACAACTGCAAGCTTTATACCTCAGGCAATAAAAACCATAAAAACAAGAGATACCTCAGGAATTTCTTTGGCGATGTATACAATTTTTACTACAGGCGTAAGCTTTTGGCTAGTATATGGTATTCTATTAAAAAATCCAATAATTATCACTTCTAATGCAATAACTTTTATTTTATCGGGGAGTATTTTGTTGATTAAGGTTCACAATTGTCGGAAAAGGTAGTGTTTATGGATCTTGCCCCAGCAGATAAATCGGGTGCTGTAGATCATTTTATTTCGCGCGCAAGCACAGCTACATAAAATCAATAAGAAGTAAGTGATTTATCGCTAAAACGAGAACTATAAACAACACAAAAATCAAACCAAAATATCCTCAATTATCATCTGCACTTTTTCAACACCCATCCAATTATTTATATTTAGTTCACCCGCAATATTAATTGGCTTGTTAAATTTTTGATCGAGAAGAATATCTGCGATGCGCGTACCAACGCTTCTAAATGCTACAGCCTGAAGGTTTCCTGAAAATCCAACATTGCTCAGCGAAGAAAAACTGCAACTGATATGTTCTTGACTTTGCCCAATAATTTTTGCACTAACACGACGCAAATTGCGAATAATAAATTTTGGTCGCGAGTTTCCCATGCCATATGGCTCTAGCTTTTGTATGTTCTTCAATAAATTTAGATTGATGTTTTCTAAATCGAGATAACAACTAAATTCGCGCAATTTTTCTTTGGTTAATTCGGTGATTTTTTCTGCTAATAATTCGTGGAAAAATTTTTGCAATTGTGGAATTTTTTCTGCTTCAACAGAAAACCCACCCGCCATCGCATGTCCTCCGCCTTCAAGCAGCAAGCCGTTTAAGCGCGCTTGCAAAATTGCATTTCCTATATCGATTCCATGAATTGAACGACATGATGCTTTGCCAATTTTGGTGGTAGAATTTATGGCGATTACTGCGGTGGGGCGATTATATAAATCTTTTAAGCGCGAAGCGACGATGCCGATTACACCTTGATGCCAGCCTTCTCCAACCGAGAAAACTAGGGGGTCTGCGCCACTATAACCATCGACTTTTTTTTCTAATTTTGCGATCGATTCTTCTAAAACTTTCGCCTCAATTTCTTTGCGCTCAGCATTTAATGCGTGAAGTTGTGCGGCGATTTCTTTGGCTTCATTTTCATTTTCGGTGGATAAAATTCGTGCACCTAAATCAGATTTTCCTACACGCCCGCCAGCGTTGATGCGCGGACCGATGATGAAGCCGAGATGATAAGCACTTGGCTCTTCGTCAAGCGCCGCCACATCGCACAGCGCGCGAATTCCAAGGTTGTTGCGCGTGCGTAAAGTTTTTAGACCTTGGGCCACGAAGGCACGGTTTAGGCCGGTTAGCGGCATTACATCGCACACGGTTCCAAGTGCAACGAGATCGAGAAGTTGGAGGATTTTTGGTTCGGAGAATTTATTTTTTTCGGGCTTTTTTAAACTTTCTAAATCAGCGCCGCCAGAATAAAATCCAATCTCACGCAATCTTTTATTTATCGCCACCACAAACAAAAAACAAACTCCCGCCGCACATAAATTTTTATGCGAAAAAGTTTCATCAACGCGATTAGGGTTGATCACCGCTAGAGCCGCAGGCTTTTCCAAAACCCCCAAATGATGATCGATCACAATAATTTCTAGCCCCGCTTTTACCGCATCTTCAAAAGGCTTGAAAGCAACGGTTCCGCAATCAACCGTAATCACCAAATCTGTGCCGTTTTTTTTCAACGCCAAAAGCGCTTGCGAGTTGGGGCCATACCCTTCTAAGACGCGATCGGGCACATAAATTTCTACCGCCACACCAATTTCACGAAAAAATCTTCGTAATAATGCAGAAGAAGTTGCGCCATCCACATCATAATCTGCAAAAATTGTGATTTTTTTCTTGCCCTTAATAGCGTTAATTACATGAACTACAGCAGCCTCCATATCCAGCAATCCAAAGGGATCAGGCAATGTTGCTTTGATAGTTGGGTTAAGAAAATTTTCGATATCATCGAGCGCGATATTTTTTGTCGCAATAATTTTTGCCAGCGCGTTAGGTAGATCAAATTTTTGTTGCAGCATTAAAGCAAAACGCTCGTCAAATTCTTTTTGTTGCCATGTGAAGCCTAGAGCGGATTGGTTATTCATTTAAATTTACTAACTAGTTATATATAAGGCGCTTCAGAAATCTTAACCTTAATTTTCTTTTTTGATCTTTGTATTTCTGGATATCTTGCCAATAATATTTATAAATATTTTGCCTTCATTATCTCAATTTTCTAATTTCTGCATAAACCTCATCACGCCTCTTAATCAATAAAACATGAACCACCTTCGCATCAAAACTATAAACCACGCGATATTTTTCTACCCTCACCCGATATAAATCCTTATACCCAACAAGCTTTTTTGATGAATGAGGCAAGGGATCTAACAAAAGAGCCTCTAAGGCTTCTAAAATTTTCTCTGCCAATAAATGATTTTTCTCAACTGTGGTGTTAAGAAATCTTTGTGGTTGTTTATAGATTTCTAGAGAACGCATTTTATTTGTGGTTTTTTATCTTGGTTTTAAGATTTTTAAGAAATGCTTGCGAGCCAGATTTGCCAAGCGAACCCTTCTCCTTAGAATCTATAGCCATTTTTCCAAGAATATGATCTTCCATTTCTTCTGGCATATTTTTCTCTAGCAAATCGATAAAAAAATCTTTGATGGTTGTATCGTGATTGAGTGTATAGAATTTAAGGGCCCTGTGATAGTTGTTTGGAATATCGATAGAGAGCCGAGTTGTTTCGTTTAACATAAATATTATTCTTTGATTAAGTACATACTTATGTAAGTATATACTTATAATTTAAGATTTCAAATCTTATCATAAGAAATTTTTTCCTTTTTCGCCCCAGGATGAGTAACCGCGCCAAACTGCGCCGACCCCACTGTTTGCGCATATTTCCACAATGTGCCGCTAGTGTAATCATTTTCTCGCGCATGCCATGCAGCCTTGCGCGAAGCCAGTTCAGCATCAGATAATTCTACATCAATCGTGCCTTTTTTAGCATCGAGGATAATTTTATCACCATCTTGCAATAGCGCTATAACCCCGCCTACAGCGGCTTCTGGGCTTACATGGCCAACACAAAATCCTCTTGTGCCACCAGAAAATCTGCCATCGGTAATTAGCGCCACTTTGCTGCCCATGCCCTGCCCATAAATTGCCGCAGTTGTTGCTAGCATTTCGCGCATTCCGGGGCCACCGCGCGGGCCTTCATAGCGAATAATCAACACATCACCTGCTTGATATTTTTTCTGCTCAACCGCTTTGAAACATAATTCTTCTGAATCGAAACAGCGCGCAGTTCCTGTAAAAGTTAGTTGATCTGGCGTCATTCCTGCAACTTTTACAATTGCGCCTTCTTTAGCCAAATTGCCTTTTAACACTACAACCCCGCCAGTTGGCGAAAGTGGTTTTTCTGGGCGATAAACTACATCTTGCTTTTCGTTAAACTTTACCGAAGCCAAATTTTCTGCCATAGTTTTTCCTGTAACAGTCATGCAATCGCCGTGAATGTAGCCCGCATCGAGCAGCACTTTCAAAATCATTTGCACGCCACCAACTTCATATAAGTCTTTCGCGACATATTTTCCACCCGGTTTCATATCGGCGATGTAAGGAGTTTTTTTGAAAATTTCTCCTACTGCAAAAATATCGAAATCAATTCCGCATTCATTGGCAAGCGCTGGCAAATGCAGTGCTGCATTGGTTGAACCGCCTGTTGCCGCAACAATTACCGCCGCATTTTCCAATGATTTTCTCGTAACAATATCGCGTGGTTTAATCTGCTTTTCGATCAAATTCATCACTGCCTTGCCGGAAGCATAAGCGTATTCATCCCTAGACTCATATGGTGCCGGAGCCCCAGAAGACCCAGGCAATGCCAAGCCAATCGCCTCAGAAACACAAGCCATGGTATTCGCCGTAAACTGCCCGCCACACGCGCCAGCACTAGGACAAGCCGCATGCGATAATTCTTGCAAATCTTTTTCTGACATTTTGCCAGCATCTCTCTGCCCTACAGCCTCAAAGACATCCACGATTGTAACATCCTTCCCTTTAAAACGACCCGGAAGGATAGAACCGCCATACATAAAGACCGAAGGCACATTCAAGCGCACCATCGCCATCATCATTCCCGGTAAAGATTTGTCGCAACCAGCTAAACCAACCAACGCGTCATAGCAATGCCCGCGCACCGTCAGCTCGATAGAATCGGCGATAACTTCACGCGAAACTAGCGAAGATTTCATACCTTGATGACCATTGGCAATGCCATCGGTAACCGTAATAGTAGTGAATTCGCGCGGCAAACCACCCGCATCTTTCACGCCTTTTTTTGCCGGTTGCGCTTGGCGTTGCAACGCGATATTGCAAGGCGCCGCCTCGTTCCACGCACTAACAACGCCAACAAAAGGCTTGGCTAGATCTTCATCGGTTAAACCTTGCGGATATAAATCGGTCTTAATGTTATAAAGCATCGTCTTGCGGCCTTCGCAGCCGTGAGATTGCGTAACATAGCGTGAGGGAAGTTTTGATTTATCGATCATTTGAAACTCTTAAAAAAATTAAAATTATATTAATGCTGATGATCATGCCGATGCTGATAAACCGCCAGCTCACTGCTCTTGCGGCCAAACAGCGCCAAATATTCTGGATGCTCATTCACCGATTCAGGCGCGCCATGGCAGCAAACATGCTGATTAACACAAAATACAAAATCAGTTTTTTGCATCACCATCAACAAATCATGCGAAATCAATAATATCGCACATTTGCTTTGATTGCGAATTTCATCAATCACATGATAAAATTCTTCCACCGCACCAAGATCCATATATTGCGTAGGCTCATCAAGCACCAGCAGATCTGGGTTGCCGATGATTGCGCGCAAAAATAAAACCTTCTGCAATTGCCCACCAGAAATATCATGAATTTGACGATGAAGAATTTTTTCGAGATTTAATTTGGCGAATTTTTTTACTGCAACAGCAACATCTTTTTCACTAATTTTGTGCAGCGAAAGGCGCAAAAAATCAATAACACGCAAAGGGATAGTTTTATCAAGTTCAATTTTTTGCGGCATATAACCAATTTTTACCGCACCTTTTTTTACCTTACCCGTTGTAGGCTTAATCACCCCAAGCAAAATTCGCGCAATCGAAGTTTTTCCGCCACCATTAGGGCCAATTAGCGTAGTAATTTTGCCTTTTTTTAACTCAAGATTTATTCCACGCAAAATATTTTGCCCATCAATCACCAAACCAATATTTTCTAAACTTGCGACAATCATTTTATGTAGGAATATTTTTACTTGAGAACAACTATATAATCAGAATTTTTGTGTTCAATTTCTTTAAATCCCTCATCCAATAAATCCTTCATATATTCATCGCGTTTTTGATAAGATTCACAACCAGTTAAAATAGCATTAACTCTTTCCTCACTTCGCTTAGCAGATGCAACTAGGTTTGATCCAGCCATATTAGTAAAACCAGTTTTAAAGCCATCCGCACCCTTATAATCAGCCAATAAATGGTTAGAATTTTTATATTTTGTGCCATTATAAACAAATTCTTTCATCGCAAAAAACTTGCGATATTGCGGAAAATGCTTTTCTAAAGCATTAACAAGCCGCGCCAAATCATAGTTGGTGGTATAATGCCCATCCTCATGCAAGCCACTAGAATTACGAAAATTTGTATGCTCCATTTTTAGCTCCGCCGCTTTTTTGTTCATCAGTTGGGCAAAATGCCACTCATCCCCCGCAACCGCTTCTGCCAAACTTGCAGCGTTTTCGTTAAATGATTTTATCAACATTCCTTTCAGAGCATTTTCAACAGTGATTTGATCGCCATCTTTTAGGTTTAGAGTGTTAATTTTGTTGACCTTACCAACCTCTTCAGCATTAGCAGAAATAGTTATTTTATGATCAAGAGTAAAATGTTTTTTATCCAAAGCTTCAAACACCAAATAAGCCGTCATCATTTTGGTTAGCGAGGCAGGAAAAATAATTTCATCAGCACGATTTTCGAATAAAATATGATTATTTTTATCATCAAAAACTAGAGCCGAATAATTGTTTTTGCACTGCGCCATCGCTGGTTTTGTAGCAAAAATAAACGCAACAAAAATAATGATTAGCAATCTCAAATTCATAAAAATATTAACTTAAAATCTCCTCAACCGCTTTCTCCGTAGGTCTCTTCACTGACCCCATTCCCAAAATCTTTAACGCCACTTTGCTATTTTCTATTTGAAATTGCGCGATTTTTTTATTACCAATAATACCCTCTAACCTTTGCGCTATTGTCTCGGCGTTACAATTTTGTTGGATTAATTCTGGGATAATTTCATTTTCCATAATCAAATTAATCAAATTGGCAAATTTGATTTTAAGCAAAAATTTTGCCAAGAGATAGGTCAATAAATTCACCTTATAACATACCACCATCGGCAGCTCATAAAGCGAAGCCTCAAGCGTGTTGGTGCCCGATTTTGCTAAAGAAAAATCTGCCGCAAAAAGAGCGTCGGCTTTTTCTTCGCGATCAATAATCACATATTTTACATCGAGCGATTTTGCCATTCGCTCAACAATATTTTTAGTTTTTTCTACCACCGGAATCACCACCGACAAGTTATCAACGCGCCCCTTCAAAATATTAATCGCCTTAATAAATTCTGGAAAAATTTTCTTCACCTCTCCCTTGCGACTGCCGGGAGTAAGATAAATCAAGGTGTCCCTCGAATAAAATCCATGTTTATTACGAAAACGCAAACTTGCCTCATCTTTCATTTTCATATCGGGAGCATTCTCCATTATTGGATGGCCGATAAAAATAGTTTTAAGATTATGTTTAGTAAAATAAGGCGGCTCAAATGGCAAAATCGCCAATAATAAATCATAAAGTCGCGCAACTTTAAGTGCTCTTTTTTCGCGATAGGCCCAAACAGAAGGCGCGATTAAATGAATTTTTTTTGCAGCAGTATATTTTTGTACCTTTTTCATCACCCGAAAATTAAAATCGGGAGAGTCAATGGTGATAATAAAATCAGGCTTTTGCAGCATTATCTCATCGGCAGTTTGATTGATTCTTTGCAAAATTTTAAACAAATGCGGCAAAACTTCTGCAAATCCCATAATTGATAAATCTTCCATCGCAAAAATTGAGCTCAAACCCCCTTCTTGCATAGACTTACCACCAACTCCAACAAATTCTACTACTTCGTTTTTTGCCAAAAACTTTCGCTTAATTTCATCAATTAATTTGGCCCCAAGCACATCACCTGAAGCCTCTCCGGCAATTATAAAAAATTTTTTTGTCATTTTTCTTTACTTAAAAAGTTGAGCGCTAGTATAATAGATCTGCTTTCACATAGTATTTATAAACAATAACTTTACAAAAATGTCTAGAAGAAAAATCGCTGTCGTTGGAGCCACTGGCAATGTTGGTCGCGAAATATTAAACATTTTGGCAGAACGCAATTTTCCTGCGGATGAAGTAGTGGCCCTGGCTTCAGCCAGTTCAATTGGCAAAAAAGTTAGCTATGGTGATAAAGATTTAGATGTTCAAGTTTTAGACACTTATGATTTTACCGGCACCGCCATTGCTTTATTTTCACCAGGAGGAGCGGTATCAGCAATTCATGCGCCAAGAGCTGCTGCGCAAGGTTGCGTAGTTATTGATAACACCTCACATTTTAGAATGGATTCAAATGTGCCTTTGATCGTTCCAGAAGTAAATCCAGAAGCAATAGTTGGATACAAAAAAAGCAATATTATCGCCAATCCAAATTGCTCTACAATCCAAATGGTTGTTGCTTTAAAGCCACTTCACGATTTAGCAAAAATCACTCGCGTTGTTGTTGCAACTTATCAATCAGTTTCTGGCGGCGGCAAAGAGGCGATGGACGAGCTTTTCAACTCAACAAAAAAAATCTACGAAAATCAATTTTTGCCACCAAAAAAATTCAGCCGCAGAATCGCCTTTAATGTGATTCCGCAAATCGATTCTTTTATGGATGATGGATTCACTAAAGAAGAATGGAAAATGCGCGTTGAAACCAAAAAAATTCTCGATGAAAAAATCGAAGTTGTTGCTACTTGCGTAAGGGTTCCAGTTTTTGTTGCCCACTCTGAGTCAATCAATGTTGAATTTGAAAAGCCAATCTCAGTGAAAGAAGCCAGACGCGCACTCGAAAAATCCGACGGAATTTTAGTCATTGATAATCCAAAAGAAGGCCAATTTATCACGCCAATCGAATCTGCTGCAAAAGATGCGGTTTTTGTTTCGCGCTTACGCAAAGATCCTAGTGTTGCTAATGGATTGGCAATGTGGGTTGTTGCTGATAATTTGCGCAAAGGTGCGGCATTAAATGCAGTACAAATTGCCGAAATTTTGGTGAAAAAATTTGGATTGTAAATTGGATATCGCAAAGATCCCAAATTCATTAAATTTAAAAATCAGCTTTTTTGCATATTCTTAAAATCTAGTAACTAGCCTTTTTTGTTCACCTTGCAGTTTTTGATTGCCTTGGCTCGCAGTATGGGTAGATGGCTCCAATTGTCGCGATTGTTTCTTGGCGTTTAAGCCATCATCTGGCGCCAAATTAATTCGCTTACTATATTCTGGCAAAATTTTTATAATAGAGGATATACAAAAAAACATCCCACCAATAATCCCAATAGAACCAACACCATAAGTTAAAATCTCCGCAGTTCTGTCGTTGTGGCCAGTATCGATAATAATATAGCTAACAAATATTATTGCGAATGCGATTGGTATTTTGACAAGATTTGCAATCATAAAATAATTTTGAAATAATTTTTAGAGTTATAACTCTAAACATAACAAATATATTTCTCGATCCACATAAGGCAAGATCAAAAACAAGCTAAGCGCCCCTAAGTTCGGCATTGCATCCCTTTGCCACAGTATCAATAATTTTTTTACTTAACAACTCAATTTCTTCTGATGTTAATGTTTTTTCAAGCGGCTGAATTAAAACACGCAAAGCAATTGATTTTTTTCCTTCAGCAATATTTTTTCCACTATAAATATCAAAAATATCAACTTGTTTTATGAGCTGTTTATCACAATTTTCAATAGTTTTTATGAGATTGCCAATCGTTTGTGATTTATCTAATAAAAATGCAAAATCGCGCTCTGACATAGGAAGATCATTTGTCGCAAAAGATTTTTTTACCACCGATTTTTGCGATTGCTGTAAAAAATTTTGTGGCAAGGCATCAATAAAAATTTCAAAAACATTAATTGTATTTTTTATATCAAATTTTTTAGCAATTTTTGGATGAATTTCGCCAAAATATCCAATAATATTTTTACCTAATTTTAATGTTGCTGATCGGTGTGGATGATAGTATTTAGGGGCCTCTGCTGCACCAATTTGCAAGCTTGAGCCCTTCAATCCAAAAATTTCTACAACATCAAATAAATCTTTTTTTACATCAAAAATATCAAAATCTCTTTGATCATTATAGCGATTTTGTTCTTTATTTTTACCAGCCCTTAAGCCACCAATCATAAGCCTTTGCGACTTTTCATCAATATCAGAAAAAACTTTACCAATTTCAAAAAATGAAATATCACTAAAATTACGCAAATAATTTTTTTGATATGATTGAATTAATCCAATCAACAAATTGGGACGCATGTGATCAAGATCAGAACTAATTGGATTAGTCAGCATTAATTGCGATTTTACTTCAGCAAAAATTTCCACCAAATTATGATCACAAAATGACCAGTTGATATTTTCTGTGAAGCCACTTGCAATCAAGGCTGATCTGGCTTTATCAAAAATATCAGAAGAAAATTTTGTTGGAAAAATATCAATTTTTTGTGGCTGAATTTTATCATAACCATAAATTCTGATCACCTCTTCAACCAAATCACACGGCCCTTCAACATCATGGCGATGCGATGGGATTGTAACTAAAATTTTATCAGCAGAAATTTTTTCTGAGGCAAATTCTAATTTGCGCAAAATCTCTAGAGCTTTATCCGAAGGCACTTCAACGCCGGTGCGTTTTTTAATTAACGCCAAATCAAACTCGATTTTTTTTGTAGCAATTTTTTCACCATCAATCAATCCTATTTCACTAACCTCGCCACCACAAATTTCAAGAATCAATTGCGTTGCAAAATCAATCCCTTGCTGGCATGAAGCCATATCAACACCACGCTCAAAACGATAACGAGCATCACTTAAAATATTTAAAGCGCGTCCAGTTGTTGCAACAGAAACGGGGTTAAAATATGCCGCCTCAAGCAAAATTTCACTGGTAATTAAATCGCACGATGAGTTGCTAGAGCCAATAATGCCGGCGATTCCCACAGCTTTTTCATCGTCAGAAATTACTAACATTTTTTCATCTAAAATATGTTCTTCATTTTTTAATGAGATAATTTCTTCGCCCAAACGAGCTAAACGAATATGCAGCGAACCCTTTATTTTAGATGCATCATAGGCGTGCATTGGCCTATTTAAACAAAGCATTACATAATTTGTAACATCAACAACCGCAGAAATTGAATTAGCTCCAACACTTGTTAGTTGATCCTTCAGCCATTTTGGCGATTCGCAATTTTTAATATTTTTTATAACACGAAATGCAGCAAAATTACAGATTTCTACAGCGTGATTTTTTATTGGAATTGATAATGGAAATTGACCAGCAATTTTAGCAATCGCAAATTCTTTTAACTGCCCCAAGCCACTAGCAGAAAGGTCGCGTGCAATTCCATAAACACCCAAACAATCACCACGATTTGGCGTAACATTGATTTCGATTAGAGCATCATTTTTGTTAAAAATTTCAGTAATTTTTGTGCCAATTATAAATTTTTCATCAATCTCGATTATTCCCTCATCAGCATCTCCTATCCCCAATTCTTTAGCTGAACAAAGCATTCCATTGCTTTCAATTCCAGCAATTTTTGCTTTTTTTATCATCATACCATTAACTGGAATAACTGCGCCAATTGGGGCATAAGCAACTTTTATCCCTTCGCGAGCATTGGCAGCTCCACAAATAATTTGTAAAACTTGATTAGTTTTGCCATCAACAGCAACCTCAACCTGACAGATTTTTAACTTTTCAGAATTTTCGTGTTTTTTTACTTCGGTAATTTTTGCAACTGAAAAAAAAGAAAGCGCTCTAGCGTTATCTTCGCAAGATTCAACCTCAAGACCAATATTAGTAAGAGCGTTACAAACCTGCTCAACTGTGGCGTTAGTATCTAAATATTGTTTGAGCCAAGAAAGTGTAAATTTCATTTAAATATGTATTAATGAACCAGCTTGCTAACGCTATCTGTAGCCTTCTTGACTAAATTGCTAGCTTGGCTTTTTTGCAAATTATGCATATTATTTTGTACCGTTTGTAGCGCCGAATCAATAATTTTGATCTTGATTTCACGCATAGCACTTTCTTGTTCTTGCTTGATGCGATTTTCAACAGCGATCATTTTTTTTGAGATTTCAAGTTCAGCTAATTTTAGAGCCTCTGCAAAATATTTTTGCGCTTCAATTGCAGAATCTTTAACTAAATTATCCGCAAAAATAATTGCTTCTTTGTGGCGTTCTTCGCTAGCAGCAAGCATTCTTGCTGCTTGCTCTTTCATTTTTTTGGCATCTAAAAGATCTTCGGCAATTTGTCGCGATTTAGCGTCAAGCTGCTTTACAATAATTGGAGCAATATGCTTAACAAGCAAAGAAACAAAGCCTAAAAATGCTATTGCAAGCCAAAATCTTTCGTCAAACATATATTAAGAATTAAAAATTTTATTTTGCGTTAATGTCACTAATTTTTCAATAGCGGCGTGATTTTGAGAATCCGAATTAGCGATCATCTTATTTATTTCTGCTTTTGATTTTTCAATTAAATTTTCAGCGTTGTTTTTGAACTCTTCAACAAATTTTTCTTTGCGTTGAGCCGCTTCTTTAACAGCTAAATCAATCGCTGTTTTATATTTTAAATCCGCTTCACGCAAGATTTCATCAATTTTGGTTCTAGATTCATCATTTTTCTCATTAAGAGAATCTGCCGACAAAAGATCGTCACTTATAACATTTTTTCTATCAGCAATAATGCCGCGAATTCTGGGCAGAATAATGCTGGCCATAAAATAATAAAGCACAAAAAAACAAATGCTAAACCAAAAAATTTGGGCACTATATGTTGTAAAATCGAATTGAGGCATGACAAAAATTAAAATAAATTATCTAAATTTGGAAGCAAATTAACGCCTCCCAAATTTTTATAGCGAATTTATAACAATGGCGCTACGCCCCATATAAAAGAGGCGCGGCAACCATAAAATTATTTTGAAAACAAAACCAAAAAAGCAAGAAGTACTGCAAAAATACCCATTGCTTCAGCAAGGCCAACTGCGATATAGATATATTTTTCGATTTTGCTAGCAGCAGAAGGATTTCTTGCTAAGCTGTTGAAAAAGCTAGAGAAGATGTTTCCGATTGCAATTGCTGCGCCAGCCATGCCAATTGAGCACAAACCAACACCGATATATTTAAGAGCTACTAATTCCATTTTGTTATAAAATTAAATTGATAAAGAAGCAGAATTTCTGCCATATAAAATGAGCATTAAACAAACTAATAAGTGAGGAATTATAGTGTAGAACCTTAATTCTGTATGTCTCACCAATTATTTTATTAATAACCCATTATTTTTTTAATGCGCTCTAGTAACTTCACCTAAATAGGCACAAACTAGAATTGCAAAAATATATGCCTGAAGCACTGCTACAAAGGTTTCAAACCCAATCATAACGATGCTGAATAAAAATGGCAAAGTGCCAAAAATTACTCCAAGAGAAATTATAAAACCAGCCACCACTTTAAGCAATACATGGCCAGCAACCATATTAGCAAAAAGACGAACGGAAAGCGTAATTGGACGAATCAAAAACGAAAAAAGTTCAATAGAAAATATAATTGGCGCCATCCATAGCGGCACTCCACTGGGCAAAAACATATGAAGAAACCCTAAGAAACCATTGCGCCAAATTGCAAATATTGTAACTGTGGTAAAAGAAAGCATCGCCAGCGATAAACTAACAGCCACTTGACTTGTTGCCGTAAAAGAATAAGGCGTCATCCCTAAAATATTACAAATTAAAATAAAAGTGAACAAACAAAAAACCAAAGGAAAGAATTTGTTTCCTTCATTTCCAATGCTATTTTTAACCATATCGATCACAAAATTATACATTCCCTCAGCGATAACCTGCAATCTTGATGGAATTAGTGATTTTCTTTTAGTAGCAATATGCAAGAATAAAATTGCAATTGCGGTAGCTAGAATCATGTAAAGCGCTGAGTTTGTAAGACTTAAGTCGATTGAGCCAAAATTAAGGTCGAAGATTTTTTTTACTTCAAACTGACTAAGTGGGGTATGCGCATCATGAGCAGCAGCTTCTGCAATTTGATTTGCCTTGTCATTTACACTTGGAATTTCTTCTAAATGTTTTACGGTTTTTTCTACTGAGATTTTTTCTGCCGACATTCTAAATAAAATATTTTGCAATTGCTAAAAATTTAAAGATAAACATTATCATTAAAAACTAAAAAAGTCAATATGGCGGTTCTAATAACACATTTTACTCTTTGGGCGCGATTCACTGCTTTTTGCGGCACTTTTTTGCTATTTTATTGTCTTGTCCATCCTATTTATAGCGCCAATGCGGCAGATTTACAGGCTAAATTTCGGGATTGGAGCGTATTTAAAAGTAATAGCGGCGATAAAGTTGTATGCTATGCTGTATCTTTACCCATAAAAAAAGAGGGCAATTTTTTGCATCGCGGCGAACCTTATTTATTAGTAACAAATTTAGTCAATGATTCTGATGAAATTAGCGTTTCATCTGGCTTTATCTATAAACAGACTTCTGATATTCAGATGTCTTTTGGATCAAAAAAATTCTATTTATTTCCTTATATGGCAATTGCTTGGGCCAGTGATAGCAATGATGATATTGACATAATTAAAGAAATGCAGAAAAGTGAGGAGGTAACAATTGTTGGAACTACTCGTGATAACAAAATTTCTAATGACACATATTCTTTAATTGGGTTTGCGCAGGCTTACGCTAAACTTAAAGAAATTTGCAAATAACTTATGATTGATTTTTTACTTCTCCACAAAGTGCCGCCGCTACTTATAGCGATTATTGCTATTTTAATATTTATTATATTGGCACGAATATTATTTGCTCTATTAATTGCGGTTGCTCATGCGATTTATGGCGGATCTGTCAAAACCGCTGAATTTATTAAGAATGATTTAAAAAAATTTATTAAAGAAGATGAGGAATTGTTGCGCAAATTAGATGAGATTCCCAAAGCTCATTCAGCTGTTAGGGCTAATAAAATAGGCAAATCTGCACCCGCGCAAGATTATGAATTAATTCCATCGGAACAACAACAAAAAGAAAAAGCCGAATTGGCTGAAACCAAAATTGTTGACATTGTGAAACCGATTGGTTTTTGGACTTCAGTGATTTTGGGGCAAAAATTGACTTATTTGATACAATCGGCACAAATTATTAATAAGCGTGCAAATCGTGGATTTTGGGTTAGTATGGTTGAAGCTCAAGAGCAAGCGGCTGGAAAGCAGCATGGCAGAACTCGATAAACTTATAAAATTTCCTTGTTTTTTTTCACAAATTGTTAATTAATTCAGTATCAAAAACAAATTTAAAAAATATGCGATTTTTTTATAGATTATTTTTACTCGTTATATTGCTTGAAATAGCCAGCTGCAACAGATCATCTCAAGAGGTAAAAATGAGAATTGTTGATTTGCAGGGCAATCCTCATAATGTTAAAATGAGAACTCCCGATCTAAACATGCAAGCTTTGGCAGCGCAAGGAAATCTTTCTGAAGAAAAAATTAAAACTCAATCCAATAAATCTGATGACTCTTCAATAGCACAGGTTGCAAGCAACAAATATTCTAATTCAGCATCGTCTTCTGAGGCGATTAAAAATACTTTGCAAATGCCAACTGATCCACAACAAACCGCATCTAGCGCAACTTCCGAAATTAAAGAGATAGATATTTTAACCGCTGGAAATGGCGAAAACAATAAAGAGCGCACCATTGAATATTCTCTCAATAAAAATAAATCAGAATCTGCCTCCGCTGCTATAAAAGAAAATAAAGATGAAATAGTTATAAAAAAACAAAAAGGAATTTTTGTGCAAACTGGCTCATTTAGTGCGTTGCAGCGCGCTAAAAATTCTTTGGAAGAAATTAAAAAGTTTGCTAGCAAGGCGACTCCGGCACAAATTGAAGAAGCGCAAAGTGGCGACAAAACGCTTTATCGCGTTCTAATAGGGCCCTTCTCTAACAAGCAAAAAGCCGCAGCGGTCATCGCAAAACTTACTAAATCGGGACATCAAGCAATTATTGTAAAAAATAAATAATGACTCGGAGCAATTTTTGGATCAGAAGTTTTTTGTTGCTTGCACTTGTAGCCCTGCACTCTTGCACCTCTTCAAAAAATTACGATAACGCCAATATCCAATTTGAAAATAGATTTAGCGAAGATGTTTCAAAAATTAATGCTTTGCGCGCGCCACCACCAATTGAAGACCAACAAAATCAAAACACAAACCCCTTTGCTGAGAAACAAAAAAACAATAGCGATAGATTTGCTGATCCAGATGAACTGCTTGGCGTTGCTGGATCAGTGCGCTATTCTTCTGCTAATGTTGATACGACCAAATTCTCCCTCAAACAAGAAGAAAATTTTTCTCCTGATCAACAAACTCTTGCCGCCGGAAACATCAGTAATCAACAGAGTAAACTGCCTGACGATATGTTTGATTTAACTTATAATCTTGGAGTTCACTCGCCTTTTGTGGTTTCTGGAATTGAATTTGATAAAATAAAAATTCCTGAGCGCGACTACTATGAAATCGCTTCTACGCTGAATGATAAGCGCTATTTCTTGGCAGGAAATCAAATTTTGCAAAAAAGCATTGATGATTTAATAAGATCACAAAATGCTGAAGATATTGAGATGAGTGAAATTTTAATCAAAGAACAAAAGCAGCTAAAAAAACAACAAAAATTGGCAAATATTTTTGGCGAAGACTCGGCATTTGTTGAGAAAGAAAAAATCAAAAATAATACTTTAGTTAAAAAAGAAGAAATAAAACCTTCTGCAATAGATGAAGAGTTAAGAAAAGGAATAGCCTTGCAAATTATTAGACAAAATTTTGCGCATAACAACTCAGCTCCAAGCAACAACCAAACTGCAAATAAATAAATTAGATGAAAAATTCCATATTATCAGGATTAATCCTGAGTATCATTATTTGCTTTCAAGCTTTTGGTGCCGCATCTCTATCTGTAAAAGATTTTCCTATTTTAGCTAAAGCTGATTATTATTTTTTAATGGATTCAGATACTGGCGAAGTATTGTTGCAAAAAAATGCCGATGTTCGTTTGGCCCCCTCTTCAATGACAAAAATCATGACGGCCTATGTGTTGTTTGATCAAATCAATCAGGGTCGACTAAACCTTAATAACCAATGCTTGATCGGCAATGACGCTCGTAATAAACGCGGCTCGAGCATGTTTTTAAATTATGGTGATGTAGTTTCGGTCGAAGAATTACTCAAAGGGTTACTTGCGGTTTCTGGCAACGATGCCTCGATTGCTCTGGCTGAAAGCTCTGCTGGCAGCATCGAAAAATTCGCCACTTTAATGAACCTAAAAGCAAAAGAAATTGGCTTAAAAAATAGTCATTTTCAAAATCCTCACGGCCTCAATGAAGATGGTCATTATATGAGCTTGCATGATCTTGGAACAGTAATCTCGCATATCTATCAAGATTTTCCGCAATTCGCTCCTTATTTATCTATTAAAGAATTTACTTATCGCGCAATTACTCAATCGAATCATAATCCATTATTAGGAAATTATGATGGTGTAGTTGGCGGCAAAACTGGCTATACTGGAGATGGCGCTTACGGCGTGGTTGCTAGTGTTAAACGCAATAATCGTCGCTTGGTTGCGGTGGTTAATAAAGTAAAAACTCCCAAACAGCGTGCTGTTTTAATCACCGAATTATTTGATTATGGCTTTGAGGAATATAAAAAATTAACTCTTTTTAAAAAAGATGCACCGATAGCAAAATTAAAAATGTGGATGGGTAATAAAAATGATGTTGAGGTTGCGGCAAATCAGGATATTTCTGTTAATGTTCCAACAGAAAAACAACTTGAGAATATCACCGTTAAAATAAATTATCTTGGACCAATCTACGCTCCTATCGTTAAAGGCGCAAAAATTGCGACAATGAAAATTGAGATTAAAAATTATAAAACTTTAGAATATTCTTTATTTGCAAAGGAAAATGTTGACAAATCAGGCTTATTTAGAAGAATGAATCAGATCTTGCGTTATAAGTTGCGCAACGCTCTAAAGCAAATAGGATTTAACATTTAAAACAAGATTATGGATATCAAAGCTTTGATGAGACAAGCGCAAGAAATGCAGAAAAAAATGCAAAAAGCGCAAGATGATTTGGCTAATCATAGCTATGAAGGCCTTTCTGGTGCTGGATTGGTAAAAGTTATGATTACCGGTGCTGGTGTTGCAAAAAAAATTGCCATTGATGATTCTTTGATGCAAAAAGAAGAAAAAGAAGTATTGGAAGATCTAATTATAGCTGCTTTTAACGATGCTAAAAATAAAATGGATGAAGGTTCGGCAAATTCAATCAAGGCCGCAACCAAGGGAATGCCATTGCCACCGGGATTTAAACTTTAAACAATCTTATGCAAGTTAAGCTTTGCGGCTTCACAGAAAGCCAGTCTTTGCTAAGCGCCATTGAAAATAACGCCGATTTTATTGGCTTTGTTTTTTATGATAAATCGCCACGCAATATTACTCCCGCAAATGCCGCAGAGCTTGCAAAACTAATTCCTTCTCATATTCAAAAAGTTGCCGTTGTGGTTAATCCCAGTTTAGAACTTTTGCACGATATTGCTTCTTGCTTACGGCCACAATATTTTCAGCTTCATGGTGTTGATGATAAAAAACGCATTTTAGAGATAAAAAAATCCTTTCCTGCTATCAAAATCATTAAAGCTTTTGCAATTAGCAAAAAAATAGATTTAGAACAAAGCCTTGATTTTATTGATGTGAGTGATATTTTTCTTTTCGATAACACAACTAGTGGATCAGGAAAATCTTTTGATTTTAATTTTTTACAAAATTTTTCTTGCTCAAAAAATTGGTTTTTATCAGGAGGACTAAATATAAATAACATTGAAGAGGCCTTAAAAATAACGGGCGCCAAGATGATTGATATTTCTTCTGGAATTGAAAAAGTGAGGGGAGAAAAATCTCCTCAATTGATTCAAAAAATTATGCATAAAATTAAAAATGCTGATTAAGCTACGAAATTTCATGCTCGGCAAGCCGCGCGACCCATTTGATACTAACACTCGCAAGAGCTTATCACTTATCGCCTTTATGGCGTGGGTTGGTCTTGGAGCTGACGGCATTTCATCTTCTTGCTATGGTCCTGAAGAGGCGTTTTTAGCGCTTGGAACCCATGAAGAGCTCGCTATTTATCTTGCAATTGCCACCGCCTTCACGGTCTTCATCATCTCTTATGCTTACACTCAAGTTATCGAATTATTCCCTAATGGCGGCGGCGGTTATCGCGTAGCAACTCGCTTGCTTGGGCCTTACGCTGGCTTGGTTTCTGGCTCGGCACTGATTATTGATTATGTTCTAACAATTTCAATTTCTGTTGCCAGTGGCATCGATGCTATGTTTAGTTTTTTTCCACTTGAGTTTCAATGGCTAAAAATTTTCACCGCCATTTTGTTGGTTATATTGTTGGCTTTTCTTAATTTGCGTGGCATGAAAGAATCAATTAAGTTTTTAATGCCAATTTTTCTTGGCTTCATTATTACGCATGTCTCACTGATACTTTATGGAATCTTTGCCCATCGCTACGGCCTTTCAGAGCTTGTACCTAAAGCAGTTGAAGAAACCCAAAGCTTGGGCGAAACCGCTGGATTATTATTTGTAGTATCATTATTTTTAAAAGCCTTCTCAATGGGCGGCGGTACCTACACTGGTCTTGAAGCGGTCTCAAACAATGTTAATACTCTTTCTGAGCCACGAATTAAAACAGCAAAACTTACTATGTTGATGCTGGCGATATCCTTGGCGTTCATGGCTGCTGGGATAATTTTTCTTTATCTGTTATGGGGGGTTAGCAAAACTGAAGGTCAAACTCTTAACGCTTCAGTATTTTATATTATCACAGAAACTTGGTCGCTTGGCGGCATAGAATTGGGGCCAATTATCGTACCAATTCTTTTATTACTTGAAACTGGATTACTTTTAGTTGCAGCAAATTCTGGCTTGCTCGCTGGCCCGCAAGTCATTGCCAACATGGCCTCTGATGAATGGATGCCAAAATCATTTAGCTCTCTTTCGAGCAGGTTAGTTGTCAAAAATGGCATACTATTCATGAGCATTGCCGCGATTATAACCCTAGTAATCACTGGCGGCGTTGTACGAATCCTTGTTGTATTATATAGTATCAATGTGTTTATCACTTTTTCTATGTCACTGCTAGGGCTTTTAATTTATTGGGCTCGCCATCGACAAAAACCAAAATGGCGCCGCAAATTTATTGTCGCTTTAATTGGATTCATTGTTTGTGCAGGAATTTTAGCTATCACTATTTTTGAAAAATTCTACGAAGGTGGTTGGATTACAATTTTAATCACCTCAGTCTTTATCGGCGCTGGTTTTATGGTAAAGCGCCAGTATCGTCGCTTAAAAACATCCTTAGGGCAAAGCGAATTACAATTTGCTGATTACGAAAACATTGCTGAGTGTTTTTTAACTGAAGAAAAGGTTGATAAAAATGCCCCTACGGCGGCGATTATACTAGATCAAACTTTTGGCAGCGGAATGAATTGCCTGCTACAAATCAAAAAATTATTTCCCGGAATATTCAAGAATTTTATTTTTGTAACGGTAGGAGAGCTTGACTCTAACATCTTTAGTGAAGAAAAAAAATGGCGAGAAATGCGCCGAAAAACCAAATCAACTTTGCGCAAATATCGCAATTATTGCAACGCCAACGGCCGTTTTGCTAAATCATATGTTGGATACGGCACTGATATTGCTGAAAAACTTTCGCAACTTACTGATCGCGTGATAAAAGACTATCCCAACACAACATTTTTTGGCACTAAATTTATTTTTGACAATGAAAACATTTTCACACAACTTTTATATAACCATACCGCCTATATTATGCAGCGACGCCTACATAACAAAGGAAAAACAATGGTTGTGCTACCAATGCAAATTAATTTATATCAAAAAGAATTGAGTGATATTGTGACTCCTATCGCAACTATTGAAGATTTAAAAAATGGTTAGTTTTTAAAAAGATCGTGCGCCCTACCCTCAAAAGATTTCATCATTTTTAGTGAGGCTTTTTCAAAAATTCCGCCTATCATTTTTTCGAGAATGAAGGAATTAAATTGAAACTCAATAAAAAATTCTACTTCACATTTATTCTTATCTAACTCACGAATTTTCCAGCTACTAAATAGACTTTTAAATGGCCCCTCAATTGCTCGCGACTCAATAAAATAAAAATCTTCGATGGTATTTTTTCCATGCTTTACTTCGGAGCGATATTTTTCAAAAAAGTTTTTAAAATTAATGAGAAGATCTGCAGTTAGTTGATTGGTGGAGATTTTTTCAATAATTTTAGCTTGCCTACACCATGGCAAAAATTCGGGATATTTTTCAATATCCATTACTAGCTCGTGAATTTTATGAGCGGGATAAGGAAATATTTTAGTTTCTTGAAGATTTGGCATTTACAAAAATTTATATTTTGAACTTAAAAATAGTAACTATCGCCAATTATTCAACTTTAAAATTAATTTTTACATCTTGCGTTGAAGCAATAGGGGCGCCAAGATTAATCGCTGTAGCAAATTTCCATTTGCGTAAACTTTGCAACAATAATTGATTGAGACGCGGATTGTTGCAGGGCTTGATCAGCTCTACTGTAGTCGAGCCATCGATCGCAATATAAAAACGCGCAACGGCATAGCTATTAAAAGCCTCTTGGCGCAAGTCTTCTGGTATTTCAGGAAGCGGCCTCGCGGTGATTGTAGCGATTTTATTTTGCTTGGCATCACTTGAATTTGCGGCATTTTTTTCTTGTGTGGCTTGATCTTTTTCAATAACGGTTTTTTCGATATTATTTTGATTTTGTGTTGTTGAATTATTGTTTTTAGTCTGCCGCAAAACATTGTCGATTATCGATGCATCAACTTCAAGAGCGGCAGAAATGACTTCCGATTTTTGCCAAGAAAAAAACGCAAAAAGACTAATGCAAAAAACCCAAATTATTATCGCGAGCAAAAAACTTGTGAGAGGAAATTTCATATTTGCGCAGAAAAAAATTTCATATTAATTTTTTACAATAATTGAAAAATGCTCTGCACCTGCAGCACGAGCCTTTAGCATTGCCTGCGTCACCGCACCTTGCAGTGCATTTTTATCCGAAGCGATAATTACAGTTTTGTTTTTGTTTTGCAAAAGCGGTTTTAGTTTTTCTGCCAACTCTTCAAGCAATACAGGCTGTTCGTTTAAGAATAAAATATTTTTGCTATCAATCGCTAAAGTTATTTTATCATGATTATCGAGCGGCGCCGCTTTGCCTTGCGAAAGGTTGATTGGCAAGGCGTCCAAGTGATGCATAGTTAATGAAGTTAGCATAAAAGTTGCTAACAAAAAAAACATGATGTCGATCATTGGAATTATTTCGATCTTGCCGCGCTTTGATTTTCTAAGTCGCTTGAGTTTCATAATATTTTTATTTTATTAGCCAAAATTTATTTTTCTGGTCATTAAATTTGTTGGTAAATATTAATTTTTCTCACTATGATCTAATTTAATATGATCAAGAACCCTTGTTCCAAGGCGCTCTAACTCATCAATCGCCTGATCTTGTTTGTGCGAAAAATAGTTGAAAGCAAATAAAGAATAGATGGCAATAAAAATACCGATAGCAGTTGCGATCAATGCCTGAGCCACTCCTGCAGTAACGCCATTTGGGCCATGAGGATTAACTAAACCTTCCGAGCCTATCAATTTAAACGCATCCATCATGCCCATTATTGTGCCAAGCAAACCCAATAATGGTGCGGCGGTAACAATGGTTTCAAGAATCCACAATCCGCCAGCAAATTGCTTTTCAATTAATTTTGCTTCATCGGCAGATCTTGATTCTAGCCACCAAAGTGGCTTTGTTTTGTTTTGCATAATCACCGTAAAAAATTTGCGATAACAGTTTTTTTCAGTGAGTTTTTTTAACTCTACTTCTAATTTTATCCACGAAAAATCATAGGTTTCAACTAGATCTAGCAACGATTCTGGCAGCTTTGCTAGTTTTTTATAAAACAAAATTTTATCGCAAATTATTGCCAGCGAAAAAATCGCCAACAAAAATAATGGATAAATTGCAAAGCCGCCAAGCTTTATGGCTATAAGTATTTGAGTGAACATAATTTAATTAAAAAGATTTACTAAAAGTTAAATATCCCGCGCGACGCAAACCATATTGCGGCGCACCAACACCAATGCCCGAACCATCGCGCAATTTATATTCTTTATCAAGCAAATTAAGTAGGGTAAATCGCAAATTAAATTTTTCGATAATTGGTAATTCAAAATCTCGCGCAACTCCTATATTAAAGACTGTGTAAGATGGTAAATGATTTGTCAAATCTTTGCTCAAGCCACTACCATAAATCATATCGCCAAAATAACGAGTTTGTCGCAACAAATAACTAAGGCCCGCAGAAGCGCTAAATTTCTGATCGTGATCAACATTCACAAATCTTGTGGCGCCCTGAATTTCTTCATCATCAAGCAAATATTGGCTCGAAATAACATTTTGTGCCTTGGCTCGAGAAGTCCCCAAATTAAGGTATCCCGAAAGATTATCCTTGCGATAATCAGCGGTAATTTCTGCGCCATAAATTCTTGCGCGCTGAAAATTAATCGGCGAATAAATTATTGCACTGCCAAATTGCCCCTCATCAAGCAAGTTTTGAACCCTTTTATAATAAGCATCAAAGCCGATATTTATTTTGTCATTTATTTTATGCTTAACGCCAACATCATAATAATTTGAACGCTCTGCACGCACCGAATCATTATTTAAGCTATTTGGCGCATTAGTTGTATTTTGATAATTATTTAAAGTTGATCCAGCGATTAACTCATTTTGTGGTGGCGTAAAATAACGCGCAAAACCAATATGAAATTTTGTTTTTTTACTAAGATCATAAACCGCACCAACCCTAGGGCTAAGCTGCTGCTCATTTTTATAAGATTGCGACGCTTCAAATCTTGCGCCATAATTTAGAGTTAATTTATTTGTTGGATGATATTCGTTTTGTAAATAAATTCCATAATTTTGCGCTCTTCTTCTTTGATGATCTTGAATACGATGCGGCTGGTTTGTAAGCTGATCACCATTATCATTAGCTGCAAAAACTGCATTATTGCTGCTATTTTTTATAAAATCATCGCTGATAAAAAAACCACTGCGCAAAATATTCTTATCATTTAGCGAGTAAGAAAAATCTCCTTGCAAGCCGCTGGCAACGCTATTGCGATCAATATCAGAAGCTACGCCATTAAAAATCAAGCCCCCAGCAAAATCATCACGAAAAACAACCTGACTTTGACGCACAAAAACCGAAAGTTGATAATCAACATCAAGATCACTAATGCCCTGCAAAGCCACAATTGCATAGCGATTGGACTCTTTTTGATCGGCACTTAATGTTGCAGAATTAACATTATTTGCCCCAATCAAATTATATGTTGCAACTTGATTGGGATTATTTGGCAATTGAAAACGATTGGTAGAATTAGCCAAAATCATACTCAACTTTGTTTGCGCATCAATAAGATAAGAAAAATAACTAAATAAACGATCTTGCTTAGCATCATTATGAGCACTATTTCTAGCGGCAGTCGGGTTTTCTATGCCACGATTATTTTGCAAATAAGATCCATTAATATAATAATTTAATTTGCCTTCAGAACCACTAACTTCTTGAGCAACGCTTACAGTATCATAACTTCCTAGCATAATTTCTGAACGGCCGCCTTTTTTAAATGCACCATCTTTAGTTTTAATATCAACCACACCAGCAGTGCGATAGCCGTATTGCGCGGGCAATGCGCCAGTTAAAAAATCAACACTTTCGGCAAAGCGCGTATCAAACATTTGACTAAAGCTGCCAATGGCCTTTGGAAGCATGACTCCATTGATTCTATACTGCAAATTAGAATGATCACCGCGCACATGAATCTGCCCAAAAGAATCTTGCGCAACACCGGGAGCCCGCAATAGCAGCTGATTGAGGGGGGTCGCCTCTCCTAAAGGAAGGTTATCGATATCCTCTTTTTTAAAAGAAAAGCTAGACGCACCAACGCTTGGCGATAATTTATTGCGCGAATTATTTAATTTTTTTGCACTAATTTCATATTCTTCAATTGGCAAAGATATAGCATTGGCTTCGCTTGCAAATAGCTCTAAAATTGCCGCCAACGCAAATAATTGCACAAATTGCGCAACCGAAAATAAATATTTTTTCATGTTTTAATTGATTTGTTTCTTAAAAAACTTACGAGGTAAAATTTAAGAAACAAAAGGCGGAGCGCGTGAAGAGAATGATGAAGAAAGATAAGCTAATTTGACGCGATCAAATTTGCGCCAAGTTAAAAATAAATAGAATATTGCGGCGACAAAAATTATTGCTGCAGAAAAAATTGCATTATTATTTATGCCAGAAAAAAAGCATAAAGAACAATGCGACAAATCGTGATTTGAAGATTTATGATTTTTAGAAAAGTTTTTAGCAAAAAAACTTGGTTCAGCCACTAAAAATTGCTCTGTCGAAGTCGCAAAAGATGATTCTTGAGCAAAAACCGCCTGATGGGTAAAGCTATGAAAAGCAAGAGAAATTGAAGCGCAGGCAAAACAGGCAAGAAAAAACGCAGTAAAAATTGATTTGTATTTTGCAGCTATTTTTAGCACGATTTAGATTATTTTGATCGCGAACTAGCGTTTTTAATTAAAACGAACTAATATCATTTCATAATTGATATTTTTTTCAAGCTTTTTTAACAAAAAATGATAGCAAAAACCCTCTTTGTCTTAGAAAGAACTGGTTTCTACACGATTGTGAATATACACAAAATCGGTGATATTGCAATTTTTGCCTCTAACGCAGTGCGCCATTGCTTTACTCCTCCATTTTATCCGCGAATAATTTTGCGCCAATTTTTACAAATTGGCTACTACTCATTACCAGTCGTAGGCCTTACTGCCATATTTAGTGGCGCAGTTTTAGCTTTGCAAAGTTATTCGGGATTTTCGCGCTTTAACGCCGAAAGCACCATTGCAACCGTAGTTGTTTTATCAATCACTCGAGAATTAGGGCCAGTGCTCGCAGGACTTATGGTTGCAGGTCGCGTCGGCGCTTCTATGGCGGCAGAAATCGGCACCATGCGGGTTACTGAGCAAATTGATGCTTTGCGCACACTTTCAACCAATCCTTTCAAATACCTCATCGCGCCCCGTGTTTTAGCTGGCCTGTTGATGTTGCCACTTTTAGTTTTGGTAGCAGATGTTATCGGCGTGATGGGCGGCTATTTAGTCAGCGTGCATGTTCTTGGCTTTTCTCCGGGGCCATACATTAGCAGCACTTTCAAATTTTTAGAACAAATCGATGTGGTCTCGGGCCTTACCAAAGCAGCTTTCTTCGGCTTTATTATTTCAATTATGGGCTGCTATTTTGGCTATAATTCAAAAGGTGGCGCTGAAGGCGTGGGCGCCGCTACAACAAATGCCGTAGTAGCTGCATCAATCACGATTCTGTTATTAAATTACATGATTACTGGCTGGTTTTTTGGCTAAATTTTCTTCTATAACTTTACATGAACTATCGCCACCTCTATCACGCCGGCAATTTTGCTGATATTTTTAAACATGTTGCTCTAATTTTTTGCCTAGAAAAATTACACGAAAAAGAAGCGCCATTTTTTGTGCTTGATACTCACGCGGGCGCAGGAAAATACGATCTTTCTTCTGAAGAAGCGGCCAAGACTAGCGAGGCTTTAGATGGCATTCAAACCTTTTTAAAAACACGCGATTTTGATGATTTAAACTTACTTAATTATATAAAAATTCTAGCAAAAATTAATTCTTATCAAACTGATTATAAAAATAATTTAGCTAATTATAAAAATTTTACTGAGTTAAAATTTTATCCCGGATCGCCTTATATTATTCAATATTTTTTACGACCACAAGATCACGCCATTTTTGCTGAAATAAAAAAAGAAGAATTTGTGCGCTTAAAACGCAATTTTGCTGGCAGCAAAAAATTTCATTCTTTAAATGTTGATGGTTTTTCACTTTTAAAATCAAAACTCCCTCCCCTAGAAAAACGCGGCCTCATCTTAATTGATCCTGCTTTTGATAAGGGAGAAAATTTAATTAGTGGTGATTATGAAAAAATTATCACCTCATTAAAAGATGCGCAAAAACGCTTTGCCCACGGTATTTATCTGGTTTGGCACCCTATCATCAATAAAGAAGGCGAGCAAGAAATCTTACAAAAATTTTATAAAGAAATGGCCGCTTTAAAATTTAGCGAAATTTCTCATATTATTTTTTCTGATGATAAAAGAGATGCTACTTATAAAATGCACACTTGCGGATTGTTTGTTATCAACTCTCCGTGGGGTTTTGATACAAAATTGCAATCGGTGTTTGGTCAAAAAATTAAAATAAATAACATTAAATAATTATGAAAAATAAAATCATTGGAATTGGCAATGCTATAGTTGATGTTGTTTGCAAAATTGATGAAAAATTTTTGGAAGAAAATCTTTTGATTAAAGGATCAATGTCTTTGATTGACGATGCTATGGCGCAAAAATTATCCGATATATCTGCAGAAAAAATCAGCTCTGGCGGCTCTGTTGCTAACTCTATGGCAGCGATTGCTCAATTAAATAATTCGTCAGCTTTTGTTGGAAAAGTGGCTCTTGATGATTTTGGTCGCAAATTTATTTCTGAAATCGAAAAAACTGGTATTAACTTTGTTGCAAAAAGATTTGCTCAAAGTGTTTCAGCCAAATCCTTTATTTTAGTAACACCAGACGCCCAAAGAACCATGTGCACTTTTCTTGGCTGCGCTTCTGAAATTGCTGAAGAAGATATCAACGAAGAAGCCTTTGCTAATGCGTCAATTCTATATCTAGAGGGCTATTTATGGGATCGCGAAGATACAATTTTAGCACTAAAAAAAGCGATTTCTTTAGCCAAAAAAAATAATGTAAAAATCGCCTTCACTCTTTCTGATTTATTTTGTGTAGCGCGCCACAAGGCTGATTTTATTGATCTGATAACCAATGATCTCGATATTTTATTCGCCAATGAAAATGAAATTAAAGAATTATTGGCTCTAGAAAATATCGAAAATTTACAAAAAATAAAAGATTTCTTTGCATTAAATAAAAAACTTTTGGCCTGCATCACTAGAAGCGAGAAGGGTTGCATTGTTTTGTCGCATCAAAATCACATTGAAATTGCGGCAGAAAAAAATATAAAATTAGTTGATACAACTGGCGCTGGAGATTGCTTTGCGGCTGGATTTTTATTTGGCGTTAATAATGGTTTTACCTTAGAAAAATCTGGGCATTTAGGCAATTTGCTTGCTTCAAAAATTATCCAAAAATTTGGCGCAAGGTTTGATGAGAGTGAGATTAAGGGTTTGTTATAAATTTTTGTTGGATAGAGATTTCGGTTAACGATAAATTATATGGCGGGGTGGATCATTTTATTTCGCGCGCAAGCACAGCTACATAAAATGATCCACCCCGCCATATAATTTCTCTACCACGAATAATGCGATCAAGTAACGGCGCAAACTAACAACAAGTGTTCGTTACAGATAAATCGCTTATTGCCAATTGGCAATAAGCGATTTATCTGTGGGGAAGGATCTAAAAACAACTAAAATATTATGCTCTGGACAAAAAATGAACTGATTGAAGCCTTAAGCGAAGAGCTTCTTCAGCATAATCTAAAATCAGAAATCGCCATAGATGAAGTTGTAATTGATAGCCGAAAAGCTGCTGCAAAAAAACTTTTTTTTGCTCTTAAAGGAGAAAATAACGATGGCCATAATTTTCTCGCACAAGTTTTTGCCAATGGTTGCGAAGCCTCTATTATCGATGATGCAGAGCTATTTTATAATTCGTCACAAAATTTAATTTTAGTTCGCAATACTTTCGTTGCACTTTATAAATTAGCAGAATATTCACGCAAAAAATCCACAGCAAAAATCATCGGAGTGACTGGCAGCGTTGGCAAAACTGGCGTTAAAGAAATGCTAAAATTAGCCTTCATTGCTCAAGGAAAAACCTATGCCACCGCAGGAAACCTCAATAATCATATTGGCTTGCCGCTTACTCTTTCTAATATGCCACGAGATACTCAATTTGCCATTCTCGAAATGGGAATGAATCATTTGCAAGAAATTGAGCCTTTATCAAAGCTGGCAAGACCTCATATTGCTGTTATTACAACAATTGCACCAGCGCATATTGGCAATTTTAATAGTGAAGAAGAAATTGCTTTGGCAAAATCAGAGATTTTTGCAGGCTTAGAGCCCCAAGGGTTGGTATTAATAAATCGTGATAACAAATATTATGAATTTTTAAAAAATCGCGCGCTTCAAACAAAAATAAAACCAGAAAATATTTTATCTTTTGGACAAAATTTACAAAGTGATTATTGCCTACAAAACCTTGAAACAAAAGGCTTTGCAGAATCAATTGTTAATGCTAGCAGCAAAAATCATGGCGAAGTTTCTTACAAAATTTCTTCTGCTCACAGAGCAACTATAATAAATTCGTTAATCATTCTAGCCTGTTTAGACTTGACCACACAAGATATTGCAAAATCTCTCGATACTCTAAAAAACCTTAGCGCACCAAAAGGTCGCGGTGAAATAATCACCAAAAAAGTCGGTGATAAAAATATCACAATCATTGACGATACCTACAACGCCAATGTTTCATCAATGAAGGCAGGAATCGAATATTTATCTGATCTTAAAAAAATCCTCCAAAAAAAACGCTCAATCGCAATTTTGGGCGATATGTTTGAACTTGGCGAAAAATCAGCAGAGCTTCACCAAGAAACCCTAGAAGCGCTAAATAATTTTAGTATTGATTTTGCTCTATTGGCTGGCGATGCAATGAAAAATTCTGCGAAAGTTCTGGACAAAAAAAACTATAAAACTTATTTAAATGCAGCTTCTTTAAGCCTTGAAATCAAAGATTTTTTACAGGATGGCGATATCATTCTAATTAAAGGTTCGCGAGGAATGAAGATGGAGCAAATAATCGAGAAAATTTAAAATAAAAAACCGTGTTCATACACTTATTCGCATCAGAAGATTTTTGGTTAAAATTTTCAATCTGCCTTGGAGCCGCTTATTTGCTATCTTCAATTGGTATTAAATTTTTTATAAATTTTATCAATAGCAAAGCAAATTTTTATCAGCCAATCCGCTCTAGCGGCCCACAAAGCCATCTTAAGGCAAAAAAGAACACGCCCACAATGGGTGGGATTTTTATTATCCTTGCCACCACCATCACCACCCTACTCTTTCTTGATCTAAGCAATCATTATATTTGGGTGATGCTTTTGGTTTTTTTATCTTTTGCCACAATTGGCCTTACCGATGATTTATTAAAGGTGATTTACAAAAATCCCGACGGTTTTCGCGGCAGTATAAAATTAATAATTCAATTTGTAATTATCGGCGTCGCCTTTATTTGGCTAAGCGAAATCAATGAGATTCATGCCAATAATCGCGTGTTTTTTCCTATCGGACACGGCCATTCAATTGCTATCGGCACCATACTTTATATTTTATTCGTTACCTTTGTAATCGTTGGCACATCTAATGCTGTCAACTTAACTGATGGGCTTGATGGCTTGGTTAGCGTGCCTGCAATTATTAATTTAATATGCCTTGGAACCTTGATTTATCTGGTTTCAGATTTTGATATTGCTAATAAATTTTACCTTCCTCACATCAAAAATTCCGCCGAATTAATTTTCTTCTGCGCCTGCTTAATCGGCGCCATCATTGGCTTCTTGCAGTTTAACCTTAAGCCAGCAAAAATTTTTATGGGTGATGTTGGAAGCCTTGCAATTGGCTCTGCTATTGGCTTGATCGCGATTATTATCAAACAAGAATTTGTCTTTTTTATTATTTCGCTTTTATTTGTAACCGAGGCGGTGTCAGTGATTTTGCAGGTCGGATCATATAAATTGCGCAAAAAAAGAATTTTTTTAATGGCACCAATTCATCATCATTTTGAAAAATTGGGTTGGAATGAAAAAAAGGTGGTCCGGGTGTTTTGGTTAATTTCGTTAATTTGTGCTATATTGGGAATGTCTATAATTTTTGCCTAAACAAGCTTTTATTGTTTCAAAACAACACATCCACTAATTATTAATTGACTTAGTTGCAAACTTCTAATATAATCATGATCAATATCAACTTTAGTCCAAAGTCATGGATAGCCCAGCAAATAAACAGCTCTCTATAATACAAGAAGAGCGTCTAGCCACAATTAGAGATGTCCTTGATAGTCAAGATAACATCGAGATAAAGCTTAAAAAGATTACAGTAGCTATTAAACCTTTATCTGGTCAATCTTCATTAATGAAAGCAATAGATGCTGATGAAAATATAAAGGCAAAATTAGATATCATAATTGGCAAACAAGAAAATGGAGAATTTTTTCCTAAGGCCGTATTTCTAAGAACTATTGTCGCTTCACTTAGAATAGAGTTAGAGCAGAAAGCATCTAAAGAAATTGAGGCAACAAGAAGGACGGCGGCAAAAAACACTGGATCAAAAAGCGCCCCCTTTGCAGTTGATTTATCCGCTGGGTCATTAACCCCTATTGCCTCCAGATCAACTGATGTAAAAAATTATAAGATTTTGTCAAAAAAAGAATCCTCTTTACTAGAATCAATAAGGGCTAGAGGAATT
This sequence comes from Rickettsia typhi, assembly GCA_945865905.1. Lineage (GTDB taxonomy): Bacteria > Pseudomonadota > Alphaproteobacteria > Rickettsiales > UBA1997 > CAMCFD01. Next base: position 138,693 of record CAMBFC010000001.1, read on the forward strand.
AATTCAGGCGCCCGCGAAGAACCATCGATTGAAGTTGCGCAAACAGAAGATGGTACTGATCCTATTTATGCAGAGGTAGTTAGAAAATCCAAAGTTGCGGCAGCGGCACCCGAACTACCTCCTAAAACAGACAATCCAGAGATGATTATGGATATATTTATATCCAATTTAAAAACCGCTATTAGTGATTACAATAAAGCTGATCTTGAATCTGCGGAAGAAGATTCTGATGCAACTACTGCTAATGAAACAGCTGAATTGTTTTTTAGGCTAAAGCTCGTCGATTCAAACAAAGAGGCTCTTGAGGCCGTTTTTGCCGATAAAGCATTAAGCGATGATCTGAAAAGCGTGGTGCAATTTGAAATACAAGAAGCCAAAAAAACTGATGCGATAAAAGCTTCTCTATTAGAGGCTCAATGCCCTAATTTATTGGCAAAATTTGCTAAGTTAAATACAAAAGAAGCTGCGCCACCAGTGGCTAATACTGAAGCGCCTCGGCCACAATCGGCACCAGCAGTTCTTGGGCCACAAATCATTCGAGTTAACCTTTTAACAGCGTCAAAAAAAGAACAACCTACAAGACCAAAATCAGCGCCAGCAAATCCTCAACAAGGTAGAAAGAATAGTTTTTGGAAGTCTCCTTTAAAATTTATCGTTGCTGGTTTTAATGATTGGCGAAGGAGCAATAAAGTTGCACCAGAACCTATCAATCCTGAAGAGAAAAAAAGAGCGTCACTTGTATCAATAATAGAAGAAGCGGCTGATGCTCTTAAGGCTATTAGCAATGAGTCACTGAAAGAGGGTCCCTTTAGAGTGACAATGGCTATTAAGAAGAGAAACAGCATTATTAGTGGAGCTGAAGCTCTGGATAAAGAAGCTGACTCTATAGAATTAGCAGATCTTATTAAAACTGCATTTAAAGCACTTGATCCTTCGGTGCCAAGCTTGGCTATTCAAAAACGATTGGCTGAGGAGTTACAGTTAACTGATTCAGAATTGACTGGTTTAAAAAATCTTAATAATAAAAAAGTACAAGATATTTATAAAAATGTAAAAGATATTTTAGATTCTATGCCCGAAGAAGATAGAAGAATCTTGGGCTTAGTAACCGATAGTATGTTGCATTGCAAGTCAGGTGATTCGAGAACTGGCACAAAAATGACCATTGATAATTTAGCCGTTGTGCTTGGTGGTTGTATGATGGATAAATATAACGAACAAAATCCATCAACTGTGCAAAAAAATGCTCTCAAGTTTGTCACTATAGCAACTGCCGTGCTGAATGTGCGAGAGTTAGAAAATTATGAGAAGAAGACGCCTGGAAACTCTCCAGCGGTCATCAGTCAATCAGCATTAGGCGGGCAAGAAAATGCAGCGTCACGATAAATTAGCCTAACAAAAACTTCTCAATCACCAACATATCGCGCCAAGCTAGGCGCTTTTTGCCGGATTGGCGCATCAAATAAGATGGATGAAACACCACGAAAGTTTTGATTTTTTTTGGCATAAAACTTGCGGCAAAATCGATTATTTTTCCGCGCACACCTGTCACCGGATCTTTGATTCCTAGCACCGCCGACATTGATGTTGAGCCTACCAAAATCATAATTTTTGGATTAAAAAGCTGAATGTGTCTTTCAACAAATGGGCGACAAATTGCTAGCTCTTCATCAGTGGGGCGGCGGTTTCCGGGTGGTCGCCAAAAAATCACATTGCTAATATAAAGTTTGGTGCGATCTAAATTGATGCTGCGAAACATATCATCGAGCAATTTTCCGCTATCACCGCAAAATGGAATGCCTTGTAGATCCTCGTGGTTGCCCGGTGCTTCTCCAATTACCATAATTTCAGAATCGGGATTTCCATCAGCAAAAACGGTGTTGGTCGCCATTTTTTTCAATCCACAGCCATCAAATTTTTCTACTGCTTTGCGTAGCTCGGCTATTGTTTTTGCTGCTTGCGCGGCCTTTGTTGCGGCGGCAACAATTTCATTTAGTGGAACAAATTTTTGCTCTTGATTTGCACCAGAAGAAATTTCTGTCAGTGAATTTTGTTGCGATTTTTTTGCCAAAGTTGATAGGGCTTGAGAGGTTGATATTGCTGGATTAATAGCATTTACACGATTTTCACTTTTTGTTTTAACTTCTGCAGGCTTTTTATCAAGAACTAAAAAATGATTTTGTGATTTTTCAGAGATTATTTCATTTAAATCATTATCTAGATAAAATTTCAAAGCTTCTTTTTTCATGTTTATTCCTTAGTAATCGCCTTAATAAATTTCTGAAAATCATCAGCTTTTTCAAAATTTTTATAAACTGAAGCAAACCTTACGAAAGCAACCTTATCAAGCTTTTCCAGTGCCTGCAAAACCATTTCACCAATGCGCATCGAAGAAATTTCTGATTCACCTTCAACCTCAAGTTGGCGCACAATATTATTGACTAATTTTTCAACTTGCAGATCAGAAACGGGCCGCTTGCGCACCGCCATCGAAATTGATTTGCGTAATTTTTCTGGATCAAAAATTTTTTTATCACCATTTTTTTTGATGACGATAATTTCACGCAATTGCACACGCTCATAAGTTGTAAAACGCGAATCGCAAGCAGTGCAATAACGGCGGCGCTTCACCGACTCTCCATCATCAGGAATTCGGCTATCGCGCACCTGAGTTTCAATATTTCCACAAAACGGACAACGCATAGATTTATATTAAATTTAACACTAACAACAAATCTCAAGAAAGGGGCAGACCTTATCAACTATGGTCTGCCCCGAGGACAAGATCTAGATTTTACAAACCCCGCGGCACCAAAGCCCCGCGAATAAAATCATCAATTTCCCCATCCAAAACCGCTTGGGTATTGCCTGTTTCAACCCCCGTTCGCAAGTCTTTCACCATTTGATAAGGATGCAAGACATAAGAGCGAATTTGATGACCCCAACTGTTATCTGTCTTGGTAGCCTCAAGCGCATCTTGCTGCTGACGCTTTTTTTGCATCTCAGCCTCATGAAGCCTTGATTTTAGCATCTTCATTGCCTCTGCCCGATTTTTTAATTGCGAGCGATCACTCTGGCATTGCACAACAATATTGGTCGGAAGATGGGTGATGCGCACCGCCGAATCTGTTTTATTCACATGCTGACCACCAGGGCCCGAGGCGCGATAAGTATCAACGCGCAAATCTTTATCAAGAACTTCAATCTCAATATCATCATCAATTTGCGGATAAACCCACACCGAAGCAAAGCTGGTCTGCCTTTTATCATTAGCGTTAAAAGGCGAAATTCGCACTAAACGATGCACGCCAATTTCGGTACGCAGCCAACCAAAAGCGTAGCGACCCGCAATTTTTAAGGTTGCAGAGCGAATGCCCGCATCATCACCATCAACCATCGAAACGATCTCGACCTTGAATTTATGCCGGTTGGCAAAGCGTTCATACATTCGCAACAACATCAAAGCAAAATCACAAGAGTCGGTTCCCCCTGCTCCAGCATTGATATCAACAAAGCAATCATTTGAATCGTTTTCTTGCGAAAATAAACTTTCAATCTCAAATTGATCAACTTGTTTTTTGAGCGTTGTAAGGTTTTTTTCAATATCAGATAAAAGCTGCAAATCCGCTTCGCTCTTGGCTAAATCATAATATTCGATATTATCTTTTAGCATATTTTCAACACCAAAAAATTTCTCTAGTTTATCTTCAAGCAGTGATTTTTCTTTGAGAATTTTTTGTGCTTCTTTAGTATTATCCCACAATAAAGGGTCTTCGGCCTTTTGCTTTAGAAGATCGAAGCGGTTTTGTAATTTCTCCGGCTCAAAGACACCTTTTAATCAGCTCAATCGAGCCCTTGATTTGATTGAGTAAAGCATCAATTTCGAGATTCATAAGAAAAATATTTGATGTTTTGCAAAGCAGCGTTAGACTGCGAGCTTATAGACACACATTATCATTTTTTTCTTTAAAAAAACAATCTGCAATTTTATGACAACTGAAAATTCTGTAAAAAAATTTGATCTATGCGTAATTGGAGCTGGCCCCGGAGGCTATGTTGCCGCTATTCGCGCCGCACAACTTGGTTTAAAAGTTGGTATTGTTGAGGCAAATCACATGGGTGGAATTTGTCTAAATTGGGGCTGCATCCCTACTAAGGCCTTGTTAAAAAGCGCCGAAGTAAATCATTTATTGCAACATAAACTTGGTGAATTTGGTTTTTCGGCGCAAAAAGTTGAGTTTGATTTTGCTAAAATTATTGAACGCTCGCGCGGCGTCTCCAAGCGCTTAAGCACTGGGATTGGAGCCTTGATGAAAAAAAATAAAATCGAAGTTATTGATGGTTTTGCAAAATTTGTTAGCAATAAAAAAATCTCGGTAAGCCGCGATAATAAAGAAGTGGCGCAGATTGAAGCAACAAATTTTATCATCGCAACTGGGGCTCGCGCTCGCCAAATTGCAGGTATGGAATCTGATGGCGAACAAATCTGGACCTATCGCGAAGCCATGACACCAAAGGCTCTACCACAATCTCTGTTAGTTGTTGGCTCGGGTGCAATTGGGGTAGAATTTGCTTCTTTTTACAAAAACATGGGCTGCGAGGTTACAATAATTGAAATGGCCGATGGAATTTTGCCAGTTGAAGATGAAGAAATTTCTAAAATTGCCCGCAAATCTTTTGAAAAGCAAGGGATCAAAATCCTTACTGGCGCTGGCTTGAAGGCATTAAAAAAATCGAAAGATGGCGTTACTGCTTTGGTTGAAATTGCTGGCAAGCTAGAAGAAATAAAGGCGCAGAAGGTTATCATGGCAGTTGGAATTGTTGCTAATGTAGAAAATCTTGGCCTTGAAAAAACCAAAATCAAGCTTGATAAAGGTCGTATTTTAACCAATAATTATCTCGAAACCGATGAGGCGGGGATCTATGCCATTGGTGATGTGGCAGGCGCTCCATGGCTTGCACACAAAGCTTCTCATGAAGGCACAATTGCTGCAGAAAAAATCGCTAGCAAAGTGGGTAAATATGATGCAAAAAAAGTTCATCCAATTAAAAAAGATAATATTCCCGGATGCACATATTCAATGCCTCAAATCGCCTCTGTTGGTCTCACCGAAAAAAGAGCTTTGGCAGAAAATCGTAAAATAAAAGTCGGCCGCTTCCCTTATTTAGCCAACGGCAAGGCTATTGCATCATCAGAAACCGAAGGATTGATTAAGGTTATTTTTGATGAAAAAACTGGCGAGCTGCTCGGGGCGCACCTTATCGGCGCTGAGGTCACTGAAATGATTCAAGGTTTTGTAATTGCAAAACAAGCAGAATTAACTGAAGAAGATTTAATGCATACAATTTTTCCACATCCAACAATGTCAGAAATGATGCACGAAGCAGTGCTGGATGCCTTTGGCAAGGTTATTCACATGTAATAATTAGTAACAAATTAATTTGCATTAATCGCTTTACAAATAAAAAAATAACCCTATTTTTTTTCCGTCCTTATCTTGCGAAGTGCTTGATTAATCACTTTAAACATGATTTTTCAAACATTTACAAAGAGGAGCCAGTTAGAAATAATTTGGTATATTATAATATAAAAAATTTATTTAAGTAAAATTACTATGAAAACATTATCATTGATCGTTGCTGCTTCTATGCTTGCTTTATCAGCTAACGCTGCTGATGCAGTTAAAGCTGCTGCTCCAGTTGCTGCTGCTCCTGCTGCAGTTGTTGCTCCAGTTGCTAAAGCTGAAGTTAAAGCTCCTAAAGCTGCTAAAAAAGCTGTAGTTGCTAAAGAAGCTGCTGCTCCAGTTGCTGCTGCTCCTGCTGCAGTTACTGCTGAAGTTAAAGCTCCTGCTAAAAAGTAATTCACTTTTTACAAGTGTTTATAAAAAGCCAAGCTAGCAGATGTTAGCTTGGCTTTTTTATTGTGTTTTATTTTAAAATTTTAATTGATTTTTATTGAAGCAAGTCAATAATATATGCTCCTTTCATTACAACTAAATCAATTTTGTGATTAGTTTGTATAAGCCGAATTAGCTCAGTGGTAGAGCAACTGTCTTGTAAACAGTAGGTCGTCAGTTCAAATCCGACATTCGGCACCATCAACCTTTCGCTGCTATGCCATTGATTCGATCTATTATTTTCTGGCTACTATTTTATCTCTCTACAATTGCGATGGTTGTAATTTATTTTACAATAACTTCCTTTATTAAGCGTGAGAATTTTGCTGATGATTGCGCCAAAATATGGTCGCAAGCAGTTTTGCTATTCTTGCGCCTGATTCACGGCGTCAGCTATAAAATTATTGGGTTTGATAAATTGCCAAACAAAGCCTGCATCATCGCTTGCAAACATCAATCGGCATGGGAAACAATTATTTTTCATATACTCTGTCAACATCCAGCTTATGTTTATAAAAAAGAATTACTAAGAGTGCCTTTTTATGGCTGGTTTGTCAAAAGAATGACCGGCATTGAAGTTGATCGCCAAGGCGGGGCTTCGGCGCTAAAACAGCTTATAAAACAGACTAAATATATTTTGCACAAAGGGCATAATATTGTGATTTTTCCACAGGGAACAAGAATTCCATTGGGTGCTAGCGTTGCGCAATATCCTTATCAGGTTGGAATTGCCGCTCTTTATCTTGCCTGTGATGTGCCCGTAGTACCAGCCGCACTTAATTCTGGTGCATTATGGAACAAAAGCATGCTGATCAAAAAATCTGGCACAATTACACTAGAATTTCTTGAGCCAATTCAAGCAGGATTAAAGAAAAACGAATTTATGATAGAGCTTGAGAGTGCGATTGAAGAAGCTAGCAAAAGATTATAGAAGTCAATTTATAAAAACAAAATTGTATAAAATTAATTTTTTTATTTATTTAATTGCAGAACCTTCTTTTTTAAGGCTTCTAGCCACTTCTGGTGGCATATATTTTTCATCATGCTTAACTAGCAACTCTTCTGCAATAAATTGATTTTTATCGCGATCCAACCTTCCTTTTGCAACTACACCCTGATTTTCACGAAATAAATCTGGAATCAATCCGCTGTAAGTAATTTTTAACTCATCTTTCAAATCTGTAATCACGAATTTGGTAGTTAGTGCATCAATTTTTGTAACGCTTTTTTCTACCACCAATCCCCCTACCCTGATTTGCTTATTGACTATCTTGCTTAGATCATCAAGGCTTTTTAGTTCTGATGGTGAGTAAAAAAAAACAATCTGATCACGAAAATTAGAAATAACAAAAATTAATGCCACAACAGAAACAGAAAATACCGAGGCCAAAAAAATCCAGCGCTTTTTTTTATAATTATTTTTCATTATGCATTTTTTTTAAGCGCCAATATTTGATTAGCGTAAAGAGCGTTAAACCAGCAATAGAAAGCATCGCAACTATATAGGCCGCAGTCACATAATTTGAATAATCTGATAAATTTTCCATCAATGATTTATATTATCTTAGAAATCTTGCAAAATAAAAGAGTTTCATTATGATTACGCGCTATTCATTTTCAAATGAAAAATGCCTGGATAGCTCAGTTGGTAGAGCAAAGGACTGAAAATCCTTGTGTCGGGGGTTCAATTCCCTCTCCAGGCACCACCTCTCTTCACTTTAGTTCATTACAATCAAAGATATATTTCTGCCAAAATTTTCTGTGCCCTCGTGCGTTGCTTTGCGATAGCTGGCATAATTTTTAAAATTAGCATAAGTATCAATATTTATATCACAAATATCAGTGATTTTTTCTTGCTGCATTTTTTCTACTACATAGCTTGGCAGATCAAATAGGTAGCGACTTGGGATTGTTTTATCGGCGCTGAAGAAATTTTTATTTTGTCCTGATTCTGCAATAAATTCTGCGATAAATTCTTCGTCAACTTGATATGATTCTTGATGGATCATTGGACCAATATCAGCGCGGATTCTTGATGGTTCTGCACCAAGTTTTTTCATTGCAGAAATTGCTGCTGCAATAATTCCTGATTTAGCGCCACGCCATCCTGCGTGAACTGCAGCGATAACTTTTGCCTGCGAATCTTGCAATAAAATCGGCGAACAATCCGCAGTAATCACAGCAATAGCAAGGTTTGGCAGGTTTGTAACAATTGCATCAGCTTTGGGTAAATTTTGTGTTCCGTGAATTTTTTTTGGATCATCAATCACGCAAATTTCAGCGCTGTGAATTTGATTAACGAACATTATGTTGGTAAAATTAAATTGCTTTTCTTTGAGCGCCGATTCAATGTGAGAAAGGTCTGCTAGAGCTCTATCAATATAACATTCTTTGCCAAAAAAATTGTGCTTGATTTGCATTTTTTAATTAATAATAGGTGAGTAAAATTATAGTTTTTTAAAAATAAATTAAATTTTCTATTTCAAAAAATTTAATTTATTTTTAAAAAACTGTAATTTTATTAAATATTCTTGCGGATCTTTTATTTTTACAAGAGAATTTTTTGATGTAAATATTTTATCATGAAGCCTTGTGAGCAAGAATCTCATTGCTGCGCCGCATAATGCAATTTCTAAAAAATCTATTTCTTTTGATGAAAATTTTCTGAAATTTTCATAGCCATTTTGTAATGCAAAAAATTTTTCTTGTGAAAAATTATTTTTTTCATCAAAACACCAAGCGTTCACAGCAATAGCAAAATCATAGATTAGCGCATCATTAGCGGCAAAATAAAAATCAATTACACCGCTAATTTTTTGATTTTCATCAAAAAAAACATTATCAGGAAATAAATCTAGATGCGTTGCAAAGCTAGGCAGATCAAAGCGCCATGATTTTTCTAAAAAAATTAGAGCGTCCATTATTTCTTGTTTTAAATTTTTTTGCGACAAAGGCTCAGAGAATTTTTCTGTTAAATTAGAAAAAATTTCTAGATCTTTAAATCTAGCAAACAAAGGACTCCACGCCTCAACACCCAAATCATTTTTGCGCCGCATTGCAAAATCTTGCGCTGCTAAATGCATTTTTCCTAACATTTTTCCAACTTCAAAACAATGCTGCGCGGTTATGTTATTGTAATATCCATCATCTTGGGTTTTTAGATTTTTTCCTGATAAAAAGGTAACGATGGAGGATTTTTTTCCTTGCAAATCAACTATCGCCTCACCTTTATTATCAAGGATTGGGCGAGGACAGTGAATTTTATTTTTTGCTAAATGCGTTTTAAAATTAATAAAAAAAGGCAAATCTTTTTTATTAATTCGCGATTCAAAGACTGTAAGAATAAATTTATTTTCCACGCAAGAATCATTTCTACCCGTGGTCTCAACGATAAAATTTGAATTATCAATTCCTTCAATAATTTCTTGAAAATCTATTAATTTTCCAAGAGAATAATTAGTGAGATGCGTTGATATTTCTGATCTAGTGAACTTTGTATAAACTGCCATTTTATTTATGTTACTAAAAATCCTTACTCAACATCGATTCTGCTGCCTTAGAATTATGCAATAAATCTAAAACTTTATTTGCGCTAGAGTCCAAAATCTTTTGCTTTTTTAGCGGCAAAATAATTTTTTGCCGCCTCTATTTCAAAGCTCTCTGCAAAAACAGTGAACATATTTTTGCAATTAAAAAGAAACCTGGGCTCTTAAAGAAAAAGCATTAACCATTTGATCAAAGCCATTAGTCATATTAGTAATGGATCTTTGATAGTTAAGCATCAAACGAGTATTTTCGTTTAAATACCAATTAATCGCAGCGGTGGCCTCTTGAGTTTTGCCAATCGGCGCAACAGCAACAGTACCCCGATAAATATCATTTCTATCAAAACTAGAGAAGCGCGCCGCTAATTCCCAAGCACCTATTCCACCCTTATCAAATGGATTTTTAACTTTTACCGTTGAAAAATCACCCGTTTTAACACGATATTCTTTTTGGTCGCCAGTTAAAAACCATGAGGTCTGCACATAAAAACCATCAAAATTGCCTTTGGTGCCTGTATTAGAAACCGCTCCAGTGCCTTGCGCATTATTATCAAAGTTGACTCGATTAATAATATATTCACTTTGCAAATAAACTGATTTTATTTTGCCAGCAAATTCAAAATCAAGATAACTTTCATGATCAATTGGATCAGCCGTAACATTGCCAGCGGTTCCCGCTTTGGTATTACGATTTTTGCCAAAATAGCTGCCCGATAAACCTAAATGCAACAAGGCATCCGCGTTATTAATCGGCGCATAACTAAATCTGCTCGAAACCGAATAAGCGCTATCATCATTTCTGGTTTGCGTGGCAGTATTTGCCTGAATCGCATCACCAAAAACTCCAAAAGCCGCCTGCCAATTGGTGCCAAATCTTGCAACTTGCGCACCAACCAACCGCGAAGGCGTAGAATCCGTAATGATCGAGCGCTCAATAAAAGTAACATTGGCAACGCTGATAATTTTTTCTAGAGAGAATGAGGGCTTAAAATTACCAATTTTAAACTCCATATTTTTTACCCCTTGATAGGCAAAAAATGCGTCGGTTATCAATCCCGCAGCAAAATCATTTTGAAAACGATACATTATATCTTTAGCGATATTTCCCTCAATAGATAGGCGCAATCTTCTGATATCGGCGCCATCTTTTTTAGTATCGGCAGTATTTTTTTCATTGAACCATTTGCCTTCAACTTGCATGAAGCCATTGATTTTGGCGTTTTCTAGCAAAGTAGTGATTTGGTTTTTGGCATTGTTGGGGTCGGGAGCAAGAGTGGATTGCGGTTTTGCTTCGGCAAGTTTTTCAACTTTTGCCTCAAGCTGTTTTAATCGTTCGGTGAGTTCTTGCTCTTTGGCGTTTGCCGCAAAAACATTGGCAGAATAGCTAACAACACAAATTTGTATTGCCGCGAATAATAAGAAAAATTTCATTATTTTTTCTTATCCTCAATTTCTTGATATTTCTGCCATCCCACCTGCCATTGCGCATTTGACTTCACATTTTTAGACCAAGATTTTTTGCCACCCTCACCTTGCTGCTTGTAAAAAGAATCAGCGCTATCTTGAAATTTCTTTTCTGGCTTTTCTAGTCGAACTTGCGCAGCAATTATATCAGTTTTTTGTACAATTTTTGGATCAATTTTATTTTTAATTTTTGGATTAAAAATTTTAGTAATAAAATTAGTGGTATTAACAAAAAAATCCGCAACTTCAGCGCTGGTAAAGTCTCCCGAGCCATGCACATCACGAGTTATTGACAATAATTCAAAATAACGAGCAAATAATTCAGAAAGAAATTGATGCGGCGGATAAGATTTTAAAGCATCAAACATTAAGCGCTGAATTTGCACATTAAGAGTTTTGAGTGAAGCTTGGCGAATATTGATTGGCGCATGCTCAGAAACAAATCCTGATTTTTTTCCATCACCATATTTTGTATTTAATTCATCAATAATACTGGGAATATTTAGATCAACACTCAAACATTTATTAAATTCTAGACCTAAATCAATTCCACTTTCAAACTCAAGAGCATGAGCCATCTCATGCGCCAGCACATTGTGAGAAAAACTTTTTAAGATGATGGTTTTTTTAATTTGACGAGAAAATTTTCCTAGAACGGCATTAAAAACTTTATTTTGCTCAGTTAAATAACAGCCAACATTAGTATCCCAACCCTTGATAATCTTGACCTCAAAGTGCAAATCTTTTTCTTGGATTTTAGTTAAAATTAAATCCAATCCCTCTTTAAAAATATCAATACGATAAAGATCAGCAAAAAATCGGGCAAATTTTTCACTTTCATCCAAGCCTTCAAATTTAAGCTGCGGATTGATTATTTTTTGTAAAACTTCCGACATAATTTTTATTTTTTTAAAGGCTTGCAGTAAAGCTCTAGCCTGTGCCCCACAAGATTGTAGCCCATATCTTTAGCAATTTTATCCTTCAAGTTTTCGAGCTCAATATTAAAAAATTCATACACTTTTCCGCTTGAAACATCAATCAAATGATCATGATGCTCGCCTTCTTCCACCATCTCATAATGCGCTTTATTGCTATTGCCAAATTCATGCTTGGCAATTACACCTGATTCTTCTAATAATTTTAGCGTGCGATAAACTGTAGCAATACCAATGCGATTGTTGATTTTATTGGCTTGACGCAATACTTCTTCAACATCTAAATGGTCTTTTGATTTGTCAATTATTTGCGCAATTATTCGACGATTTTCGGTGAGCTTTACGCCGTTTTTTTGACAGAGTTCTTCGATTTTTGATAACATAAGTAAAGTTTAAATTGATTTTAGAAGTCTAGTGCTTCAGAATATATCGCTCAACTCTAATCTTTAATATTAGGTATGACAAAAAATCGCAACAAAAATATCGCAGAACTTTCATATTCGTTCACTTTTGATGATGTTCTATTGAAGCCCGCCTTCTCAGAAGTTTTACCTACTGAGGCTGATACAAAAACTAGAATAACAAAAAATATTGAGCTCAATATTCCGATTATTTCGGCAGCAATGGATACTGTTACAGAATCACGCTTGGCAATAGCAATGGCGCAGTCTGGTGGCATTGGCTGTATTCACAAAAATTTGTCAATCAAAGATCAGGCTGACGAGGTTCGTCGCGTCAAAAAATTTGAATCTGGAGTAGTCACTAACCCAGTTACCATAACGCCCGATGAAAATCTTGGCGATGCATTAAAATTGATGGAAGAGTATGGCATTTCAGGTATTCCCGTTGTTAAAGCTGGCAGCAAAAAACTACTCGGAATTCTCACTAATCGTGATGTGCGCTTTGCTACTGATAAAAAACAGCTAGTTAAACATTTAATGACCAAAGATAATCTTATCACTGCCAAGCAAGGCGTGAGTAAGTCTGAGGCTCGTGATCTTTTGCACAAAAATAAAATTGAGCGCATTATTTTAGTTGATGCCAGCGGCAATTGCGTTGGTTTGATGACAGGTAAAGATATCGAAAAAACTAAACAATTTCCTAACGCCGTAAAAGATAAGGATGGTCGCTTGCGCGTTGCCGCCGCTACTTCGGTGGGCAAAGATGGCATTAAACGCGCTGAAGCTTTAATTGAAGCGGGAGTTGATATTTTGGTAGTCGATACCGCCCACGGACACTCTGCTGGCGTGATTGAAACCGTTCGCCAGATCAAAAAAATGTATCCAAAACAAGAAATTATCGCCGGCAATATTGCCACCAAAGAAGCGGCTAAAGCCTTGGTAGAAGCGGGTGCAGATGCCGTTAAAGTTGGAATTGGCCCCGGCTCTATTTGCACTACTCGTATAGTGGCAGGCGTTGGCGTTCCTCAGCTCTCGGCTATTATGGATGTTGTTGAATATTGTAATTCAGTGAAAATTCCGGTTATTTCTGATGGCGGAATTCGTTTTTCTGGCGATTTGGCAAAGGCCATCGCATCAGGCGCCTCTTGCGTTATGCTTGGTGGATTATTAGCCGGCGCCGAAGAAACCCCCGGAGAAATTGTTTTATTTAAAGGCCGCTCATATAAAGTTTATCGCGGCATGGGATCACTTGGCGCAATGGCTCGCGGCTCTGCTGATCGCTATTTTCAAGCCGATGTTGAAGATAAAATGAAGTTGGTTCCTGAAGGTGTTGAGGGTCGCGTGCCTTACAAGGGTGCCGCCGCAGATGTTCTTCATCAATTGATTGGTGGATTAAAATCTGCAATGGGATATACTGGCAATGCTACAATCGAGTCTATGCGCAAAAATTGTAACTTTGTTCGCATCACTAATTCTGGCCTACGAGAAAGTCATCCGCACTCGATTACCATCACTTCTGAATCACCAAATTACACTACAGAAAGTTAAAATCTTATTAGCAAAAAAATCACAAACAAAAAAGCCGACTCCAATATAAATTGAAGTCGGCTTTTTTGTTTGAGGCACTTATTAAGAGCGCCTCAGAATAAATTTATTCTTGCACAAAATCAAATTTTGCTGCTGAAGATTTTGTTGCGCGTTTGCGTTCGTTTTGGTCAAGAAACTTTTTGCGCAAACGAAGTGATTTAGGTGTAACTTCAACCAATTCATCAGCAGAAATATAAGTGATCATTTCTTCAAGAATCATCAAGCGTGGCGGAATCAAGCGGATCGCTTCATCAGCCGCTGTAGTGCGAATGTTAGTAAGCTGTTTGCCGCGAAGAATATTAACTTCAAGATCGCCCGCTTTAGAGTTTTCACCGATAATCATACCCATGTAAACTTTTTGCTGTGGCTTGATAAAAATCACGCCACGATCTTGCAGATTCCACAAAGCATATGCAACTGACTCGCCCGAATCGTTAGAAATTAAAGCGCCGTTTTTGCGCTCAGAATATTCGCCTTTATAAGGAACATAATCATGGAACAAGCGGTTTAAAACGCCCGTGCCTTTTGTATCAGTTAAAAATTCACTTTGATAGCCGATTAATCCACGAGAAGGAACATAAAACACTAAGCGTGTTTTTGCGCCACCAGATGGCTTCATTTCGATCATTTCACCTTTGCGTGAAGAAAGTTTTTCGACCACAACGCCGCTATAAGCATCATCAACATCGACGACAACTTCTTCAACTGGCTCGAGAATTTCATCATTAGGGCCTTTTTTGAATAGAACGCGAGGTCTTGATACTGAAAGCTCAAAGCCTTCTCTTCTCATGTTTTCGATTAAAACACCAAGCTGTAATTCTCCGCGACCACCAACTTCATAGGCATCTTTTCCTTCAGATTCTTTGACTTTAATTGCCACATTGCTTTCTGCTTCAGCAAATAAGCGATCGCGAATCATACGAGAAGTAACTTTTGAACCTTCTTGACCAGCAAGAGGAGAATCATTTACACCAATTGTGATCGCCATTGTAGGCGGATTGATTGGGGTTGATTTGATTGGAGTGCTAACAGAAATATCGCAAATTGTATCTGCAACTGAAGCTTTTTCTAAGCCAGCAATTGAAACGATATCGCCTGCAACCGCCTCATCAACAGGAACTTTATCAACACCACGAAAAGTGTGAAGCTTAGTAAGGCGACCTTGCTCAACCAATTTGCCTTCAAGGTTCATCGCTTTAAAATTCATTAAACTCTTCGCTGTTCCAGACATAATGCGCCCAGTAAGCATGCGTCCAAAATATGGATTTGATTCAAGAAGCGTTGCAAGCATTGTAAATGGCGCAGTTTCATCAAACTTTGGCGGATTTACATGTTTCAAGATTAAGTTAAACAAAGGTGACAAATCTTTGCGCTCGTCTTTTTCAAGATCAGTAACGCACCAGCCATCACGGCCCACGGCATAAAGCACTGGAAAATCTAGTTGTTGCTCATTTGCATTTAGAGAAACGAATAAATCGAAAATTTCGTTTAAAACTTCATCAACACGCGCATCTTGACGATCAACTTTATTGATAATAACAATTGGACGCAAACCCAGAGCCAAAGCTTTTGAAAGCACAAACTTAGTTTGTGGCATCGGGCCTTCAGATGAATCGACCAACAATAAACAGCTATCCGCCATTGATAATACGCGCTCAACTTCACCACCAAAATCGGCGTGGCCAGGAGTATCGATAACATTGATTTTATTGCCTTCCCAAGTGATAGAAGTGCATTTTGCTAAAATTGTTATACCGCGCTCTTTTTCTAAAGCGTTGCTATCCATGACGCGCACCTCAACTTGCTGATTGGCACGAAATGTTCCACTTTGCGATAACATCGCATCGATAAGAGTTGTCTTGCCGTGATCTACGTGCGCAATGATTGCTATATTTCTGATTGTCATTTTAAATATTTATTTCTTATGAATAAAGGGCCGCGCATTATAATTGCTTGATTCTAACAGTCAATCATCATATAAAGTCTTTCTGTTGTTTATTTTGTAACCAATCCATAATCTCAGCACTTTAGATAATGTATCTTTTAATCGGACTAGGAAATATCGGCAAAGAATATGCCAAAACTCGCCATAATTTTGGCTTTTTGGCGCTTGATCAAATTATAACGGATTATAACTTAAGTGCCTTAGGCAAAAAATTTTCTAGCGAAGTTTTTGTTGGTGAAATTGCTGGCAAAAAAGTGATTGCGCTCAAGCCACAAACTTATATGAATAACTCTGGATTAGCAGCGCTTGAGGCTATGCAATTTTATAAAATTCCCCTACAAAATATTATTGTTTTGCATGATGAAATTGATATTGATTTAGGGCGAATAAAAACAAAAATTGGCGGCGGTTCTGCGGGGCACAATGGCTTAAAATCTATTGATTCTATGATTGGCAAAGAATATCACCGCCTGCGCTTAGGCGTTGGAAGGCCCGAAAATAAAGAGTTTGAAGTGGCTGATTATGTTTTATCAAAATTTACTAAAGATGAAATGATGATTGTTGAAGAGATAAACAAAAAAATTTCTAGCACAATTAATTTATTGATTGATGGCGACGCAACTTTGTTTGCAAATAAATTTGCGCTTTAAAATTTTTCTGGTTAATTAGTTATTATCTTAAATTCAAAGAACCATCGATAAACATGAAAATTAAATTATTAACTGCAATATTTGCAA
Organism: Rickettsia typhi; assembly: GCA_945865905.1. Taxonomy (GTDB): domain Bacteria; phylum Pseudomonadota; class Alphaproteobacteria; order Rickettsiales; family UBA1997; genus CAMCFD01. Next base: position 155,204 of record CAMBFC010000001.1, read on the forward strand.
TTTCTTTTGCAACAACTTCAATGGCTTTAGAAACAAGCTCAGAAGCTATTAAAAGCAAGGCTGTAACGCAAGAAAAAATAGAATCTAAAACTGCAGATCAAAAAGAAGTTGTGACCAAAACTGAAACAAAAAAATCATCAACAAAAATTGATAATAAAGATGCTAAAAATATTGAAGATATAAAAACTTTTGATTTTGAAAGAATCTTTCGCGAAGCTAATGATTATTTTATCGCTGCACAAAAATGGCAAACAATCAAATGCATCCCACAATCAATGTATGTTTGCTCAAAACACGAATGTCCAAAACTAAAATTACTTGATAATGCAGCAATAGTTATTGATAAAAATAATAAAACAATTGCACTATGTCGTAATAAAATTTGCCAATATTATGATGCAGAACTTGATCAAACTGGCGTATTTGTAAATGTAAAAGTTAAGGGAATTAACGGCATTTTAACCAGAATTTTAGGCGATAGTCGCTTCAAACAAATTTCGGTGGTGGGCCTTGATGCATATATCACCAACGGCACATGCGAAGCTATTGAATAAAATATTCGCACAATTTTTTGCATAAAAAAAGCGGCAAATCTTAATTGATTTGCCGCTTTTTTTTAAATCGTTAAAACTAATCTATTTTTCTTCTAAGTATTTTTTGTAAGAAGCCTCATCCATTGCATCAGCTAATTCAGATTCGTCGCTTAATTTCACTTTAGCAATCCAGCCATCTTTATAGGCAGAATTGTTGATTAATTCTGGTTGTGAAGTTAGCGCTTGATTAACTTCAACAACTGAACCAGATGCAGCAATATAAACATCGCTCGCTGATTTAGAAGATTCAACAACTGCAAAAGCATCGCCTTTAGCATAAGTGTTGCCAACTTTTGGCAATTCTACATAAACAAGCTCGCCTAGTGCGTCGGCGGCATATTCTGTGATGCCGATTGTTGCAACGCCATTTTCAATTTTTACCCATTCGTGATCTTTTGTAAATTTCATATTTCTCCTAAGGTTTAATAAAAGTTAGTAAGTTTTTATCGCTTTAAAAATTTATTGTAAAGTTTTTGCCGCTTTAAATTTGGTAAAATTATTTTTTTGCCGCTTTAGTTTTTGCTGCAATAAAAGTTGGTGAATGAATAACTGCCGCAATTTCACGATCACGCACAACTGCGGTAACATTATCTCCAACCTTAACTGCTGGATTAAAATAACCTTGGCCAATTGAAACTTTTAAGTTTGGAGAAAATCCGCCACTAGAAAGTACACCGATTTTTTGGCCATCTTTGCGGATTTCGGTGCCTTCACGAGCGATGCCGCGATCAAGCAATTTAACGCCCATTCTTTTGCGCGAAACACCGTTGGCTTTTTCATCCAATACTCTTTTGGAGCCGATAAAATCAACACTTGATTTGCTAACAACCCAACCTAGAGCTGCCTCAATCGGCGAAGTTGAATCATCTAGATCATGACCATAAAGTGGGTAGCCCATTTCTAAACGCAAAGAATCACGGGCGCCGAGACCGATTGGTTTAACTTCTGACATTGCAGAAAGATCGAGCCAAAATTTATCAACTGCAGAGTTTTTGATGCTGACTTCAAAGCCATCTTCACCAGTGTAGCCTGTGCGTCCGATCATTACCTCTTCACCATTTTTAAATTTATAGCTTTTGGTATGCATATAAGATAAATCAACCAAATCACCATCAGCAACAAATCTTTGCAAAACTTCTTCGGCTTTTTCACCTTGAATTGCGATAAGTGAGCGATCTGCTAATTCAGTGAATTTAAGTTGCGCTGGCAAGTTTTTGCGAATCCATGCTGCATCTTTTTCTTTGCAGCCGGCGTTTAATACGATGAAAAATTTATTATCCATGATTTTAGTAATAATTAAATCATCGATGATTCCGCCAATTTCGTTAGTTAAAACTGTGTATTTAGCTTGAGCTGGCGTGCTGAGAGAGAAATCTGTAGGCGTGATGTGAGAAAGAAATTTTGCGATGCCTTCACCTTCCATAAAAAATTGGCCCATGTGAGAAACATCAAAAATGCCAACATTGCCGCCGCGCACCCATTCATGCTCTTTAAGCATGCCGTCTGGATATTGAACTGGCATATCGTAGCCAGCAAATTCAACCATTTTGCCGCCTTGATTTCTGTGTGTTTGATTTAGAGTTGTTTTCATTTTAATTATCTAATTAATTAACTGGAGGAACATGTGGAGCGCCATCTTTGATGGTTTCTTGCTGTTGAATTATTTGATCGAGATCAGAAGCAATCTTTTTTTTGCCAGCGTTAGAAATTGTGGCTAAAATTAAGCAATTAAACATAAAAACTGCCACTAAAATCATGGTGGTTTTGCTTAAAATATTTGCCGAAGCTTTGCTTGAAATAACAGCGTTCATGCCGCCAGAACCGCCACCAATGCCACCTAAAGAATCGCCATCAGATTTTTGAAGCAATACTAAAATAATCATGACAACAGCGATGATTACTTGTAAAATAAGCAAGAATAATTGAAATTTTTCCATTGTGCGGATGTTGAAGTAGTTTAGAATGAACCGCGATTTTAAAGGAAATAAAGTTATTTTTCAAGTAAATTCATAGGGAAATTCATGAATATTTTGCCAAAAATCGATGTAAAAATTGGAAAAAACCTTGCTAACAAAGCGGATTCACTGCTTTTAGCGCTGGGATTTGCCGATGCTAAAATTTGCGTTATTTCTGATGAAAAAATTTGGAACAATTCTGCGAAGTTTTTTGGCAATAAATTTGCTGAGATGGGTTGCGATATTTTGATTTTAAAAGATCCGCGGCCAGATGAAAAAAATCTGCGCTTGATTGAAAATACCGTTTTAAATCAGAAAAAAAATCCGCGTTTGATTAAAGGCACATTAAATAAAAAGCTTTTAATCAAAGGTTCTTTGGATAATTCACCTCTGATTAAAAATATTATTGGCAAAAATTATGATCTAATTATCGGCTTTGGAAGTGGCACTATCAACGATCTGTGCAAATTTAGCAGTTTTAAAACTGGCGTTCCTTATATTATTTTTGCCTCAGCGCCATCAATGAACGGCTACCTTTCGCGCAACGCGTCAATCGTGGTTCGCGGGCATAAAAAAACTCTTGCCGCCACCCTGCCCTTGGCAGTTTATGCCGATCTAGATATTTTAAAATCTGCACCAAAATCGATGATTCAAGCGGGAATTGGTGATAGTCTGTGCTTTTATAGCTGTTGGTTTGACTGGCTTTTGTCACATTTAATTCTTGGCACAAAATTTAATCAAAAACCATTTGAAATTTTGCAGAAAAAAATGGAATTTTTGATTAAAAATTATCAGAAATTTAAGTTGGATGATGATAAATTATTACAAATTCTAACCGAAATTTTATTGCTCTCTGGCACTGGAATGACGCTAGCTGCAGGCAGTTATCCCGCTAGTCAATCTGAGCATTTAATTGGCCATGCTTTTGAGATGAAATATCCCAAAAAAGCACATAAAATTTTTCATGGATTGCAAATTGCGGTTACAACGCCAACCGCGGTGAAGCTGCAAGAGAAGATGCTTGCAAAGAATTTATTGAGGTTAAAAAAAATCGAATTTCCTACTAAAAAAATAGAAAAACTCTTTGACAAAAAAATTGCCGCTGAGTGCAAAAAAGAATTTTGTGAGAAAAATAATTTCGATTTAGATATAGTGAATAAGCGCTTAAATCAAGAGTGGAAAAATCATCGCAAAATTTTACAAAAAATATTATTGCCGGAAAAAACTATCCAAAAAATTCTAAAACATTTTCAAATACAAACTTCTGCGCTGGCGCTGGGCCTTTCTGCGAAACAATATCAAGAATTGATAAATAATGCCAAATTTATTCGTAATCGCTTTACTTGTTTGGATTTGATATGTTAAAACGCTTAGAAAAATACAACAAAGCCGCTGCAGCGCTGGATAAAATCAGTGACGAAGAAATCTTGATAAAACTCACAACAGCAAAACAAGTTCATAGCGGAATCGGCGGAACCGCTGTAAAGCTTGAAATTGCTGGCCTGCCAGTATTTGCAAAAAAAATCGCCCTCACTGATCTTGAAAAACAAAATCCTCATTCAACAAAAAATTTATTTGATCTGCCTGTTTATTATCAATATGGCGTTGGCTCTTCGGGCTTTGGCGTTTGGCGCGAGCTTGCTTGCCATCAAATGACTACAAGGTGGGTGCGTGATGGTGAATGTTTGAATTTTCCTTTAATGTATGGATTTAAAATAGTGCCGCGCGATCAGCCTGCAGAGCCGATAAATGAAAAAGTTGTGCAAATTCGACAAGAATTTTGGAATGGCTCCAAGCAAGTTGCAGAAAGATTGCACGCTGTTCATGATGCAAAATATGATATGGTGGTATTTTTGGAATATTTTCCGCAAAATCTGTGCGAATATATGAGTCCGCAGGCTTCAGAAGGTGCTCACAAAACTATGCCTGATATGAAAATGGTTGCAGAAAATATTAAATCTATCACCAATTTTTTGGCAAAAAAAAGTATGCTTCATTTCGATTCTCATCATGGCAATATTGTTACTGATGGCGAGCGACTTTATTTTACTGATTTTGGCCTTGCAATTTCTCAAGATTTTGAACTTTCTGTTGCGGAGCGTGAGTTTTTTTTGAAGCATCAGGGATATGATAAGGCACTGGCTTTATCATGCTTTGACTGGCCCGCAAAAACTAAAGATGGCGAGATAGTTGCAACATTGCCAGAAGTAAAAATGATTGCAGAAAAATATGCAAAAATTGCAGAAATGATGAATAAATTTAGAGAGGATTTGCGTGTTGATAAAAGCAAAAAAGTTGAGTATCCCGCTATTGCAATTTTGGAATTGTTGAAATCCTTTTGGATTTAATAATTATTATTTTAAGGCTTTGTAAATTTCAAATTAAAGCCCTTCCCCTCGACCCAAGACTTTACTTAATAATACTCTGCTGCTCAGACACTGCATGCATCTGAGCATTATTAAGTAAAGTCTTGGGTCTTTCTTGAGATGCGCAATGCTATGTAAGGATTTTTATTCATTTCCATCTTTATCACGTCCTACATTTTGAATCTTGGCTTTGCTGGAATCATGAAAATATAAGGTAGAAATATCTTTTTCTTGGCTTAAATCGTCTAAACGGCAATATATCAAAACTGTGAGCATTATAATCGCAATCGTAAAAAATATCTTAGCAGTAATTGGCATCTCTTTTATTTGTTGCCTTAAACTTATGTGACCACATTTAGAGCACCTTGTCGCACTTACATCAGCTACAATTTGTCTACATTTCCTGCATGATTTTTGTTCATATATTGCAGCCCAAACAAGTGATATAACCCAACCAATAAAGGTCCATCCGAGAAATAGGTTCAGAATAAAGATTGCTCCAGCGTTCTTCTTGCCTTTACATCCCGCAATTATAGATGGTAAAAAATAGATAGCGGCAACCAGAAATGGGTAACCAAAAATTATTGCGGTAAGTAGCTCCATATATTTTAATTTTTATTTTATGGCTCTTTTTTAGAATATCCTATCAAACTTCCCAATATCCATTTCTATTTTTTTTAAAAAAATAGAAATAAAGAAAATAAAAGCGAGAGACTTAGATTGCATACTCTGATACGAGTTCTGCGTCCCATCGCAAGCTACGCTTGCTTAAATCAGATGGGCGCGGTGTCTGAGTATCAGAGTATGCAATCTAAGTCTCTCGCTTTTATTTTCTTTCAACACGACCAAAAATTTTCTGATTAATCGATAGCAAAGAAGTGCACCAAACCTACAAACTCAACACCTTAACAATATCACCAAATTTTTTTTCTCGCGCCAAATCTAGCGCCGTTTTATTTGCTTTATCAGCAATTTTAACATTAGCACCTTTTGCAACCAGCAATTTTACTGTCTCTAAATTTCCGCGATCAACCGCATAATGCAAGGCGGTGCGGCCGTAGACTTTTCCTTGAATATCGGCGTTAATTTTTGCTTCTAGCAAAGCGGCAACAATTTTATCATAGCCTTTAAAAGCAGCAAAATGCAAAGCTGTCCAGCCTTCTGCAGTAGTGGCATTAATGTTAATTTTTTGCTGCAACACTTCTTGCAAAGACTCTAGATCATTGTTTTGCGCTGCTGAGTTTAGATCATCTTGAAGAGTTCTGTTAATCATATTATAATTATAAAAATTAATGATCTTTCCAACCGATTCTTTTTAAGAAATATTCATAAGAATCATCAAAAACGAAAGTTTTATTATCATCGAAAATAATTAGCTTATTCGCAATTTCTTGCAAGAAATATTCATCATGCGTAACCATAACAACTGCGCCATCAAAGTTGCGAATCGCTTCCATCAAGGATTCACAGCTTTCCATATCTAAGTGATTGGTTGGTTCATCGAGGAATAAAATATTAACACCTTTCAATAAAATTTTGCCCAAAGTAACGCGACTTTTTTCTCCACCAGAAAGCACGCCGATTTTTTTATTGGCCAAATCTGAGTTAAACATCATGTTGCTACAAACCTGACGAACCCTTTGCACAGAGAGTTTTTCATCAACTTTTTGTAACTCTTCAAAAATTGATCTTTCTTTGTCTAATCGATCAATGTTCATTTGACCAAAATAGCCGATTTCGGTTTTGCCGTTGACCTTAACATTGCCTTTGAGCTCGGTTAAATCGCGCGTCATCAGCTTAAGTAAAGTTGATTTACCTTTACCGTTTTTTCCGATAATACAAATTTTATCGCCATGCGCAATGCGGAAGGTTAAATTTTGAATTAACGGTAAATCTGCCGAATATCCGAAGGTTAGATTTTCTACTTCAATCATGTCTTCCTTGCTTCCGTAGGGGATTGAAGTGAATTCAAAATCTAGCGTTGCAACATGTTCTAGTTTTTCTTTAACATCTTGCTTTTCAAGCATTTTTACGCGCGATTGCACACGGCTTGCTTGGCTGGCCTTAGAGCCAAAGCGATCAATCCATTCTTGAGTTTTTTGTCTTTGCTTATCTTCATTGACTCGCGTTTTTTCGTAGATTTCTTCTTCTGCGGCGATTTTTTCACGCACGCCTTTAGTGTTGCCAGAAAGCTTTTTGAAGGCTTTGCGATGAATTACTAAAGTGTGGCTGATCACGCTATCCATAAAGCCGCGATCATGAGTGATAAGAATTAATTCGCCGCGCCAATCGGTGAGAAATTCTTTGAGCCAGCGAATTGAGTGAATATCAAGATAATTGGTCGGCTCATCTAAAAGCAGCATTTGCGGCTCTACCAACAATAATTTTGCGAGGTTTAATTTAACTTGATAACCGCCGGAGAAATTTTTTGGATCTTTTTCGAGATCTTCAGGAGTAAAGCCGAGACCGTATAGAATATTTTCACCTTTCCAACCTTCATGCTCGCGCTCTGGCGGCAAAACGCTGCAAATTTCTTCTAAAGTGGTGTTGTGAGTAAAACTAATATGCTGCTCTAAATGCCCTATTTTGTAGCCGCGCGGCATTTCTATAGCGCCGGTATCGGGATCAAGCTGTTTTAAAATCAACTTTAAGAATGTGGATTTGCCACTGCCGTTTTTGCCTATTAGGCCGATTTTTTCACCACGATTTATGATAAAATTAACATCACGAAAAATATCATGGCCGTGAAACGAAATGGATAGATCTTTAGCTTTGATCACTTGCAAAAAACATTAATTTAAAAGGGGGAAAATTATAAATTATTTAGAAGAAAAAAGCAAGTATTCTGTACTTTATAATCTCAATTGTAACGCAACTCTGATCCTTGCTACAATTTTAGATTGCAGCTTAAAAAGATCTCTCTATACAAGTGCAACAGAATCTTACTTCTAAAAAAAACTTAATCAAAATTAACTAAAATCATGTCGAATTGCCCGATTAGCAAAATGAAAGAATGTATTTTCGCTAAATACAAGACCAATGCTGCTATTATTGGCTGGATCATGGCTTCGTTTTTTTATTTTTATGAAGTAATTCTGCGCGTTTCGCCCTCGGTGATGACCGAGCAATTGATGGAATATTTTCAAATTTCTGCAACCTCTTTGGGCTGGCTTTCTACTTCTTATTATATGTCGTATTTTATTTTGCAAATTCCTTGCGGAATGATTGTGGATAAATATGGCCCGCGTCGCGTTATCACGATTTCATCACTAATTTGTGTTGCTGGCACGGTGATTTTTTGTACGCAGCAAAACTTTTTCCTTGCGATGTTTGGTCGCATGATGATTGGTGTTGGTTCGGCTTGCGCCTTTATTAGCTGTTTAAAATTAGCAACAGATTGGTTTGCGCCGCATCGTTTTGCTTTGGTTGCCGGCGTTGCTAACATGATGGGAACCCTTGGCGCCACGCTTTCTGGCCGCCCTCTTGCAACTTTGGTTAATAACTATGGCTGGCAAAATGCTTGTCTTTGTTTAGCCGTTATTGGCCTATGCTTAGCGCCACTTATCTGGATTTTTGTTCATGATAAAAAACACGCTCATGATCATGATATTTCGCTAAAAAAATCTCTTGCTGCAATTTTAAAAAATAAACAATTATGGCTGGTCGGGATAATTGGCGGAGTGCTTTATTTGCCAATCACCGCCTTTGCAGAACTTTGGGGCGTGCCTTATTTGATGCGCGTTTATGGCATTAATAACCAAGTTGCTTCGCAAGCTACGGTGATGATTTTTATCGGCATGGCGATTGGCGGACCAGTGTTTTCATATGTTTCGAAGCATTTGCGTTCTTATAAAAAAACTATGCTACTCTGCGCTTTTGTGGCATCCTTACTCTTTGTAGGCGTTTCGCTGGCTGATCGCTTTTCTTACAATTCAATGTTCATAATGCTTTTTGGCATTGGTTTTATGATTGGTGGACAAGTTTTAGCCTTCACTTTGGCGCGCAACAACACCCATGATCGCTTTAACGGCACCGCAATGGGCTTTACTAATGGCTTGATTTCATTGGTGGGGATGATCTTTCAGCCTTTTCTTGGTAAGATTCTAGATTTTTTCTGGAGCGGTGAAATTGCAGAAAATGGTGTGCGAATTTACACCATTGAAAATTATCAGTGGGCAATTTTTACTCTTTCTCTCGCATTAATTGCAAGTGTAGTTATGCTGCTTTTTGTTAAGGATAATTATTCTAAAAAGGATAAAGATATTGTGGTTTTGCACTAAATTTTAAAAATTAGCGATCACCACCGCTACCACCAGAAATTTTCTTCGTCACGATTTTCATCGGCTTAATTTTTCCGCCGCCATCATGCCCCACAAGGCCCTTGCCTGCTTTGCCCCCACGATTATTATAAGGATCAACATTAAAAGGTGATGATGGCTTTTTAGCGATGAATGGCTTTTTTTCTTCTGTTTTAGTTGTCATATTTTTGCTGTTAAATTTATGGCAAATTTGCTTTATAAATTGCCGCTTAAGGCAATCTTAACATTATTATCTAAATTATCAAATAACTAAAAAGATTTCCTTCCACAACTTCTGTATTAAGAAGCTTGCTGCTAATTAAGTAATTCTCTCTAATGTTATAAAATATACATTTCTTCAAATCAAATATTTATGATTAAAAAAATTTCCTTCCTCACATTAATTTGCACTTTATTTTTTGCCGCTATTTGCGAGCAAGCATTTGCAAGGGCTGGTGGCCGTTCTTCATTTTCTGGTGGAAGATCTTCATCATCTTTTTATAATCAAGGATCGCGCGGAAGCCGCACCTATGAAGGTGGTGGGGCTGGTGGCAAAAATTATTCTTCGATGCAAAAATCTGCCACCAATGTTTCTGGCCAAGGCGCAGCCGGTTCGGCGCAACAACAAAACGGCGCACGCAATCAACAAAATACTGCGCAACAAAACGCACCACAACAACCGAATCGCGCTTCATCGTTTTTTCAACGCAACCCAATGCTTTCAACTTTTGGTGCAGCGCTTGCAGGTTCTTGGATTGGCCACATGCTTTTTGGCAATGGCGGTTTTGGTGGATATGGCGCTGGCGGCATGGGTGGTGGTGGCGGAATGATGGTCAACTTATTGCTTATGGCGCTTGGCGCTTTTGCGGTAGTAATGATGATGCGCTTTTTAAATCGCCAATCAGATAGCCCAGCTTATAGCAATGCAATGTCGCAAGGCAATGTTGGCGCATCTTCGTATAATCATGATAATTCTCCACAATATCATCAACAGCAAAATTTTTCACAACCAAGAGCAACTAATTTTGAATTAAATTTATCAGAAAATGATAGTCAAAAATTTTCTGAAATTCTTGTCGAGGTGCAAAACGCTTGGTCGCATCAAGATCTCGAAAAATTAAAAAAACTTACTACGCCAGAAATGTTAAAATATTTTACCGATAGTTTAAGCCAAAATGTTAGCCAAGATATTGCCAATAAAGTTGAAAATGTAGAATTAATCTCAGGAAATCCTGCAGAATCTTGGCGCGAAGACGAAATGGAATACGCAACTGCGATCTTAGAATGGTCTGCCCTAGATTATGTGGTGAACCTAAATAAAAGCCCTTCTGATGCTGATTATGTGATCGAAGGCAGTGATAAAAATTTAATTATTACATCTGAAGCTTGGACATTTACGCGTTATGGCGAAAACGGTCGGTGGATATTATCAGCGATTGCGCAAGTTGAATAGCTATAAACGCCGCTTCATTATAGCAAAAACAAAGTGAACTATAAGCAATAATCGGGATCATGATCTTTTTTTACATGCAAACAATATGAAGTTATTGCCAAATTATAAAAAGATTCACTATTTCTGCCAGCCTCTGATACATTTAACAACACTGCGTTTGATAAATTCATGTCTTTAAACATTAATCTATAGCTTGCTGATATTAACCCAGTTCTATCTCTTCCTGAATCACAGTGTATGTAGACAAAAATTGGCTTGTCTGTTTTGCTTGACGCAATGTCATGTATTTTTTTTATTGTTTTTGTTACCCATATATTATAATCCTCCACAGCATCTTTGGCGGCAACATTAGAAGCTAAGGTTGAAGGAAACTCTAACAGCAATAAACTTGGCGATAAGGTAGAAACATTTAGCGACATACCATATGTTGGATTATCACGAAAAAAGTCATTCTCTTTTTTAATATCAGAATATTCATCTAGATCAAGCAAGTTTATACTTACCAAATAATAATCATGCGGCAAATTTTTATATCCCAACCCACTTAGCATATTATGTAAATATGCCGTTAATTCATCATAGGCAAAAACTTTGTTGCCATTTTTTATAACAAACGGATTGTTGCCACGAAATATATAATTATTTCCCACTACATCAATTAATCCTATTCTGCCAAAGTCTATTTCTTTTGTTTTTTTTTGAATTATCACAAAAATTAACACAAGGGTCAATAATGTAAGCGAAACAATCCAGCATATTCTTGTTATAATACGATTAATTTTGATCATCTTTGTTTTTTAATAAAACTTCTATCCTTATCTAAAATATCAGTCTCAATAGAAAATAATTCAAGTATGGTATCGTAAACATCTTGTTGGGTATATTCTTTGCGCTTTACTATTGACATTGGTATTGAGGATTTGACTATTAATGGAATGTAGGCTTGTTCTGGTGGCAATGATATGCCGGGAGGCATGCCATGAAATATACGACCATCTTCCATTAAAGATTCGCCGTGATCTGATAAATAGATAAATACATAAGGTAAGCCTGACTTATCAAGCTTCTTCGTGATTTTACCAAGCACATGATCTACATAAAGTATTGTATTATCATAAGAATTATACAGCTGTTCAAGGCTGCATTGATTAACCACATCAGCATCAAGACATATTGGTTTGAATTGCTGAAATTCTGCAGGATATCTATCATGATAACTTGGTCCATGACTGCCACCGCCAAGATGTAATATTATTAATCGATATCCAGATTTATAAAGCTTTAGATTGTCGGTTAACATTGGTATCACATCCTCATCATAACAATTGCCCCCGTGTCCACAATTTGCTACCTTAGTTTCTCCAACCGCATCACATAGGCCATAAAGAGTATAATTAACATAGCACGAAGTATTGATGCCTAATTTAGAGGTAATATTTGGCAGCGGAACCCCATGCTTAACTAAAATTTCGGGCAGCGCATATAATGTTGAGCCTATATGAGCTATTCCGTTCAAAAGATGAAGATTTTTATCTTTTGACAATACGGGATTAGTATTTTTTCTTTTATAGCCATATAAACTAAAATTTTGCTGTCTGGATGTTTCACCAATGGCAAGAACTACTACTAAATTACTTTGTGACGATATATGACCAGAAACTTCAATTGGTTTTTTATGCCAAGAGTGCTGCAACTGAAAATATTCTACCGCAACACTGCCAAAACTTCGTATATAGTTTAAGGGTATAAGGGTGTGGATTATGTATTTTTTAGATAAGTTTGTGGCACGATGTATGCTGTCAAATTTTATATATATCAAACTTACGCCAAGAACCATTACAACGACACATAATTTAGCTGATGATAATAAATATTTATAAGAGCTCTCAAATGTTATTTGGGTATATAATATTGCTATTATTGGCAGCAATATTAGCAATAAAAAATATGGAATCATTTGAAGCGACAACAATCCACTCGCCTCAACAGAATCAGTGTGAATAGCGTTCATAATCATACTACTATCTATCGCAACATTATACTTGGATATAAAATAAGCTGACACCCCACTAAGTATCGTAAAAATAATTGCTAGCGGTTTAATTGTTTTGCGATGAGCAAGAAGTGTAAATATCAAGATAAAAGAACATAATCCAATAACTAAAAATGCCCCCAAGCCAACATAATCAATCTCATCCTTCAAATAAAACCACTTGGCAATTTTATCGAGGTTTAAGGCATTGCAGACAATGTAAAGTATTGTAGTATATAGAGCGCAAAATGATATGTGCGAAACCTTGAATCTCATATACTTATTTGATATATTGTGACAAGTGGTTGAAAGATTAACGCGACCCTATTAATTGATTCTGCTTGATTAATAAGCTATCTAGCACAAAGTAATACAATCCTATTGTCTAGCAGATAAATTGCTATCTTTAGACATCAATAAAAATCTAACTGTTCTTTTAAAGATATATAAAGTGAAATTATATAACAAATATATTTTTAGTAAAGTCGCTCTTTCGCTTGTTGCGATAACTTCTTTATTGGTAATTTTAATTTGGTTTAGTCGCACCATTGTATTTATTAGATACATAACCGAAAATGGCGTAGGATTAGAACAGTTTTTATCACTTTTTATCTTAATTTTGCCATGGCTGCTGTTGTTCATAATACCAATTTCGATTTTTATCTCAATATTAATTATTTATAACAATTTACTTTTAAACAATGAAATAACTACGCTTAAAAATGCCGGTCTTACAAAAATTCACATTAGTAAACCAGCATTAATATTGTCATTATTCTTAACATTATTTTGCTTTTTTATATCTCTTTATTTGATGCCATTAGCCAACAAAGCATTGCGAGAGAAACGCAATAATTTTGAAAATAATTATAGCAATTTATCATTTAATCAGGGGGTTTTTGAAAAACTAAAAAATCTTACAATCTATGTTAAGAAAAAAGATATTGATAACAATTTATTTGGCATTCTTATCAACCAAATAAAGGATTCAGAAAATTCATTAACCATTACTGCCAAAAGTGGTCGAGTTAGATATGAAAACAATAACTTATTATTGGATATGAATGATGGAACTATCCAACAATTCAACTATAAAGATAATAAAGAAGAGATATTAAATTTTGATAAATATGTTTTTAATCTAACCGAAAATAATAAAACTGACTATCAAAATAAAAAATGGAAAGTTCAAGAAATGTTTGTTAGTGAATTAATCAATCCAAGTGAAAACTCTAGTCCCAAAGAATTAATGCAATATAAAGCGGAATTGCAACAAAGATTTACATATCCACTGATGTCTTTGTTGCTATCTATGATTGCCTTATCAATTATGTTAAGGGGAGATCTAAACCGTCACGGCAATATTAAAAACATTATAACCTCATCTATAGTTGCTGTATTATTTTTTGCGACAACTATAACAATTTTTAGATTATTGGACACATCCTTAAATTTTATACCCCTATTATATTTACACCTTTTTATATTTTTTGCGGCAACTTTGCGCATCTTAACAAGATCAAAATCGTAAACAAGTGCAAGGCGAGGCTTTACATTGGTGGACTCGGGCGGATTCGAACCGCCGACCTACTGATTAAGAGTCAGTGTCCCGATATGTCTTGTTAATCTTACGACCTACCCCTCAAAACCACTTAAAGCCTTGTAAATATTAGATCAATAAGATTAACTTCATTTAACATCAATCATTTTTAGTTGACAACAATTGATTTTATTTTGTATTTTATACGGACACAGGACGGACACAAAATAAATTAACAACTAATGCCGAATATAAACGAAAGACTTATTCAGTCGTTAAAGCTACCCCAAGAAAAATATAAAATCTACTGGGATGAAAAAATTGTTGGCTTTGGCATTAGAATTACCAACAACAATGCTAAATCGTTTGTGCTGCGCTATGTTATTGATGGCAGAGAGAGAAAATATACAATTGGCAAGTATCCTGATTTAACCAGCACCGCAGCTAGAGAAATTGCAATAAAGCTTAGAGGCGATATAACGCAAGGCTTTGACCCACTTGATAATAGAAGAAAAACCCAAAACCTGCCTACAATAAAAGAATTTTCTGCTGAATATATTAAACTAAAAGAAAAGTCGTTAAGACCAACAACGGCAAGGGAATATAAGCGTATTTTAGAGAAAAATATTATTCCAAAATTTGGCAATTATAAAATTGCCGCGATCACGAAAAAAGATATTGAAACATTTCATCACTCCTTGAGCGACAAGGGTTATATGGCCAACAGAATTTTACAACTTTTGTCATCCATTTTTATGACAGCGCAAAGTTGGGGCTTAATTTCTAGCAACCCCGCCGAAAATATTAAAAAATTTAAGGAAGAAAAAAGAGAAGAGTTTTTATCAGATAAAGAAATATCAAAATTGATGGTGGTTTTGAATCAAGAACAAAGCCAACTCAACGCCAACGCAATTAAGTTGATATTGTTAACTGGCTCAAGAAAGAGCGAGGTTTTGTCTGCGCGGTGGCAAGATTTTGACTTAGCAAGAAATATGTGGATTAAGCCAGCATTCTTAACTAAGCAGAATAAAATATCTAACATTCCGCTAAATGCCGAAGCAGTAAAAATTTTAAAAGAATTGAAGAAAAATATTGTTGCGGATAAGCATTTAGAAGAGATGGGCGGCGAAACTATAGTAAGCAGCACTCATTACCTTTTCTACAATCCGGCAACTAAAACCCACATACAAGACATAAAAAGATTTTGGCACGGTGTCTGCAAAAAAGCTCGTTTAGAAAATATAAGAATTCACGACTTACGACATACATTCGCATCAATCCTAGTAAATAGCGGCATTGGCCTTGAGGTGATTGGAAAATTAATCGGACACTCCAACGCCAGCACAACGCAAAGATATTCCCATTTAATTAACAATACTTTAAAATCAGCAACCGATATATTCGGAAGCAGAATAAAAAACATAAAATGAGCCAACAAGAAATAGAGCAAATAATCAAAGGACTTCAAGCCCTACCAAAAGAGTGTGAATGGGTGGAGTTCAAAGTTAATAATTCCAATCCGCAAGAAATTGGCGAATATATCTCTGCGCTTGCCAATAGTGCTTGCTACCACAATCAACAATTTGCTTATCTTGTTTTTGGAGTTGAAAATGAAACTCATAAAATAGTTGGCACTTCTTACCGCCCTAAGCTAGATAAAATCAAAGGCCAAGAAATAGAAAACTGGATAGCAACACAGCTAGAGCCAAGAATAGATTTTGAAATTATCGAAACCAATATTGATGGCAAAAATATTGCTCTATTTAAAATTGATGCCGCAAGACACACTCCAGTAAAGTTTAAAAGGGAAGCCTTTATCAGAATTGGCAGCTATACAAAGCCATTGCAAGATCATCAAGAAAGAGAAAGAAAAATCTGGAAAAAAGTTGATAGCGTTGTTTTTGAAAAAGAAATTGCTAAGGCATCACTAACCGCCGATCAGGTAATTGAGCTAATTGACTATCCAAAGTTTTTTGAATTACTGAATCAAAAGTTACCAGAAAATAAAAACGCTATTATTGAGAAATTAGAGCAAGATAAATTAATCAATAAAAAGCATGATAAATTTGACATCACAAACCTAGGTGCAGTGCTGTTTGCAAGGGATATTTCTAAATTCGATAATATTGCCAGAAAAGCTGTGCGCGTCATTATTTACGAGAAAAACAACAAAGTAAAAACCATCAAGGAACATACAGATTTAAGGGGTTACGCAATTTGTTTTGATGAACTAGTAAACTACATTAACGATAAACTTCCTTCAAATGAAGAAATCGGCAAAGCCTTCCGCAAAGAGATTCGAATGTATCCCTCACTAGTAATTCGAGAGTTGGTTGCTAACGCGATTATCCATCAAGATTTTTCGATAAAAGGCACATCAACAATGGTTGAAATTTTCCAAAATAGAATTGAAATAACCAACGCTGGCAAGCCATTAATAGACCCTTTGCGCTTTATAGATCACAGCCCCGAAAGCAGAAATGAAATGTTGGCAGCTTTTATGCGCAGAATTAAAATTTGCGAAGAAAGAGGAAGTGGAATTGATAAAGTTGTTAGTGATTGCGAACTTTACCAGCTTCCAGCGCCAGATTTTATTGCGGGCGATAATTTTACTCGAATCGTCTTATATTCCCCAAAAAGCTTGAGAGAGATGGATAGGAAGGATAAAATAAGAGCTTGTTATCAACATTGCTGTTTGAGATATGTTTCGGGCGAACATATGACTAATGAATCTTTAAGAGAAAGATTTAAAATTGAGAGCCAGAATTATTCCACAGTTTCAAGGATCATAGCGGCTACAATGGAGGCTAAATTGATAAAAGATTACGACCCCGACAATAAATCAAGAAAATACGCCAAATATCTGCCGATATGGGCTTAAATTCTTATGTGATGGTCATGTGATCGAGAGGGGGTTATTTTGGCATGAAGCCTTTGTTTGATTGGGTTGACTATGTGATTGTTATGTGATTATCTCGATATAAAGCTAGAAAAAAGAAAAATAAATTAAAAACATGGAAAATATTTTAGAGCAAGGCGTAAAGAAAGGTTTAATCAAGTTTGACGAAGATAAAAACTTTATCACCTACCTTCATCAAAACAAAAAACGCAACTTCACCACTCCAGAAGAAAAGGTGCAAGCAGCGGCTTTCTTGACCTTGGTTTTAAACTACAATTACCCAGTTGAAAGAGTAAGAAATTTCGTGTCCGTAAAAATGGGCACAGATACCAAGGAAGCAGACATCATTGTTTATAATGATAATGCCTGTGAGCAACCTCACATATTAGTCGAATGCAAGAAGCAAGAAGTTAGCGAGCAAGAATTTTTACAAGCAGTTGAGCAGGCTTATAGCTATGCCTACGCCCTACCCAACGATGTCAAATATGTTTGGATTACTTCCGAATTAAAAAACGAATATTTTGAAGTTGATAAAAAGAAAAGCACGAGAGTTTCTCAACCAGACATTCCGCAATTTGGCGTTAAAAAATTAGCTAATTATAAATATGCTTATGAGGCTTCACAATTAGAACAAAAAGAAGGCAAGCAAAGATTTTTCGATTTGTCAGTTATTAATGAAGCTGAATTAACTAGGCGCTTTAAACAAGCCCATGATGCTCTTTGGGCTGGCGGACAGCTAAACCCCTCAGAAGCTTTTGACGAGCTAGACAAACTTATTTTCTGCAAAATTTGGGATGAGAGAAAAGCTAGAAAAACTGGAGAACCTTATGACTTTCAAATCATAACCGTTGATAAGGAAGAAGAGCCAAAAGAGGCAGATCGCAGACAAAAGGAAAATGAAAGCCTGCGCAAAAGAGTAAAAGACCTTTACGAAGAAGGTAGAAAAAAAGATGCCGAAGTTTTTCGCGATGATATTCGCTTAAGTGCAGAAAAAATAAGAACAGTTGTAAGCTATTTAGAAGGAATAAACCTAAGCGACACCGATCTTGATAGTAAAGGCAGAGCTTTTGAGACCTTTATGGATAGCTTCTTTAGAGGCAATTTTGGCCAATATTTCACACCAAGGCCAATTGTAAAATTTGCAACAGATGTTTTGCCAATTAAAAATGATTCTTTTGTTTTAGATACTTCTTGCGGAAGTGGCGGATTCTTGCTATATGCCCTGAACAAGGTTAGAGAGCAAGCCAACGAGCTATACCCAAACCACAAGAAAGATATTAACCAAAGCAAGAGACACCACAAATTTTGGCATGATTTTGCAGAAAATAATTTATACGGCATTGAAATTAACGAACAAATCTCGCGCGCAGCTAAGATGAACATGATTATTCATGATGACGGACACACAAATGTTATTTCTGCCGATGGTCTGTTGCCAGTTTTAGAGATTGAAAAAATCACTAAAAACACTGGTTTCCAATATAATCATTTCGATTTCATAATCACTAATCCGCCTTTTGGTTCTAGCATCAAGAGCAGCGAGAAGAAATATTTAAAAACTTATAAATTAGGCAAAAAAGAAGCGGATTGGTTAAATTCTAAACCAGCCGCGAAAGATAGCGAAGGCAAAGAAAAAGAAACCGAGCGCGATAGCCAAAGCACAGAAATTTTATTTATCGAGCAATGCCACAAATTTTTAAAAGAATTCGGCTTTTTGGCGATTGTTATTCCAGATGGAATTTTAACCAACTCCAGCTTGCAATATGTGCGCGATACAATTGAAGAGCTTTATCGCATTGTGGCAATAGTTTCAATGCCCCAAACCGCCTTTGCTGCCAATGGCGCAGGAGTTAAAAGCTCGGTGATGTTTTTGCGTAAACATAAGCAAAAAACTACAGATAAAATTGTTGCACAAAAAACTTTGCTAAAAGATAAATTAAAAAAAGAGGCTAATTTTTATGATAAAATTGAAGCTTTAGAAAAAGAAAAATTGCAGCAAGTAAAAAAGCTAGAAGCTCAAACAAAAAACAAAAATTTCAAGGCCGATAAAAAAGAAATTGCCACTTTGGTCAAAGAAGAAAAAGAAGCTTTACAAAATGAATTTAATAACAAGATTAACTTGGTAAAAGAAGAGCTTTCTGAAAAATATTTTAGCGAAAAACAGAAGATTTTAGATGATTACCCAATCTTTATGGCGATAGCTGAAGATATTGGCTATGATGCTACAGGGCGGCAGACTGGAAAGAATGAGTTGGTTGAAATATCAGAAGAATTAAGCAGATTTATTGCACAAATTAAAAGCGACGAAGTATGATAATTAGAGGAATTTTAGACAGATCTCTAAGTAATCAAATCTGCATTCGCGGCTTCGCTAGAATTAAAGAATTAGCAAGAATATCAAAAGCAAATCCAGAGTACCAAAGAGAGCTTATGGATAAACAAAAAAGTGATATTTCGAACTTTCTTACTAAGGAAAATTATCTCTTTTTTCCAGAAGTCATTCTTAGCTTAAAATTAAAATATGACTCCACGGCAAAAAAAGCAAAAACCGATAAAACTCCAATTCAATCGGTTGAAGAAGGGGGGGCTTTTACATCCAACATTGATGGCATTTCAATTACACGAATTAATAAGAAAAGTCGCATAATCCCCGCTGCCGATATTAGTGGAAAAAGTGAAATAGTTATTGTAGAAATCGAGATTTCTGAAGCAAAAATTGTGGAATTAATAAATGCGAATGAACATCCATTACACCGTATTGATGGCAACCATAGATTAAGCGCAGCAGAACAAATTAAAGAAGATTATCGAATCGAAAGAATGGACATACCATTTTGCATAGTCTTGCTAGAAGAGGTGACCTCATTAAAATTCAACCCAGAAACAAAGCTAGAAGAGAAGTTTACTGATAAAAAATACGAGAAATTCGAGAGGGTGGTATTTTACAATATAAACTCGAAATCAGAGCCTTTGACTTTAGAGCAGAACCTGAAAGCTATTATTGACGACGGAAAAAATTTTGATGACGAAGAATTAAAAAGAATTTTTGGCATTAGCGGCCTACTTGCTAGAAAATTAATCAATAGGGTATCCCTAGATAGATTTAGTGGAATAAGTCACTTAATTAATCCTAGCCTTAGAAATCTTAGTAAAACTATATTTGAAGCACTAAAGGAAGCTTTGGAGAAAGAAAGTGAAGATGCAAAGGTAGAAATGGTTTTTGAATCATTTAAAGCTGTTGAACAACTCTATTTGTCAGAACAAAAATTAAGAAACAACAATAGCGAAGGTCTATTTACAGCCTTTCTGTATTACAACATCATAGATAAAGCTAAGTACAGTTTTTTCAAAGAATGGGTACTAGATAATCACATTTTCGACATAAAAGAAGCTAAATATCAAACGCTGATTGAGATTTTTGATAAACTCTCAGACCAAAATATTAAGGTGTTTGTAGCAATGCCCTTTTTTAGTAAACCAGAAGTAGAATCTTACAATCAAGCCTATCAAAGAGTGATTGATAGAATAAGAAAAGCCAATGAAACGATAAAAATAGCTCTTTATCCAATAATGCAGGATGCTGGCGAGACTTATAACATTTCCAACCAAATGATCGAACAAATAAAAAACTGCACAATTTTTATTGCCGATATAAGCTTGGGCAATGCAAATGTAGCTTTTGAATTGGGATATGCGAAGAATGCTGGTAAATCGGTTATTATGATAAAAAGAAATAATGATGATACAAAAACGCCTTTTGATTACGCTCAAGATCTACACTGTAACTACGATGAAAAAGCCATTCACACGCTAGAAGACGTTTTATTTAAGAACATAAAGAAAATTCTTCAAGAAAGAGGTTTTATATTAAAGGGAGATGGCCATGAAAAGTAATTTTGTCATATCTAAAACATTGGACAATAATAAGGTTTTTATAATCGACAACAGCAAGTTAGAAAGGCGACTCGATCCAAGCTGGTATTGCTATTTAAGAAGCATTGAACAATTCAAGTGTAAAAAAGTTTTACTAAAAAATCTCTTGCTAAAAAATCCACAATACGGAGCTAATGAATCTGGAATAGAGCGCAAACACATAGACGAACCTAGATACATCAGAATTACTGACATCAATGATTTTGGCGAATTGGATAAGGATATAGGAAAAACAGCCTCAAAAATTGAAGAAAAATATTTTGTAGAAAAAAATGATCTATTGCTAGCCAGAAGCGGCAATACTGTAGGCAAATCTTACTTGCACAAAGATGTCGGTTATCAATGTTTTTTTGCTGGCTACATGATTCGCTTCAAGATTGATGAATCAAAAGCCCTGCCCGATTATGTTTTTACCTTTACCCAAACCAAGATTTACAAAAACTGGATCAATGCAATTCAACGCACAACTGGACAGCCGAATATCAACGCTGAGGAGTATAAAAATTTAGAAATACCCTTGCCTTCAATTGAGATTCAGAAAAAAATTGCTGATACTTATTTTGGATTTTTAAGACAGAAAAAACAAAACGAAGCAGAGGCAGAAAAACTTCTCGCCAGTATTGATGATTATTTGATGGCAGAGCTTGGTATTAACTTTCCTAAACAGCCTGATAATAACCTAAAAAACAGAATGTTTTTCACTTCATTAAATAATATTTCGGGAGATAGATTTGATCCGTTTTATCATAAAATTGACTTCATAAAAACAATCGAACAAATCAAAAAAGGTAAATTTAAAGCCTGTCCATTTAAAAATATAATTTTAGATCTAAAAAATGGCGTTGAAATAAGAGATTATGTAGATGATGGTATTAGGTATATGAGAGTTACTGATCTAGGAAAGAACGGCATTAACAACTCCTCAAAAAAATTTATTGCTCACCAAGAAATACCAGAGAAAATAAAATTAAACGATGATTGTATTTTAATTTCTCGCTCTGGTTCTCTAGGATTGGTTAATGTTGTAGAAAATGATATCAAAAACTCGATATTGTCCTCTCATATCTTTAAAGTCGAACTAATGACTGATAAAGTTTATACAAAATATTTAGAGGCTTATTTTAGGAGCTCACTAGGGCAATTGCAATTTTTTAGAAAAAACAACGGAGGAGTAATTCCTGAAATAAATCAAGATGCTTTAAAATCCATTATAATTCCCCTCCCACCCCTCACCAAACAAACCGAAATCGCTAACCACATTTCCAAAATAAGACAAAAAGCCCAATCGCTAAAAGATCACACCACCATTGCCTTAGAAAAAGCCAACAAAGAAATTGAAAATATATTACTTGGCAACAAATCTTAATTTTTTGCATTTTCTAAGCCCTCAATTTTCTTCATCATAACTTTAAGCATTAAACTAGTTTCACTTTCCGCCACCTCGCCTTTCTTAAACTTCAGCCCCTTCACGATCTCGCCCTGCCTAAACTCATCAACATAACCGTAGCTCGTAAAAGTGGTCAAAACATTATCATGCCCCAGATTCTGACTATAAGCTTTAAACTCCTCCGGACTAGCACAAAACCTAGATGCAAGCATCGTTAGCGTATTTCTAAATGTATGTGGGGAGTAATATTTTAAACCAGCATTTTCAAAGGCAAATTTTACAATCTCGTCAATAGTATTAATGCTATGCAGATGGTTTTTCGATAAATACTCTTTGGTAAATCCGCCATTGCCATCATATTTGTTTTCAATCGCAGGAAAAAGCGGATCACTCGGCGAGAATAATTTCTCTTCTCGCAAAAATCTTACCCAATCAAAAAAGCAAGATTTTATCTCATCATCAACATTAATAAAATAAGTCGTGATCTGTTTTTTGCGCTTAGTATTAACCTCGCGCGGGTCTTGGTCAATAAGGCCTCTATCGAGATCAACATGCTTTAATTTTAGCGATATTAAAGCACTAACCCTTACTCCCGTAAGGGTTAGGAGAGAGAAAATAGCTTTATTTCTTTTTTCAATTTCATTGCCAATTGGCATTTTATCTATCGCCAACTTAATTTGCTCTAAACTCGCAAAATCTCTTGGCTTTCCTGCCTTTGCCTCTCTTTTATCATTCTCAGAAAGGTTAAAATTCTCAATCATTGGAAAGTTGATTTTTCTATAACCACTCTGCACCGACAACCAAATAAAAAAATCCTTCAGATTGTTAATTACCGATAGAAGCGAAGACTTGCTAATGTTTTCATTAGTAATCTTAGATTTAGAATTGGCAAATCGCTTTTTAAACTCGCTCGCCTGCTTTGGTGAAAAACTTTTGAAATCTTTAAAGTCGGTAAATTCCTCAAATCTGGCAATGGATTTCTTAACTTGAGTAATGGTTTTATCACTTAAGCCCTTAGCTTCTTTTAGGTGAAAAAAATATTTTCTTTTCACTCTTTCGTTTTCAGAATTAATTTTGATTTTTGTTGCTTGCATTTTGTTGATAAATTGAAGGTTAAAAAAGAACAAATAGAACTATAGCATAGACAACCTATTAGGTGTTAACTTGACAGTTAACAGATAAAACAAAAAATTGCCTAACTTCGCTCAACTTTCCTAAAGAATATTTTCGAGTCATAGAAGTTTCACAGACAACACATTTACTTTTTAGGTGCATAATCTTGTCATTTTCGTTAATTACAATTGCTTGACCTTCTAAAGCCTTTCTAGGCTCTCGACACTTGAAGCAAAACATCTCTTCAAAGCAACAATGCTTCTTACCAGCCTTTTGCTTTGCGGTTAAAAAATCTCGCAAATCTTCGCAATGAACCATTATCGGCGTTTTACCATCAATAATTTTCAAGCCATTTTTTAGCCAATATCGCGCCGTTGTTTCGCAAATATTATACAACTCTCGCACTTCGCTAATGCTGTAGGAAGTATTGCTTTCAATCAGTCTGGGATTGAATTTGCGCTTGTAAGATTTTAGCTTTATTTTCTTTGTCATAATTAAAAATTTAAGTTTTTTCTGATTTTATCAAAATCGGTTTCATGCTTTCTGATCCACTCATTAAAAGCATCTATTCTATACAAAATCCGCTTTCCTAACTTGGTTCGCGGCGCGCCCTTTCTCCTAGAGGCATCCGTTCTTAAGGTTGGAATGGTTTTGTTTAGAATTTTTGAGACTTCCTCTTCGGTGTAGTAATCATCTAATGTATTTGACATTTTGTAAAAGTGTTTAGTTAATAGTTAACAATAAAAGCAAAAAATTTTAATAACTCAAATCAAGTAAGCCTAGATATTTCAACCTATAAACCAAAGCCTCTCTTGATACTCTAAAAAATTTCATCATCTCGCCCAATACCTCTTTGATGGGGCAATTGTGATCAATTTCATTCCATTTTTTTATCATTACCTCTTTAGGCATTAAAATATATGCCGCAAACATATTTGCCTGCATTTCAAGCGCCTCCGTTCTTGGATCCGTAATATCATGAAATAAAGCCACATTTTCAGCTTTGCGATATTGCGGCCTGTGAAAGAAATAATGCCCACCTTCATGAGCAATCGTGTAATTGCATCGAGCTTCTTTTGTAAAATCTTCTTCTTCGGTATGATTCAAGCTTTCATCAAGCCAAATCGTTTTACCATCTAAATCTAAAGCCCCCAAAACTCCTTTAAAATCTTTATTCAAATCTGTAAAAAAGATTTTGAGCCTAAAAATCTTTTCAACAATCAAATCAATTGGCGTTGCGCTATCAAAGTTGTAAAATCCTCTCTTTTGCGCTTTTTGCAAAACTTCATTCGCCTTTCTTTCAAGAACTTCTGGCGTGCGAAAGCTAACTCCTTTTTCCATTTTTCTTGGCCTCCAGATCCTGCATAAATTTTTCTACATCTTCTTTTTTTACTCTACGCAAAAATGCCGCATATAGTTGAGGCTCGCGACCTATAATCTCTCCAAGATCAGAAGGGATTTTTCCAGCCATCGCCACTAATTTGTCTTCATTAACGCCGAGTATTTTTGCCATTTTTTTAATATTCTCTTCTTTCGGCGCCGCATATTCCCCCACCTCCATTTTACTGATATAAGTGGCACTTATTCCGACTTTAGTTGCAAACTCTCTCAAGCCGATATTGAGATCAAGTCTGGTTTTTCTTACGAAATCACCAAAGTTTGACTTCTTCAATTTTTTATTAGGCATAATAATTATTTATTTTGTTTTAGAGAAACACGCATTGATCCAGTAATCTCAGCAACTCTACCAATTACTAAAATGCAGTGTTAAGGTAATACTAAACAGTAAATGTTAAGTGTCAACTAGAAAGTTAACAATAAATGAAGATGTATTTTGAAGTAAAGCGAAATTATGTTAATTAACGGACACCAGACGGACACGAGATTGCAAACTTAAACCTCTAAAACTTACCAGCCCTACAGCTGATTGGTGGACTCGGGCGGATTCGAACCGCCGACCTACTGATTAAGAGTCAGCTGCTCTACCAACTGAGCTACGAGTCCAATTTAGTAAAAAAATAAATCAAAGAATACAACTCTACAAACTTTCTACATCTTTACAACCCTAATTGCGAGCCAACTTTTACTACCTTCCCTTCTTTCAAATCTTCAATAATTTTGAAAAAACTTTCTTTGGTTAAATCTTCAAAATAATCATCATTAATTTGAATTACGGGAGCGTTGACACAAGCGCCCAAACACTCAACTTCTTTGAGAGTGAACATGCCATCTTTAGTGGTTTCTTCCATACCAATTCCCAATTTTTCTTTGGTAACTTTCATCAACTCATCAATGCCGCGAAGCATACAGGGCGTGGTTTTGCAGAACTGGATGAGATATTTTCCTACGGGTTTTAAATTATACATCGAATAAAAACTCGCCACTTCATAAACACGAATTTCGGGGATTTCGATAACCTTAGCAACCGCTTCAATCACATCGCGCGAGATGTAATTTTCGTTTTGTCTTTGCGCTAAATCAAGCAAAGGCATTACGGCAGATTTTTTTCTCGCCTCAGGATATTTTGCTAAAATTTCTACAACTGTTTTTTTGTTTTCTGCGTTAAATTCGAATGTCATTTTTTTAAATAAAAACTTGCGATTAATTTAATTATTTTACTTTTTTCCAAACTAATTTTTTTGCCGCCAATAACACAACTAGAAGCGCACCCAAGAAAATCATAGTGCGGATGCCCATTTTATTGCGACGCTCCATTTCTGGCTCTGCTGCCCATTGCAAAAAATTAACCACATCAATAACCATTTGCTCTTTGGTAGCGTAGGTTCCATCCTTGTAATCAACTTGACCATCATCAGAAATTGGTGCTGGCATTGCAATTTGCCGACCTTCAAAATATGGGTTATAATTTTTGCCTTCAGTCATTGCAAAACCTTCTGGCGCCGTTGAATAGCCGGTTATTAAAGAATAAACATAATTTGGGCCATCATGACGCGCTTTGGTGATTAAAGAAAAATCTGGCGGAAGCGCTCCTCCATTCGATGCGCGGGCCGAGTTATCATTAGCGTATGGACCAACAAAACGATCCGATGGAAGCGCTGGGCGATCAAACATTTCGCCATCATCGTTCGGACCATCGCTGACACTATATTCTGCGGCGATTTGCTTAACTTCATCTTCAGAAAATCCAATTTCTTGTAAATTGCGATAGGCCACCAATTTTAAGCTATGGCAACTTGAGCAAATTTCTTTATAAACCTGAAAACCACGCTGAGCTGAGGCGCGATCTAGCGAACCAAAAACACCATCAAAACTCCATTTCATTTGCTTGGGATGAAGCGCTGTAGTACTAAGAACCACTTCGCTTCCATGCTCGTTAGCAAAAGCAAATGTTGGGATTAAAAACGCAATTAGAATTAAAAATTTTTTCATTCTTAAAATAAATATTTATAACGCATAAAATTTTTCTGCAAAATCAATAATTTTGCCATTTTTTACATTTACACCTTCTTTTTGCATCCATGTTTTATTTATGCTTTGCTTGATAGTCAGCATCAATGGATTCGGGCAATGGCAAGGTTTTTTCATGACGGCCTAACCATGGCAAAATTACCAAGAAATATGCGTAATAGAAAAAAGTTGTGAAGCGTGAAGCCCATACATACCAGCCATCCGCGGGTGATTTTCCGAGCCAACCAAGGAATAAAAAGTTGGCGATGAAGAGCCAGAAGATTTTTTTGAACCACGGGCGATAGGCGCCAGACTTGACTTTAGAGGTGTCTAAGAATGGCAGCGCGAATAATAATGCGATCGCACCAAACATCATCAACACGCCGCCCAACTTATCTGGGATAGCGCGCAAGATTGCGTAGAATGGCAAGAAATACCATTCTGGAACAATGTGAGCTGGCGTTACCATTGGGTTGGCAGGGATGTAATTATCTGGATGCCCTAATGAGTTTGGATGGAAAAATAGAAAATATCCAAAGACTAAAAAGAAGATCGTGAAGCCCACCAGATCTTTGATGGTGAAGTATGGATGGAATGGAATTATATCTTTTTTAGATTTTATTTCAACACCAGTTGGGTTGTTTGAACCTACAGTATGAAGGGCTACCAAATGCAACAACACAATTGCTACAATGATAAATGGCAATATAAAATGCAATGCAAAAAAGCGATTAAGCGTTGGATTATCAACGGAGAAGCCGCCCCAAAGGCCGAGCACAATTTTTGGTCCGATCACTGGAATTGCCGAAAATAAATTAGTGATAACAGTGGCGCCCCAGAAGCTCATTTGGCCCCAAGGCAATACATATCCCATAAAAGCTGTGGCCATTGCAAGCAAGAAAATAATCACCCCAATCCACCAGAGAATTTCTCGTGGCGATTTATAAGATCCATAATAAAGCCCGCGAGCCATGTGGGCATAGAGCGCAACAAAAAACATTGAAGCGCCAACAGCGTGAATATAGCGAATTAGCCAGCCATAATTAACATCGCGCATGATGTGTTCTACAGAATTGAAAGCCTGCGCCGTATTAGGCACATAGTGCATCGCAAGAAAAAGACCCGTGATAATTTGCACCAACAAAGAAATGCCAGCGATAGATCCAAAGCTCCACCAATAACTTAAATTTTTTGGATAAGGATGTCTTAAAAAAGTACCCTCAAACATTGCTATTATTGGCAAGCGGTCATTGATCCATTTTGCAACTTTGGATTTTTCAGTGATGCTTTGCGGTAAATCGTTTTGAATGTGATTGCTCATATTTTATATTTTTAAAAACCGCATAAAGCGGCTCTAGTATTGGGTTTAACCAATTTTAATTTTGTTATCGCTGACAAATTCATAAGGCGGAACTTCTAAATTTTTTGGTGCTGGGCCTTTGCGAATGCGGGCCGAAGTATCATATTGCGAACCATGGCACGGACAAAACCAACCCTTATATTCACCCTCACCCATAATTGGAATGCAGCCCAAGTGGGTGCAGATTCCGATGGTAATGAGCCATTCTTCTTTGCCAGTTTTAACGCGCTCAGCATCGGTTTGTGGATCGCGCAACTCGGCTAAATCAACGGTTTGCGCGGCGGCGATTTCTTCTTTGCTGCGGCGCTTGATGAAGATTGGCTTGCCTCGCCACATAACTTTTTTTTCTTCGCCAACTTTAATGTTAGCAAGATCAACCTCAACCGAAGCTAGAGCCGCAACATCTTGTGCGGGATTCATGCTATCAACCAAAGGCAAAATTGCACAGGCCAAGCCAATGCCAGCAGCGGTGTAGGCTGTGCCAGTTAATAATTTGCGACGCTTTTCATCTTGAACTGTTTCTTGCGACATTTTTGTATGACAATTTTTATGTATTTGCAGCGCAATAAAAATTGCACTAACAAATACTTATAAAGTTGATTTAGTATAAAAAAAATATAGACTCATTTTTAGTTACTTACACAAATTTTTTCAACTTATTATTTATGACAATTCTTAAAATAAAAAAACTTGATAACGGCAAAGACCTTCCTTTGCCAAAATACGAAACCACCGGCAGCGCAGGAATGGATTTGCTCGCAGCGATTGATGAACCAATTATTATTAAATCTGGTGAAATAAAATTAGTTAAAACCGGAATCTCTATCGCGCTTGAAAAAGGCTTTGAAGCTCAAGTGCGGCCTCGCTCTGGCTTAGCATTAAAAAACGGCATCACAGTTTTAAATAGCCCCGGAACCGTTGATTCTGATTATCGCGGTGAGGTTTGTGCAATTTTAATTAATCACTCGCAAGTTGATTTTACGATAACTCGCGGCATGAGAATTGCACAAGTTGTGATTGCGCGCCATGAGCAAGCACAAGTGGTTGAGGTTGCAGATTTAGATGAAACTATACGCGGCAGCGGTGGTTTTGGCTCTACCGGACACTAAATATTTGAACATAATCAATATATCAATGTTATCTGAGCCACAAAAACAACGCTATCTGCGCAACACTATTTTGCCAGAAATCAATGAAGCTGGGCAATTGCAACTTTTGGCAGCAAGGGTTTTGGTAATTGGCGCTGGCGGGCTTGGCTCATCTGTCTTATTTTATTTGGCAGCTGCGGGCATAGGAAATATTGGCGTGATGGATGATGATGTGGTCGAGCTTTCTAACTTACAGCGTCAAGTGATTCACAACTTTAGCGATTTAGGAAAAAAGAAAGTTGCGAGCGCGCAAGAAAAAATTTCTGCATTAAATGAAGATGTAAATTTGCAGATTTATGATTGCCGCGCAACCCATGATTCTCTAAGCAAAATCGCACAAGATTATGATTATATTTTGGATGCTACCGATAATTTTTCTACGCGCTTTATGATTAATGAGGTTTGTCATAAAGCACACAAACCCTTGATATTTGCGGCAGTAAAAGGTTTTTTGGGGCAAGTTTCGGTGTTCAAATCTTATGAATCTGGCCCTTGCTACACCTGCTTTAATCCCAATATTGTTGATAAAAATTTTTCGCTACCACTATCTGAAAAAGGAATTTTGGGAAGTGTTGCTGGCACTGTAGGAGCCCTTCAAGCCACCACGGCAATAAAAGAAATTTTGGAAATTGGCGAGAGTTTGGTTGGTAAAATCTTGGTTTTTGATTTTTTGAAAAATGAATTTCGTAAAATCAAATTATCCAAAAATATTAATTGCACTATTTGTAGATAGCTTGCCAAAAGCGTCTCTGAATGGCGCTTGGTTAGTCAATTTTAAAAAGGCACCTCAAGAATTATAGCAGGATTGACTCTTAAGTTTTTTTGCGATAGAATATTGATCTCTGTTTTTTATCGCAGATAAATTGGGGATAGGTGGCCGAGTGGTCAATGGCAACAGACTGTAAATCTGTCCGCGCAAGCGTACGCAGGTTCAAATCCTGCCCTATCCACCATTTAAATTTACCGCTACTGCGGGCGTGCTTTCGCTTCGCTTACGCAAGCGCTTCTTGCGCACTGCTTTTAGTGGTTTTGTTTTTTAGTGGTTTTTGTGGTTTTTCACCTTAGCGGGTGTAGCTTAATGGTAAAGTTCTAGCCTTCCAAGCTAGCCATGAGGGTTCGATTCCCTCCACCCGCTCCAACCAACACTTCTTCTTGACTCTTGTATTAATACTCAATAAAAAATCTGCACAATAGAGCTTATAATAAATTTTTTAGATTATGTCAAAAGGTCAGCGCACAATTCAAATTGATAGAAGAGAGATCACTCCAGAAAATATATCTCTTGAAGATGTGGCATTGGTTATGAAAAATTTTAGAAAATTAATTTGGCAACAAATCAAGGCAAAAAAAGATCAAGATTTTTCACTAACAGATATTAGGGGGATGTGATGTTAACTTTTTTCCCAGCCAAAATGAGATGTCGATAGTTTTTAATGACGCTTTAAAACAATCTTCATTAGAAACTTTTGAGAGAGATAAAAAAATATACCAACAGGCAAAAAAAGACCTTCCTGCCGCGCACACATCATTCAAAGCTGCGGAACGAAATTTTGGACGCCTGATGAATGGTTCAGCAGCAGCATCAGAAGAAGAAATGACCTTATCTTCTTCTCTCGAGACAGATGCACGAGAAAATTTAAATCGTATAAATCAAATTTTATTAAAATTTGGCACTACCGCTCATGATACTATAAAATTAAAAAATGGCATAGCGCAATATGGCTCAGAGATATTCACAATAAGTTTTGCAGATGATCATTGTGTGTCTCAATCTTTTGAGCCATTACAGATGGGAGCATCCTCTGAAGGCTCTCGAGATTTAAATGATCCAGCAATAAAATCTAGGATTTTTGAAACTTTATTGAATTTGGATCTCTATATAAAAAAACTTTTTGCCGCCCAAGATTCACCTTCAAAACAACCCATTCCATCCGTTTTTCAATCGCAAACCCCCAAACCTTTGGCGGCAGCATCTTTACCAGCAGCTGCTGCAGCTAAGGCCGCGGTGGCAATTTTGCCAGCAATATCAATTGCAGAGCAAAAAGTTCTGGATCATCTTCCGGATCTAGCAGAGTTTAAAGTAGTCGCTCCTCCCCAACAATCAACTGGATGGGCAGCGGAACAAGTTGAGAAATGGCAAAGAGAATGGCGAGAGAAATCTAGGAAGCAAAGGGAAGCGGAAGAGGCTTTAGAATCAGAAAAAACTTCTGGCATTAAAGCAAAAATCACAGAGATTGATTCAACCAACTTAACCGAGAAGCATATTTGGAATTTTTCTAGATATATTTATTCTTCTTATTTGCAGCGAAAGAAATCAGTTAACAATCAAAATGGTTATTACAATATTTTAAACAGAGGAACCTCGCAAGTTGCAAATGTAGATGATATTCAGATTATCTCAAAAGCCCCAGATGCAGAGCTATTCATTCTTCATTGTAAAAAAGTTGGAGATATTCAAATTTTTAAGATTAATGCCGCGGCTAAAACAAAAGAAGTTACAGCTTCTTTTTCTTCTGCACAGACAGAACAATTTTATGATTTTATTCGCAATGTTGCAAAAATAGAAGGATTGTCTGATGAGAATTTGAATAAGGTTTTGTTGGAAGGTAAGTTGGGTAAGGAAACTGTGAAAACACCAAGGCCAATGATGGCAGCGGCATCGCGCCCAGCGGGATTTATGGCAGCAAGATCTTCTGTTGGCGAAGTTGCTCCTTCTGCCGCGACTGCGAGGAATTCATTTGCGGCCGCTAAAACACCTTTGCCAAGAAGACTAGAGCCATTGATGGGGATGGTTTCAAAAAAATTGGCTCCAATTGCGCCTATTAATAATCCGGCTTTGTCTTCTGTTGCCGTTGCGACTAGCGCTCCTTCAGTTGGTTTTGCTGTTGCGGCAGCGGCTTCTGCTTCTGTTGCCACTACAGCAACTGCACAAATCGCTCAACCTCCTAAAAAGCCACAACCTCCGGCAGCAGCGCGCCCACCAAAATCACGTCCAGTAGTGGCATTTGGTGGAATAGTTAGAGATCGAAAAAAATCGGCAAAAGAAGCGGGGGAAAGACCCGCTGTAGCAACTGCCAAACCATCGGCAGCGGCAGCCGCAGCGACAACACAACAAACTAAATAGAGCAATCCTGTAATCAAAACCAATTATTTATCCATCTCTACTTCAGGCAAATCAACCTCTAAAATCTTCAAGCGCGCGGTTTCTCCGCTTAAAATTCTCACCTCGCCTCTTTTTACTTTAAAATACTCTGAGACAATTTTTATTACCGCAACATTTGCTTTGCCATCTTCCGGTGATGCAGTAGTTTTTATTTTTAGCACACGATTGCCATAAGCATTGACACCGCCTTCTTTGACGAGGTCTTGCATTGAATTTGGAGTAACTTTAACTGCGATTTTCATTTTGTATTTAAAGATTGACTATAATGTTATAATTATAGATGTTTTGATATTATAGTATAGTTCATTCTAACAATTTTTGACCCAAAACCACAAGAGCCATTTGCAACGAAGCCGGTTTGTGATTAATTTGGTTTTAGCAATTGCGTGGTAAATTTTGTTAGAACTAATAAATTTAAAAAAAATTATCAATAACTTTGCGCACACCAAATTGAATTGTGCTGGTTCTGCGATAGGTGCCATCATTACTCTCATCATATCCCATAAAGACTGGCTGACTTCCATATAAAATACTAAAGGCCAGATTATTTGATTTTATAAATTTAAAGCCCGCTTGATAAGAATGAAAATATCCCGGAGAATCTCGTGGTGAATTTGGAGTGCCATTATAACTTTCCATAAAAAGACGAAAATCTTTGCGAAGCAATGCTACATCTATTGCCACACCAAGCTGTGTGCGATATAAATTTTTGCCCGTAGGTAAATCATAAGAAACTTTGGGGCCGCTATTTACGTGAACTATTAGGTTATTATCAAAAAAATAGCTCGAGAGAATTCCGATAAGATAATAATTTGTTGCTGTGTCATAATATTGCCCGCGACCGTTCTTATTCACATATCCAGCGGATATTGCAACGGAGGGAATTGCGGTATTTTTTGGCTGAAAAATCACCGATTTTACCTGCAAAATCGGGTTCATTAGAGCAAGAGATTGATTGTGAAAATCATAGCCTGCAAGAGCCGCAACCCCAACTTCTAATTTATCTGAGAGGCCATAGGCTAGACCTAAATATTGCCCTAATAAATTAGAAGATTCGTTATCGGATTTTTTTGGTAAATGCCAAATTTCGGTATATTCTTCGATTAATAATTGATTGCGATTGGCAATTGCCGCATCATCAGTAGCAAATGGCAAGGCTGCGAAGGCTTGATTGGCGGTAGTTAAGAGCAATAATAAGATTACGAATTTACACATAATTTTTATTTTTTCTGTATTCAACTGTTGCATTTTTTGCAACGGTTGAAGGTGGATAACATTTGAACTTGTTCCATTGTGGAACAAGTTGCTTTAATTGATAAATCACAATTCTTCACCTTCAACCACAAAAAACCTTTGTGCAAATTCTGCAAAACTTTGCGATTCAATTGCGGCGCGGATTTCGCGCATTAAATCTTGATAGTAAAAAAGATTATGCTCGGTTAAAAGCATCGCGCCAAGCATTTCTTCTGCTTTGCTGAGATGGTGCAGATAAGCGCGGCTGTGGTGTTTGCAGGCATAGCATCCACATTTTTCATCAAGTGGATTTTTATCTTCGCGATATTTTGCGTTGCGAATATTTATAACACCGCCCTCAATTTCTGGGCGCACAAAAGCTTGCCCAGTGCGGCCTGAGCGCGTTGGGATCACGCAATCAAACATATCGACTCCGCGCGCAACTGCACCAACAATATCGCTTGGCTTGCCTACTCCCATCAAATATCGCGGCTTATCTTGTGGCAAAAAATCTGGGATATAATCTAGCACTTCAAACATAATTTTTTGGCCCTCACCTACAGCCAAGCCACCAATCGCATATCCATCAAAACCAATTTTGACTAATTCATCAGCAGAAACTTTGCGCAAATCTTGATAAACGCCACCTTGCACAATTCCAAAAAGCCCATAACCATCACGATTTACAAAAGCATCTTTAGAGCGCGCAGCCCAAGCAAGAGAACGCTCCATCGCTTTTACAGTTTGTTCATGCGTTGCCGGAAATTTTATACATTCATCAAAAATCATCGTAATATCCGCGCCAAGTTTATGTTGAATTTCCATTGATTTTTCTGGCGTGAGAAAATGTTTTGAACCATCAATGTGCGAAGAAAATTCAACACCATCATCGGTGATTTTGCAGAGACCAATTTGTTTTGTGGCACCGCTCGCATCGCCTTTTGCAGCCGAACCTCCCGCCATTTTTGCCCCCGCCAAAGACATCACTTGAAAACCACCCGAATCAGTTAAAATCGGCCCATCCCACCCCATAAATTTATGCAAACCACCAAACTGCGCCACTAAATCTGCCCCCGGGCGCAACATTAAATGATAAGTATTTCCTAAAATAATTTCTGCACCAGAATTTTTAACATCAGAAATCTTCATCGCCTTAACAGTGGCTTGAGTTCCTACTGGCATAAAAGCGGGGGTCTGAATTGATCCATGTGCAGTAAAAACTTCACCTCTTCTTGCTTTATTATCAGTAGTTTTTAAGGTGAAGGAAAATTTTTTTTGTTTTGTCATTTTCTAAAATTTTTTATGAAAAAAATACAGCGTTTTTTGCCGTTTATAATTTTGTTAAGCTTTGTGGCTGTAACCTCTATCGCAATTATCAAAAGCACTTCAAAGCAAAATCTTGATGAAAATCAATTATCAAATGAATTTTCGGCAAAGTTATTGAAGCAAAAAATTAAATTACCAGAATTTTCACTGCCCGATCTTTTTGATGAAAATAAAAATTTTTCAACCAAAGATTTAATTAATGATAAAAAAAGATATTCTATAATAAACTTTTTTGCCTCTTGGTGCACTACTTGCCTTGCTGAACATGAAGCTTTGATGCATTTGCAAAGTGAAAACATCGCCGATGTTTATGGTGTAGCATGGCGCGATTTTGGCAAAAATACTATAAAATTTCTAGATAAAAACGGCAATCCATTTAAAAAGGTAGCATTAGATGCGCAAGGCTTATTTACTCGAATTTTGGGCATTAAAGCAGTGCCCGAGACTGTGGTTGTTGATCCCGATGGCAATGTGATCTTGCGCTATCAAGGCAATCTTTCTCACGAAACAGTTATCGAAATTAAAAACTTTTTAAGCAAAAGATGAAGAAAAACTCTAAAATTATACAAAATCAAATGTTTGGTTTGAAAAAAATATTGGCCTTTTGCTTGATATTTTGCCGCACATTTTTGATTTTATCTTTTTTAAAATTTGTGCGAATAGCAAAATTTTTAGCGATTTTTTTTGTTGCTATTTATATATCCAGTTTAGCTTCGGCAGAATCCTTACAAAAGAATCTTTCTAACAACGATATAATTCGTGAGGTTGAAAAAACTCTTCTTTTTAGCGATGCCGAAAAATCGAAAACAGAATTAATGCAACGACAACTCAATCAAAAAAGTGATTTTAATATCGTTGCGGGCGAAAAAAATTATGATAAAAATGATGCGATAATAATTAACATCAAAGAAACCAAAAAAGTTGTCGATGTTGATACGCGCACCAAAGAAAAAATGGCCTATAATGCCACGCTAAATGGTCAATATGAGGTAGCTATTGAACTTTACAAGCAAGTTATTGTATCTGAGCCTGATAATAATTATGCCCTGCTTTCTCTTGCAACAATTTATCAAAAAGTTGGGCAATTGCGTCAAGCAAAAACTATTTATTACACTCTGCTACAAAATAATCCTGAAAATAAAGAAGAAATTGTCAGCAACATTTTATCAACACTATCAGCTGAGTCGCCGCGAGATTCTCTATATCTGCTTGTCCGGCTTTCAACATCCAATCCACAATCGCCTTATATTTTAGTGCAAACCGCCTTGGCTTATAGTGGCGTTAAAAATTATGAAAAGGCTTCAGATCTTCTTCTTAAAGCGATTGCACTAGATCCTGATCGCCTTGATTATAAATATAATCTTGCCATTATTTATGATAAAGCGGGCAATTACAACAAAGCTTTTGCTTCTTATCAAGAGGTAATTCATGGCTATGATGATAATAAATGGGCAACGACAATTTCTTTAAAGGCGGTGCAAATGCGCCTTGCAACCATTCAAGATAAAATATAATATGCTTAATCAAATTCTTTCTCATGCTATTAATAGCAATGCTTCAGATATTCATATTCGCAGCGGAGAAGTTCCTATGTTGCGCGTTGAAGGTGAGTTAATTGTAATTTCGGAATATAAAGCTTTAAATGATGTTGCGGCGCTAGAGTTGGTTGAAGCTTTGATGAATGAGCATCAAAAAATAATTTTTCAAAAAGATCTTGAAGTTGATTTTGCGATGCAATTTGAAAATACTCGTTTTCGCGTTAATGCTTTTCGCACAATTTATGGTGCGGCTGCCTCTTTGCGCTTGATTCCACAGCAAATAAGAAGCATGTCAGATTTGCAAATTCCACAATCGGTTCGCGACTTAACCAAATTGAGTCAGGGCTTAATTTTATTTACCGGCCCTACTGGCAGCGGAAAATCAACTTCACTAGCTTCGCTGATTGATGATATTAATACTAATAGATGTTGCAATATCATTACAATTGAAGATCCGATTGAGTTCATCCATAGATCCAAAAAATCCTTGATGGCACAGCGCCAAGTTGGTGAAAATACCCTATCTTTTGCCGCCGCATTACGCAGCGCACTTCGCGAAGATCCTGATGTTATTTTGGTAGGAGAAATGCGCGACCTTGAAACAATCCAACTTGCTCTTACTGCCGCAGAAACTGGCCATTTGGTGTTTGGAACCCTTCACACTAATTCTGCCGCACAAACAATTAATCGAATCATTGATGTTTTTCCTAGCGAAAGCAAATCAGCAATTCGTTCAATGTTATCAACATCTTTGCGCGCCATTATTTCGCAGCGATTGATCAAATCAAAAAATACTCGCTGCTCTGCTTTTGAGGTATTATTGGTTAATAATCCAATCAGAAATTTAATTCGCGAAGATCAAATTCCACAAATTCAATCAATGATGGAAATTGGCAAAAAACACGGGATGGTTACCATGAGAGATTCAGTTGCTAGTTTGATAGAAAAGGGCCTTATAATGCCCGAAGATGCTACAGATACACTGCAAGCCTATGATTAATTGCAGTTAAAAATTGCAAATTAAAAAATAATAGTTTAGACAAGTAAGCATTAATTATTTATAAATAATCCTTACTGCAAAATGAAATTTCGCACAAAAACAATTGAAAATTTAGTTAGTGGCGCAAGAGCTAAGCCTCTCAAAAAAACCCTCGGAGCGCTTGATTTAGTTTTTCTCGGAATTGGCTGCACAATCGGCACCGGAATTTTCGTTTTAACAGGAATTGCCGCCGCTCAATACGCGGGTCCAGCCATTGCTATTTCATATTTAATCTCAGGAGTTGCCTGCATTTTTGCTGGCCTTGCTTATTCTGAATTAGCGGCTGCGATTCCCGTTGCTGGCGGCACTTACACTTATACTTACGCAATTCTCGGCGAATTTTCTGCTTGGATGGTCGCTTGCGGAATCTCGCTTTGCTACACTATTGGCGGTGCAACCGTTGCTGCGGGCTGGTCTGGCTATTTTGTTGGCATTATGGAAGCGGGCGGATATCATATTCCTGAAGCGCTCACAAAAATCCCCTCTGAAGGCGGAATCGTCAATCTTCCTGCGGTTTGCATCACATTATTTATTGGATTTATTTTAATGCGCGGCACCAAAGAAAGTATCGCGTTAAATCGTTTTCTTGTTGTGATTAAACTTATTGCGATCGCTCTCTTTATTTTTATCGCAGTTCCTCACATTAAAGTTGAAAACTGGACTAATGATTTTATGCCATTTGGACTCACTGGAGTTTTCACTGGTGCTGCCGCAATATTTTTTGCCTATACCGGTTTTGATGCAGTTGCAACTGCGGCCGAAGAAACCAAAAACCCCAATCGCGATTTGCCAATTGGTATCATCGGATCATTATTAGTATGCATTGTGCTTTACATTGCAGCATCTCTTGCACTTACCGGAATCACTAATTATTCTGAACTCAACAACGCTGAACCAATGGCTTTTGCACTGCGCCAAAATGGCAGCAATGTTGGTGGTGCAATCGTTGGAGCTGGTGCTCTTGCTGGAATGGTAGCAGTTTTATTAGTATTTATGTATGGCCAATCACGAATATTTTTTGTGATGGCGCGCGATGGATTGCTGCCAAAATTCTTCGGCAAAATGCATAAAAAGTTTGAAACTCCCTACATTAGCTGCATCGTAGTAACTATTGCCGTCGCTTTGTTCACTGGCTTTGTTCCAATCAAAACAATCGCCAGCATTACTAGCCTTGGTGCTTTGTTTGCATTTATCGTTACTTCGTTTGGCGTAATGGTTTTGCGCGTTAAAAGACCAAAACTTGATAGACCTTTTCACTGCCCAGCAGTTTTTGTTTTAGCCCCATTAGCAATTCTTATTTGCGGATACTTGCTTTATTCATTATTTATGGTCACCATTCAAGCCTCATTAATCTGGTTAGTCTGTAGCATATTAGGATATTTTGTTTATGCTTACCGCAAAAGTCCCCTAGGGCGTGATTAAAAATTTAAAGTTACTTTTTTAAAACATGAAATTTCGCGTAAAAACAATTGAAAGCCTGATTAGCGGCGCAAAAGCTAAACCACTTAAAAAAACTCTGGGCGCAATAGATTTAATATTTTTAGGAATTGGGTGCACAGTTGGCACAGGGATTTTTGTTTTAACAGGCATTACCGCCGCACAATATGCTGGCCCCGCAATTGCACTTTCATATTTAATTTCTGGTATTGCCTGCATTTTTGCTAGCCTTGCTTATTCTGAATTAGCAGCAGCAATACCGGTTGCTGGTGGCGCTTATACCTACACTTACGCTATTCTTGGAGAGTTTGCCGCTTGGATGGTTGCTTGCGGAATCTCGCTTTGCTATACTATTGGTGGCGCAACCGTTGCAGCGGGCTGGGCAGGCTATTTTGTTGGCATCTTAAAAGCGGCGGGCTATCACATTCCCGATGCGCTAACAAAAATTCCTGCTGAAGGCGGAATCATCAATCTTCCCGCTGTTGGCATCACATTATTAATTGGTCTATTTTTAATTCGCGGCACCAAAGAAAGCATTGTTCTTAATCGCGTTCTGGTTGTTTTAAAACTGGCGATTATTTTTATTTTTATTTTTCTCGCCGTTCCCGATATTAAAATCGAAAACTGGACCAATGATTTTATGCCATTTGGTATCACTGGAGTTTTCACTGGCGCCGCCGCAATTTTCATCGCTTATATTGGATTTGAAGCCGTTGCAACAGCTGCTGAAGAAACTAAAAATCCCAATCGTGATTTGCCAATTGGCATCATTGGATCACTTATTGTTTGCATCGTACTTTATATTGCAGTTGCACTTTCTCTCACCGGAATCACTAACTATTCTGAACTAAACAATGCCGAACCAATGGCTTTTGCACTTCGTCAAAATGGTAGCAATATTGGCGGCGCTTTGATAGGAGCTGGCGCCCTTACTGGCATGGTGGCAGTTTTATTGGTTTTAATGTATAGTCAATCACGAATATTTTTTGTAATGTCACGCGATGGCTTGTTACCAAAATTTTTTGGAAAAACACACAAAAAGTTCGAAACTCCTTACATAAGCTGTATCATTGTGACTCTTGCTGTTGCTTTATTTACAGGATTTGTTCCGATTCAAACAATTGCCAGCATCACTAGTTTAGGAATTTTATTCGCCTTCATGGTTACTGCATTTGGTGTGATGGTTTTGCGCATTAAAAGACCAAAACTTGATAGACCATTTCGCTGCCCTGCGGTTTTTGTTTTGGCCCCATTAGCAATTTTGGTTTGCGGCTATTTGCTTTATTCTCTATTAATTGTAACCATGCAAGAATCTTTGATTTGGCTGACTTGCAGTGTGATTGGATATTTTCTTTATGCTTATAAAAAAAGCCCTTTAGGTCAAAAATAAAAACTATGTAAATTGAAAGTTCAACTTGCAATTTACATAAAATTTAAATCATAAATAGTTATGAAATTTCGCGTAAAAACAATCGAGCATTTAATCGCTGATGCTAAAGCTAAGCCTCTTAAAAAAACCCTAACTACTCTCGATTTAGTTTTTCTTGGAGTTGGCTGCACAATCGGTACCGGAATTTTTGTTTTAACAGGAATTGCCGCCGCTCAATATGCTGGTCCCGCAATTGCAATTTCATATCTAATTTCAGGAATTGCCTGCATTTTTGCTGGCCTTGCTTATTCTGAACTTGCTGCAACGATTCCTGTGGCAGGCGGCTCTTATACCTTTAACTATGCTATTCTTGGTGAATTTGCTGCGTGGATGGCATCTTGCGGGCTTTTTCTTGGCTACGCAATCGCCGCTGCAACCGTTGCCGCGGGCTGGTCAGGCTATTTTGTTGGCATAGTCAATTCTGCTGGATATCACATCCCAGAAATGCTCACAAAAATTCCGGCTGAAGGCGGGCTCGTCAACCTTCCTGCCGTATTAATCGCTCTATTAATTGGCGTTATTTTAATGCGCGGCACCAGAGAAAGCATCATTCTAAACCGCGTTCTTGTTATTATAAAACTTGTCGCAATTTTTCTCTTTATTTTCATCGCCGCTCCTCACATTAAAGTTGAAAACTGGACTGATGATTTTATGCCTTTCGGTCTCAACGGAATTTTCACCGGCGCCGCGGCAATATTTTTTGCCTATAATGGATTTGATGCCGTTGCTACCGCAGCAGAAGAAACCAAAACTCCTAATCGCAGCCTGCCAATCGGCATTATCGGTTCACTTTTAGTGTGCATCGTGCTTTATACCGCGGTTGCTTTGGCACTTACCGGAATCACTAACTATTCTGAACTCAACAACGCCGAACCAATGGCTTTTGCACTCCGCCAAAATGGCAGCAATATTGGCAGTGCCTTGATAGGAACTGGCGCTCTTACTGGAATGATGGCAGTTTTGTTGGTATTGATGTATGGTCAATCACGAGTATTTTTTGTAATGTCACGCGATGGATTATTGCCAAAATTCTTCAGCAAAATGCACAAAAAATATGAAACACCTTTTTTGAGCTGTCTTGTAGTAACTGTTCTTGTTTGTGCTTTTGGTGGATTGGCACCGATCAAAACAATCGCCAGCCTAACTAGTATTGGTATTTTGTTTGCTTTAATTTTATGCGTGATTTCAGTTATGGTTCTTCGGTTTACGCGCCCTAAACTTGAAAGACCATTCCGCTGCCCCGCACTTTTTGTTATCGCACCTTTGGCAATTTTAATTTGCAGCTACTTGATTTACGCCCTTATGGGAGAGGTGTTTGTGCCGTTTTTGATTTGGTTGTTTTGTGGTGTGGCGGGGTATTTTCTTTATGGATATAGAAAAAGCCCTTTGAATGAGAGGAATAAAAAGTAGGTAGCAAGAAAATAGCGCGGTGATAATTAAGAGGGTCAAGGCGACGGTCCTTAGGCGCCAATTTTCCACATACCTTTTTCTAAAAAGGCCTCAATAGTTTGTCTGCCAGCTTTATTTAACAAGTTTGAATGTGATAATTTTTTCTTTTTTGCATATTCTGCAAGTGTCATAATTTTTTTACTTTCTAAATAAGCAAGTCTCTTGTGATAGCTATTTGCAAGGGCTCGAGCCACTATTTCTTCCATCACATCTGTTTTGCCTTTGCGATCAAATTCTTTAAAGGCCTCATAATATTTTTGACGCTCAATAAATTTAATATTGATCGGCACATATCCTTCGCGAATTAATAAAAAATTATTGATAACACGACCAATACGACCATTACCATCAACAAAAGGATGAATATACTCAAACCTCAAATGTAATCGTGCAATGCGCTTAATAATGCCTTGCGATATTGATCCGTGATATTCCGCTAACATTTCTTCAAGATTTTTGACAATATGTGAGGGCGCGCACGCTATATGATTGGCCACTTTAACAAACTCGTTCTTTTGACGAAACCTTCCAGCAATATTATCGCGAATATTTGAGATTAGCATTTTGTGCAAAGACAACATCATATCCAATGTCAACTCTTTTTCCTTAGCCTTCTTGCTGATATAATGCACAACGCGCGCCAAGTTTTTTGCCTCAAAAATTTCGTGTTCGGTTATATAGCGATCAAGATCAATCTGTAAAAGAATTTTTTCGGTTTCCTCAAGGCTGAGCGTGCTATTTTCTATAGCATTAGAGTTGTAGACTTGCTCCGCCACTTCAGTTTCTGCGATGATGGATAGCAGAGATTCTTTGTTGGACGCCTCTTTGTAGTAGCGTTGACGCAGTAGTTCTATTTTTGTGAGATTGGTCATTTTTGCTGTAAATGATTCATTAATATTAACGTTCATACATTACAAATCGTGAATATCAAGTATAATATGTGATCTATTAATGATTTTATCAAAATAATCGTGAAATTATGAGACAAAAGATATTTATTCATGATTTTTATCTGTAAATCGTGAATAGTGTTAAAAAAGTTAAATGAGAATTTGTGAAGGGGGCGAGACGATGGTCCTCTGCTGCTCAGACACCCTTTTTATTTGATTTAAAGCAAGCGTAGCTTGCAATAAAAATGGAACTCGCCTCAGAGGACCATCGTCTCGCCCCCTTCCCAAATTCTCATTTAACTTTTTTGACACCTATTATTTTTTTGCTTCTTCGCCAATTATTCTCTTTAACTCTTCCGCAATATCAGGGTTTACTAGGGTTGAGGTATCACCCAAATCACTTTCTCCTGCGATGATTTTTTTCAAA
Organism: Rickettsia typhi; assembly: GCA_945865905.1. Classification (GTDB taxonomy): domain Bacteria; phylum Pseudomonadota; class Alphaproteobacteria; order Rickettsiales; family UBA1997; genus CAMCFD01. The sequence goes on from CAMBFC010000001.1 coordinate 198,620, forward strand.
ACGCGACGCATGATTTTGCCTGAACGGGTTTTGGGTAAATCGCTGGTGATGTAGATTTTGTCGGGCTTGGCGATGTTGCCGATTTCTTGTTTTATCAGCTCAATAATTTCATCTTCGAGTTGCGTTTTTGATTGTGGGGTAGTTTTTGGAATTACAAAAATACAAATGCCCTCGCCTTTTATTTGATGAAGAAATCCTATTGCCGCTGATTCAGCAACATTTTCGTGCATGTTGACGGCATTTTCAATTTCGGCAGTGCCGATTCTGTGGCCAGAAATTTTTAGCACATCATCGGTGCGACCTATGATTCTGTAGAATCCATCTTCACTTCTAAAAGCACCATCGCCAGCAAAATAATATCCCGAAAAATGTGCAAAATAGGTATCATAAAATTTTTGACGATCTCCCCAAATAGCGCGAGCCATGCTTGGCCAAGGTGTTTTAAAACAAAGATTGCCCGTTTTATTTGCCTCGGTTATTTCAACGCCATCATCATCAAGCAAAATTGGTGAGATTCCACAAAGTGGCAAGCCGGCATATGTGGCGCGGCTTTCGGTGATTTTTGATAGAGCAGAAATCATGATGCCACCAGTTTCGGTTTGCCACCAAGTATCAACAATTGAACATTTTCCGGCACCAATTTTATCATGATACCATTGCCATGCTTCTTCATTAATCGGCTCTCCCACTGTTCCCAGCGTTTTTAGTGATTGCAGATTATGACCTTCAGCAAATTTATCGCCCTTTTGCATTAATGCCCTGATTGCAGTTGGTGCGGTGTAAAAAATATTAACTTTGTGCTTTTCAATAATCTGCCAAAACCTTGCAGGAGTAGGATAAGTTGGCACTCCCTCAAACATTAAAGTTGTGGCGCCATTTAAAAGTGGGCCATAAATTAAATAAGAATGGCCAGTGATCCAGCCAATATCGGCACTGCAAAAAAAGATATCACTGCTGTGATATTGAAAAACATTGCAAAAAGAATATGCCGAATAAACCATATATCCACCATGGGTATGAACAATACCTTTCGGCTTTCCTGTAGAGCCCGAGGTGTATAAAATAAAAAGTGGATGTTCGGCGTCGGCCTCAAAATGTGGCGCATCGGCTTCGTATTTATTTATTTCATCTTGCCAAATTAATGTTTTTGAATTTGCAGGAAGATCTTCTTTTGCTCTTTTATAAACAATGACGCGCTCAACGCTGGGGCAATCTGCTAACGCTTCTGCAGCAATATCAAATAATTGAATTTTTTTATCGCCACGAAAAAGCAAATCTGCTGTGATTAAAATTTTTACCTGCGAATCTTGCATGCGACTTGCCAAAGCCTTCGCCGAAAAACCAGCAAAAACCACGCTGTGAATAGCGCCAATACGGGCACAAGCCAACATTGCCACCGCAGCTTCGGGAATCATTGGCATATAAATGCAAACGCGATCCCCCGCCACAACACCTTGCGCGATCAATAAATTAGAGAATCGCAGCACTTTTTCATATAATTGGCGATAAGTAATTTTGCGCGTTTCTTCTTGCGGATTATTGGGTTCAAAAATAATCGCGATCTTGTCTTTAGTGGTTTCGTCGCAATCATCTTCGATTAAATGACGATCTAAACAATTGTAAGAAATGTTGGTTATTCCGCCTTTAAACCATTCAATTTGTAACTTGCTAAAATCGCAATCCATCACTTGATCCCACTTTTTAAACCAACGAAAATTTTTTGCGATATCGCCCCAAAAACCTTGCGGATCTTGGATTGAGCGCGAATATTCTGTTTTATATTGTTCGAAAGATGAAATTTGAAAAGTCATAAATACTTCGATTATTTTGCATGATCCTGATTAATAAACCCCTTAACCGCATCAAATAAATCAAACAACGCATCGCGAATTTTTGCATCAAAACCAATATTTTTTTTCGCCCATTCTTTTACCCAAGGGCGCGCAAGTTCCCAAATATTTAAATTAGGATCAAGCATAACTCCTACTCCCTCAACCAATAGCAGCGTTTTTTGCAACAATAATAAATCTGGCCTTGTATCCATTTGATATTCGCGCGTCATCTCAATTAAATGCGTTAACAATGATGCGAGAGAAATTTCTTTGACTGAAGATCCAACAACTGTTTCGCCAATTTTTTGACAAGAAAGAGAAAGATCATATAAGTTGGTGCCTTTTGGAACAAGGCCCGCATCAATGTGCAACTTTGCCACTCTTTTATAATCTTTGTGCAAAAATCCGATGAAAATTTCTGCCACGGCGAGGCGAGTTTTTTTATCAATTTCGCCCATAATTCCAAAATCTACCACAACAATATCGCCCGCTTTTGCGCCATTATGCAGATTTTGCACCGCATCATTTTTCATTAAAAATAAATTTCCCGGATGCATGTCGGCATGAAAAAATCCATCAGAATAAACTTGCGTAAAATAGCTAATCACAAGGTTCTTCGCCACTAATTGTTTATCGAGAGAAGTATTGTGAATTGCTCGTTTATTAGAAAAAGGAACGCCATTAATCCATTCACTAACCAAAATATTTGGCGTTGAAAATTTTAGAAAAATTTGCGGCACATAAAAACCTTGCAAATTTTTTAAATTATTTTTTAAACGCACTGCATTCGATGCTTCTTTTAATAAATTTAGCTCACTTTTTGTGGATTCTTTGAGAACAGAATTAATATCTTTTAAAGTTTTGGCGCTAAATTTTGAGAAGAGATATGCAAGGTTGGCGATCAGCTCAAGAGTAACAATATCACGGGCAACGATTCGTTTAATATTGGGACGAAGAATTTTTATTGCAACACTTTGCCAATGACCTTTTTTGCCATTTTGCTCACTATTTTGCTCATGATTTTTTTTGCTATCAAAATTTTTTGCATCGACATCTTCAATAAAAATTTTTGCTTTGTGAACTTGTGCAATTGATGCAGAGGCTTGTGCCACATAGTTAAAATCAATAAACTTTTTCTCAAAATTTTCACCAAATTCGCGGCGCAAAATCTTTTTTACTTTGCATGAAGAAAATGGCGGAAGGCGATCTTGAAAATGCGCTAGAGTTTCTGCCAAAGGCTCTCCAATTAGATCTGGTCTAGTTGAAAGGGCCTGCCCTAATTTAACAAAAGAAGGACCCGCAAGTTTTAAAAATAAATAAATTGCGCGCTTTTTTAAAAAAGGATAAAGCAGAAAAAATACACCAAACAGAGCTATTAGACGGAATAAATTGAGGATTGAAATAACTAAAATAATCACCGTTGCAATTTGACTTTATTTTATGACAACAGCAATCACTATTTTGCTGGATTTGGCATGGCACTGCCTGCGGCATCTAAACCAGCTGGATGCTGATTTACATCAATCTTGATTTTATTAAGATCAACTTCAACGCCAGCCCAACCGAGCAACTTGCTCAGCAATTGCGAAATGATATCGAGAATGTTTCCTGTAAGTTCTTGCACTCTAGAAACTACGAGCTTAAAGGCACTTCCTGCTTCAGGAGATAAATGAAGGATTGTGATGGTTTCATCAACTGTAATAATGTTTAAAACTAACATCACAAATAATAGCGAAAATGCTGTAGAGGCAAACACTAGAAAGGTTCGCAATGTGAAGAACGCTATTAAATCATTCATAAATTCGATTTTAATTGATCTGTTAATCTTCAATCACATTAGAGTTAGATGTTTTATTTTCAACAAATTTCGCTAGCTGACAAAATTGCTGTATCGTCAAATTTTCGGCGCGCAAATTTTCGGCGATATCGCATTTTTTTAACGCCTCGCTAGTATCACAAATAAAAGGGAAATTTTTGAGCGACGATTTTATCATTTTGCGGCGCTGCCCAAATGCTGCAGCAACAAGTTTTTCTAATTTTTCAAACTCGATATTGTGTGACAAATTTTTATCAGGAACAATTTGCACAATCGCCGAAGTAACTTTTGGCGGCGGCACAAAAACCATGCGACTCACCGTAAAAAGCATTTTGCTTTGCGCCAAATGATTTGCCATCACCGCTAACCTGCCGTAATGCTCTGTGCTTGGCTTGGCAACGATTCGATCAACTACTTCTTTTTGTAACATTAAAGTCATCGAAGTAATTTTTGGCGCAATTTTTAGCCATTTAATTAATAAAACCGTGCCAATATTATAGGGCAAATTAGCGATTATTTTTATTTTTCCTTTGCCAGAAAATAATTTTTCTTCATCAATTTTTAACGCATCGGCGCTGATTATTTCTAAGCGATCACCATAAAATTCTTTAAGTTCGGCAAGCGCAGCTAGGCATCTTTCATCTTTTTCAATTACTGTGAGTTTTTTTGCGCCAGCATCTAAGATTGAGCGAGTGAGGCTTCCGGGGCCGGGGCCGATTTCTAATACCTCACATTCGCTTAAATCACCAGCGGATCTAGCGATTTTATCTGTGACATTTTTATCAAGAATAAAATTCTGCCCGAGGGATTTTTTTGCGTCTAGGCCGTATTTTTTTATTAGTTCGGATGTTGAAAGCATGTTGTATTGGGTTGTTGAAAACTTTATGCTTTCAAAATATTGTTGCAACCAGTTATTTAAATCACAAGGAATTAGGAAGAGACAAAAAAAACTTAAAGAAAGGCTTAAGAGCTTTACTGGCAAGGCTCTGAGCCGAGTTCCATTTTTATTGCAGGCTACGCTTGCTTTAAATCAAATAAAAAGGGTGTCTGAGCAGCAGAGCCTTGCCAGTCAAGCTCTTCAGCCGAGGGCGAGATCTATAAGCAAAAGAAGATTACAAAATCCTTTTAAACCAAAAAAGGCGAGGCCACAAAACGCACCTCGCCTTCTCTAAAAAAATATAAAAACTTTTACGCCAATAAACCTTCAGGCGCAACAAACGAGTGCCCAAGGGCATCCGCAACTGCTTTATAACAAACTTTTCCATCAATAACATTCAAGCCATTGCGCAAGTGCTTATCATCAAGCAAAGCCTTTTTAAAGCCTTTATTTGCAAGAGCCAAAGAGAATGGCAAAGTAGAATTTTCTAGCGCTTGAGTAGAAGTGCGCGCAACTGCCCCTGGCATGTTGGTAACGCAATAATGCACAACACCATCAACGGCGTAAGTTGGATTGCTATGTGAAGTTGGTTTGCTGGTTTCAAAACATCCACCTTGATCGATTGAAATATCAACCATAACTGAACCTTTTTTCATTTTTTTAACCATTGCTGCCGTAACTAATTTTGGCGCAGCTGCACCAGGAATTAGAACCGCACCAACCACAACATCAGCGTCAAGAACGCTTTTTTCGATATTAGCCGTTGAAGCATAAAGAACCTCAGCTGAATTGCCAAAAATATCGCACAAATAACGGATTCTTGCAAGTGAGCGATCAAGAATAATAACTTCTGCGCCCATACCGATAGCCACTTTCGCAGCGTTAGTACCAGAAACGCCGCCACCAAGAACTACAACTTTGCCACGAGCAACCCCCGGAACGCCGCCAAGAAGGATTCCGCGTCCGCCTTGAGCTTTTTCTAGAGCACGCGCTCCTGCTTGAATTGAAAGTTTGCCCGCAACTTCGCTCATTGGAGCAAGAAGTGGCAATGAACGATCTTCAGCGCTGACAGTTTCAAACGCAACCGCTACGCAGCCAGATTTGATCAGCAATTCGGTAAGTTCTGGTTCTGCAGCTAAGTGCAAATAAGAGAAAATAATTTGGCCTTTGCGAATGATTGAACATTCAGCTTTTTGTGGCTCTTTAACTTTGAGAATCATTTCAGCTTGGCCATAAACATCAGCGGCTGAGGCCACGATTTTAGCGCCTGCAGCAACATATTGATCATCAGTAAAATCGATTGCGGTGCCAGCATCTTTTTGCACAAGAACTTGGTGGCCAGCGTTTACTAGCTCACGAACTCCGGCAGGAGTAGCGCCAACACGATATTCGTGATCTTTTATTTCTTTAGGAATTCCGATTAACATAGTGATAATTTTAAGTTAGTTAATTTATGTTAGAAAGCTTGATAATCTTGCTTTCAGACGATGTTAAGCTAGGAAAAAGTTCGTAAGAGAAGGAGAATTGAGTTTTAGCAATTTCAAGTTCTTGTTCGAGATTTTTTCCCTTGAGAAACAGCGCATAACCGTCATTTTTAAGGAATTTTTTACTATAAGCAAGCAATTTATCAAGGCTGGCTAAAGCGCGCGAAGTTATAACATCGAACTTACGCTCAGCTAGCTCTTCAAGCTTTGCTTGATGGATAAAAATTCGCTCAGGAGATAATAATTTTGCTTTGCGCAAAAATTCGCATTTGCGAAAAGATTTTTCGACCAAGTGCATTTCTTTGACTCCCAAAACTGATAACACAAAACCGGGAAAACCAGCGCCAGAGCCAAAATCTGCCACTTTAATATTTTTATCCGGAATATATTGCAGCAACTGCGCCGAATCAAAAATATGACGATTCCACGCATCATCGATGGTTGATTTTCCGATTAAATTAAATTGCGTGGTTTCTTGTAAAAGCAAAATAATAAAATCTTCTAACGCCTTTATTTGCGGCAAAGTTAAGTTGTGAAACTTTTTAATTTGAGCGATTGTAGCTTGTTGTTTTTGTTCAAAAATTGTCATTTTAATTATTTTCTTTCGGTTGTTCTGTCTGTTTGATTTAGTGGTAATCCCGCAGGATCTTTGAGGTTTTGAGGGGGAGGAGCCTCTTCTATATCTGAAAGGGTTGGACTGCTAGTGCTCCAGCCTGGCGCTGGAGAGCGGGGGCCGTCTATATTTGGATCGTAGTTTTGACCGTCATTGTCAAACCCATCAAGAGCGGCTTGAAATCTTGCGCGCGAATCAAGACTATTAGATAACGGGTCTACCACCGAACCTGAACTACTACTTCTAGCCATTGCTGCTCCTGCGGGTAGATCATCAACGCGCGACTCTGCCACCACTACTTGACCATCTCGATCTCGCTGCATCATATCTGTTTGAGGTGCTGCCTCCAAGGGGCCACCCATCGGCCCTAATTCTACATCGGCAGTCTCTACTCGATACACTGTTTCTGGAAACACTCTATTTCTATCAGGACGATTTCTTAAATATTTTATGGTAACGCCAGCTGCAACAAGAGCAGCTGCTAATGAGACGGTTATAGTAGGCACCAATACAGATGCTTCGGCATTGCCTCCGTCGTTATTAGGTGGACTTTTTGATGTGCTAGAAATTGGATCTTCCGTTGTAATAGGATCGGATTGCGCTTTAGTAGTTGGAGTATTTGAAGCTGTTGGAGTAGTTGGAGCCGTTGGAGCCGTTGCAACAACAGTGCTTGCGCTTCTGGTATATGTTGTAACAGAATAGGTTGCGGTGGCGGTATCATAAGAATCTGGGCTCGATTGAGAAATCGAACTCGATTGAGAAGTTGGTCGCAAAGTTGCGGCGGTCGAAGTGTCGGGCTGCGTCGCCAAAGTGCTTGCAACGGTCGCTGGATCTGATTGCGAATCTGACTTTGAGGTTGAAAAAGTTGAAGAATCTGCGGTTGGAGATGAAGCTGAAGATAAACTAGAAGTGGTATCAGAAACTGAATTTGAAATTGAACTTGATTGAGAAGTTGGCTGCAAAGTTGCGGCGGCCGAAGTATCGGGCTGCGTTACCGAAGTGCTTGCAACACTCGCCGGAACTTCTGTAGTTACAACCTGCAACTGCGATATAAGATTGGCAACAAACTCTTGATTTTCTCCATAAAATGTAATATTGGTGTTTCCCGGAAAAATCGCTTTAACCGAAGCAACACCATCAACATCAACCATTTCAGTAACAACCGATTGCGCATTGATCGGCTGTGGAAAAAAAAGCTTCGCATTGCCGCCCTGATTAACCATTGTATAGCTTGCATTTGCCGCAAAAACAATATTGGCGCCCTGAACTGAAGGCGGAACTATTATTATAGTAGAATGACCAGCAATTGCTTGATCGCCACTAAAAGAATTTGCAACATAGGTTTCATTATTCGCAATAGAATAAGCTCTTATATTTTCGATATCGGTTCTTATTCCATTAGGATTAGAAAAAGTTGCGGCGGTGATAACATTTCCGTTAGCAGATATTTCGTTAAAACCAACGACAACCTGACTATTTGCTGGCGTCTCTAAGGCGGGATGATCGGCCAATGGGCTTGATGTGATTGATAAATCTGTGGCATTTACTAGATATCCATCCTGCGGTACTCCACCTTTGCTAAAGGCAGCAAAAACATTATTACCTTCTGGCACAACGCCATTCACTGCTATTGTGCGACGAACTCTGGAAAAAACTGAGCTTCGAATGCCAGCATTAATTTCTCTAAATCCAGCAATAATTTTACCATCTTGAGAAACAGCCATAACCACCCCAGCGGTTTCTGCTGTGCCAATATCATAAACAACAGCCGCCTCTACATTGCCATCTGGCAATGGTCTGGTAGAAAAATCAGTAATAGTGAAGGTTCCTGCCGATATTGATTCTGTGTTATTTGTTGGTATTGCAGTATCTGTTGAGCCAACGGGGCCAGTATTTGCAATCGAAAAAAGCACATTATCTTGAGCCGCTAAATGAACGCCACTCGCGGTATAAAATTGTTGCACTAATTGTGGCAGACCATCAGCGCCAGTTACTTTGGCAATAGTGTAAAAATTGCCACTGCTTGCTTTGTAAAGCTGCATATTTCCATCATAACCAACCGCATCAGGTTGCGCTGTGGCACTGTGAACATATGGCGCATTGGTAACAAATGCTGGCGTTGCAGGAAAAATTCCTAGAACATTCGCCACCGAATTTGATGCAGCTGGATCAGGGCTTAGGCCCTCAATTGCGATACTACCGCCATTTAATGCCCCGCTACCAAAAAGCGTCACACTATCTGCGTTTAGCACTAGATTGATTGCTGGCGATAACAAGCTGAAGGTATTATTGCTTGCGGCACTCTGATAGGCTGCACCACTCAACGGTACTCCGTTAACAGATAACACGACCTGCGCTACACCAGAGGGAATTATTAAAGTAGATTCACCTACTATACCATTTGCAGTGGCATTAACTTGAAAATTTACTGCAAAATTAGGATCGGTTAATCCGCTATTTTCAGCTATCGCGGTTAGATTAACATTTTCAGGCATTTGTGCGTTCACGCTAATGATGTTGCCATTAACTTGAGCGAGCAATAATGGCACATCTTTTCTTGTGCGCTCTTTTTTATTCGCTGCTTGACTAACAGCAACAGGTTGTGGCGTTGCGAGTTCTATCTTAGTTTTTGGGGCTTCTACAGGGGCTTCTACAAAATATGAGCTAGCTTGGTTTATTGCACCTTGCACAGCTTTTCTTATTTCACTTGCAACATTAGCTGCTATTTCTAACCAAGAACGCTGATTTGCGGCTTCTTCAGCAGCTTTTTTAGCGGCTTCTTTAGCGGCTACACGCTCAGCTTGAGCGGCTTTTTTTCCAACTCTTTGCTCTGCCAATCTTTCTTCTCTGGATTTTTCATGTTCGAATGGTTCTTCTCTTGGTTGCCCATGCCTATTAAGACCACCACCAAATTGAGTTAATGGCCCCAAACCATGAGGGACATTAACAGGAAAGTTCTGCACTCTCGTAGGTTGTTGCGGCAAAACTGCTGGCGGAGCATATGAAGGGGGGGCCGTTACACCACGAGCAACAGGAAAATTATCGGTCATAAATTTATTACAAAAAATTATAAAAAATACATTTGAAACAGTTTCAAATGACAAATTAAAAATCAATAAACAAGATAGCTCAATGATTTAGGCTTTATATCAAGTTTATTTGATTAAACTCGTGACTCGTGATTACGCTCATTACTTGCCACTAATTTATTCGCTGCTGGTACTCGCAATGGTGGCAATTCGTTCCTTGGCTGTTGCAAAACAGCTTGAGGTGGTGGCAATGCCGCGGCATCTTGTTGATCTGGCTGCGGCTCTGGAGCAAAAGCGTTAGTGCGAGACCTAGGCGGTTGTAGCCTATCTTGCACAGGAGACAATTCGACAGCTTGTTGATCTGGCTGCGGCTCTGGAGCAACAGCGTTAGTGCGAGACCTAAATTTATTGTAAAGCCACGCCCCACCCATAATAGCGAGAACACCGCCAATAACACCACCTATAACATATGGATTGACAGATGAGGAAGGATTCGGACTTGGACCTGCAATAGTAGTAGCGGCAGGCGCCAGAGTTGTGTTAGGCAGAGCCACAATTGTGGGCAATGCTGTTAATTCACGAGTTGCGCTTTCAGTAGTATCGGGGCGCTGCGTAGAAGTGCTTTGACTGGTCTCGATAGAAGGATCAGCCGAAACCCCTCCTTTTGAGGTACTTGGATTTTGCGTAGAAGATGCTATCGAGCTGCAATCGTTAAGCTGCGCCACAAGATCAGTGACTATATCCACACCTTGCCCAACAAAGATAATATTAGCGCCGCCAAAATGAACCACTGATGACGGAGCGCCATCAATATTAACCGCATCAATGATTGGATTTTGAGTATCAATCCCAGAAAAACAATAAGAAGCCCCGCCACCCTGATTAACCAAAGTATAGGTAATATTAGCAGCAGCATTTGCAACAAAAGTGATTACGGCCCCAACAACAGAAGGAGGAATGATAATAATTGGCAAATCATCACTCGCCTCATTTGCAACAACATATTCTTCGCCATTTTCAATAACATGAACTTCACAACCCGCAATTTCTTCTAGCGCAGTAGTGTTAGAAAATTGCCCAATAGTTACTCTTCCTCCAGCAGAACTAGCAGAACTATAGCCATCAATAGCGATCTGGTTATTTTCTACAGGCAATAATACTTGATGATCTGCGACAAGGCTTTGCTCTATTAAACCCGCTGTTGCATTATAAAATATTCCTTCCGCGGGCGAATTTCCGCGTCGGCTAAAAGCCGCAAAAAAATTATGGCTATCTGGATCTACCGCATTAGCTTCTGCGCCCACTAGAGCAATTTTGCGCTGCAAGAAATTAAAAGCGGTTGATGTAGCAGGAAAACTAACATCTCGCGCGCCAGCAGTCATGTTTCCCATTTGATCAATAACCATAGAAATTCCACCAGTTTCTACAATGCCGCGATTGTAAGTTGCGGCAATACCTATTGCGCCATTAGATAATTGTCGCGCAGCAAAATTAGTGATCGCAAATCCTGCAAAATCAGTATTATTCATTGGGATATCTTGCTCTGCTACTCCAGTTGGATTAGGTCCTGAATTGACATAAGTAATAATATCGCGCTGCAGCTCTGGCATTGGCGCACCAGTTGCGGTAAAAAATCTTTGCACTAATCGCGGCGCATCGCCACTATTATCTATAGCAAAGGTAGAAAAAGTGCCATCTAGGTTGCTAAATAGCTGCGCATTTGTATCAAAATTTTGTGATTGATCTATCGTGAATTGTCTTTTATAAAGCACATCAACAGTATAATCTTGAATTGCTGGCAAAACTCCTAAACAATTTACAATAGAATTGGGGCTTGCGGGAATAGAATCCAAACCAAAAATTCTGATAGAACTATTATCAATCTGCGCACTACCGCTATTAGCAAATATTGCACCGCCATCACTATTTAACAGCAAAGTAGTTGGTGAATTAGTAAAAGGAAAACTGCCACTATCTCTATCATCTGAACAAACAACGCCACTTAGCGAAACTCCATTAACAGTTAAAGCAAGAGGCGAGCCATTATTAGGACATGTTAAATTAAGCTTGCCAACAATGCCTTGGCTGCCATCTTGATTAAAATAGTCAAAGTTAAAAAAACATATTTTTTCTTTTTCTACACCAAAAGCCTCAGCTATTTGACCTAAATCAAAAGAATTTTCAAGAATTGTTTCGTTGCGATAAAATCTGATATTAAAAACATCACTACCATCATTATTTGGCGCGACTAAAGAACCACCTTCAATGTTAACTCTTTCGCCATTAAGAGAAATAAACAGATTATCATATCTACTCAAATCTGTTCTGCGCACCGCAGTAATTGGTGATCTAATCAAGCGAACAAATGCAGCCGCAGCACGACTGATATATCCAGAAGGTATATCCATAAAATATTTAATAAGTATATTAATATGACTCACTATCTTCTACAACAAACTAAGCTTTTAATCAAGATTAATTTGACCTGATTTTTTTACAGAATTTTATCGAATTAGTTTATAAAAATTGTCTTATTCTAATTTAATTGCAAAATTTTGTTTAATTTAACAAAATTAAATCTAATCTATCGATATCGAAAATTCTAAATAACCAAACTATTTTGCAAATGAAAATCTCAACCAAAGTTAAAAAAATTCTTTCATGCTACGAAAGCGATAACGCTGGCACCAAAACAAATTTAGCGCGCATTTTGATGCATGGCAAACTTGGCGGAACTGGCAAATTAGTTATTTTGCCAGTTGATCAAGGCTTTGAACACGGCCCTGCCCGCAGTTTTGCTGTTAATCCAGATGCTTACGATCCTCACTATCATTTTCAATTAGCAGTTGATGCGGGCTTAAGCGCTTACGCGGCTCCACTTGGCATGCTTGAAGCTGGAGCAGATAGCTTTGCTGGCGCGATTCCATTGATTTTAAAAGCCAATAGTTCAAATTCTTTACATAATGGTGGAACAGCTCCACACCAAGCTACAACTGGCTCGGTGAAGGATGCTTTGCGCCTTGGCTGCTCAGCAATCGGCTTTACAATTTATCCCGGTTCTGATGCTGCTTTTGATATGATGGAAGAATTTCGTGAAATCTCTGAAGAAGCCAAATCTTATGGGCTTGCAACTGTTTTGTGGTCTTATCCGCGTGGTGGCGATCTTTCTAAAATTGGCGAAACTGCTGTTGATATTTGTGCTTATGGCGCGCACATGGCGGCATTGCTTGGCGCTCACATTATCAAAGTTAAAATTCCTACTCAAGCATTAGAAAATCTTGAAGCAATCAAAGCTTATGAAAAAAATAAAATCTCTGTTGCAACTACAGAAGAGCGCATCAAACATGTAATGCAAACCGTGTTTAATGGCCGCAGAATCGTAGTATTTTCTGGCGGAAATGTCAAAAGTGATCAAGAACTTTATAGCGAAATTAGTGCGCTTTATAAAGGTGGTGCAAACGGCTCTATTATTGGTCGCAACACTTTTCAAAGACCTCGCGAAGAAGCATTGACAATGTTAGAAAAAATTATCGATATTTATCAAGGCAAATAATTTTTTCTTTATACAATGGCGTGTTAATAAAAAATCTAACAATTGAATTTCTCAATTCATCTGGCTTTGAACCATCTAAAATCAAGGTCGTAGATGATGTTTCTTTTTCTTTGCCTCACGCAAAAATCACTGCTTTAATCGGGCAAAGTGGCTCAGGAAAATCAGTCACCGCTTTGGCAATTTTGGGGCTTTTGCGCAAAGCAAAAATTGCTGGAGAAATTATTTTTGACGATATTGATCTGTTAAAACTAAATGACCGCGCGCTTTGCAAAATAAGGGGTGGCGATATTGGAATTGTTTTTCAAGATCCAAATTCTTCACTAAATCCACTGCATAAAATTGGCCAGCAAATTGCCGAAAGCATTTATATTCACAATAAAAAATTTTCGCGCGATAAAATCAAAAAACGCGTTGCAGAATTGCTTGAGCTTGTTGATCTTAAGCCTTTGATTTCAAGACTAGATGATTATCCGCATCAACTTTCTGGCGGGCAAAAACAGCGCGTAATGTTAGCGATCGCTCTCGCCAATAATCCCAAAATTTTAATTGCTGATGAACCAACAACCGCGCTTGATATTGATACTCAAGATGAGATTCTAGAATTGCTGCAAAAACTGCGCCGTGAGCTTGGTTTAACGATTTTATTCATCACTCACAACTTAAAAATTGTGAAAAAAATTGCTGATAAAATTGTGATTTTAAAAGATGGAAAAATTGTTGAAAAAGGTGATGCAAAAACTATTTTTGCCAATGCCAAAGATGATTATACAAAAAAATTATTAGCAGCAGCAAAACCACCCCAATCCTTATCAGCAAAAGATTTTGCTCAAGAAATTCTGCAGGTAAAAAATCTTTGCGTCATCCACAAAATTAAAACAGGATTTTTTAAATCTAAAAATTTTTACGCTAATAAAGATATAAATTTTTCGCTAAATTTAGGAGAAAATCTAGGATTGATTGGCACCAGCGGATCAGGAAAATCAACACTTGCCAAGGCTTTGATGAGTTTAATAAAACATGATGGCGAAATTATTTATTTGCAAAATCATAATGCAAAAAATTCTGCCCATAAAAAAAATTCATCGCAAAAATTATCAACAAGACAAGGTGATTTTTTTGCTAAAACAGATTCTTCGCCAAGCAGTCACGCGCAAATCGTTTTTCAAGACCCATTCTCTAGCCTTAATCCGCGCATGTTAGTGAAGGATATAATCGCCGAAGGATTGATAATTCGCGGTCAAAAAAATCCACAAAAACAAGTTGATAAAATCTTGCAGAAACTTGATTTTGCTACTTCTATTAAATATCGCTACCCTCACGAATTATCAGGAGGACAGCGCCAACGCGTTGCCATTGCTCGCGCATTAATTTTAAATCCACAAATATTAATTTTGGATGAACCGACTTCAGCCCTTGACTTACTTACTCAAAACGAAATAATTGATCTATTGCTAGATCTGCAAAAGAAACAAAATATTTCATATATAATAATTTCTCACGATCTTGATGTAGTGGCCCGCATCGCTCATCGCACTATAATTTTGCGGGATGGAAAAATTTTAAACTCATGAAACGCCCAGAACTATTGCTTCCAGCAGGCACGCTTGATCGTCTAAAAACCGCCATTCTTTATGGTGCCGATGCTGTTTATTGTGGCACACCCGATATGTCGCTACGCGTAAAATCTGGTTTCACACTTGAAGATGTCGTTGAGGGCATTGAGTTTGCGCATGCGCGCGGCAAAAAAGTTTATCTTACGCTCAATCTTTTTTCACATAATAAAGATATCGAAAAACTGCCTGAATTCATTGAGACTGTAAAGCTGGCAAAACCTGATGGCTTGATTATTTCTGATCCGGGAGTTTTTAATTTTGTTAAAGAACATGCGCCAGATCTAGAGCTGCATATCTCTACGCAAGCCAATGTTTGCTCTTGGCTTACAGTTGATTTTTGGGAAAAACAAGGCGCATCATTAGTTGTAATGGCCCGCGAAGTAAGCTTTGAAGAGCTCGCTGAGATCCGCAAAAAATGCCCCAATATCAAAATTGAAACTTTCGTGCATGGTTCAATGTGCATGACCTATTCAGGAAGATGCTTGCTATCAAACTTTCTCGCCGAGCGCGGAGCCAATCAGGGCAGCTGTGCGCATAGTTGTCGCTGGGGTTATAAATTAAAAATAAAACTCAAAGATAACACTGAGCATGAAATAGAAATCAATGAAGATAACAAAGATTTATTCGATTTTTTCTTGGAAGAAGAAGTGCGCCCGGGCCAGTTGCTGCCTTTTGAGGAAGATGTTCACGGTTCTTATATTTTAAACGCCAAAGATTTATGTTTGCTGCCAAAACTTGATGAATATATCAAGATTGGACTCGATTCTTTTAAGGTTGAAGGACGCAACAAAACCGAGTTCTACGCTGGTTCGGTGGCCCGCGTTTATCGTGCCGCGATCGATGATTACATGAAAAATCCCGATGATTGGAACGCTGATGATTATATGGATGAAATAAACTCAGTTGCCAATCGCGGCTACAGCCTAGCGTTTCACGATGGCCGCCTAACTAACCTCGCCCATGATTATGAAAGCACTGGATCAACCTCATTTTATGAATATGCTGGCCGCGTTGTAGAATGGCAAGGCGATGATATGATCGTTGAAGTCAAGAACCGCCTTGATGCAGGCGATGTGTTAGAATTTTTATCACCATTCAAGCGCGAGCCAATTTTGCTGCGCATGTATGAATTTCACGATGTTAAAAAAGATAAAATTGTTGAGGTAATGCATGCGGGCCAAAAGCCTATGATTCGCGTTCCTGCGGCACTTTTTCATTTAGAAACTGTTGAAAAATTAAAAGAATTATTGCCACCACTTTCTTTGATCAGAAAAGAAAAAGGATTGGAAGAAAGTGAAAAACTAAAAGTTGAATCGCGTCAATTGTCGCACCAGCTTGAAGGTGGTTCAATTCGTGAAGAAAAATACGATAATAAGCGCAAAAAATATTTTAAAGCACTAGAAATCACCGACTCCGAAATTTCTCACCGCACACCGCGCATTGGTAAAGATGGCTGTTGTGGCAAGGGTTGCAACGGCTGCTTGATGTTTTGGCATGATGATAAATATGCGAAGGCGCGTGAGATTTTGAAGGGGAAAAAGATTGGCGAGATGTTATAAATCTTGCTTATTACTCTCCATATCTTGAGATCTCGCTATTTTTGCAAAGCAAGAGATCGGTCTTTATAAATTTAAAGCAATCAACATAATAACTGACCTATAGAGCAATTTGGTAAATATTTTTTACAATGATAATCTTCTCCTTCAGCGCTTTCCTCTTTGTTTTTATCGCCATCGGCCTGCTTTCTACCTTTAAAAGCAAGCATACCAGCGCCGATTATCTCATCGCCAGCCACAGCGAAAAACCATGGCTCATCGCGCTCTCAGCGGTTGCCACCAACAATAGCGGCTACATGTTTATCGGCATGATCGGCTACGCTTACACCAACGGGCTCTCGGCAATTTGGATCATGATTTGCGCCATCACCGGCGATTTTTGCGCCTCACTTTTCATCCACAAAAAATTACGAATTTCGTCAGGAAGGTCTCACGCTCTAAGCTTTCCCGAGGCAATTAGCAAATGGAATGGCACTGATTATCCAATTTTGCGCGTTGTTGGCGCCTTAATTGTGGTAGTATTTTTAAGCGTTTACGCCGCGGCGCAATTGCAGGCGGGCGGCAAGGCGCTACATGTTTTATTCGGCTGGAATTTTGCCATCGGACCAATAATCGGCGCGGTGATAGTGCTGGTCTATTGCTATGCCGGCGGCATTCGCGCTTCAATTTGGAGCAACACAGCGCAATCCTTTGTGATGATTGCCTCGATGGCCATTTTATTTTTTGCCTCACTCAAAAAAATCGGTGGATTAGATGCGATGATTCTTGGACTGCAAAATGTTTCACCAGAATATTTCAGCATTTTTCCTCACGATTTACTTTTTAACAAAGGCTTGGGATTGGCTCTATTTATAGTTGGATGGTTTTTTGGCGGCTTTGGAATTGTTGGCCAACCTCATGTAATGACCAGCTTTATGGCAATGAACAAGCCCGAAAGCATTGGCCGCGTGCGCCTTTATTATTATAGCTGGTATGTGATATTTTTCTCTTTCACTTTAGCCACTGGCCTAGCGGCGCGCCTTCTGCTGCCTATGCATGCAGGCTTTGACCCCGAGCTAGCTTTGCCGATTTTATCGCAACAAATTTTGCCCGATATATTAATTGGCTTGATTTTGGCCGGATTATTTTCAGCAACAATGTCATCGGCAGACTCACAGATTCTAGGTTGCTCAGCTTCTATCACCAATGATTTATTTCCTAAAAAACGCAGCAGTTATTTTGCGGCAAAATTGGCGACGATGGTCGTTACAATTATCGCATTATTAGTTGCAATTGGTAACAACCAAAGTGTTTTTGCCCTAGTAAACATTGGCTGGCTGGCCCTCGCCTGCTCTTTTACACCAATAATTACAATTTATGCTTTGGGCCAAAAAATGTCGCAAAAAATGGCATTGACCTGCATGTTTACGGGGTTTACTGTGATGATGATTTGGCGCCATTTTAATTTGGGATCAGCTATATATGAGGCCGCACCCGGCATTATTGCGGGCGCGTTGCCTTATTTGATTGACCAAGTTTTTAAGAGATACTGGCGCCGTTTGGATTGCAAATAACAAAACAAAAACTCAACGGAGTTTTTGTCAACAAAGAGAAGCCTTTAACAGCATTTTATATATCATATTTTATTACAAGTTCTATGAAAAAACCTCTTCTAATTGCTATCGATGGGCCATCTGCTTCAGGCAAAGGCACTGTTGCTAAAAAAATTGCAGCACACTTTAACCTGCCATATCTCAACACCGGCGCGCTTTATCGCCTTGTTGCATTGCGAGCAATTGAACAAAAAGTTGCGGTGAATAGTTTTTTTAATGCCGGCAAAAATGATGCAATTGCACCCGATGATAGTGAAGAAAATTTCAATCTTGTCACTTTTGAACAATTATTAGATTCACTCACAAAAAATATCACTGAAAATGAATTAGAGCAAGAAGTGTTATTTGGTGAAGATGTTGGCGCTGTAGCTTCGGTGATTGCACAAAATTCTTTACTAAGAAAAAAACTTTTTACCTTTCAACAAGAATTCATCGCCAATAGCAAAGAGCAAAAGGGTGGCGCAGTGCTTGATGGACGAGATACCACAACGGTTATTTGCCCAGATGCAACGAACAAATTTTATATCACCGCAGCAGTAGAAATACGCGCCCAAAGAAGATTTAATCAACTAAAAAACCAAGGAAAAAATATAGCTTTTGAAGAAATTCTCACTCAATTAAAAACGCGCGATGAAAATGATTCAAACCGCAAAGACTCTCCCTTGTTGATTGCAAAGGATGCGATAGTTATTGATAACGGAACTTTATCAATTGAAGAAGGATTTAAAAAATGTTTGAGCTTTATTAATTAGTTTAAATTTTGCTATCGAGACAAATCTTACAAATAATCTTGTTAATATTTACTGCTGCTTTTAAAAAATTTACCAAGTGCCGCCAAAGCTCCAATAGTGATGGCAGTTCCCTTAATTTCTGAACTTGGCGTAGTTTGTTTTGATATATTTTGAGCCATGCGCGATTCTGCTCTAAGGGCAACAAGCTCAGAAAATTTTCCATCACCAAAAACTTGTAAAGCGTTTTCGGTTTTTTTCCATTCTTGTTGAGCGCCCTTTATAGCCTCTTCGGCGACTTTCTCAAAATATAAATTCATGTCTTTATCAGAAGGAGGGGTTTTTTTTGTTAGCAGCGATTCTTGATAAGCTTGATAGACAAGAGAAAATGGCACAGAGCCTGCAATTAATTGATCCACTTCTGCAATATATGCTTTGTATGTCAAATGAGCTTGGTTCATTTGTTGCGTCTCATAAGGGCTCGCAACCTTTGTTAGCAATTTATTTGCTTGGTCAGCAAATCCTTCGTTAGTGCCAGCAGAAACAATATATGCGCCTAAAGTTTTTGGAATTGTTAATCGCGAAAATTTTCTCATATCCAACTCTAAAACAACTGGGGCTAGTTTATCAAATTTACCTCCAAGTTGCGCAACTATAGAGCGAAAATCTACACTATTTTGATCTAAGGTTTTTATTAAATAATCATTATTTATAAAAGATCTTCCTAATGATGCATCCCACAATTGATAAGAACGCAAATTATAACCAACATTCAGGTTATTTAGCGTATCAACAAGAACTACAATGGTTTGTTCTGTTAAAATTTTAGAAACATCTGATTTTGGGGCCAATCTATATTTTGAAGACAGAGAGCGTATTGATTCATCACTCATAGATCGCACCATTTGCAATCCGATATTTTGCATCTGTTTTGCAAAACCATTACTTACCTCTGGATTTATTGCGGCACGAACTAACCCTATAGCTCTACTAGCATCAGGAATGTATTTGGTTAAGAGCTCTTCTGGCACTTTTGATGCAACCTCCATTCTCGCAATACCAACAATGCTTTTCAAATGTTGTAATGCTGCCGATGGATTTGGTTTTGTCATAAAAATAAAAACTATATTGAATTTGAAACAAAGAAATTTAGACTCAAAGAATTAGTTTTGATTGTCAACCATATAAATCGCTGAAATTGCTAATGAAAAATATCAAAATCACACCACAATTAATTAAAGATCACAACCTCACCGACGGTGAATATTCTAAGGTGCTCGAGATTTTGGGACGCGAACCTACCATCACCGAACTGGGGATTTTTTCTGCAATGTGGTCCGAACATTGCTCTTATAAATCTACCAAAAAGTGGTTAAAAACCATGCATACCAAGGCTCCATGGGTTATTTGTGGCCCCGGTGAAAATGCTGGCGTGATCGATATTGGCGATGGCCAAGCTGTAGTATTTAAAATGGAAAGCCACAATCACCCTTCATTCATCGAGCCTTATCAAGGTGCGGCGACTGGTGTTGGTGGAATTTTGCGCGATGTATTCACGATGGGAGCGCGCCCGATTGCAAATTTAAATGCGTTAAGATTTGGCGAAATAGATCATCCAAAAACGCGCCAGCTGGTTAACGGAGTGGTTTCGGGCATTGGTGGATATGGTAATTGCGTTGGTGTTCCAACTGTTGGTGGCGAAGTCACTTTTCACAAAAGCTATAATGGCAATATTATCGTAAATGCGATGACTGTAGGCTTGGCAGATTCAAACAAAATATTTTATTCAGCCGCTTCTCAAGTTGGCGCATCCGTAGTTTATGTTGGATCGAAAACTGGTCGCGATGGTATAAATGGCGCAGTTATGGCCTCAGATGAATTTAAAGAAGGCGATGAAGATAAGCGCCCAACGGTGCAAGTGGGTGATCCATTCACTGAAAAACTAGTACTTGAAGCATGCTTAGAATTAATGCAATCAGATGCGATTTTATCCATACAAGATATGGGTGCGGCAGGCCTCACCTCTTCTTCCTTCGAAATGTCAGGCAAAGGCGGAACAGGGATCGAATTGAATTTAGAAAATGTTCCGCAACGCGAAACGCAAATGACGCCATACGAAATTATGCTATCTGAAAGCCAAGAAAGAATGCTGATGATTTTAAAACCAGAAAAAGAAGAATTTGCGCGCAAAATTTTTGAAAAATGGAATTTGGATTTTGCGGTAATAGGCGTTGTTACTGATAGTGGTCGCGTGGTGATAAAAATGGATGGCGAGGTTTATGCGGATATTCCTTCTGATCCACTTTCAGAAGCGGCGCCAGAATATGACCGCCCTTGGATTTAGATACATTATTGATTCATAAAGGGTCGAGTTAATTATACATAATTGACTTCAATTTTTTTCTACTTTATTTTTGCAAATGGCCTAATATGCGGGCTTTTTTGATTTCAACTAAATAAAATAATTTATGAAAAAAATTAGTTACATTGTGTCGGTTCTTGCTGTATTAGCAAGCGCATCTGCCTCTGCAAAAACTGAAGGAAATTTTGCTGATTTTAGCGTTTTAAGATCAAGTATAGAATTAAAAGAAAACGAAGAATTTAACAAGAAAAGTGATTCATCTTTTGGTTTTGGCTTTGCTTACAAACACGCAATCAGCTTTAATGATTTTTTCGTGGCTCCCGGTGTATTTTTTGATCACCTTGGAAACGAAACAAAAGAATCTGGAACAGACGGAGGTATTGGTTTTGTAAGTTCTTTCTCTAATAAAGGATCAATCAATAATAGATATGGCGCAAAGTTAGACCTTGGATATGATTTAAATGATCAATTTTCTGTTTATGGAACTGGCGGATTATCATATTTATCATACAACATTAGGTCTTCTTTATCTTGGGATGATACCACCACCCCCGCCAATCCTGACACTACTTCTTTTTCTAAAAAAGGAAGAAAATCTAGTCCATTTGTTGGAGCAGGTTTTCTTTATAAGATTAACAAAGACTTAGCTTTAATGGCAGAATATACTATGCAAAATGTTAATATAAAAACACCTGGGTCATCTTCTACAAATGGAGTAGAATTTAATCCTTCAATCAGTGCCTCTACCGCTAAAATCAAACTAAACATCTTAAAAGTTGGTCTTTCTTACCACTTCTAGTTTTGGTTGCAATACTTGTATAAAAAAAGGCGGCTCTTATTAATTTAAGGGCCGCTTTTTTATTGATAATTAACGATAAAAATCTATTATTCTTTCATCTCTCAAACTAAAAAAGTCTACACTTCATTCTTTGGCCGCTTAAAAATTTTAAGATTAAAAAAGCCAACATTATAAAAATATGAAATATTTAAAAAATCTTTATATCCAAGTTTTAATCGCCATTTGCTTGGCAATAATTTTTGGCATATCTTTTCCTGAAAGCGCACAAAGCATGAAACCGCTTGGTGATTGCTTTATCAATCTTGTTAAAATGTGTATAGCACCAATAATTTTCTGCACTATCGTTAATGGCATTGTTGGCGGTGCAAGCGCTGGCAGCATTGGTCGCGTTAGCATTAAATCCTTAATTTATTTTGAAGTTCTCACCACAATTGCTTTAATAATTGGCCTTGGAGTTGCCCTGCTGTTTAAACCGGGAAGCGGCATGAACATTGATCCTAGCACTATTGATGCCGCATCGGTTTCTGCTTATGTGCAGCCACATCTGAGCGCAGTTGATTTTATTTCCAACATCATTCCAACCACTATTTTCAAGGCTTTCACTGAGGATAACATTCTTTCAATTTTATTCATCGCCATAATTTTTGGCCTTGCATTATCTTCGCTGCGCGAACGCGGCAAACTAGTTGCCGCTGGTGTTAGAGAGCTATCACGAATCTTTTTCAAAATTATCAATATCATAATGTATCTGGCGCCAATCGGTGCATTTGGCGCAATGTCTTACACCATTGGCAAATATGGCGCCATCTCACTTTTTCCGCTGGCAAAATTAATGATTTCTTTTTACATCACCTGCTTTTTATTCATAATTATAATTTTAGGACTCGTGATGAAGCTTTGCGGCTCTTCGATTTTCAAACTTTTAAAGCATATCAAAGAAGAAATATTCATGACGCTCGGCACCTCTTCATCAGAATCTGCCCTGCCAAATTTGATTGCCAAAATGGAAAAATTCGGCTGCAAAAAATCTATCGTCGGCATCGTGATACCAAGTGGTTATTCGTTTAATCTTGATGGCACTTGTATTTATTTTACGATGGCGATTTTATTTATTGCACAAGCTTTTAATATTGATCTTTCTTTGGCAGAAATTATAAAGATAATGCTTGTGTTATTGTTAACTTCAAAAGGCGCCGCTGGCGTTACAGGAAGTGGGTTTATAACTTTGGCCGCAACTTTATCTGTGGTGCACGCGGTGCCAATGGTTGGCTTAGCATTGATTTTGGGAATCGATCGTTTTATGTCAGAAGCGCGCGCCGTTACTAATGTGATAGGCAATGCGGTTGCCACAGTTGCTATTTCGCACTGGGAAAGAAAAAAATAATTATGGCTCTAGATGATCTTTTTGAAAAGCAAAAACGCATCTTCCCGCAATCGGTTAAAGGCCGATTTCGCAGATTAAAATGGCTGCTTAGCGCAATATTTTTATCAATCTATTGTTTTGCGCCCTTTTTGCGCTTTGATCGCGGCCCTTCTGCGCCAAATCAAGCAATATTAATCGACATTTCTAATTCACGGCTTTATTTTTTCTTCATCGAAATTTGGCCACAAGAAATTTATTATTTAGCAGGAATTTTAATTTTAGCCGCCGTAATTTTATTTTTTATAACATCGTTGTTTGGCCGCGTCTGGTGCGGTTATGCTTGTTTTCAAACGGTATGGAATGATATTTTTTATGCGGTAGAAAAAATTTTTCAAGGCGATCGCAATGCGCGCATTTTGCTTGATCGCAAAAATTCTTTTGAAAAATTCTACAAAAAATTTCTCACTCACGCAGTGTGGATTTTAATTTCACTAATCACTGGCATCACATTTGCTGGCTACTTCAACGATGCTTTTTTATTAACAAAAAATTTATTCAACGGACAAATCAGCCTAAATGTTTTATATTGGATACTAGGAATCACCGTCTCAACCTACATCATGGCAGGCTTTGCGCGCGAACAAGTTTGCAACTTAATGTGCCCCTATGCACGATTTCAATCAGCAATGTTTGATCGCGATACTCTTATTATTAGTTATGATGAAAAACGCGGCGAACCTAGAGGCAAGCTCACCAAAGATGCAATCAGAACCAGCGGCGATTGCATCGATTGCAAACAATGCGTCGTGGTTTGCCCACAAGGAATCGACATTCGCAACGGCCTGCAAATGGAATGTATCGCTTGCGGCCTTTGCGTTGACGCCTGCGATGCAGTAATGGAAAAAATCGGATTGCCCAAAGGCCTTATCCGCTATGATACCGAGGCCAATCTTAAAGAACCAAATGCTAAAAATAAATTTCATATTTTAAAGCCGCGCACTTTTTATTACGCAACAATTTTACTCATAGTTAGTTTTGTTATGATTCATAGTTTGTCAACAAAACCAACACTAGAAATCAGCGCCATTCCTGATCGCAACCCACTTTTTGTTAAATTATCTGATGGATCAATTCGCAATGGTTATACGCTTAAAATTTCTAACAAAACTCACGGTGATAAAATTCTTTCCTTCAAATTATTAAAGCCGCAAGAAGCTGAGATAAAGGTGGAATCCTACGAAGGAGTAAGCGCAGATAACCTTCCTGTTAAAGCTGAAGAAGTGCGTGGATTTAAAATTTATGTTTCACTGCCGCTTGAGTTTTTAGAAAAAGTTGCAGAAGAAAATATTTTTCTTGATGCTGTAGTGATTGATAGCTCTAGCCTTGAAGAATATAAGGTTAGGATAGTTTTTGTGGGAAGGTGATTTTTGGTTTAATGCGAAAAATCTTATAATAACTGAAGCGAAAGAAAAAGAATTACGACTTTTTCTTGATAGTTAAAAATTCTTAAAGCAATCTTATAACGAGTTACCACTCTTCAAAATTAAATTTACAATAATAGCATATGAAAAAAATACTTCTAGCCCTTATTGGCGTTATCGCTTTAGTTCTATTAGTTGCAGCATTGATGCCAAAAGATTTTAAAATTGAAAAAGAAATTGTTATCAATAAACCGCAATCACAAGTATTTAATTATTTGAAAATGGTAAAAAATGGTAATGAATGGAATCCTTGGATGAAAAAAGATTTTAATAAAGGTCCAAATGATGTACAATCTTTTAAAGGTGAAGATGGTGCCGTTGGTTTTGTAAATTCTTGGTCATCAGATGATAAAGAGCTCGGCGTTGGTGAAGAACAAATCACCGCTATCGTTCCAAATGAAAAAATCGAGTTAGAATTGCGTCTTATCAAGCCAGCAAAAGCAACGCATCATATCTCATTTACCACTGTATCAGTTGGTGAAAACCAAACTAAAGTTACTTGGACAATGACTGGCAGAAACGACTTTCCTTTCAACATAGTTTGCTTTTTCATGCAAAAAGAAGCTAGCAAAAATTTTGTTACTGGTTTGACTGATTTGAAAGCGGCTTTAGAAAAATAGATTTGTGATTAGAAGAAAAGCATCAAGGTCCTTTGCTTGCATGATATCGCGCCTAAAATAATAAGTTTGCACCACAGAAGAATCAGCCTAGAATCTATAATTCAACCCCGCCGTAGCAAGCTTAACAGTAAGATTAGAACTAACATCAAGCGGACTTGCCGTGCTCTCCTCTCCGGGGTTACTAGAAACAACAAGACCTTTTGCGGTTATTTTGCCAAAATCCATATATGAATATTCGATAGCCAAACTCCAGTGCTTATCTAGAGCCAACTCAAAACCGCCCCCAACAACAAAACCTTGTTGCCATTTTTGTTTAGAAGCCCTTTCGCTACCACCAACATAATCACTGTAGAAATTACTCACTTTGACATCTATTGCCGCTAAGCGGCAACTCGGGCTTTAACTACTGCTAGCTCTACTACGGCGAGTCCTACTACAGGGAGTCCTACTACGGTGAATGCTGATACTATTGCTACATTAGCTACTACATTAGCAACTCAGATCACTGAAGCGGCAACTCAGGCTACTACGGCTAGTTCTGTTAGTGTGAGTTCTACTACGGTGAGTTCTAATACTATAAGCCCTACTACTGCTGCAACTGCAGAACTAACTACAACTATAAGCCCAACCACCGCCAACAAAACAATCACAAACACCACTGGCGAACCCACTGCTCAAGAAACTCCAAACAAACCAGCGTCATTCACACCAAAAATCGTTGGTGGTGCACTTGGAGCTGCCGCAGTTCTGATAGCAGGGGCAGCAGCTCTAGCAAAAAGAAGAAGAAATCAAACAGGAAGCTATGGAATTGCTAGCTTTGACTTTTCTAATATAGCAAATAGTGAAAATGACCAAAACCCTGGAACACACACAACGATCAACATCGACAATTTTTCGACATCAAATCTAGAAAATCTAGATTCGTTTCAGAGCAATTCTAGAACCAATCCCGCTACACCACCACCTATGCCCAGCTTCAGAGGCGCGCTACCGTCAACAGTCACAAGAGTCATCGTGTCGCCAATGAGTAGCACAAATCCAACATCAGCGCATCTTCCAGAAACACCGCCAACGGCACAAGCAGCAAGTCCTAGTAGCAATAGAGTAGTGCGAGATGATACAATACCGCCGCTCACAAGAATGCAAACTGAACGCACTCAGACTCATCCAGCACCAAGAATAAATCAACCACAAGCACATCTTCCACAAACGGCACCAGTAGTGGCAGCAGCATCTAAAAAAACTAGTCGCAATAAAGTAGCGCCAGAAAAAGAAATGCCGGGTAGAACATCACTCACAGTAATGCAAACCACTCAAACGCCGCCGCCACCAACAGTAAACAAATGGACAGAAGGCAGCGGAGAAGTAATCCAAAGGATTGTCGTTACTCCAGCACAGGCAACACAAGCAGCAGCGCAATTGCCAAGCGATGAAGAAATCAGAGAAGCGATAGAAGCCCTTGAAATACTTGCTAAAAAAATATCGGATTTAAAAACGATAACAAGATATTTAAATACAAGACACAAAACCGATACATTGTTAGATGCTGCACAAAAAATTTTGGGAGGAACGCCAAGGCCTCCTCAAGCACTATCCCAACAACGAATCGAAGAAGATTTAAAGGATGTAGCCAACGCGATTTTTGAACATTCCGCTAGAGATATACAAGCTTTGAAAAAAGTAATAAACTCAGGCTTGATAAAAGAAGACGAAAACTTGACAGCAAAAGAAGTCTTTACGCTGCTTGCGGTTCAAATGCAATCTTTGCAAGCAACAATAAATTCAAGCATACATGATGAGAATGAAGGCGCTTTTGCAAACGCTTTTCGTGCCCTTGATAACAGCGCTATCAATATAGGTTCTTTGCAAAGAATAATAGCTACGAATACAATAGTCAGAACTGAAGGAAGGGAAGAACAAGTTGTTGAAGATGTACGAACACTCCATCTAGCTATAGCTCCAGCCAAAGGCGGCATAAGAAGAGAGACTCCTTTATCAACAGCAAGGGGTCATCGCGCTATGGCAGCAGCACCCACAGAAACTCCACATCCGGATGATGGCGCTATGGCAGCGACACCAACTAGAAGATATGGACGAACTGCAACCGTTCATCCTGAAATGCAACCAGCTCAACAACAGCGTCCACCACAAAAATTCTCAGCCACACCTTTAGGCAAAGAAAGGCCAAACACCCCAACGATCTAACGATCGCCCAAAAAATCTAACCAAACACAACCTACAATCTTGCAAATTAACGCAAAAGAGCCTATTTTTATTAACAACAAAGCTTAACCAATCTTGCAAAAACAGTTATCAACACTAACTAAAAAAACCAAACCACAAATTGCAATCTTTCAGCCACTTGAAGAAGGGCAAAAAATTCGCTTTACAATTGAAGATGAAAATGTGTGGCTTGCTCAAAAGCTAATTGTCGAACTTTTTGAAGTTGATGTGCGCACGGTTAATGAGCATTTAATAAATATTTATGATGAACAAGAATTAGAAGAAATCCCAACTATCCGGAATTTCTGGATAGTTCAAAAAGAAGGAAACAGAGAGGTTGAGCGCGATATTAAACACTACAACCTTTGCCGAGTTGCAGGCAAGCTCGGGCCGCTTGATGAAAATGCAAGATTGGATAAAAAAACTCGATGAATTTTTGACCATTTCCGATAAAAAACTTTTGCATACATCTGGCAAAATAAGCGCCAAAGAAGCAGAGGAAAAAGCCCTAGAAGAATTTGAAAAATTTCGCCAAAGACGAGATAAAAACTATATTTCAGATTTTGACCGCGAGATAAAAAAATGTTAAAAGATAAAAAACACACCGATTGATTCTTTTATAAAACCTTCCCCGCATCAAAGCATAGAAAATGCATAATTTATTTAAGCGCTCTAACCACAAATTCTATTCACTAATTTATGCACAATTGGTGCAACAAAAAAAGCGGTTGGAAATGCTACTAAAAAAGCTATTCCAAAAGACTTAAGCCATATCGCAAAAAAATTTTCAACAAAACCTAGATTGATCAAAATCATCGCCCCCGATATTATTGGAGCCATAGTCAAAGCCATAAAAAATGGAAAAAGAAATCGTGGAGTTTTTAGTTTCATAAATTTTATTTTTTATTGAGTTATTTAAGCAAACCTTTAGCACACTTATTCATCCCTACTCTGCCAACAATTGGCAGCTTTAACGCTGGATGCAAAAAATCAACACCAAAAGATAATCCGATCACATTAAATTCAATTCCTTCGCGCAAACCAAGTGTAAATCCCAACATTCCATAAAGTGAGAACTGAACCCCTGTACGGGTTTCGGTAATACCAAAAAATCGCGCATTATGAATCCAATCTTTGCCAATCGCATTGCTTGGCAGCTCAACATCAAACCCAGAAACCGATCGCATAATATGTGAAATGAATGAATTGCTATTGGGGCCGGGATAGGCGCGGTAAAGATCGGGATAGGGATAAGATTTTACTGCCTCATAAATTTGCGGAATCATTTTTGCCGCTTTTTCTTTGCGTGCTAAAAAAATCAATGTGGGCTTGGCACCAAACCAATAGCGGTCTGGCAGATCTTTTTGAATTGTTACCATGCTATTGCCATAATATTTTCCCCACATCAAAACATGAAAAATTATATAGCTATCGGCATTTTTTTCTTTGGTTGCAATCCAACTATGAACGCTAAAATATCCGCGCCAAGCAAAAGCCTTTGCTGTATAAATTTGCACCTGCGCTTCTAGATCTTCATGCGGCAATGGCGCAATATTGGCGCTTTCTCGCGATGCGGTTTGCCAATCTAGAGCCATTTGAAAATTTGATTTTTGTGTTATAAAATAAAAGACCAACCCATACTACAACCCATCCTTAACCCATTTTCCATCAACCTTCTTATAAGCATTAACCTTCTTAAAATTCTTCGCAAATTTCTTCACTGCGACAGAATCTTGCGCTTCATAAAAATAAAAAATCCGCGCAAAGCTTGAAATAAAATCCTCAGACGCCTCAGCAACCAAAACCAAATAATCCGCCTCATTCACATTTTCTTCTTTATCCACCAAAAAAATCGGTTGGCGTTTCCAGCCAAATTCCGCCACATCCTTATCTGCTAAAGTTGCGTGAGCGACAAATTTATATTTGCCATAAGACCAAAGTGAATCATCAATTTCTTTAAATTTTTTGGCATCAGAACAAAGAATTAACGCTTTCTTCTTCTCATCCGTTATTTTAATTAATAGCGGCGCGAGTGCCTTGGTTATTACATCGTCAATTTGGTAAAAATTTATTTCAGTCATAAAAATAAGATGCAAATATATAAAATTTAAAAAATAAAGAGAAAGCCTAGGTTGGAGAAAGAGGGTCTGAGGCGAGTTCTGCAAATATCGCGAGCTACGCTCGCTTTAAATCAGATAGTTGCGGTGTCTGAGCAGCAAACCCTCTTTCTCCAACCTAGGCTTTCTCTTTATTTTTTAAAAACTCAGCAAAATCATTAATAACATCTTCATAAAGTTCTCGTTTAAACGAAACAATATGACTAACAATTTCTGCTAACGAAACCCATTTCCACTCCGAAAATTCAGGATCTTCAGTGGCAATATTAATCGCAGAATCATCACCAACAAACTCAATTAAATACCAGCGTTGTTTTTGCCCCAAATATTTGCCACCCCAAAATTTTTTCTGCAATTTATAAGGCAAATTATAATAATAGTGGCCGAGGCTTTTGCTGATTACTTTGACATGATTTGAACTGATGCCAGTTTCTTCTTTTAGCTCGCGCAACATTGCATCATCTTCTTGCTCATTAACATCGATCCCACCTTGCGGCATCTGCCATGCATCCGAATTATTATCAATTCTTTTTCCAACAAAAATTTGTTTTTGCGCGTTAATTATCATGATTCCAACGCCGCTGCGATAGAGATAATCTGGCTTGGTACTGTTTTGATCTTTGATAGAATCGCTTATTTGCATTTTTTAATTTTTGACTGTCTGAAATTTTAAATTATAATCTACAAGGATAAATTATTTAATTCAAACTTATAGCTCAATTTAGGCAAAATATTTGTGAACAAGATCTAAATTATAAAAAATGAAATATATTTCGACCCGCTCAAACGCCAAAAAACTTTCTTTTGAAGAAGCCGTTTTTCAAGGATTAGCAACTGACGGCGGACTTTATGTGTCAGAATTTTTGCCTTCTTTTAGCGCCAAAGATTTGCAAAATCTGCGTCATTTATCTTATGAAGAATTATTTTTTGAAGTTACTAAACATTTTATTGGTGGAGAAATTCCTGAAAAAATCTATCGCGAAATCATCAAAAAATCTTACAGCAATTTTTCTCACGCCGCCATCGCGCCTACAAAACAAATCCATGATAATCAATTTTTGCTAGAATTATTTCACGGCCCTACCCTCGCTTTTAAAGATTTTGCGCTGCAATTTTTAGGAAATTTACTCGATTACTTTTTACAAAAGCGCGGTGAGCAAATCGTGATTATCGGCGCTACTTCTGGCGATACTGGCTCTGCGGCAATTCAAGGCTGTATGCATTGCCAAAATGCACAAATTTTTATTTTACATCCGCATAAAAAAGTTTCAGAAGTGCAAAGACGCCAAATGACCAGCGTGCTCGCGCCAAATGTTCACAATATTGCACTAGAAGGAAATTTTGATGATTGCCAAGCGATGGTAAAAAAAATGTTCGGCGAGCAAGATTTTCTTGGCGGCAAAAGAATGGTCGCAGTTAATTCAATAAATTTTGCTCGCATTATGGCGCAAATTGTTTATTATTTTTATGCGGTATTAAGGCTTGATGCGCCTAATGATAACCCAATTTCTTTCACCGTTCCTACAGGAAATTTTGGCGATATTTATGCAGGATTTTTAGCAAAAAAAATGGGTCTGCCAATCAAGCGCCTCATAATTGCAACCAATTCTAACGATATTCTCACGCGCTTTATAAATAATAATAATTATAGCAAAAGCGCGATGATTGAAACGATCTCGCCAAGCATGAACATTCAGGTTTCAAGCAATTTTGAACGCTTGCTTTTTGATGTTCATAAAGATTTTAAAAATGAAAAAAAACTCGCAAAGTTAATGCATGATTTTGAAATAAACGGCGCAATAAAAGTTGAAGAAGCGACGCTAGCAGAAATCAAAAAAACCTTTATCGCCTATGCAATTGATGATAGCGAAACCGCAAAAACAATTACACAAACATATCGCGATACAACAGAAACAGTAGATCCACACACGGCAGTTGCAATTAATGCTAGCAAAAAATTTATGCAAAGCGATTTATATGATGATGAATTTATAGTCAACATCGCCACCGCTCATCCAGCAAAATTTCCTGATGCCGTAACCAATGCTGGAGCACCTCAACCAGCATTGCCCGATTTTCTTAAAGATTTATTTGAGAGAGAAGAGCGTTATGAAATTTTGGGAAATAATTTGGATTTGGTGAAAAAATTTATTGCTCGAAATTGTTAGATTATAGATCTCGTCCGCGGCTTGAGAGCTAGTTAGGTAAGGCTCTGCTGCTCAGACACCCTTTTTATTTGAATTAAAGCAAGCGTAGCTTGCAATAAAAATGGAACTCGCCTCAGCAGAACATCTTCAGCCAATCTCCTCGGCCTTTCTTGAAGTTTTTTAGGTGGTTTTTAAATCTTTACCGCAACAACCCAAAAGGACTTTATTATTGAAAGAATAACCTTAATATAAAAATACTAGAAGAAAGGCTTTAGAGCTTGCTGGTGATGCTTGAATGCGAGTTCCATTTTTATTGCAAGCTACTCTTGCTTTATTCAAATAAAAAGGGTGTCTGAGCAGGCGAGTATCACCAGCAAGCTCTAAAGCCGAGGACGAGATCTATAAATTTAAGCCACAAAGTAAAAATCATGAATTAAGAATCACAAAAATGGCACCAACACTAGGATTCACAACACTTCTACTAATAATCGCCCTAACCCTATTCTTGCCATGCTATTTTATTTTCAACAAATCTAAGCAAGAATCGGCAGAAATCTCACTAACAACAATGGGGCTAATTTTCTTCCTCGCAATTTTCGCCCAAGGCTGCCTAATCTACTCCTATATAGTTTCCGATTACTCCGTTCTAAATGTCTACCAAAACTCACACCACCTCAAACCACTAATTTTTAAAATTGCTGGCTCATGGGGAAACCACGAAGGATCAATGCTGCTGCTGATCAGCGTGCTTTCGGGCTATAGTTTATTTTTTGCCCTGCGCGATAAAAGTGAATTCAAAACCATTACCCTTTCCTCGCAATGCCTTATCATTCTAGGCTTCACCAGCTTTACCGCCTTCACCTCCAATCCATTTGAAAGACTTTTTCCTGCGCCAATCGAAGGCCTCAGCCTCAATCCGCTTCTACAAGATATTGGCCTCGCGCTTCATCCGCCAATGCTTTATGTTGGCTATATTGGCTTTTCCGTTGTTTTTTCACTTATAATTGCTGGCCTGTTACAAGAAAAAATCACCCCCGCACTAGCTAAAATCATGCAATTTTGGCTATTTTTATCATGGGGATTTTTAACCCTAGGAATCGGTCTCGGATCTTGGTGGGCCTATCGCGAGCTTGGTTGGGGCGGCTATTGGTTTTGGGATCCTGTAGAAAATGTTTCACTAATGCCATGGTTGGCTGCAACCGCACTAATTCACGCTCTCAAGCTACTCAAAACCCAAAATATTTGCAAAATTTGGGTGACTTTGCTCGCCATCACCAACTTCACCTTATGCCTCATCGGAATCTTTCTAACCCGCTCTGGCCTTCTTACCTCGGTTCACTCTTTTGCGGTTGATGCCAAGCGCGGATTTTTTATCATTCTATTAATCACCATAATCAGCGGTATCGCAATGTTGATTTTTGCTCTCAAAGCCAATAAAATCAAGCCTTCACAGCAATCAAAAAATATTAGATTCTTCTCTAAAACTGGCATGATTTTTAGCAATAATTATCTCTTAATTATCGCCCTTTTTACAACTTTATTAGGCACTTTATACCCAATTTTATCCCAAACCATCTTCGACCAATCAATCTCAATTGGAGCAAAATACTACAACCAAATCTTCACGATTTTACTACTGCCTTTCTTAATTTTTTTGATCATCTCCTATTTTACCCATTATAAAATCCAAGCCAGCAAAATAAAAATCATCACCAAGCGCAACTCCTTAATATTACTAGCTTCGGCAAGTTTGACATTTTTGGCTTATCTTAAAACAAATAACGCCTCTTTTAGTGAAATTATCCTATTATTTTTAGCATTAAATGGCTCATTTCTAGCTCTCTTATCTCGCAAAACCGTCTCGAACATTGCCCATCTAGGCTTTACTTTGTTAGTAATTGGAGTTATACTATCATCTCTTGGATCCGTCAAAGAAGTAAATATTAAACAAGGTGAAATAATAAATGTTTCTGATGATGAAAATTATCAGATTCGTTTCGATCGTATCGACTACAAAGCGGGGCAGAATTTTTTAGCGCGTGAAGGAATTTTCACAATTTTTGAAAACGGCAAAGAATTAAATCGTATCAAACCACAGCTACGATATTATCCTGTATCCGACCAAACCACCAACGAGGCAGCGATCCGACATGGATTTTTTGGAGATCTTTATTTAGCTATCGGCAATAAAGATGAAAATAATTTCTATGCTCTAAGAATTTATTACAAACCATTTATTTATCTGATTTGGCTGGGCTGTTTAATAATGTCAGTTGCGGCAGCTTTAAAAGTTGTGCAGTTTTTTATTGGTAAAAAAAATGAAGTTTTATTGTAAATTTTTCACCGCATTTTTTCTTCTCTTTGCTCTTTCGCAAAATGCAAATTCAAACGGAGCCCCCAACAACGATAACTGGACTGGCGAAAGCGCGGCTAAAATTCGCAATCTTAGAACCATCTCTGGCAAAAAATACATGATCAGTAGCGCTGATGAATTGGCTAGCCAAGCTGGACAAAAAATGATCGAGCAAGGTGGCAACGCAATTGATGCAGCAATCGCAACGCAAATGGTTTTGAATGTGGTTGAGCCACATTCTTCGGGGATTGGTGGCGGTGGATTTTTGCTTTATTATCACGCCAAAACTGCCAAAACAATTTATTTCAACGGTCGCGAAACCGCGCCAGCCGCATCATTTTCTAAAATGTTTTTGGATAAAAATGGCAAAGCGCGCGATTTTACTGATGTAGTTCGCGGCGGCTTATCTGTAGGCACGCCGGGTTTGTTAAAAATGTTCAAAGAAGCTCATGATAAATATGGCAAGCTTCCTTGGGCAACTTTATTTGAACCAGCAATCGAAATAGCACGCAAAGGATTTGTTGTTAATGATAGAATGCGCGCGCTTTCAACACAAATTTCTTACCTCAAAGATTTTGATGAATCTGCCGAAATTTATCTTACTAAAGATAAAAAACCAAAAGCAATTGGTGATATAATCACTAATCCAAAACTGGCTGCAACCCTAGAAACCATTGCCGAAGAAGGCATTGATTCTTTTTATAAAGGACGCATCGCACAAGATATTGTTAATGCAGTTCGCAATTCAAAAGTTAATCCGGGAACCTTATCTTTAAAAGATCTCGCAAATTATCAAACAACCACAGGTGATTTAATTTGTGGCACTTATCGCGTAAAATATAAAATTTGTTCAATGCCTTTGCCAAGCTCTGGCGGCATTACTTTGTTGCAAATTTTAGGTATCTTAGAAAATTTTGATTTAGCAAATTTGCGCCCAGATTCAAAAGAAGCGGTGCATTTAATCACTGAAGCTTCGCGCTTGGCATATGCTGATCGCAATGAATATATCGCAGATATAAATAATGTTCCTGTAACGCAAATGCTTGATAAGCTTTATTTAAGACAACGCAGCAAGCTAATCAAAACAAGCCGCGCGATGGCAAAAGTTAACGCAGGAAAATTCTCTGATTCAAAAATTATCGCCAATAAACTTGCAAAAGTTAAAGCTGTTGAACCACCATCAACAACACATATTTCGATTGTTGATGAAGATGGCAACGCTGTTTCTCTAACCACTTCAATTGAATATTTCTTTGGATCAGCTTTATCGGTTGATGGATTTATGTTGAATAACCAGCTCACAGATTTTTCTCTCACGCCTTTTGTTAACGGCAAATATGTTGCCAATCGTTTGCGCGCTGGCAAGCAACCTCGCAGTTCACTTACACCAACATTAGTGTTTGATCAGAATGATAAATTATTGATGGTGGTTGGATCGCCTGGCGGTCCGCGCATTATTCAATTTACCTTGAAATCAATTTTAAATCACCTTGATTGGAAAATGGATATTCAAAAATCTATTGCAGCACCTAATTTTGTAGCATTAAATGGCGCACTTGAGCTTGAAGAAAATACCGCGGTGGCAAAATTAAAACCACAGCTTGAAGAAATGGGGCACAAAGTAAAAGTGATCGACATTGTAAGTGGAATTCACGCTATTACCATTGATGATCGCAAGCTAAAAGGTGGCGCTGATCCGCGTAGAAATGGCATGGCAATTGGAATGTAGAACCAAAATACTATTCATAACAAATTAGTGCTTACAGCAAATTTCTTAGATTGAGTCAAAATTAATTCTCAATAAATTAAATTTAGTTCCCCAGTCACGATAAGCAACATCTCCATCAGAGCTAAAGCCAAGCTTGCGTAATAGCTTAATGCAGGCAAAATTCTCTTTATTAACTCTTGCTGGCACGCTTATTTCAGGAAAATTATTAAAAAAGAATCGTAAAAATGCTGATGAAAATTCATAACCATAGCCAAGGCCCGCATTTTTTGAGGCAACCATAATTAAAAATTCAATTTTATCAGAAAGAACTAAAGAGCCATCATTTAAAGATTCTTGATTTTGCACGCCGCCAAAACCGATAAATTCATTATTTTTTTTGGAGAAAAATAAATAAGATCCAATATTTTGGTTTTCTTGGTAACATTTTTTGACTAATTCAATATCTTTCATCACATCAAGCCCCTCTAGGTATTGCGTGCTGCCATCGGCATTGTAAAGATCAATAACAAAGTGCTGATTTTGCGGCGTTAAAAAATGCGCTTCGAGGCGATCGGTGGTAAAGGCAATTTTTTGTTCGAAAAAACTTAGCATATTTTAAAATCAATAAACACGTTTTTTTGGTGGAAAAGCCTGAACATCGTTGGTCATAGGCTTTAACACCACATCACGATAATCAATTTTTGTTTCACCTAGACTGTTGCACCAAATAATTGTGTGCTTCATCCAATTTTCATCATCGCGATCTTTGTAATCTTCGCGAGCATGCGCGCCACGGCTTTCTTTGCGATTTTGTGCCGCTCTAATTGTAACTAAAGCTTGCGAACGCAGGTTATCAAGTTCTAAACTTTCAACTAAATCACTGTTCCAAACTAGTCCGCGATCAGTAATATGAAGATCTGCAAAGCTTTTGAAAATTTCTAACATTTTATCGCAACCTTTTTGCAAAATTTCTTCATTACGAAAAACTGCTGAATGATCTTGCATACATTTTTGCATTTCGCTGCGAATTTTTGCTGATGGAGATTTGCCGTTAGCATTGCGAATTTTTTCAAAGCGCTCGATTGATTCGGCGCCAGCATTTTCTGCAAATTCAGCTTGCGGTGCATTTGGCTTGATTAATTCTGCGGCGCGAATAGCGGCAGCGCGGCCAAATACCACAAGATCTAGCAATGAATTTGAACCAAGACGATTGGCGCCATGAACCGAAACACAAGCCGCCTCACCAATAGCCATAAGGCCTGGTACAATTTCTGTTTTACCATTTTTAACGGTAAGAACCTCGCCTTTTACATTTGTTGGCACGCCGCCCATGTTATAGTGAACTGTTGGCAGCACTGGGATCGGCTCTTTTGTAACATCTACACCAGCGAAAATTTTTGCCGTTTCTGAAATGCCGGGAAGGCGTTCATGCAAAATTTTTGGATCAAGATGATTTAGGTGCAAATAAATATGATCTTTCTTGGGGCCAACACCGCGCCCAGCAATGATTTCCATTGTCATCGAGCGCGAAACTACATCGCGGCTAGCAAGATCTTTGGCGTTAGGGGCATATCGTTCCATAAAACGCTCACCTTCAGAATTGACGAGATAACCGCCTTCGCCGCGCGCGCCTTCAGTGATTAGGCAGCCTGAACCATAAACCCCAGTTGGGTGAAATTGTACGAATTCCATATCTTGCAGAGGCAGCCCCGCTCTAAGCACCATAGCATTGCCATCACCCGTGCAAGTATGTGCCGAAGTGGCAGAAAAATAAGCGCGGCCATAACCACCAGTAGCAAGCACAACGATTTGTGCTTTAAAACGATGCATCGTTCCATCAAGCAAATTAAGTGCCGTGATACCGCGACAGACGCCGTTTTCCATGATTAAATCAAGCGCGAAATATTCGATAAAAAATTGCGCATCATGCTTGATTGATTGCTGATAAAGCGTGTGCAAAATTGCGTGACCAGTGCGATCAGCGGCGGCACAAGTGCGTTGCGCTGGCCCACCTTCACCATATTCTTTGGTCATTCCGCCAAAAGGGCGTTGGTAAATTTTGCCTTCTTTAGTGCGCGAAAATGGCACGCCGTAATGTTCAAGCTCAATAATTGCGTCTGGTGCTTCGCGGCACATATATTCGATGGCATCTTGGTCGCCAAGCCAGTCTGAGCCTTTTACTGTATCAAACATGTGCCAGCGCCAATCATCTTCGCCCATGTTGCCAAGTGCGGCAGAAATTCCACCTTGCGCCGCCACAGTGTGTGAGCGAGTTGGAAACACTTTTGAAATGCAAGCAGTAGATAATCCTTTTGCCGCCATACCCAAGGTTGCGCGCAAACCAGCGCCGCCAGCGCCTACAACCAAAACATCAAACTCGTGATCAACAATATTATAATTTCCGATTTTTTTCTCTGTCATTTTTTATATTTATAAAAATTTATTTATCCAACCAAGTGCAACCTTACAATCGAAAGGATCGCCGCAATTGCCGTAGTAATAGAAAGAAAATGCACCGCCACAATTAAAAAGCGTCGCGCAGTTTTATGCGCCACATAATCTTCAAGGATAACCTGCATGCCAAGACTGCCGTGATAGAGAGCCGTGCTCACTAGTAGAACTCCCATTATCGCATTAAATGGATAGGCAAAAAACACTGCCATATTGGCTTCAGGATCTTGGATTATGCGCACAAAAGATATTGCGAGCCAAATCATTAATGGCAAAAGTGCCGCCGCAGAAACTCTTTGCATCAGCCAGTGATGGGCTCCTGTATTGGTTGCGGGAGCGATTTTAATTTTTCTAGTCATAAGTTACATAAATTTAAAATAAGCAGCAAAACCAATGGTAAGGCCAGTAAAAATAACCGCCATCAAAATAGCTAAAAAGCCTGTAAAGCGCGCTACTCTAAGATCATAGCCCTTGCCAATATCCCAAAATAAATGGCGAATTCCATTGCATAAATGATAATAAAGCGCAAAAACTACACCAACTATTGCGGCATAAAAAACATATTCCAAAGCTTGTTTCCATGGGCAATCACATTGCTCAGAAGCCCCATCAACATTGACTTGATAGGCATAAAAAACCACATACCACGAAATTGCAATAATTGAAAAATATAGCAAAACTCCCGTAAGTCGATGCAAAATTGAAGTAAGGGAAGAGATGTTCCAAGCATATATCTGCAAGTGTGGCGAGGTAGGTCGCGAATCTTTTTTATTGGTCATTTTTATAAATTTTAAAGATCAAAAACTATTTTTGTATAACAATAAAATAAATGTTATATAAATTCTTTACAACGAATTTCTGATTTTTGCTTGAGCAAGCCAAATATAATAATATAATTTCTTAAATTTCAACTTATCCAAAATTTAAAATGAAAAAAGCTCTTATCACCGGAATTACTGGCCAAGACGGCTCTTATTTAACCGAATTTTTGCTAGCTAAAGGCTACGAAGTTCACGGCATTATACGCCGCTCAAGCAGCTTTAACACTGGCCGCATCGATCATCTTTATAGCAATCCCGATATTTACGGCAAAAAATTATTTTTACATTATGGCGATTTAGCTGATGCCTCTTGTATTTCACGCTTGCTTGAAAAAGTTGTTCCAGATGAGATCTACAACCTAGCGGCGCAAAGTCATGTTAAGGTAAGTTTTGAAATTCCTGAATACACCACCGATATAGATGCAACGGGCACTTGCCGCGTTCTTGATGCTATTCGCGATACTCGAATCAACACTAAATTTTATCAAGCCTCATCAAGCGAAATGTTTGGCAAAGTGCAAGAAATTCCACAAAAGGAGACTACTCCCTTCTATCCGCGCAGCCCTTATGCTTGCGCCAAGCTTTACTCACATTGGCTCACGGTTAATTATCGCGAAAGCTACGGATTATTTGCTTGCAGCGGAATTTTATTCAACCATGAATCCCCGCGTCGCGGCGAAACTTTTGTTACTCGCAA
Organism: Rickettsia typhi; assembly: GCA_945865905.1. GTDB lineage: Bacteria > Pseudomonadota > Alphaproteobacteria > Rickettsiales > UBA1997 > CAMCFD01. The sequence goes on from CAMBFC010000001.1 coordinate 238,455, forward strand.
AATCACGCGCGGCCTTGCCGATATTATGGCCGGCAAAGCAGAAAAACTTTATCTTGGCAACCTAGATGCAAAACGCGATTGGGGTTTTGCCGGTGATTATGTTGAAGCAATGTGGATGATGCTACAGCAGCAAGAGGCCGATGACTATGTGATTGCAACTGGAGAAACCTATTCCGTCAAACAATTTTTGGATGAATCATTTGGTTATGCTGGCTTAGATTGGAAAAAATATGTTGAAATTAGCGAAAAATATTTCCGTCCTGCAGAAGTTGATTTGTTAATTGGAGATCCTTCTAAAGCCAAGCAAAAACTGGGCTGGAAACCAAAAGTTGGTTTTAAAGAATTGGTAAAAATGATGGTTGATGCGGATTTAAAAGCGCAGAATATCACTCTTTAAAAAACGCTAATCATGCAAAAAATTCACCACAGAATTATTTTTGGCCTTGGATCCAATCTGGGTGATCGTGAAAATAATTTGGCTTTAGCGGTTGATGCTCTAAGTGCAAAACTATCTCTCGTTAATATCAAAAAATCAAAAATCCTCATCAATAAAGCTTTGCTAAAACCAGATGCGCCCAAAGAATGGGATTTAGATTTTTTTAATATTGCAGTTAGCGGCGATATTAATTTACAAAATTTTTCGCCTGAAAAAATTCTTGAAATCACCCAATCAATTGAAAAACAACTTGGTCGCCAAAGCAATGAATTAGCAATTGCATGGGCCCCACGCAAAATCGATATTGACATTTTGGCAATTGATAATTTAATAATTAATTTAGGCGATAAATTACGGATTCCACATCAAGCCATGCTTGAGCGCGATTTTTTTTATAAGCCAATGACAGAAATTGAGCCAGATTGGATTCATCCTGTAAAATTAATTGCAATTAAAAATGTCGCGCAATCCTCTTGAATTTCTAAAACAAGTTGGCGGCTTGACAAATAAGCTTGGCTCTAGATTTCAACAACAGATTGCAGCCCAAACCACGCGCCAGTTTCACAGCACAGCTAAATCACAAGCGGTAGAAACCATTGCCGGAAAACTTCCTCCAAGATTGATAGAAAAGCATCAAGAAGAACATCACAAAGCAAACGCTGCACAAGAAGCGCGCGACCTGATAATCCCTCGCCAAGAATTAGAAAAAAGAAGTGCAGAATTTTTTAAATTTCTCAAATCCGATCCAAGCCCAGAAGCAAAATCTATGCTCGAAATTATTGAACAATTTAATCGCAGAGGATCTCTTGGCGCTAAAAAACCTGTCGTGATACTAGAAGGACTAATGCCCGCAGTTTCTCACAAAAAAAGCAAAGTCTTTACACATGAAAAAAATATCTCCACCGATTCATTCGGAATAACCCCTCAACAACTGATGGATGAGCTTCGCAAACAAGAGCTCAACATAAATATGGTGCAAATTTTATATAATTTATGTGGTTATAATTTTTTTACAGAGCTTAACGATATTAATCCCGCAACCTTTACTTTAGTGCGCTCGCAAGATAGTCAATCACCTCACATGGATGACGATGTTGATGAAAAAGGCAAACCTTTATTAGGAGCAAATGCGCTCTGGGCTACAAAATCTCAAAATCCAAAACCCCCATTTACTAAATTTACTCACATCTTTGATATAGTAAAAAATCTATCACCAAAAACTTTGGCAATATTACAAAAACCACTATTCGCAAAATTTGGTTCAGAAAAAACTGGCTATAGCGAAAATCCTCATCCAATTTTAAAAAAACGCGCGGACGGAACCTTTGCTTTGCTTTATCCATCACCAGTTGAAATAATCGAAGAAGAAAAAGCTTTTGCGGTCGAAGGAGTAAATTTTGAAGAAACTCAAAAGGCTCTAGCAGAATTTCAACAAGCGGTGCTAGAAGCAGAAAAAAACCAAGGCCTATCGGTTAACTTAACCGCTTCAAAAGAAGGTCAGCCTGATAATATGGTGATATTTGAAAATGCCAGAGAAGACGGTGGATCATTGATGCATCGCAGGGTTAGCCAGTATGGAATTCGCGAATCTGCAAATCCAGTAATTATTGAAGGCAGTAACGCAGCTGAGCGGACCGTTATTTCTGTGGCTGCCGCGAGATATGATTCATCATTGGATAGCTTGTTGCAAGCCAAAAAACCAAATCAAAAAGTTATCATTGATAAAACAACAGTACTAAATCCTACAAAAACCGACGGAAAAACTATTTAACTTTTTTGCGCGGATCAAGATAGAGTAGGATTGGAGCCGAGATGTAAATCGAAGAATATGTTCCTACTAAAATCCCAAAAAATGCCGCTTGGCTGAAACTTTTTAAAACTTCACCGCCAAACAAAACTAACGCCAAAAGCGAAAGTAGCGTTGCGCCAGATGTAAGTAGGGTTCTGCTTAATGTTGAATTTACGCTAGAATTGATTAATTCAGCCAAATCCATCTTTTTAAATTTGCGCAAATTTTCACGAATTCTATCATAAATTACTACCGAATCATTGATAGAATAGCCAATAACAGTAAGGATCGCCGCGATTGAAGTAAGATTAAATTCAAGGCCAGTAACTGAATAAAAACCAAGCGTTAAAACCGCATCATGCACTAAAGCAAAAATTCCACCAAGGCCAAATTGCCAATCAAAACGCACCCAAATATAAATCATGATAAAAGCAAAAGATAACAACAAAGCCATAAAGCCTTTGCCAATAAGCTCTGATCCCACTTGCGGACCAACATAATCAACTTTGCGATATTCTATATTAGCAAAATTTTGATTGAGAATTTCTTGAATTTTTTTTACTTCTTCTGCTTGTGAAGCGTTGCTATCATTGGATTTAGCAATTCTGATGAGAAAATCTTTTTCACCGATATTTTGAATTTGAACATCTTTTATTTTTTCTACAAGCACACTGCGCACCTTCTCTGTTTGTGCTTTTTCAATCCGCAATTCCATTAAAATTCCACCAGAAAAATCGATGCCAAAATTTAATCCTTTGAAGAAAATTATTGCGAAGGAACCAATGATGCAAACAATCGAAGCGATCAATGCCAACTTATGCACTCGCATAAAATCAACTTGGGTATTGGCAAGAAATGAGCGGAGAAATTTCATAATTTATGAATTATGAGTTGTGGAGAAAAATGTTAAGCTAAGCTTAGTAATTATATTATGGCATTTGATGGGGGGAGGCTCTGCTGCTCAGACACCGCACCCATCTGATTTAAGCAAGCGTAGCTTGCGATGGGATGCAGAACTCGCCTCAGAGCCTCCCCCCATCAAATGCCATAATATAATTACTAAGCTTAGCTTAACATTTTAGGCAAATGCAACATTTGCCTAAAATAATTATTTTGCAGAAATTTTGCGAATTTGCGCTGACAAACGAGAAAGTTTGCGTGCCGCAGTATTCAATTTGATCACGCGTTTTGTAACGCCGCGCATGATTTCTGATTCCAATGGACCAAAAGCTTCAAGAGCCTTTTTTTGATCGCCAGCTTTGATAGCGTCAGCAACTTTTTTTACGAAAGTTCTGATGCGATTTCTTCTAGAATTATTAACAAGTTTTTTTGCTGCACTGCCGCGAAGAGCCTTTTGTGCTGATGTTGTATTAGCCATTTTGTTAGTTTTATAAATTATTAAAGCGTGTTCGGGGTTTTATTCTAAGGATCTGAATTGATTTATCAAGTGGAAATGACATGTCAAAATGAATACATTGTACAATTGACAGAAAACTATTAATTAATTCCGCTCCGGCGTCTGCTTCTGCCATAAGTTATCTTATAATTTTATGTAAATCTGAAAAAATATAAATCTTATTACGCTCTCTTCTTGGAGTTGCATCTGCGATAATCTTGAGTGCAAGAAACTTTTCAATCAAAGTATATGCAGTTTGATTATTAGAAATTTCTGAAACTTTTTTAAGAGATTTTACGCTAAAAGTTGGAATCACAAACATTGCATCAATTTTAATTCCAAACCCTAGAATTAAAATAATCTTATTCTAGTTTATATCACTTTTCTAGAATAATAATGAAGCTAATTCTAGACTGGATTTAGCTTTATTATTAGCGATTACAATTCGCCACTGAAGACTTTTTAGAATTTTATATTAAATTTTGGTCAAGCGAATTTCTTTTGGGATTTTTTAATCCTTAAAAAAACATCTATTTTTTAATCACTTTTTGCCCACCCATATAACCCACCAAAGCCTCTGGCACATTAACCGAACCATCTTCATTTTGATAATTTTCTAGAATTGCAACAATGGTGCGGCCAACCGCCAGAGAAGATCCGTTTAAAGTATGAACAAAATAATTCTTACCATCTCTTTTATATTTTGTTTGCGTTCTGCGCGCTTGAAAATCGCCGCAATTAGAGCAGCTAGAGATCTCGCGATATTTATTTTGCGCTGGCAACCACACCTCTAAATCATAAGTTTTTTGCGCGCAAAAGCCCATATCACCTGTGCAAAGCAACAATTTGCGAAATGGCAATTGTAAGCGTTTGAGAATTTCACAAGCAACATTAGTCATTTTTTCATGCTCAGCGTTAGAGCCTTCAGCTGTAGTGATGGAGACTAATTCAACTTTTTTAAATTGATGCTGGCGAATCATGCCGCGAGTATCTTTTCCTGCTGATCCCGCTTCACGGCGAAAGCACGGCGTGTAAGCGGTGAAGCGCAATGGCAAATCAGTTTCTGCCAAAGTTTTTTTTGCCACAAAATTAACCAGAGACACCTCAGCCGTAGGGATCAACCAATATCCATCATTAGTAACAAAAGCATCATCACTAAATTTTGGCAACTGCCCCGAGCCAAACATCGCCTCGCTTTTCACAATATTTGGCGGAGAAATTTCGGTATAACCATTTTCTGCCGCAACATCCAACATAAAATTAGAAAGCGCCCGTTCAAACCGCGCCAAATCGCCACTTAAAGTAGAAAAACGCGCACCAGAAATTAGCGCCGACTGCTCAAAATCAAGCATCCCCAGCTTTTCGCCAATTTCAACATGATCTTTTGGAGCAAAAGAAAATTGGCGCGGCTCACCAAATTTTTCAACTTCAATATTATGATTTTCATCCGCACCAACAGGCACCTCATCCGCAGGCACATTAGGAATCTGAATTAAAATCTCACGCAATTTTTCATCCTGGGTAAAATCATTTTCAAGCGCAGAAAGTTCAATATTAGTTTTTTTAGAATCTTCAAGAAGCGCATCAGCATTGCCTCCAGCCTTTTTAACATTAGCAATTTCCTTCGCAAAACCATTACGCTTCGCCTGCAATTCTTGAATCAAAAAAGTTTGCTTACGCTTTTCTTCATCAATTTGCAAAATATCAACCGCCTTAACAGCGTTATTTCTACGCCCCATCGCTACATCGAACTTTTCAGGATTTTCACGAATCCATTTGATATCTAGCATTTTAGAAAATTTTAATTAGAAATTATTTAGTGATTTTATATTTTATCAAAGAATGAAGAATTGAAGTTGAAGGAGAAGGCGCTGAGGCGAGTTCTGCAACCATCGCAAGCTACGCTTGCTTTTAAATCAGATGGTTGCGGTGTCTGAGCAGCAGCGCCTTCTCCTTCAACTTCAATTCTTCATTCTTTGATAAAATATAAAATTCAACCCCATTCTACCAAAGTAATTTAAATTTTGAAATAAAAATGATGGATGCAATTAAATTATCACAACAATTAATCCAAATCCCGTCTTACAGCGGCACAAGTCCCGAAGTTATCGGTTTCATAAAAACCTATCTAGAAAAACTAAATTTTACTTGCAATATTTTAGAATATGAAGGCAGCGGATCCTACAAAGTCAACAATCTGCACGCTTTATACAATCCCAAAAACAGTAAGAATATTTTATATTTTGCCGGCCACACCGATGTAGTTGCAACCGGTGATATCAAGGCTTGGACCCATGATCCATTCGCCGCAAAAATTATTGATGAAAAATTGTTCGGTCGTGGCGCCGCAGATATGAAATGCGCTGTAGCCTGTTTTATGGCGGCCGCAGCACAGTTTATCAGCAGTGAAAATCCTAATTTTGGCATTGGTTTTTTGATCACCAATGATGAAGAAAATGATTCAATCAACGGCACTGCAAAAGTTTTGGAATGGATGAAAAGCAACGGCAAGCCAATCAGTGCCTGCATCGTTGGCGAACCAACAAACCCCGAAAAACTCGGCGAAATGCTAAAAATCGGCCGTCGCGGCAGTATCGGATTTACATTAAAAATTATCGGCAAGCAAGGCCATGTAGCTTACCCTGATAACGCTCTAAACCCAATCACAACTTTAGTGAATATTCTTAAAGTTCTTAAAGAGCACAAATTTGATGATGGCAATGAATTTTTCAGCCCAACCAACCTAGAAACCACTAGCATTGGCAGCGATAATTTTGGCAATAATGTTATTCCCGCTCAAGCGAGTACATCTTTTAATATTCGCTTCAATTCATTGCATAATTCAAAATCAATTGTTGATCTGATTGAATATGTTTGCAAAAAAAGTGTCGGATTGGGTGCCAAATATGAGCTAACCACAAGAATTAGCGGCGAATCTTTTTTAAGCAAAGTAGGAAATTTTGCCAAAATTACCCAAAATGCAGTAGAAAAAATCTGTGGCACCAAACCAGTTCTAAGCACTACTGGCGGCACTTCTGACGCACGCTTTATTAAAGATCATTGCGATGAAATTGTTGAATGCGGCTTAGTCAATAAAACCGCGCATCAAATCGATGAATTTGCTTATTTAGAAGAAATCACTAAATTGCAACAAATCTATTTTGAAATTCTTAAAAATTATGATAATATTCAGTAAAATCAAAGATTATATAAAAAATAGAATTACTATCAAAGTCACCGAATCTGACAAGATAAAAATGGCGACTTTTTCGCGCTCTAGAGATCGAATGCTTAATATAATGATAAAAAAACAAATGATTACCAGAACAACAATCAGAATACACTCTGTTCTTATTACTTTTTTTGGCTGCGGAAAATTGCGCCACGGCCCCGGAACCCTCGCCAGTTTTATTACAGTAGGATTGTGGTTTGGCGCTAGTTATTTCTTTAATAAATTTGCTGTTTTTACAATGCTACAAGAACTGCTATTTTGGGTCGCAATCGCAACATTTCTTTTTATTTATGGCCTTCTTTTTATTCCTTTATACGAAAAACATTTAAATAGTCACGATCATCAATCAATTGTTATTGATGAAGTGGTGGGACAAATAGTTTCTCTGTGCCTAACCTACCCCTTAGTCAGAAAATATTATTTTGATAGCACGCTATTTCTTAATCAATTAATTATGATGGGGCACATTATTTTATCTTTTACATTATTCAGATTCTTAGATATCTCTAAACCACTTTTTATTGGTTGGATTGATCGTAATGTCAAAGGATCGCTTGGGGTTATGCTCGATGACTTGGCTTGTGGATTGGTTGTAGCAATTACTAATATAGTTATATTTACAATTTATGGTCAAAGCATAATAGAAATTCATGGTTTGATATAACGAAATTGACATTGTTAAAATAAATTATATTTTAATAGAATAAATTTAGCTGCATTTGCAATATACAAAACATCAATTTAATGGAACAAATTTTTACTCAACTAACTGAAATCTTTTTTATTATTTTGCCGATTATTGGTAAAATTTTATTAGTTGCACTGCCTTTAGTTGGCGCCGTTGCTTATTTAACGCTAATGGAGCGCAAAGTTATTGGCGCGATGCAACTTCGTCGTGGGCCAAATGTTGTTGGCCCTTTTGGGTTGCTACAGCCTTTAGCTGATGGTCTTAAGCTGATGTTAAAAGAGGTTATTATTCCCCGCGATGCTAATAAAATTTTATTCTTATTGGCACCAATTATCACTTTTACCCTTGCTCTGATTGGCTGGGCAGTTATTCCCTTTAGCGAAACTTTTGTGATTGCAAATATTAACGTTGGCGTTACTTATTTGCTTGCCGCCTCATCGCTTGGGGTTTATGGCATCATTATCGCTGGCTGGGCCAGCAACTCAAAATATGCTTTTCTTGGCGCAGTTCGTTCTTCGGCGCAAATGATTTCTTACGAGGTTTCGATCGGCCTAATTATTATCACTGTAGTGCTTTGCGCTGGATCATTAAATTTGACTGAAATTGTTTTGGCGCAAAAAAATCATTGGTTTGTGTGGCCTTTATTTCCAATGTTTATCGTTTTTTTTATTTCAGCTTTAGCTGAAACAAATCGCCTACCATTTGATCTTCCAGAAGCAGAATCTGAGCTTGTTGCCGGCTATAATGTAGAATACAGCTCAATGCCTTTTTCACTGTTTTTTTTGGGTGAATATGCCAACATGATTCTTATTTCATCTTTTGCGGCAATTTTATTTTTGGGAGGCTGGCTTTCACCGTTTGATAATGATTTTTGTAACGCTGTTCCTGGCTTGCTGTGGTTTGTGCTCAAAATTTTCTTGCTACTTTTTGTGTTCATCTGGGTGCGCGCCACTTTGCCGCGCTACCGTTACGATCAACTAATGCGCTTAGGTTGGAAAGTATTTCTTCCGCTGTCACTCCTTTGGGTTGTGGGCACTGCAGCTTTTATAATTTACGCTTAAATCATGCAATTATTTCGCACTACTTATCAGTTTTTGCTTAAAGAAATTATTTTTGGCCATGCGCTAACTTTAAAATATTTCTTCAAAAAAAAGATCACCATCAACTATCCCTACGAAAAAGGCCCGCTAAGCCCGCGCTTTAGAGGTGAACACGCTCTTCGTCGCTATCCTAATGGAGAAGAGCGCTGCATTGCCTGCAAATTATGTGAAGCAATCTGTCCCGCGCAAGCCATCACAATTGAAGCAGAAGAACGCGCCGACGGATCTCGTCGCACCACCAAATATGATATTGATATGATTAAATGCATCTATTGCGGCCTGTGCCAAGAGGCCTGCCCCGTTGATGCAATCGTCGAAGGCCCTAATTTTGAATATGCTACCGAAACACGCGAAGAACTTTACTATAACAAAGAAAAACTCTTAGCTAACGGCGATCGCTTTGAATACGCGCTGCGCAAAAATATTGAGTCAGATATAAATTACAGATAATATGGCCTTCACAACAATTTTATTTTATCTTTTTTCTTTTTTTCTAGTCTCATCAGCCCTTGTGGTTGTTAGCACAAGAAACACAATCCATTCTGTATTATTTTTGATTTTAACATTTTTTAACGCTGCGGCACTTTTTGTTTTGCTTGGTGCAGAATTTATTGCAATGCTCTTGATCGTTGTATATGTAGGCGCCATTGCGGTTTTATTTTTGTTTGTTGTGATGATGCTCAATGTTGATCGCAGCGCTGTTCGTGCAAAAATAGCTCTTCACGCGCCTTTGCTTTTTTGTGTAGCTATTGTTTTTTTCTTAGAAATTTTTCTCGTTATTAAAGTTTCTTCAACAACCCATTATCAAACAGCCTTACTATTTCCTATTGCCGAAGGCACTCACAACATTAATAATTTGGGCGATGTTTTATATACTAAATTTTTCTTACCCTTTCAACTTGCTGGCGGCGTGCTTTTTGTAGCAATGATCGGCGCTATCGTTCTTACTTTAAAAGCAAATACTCGCTTTATTAGAAAACAAAAAATCAGCGACCAAACCTCTCGCACCAAGAACAACTCGCTTGAAATCATCAAAGTTAAAACAGGAGAAGGCATCGAATTATGAGCACAGAACTTACTATCAATCACTTTACCACACTAGCTCTTTTGCTTTTTGTTATTGGTCTGAGCGGCATTTTTATCAATCGCAAAAATATTATTTCACTCTTGATGTCTATTGAGTTAATGCTGCTTTCGGTTAACATTAATTTTGTGGCGTTTTCGGCTTTTTTGCAAGATTTAAACGGGCAAGTCTTTTCGATTTTTGTCCTTACAGTTGCTGGCGCTGAGGCCGCAATTGGCTTGGCAATCTTAATCATTTATTTTCACAATCGCAAAAATGCTGAGGTCAGCAGTATCTCTTCAATGAAAGGATAATTTGATGCAAAAATTCCGATTTGTAATCGCAGTTTTTTTCGCCATCGCTTCATTATTTTTTGCCGATAATGGTCACGCATTATTTCGCTCTATAAACGAATCCAACTGCCCCGTCGATAAACAAACCTCAAACTATACATTAGAAGCTGTTGCAGAAAAAGATTCTGATGCGATAAAATCACTTTCTAACTGCATCAAATATAACCACAAACTAATGTTTCAGGCTTGTTTGATTGACCCTTCGCAGCTTGCCAATGCTGATGATGTATTTCGCAAAGATGAAAATTTTATTTATCGCTTAGTTAAGGTTAATCCCGAAATATTAAAATATATTTCTCCTGAATTACAAAATGATCCGCATTTTATCGAAGAAGCAACTTATTTAAGCCGTGATGCCTTGCAATACGCATCTCCAAATCTGCTTGATAGTCGCCCATTCATGCAAAAAATGATTCGCTATGATTCAAAAAATTATATTTACGCCTCAACTCGCATCAAAGAAATGCCAGAAATAGCCGCTGAAGCATTTAAAGACGATGGATTGCTTTTAATGCATGCACCAATATCAATTCAAAATAATCGACAACTTGTAAAAATTGCAATAAAATCGAATGTTTCTGCTTTTGAATATGTTTCCAAAGATCTCAAACATGATATCGAGCTTCTTCTATTAATTGGCAAAAAACCAGAAATTCTCAAAAAAAATGAGATAGAAAAATTTCTCTTCAAAAATTATGTCACTGAAGAAAAAAAACGCAATATTGGGGCAATAATCGATAAAAAAACAAAGTTCTTTAAAAAACATCGCATTATCAATCGCAATTATATCACTAAATGGCAGCGCGGCTTTGATTTTAATGGCGCCTATTTGCAAGAAAATCTTCACTTAGTCACCGCTGAAAGTCGCAATAATCCAACGCATTGGAAGGATGATTTAAAAAAATATCCTGATTTAATCACCAAAATTGAGAAGTTTTTTACACAACGACATGTTGATCGCAATACGATTAATGATCTTTCTCTGACCTATTTATGGAAAATTAAAAATAATCCAACAACCCTAGCCTTTAATTTATATCTTTTGCGCGATAATAACGATGCAGAATTGGGTTCTGATTATGTTAGCTCTACCTCACTCACCGCTATTGCTCAAAAAGATGGCAAAGAATGGCGCTTAAGTATTGTTGAAGTGGTTTTTGATAGAGAAATCAAGGCTGATGTGGCTTATGATGATGGGCAGAAAAAATATATTTTACAGGATTTATATGTTACAAATAAAGCCGATAAAAACCCTAAATTGCTTTTTAGAGTTGAAGATAAATTCACTGAATATTTTGAGATTTTTGAAGAACAAAGAGGCGGCAAATATAAAATGATTTATCGCATCGATCCACTTGCCATAAACTATTAAGATTTGTAGCAGAATTAAATTGCTACAACAATCACTTTCTGTACTTGCAAATGATTTTTGGCTTCATCAAAAATATTGACAACCCCTTCTTTTAAAAATTCGCTATCAGCGACATTCTAAAAGCGCGCGAAGAACCAGGCTGGATATTATTGTTGTTATGTGCCGTTTGTATATATCTGCGACCAAAAAGATTTTCTGCATTTAATTGAAAGCGATAATCTGAATTTATTTTATAATAAACTGCTCCGTCAAATCGCGTAAAGCCCTTTAATTTTACAGTATTATCCACTGCCGCAAACTGATCTGATTGATAAATGGTTCCAATTGCCGCAGACCATTTTTGAGTAAAATCATATTTGTTCCATAACGAAGCCGTATGTTTTGGCACTAATGCAACATGGGCTCCAGCTGATACAGATAAAGCCGCAGCTGTTGAGGTAGCCGTAGTTAGTTGATTTATAATAATTGCATTTTGAAAGGCGTAGCCTCCAATAATCTGCCATTTATCGGTGATTTTGCCGGTTGCACCAAGCTCAACACCACGAGTGCGCGATGCGCCAGTAAGAACAAAAAGTGCAGGATTATTTGGGTCAACAGCGCGAGTGTTGGTGCGATCAAGTTGATAAATAGCGGCAGTTAGGTTCAATTTTGGATTTACATCCCACTTTGTTCCAACTTCATAATTTTGTAATTTCTCTGGCTTTAAACCCTGAATCTGCGCCGTTAAGCTTGAAAACTGATCGCCCGAGCTAGGTAAATAACTCACACTATAGCTTCCATAAATTGATAGATTATCTTGTGGTTTATAAACGATGCCAGCGCGAGGAGATACCATTCCGTTGGTTTGCTCAAAATTAAGACCCGTGCGATTATTGCGAAAATTCATTTTGAATATTTCATAACGCGTGCCCACAGTTATTTGCAGCTTTTTCGTTAGATCTATTTGATCCTGAATATAGCCCGCATAAATATCGACCTCAGAATTATTATCAGCATCACCAGATGCTTGACGATAAGTGATTGGAGCAAAACTAAGTGGATTACTCGCTGACACTTTATTAGATTTTGGGCCATTATTAAAAAAACCAGTGTTTCTAAATGACGAAGAATATTGCCGCGCGATTTCTATTCCGATCAAGGCATTATGATTAATCGAGCCTGTTGAAAAATTCTTAGTCACATCCGTTTGGTTAGTAAAATTTTGCCGTTTTGACGCATCGTTGTAAGCAGAGATAGTTAGATTTCCACTATTATCTACGGCACTTCCAGCAAAAGTATTCTGATAAAATTTGTTATAATCTGTATAGCGTGTGTAGTTTTTTAATTTAAGAGTTGAATCGAATTCGTGATTTAAAATTGCATATCCAGAATTAACTGTAGCATCCGAGTAATTTTGCGTTGGATCTCCAAAAAATGTAGCGGGATTAGTGCGATAAGGAGCCCCATTTTGCGATGGAATTCCGCGATCATTAAATCGACTATCATGAAAATGTTCATAACCAACTTTCAATTCAGTAGTTTTTGCTAGATTGAAAGTGGCTGTAGGGCTAAAGCCATAGCGCTCAAGATCACCATATTGACGAAAAGTGCCTGATTTTTCATACATAGTATTAAGGCGAAGCGAGAATTTATCGCTAACTTTATCACCAATATCAGCTTGAATACGCCTATTATCAAAAGAGCCTCCAGATGCAACGACTTGGCGCGTCCGCTTGCCATCGGCAAATTTAGAAACACGATTGAGCGCGCCACCACTGCCACCGCGCCCAAAAGCCATTGCGTTAGGACCTTTTAAAACTTCAACGCGATCAACATTATATAAGTCACGAAAATATTGTGCATCATCGCGCGCACCATCAACAAAAAAATCAGCGTTAGAGGTATTTCCGCGCAGAGTTATTTGATCACGATTACCTTCGCCTTGATGAGTAATAACGCCGGGAACATAGCGAATCGCCTCACCAATGCTTGAAATATTTTGATCGCGAATTTGATCTTGCGTAACTACAGAAATTGATTGTGGCACATCAAGAAGAGGTGTCTCTGTGCGTGTTGAGCTTCTAGTGGTGCCAGTTTTATAGCCATCAACATCACCATCTTTTAGCGCCGATGCTGTAACCGAAACCTCAGCTAGGCGCTTTATTGGAAGGACTTCTTTTGCCCAAGATTCTTTAGATAAAAGAATCATAAATATTGTGGACATCAAAATGCCGCGATGAGCAAAATTTTTAAAAGAAGAAAAATGTTTATACATAACCCGCACAGATCTTTTGAGTTAAATTTTTTGCGCTTTTTTCACGCAAATTAACATCTCTTTTAAGCAAAAGAGAAATGATAGTGATAATCATTATCATTTAGAATTGATAGTCAATATCATTTTTGAACTTTTTTATGATACTGTGATTGTTGATTTTGTTGCTCTAGATTGTTGAACTTGCCAAACAAATTGTTGTCGCTTCGCGGGCAATTTCATACCAAGAATCTGCCGCACTTGATCCAAAGCCAGCAAGGTATAATTCATCTTCAGCTCTTGTCATTGCTACATAAAGCAGACGAAAATATTCTTCTTTTGCTTCTTTGGTTTTTTGTAATTTATATAATTTTACCAGGCTATTTTCTTCATTTTTGCGCGCACACCAAATTGGCAATTGTTGTATTTTGTCGTTTATTTTACTATCAATCCAAAAGAAATTTTCTTTAGCGGAAGACATTTGATTAAAATTAAAACAGCAGTCGGGAACAATAACAATCGGGGCCTGCAGGCCTTTTGCCGAATGAATTGTTGTGATGGTTATTTTATTATTTTTTGTAGAATCAATTGTAATTTTTGGATTTAATTTTTGCGCAAAATCAATAAATTTTTGTAAATTTGGTGAAATATTTTGATAAAAATCAAAAAGCTGCGAAACAAATTGATCTAGTATTGGCAAGGCGTCAAAGCTTAATTCATTAATAAATTTTTGTCGCATTTGATGCGTTAGCAAAAATGAAAAAAACTCAAAACAATTTAACTGGCGTGATTTTATGATGATATTCTCGAGTTGTTTTGTGGCCTCAGAGCTTGATTTGTCTAGCTGAATCGCCTCAAACAAACTTATTTTATTATCATTTTTAATTAATGAAATTCTTAATAATTCTTCTTCGTTAAAAGAAAAAAACGGTGATTTTAATAATGCGGCTAAATTTAAATCATCTTGCGGCAAAAGCCCAAATTTAGCGGCCGCAAGCAGATCTTGGATGATTAGTTCATCAGCAAAATTAGTTTTTTTGCTACTAACAAATGGAATAGCATTTTCTTGAAATTTTTGCTGCAAAATTTTATCAAAACCATTGGTGCGGTTGCGCATTAAAATCATGATATCGCCATAATTTATAAGACGATTTCTGGCTACTAATTTTTGCTCTTGTTCAGCTGATGGTCTTTTGGCCCCTAGTCTTCGCCCCCGTTCAATCCAAAACTTTATTTTATCAACAATAAAATTTGCTAAAGCTTCTTTTTCACAAAATTCATCATCATTTTGCAAAATTAGCGGCCAATCAAAAGATTTTTCTTTCTCGGTTTTTTCTTTTTTAAAATGCGGCCAAATTTCGACCGCTCCATCACCTTGACGAATAGCCTTATGCGCTTGATAATCAAGCTTTCCAAGATAATTTTGATTCAAAAAAACCGCATCAACATTTTGTAAAATTTTTGGCAAAGAACGAAAAGAATTTAGCAAATCAATTTTGTGCAATTTAAAAGAACTGCCACTTAATTTTTGCTGATAGTAAGAAAAAATATCATTACTAATATTAGGCTCAGAGCCTTGAAAACTGTAGATCGACTGCTTATCATCACCAATAATAAAAATTGTACGATTTTTGTTTTGCGCACTTTCTCCAACAAAAAAATCTTCGGTCAAAGCTTTGATAATATTCCATTGACGATGATTAGTGTCTTGCGATTCATCAATCAAAATATGATCAAAAAATCCATCCATACGAAACTTGATCCAATCAGAAGAATCATGGTTGCGCAGCATTTTATCGGTCTTAATAATCAGATCATTATAATCGAGAAATGAGTTTTTATTTTTTAATTCTTGATATTTTTCTAGAATACGATCGATGAATTGAAGCAATAAAGCCGTGCCTTGAGCTGTTTTATAAGAGTTAAGATGTTCGACAAAATCAGCAATTAATTTTTGTTGCGAGGCAATAAAATCAGCGTTTTCGGCAAATTCTTTTGTAACGATTGAAGAGGTTTTTTTAAAATCACCATCCTTGGTAAAAAATATTGCGCGATAGGCAGAAAAATTCTTTAACGCCAGATTTTCTATAAAAAATTTCAACGCAGCTGCGGTTTTTTGATCGGTCTTCATCTTGCTACTTTCTAGATCTTGGGCCAATTGCAGAATTTCTTCACGCGGAATTTTTGCAACAAATTTTTGAAAAATATTTTCTTCATTTTCGCCGCGCTCAACCGCAAAAACTTTAAAAATTTCATCAACAATATTTTCAACCGTAAAAAATTCATTTTTTAAAAAAATCAACCGCTCTTTTTGCGCCAAAACTTTGCCGACCAATTCAATAAAATTTTCTTCATTTAATTTGCTATTTATTTGCATAATAACATCGCGCAAAGCCTTATCATTCAAGCTTTCAGCAAATACTTCTTTTTTTGCTTTTTGTAGAAATAATTTTTCTAAATTATCATCCATAACTTCAAAATTTGGCTTAACACCAATTTCAAAAGGAAAGATTTTAACTAGATTTTGACAAAATGAATGTATGGTTTGCACCTTTATTTGAGAGTCTGCATCGAGTATTTGGGCAAATAAAATTCGTGCTTTTTTTAACAAATTAGTGGAGGCAAAATTTCCTGTTAATTCAGTGATATTTTTTGCCAATTCTGTATCAGTTAAAATCACTAATTCAGCCAAGCGGGCATTGATTCTTTCTTGCATTTCTGCCGCAGCAGTTTTGGTAAAAGTTAGACATAAAATTTTATGCGGCCGCACATCATCAAGCAAAAGGCGCAAAACACGGTCGGTTAATACCTTGGTTTTGCCCGAACCCGCAGAAGCGAAAACCCACGCAGAATGGCGCGGATCTGAGGCAATTTGCTGCAATTTCACTGTATTGACAAGTTCGGCGACCATTTATTTAACGAAAAAAGTTGAATTTATATGCGAATATTCTACAAAGGATCTCTATCATTTTTATAATAGAATTTGGTGCCACAAAAATATCACTAAACAATTTAACCATTTTCGTAAATTTTATGCAATTCGAAGTTACAAAACCCATTCTTCTCAAAGCTCTTAGCAATGTAAATGGCGCTGTTGAAAAAAAGAACACTATTCCAGTTTTGCAAAATGTAAAAATTGAAGCGCAAAATGGCAAAGTCCTTTTGTCGGCTACAGATATGGATATTCTTGTTACTTCAAACTTTGTTGCAGAAATGGAAAGCAATGGCGTTACAACTGTGCCAGCGCAGATGTTTTATGATATTATTCGCAAAATTCCTGATGCAACAAAAATCATGGTTCTGCAAGAAAATCCCAATATTTTGCAGATCAAATCTGGCAAATCAAAATATAATTTACCTTGCATTGATGCTACAGAATTCCCATCTCTTGCCGAAGGTGAGCTTGGTGAAAAAGCCATTATTGATGCTGAAAAATTGGCTAAAATGATCGATAAAGCACGCTTTGCAATCTCAAATGATGAAACGCGCTATTATTTAAATGGCCTATTTTTGCAATCGGTCAAAGGCGAAAATGGTTTTGAGCTACGCTCTGTTGCCACTGATGGCCATAGATTGGCGGTTTCTCACTTGGTTTCGTCAAATAATATGGCAGAATTTGGTGTTATTTTGCCAAAAAAATCGGTGAACGAAATCCGTCGCATTATTGATGGAGCCAAAGAAATCGGGATTGAGGTATCTCGCGCCAAAATCAAAATTTCTGCCGACAACACTACGATTATTTCTAAATTGATCGATGGCGATTTTCCTGATTATACCAAAGTTTTGCCAAAAAATAATAATCAAATTGCCAAGATTAACAAAAAAGCTTTGTTTGATTGCGTTGATCGCGTTTCAACTATAGCTTCTGATAAACATCGTTCAGTAAAAATGGTGGTTGAAAAAAATAAAATTACGCTGCAAATCAATGCTAACGATGGCAGCTTTGCCCATGAAGAATTAGAAGCTTTTTATGATGGTGATAAGGTTGAAATTGGCTTTAATTCACGCTATTTGCTTGATGTAATTGGACAAATTGATAAAGAAGAATTGATTATAAGATTTAAGGATGGCAACTCGCCAGCATTGGTTGAAGCCAAAGATTTCAATGCAATGTTTGTGATTATGCCAGTTAGAATTTAGTGGAGATTTTTCTACCTTGCAAAACACAAAAATTACAAAATTAGTCCTTGAAAATTTTCGCAATTTTTCACTTAAAAAAATTGATTTTGAAAATGCTCCAATAGTTTTTCTTTGCGGTGAAAATGGCGTTGGCAAAACCAATATTCTTGAAGCACTTACATTGCTTGGACGCAACTCTCCATTGCGTGGCGGCGATTTTGAAGAAATGATTCTTGCTGATTTTCAAACTAACCAACAAGCTTCGCAATTCTCTATTTATGGAGAAATTTCTGATCATGATTCAATTGAAAAAATTGGCATTGGTTTTGAAAAAATCCGTAAGAAAAAAAACATTCAAATCAATGGCGAGATCTTGACTAGCAAGGGTTTTAGCAATCATAAAGAAGATTTAATCAACTTTATCTGGTTGACGCCACAATTAGAATTATTGCTAATTTCTGGCAAAGGTGAGCGTCGTGATTATCTTGATAAAATTGTCGCGGATATTGATTCTAAACATTTAGAACGCATCAATCTTTATCAAAAATCATTAAAAGAAAGATTGTTGATTTTGCAAAAATATCGCGAGCAATCTCAAGGAAATAAATGGTTAGAAATTGTTGAAAATAAAATCGTTGAACTTGGCGTTTCTATAGCATTTGCAAGGCTTGATGCTATTGATTTTTTTAATAAAGCAATTAATTCTTTTGAATCAAATTTTCCTAAAACTAAGCTAAAAGTTAGTGGCGATATTGAAAAAATTGCTTATGAAAAAAGCGCAATTCAAATCGAAGAATTTTATCTTGAAAAGTTACAACAAAATCGCCTTGGTGATTTAGAAAATTTTAAGACAAATTTTGGTGTTCATCGCTCTGATTTTTCGGCGGTTTTTCTTGATAAAAATGCCCCTTCCAGCAATTCTTCAACTGGTGAGCAAAAATCGATTATGATTGGCATTACACTGGCTCGGGCAAAGATCTCGGCCACTTATAGAAACCAGCCAACAATATTGATTTTTGATGAAATTATGTCGCATTTAGATGAGATAAAAAAAGCAAATTTGCTTGCCGAAATAGCGCAATCTGGTTTGCAGTGTTTTTTTAGTGCGACAACAAAAAATCTGCTGCCACAAAATTTTGCGCAGAATAATTTATTACAAATTGTTGAACTAGCTAACGATACAAAAAAATGAAACAATTAATCAACAAAATCCTTAATTTGTGGTTTAAACTTGATCGTCGAATTCGTTTTATTTTGGTTGGCGGCTATAATACCGTGTTTTCTTTTGCCTTGTTTTGCGCCCTTCAATACTATATTGGCGAGCATTTGCGACCAGTCTTAGTTTTGTTAATTACCCACATTATCTCTATTTTTAATTCATTTTTGAGTTTACGAATTTTTGTTTTCGCCTCTAAAAATAATTTACTCCGTGAATATCTAAAGGTGAATGTGGTGTATTGCGGTTATTTTATTATTAATGCCTTTCTGCTCTTTATTTTCAATGATCTGCTTCATTTTAATGTTTTCTTAGCGCAATTTTTATCGGTATTAATTTTAACTATTGGAGCTTATTTTTCTCACAAGCATTTTTCATTTAAAAGCTAATTCAATGCTATTTATTACAAATAATTTGCATTATATTTTTAGCTGCAAATCTTCATCATATCAAATCACACATCAATCTCAACGCATACGGGGCAATGATCAGAGGCCTTTTCTTGATCGCGCACATTTTTATCTTCAATAGAAACAGCACTGATTTTATCAGTGGCCATGGCCGAGGTTAAAAGATAATCGATACGCATTCCTTTGTTATATTGCCAAGAGCCGCCGCGATAATCCCACCAGCTGAAGACTTGATTTTGCTGGTTTAGAGCGCGATAAGAATCGGTTAATCCAATATTTAAAAGTGCACGAAATTTTTGTCTTTCTAAAGGATGAAAACATACTGTACCTTCTAAATTTATTGGATCATAGACATCGATTTTTTCTGCCGCAACATTGTAATCGCCGCCAAAAATTGCAATTTCATCATAGGTAAGAAGCTGCTGCAGGTGGGCGTTGAGGCGATCAAAAAATTCTAGTTTATATAAAAATTTTTCACTGGTTTCTAAAGTTTGATGCGGCGCGATTTCACCGCCACCATTAGGAACATAGATTGAGGCAACGCGGATTGCTTTTCCATGCGCTGAGACTACAGCCTCAATGTATCTTGCTTGATCCAAAAATTCTTCTTCGGCAAAAAAACCATCACCTTTTGGCGCGCCGGTCTTTTGTTTAAAATTATGAGAAACCTTGCTATCACTGGTATGTGGCAATGTTTTTACAACATCTTCGATTTTAAATTTAGATAAAATTGCCACGCCATTATAGGTTTTTTGCCCAGAAACAGCGGCATTGTAGCCCATATCAAAAAAAGCTTCGAATGGAAAATCCTTCTCTAAACATTTAATTTCTTGCAGCAATACAATATCTGGTTGAGAATTTTTTAACCAAGCGAGAACACTAGGAAGGCGAGCCTTCACCGAGTTAACATTAAAACTGGCGATTTTGATTTTCTTCATATTTGCGTTAATTTTAAACTAAGAAGTGAATGCTTAGACCTTGTCGCCCTTGTAAAATTACAAATCTTTCATGAAGTGAAGCCCGCGCACATAAAACCCTTCGCTAAAATAAAGCGGGTGCGATTTTTTATTTTCAGTGTAAGAATCGAGCACAAATTTTTGGCAATTTAAATCACGAGCAATTTGTTCAAGATAACGCAAAATTTTGCGACCAACCCCGCGACTGCGAATATTAGCATCAACCACAAAATTTGATACTTGCAAATAGCGGCCGCAATAAAGCATGCGTAGCACCCAATATCCACTAACACCAACCATTTTATTGTCACAAAATGCACCAACCATACGAAAATTGTTCATGGCGATCATTTCAGAAATATTGGCGCGATAAGAAGCAAAATCCATTTTGGGATAAAGTTGATGCGTGAGTGTAAAAGCCTGCAGCATATCTCCAATATTATCGAGATTTTTTATTATAACGGGATGAGTGGTGATCATTTTATTATTTTAAATTTTGAAGTTGTTCTGGTAATTTATTCGCCCAATAAGTGCTGGTGCCGGCGCCTGATACAAGCACGATATCCCCTGCTTTAGCATTAGCTTTGATTAAAGAGGCTAATTCAAGCTCGCTATTTAATTTTAAAACATTTTTATGGCCAGCTTTTTTCATACCCTCAATCAGGCTGTCTTGTGTTATATCAGCAATTGGCTGCTGTCCTGCTGAATAAATATTGGCGACGATTGCAATATCTGCAACATCAGCGCAATGACAAAATTCAGAAAATAAATCACGCACTCGAGTATATTTGTGAGGCTGCAAAACTAAAATCACTTGATGCTCTCCAACTAGTTGTCGCGCGGCTTTTAAGGTAGTGCTGATTTCAGTGGGATGGTGACCATAATCATCAATTATTGTTACACCATCAACCTCTCCTGTTTTAGTAAATCTGCGCTTTACACCGCTAAAACTTGCCAAAGCTTCTCTGATTTTTTCATCAGAAATTTTAAGAAAATTAGCGATAGAAATAGCCACCAAAGCATTGCTAACATTGTGCAAACCATATACCGACATATGCAGATTTTTTATCTCTCTGTTTTGCGCCGCAAACTTTACATCAAAAGTTATGCCATTTACATCGGCTCGAATGTTTGAGGCAGCAAGATCCGCATCTTTTTTAATTGAATAAGTAACTAAATTTTTATGACTATTTTTTAATTTATTATAAATTTTTTCAACTTCTATATCATCAATACAAAGCACGCACAAGCCATTTTGTGAAATTTGCGATATATATCTTTCAAAGTAAGATTTTTGCTTTTCAAAATCTTGATTATAAAATTCTAAATGCTCTGGCTCAATATTTGTAACCGCACCAATAAAGGTTGGAAGATTAACAAAACTGCCGTCAGATTCATCACTTTCGGCGACTAAATATTGACCATTGCCGATTTTGGAGTTACTTTTGAAATAATTGATAATTCCGCCATTGATAATTGTTGGATCTAATCCAGCAATTTCAAGCATCAGAGAGGTAATTGCAGTGGTGCTAGTTTTGCCGTGAGTGCCAGCAATTGTAATGCCTTTATGCTCACTCATTACCATGGCTAGCAGCTGTGCTCTAGTGATCACAGGAATCCCTCTTTCTAGCGCAGCAATAACTTCTGGGTTGGTTGGTTTAATGATAGAAGTTTCAACAATTAACGAAATATCATCAGTAATATTTTTAGCATCATGACCAACAAAATAAGTGATTCCAAGGTCGCGCATGTTTTCTGTTAAATAATTTTCGCTAAGATCTGATCCCTGAACCTGAATATCGATTTTGTTTAAAATTAAAGCCAACGCACTCATGCCAATGCCGCCTAAACCAATAAAATGAACCTTTCCAGTGATTTTTTCTTTTAGATTTTTACAATTCATTTTTTATTTTTTGGTTTAGAATGGTAGAAAATGATATAAATTTATTTTTTACCATTAATTTTAATATTGGATTGGCAACGCTAAGGCAAAAACTATTTTTGTAAATAATTTTTCTTGAAAAAAATGAATAGAAAGAAGATTGGTAAAATTTTTGCGATTTGGCAACAGACAAATCCTAACCCAAAAACAGAATTGGTTTTTGTTAATAATTATACACTTTTAGTGGCGGTGGTTTTGTCGGCGCAGAGCACGGATGTTGGGGTGAATAAGGCGACTAAGGCTTTGTTTGCAGTGGTTGATACGCCGCAAAAAATGCTTACTTTGGGCGAAAAGAAGTTAAAAAAATACATTAGCACGATTGGGCTTTACAACGGCAAGGCGCGCAATGTCATTGCTTTGTCAAGAATTTTGGTGGAGAAATTTGCTGGAGAAATTCCGCGTGATCTTGAAAAGCTGCAAACTCTTCCTGGCGTTGGGCGCAAAACTGCTAATGTAGTGATGAATTGCGCTTTTGGCGCACCAACTATTGGGGTTGATACGCATGTTTTTCGTGTTGCAAATCGTATCGGATTTGTTGATGAAGCTAATGTTGAAAAGACAGAGCTGGGGCTGCTTAAAGCCATTCCAAAAAAATGGCAACAGCATGCGCATCATTGGATGATTTTGCATGGACGCTATGTTTGCATGGCTCGCAAGCCAAAATGTGGTGAATGTAAAATATACGAATTTTGCGAGTTTAGCGCTAAGCCGCCTTTATCACAAGAATAGATAGACTTAACTAAAGACTCTCTAAAAGGATATTTCTTGCTTAAACAGTTGTCGCAGAAAACTGATCAAAAGCTCGCAAAGCATCAGCGGCATACATCAAAGATGGTCCACCGCCCATCATGGTTTCGGGAATTAATTTACGCAATTCAGCGCTATAGGCACTGATATCGGTGATGATATTTTTGTAATCTTTTTGCATATTTTTTAAAATTTAATTACTTGATTGAACAAGAGAAAGAAGCTTTAGCGCCGCGATTCCACGGCATTTTTGCTAGCAATAAAGCAAGACCGCAATAGCCGCTTAAAGCAGCAAAAATAAGGCCTGAGCCAAAAAATGCCGCTAAAAAGCAAAATGCTGGATTAATAAAATATCCAAGCAAACTGCCAGTTAAAACGCCAAGGCCAATAGTTAGCTGCACCTGGCGATCAAGTGGCAAGAAAAATTTTCCTGATTTTTGCGCCTGGTTTCCCGCTGATAACCACGCAGAAATTCCACCTTCAAGATTATAAACTTCAAGATTTTGATCTTCGGCCAAAAGCTTTTGGCAAGCGCTTTGGCTGCGTCTTCCGCCATGACAATGCAAGACCAATTTTTTTCCTTTAAATTGTGGTAAAGTTTTTTTGCAAATTGTAGCAAGTGGCACTAAATTTGAGCCTTCTATTTTGCTGGATTCATGCTCTGCCGGCTCGCGCACATCAACGATTACAGCCCCATTATTATCGAGCCATTTTTTTAGAGTTTTGGCATCTATGTTTTTGATTGTCATATATTTTATTTTTTAATATTTTAGTATTTACTAATATAATAATAAATTATCTATCTGCAATAGATTAAATAAAGAGTTGATAAAATTGCCCTCACCTCATGGCTTTTTATAGAGTAAAATACCTCTTGTCCAACTTTTTTACTTTCTACTAAATGTAGCTTTTTCATTTTTTCAAGATGTTGGGAAAGAGCGGAATGCGACAGATTTACTATCTCGGTTAACTCTCCAGCAGATTTTTTTTCATCGTTCAAATGACACAAAATAGATAGCCTTTTTGCATTGGCTAAAATTTTTAGCATTGATTCAGCCTTTTGAATTTTTTTATTCATATGAGTTTGGTTTGATATTTTATATCAATGTATTGTCTTAGATTTTACTAAGATAATATACAAGACTTAAATATCATCAAAAATTATTCCCATCATTCCAATCGATCCAAGCGCAATTTCGTCGGCAAAAAGTGATATTTTTTCTTTTTCATCCAATGCGGAATTAACTGACAGATTTTTTTCGCCAGCTCTAAATCGCCCGCGGGTTCATATTTTACTGCGAATAATTCTGGCGGAAAACCGTAAAAATCGTGGATGGTTTTTTGCGGATAATTGCTGGTGACAAAAGTTCCATCAACATACCAATGGGCCGAGATCGCTAGAATTGCCTTAGGCGGCGCGAATTTTGTGGCGAGTTGCGCCCAAGTTTTAGTATAGTAATTTTCTTCAATAGCATTCATCGGGTTACCGTGTCCGATAAATATTGTGGGGGCTTTGGGCATGTTGTCTCAATTATTATTTTTAGTTACAAAGCGAGCTTATTCATTTATACTTGCAATAAAAATTATTGTTTTGTAAAATTATCTTACAAATTGGCACTAGCCACCGAAGCCCCTCTCTCTAGGGGCTGACTAACTTCCCAAAATTATCTTCGCCACCCTCTTTCTAATCTCATTAAATTGTCCGTGAGGCAAATCACCCATTCGCGATCCCATTCTTTTACTTTCAAAAATTTTTAGCTGAGAAAGCATGGCACACTGGTCTTCTCCCTTAAAATTTATTTTGTGATAATATATATTTTCTTTGATTTTTGTTGTCAGAGGAATGCCGAAGAATAAATGTTTGTTGAATTTTCTAACGACTAAAACTGGCCTACTAAAAAATTGACTTTTCCCGTTTTCTTCATGGCCGATATTCACGCCAATGCTGCACCACCAGATATATTGAATTTATTTGGAAATAAAATATCGACGAACTCTTGACTAAGAAAGATTTGCGGGGTTTTGGATGAGATGATTTTGCGAGTTAAATCAGATGGCAATTCGTAAGATGGTCGCGAGGATTGGAAGGATCTTTTGGTAGAGCGAGTGTTTATCTCGAGTCTTATAATGAACCTTATGTAAACTAGAGGCTGTAGGGTTAGTGGATTTTGAATAAATATTATGCAAAGTAAGTTTTTGATCCCCTCAAAACGCTTTTGTTAAAAATACGACAAAAGCGTTCTTGCAATAAAAGAAGTGATGCTTTAGAATAGTAGCGTGGTTGATCACTGCGTAGCGGGGGTCAGCCTATTTTTTTGGCAAAATTACTAAGCCATATCCCGCAACTTCTCCGAAACTATCTTTCCTCATTTTTTGCTTTATCGCATCAATATCAATTCTTGATTTTCTACCTAAAAGCTTTCGCGCAATTGGCGTCACAATTGCATCGGCAATTTCTAATCCAGCCAAGCCATCATTTTTTTTCTTGATGATCAAATTATCAATTTTTTCATTAATATCGACGGCTTGTATAAAATGTGTACCCGAAATTTTTAGTTCTAACCACGCCAAATCTAATTGACGATCTAGAATTGCGTCTCTTCCTTCTGCAATAATTTTGCCAGAAGCAGCACCTTCTTTTAATTCAAAACAAAACCTTTCGACTAAAACCCGAAGAGATAAATGATATGGATCAAGCGCGTCAATTCCATATCTAGCCATGTGCTGCTCTTTTTTTATCGCGCAAGCTAGTATTGTAATGTTTAAAATTATTTAACCTATCAGTCATCTCGCCCAAGGCGTAACTTTCATTTACTACAACACCACCCAATACGAAGATTGGATGCTGAGGATCTGTGATCGCAAGGTTGTGGTCGCCCGATTCATCGAGGAAGAGGATTTTTTTCATTATCGCTGGTGAAATTTAGAAAAATGTTGTGATTAGATTAGGCGACAAAGTTTATGATTCAAGTTTTGATGGGTGTGCGAGGCTTTGTTTGTCTTATAGTGTAGGTTATGTAAACTTGTGGAACTTAGGGAATGTAAGAAGAAGGTGGAATTTACTTTACATAATACAGTTTCAAACTTATTCGATCTTAAATAATTTATTATTTTGAGAAAGAGATAAAACTTTATATTTACCTACATCGATATCTTGAGGCAATTTATCACTTAAAACAGGAATAATATATTGGCAATTAATCTCGTCGGTGATCTCTGTTAGTAGGCTTGTAATTTGATTATCATGTATGTTTTCAATCTGATCATGCAAAATGAAGTGTGGACAACTGATGCCTAAGGCATCCGCAAATTGAATATACGCAAAATCAAATGCTGCTATTTGACCCTTCTTTTTTCCAGTCCCCAAATTGCCGCTAAGGCTAGATATGTTTAATTCGTAGCCCTTTTCATTATTATTTGAACTTAAAATAAACTTCTCTCCATAAAGTCTGTCAGAAATATCTGAAAAATATTTATTAAAATCACCTATTCTGGATTGAATGAGGCTGTGTTGAGATTTTATTGAATTATCAATATTCTGCAAATCCTCAACAATAGAATTCAACTGCTTTTGTGAGCTTTCCCAGAGTCTTTTTTGCTCATCTAAACTACCCTTCTTTTCAAAAGATTTATTTAGTTCCAAAATTAATATTTGCAGATCCTCTACAGTTCCAGATCTTGTTAATTTAATAGTAAGATTTTTTTCCTGAACTAGAAGGCTTCCAATTTCTTTTTTTGATAAAATTAATTCACTTTCAAGCTCTGGAAGCTCTTGGGTAATATATTTAATTTTTGCAGAAACCATCTCGTTATGAAAACTTAGAGTATCCTCAAATGTTTTTTGAATATTAGGAATTAGAATTTTTGCTTCCTCATATAGTCTTTTTAGTTGCTCGGCATCAGCTCTTGAGAACTCTAGGTCTAGATCAGACTTACTTTCGGCAATTAGATCTTTTCTTAACTCGAGTCTTGTTATTTTAGTAGCGCATCTATTAATTTCAGACTTTATTTTGTTTAGTAATGATATTTCTGCTTCGTATTGTTCATTCAGATTTAGATCATTTTTTCTTTTGGTAAGATCATCGATCGACTTATTAATTACTAACAGCGATTGTTCTATTTGAGAAATACTACTTTCCTTACCTAACCTTTTCTGAAGATCCTCTTCTATCTTTTTATGAGCAAGAAGTTTCTGCTTTTTATCTGATGACTCAAGATCAATTCCAAGCCAAAATAAATATAGGGCCTCATACTCATCCTGGGTCGCAGAAGGATGTAAAATTTTTACAGCATTAAATAACTTACCCTTTTCGTCTCTGATATTTTTTGAGATAATTTGCCTAAACGATGGTTTTTCTTGTTTTGAATTAAATATTATCAATTTTAATTTTTTTGAAAAATCTTTAT
The DNA here is from genome assembly GCA_945865905.1 of Rickettsia typhi. Taxonomy (GTDB): domain Bacteria; phylum Pseudomonadota; class Alphaproteobacteria; order Rickettsiales; family UBA1997; genus CAMCFD01. The sequence goes on from CAMBFC010000001.1 coordinate 265,911, forward strand.
CATTGGTAATGCTTTCTCCATTAATTTCTTGTATTTTTAGTTTATTTTTTAAGAAATTTTTTCTGATAACTATTTCTTCAGACTCTGCATTTTCCAGATCTCTCTTGATAGTTAAGGCGATAATAATGTTATTTTTCTTTAAAAAATCTTCAATTTGTGTATTTTTTTTATCTCTGAATTCGGTATCTCTATAAATATTTTCACCATTTCCTGCGAGACAAAAATCTATCAATCTTAATACAGTTGTTTTCCCAACATTATTTCCGGATTCCGTCTTATTTTTTGTCGTTGTTTCATCCACGATGAGATTAAGCCCTTTGTGAAAGGTAATATCTCTTATGTTGGACGTGCCTTTATCTATTCTTAGATTTTTTAAAAACATTTTTCGATTCGACCTTCATTGTTTTTTATTGCCCCTAAAATGAACAACCAGTCTAGAGTTAAAATAAATAAATTCATCGATATTTTTTCGCGCTCATTTAATTTTTGAAAAGCGTCAAAAACATCAATATTATTATTTGGCAACGCTTTAATTATTTCTAGCGCTAGAGCGCCCAGATAATATATTTTTCTTTCTGGTTTTATGTCTTGACCTACTATCATGTATTAGGCTCCTCCAGTATCTTACATCTCATAAAGGCATCAACCATTATAATTGATATTTCAAAAGCAATATCTTCTTTATTCTGATCCCTATTCTTATTGATTAGGTTAAAAAGCTCATCCTCTATATTTTCTATTATATTGTCAGCATTAAGGCGAATTATACTTATTGGATCCGCAGAGTTCACAACATATCCACCTCTTGCTTTGAGATAAATATTTTTAATATTTCTAAGCAACTTCTCTTTTTTAAACGATCCCTGTTTTTCTAATTCGTCGTATATAGAATTTATCTTTGCATAATACACTCTATAACTATCAATTAAAGATCGGTTCCTCTTGATATCGTTATGACTAATCTTAGCTTCAATATCAAATGATTTATTATTACTCACTATGCCATCTTGGTCTTCAAATTCAACATTTGAAATTGCATTTACCGCGAGCTTTAAAAATGAAGTGCTAGAGCTAAGTTTATTTAAAGCAATGCTTTCATGATTTTTTTTCCACTCCTTTAATAGAACTACAGTGTAAAGATGTTCATTTTGCTTATTGTCAATCGTAGTATGACATTCGTCGCAAAGTAATATTAAGTTATTAAAATGTCTCCTTTCTTCATCGGTCATTGATTGGTTGTATCTAGTACCTCCCGCACTCGCAGCTTCAATATGACAGATTTTAGAAATTATAGAACTTTTATCTTTGGTGATCAAAGGTTTCGAACAATCTGGTTTTGAGCATTGATTACCAGCCAATGTGTCAAGTCTTCTTATTGTAGTTCGTGTATATTTTCGCGCTAGCTTTCCCATTGATTTTTTAAAGATTCTTAAGAAGAATTAAGTTGTCACAAATTAGTTTAATTCGTTGCCAAATTTGTGATTGAATAATTCATCAAGTTTATTTTATTTGCAAATTTTTATTCTATAAAAAACCATCCTAAAAACCATCATTTCACAAACAACCAACTTCCATCCAAAAACACCTCCAAAAATCATTAAAATCTTATCCCAAAACTCATCCAAAAAACAAAGTGCATAAATTATTAAGATTTATGGTTTTGTGGATAATTTTTTTGACAAAAATAAAAATTGGGAACGAAACAAGAAATCCAATACCCGCGAATGGATCAAGCATAATACTATCCAACAACTCTTTGATTCTCTTTACAACTTTCGCATCATTTTTTTGCCAGAATTTTAGATCATCGGCGGCGATTTAATTACTTCCTTTAAATCAATAATTTTATCACCACTCGCAACCCCTTCTTTTTCCCACAATATTTTTCCGCTATCGTCAATCAACAAAGCATAGATTTCATCTTCCTTCATTTTGGTAATTTTAAAAAACTCTTTGCGATCAGTATAAACCGTAATTGTGCGTTTTCTTGCCACTTCATCGCGAATTCCAAAGCGCATTCCATTATTAACCCACATTCTTTTGAAAGTAGAAAGTTCATAAATTAAAGGAATTTCATAAAAACTTAAATTTTGATTTTCTTTTAAGATTGGCTCTACCGCTTTGATCCAAGTATCGACTTCGGCCTGCTGTTCGCGCTTAAATGCAACGATTACCAGATTAAATTTATTTTTAAAAATGGCAGGAAGTTCTTGTTTTTTTCCATCAAGATCAATGCCTGTTATTTTAGGAAAATAACCATCTTGCCCAATTTCAATTTTTGAATTTTCTCCGGCCCCTATTATGCAAGACTGAAGAGCGATTAACAAAGCGGCTAAGATTATTTTTTTCATATTTTATAAAATTGATATTTCAGAATTAATTCCGATAAAGCGGTCTAAACAGATGTTACGATATTTAGTTTTTTATTTTAAGTTTTTAATTACAAATTCTTCAAATGAATTCACCGCCGCATTATCATTTTTATGCTTAAGCAAAGAAAAATGGCTATCTTTGAGCTCTGGCAAAAGACGCGATCTAATAATTTTAATTTCGGGCGGAATAATTGTATGTGGAAAAAGCGTAATTCCCAATCCGGCTCTGACTGCAGCTATTTTTCCTGCATAACTATTGCTAGAAAAAGACAAGCGCCATTTAATTCTTTTTTTCTCAAGAGCCTTTATAGCTTTTTCGCGATAAAGGCAAGGCTTTGGCGAAAGAACCAAAGGAATCGGTTCACCTTTTTTTATCAATCCAACATTCCCTACCCATTCAAGCTTCTCTGCAAGCAGCTCTAATTCATGCTTAAACTCATGTGGAGGACTCATTTTAACAACCACTAAATCCAACTCTTTATGTTTGAATTTTTCGTATAAATTAAGACTTAGATCGCATTCTATGTTAAGAAGAATTTTTGGATGTATTTGAGAAAATTCTCGCAAAATATCGTAAAGAAACACGCTGGCAAAATCTTCAGGAACGCCAAATCTAACCTCGCCTTTTAGTTCTGGGCCCTTGAAGCAATCTATTACTTCGCGATGCAAAGCAAATATTTGCCTAATATATCCTAAAAAAATTTCGCCCTCATTGGTTAAAGAAAATACTTTTCCTCTTATAAATAACTGTTTTCCAACAAAATTTTCTAGTTTGGCGATTTGCTGACTAACCGCAGATTGAGTTCTGCCAACAATGAGTGCAGCTTTGGTGAAGCTTCTAGTGTCAGCAACGGCGATAAAGCATTGAGCTGATATAGTGTCAATTTCCATAAGATTTTCTAATATTAGCAATAAAAATTATGAGTTTTACTTTTATAACAAGAAAAGCTTATATATTCAAGATATAATATAACTTTTTTTAATAAGTAAATTTGGCAGAAACATCTAAACAAAATAAAATGGATAAACTTGGTTCAGAAAAATTTAGCGAATTTAACAATAAAAAATCTGAAAATATCAAAATTCTACCATTCTTAAAAAAGATTCTCTTTACTGAATCTTCATTTTTTTGGATGAGTGCAATTTATGGACTTGCGATTAGCTTTCTTTCACTTGCTGTTCCACTTTCGGTGCAGTTTTTGATTAACTCGGTCTCTTTTACGGCATTGATTCGCCCCACATTTGTTTTGGGAGCCGTGCTGTTAATTTTGCTGATATTTTGGGCTGCGTTAAACGCGCTGCAATTTTTTGTTACCGAAATTTTCAGTCGAGATTTTTTGCGCGAATCACTTCTGAAATAACGATTTTGCTGCTAAAATCAAAGCAACAAAACCCCGAAAAAAAAGAGACAATCAATCGCTTTTTTGAAACAATTACGATCCAAAAAACTATCCCCAAATTTTTAACAAAAACCTTCTCGACAATCATGCAAGGTTCAATTGGCTTGATTGTGGTTAGTTTTTATCACCCCGTATTTTTTCTTTTTAGCTTAGTGATTGTAGTTTCTTTGTGGCTAATTTGGTCGCGTTTTTATAAAAAAGCCATTGCCAGCTCGCTTGCTAAAAGCCAAACCAAATATGATATTGCCGAGTGTTTTGAAAAAATTGCTCAGTGCCCAACTTCTACTAATTTTGATATTGAGCAAAAAATTAATTCTCTTACCGGAGATTATTTAAAAGACCGCAAATCGCGCTTTAAAAGCTTATTTTTTCAAGTTATTTTATTGCTTGCACTTTATGCAATTGCCAGCGTTTCACTTATTGTAATTGGCGGCTGGCTAGTTCTAAAAGGCCAATTAACCATTGGACAATTGGTTGCGGCAGAATTGATTTTATCAGCTTTGCTTTATAATTTTTCGCAACTTGGTCGCGATTTAGAAAATTTTTATGATCTTGTGGCATCGTGTCAAAAATTATCAAAATTTTATAATTTTTCTATTGAGAAAAAAGATTTTTCGCCATTCACACACTTCAATAATATCAACACTCCTAGGCCGCTAAAAGTTTTACCAAAAATAATTCTAACTTTTTTAGGCTTAACTATTTTAATTTTATGTCTGACGCCATGGCAGCAAACATCTAAAGGATTAGGACACATAATCGCAACTGACCCCAATGATCGCGCGCAAAATATTAGCGCCCCAATTAACGGTCGAATTAAGAAGTGGTTCTGCTGAAAAAAAGCTGTCGCATCAAGAAGTTATTGCGTCGGCAAATAAAAACTATCCGCAAATTTTATCTTATTATGAAAAAGTAAGCGCCTCAGAAGGCTCTGCCCTAGCCTCTCTTGGATTTTTCGACATTAAATTAAAACAAAGCTATTCTGACAAAAGTCGCGGCTTTTATGATGGAAAAATCACCGATACTTCGCTTGAAAAAGAACTCGGTTTTATGGGCACAAAAGTTTATGGCGGATATCGCAAATCTTTTGGCGGCTTTGCTGATTATGAAGGAGGCTCGCGCACCAATGATGGCGGCGAATATCGCGCCGGAGCTCGATTCTCTTTACTAAAAGATAGCTCAATTGATCAAAACCGACTTAGTGTAATTTTGGCAAATCTTGGGGTTAAAGAAAGTCAAATTCAACTTGAAACAATTAAAAAAGAAATCGAGCGCGATGCCACCAAGGCTTATTGGAAATGGATCTCTTCTGCAAAAATTTTTCACATTTACGAAGATCTTTATCAACTTTCGCTCAAGCGACAAACTCAACTTGAAGAAAAATTAAAAAAAGGAGATGTTGCTGAAATTATAGTTGCAGAAAATAAAAAAAATATTTTACGCCGCAAAAGCACACTGGCCAAGGCTCGGCAAGATTTTGAAAATTCAGCAATTTATCTTTCGCTTTTTTGGCGCGGTGAAAATGGCGCCCCAATTGTTCCAAAACAAGATCAGGTTGCAGAAATTAATTTTGCACTTCACGAAATTGAAAATTCTCAGATTGTTCGCGATTTAGAAACGGCGCTATCAAATCGACCAGAATTACAAATTTTAAAAATACAAAAAGAACAAAATTCAAGCCGATTAAAATATTCTGAAAATCTTTTTAAACCTCAGCTAGATGTTGATGTTGGCGCTTCAAAAGACCTAGGAAACGGCCCCGCATCAAGATCTCAGGCCAATAATTATGTTGGCTTAGATTTTTCAATTCCACTTCAACAGCGCGAAGCTCGCGGAAAAACTGCTGAATATGAATCAAAGTTAAAATCTCTAAAATATGAGCAGCAACTTTTGGAAGAAAAAATTAGAGCTGAACTTGAGCAAATTAAAATTCAAATCAGCAGCATCGTTGAAATGCACCACAACCTCGCAGAAGAAGCTAAATTAGCTGATTTGCTTGAATATTCTGAGCGCGAAAAATTTAAACACGGCGCCAGCAATTTCTTTTTAGTAAATCTGCGCGAACAAGACACTGCGGCCTCAAAAGCAGCAGTGATTGAGATGCTTGAAAAATATCAAAGCGCGCTTGCTGATTATAAAATGGCGGTGTTTTTAAATTAAATAATTGCCTTACTCAAAGCTTCTTCGAGGTTTTTAACCTTAAAATTATACCCACTTTGCAGCAGTTTTTTTGGTGCGACATTTTGTCCGTTAAGCAATAATTCATCGCGATTTAAGTCTTTTTTGACTTGTTAAACAAAAACAGCCCCCGTCATTGCAGAGCTAGAATTTCTTAACGCCAATTCGGGATAAGGAATAAAAGCGATAATACACTCAAGCCCTACACTGGATTGCCGCGGCGCTAAAGCACCTCGAGAGCGACAAAACTCAAGTTCGTCGTTGCGAGGCGCTTTAGCGCCGCGGCAATCCAGTGTAGGGCTTGAGTTTGAGCTGCCTTACTTTGCTCTTATCCCGAATTGGCACTCTTAAGATCGCAAAGCAATTCTTAGAAATTATTCATCCGCAATCCATGCCGGATGCAGGACTAGGTTTGTAACAGTCCCGAAGGTTCATGTCCATTTTTTAAATTCCGATGGACATGAAAGTTAGAACGGCATTGCAAATGCCGTCCTGCTAAGGTGAATTATTAATTTCGGTTAATGATTTATCCGCCAGAGCTTCTCCTGAATAAAGTTTCTGCGCTTTAAGCATTAGAACTTTGGCGAAATCGCAATAAATATTACAATCACGCTTCTCGTTAGCGTCAGATAAAGTGCTTTTAGAAACATTGCCTCTGATGCCAATATTATAGAGCTTGCTTGACATACTTCGCAGACAAGTCTCAATATCGCGGAGACTTTCCCTAGAAGTTAATTGAGCAAAAGCCATACATAAAAACTGATCGTAACAAGAAAAACTTCGAGTGCGATAGTTTCCGCCGTAACGTTTAACACATTGATTAAATTCATACATCGGCATGAAATTCATAATGTGACTAAAAATAAACTTACCTGAATTACGTCCCATAATCTCTTTCTTTGGTTAAAAAAGAAATTATGAGAAAATTTAATAGGAAATATAATCGAAAAAAATTTCTAACCCGCCATAAAGCTTGATTTGTAAGGGTTGGTAGAGATTTGTTTCTTTCTTAACCGGACAGTAGTGGTTTGTAACCCAGTCCTGCAGGTTCATGTCCATTTTTTAAATTCCGATGGACATGAAAGTTAGGACGGCATTGCAAATGCCGTCCTGCTAAGGGCCGAGCGGTTTAAGGCAGCAGTCTTGAAAACTGCCGAGGGTTCACGCCCTCCGTGAGTTCGAATCTCACCCCGTCCGCCATACCTCTCCGACCCTACAGCCATAAGGCTCCAGAGCATTTTCAAATTTTGACCGCGTGAGATTCGAACTCTCAGAACGGTCACCTCCCACCGCTCTAGCACGAAGTACACCGAAAATAATTTCCATAAAAATAAAACTAAAAATCACTTCCTAGGCAAGCGACCCCTTTTGCGAACTTTTTGTTGTGCAAAGGTGTAGTTGAATTCTTTGGAAATGGAGAAAATTGGAGAATTTTTTTGTAGATGCTGTGGCACTAAGCCTTGATACTGCTGATCAAAATTCGGTGAACGTGAAACGGAGATTCGGAGAATTTTTATTACTTTACCTAAAAAATTGACAGCAATCAGTAACGCGAATAATATTCCAATTAGATTGTTACTCAGATCACTTTTTATATTAAATTTAGATAAGAATGAAATATCAGCTTAAAGATTTTAATAGGAACATTCCAGACAGCGAGTTGCTTGATGATTTAAGAAAGGTCACTGAAAAACTTGGGCTTGATGCAATTTCATCCAGACAATATCAAAGCAATGGAGGAAAATATACCGCTGGAACAATTAGCATTCGTTTTGGAAGTTGGAATAATGCTTTAAAAAAGGCTGGTCTGAAATTGATTCATCAGCGAGATCCTTCAGAAGAGGAGTTATTTAAGAATATTGAGAATATATGGATAAAGTTAGGGCGACAACCCGTAACCAGAGACATGAAGCGGCCACTTTCGGAATACTCCATTCATCCTTACTGCGTTAAATTTACAACATTTAGGAAGGCGCTTGAAGCATTTATCGAATTCATTAATTCGGATAATGACCAAAATCAGAAGCTGGATCAGGAAGAAGTGGTTACTGAAATAATTAAAGAAAATGAAATAAGTTTTACGCACAAAACAAAAAGGCTTCCAAGCGAAAGATTAAAAGTTCAAGTTTTAATGAGAGATGGTAACAAGTGCAGACTTTGTGGTATTGAAGTCACGGGCAGCAATATACATTTTGATCATATAAAACCTTGGTCAAAGGGTGGTGAGACGGTTTTAGAAAATCTTCAAGTACTTTGCGCTCCTCACAACCTCATAAAAGGCAATTTGTATGCCAATAAATAATAAAAAATTTGCCCCTACGCAGGAATGGGTTTGCAAACCCTTCGCTGGAACGGATTTGTAATCCGTTCCACATGTTCATGTCCAACTCTAAATCACGATGAACATGATAAGTTACGACGGAATTATAAATCCCATCGCGCTAGGATTTTTCCAGCGACTCCAGAGGATTATTTTCTTTACTCATATTTTTTATTAAATCGATTTTTCCAAAGCCTCTTCAACATTTTTAACCTTAAAATTATACCCACTTTGTAAAAGTTTTTTTGGTGCGACATTTTGTCCGTTAAGCAATAATTCATCGGCCATTTGTCCAAAAATTATTTTAGCAACAAAACTTGGCATATTAAAAAAACACGGACGATTTAAAAGTTTTGCCAAAATTTTAGAGAAATCTTGATTGGTTGAAACCTTTGGCGCTGTAAGGTTTATGGCGCCTGAAATATTTTCTTTATTGATTATGTGATTAATGCTTCCGATCAAATCATCGAGAAAAATCCAGCTTAAATATTGATTGCCGCTGCCGATTTTTCCGCCAAGGCCAAGTTTAAACGGCAATAGCATTTTTTTCATTATTCCGCCATTTTTGCCGATAACCACGCCAGTTCTGATTGTCACCAATCTTGATTTGCGAGAAATCAATGCTGCGGCGTCTTCCCAATCTTTGCAAAGATTTTGAGAAAATAATTTTTGATCTTTTATTTTAGAATCTTCATCAAAAACTTGATCTTGCGAAACTCCATAATAACCAATCGCGCTGCCGCTGATTACAAGGTTTGGCGGCGTTTTTGAATTATTGATAATTTGCGCTAATTTTTTTGTTATATCAATTCTGCTGGCATAAATTTTCTGCTTAATATTTTTGGTCCATCTTTGCGAAATCGTTTCTCCGCATAGGTTTATAACGATATCAAAATTCATCTCGATATCAAGATTATCAATATAATTTATTGCCGATTTTTGCTGCAGAAGTTTTTTATTTCTGGTGAAAATTGTAACTTTATGGCCATCTTTGAGAATTTCTGCAACCAGCTTCGAGCCAATAAATCCGGTACCTCCGGTGATTAAGAATTTTTGATTTTTTTTATCTAAATTTATCATAAGAAATTTAATAAATTAATTTTTTCCAAGAATTTTTCTGGTTATTTTTGGATATGAACCATTTTCGTCAAGCCAAATATCAACAAAAAATCGCGCAAGTTTAAGGTCAAAAATTTTGCCCGTAAGTTGATTATTATGAAACATCAAAACCCCTTGCGATGGATCAAACACGGCAATTTTTTCATCACCTTTTTTGACCGAATTAAAAATTTCTGTTAGTTGCGCTAAATAGCTTTTTTCTTCGCTTGCGCTGATTTCGTGAAGTTTTTTAATTTCAGAAATCGACCTTTTTACAAGATCTTCACGACTAAAATTCATTTTATATTTGATCTGAATAGCAAACATTTTATCGTAAGAAAAATTTGCATTTTCTGACCATAAAGAGATATCGTAAACTTTAAGTCCAAAAAATTTTAACTCTGATGAACCAATAAGGATAGGGGTTTTAATAACATTTTGAAGCGCTGTAGGCATTTTATCTTCTGCGGCGCTAGCAAAATTAGGAGAGGCATTAAAAATTAAAACTAGAAAAAGAATCTTTATAAAATTTTTCATAAAATTTTTACTAATTCAAATTGCACAACATCGGTTCTTTTAGAATTAAAACCCGCGATGCAATAGCACAAATAAAAGCGCCATTTGCGGATAAATTCGTCGCTGAATCCTAAATTTTTTATTTCGCGATATTTTGCATCAAAATTTTTAAGCCAAATTGCCAGTGTTTTTGCATAATCATAACCGAACGCAAATTCGTCTTTTATTGCGAATCCGTGATTTTTTGCTAATTCATGAATCATTGTCTTGGAAGGCAAAACCCCGCCCGGAAAAATATGTTTTTGAATAAAATCAACGCGATTTTTATAATCTTTAAAAACTTGCTCATCAATAGTTATTATCTGCATAACAGCCTTCCCGCTTGGCTTCAAAGAATTTTTTACCACTTGAAAAAATTTATCCCAATACTCTTGTCCCACCGCTTCAAACATTTCAATTGAAACCACATTATCATAGATTTCTTTTTCTTCACGATAATCTTGCAGTTTAATTTTTACCAATTGATCTAGATTTTGTTTTTTAATTCGTTGCAAAGCATATTCTTGTTGACGCTTAGAAATTGTAAGACAAGTGATTTTTTTTGCCGCCATCGCTGCCTCTTGCGCAAAACCGCCCCAACCGCAGCCTATTTCTAAAATAGTTTCTGACTTTAATTTGGATAAAATATTTTGATATTTTGCATGCTGTGCTTCGGCCAAAGATGTGATTTTGTCGTTAAAAATTGCGCTTGAATATGTCATAGTTTCATCAAGCCACAATTCATAAAAATCATTCCCTAAATCATAATGTGCTTGAATATTTTTTTTGCTGCCGCGCTTAGTGTTTTTGGTGAAAAAACTTTTTAAAAAAAGGACAAAAGATTTAAATCTGCGAGCATGAAAAAAATCTTCTAAAGCATGAGAATTTAAGGTTAAAAAAGTTAATAATTCAGCCAAATCAAAACTATCCCACAAACCCTCCATATAAGACTCTCCAAAGGCAACATCGCCACCAGAAATTATCGCATCAATCAATTTATAATCTTTAATTGTAATGTCGGCTTTTGGTCCTAAATTTTTGCCTTCAAAATTTTTTTCTAAACCGTCGGGCAATGTAATTTTTAGAGATCCATAATCAGCATTTTCTAGGGCTGACCATATTAAATCATAATTTTTCATTTATTGATCGTTAAATTTTTTATTAATTTTATAGGTTTGGAAACATATTTATTTCCCTTAAATAAAAGCTTCAAAGCCTGCCAATGAATCAAGAAAATCACTTTTAATGTCATCAACGGAATTGCAAAAAACTGCGCTAATAAAGCCCTGTCATTTAAATCAACATTTTTGCAAATAACATTGGTTAAAAGGCTTTTTTTCTTAGAATCAGAAAGATAATCGATCCAAGCAGCGATTTTATTGTGGTTGAAAATAAAACGAAATTTATAACTTCCTTTTACTTCAAAAAATGGTGAAACATGAAATTGTTTATCGGCGTCGAACCATTGATCTGCAAGGATCGGCGAATTGTCGCGATTAAAAACCAAATAATTATGATTTTCACCAAAAGTGTTATGAACTTCGGCCAAAACTGCAATTAATTCTTCTTTTTCGTTTAAGCAAAACCAAAAACTTACTGGGTTAAAAGCATATCCCAAAATCCGCGGATGCGTCATGAGAAAAATTTTTTTTACATAATGATTTATATTTTGCGTTAACAAAATTTCTCTTATCCAACCATCAAGGCTTGAACCATCGCGCTTTGCACAATCTTTTTCATAGAAACTAAAAAGATTAAAACGATTTAACGACAAAACTTTTGAGCAAAGATTTTTTGTTTTAGTGATGTCAAAACAAATATAAAAAACACGGTAAGAAAATTGGTTGATTGAAGGCGCGAGCCTTTTGTGGAATACTTGCGCCAAACAAAGAAATGAAGATTTTATTGTTGCCATGGCGCAAAAACATTAAGTTTATTAATCGCGCCAAGAGCCGAAGAAATTCCATCTTCGTGAAAACCATTTTTTTGATAAGCGCCACAAAAATAAAAACGATCAAGCCCTTGAAGCTTGTCAATGCTGCTTTGCGCCTCAATTGCTTTTGTGTCAAAAACTGGATGCTCATAAATAAATTCTGCAAAAATTTTATCTGCAGCAATTTTTTGATTGGGGTTTAGCGTAACAAAAAGCGGAAAATTATGGTCAATATTTTGCAAATTATTCATCCAATAACTCACCGAAATAGAATTAGTTTTTTGCTGATTTTTAGAATAAACCCAGCTAGCCCAAGCCCTTTTAGAACGAGGCATAACAGACTTATCGCGATGCAAAATTGCGTGATTTTTTTGATAAGTAAATTTAGAAAAAATTTCTTTTTCTTGTATGGTTGGATTTTTTAGAATTTTCAAAACTTGATCCCCGTGCAAAGCGAATAAAGCAAAATCAAAAACTTCTTTGCCTTTTTTTGACTCAACCAAAACTTTATTATCAGCGGTTCTTTCAACCGCCAAAACTTCATCTTCAAGACTGACGACAGATGAGATTTTTGCAGAAATTTTTTTTACATATTCAATCGATCCACCATTGACAGTATACCATTGTGGCTGGTCTGCAACTGTTAGCAAGCCGTGATTTTTAAAAAATTCGACAAAACTTTGCGCCGGATAATTCAACATCGCTTCAAGCGGGCAGCTCCAAATTGCGCCCGACATTGGTAGAATATAAAGCTCGCGAAAATATTTTTTCATTTTAAGATCGTCGAGCAAATTTTTTAAAGTATAATTGCTGTCAAAAGCCTTGCCTAATATCTCTGTGGCCTTTTTATTAAAACGCAAAATATCAAAAAGCATCTGCCAAAATTTTGGATTCAGAGCATTTTTCAATTGCGCAAAAAATGCCGCCAAATTTGTTCCGGCATATTCAACGCGGCCATCATCAATTTTTGCGGCAAACGACATATTGCTTTTGACGCAATCAACTTTAAGCAGCTCAAAAAATTTTTTTAAATTGGGATAGGTTTTGTGGTTAAACACAATAAAACCGGTATCTACGGCGATTTTTTTGCCGTTATAATCTACATTAACGGTGTTTGAATGTCCGCCTAAATAATTGTTTTTTTCAAAAAGTTTAACCTGAAATTTATCCGCAAGAAAATAGGCCGCAGACAAGCCAGATATGCCAGAACCAATGATTGCAATCGATGGTTTATTCATTTGCGATTTAAGTTATTTTTTTAGTAATAAAAAAGAAAATTTTATAAGGCAATATTCGCAAAATTTTAAGAAAAAAAGTAAATTTTTTTGGAAAATGAATTTCAAATTTTTTCTTTATCAAACCTTGAAATATCACATCCGCTGCCTCTTTAGAAGAAATTAAAAAAGGCATTTTAAAATTATTTTGATCAGTAAGTCGCGTTTTTACAAAACCCGGATTAATCACCGAAAGATCAATTTTGTTAAGTTTTAACTCGGGATAAATTCCTTCGCAAAGATTGATTAAAGCCGCTTTTGAAGCGCCATAAGCAAAAGATTTTGGCAAGCCGCAATAGCCCGCAACGCTTGCAATAACAGCAATATGACCAGATTTTTGTTTGATCATTTGCGGCACAATTAGATAAAAAAGATTGAGCGCGCCAACCAAATTTACATCAATAATTTTTTTAGAAAGTTCAAGATCAAAATCAATCGCCGACATTGGCTGATAAAGGCCTGAACAGAAAATTACTAAATCAATTTTTTGAAATTGATTGATAGTTTTTTCTAAAGTTTTTTGCAAAGAATCACAATTAGAAACATCAAGCTCATCAACTAAAATTTTACCCAAATTTTGATTTTTAGAGAGCAAATTTTCTTTGATTAGATCAAGCTTATCAAGGCTTCTGGCCGAAATGACCAAATCGTAATTTTCTTCATAAAACTTGTTTGCTAAAGCCTCTCCGATTCCGCTGCTTGCGCCAATTATCCAACAAACTTTTCTCATTTTTTTTAAATTAAAGGGTTGGATAATCAGTGTAGCCTTTTTCTAAGCCACCATAAAATGTAGTGCGATTATATTTGTTTAAGTCAGCTCCAGCCTTGATTCTTGCGACTAAATCAGGGTTCGCAACAAACCATCTTCCAAAAGCAACTGCATCAACTTTGCTCGATTCAACTGCTTCTTTTGCGGTTTTTGGCAGATATCCGCCAGCAGAAATTAATTTTCCACTGAAGTTTTTGCAAAAAATTTCTGCAGTATCAGGAGCGTCTTCAACATTAGCGTCAGCGCCGCCAGCATTTGTAGCTCTAGGTTCAATCAAATCAACAAACGCAATTTTTCTTTTGTCTAACTCTTGCAAAACATAGCTAAAAAGTGCGATCGGATCATCGTCTTTCATATCGTTGAAAGTTCCATATGGAGAAAGCCTTACGCCTACTCTTTCAGCGCCCCACACTTGCAAAACTGCGTCCATAACTTCAAGCAAAAAACGACTGCGATTTTCAATTGATCCACCATAATTATCAGTTCTGCTATTTGAGCCAGTTTGCAAAAATTGGTCGATTAAATATCCATTGGCACCATGCACTTCAACCCCATCAAATCCTGCTTCTTTGGCATTTTGTGCGGCTTTTTTAAAATCAGCAACTATCAAAGATATTTCTTCGTTTTCTAATGCTCGCGGAGTTTCAAAAGCAACTTCTTTCCAATCGGCAGAATAAGTTCCACCCGCTGGTTTAATCGCCGACGGCGCAACGGGCAGCTGATTTTCGGGCTGATGCGAGCGATGCGAAATTCTGCCGACATGCCAAAGCTGCAAAACGATTTTTCCGCCAGCTTTGTGAACTGCGTTGGTCACAATTTTCCAGCCCGCAATTTGCTCTGGCGAATAAATGCCGGGTGTCGCCGGATAGCCCTGTCCTTGCTGCGAAATTTGCGTTGCCTCAGAAATAATCAAGCCAGCCGACGCGCGCTGTTCGTAATATTTTGCGTTCAATTCATAAGGAATATTGCCCGGTTGCTTGCTGCGCATGCGAGTTAAAGGCGCCATCACGATGCAGTTTTTAGCTTCAATTGCGCCGAATTTAATTGGATCAAAAATATTTTTCATGATTAATAATTATTGCTATAATTTACTTTTTTAAAGCCTTTGAAAAAACCTCCAAACACCTTAATCTGGCCATTTTATGATCAATTATTGGTTTTGGATATTTTGCAGTTTTTAATTCTGGAATCCATTTTTTTATATATTTTTCTTCAGGATCAAATCTTTCGGCCTGACTTTGGGGATTGAAAATGCGAAAGTAAGGAGCTCCATCACAACCGCTTCCAACCACCCATTGCCATCCTCCAACATTACTTGCTAAATCATAATCTAAAAGTTTTTCAGCAAAATATTTTTCGCCGAAGCGCCAATCAATCAAAAGATGTTTGCTTAAAAAACTAGCAACAACCATGCGAACACGATTATGCATAAAGCCAGTTTCATTCAACTCTCGCATGCCTGCATCAACAATTGGATATCCCGTTTTTCCTTCGCACCATTTTTGAAAATCTTGCGAATCATTGCTCCATGAGATTTTATCATATTGCGGCTTAAATGATGAAGTAGCCGAATGAGGAAAGTGATAAATAATCATCTGATAAAAATCGCGCCAAATTAATTCATCTAGCCATTTTTCACTTTCAACCATGGCAATAAGACAAAGTTGACGAATGCTTGCAGTACCAAATCTTAAGTGAAGACTTAAACGACTAGTGCCTTTAATAGCAGGAAAATCACGGTTTGAAGCATATTGAGAAATTATTTCTAAGTTGATTTTTCTTTTAGGAAAAAAGGCAAAATCAAAATCTTCAAAACCAATTTCTGCAAGCTTTGGCAAAGAAAATGGCGAACAGCGTAAGAAGTTTTTTTGATAATTTTCGCTAGGATAAGATTTTAAATAAAAATCATTTATGGCCTTTTTCCACTTGTTAGCATATGGCGTAAAAACTGTGTAGGGCTTTTTATCGTCTTTTAAAATTTCATCTTTTTCAAAAATAACATGATCCTTAAAGCCTTTAAAATCAACGCTTTGCGTCTTTAGCAATTTATAAATTTCTTTATCGCGATTTTGCCCATAAGGCTCATAGTCGCGATTTGCAAAAACCGTTTTTACATCATAATCATTCACTAGTTTTTTAAAAACTTCCTCTGGTTTGCCATAAAAAATTTTTAAAGAAGATCCGAATTTTTCTAACTCAGTCTTTAAGCGGCTAATTTCTTGATGAATAAATAAAACCCTCGCATCTTTTTTATTTGTAAGTTGATCAAGAATATTGCGATCAAAAATAAAAATCGGCAAAACCGCAGAGCCAGATTTTAGAGCGTTCCACAAAGCAGCATTATCCCAGAGCCTTAAATCACGACGAAACCAAAAAATTGTAATTGAAGCCCTTGACACAAATTAAAGTTTTTTAAATGAGATAGATAAGGTGCCCACACGAAACCCAAATTTTGTCATTTGAGAAACATTGATTGCGGTTTTTTCATCAACTAAATAAATCCAATCAATTAAACGAATATCGTAATCTGTGCCATCAACATTCACTTTCAAAACATAATCCATTTTAACCGCATTGCCATATTGTTGACCTTTAGCAATTCCTACAGTATCATGGGCTTTGGCAGTAAAATTATTATCATCTAAAAATTTTATGTCCCAAATACGACGATCTTTTTTGCCATCAGAAAAAATAAAATCTTCTTCTAGCTTTCCTTCATTTCCTTTCCAAGCCCCTATCATTTTTACAGTGAAAGTTCTTGTTACCTCGCCAGCACGATTTTGCAAAATTCCCTGCGCTTCTAATTTTCCGTTTAGATAATTGCGAATATCCATTTTTGGTGAATTTTTCGCATAAATTTTTGGATCAATAGATGAGCAGCCAAACAAAGAGAACATTGTCATAAGTATTAAAGTTTTTTTAAATTTCATAATTTTTTGTAAAATAATTTAGGTTCAAGATTGTAACTATTTTTAAAATACAAGGCAATAGCGCATAAACAAATGAAATGTGATTAATCGATCCTGCGGCACTCAATCCGGGTTGATAGCCCAACATTCCAAGAAAAATTAAACTGCTTGAAGCGGCAATCATTAAACCAAGCTTTGTTACCAAATTCCACAAAGAAAAATAAGATGAGGTCATTTCTTTTTTATTGGCAATAATTTTGGCCAAAATTGCCGGTGGAGTGATTAAATCTGCGCCGAGGCAGGCTCCTGATAAAAAGCAAACAAGATAAAAATAATTGGCATTTTGGGCGGTTATAAAATAGGCAAAAAAGAAAGTTATCACCGAAAATGAAATTGACAGAACCCAAGATTTAATCATACCAAATTTGTTGGAAAGATATTTCCACAAAGGAATAAAAAGGCAGGCCGAAATAAAATAGAGCGACAAAAACAATCCCAAACTTTCTTCTTTTTGCAATACATCACGAATATAAAAATTTAGATTTGCTGCTGGCAAACTTACTGCCACAGAGTTTAACAAGAATATTCCTAAGAAAACCAAAAATTTTCTATCTTGCAAAATATCAAGAAATTTGAATGTTGAAATTTTGATCGAAATTATATTTTCTATTTTTACTTTGCGAAAAAATCCAAAAGTTGCAACCAGCATTAAGCCAACAAACACAAGGCTCAAAACCGAATATAATGAATTAGGATTGAGGTGAAAAAAATAAATAAAAGCTGTTGGCAATAAAAAAGCGAAAATCATGCCGATTATTCCAAGCATTTCTTTAGCAGAATTTATTGCGATTCTTTCTTGATCATTTTGAGCAATTATCGCCGCAAGAGATTCAAAATTTATGACGACAAAATTAAAGCAGCTGTAGGTCGCGGTAAGAAATATTATAAACCAAATAATTGATAAATTTTGATCAAGAAACGCCGGTGGATTAAAAACCAAATAAAAACTTAGGCACAAAAAAGATGACGCTATGTAAATAATTTTTTTATGGCTAGTTTTCTTTTGTGCAAGCGAGTCAGAAAAATAACCGATGAACGGGTCTTGCACAGCATCAATAATGCGAATAAAAATTAACAAAAATCCAATTGTTGCAAGATCAATCTCAAATTTTCTGGCATAAAAATCACTGATGTTGAGATAGATCGGGATCCCTACAAAGGCTAGGGGCAAGGCCAGAAATGAAAATGATAGAATTTGTGATTTTGGTATTTTTTTAGTGGTCATTTTTTGTGTAAGATTGCGTGATTAATTCTTTTGGCAAGAATAGCTTAAGGTTGGGAATGGTTCAAGGGATTAATCAGGGGATCTATGAAGCAATAAAGAACATAATAATCTTTTCTGAACCAAAAAAGCGCGGAGTTCACAATTCTACACTTTTTGGTTTTTAATTTTTTAAAAAAGTCAGTTTTTCTGCACTTAATTCTCTGCGCAGCGCAAGAAAAATGTTTTTAATAATCATTATGCAAGCGAATTGACAGCATTAGCAGCTGCCTTAGTTGCATCTGCAGCAGATGCTGCAGTTGAAGGAGTGTCTCCTTTTTTGCCTTTCAAAAAATCTGCAAATATTTTTTGTAAATCAGGATTGTCTTTAGATACCGCTATTACTTCTGCAGTAATTTTGGCGCCATTAACAAGCAATCCTTTAACGATCTTTAAGGCTGCAGAGCGGACTTTTTCATCAACCAACTCTTCTGAATTGTTTGTTGCGCAGAATGCGCAGCTAATAGATAGTGCAGATAAAAAACCGTTTGCTCCTTGAACAGCATTATTAATCTTCTCAATATTGATTCTTTGCTCAAGCAAAAAATCTACCATCTCAAAATCAGATTTGCAACATGCTGCCAATAATGCAAAACCGCCTCTTGCATCAACTATTTCAGGATTGGCATTATTTTGTAATAACGCTCGTGCCGCATCTATACTGCCAACGGAGCATGCATCACAAAAGGCTGTAATGCCATCATCTCGTAAAGAATTAACATTAATTCCTCTTTCTTTGCACAAAATGTTGATTACCTCAACTCGACCTTTTTGAGCCGCTAAATGAGACTGTTGCAAAACCCAATAAAAAAATAACAGAAAAAATCATAAAAAACAACTTGTTAATTACCAAAATTATCCATACAATCACACCCGTTTCAACCCTTGATTTCATTGGCTCAAATCAAGTTTAGGTTATCAAATTATCAGCA
>CAMBFC010000002.1 GCA_945865905.1 Rickettsia typhi
AACAAGACGAAGAGAAGCTGGTGGAATTTAAAAAAAAAGCTAATAGAAATCAAAGGACAAAATCCAAATAAACCAATTTTATTTTTTGATGAATCGAGATTTGGAACTAAAACAAAAACTGGACTCGGCTGGTTTTTAAAAGGAAGCAGGACTAAAATAAAGATAAAATTAGGAGTGTGGTTTTTATTTGTGGAAATGGTATAACAAGCCTCGCGGCAAGTGAAGATGCCAAGCAAACGCCAAAAAAATCACCAGATATGTGGGATCTGTTGAGTTTTTTTGGCTCGCAGTTTTTGTGTTTTAAGAAAAGAAAATTTTGGAAATAAATATTTTTTTGTGGTTTTTTAAGTTTGTGGTTTTATTAATTGGAGTTGGTGGTTTTTGAGAAGGTAGTGTTTGTTTAAAAAATGGGGGCGGTTCAATTCGAAGCTTCTAACGCTAATCAATTATAATAAATCTATGCCTCGTGATCAAAGATATATAACAAAAAAGGTTGTTCAATATTTAAAAAAAGAACTTGCTGAGTCTTTAGAACAAGATAAAGAGTCTAGGCAAAAAGTCATAACTGAGCTGGAGAATTGCGAAGGTAATTGCGCTGGATTCACGGTTTTATGGTCTTATGCTCGTGCAATCGAAGATGACAAAATAAAAAATAGAGTCAAAAGACGCTTGCTAGAAGTAATTTTAAAGAATGATCTGTCGAGGTCCACATCCAAACTACCAGAGTCTGCGCTAGATCTGGAAATAAAGAGGCAATTAAAAGAATGGATTGGCTACAATATTAGCCGGGAAGAGCCGAAGAAGTTGGGGGACAAAGAGCCAAAGGCCGATGATATTTCTCATTTTAATTCCATGATAAATCTGCTTATTCAGTGGGATGGAAAAAGTAATTTTAGTTCGCAAGATAAATCTGAAATTGAGGGATTTATTTCTAATATTTTGTTTTATCAAAACACTCAGAGTCTTGCGCATGAATCGCAGTCTGATTTTTTGGGTAATGTGGAGGATACAAAATCACGATATTTTAGTAAGCATTTTGATCTAGTCGATCCTGTCGATAATTATATAGATCACACTAACAAAAAGGCTATTCCCCGTGATATCGTATGCACTAAATCAATGGTTTCTCGTTTTTTTCATGAATTGGTTTTGGACGGAGAAGCAATTTTTGTTAGCTGTGATAGATCTGGTTATGGGGGCCATGTATTCTCTATTTATAAAAGCTCAATTGATAATAAAATTTATTTTTACGATTCTAATGATGAAAAAGGTGAAGTTTGTGTAAAAGATATTGATGAATTAGTAGAAAAATTTTGGGAGCGTTCCAGTGTGCATAATGTTACAAATCATTTGTCTCACTTAAATTATAAAAAGATGGATACTATGATGAATGAGCAATCAGATCATGAAGGCCTTAAGAGTTGCAGAGCTGCTGGTGCGATTGATTATTTTAAAGATTTCAGTTTTAGAAAAATCGACATCAAAATATATGGCCTTGATCGAGGGCAACATGTCCCGCGTTATGCGCACCCCGAATCAAGTAAATCCATGCCTATTAAAGAATTTTATGAGATTTGTTCCAATGATCATTTTATGAAATTTGGAATTGATGATGCGGATGTGAAATCAACTATTGAGAGATTAACAAGTGATCAGTTTATTGATATTTTAAAACCAAATGGTAACGCTCCTGCAGCTGATGATATTAAAAAGTTTTTAATCCACTATCTTGTTGATGGCGACGCAGAAAATCTTTCTTTAAATTTTGCAGAAGTTGCCGCTAAAAACCATGAAATAATTTTAGCAAATAAAAATTTATTTGATGAAAAATATGGAGAATTGATGGATAGGAGGATGGCTGAGTTACGGCGTACGATGATATGCCCAGATTCTAAGAAAGAGGTTGGTAGTGAAGGAGTGGAAACAGCAAGAGGCCGCCTCTATGCTGGAAATAATGAAGAAATCATGATAATGCAAGGAGAGGCGGCAAGTCGGGTGGATTATATTATAAAAAATATAATCCAAAGAGAGAGTAGGGATATTCAAGAGCCGATGGCTGCTAAGATTGATGATAATCTTGTTGGTCAATCACAAGTTTTGCCAGATACCAATTCAGCGAATCTAGTAAACGAAGGGAATCCAAGTATAATAGTTGCTACGAAAGATAAGTCTGGAGCTAAGAAGCTGTCTAGTTCCAACGATTGTCCTACGCCATAACTCATGCTACCACTAGCTTTGTAGCCTTACTTTTTGTCACCGATGACGCCGCCATCGCCTTATTCAAAAAAAATAAATTCAATAAGTAAAATCAAAAATCTTCATAATTGCACGATTAAAACCAACAATATGAAAGATAAAAATTACGATAAAGATAAATGGATTTCAAAAGCGAGATGTCCTTACGAGCGAGTGTTTAGCAAGGTTCACAATCGAAGCAGATATCGCGGAATTGCCAAAAATCAGTTTCAAGTTTTTATGGAAAGTTTAGCATTTAATTTTAAGAGAATGTTAAAACTTGAGATTGAGCCGTTGATTTTTAGTTTGGGTTTTGCAACAGTCTCTTTTGAGGTTTTTTATGATACTGGAATTATTGATTTCGTTGCGTTAGAAAATTGAATTCACCCTTTCCTTGGTAGAGTTTTTCTATTGCTTGGCGTTTAAAATCATTTGGTAATTCTACGGAATGTGGGTCGTTCTGCCACCTAATGCTTGGGCGGCTGGCCTGACAACTTCAGTTTGATTTGGCGCATCAAGCTTCTCGCATACAATTCTAATAGACTTTTTTGTTTCCGCATCATCCTTAAAAATATCAGAAATATTACCCATTCTCTTCATTCGCATTCCCGTCAAATGATTATTGGCATTTTGATTGCCGGTATATATTTGACCTTCTTGGCATTTCTTCTGAAATGTAGCGGAAAGTTTTTTTGCAAATTTTATGAATTGCGTCAACGATTTATTATTATCCTCATCATTATATCCAAGCTTTTTTAAATCTCGCTCGAGAGCTTCTGTAGCATTGCCAACGCCACCATTTCTAACCGCTAGAAGTGCGACAAGTGCCGCGGATTTTATATCAAACTTTACTTTCATTGCACCATTAACTTCTTGCAACGCATCACCCAATATTGACAAAATAGTTTTGCTGGATTGATTTCCGTCTTGACCAACTTGCCGAGATATTATATTCTCCCGACTTGTTGAAAAATCAAACCTATCATCATCAACTTCTACAACAGCATTTGGATGATAAAATTTCAATTGTTTTATTGAGTTGTCACCTAAACTTTGATCAAACTTTTTAGCAAACTTTGAATTTAGTTGAGGAGATAACAACAAATAATCTTTGTAATTAAGCCTCGCTTCATCAATTGACTTCAATTTATTTTTGGTATTGTCACTAAGAGTGTTAATCATTAGTCGAAAGCTCGCTGACTCTTCAAGATTACTAGAATTCGGAATCTCTATATAATCGAATCCTTTGCAAAAAGCTTTAAGATTCATATCTTTTTTATCATCATTTTTTCGCACATATTTATCACTCTTTTCCTTGTTCAATCCACCAATAGTATTAGAATTTTGCCCAAGAATCATTTTATTAAGAGCAACAATTTTAGCCTGCGGATTTTTTGCTATTTGATCAATCAACTTCTTATCAATCGCACAATTTTTTAAAGTATTCATCGCAAAAACCGTGCAAGAATGATTGTCGTTTTGTTGTGACTTGCCTTTATCAGCAGAATCATCGCCAATCGCCCGATAATTAGAAACTCCTATAACATGATCGACTCCCAACGCCTTTAAATCTTTATTTTGATAGCGGTTTTCAAAATCAAGCAACACAATTGATCCATCATTGGCCTTAATCAACGAAAATGGTATGGCATGCATCACATCTCCGTTTTTATTAATGGCAAGATGAAATAATCCTTCTGCAGATTGAGACTTGGATTTCTTAAGATTTTCTACTGCCTTCACAATATTTGATGCTAAAGAATTAGGAACATTGTCCGCATTTATTGGGAACAAATCATCAAAGGCAATAGTGTTATCAGTAAAGTGTTGATCACGATTAACCAATTTTACCGAGCTACAGTGAATATTGATGTCATATTTTTTCCGATATTTTGCACTGACTTTCTTAGCCCCCTCAAGCCTCAGCCTCACATAATCCAGTTTGATTTCGTTATCAAACCATATCTCGTAATCAGCGCATTTATATTGCCTAATTTGATTGTTATATTTTACAACTTGTTTCATTGTTAACTTGGTTAAATTAAATACCGGGCAAGTTCAATAATCTAGCGCAACACTAATAAAATTGCTAACCTACCAAGGTTTACAATAAAAAAGTTGCGAATTATGACTAAAAACTACATAAGAATTTCCCTAAAAGAAAGGGAAAATGTTTGCAATGTACCCATTTTTTAAACAAAAACTCCCTTCTAAATTAACCAGAAGTGAACCCCTCCAGCCAGACAACTTTTGCTAATAATTTATGAAAAACGATTACATTATCGCTTTGTATGTGAAAAACGATATTATTGTATCTTGTAATTAAGTTATCTTGTAATTAAGTTGCAACATTAAAGCTACTTTGCGTGTTCGGGGGCTTTGGCTGGATCGCGCAATCTTTCCATTGAGATTTTTATGCCTGGTTTATTTGAGATGGATGTGCTGGGGTTTGGTGATGCTGGTGCGGGCGCGGGTGCGGCTGGCTCTGGTGTTGGTGTGGGTGTGACTGCCTCTGGCTCTGCTGGCTTTTTGTTAAATAACTCTATTTTTGATATAGTTATATCTTGTGATGCACCATTTACATCTGTTTCAAAAATTTTGCATTCACGCTTTTTGGTGCCTTTGCTTGCATCATCTTTGCCAATTGCGCCAAATTGGGTTTGCTTGGTGTTTTCTGAAAATTTGCAATGATCAAACTGGCATCCATAAAATTTCCATTCATGAAAATTTTTGATTTCGCTAAAATCAATATTGCTAAATTTGCAATCAGAAAATGATGGCAAATGAAGGCCGGACTCTTTGCCAAATATTGGTGGCTTCGAAGACGCCTCTGCGGCTGCGGCATCTGGCACAACTGGATCTTGGTTAAATTCAAGATTTTTAAATTGCAAAAAATAACATTGTAATTTTTGTGGATAACGATCGCCGCCAATTATCATATCTCTTGCACTTGCATCGCCTGCGCCTCTTTCAAACCGCAATATATCACTTGTGATGATAGTTTTTGCAAGCGCATCCGCTTCATTTTTTACTGCGATTTCTAGATAATCTTCATAATTTCTTGCATATTCTGCCGCTGTTTTTCCATCTTTATTGTGGGATTCTAGATATTCAGCAACACGCTGCCGCAATGCTTCGATAGTCCTTGATTTAGTCATGTCTAACGCATCTATTTCAAGATATTCCTTTACTAAATTTTCATCAAGCCATGAAGAATCATTATTTGCAGATGCTTCTTGGTCTACATTGATATAATCACCTTCCAAATCTTGATCATTGTCCTCCGCATCAGACGCCTCAGACCTATCTTCACTAAAATCATCATTGCCATAAGGAATAATACTATCTACAGCCACATAACCGTCAGAGCCTTTTCTATCTACATACTCTTGCAGAATCCTCCAATTCCTTGCCACTTTATCTTCTCCAGCAACATCAAGCCCCGGCTCTGCCACCTTCAATCTCAAATGCGCCAAAGTGTGAGCTTTTTCATGCCTCGCAGTATTGCCCTCTAGCGCCTCTTTAAGATTCTCTTTAGTAAATGATGGCTGATCAGCAGCCCGATCAGCAATAACAGTTACCCCTTCAAATTTATCATTATCAGTATTGCGATTGCGCCCAACCCACTGCGCCCAATCTGCCCAAGTGTGCTGCGAACTTTTAATACGAATTCTTTGCTGCGTGGTGCCAAGGCTCGATTTATAATTTCCGCCAACAACATTGCCGCCATAAGCGCCATCTTTGCTTGGGCCGCCAAAAAAACTTATAACATTTGGATAGGCTTTGGCTTTGGCTTCACCTTCACCAATTTCAAGGCTTTTTACGATTTTTTCGAATTGAGATTCTATTGCTAGAGCTGCTTCTGTCGCATCTTTTCCATCCAGCTGATCTAGAGTCATTGCAGCGGTAAGCTCAAAACCGCCCTCTGGTTTTTTATGATAAACTCTGCATCCCATTTTTGAAGTTTGCTTATCGTCATCGCCCTCCACCATAACATGCGGCACAATAATAATATCCGCACCAGATTGCGCCTGAATCGCCGCCAAATGCTCCTCTGTGCAAGTTTGTGCGTTAATATCAAAATCGGGCAAAATATATTGCAGCCTTTGATTGCTTGGCTTGGCGCCACCATCTTTTGCGTTAAAAATATCTTTAAGACCAGCATCATTAGCAACTAGAGCGCCCAGATTATCTTCAACATATTTAGCAGCTTCTTGCACAACAAATTCTGCCGCCTCAAACTTAGTTTTTACTAATTCTCTCGCTTGCTTTAAATCACCCAAAACCGTTCTTCGTGCCGCAAGTTTTTGCCTCTTTTTCTCAATTTTTGCTACGGATATTTCTTGCGCAGATTTACCTTCCTTGGGCGCATCAGTTAAATCTTTCTCTTTTAATTCATCAACTTTATTAGCACTACTTTGAAAAAACTTATTCGCTTGCGCTATGCCAATTTTTGCGATTAATGCTTTCTGCGCCTCGATTAATTTTTGCTGCAAAGATGCGATTTTGAGATCTTGAAATTGCGCTTCCATTCGTCCAATTGCATCAGTCGTCTTGCCATTATCAATATCAAACAACAACTCAGCAACAAATCCTTCTGTAAAAATATCAGCTGACTTCAGCTCTAGAATTATTGTCTTTAAATTATTCTTTTTCTGAGGATTGCTAGACCAAAATTTTGCTTGCGATAATCTATTCTTACTATCTGCCTTTAACTTATCATAATCTTTTTCCCCCTTCAA
The DNA here is from genome assembly GCA_945865905.1 of Rickettsia typhi. Lineage (GTDB taxonomy): Bacteria > Pseudomonadota > Alphaproteobacteria > Rickettsiales > UBA1997 > CAMCFD01. The sequence goes on from CAMBFC010000002.1 coordinate 6,978, forward strand.
GCCTCTAGACAAAACTCTGATCTTCTCCCTATCTTCCTCAATCTTATTATCAAGCAAATGCCCCCTTATCTCCTCTTGACGCAACTCATCATCAAGCCTAACACATTCTGCATATTCAACTTTTTCAATACTCTCACTAGCGCCCAAAATTAAAACATTGGCACCTCTAGCGCGCAAATTTCTAATACATTTTAGTGCCGCTGTTTCTACCGCCTCAATTTCTGCTTCCAATGTTTCTGGCACCTTTCCTTCGGTCAAAACACCAAAACCATCTACCCAGCCATTAATAAATCTTTCACCAAAATAATTGCCATAAAAAGTTGCCTCATCAAGAACAATTAACTTATATTTTGCACCATTATCAGATCTTTCCTCGGCACCAATAATAGCATTAAATTGCGCCTTAGAACTATTTAAATCTATCGAAACAACATCTAATTTATCACCAAATTTTGGTATAACAATTTTCTCAACAAAAAAGGTTTTTCCCGCGCCAGTTGCTGCGCGAAACATCACTTTGCCAAATCTACCTTTATCCCCACCTTTTCTATCTTTATTTTTTACCAAAGATGCGTCGAGTTCCTTTAAAGCAGCAAGCTGCGCGCGCGATAAAGAAATATCGCTAAAATCAATTTCTGACGCAAATTTTGAATGAAATTCTTCCATTGCCGGCTGAATCAAAGCTGCATTTAACTGCCCATTAGCGCGCAATGTTTCAAGCTGTTTTAAGCAGGCTAAGTTAGGATTTACTACAGGCTCAATAACGGCTTGCGCTATGTAGCTGTATCTAGTTTTTGCCTTTTCGACATCTTCTTTTTTTTCACCAACTATGAAACTTGTATATGGTAGCGATATTCTATCTGATGCATTATAACTTACATGTTTCTGACCACGCATTAGTATTGCCATTTGCTTCTCAATCAAAGCCAGTTCTGCCAATATTCGCCATCTATAAAATGTAAAAGGCAACTCCCTTGAGTCCCTATAATTTGATACTGCCCCATGCAGAATATTAATCAAAATTTGCTGGTCACTATTATCGTCAGAAACATGTTGCTTTAAAACCCCATCCATTTCCTCAATATTTTTTGCCTCGTTTATCTTTTTTCTTAACTCACCACATTCCGTCTTACGCTTAAACAACTTGCCCTTTTTCTCCCCTGAATCATCATGCCGATTCCACAATGCTATATTGTCATCGTGCCTTTTTTTTAAAAATAATAATTTAAAAAATTCTCTATCTTCGTATATGTTCTCAATATTTAAATCTCCCCCACCCCCTTGCTTATCTTTTTTTGGAGCAGCGAGATTAATCCCAAACAATCCCCTCATTTGAAGCCAGTCTACCCGATTGCGATAATCTTGATATTCCTTTTCTGTGGGCTTTTGATCAGCAGCACTAGGCACATAATTTGTTCCATATCGAGCTATACCATCTCTATAAGCAGCATTATTCTCATCATAATCGCACCCATTATCTGGAAATTTTAATTTTGCTTTTATTTTATTAACATCGTCCTGATTATAACTTGCAATTGCACCATCTCTCGTGATTTTGTGGGCCCCTTTTTCCTCTTGAGAATAAACAGTCACTTCAGACCCAACTTTTGACAATCGTCTTACAGTAAATTTTGTCGCTGACAACGCCCTGCGCCACAGCAAATTAGCTCCGAAAAACTTACCACTAGGCCTCCTATGAGGCGCTGCAAGACCATCAACAACTCCCCCCTTCCCCTTTCCTCCTCCTTTAATAACCTTAGCCATAAATAAGTCTATTTAATAAAATTATACAACAGCCACCATTATACAGCAAATTTCACTAACAATCAATCTCTAGAAATTTTGCCCTTTATATTCTGCAAATCAAGCTCTGTTCGACGAGCTTGCCAAGATCTTATTGGCTTAGCGGGAGAAGTTTCTGGTGATTGATTATATTTTTTATATAGAGACTCAAACTTGCTATGATCATCTTCTTCATTATAGACCCTAGAAGAACTATTGATTTGTTGAGCTTTATTATGTGCCCAAGCCAAAAACTGATTTCTAAAACCTTCATCATCATTTAATGAGGCAATAAAATCTTGTTTCTTAGAAGCATAAGCAAGGATCTGCGCACTCATTGCATCAAATGCCTTTCGAGAAGTGCTACCTTCTCTACCATCAACACCATCCAAAGCCTCACTCAATCCACGAACAAAACTTTTGAAAACCTGATTTTTTTGACCATTAATTGCCGTCTCTGATGCAGTACTAGGAAACATTGCCACAGCCACAGCCGTAAGCATTGCCTCAAAATCAATTGGATCATCTGTAATTGGTGGCTCTGGATCATGATCTTCGCCCCCTGGCAAATAATTTGTATCAGTTTGTGCATCTGTTTTCCCTACAATCATATCTTTAGCATCAGCAGTTTGTGTTGAGGCGTCGACCCCTTCTTTTGCCGCCACAACGGCTGGCTTATCAACTCTCGCTGCCGCCGCTTCTTTTAACGCAGCCATAATAGCAGCAAACTGCGCATTCAAAGCAGCTTGAGCGGCATCCTTGTCAGCAGCGCATTTTTCTAGAGCTAGCTGCAATTTTTGCTGTTCCTCCAGAAGCGCTACCCTAGAAGATTCTTGCGCCGCCAATAATTCTTGCCCAGCTTTTTCAAGTTGAGCCTTGAGCGCCTCCAACTGCGCACTGATTTTATCAAAACCTTCCAACTTCTTTTCCATTCCAGCTAAATGCGCAGAAATATCTGGATTTACAACCGCTGGCACAACTGGAGCTGGAGCGGCCGCAACAACCGCAGGCTTAGCAGCCAATTGCACTCTTAAATCTGCCACTAAAGCTTGAAGCTCGACATTCCATGCTTTAACAGCAGTCGATTCTAATTCTGCAGCTTTTAATCTCCTCTCAGAATCTTCTTTGGCTTTATTAGCAGCCAACAACTGGGCTTGCGCGCCTAGCAATTTTGCCTCAAGATCTTTTCTAGCCGCCTCACCAGCTGCAGCCGCCCTTTCAAGTTGAGTAATTTTAGCTGCTGATGTCGCCACTTGTTGCCGCAACTCTCTAACCGCATCAGTCTCACCTTGACCAGTAGTTCTTTTGAAAGCGTCGTACTCTCTCCGCATCTTATCAAATTCTTTTTTCAACTCTAGAAGCTCAGGTTTATCTTTCTGAGCCTCACCTAATAATATCCTATTTCTCTCAAGCTCAGCCTTCATCCGCCCAAACTCCAAATCTTTTGCTGCTTGAGCTTGTTTAGAGCTTGCCCACTCTTCTTTTTCTGATAGCAACTGCCCATATAAGCGCTTAAATTTCTCAATCTCTGCACCTTGTTTTTTGATCTCAGCATCATGCTCCCGCCTTACTCCAACAGCTCCCAATTCAATAGTTCTAGATTTAGCCTGAATTGCTCTAAGAGTTGTAAAAAGCTCTCCGGTGCCACCCGTTTTGCTTAACTTCTGCAATATTATTATAGCATCAGCATAGCCAAGCGTAGTATTAATGTGACCAGTCGATAATCTTTCTAAAATATTGATGATTCTAGCTTGAACACTATCTTGCGTCGACAGCTCCAATCTGATATGAGCGCCCGCCACATCTCCTGCATTCACCCTATATTGTTCCACTATCTGAGCCTTCTTACTAGGAGTTTCTTTGGCATCTTTAGGAGGCATAATAAATTCAACATAAAATTAAAAACCAAACGACAAAGAACCCTACAGCCCTAAGCCACCCCATGACAATGCTTAAACTTCTTACCACCACCACAAGGGCAGCTTTCATTGCGCCCAACATTGCCCCAGCTGTTCGGATCACGCGCATCGCGCTCCTCCGCCTTCACTGCAGCCCTAATCGGCACGCGCGAATTTAAAACCACCCCTTCATTTTGTAAAGCAAAAGCAGGATCACTGCGGGTTTCAAACATTTTTTGTTGCGGTTTTGTCGCAATAAGATTCACTCCACCGCCTTCTTCATCCTCAGGCGCAAACTGCGCCCGCGCTACTCGACTAACAATTTGCTCTTCCATTCGCAACATCATATCCTCAAATAAATTGAAGGCGTCTTTTTTATACTCAATCAACGGATCCTTCTGCGCGTAGGCCCGAAGGTTGATACCATGACGCAATTTATCCAAAGATAAAAGATGATCTTTCCATTCAGAATCAAGCGTTAACAAAAAAATCTGCCGCTCAATTTGCTGAAAAATTTCTGCTCCATATAGAGATTTTTTGCTTGCAAACAGGTTGTTAGAATTTTGGTTGATAAAATCAAGTATTTCTATTTCGGTGATATTTTCTTTTTGAACTTCATTTTTTAAATTAAGTGATAACCCGTAGATCCGCTTGATCTCTAGCTCAATCGTATCAATATCCCATTGCTCAAAATAAGAATTTTTTGGCACATGGCGCGCCACAATATCCTCATTTATCTCAACACTCATCTTAATAATTTTATCAGAAATGTCGCTAAGGCCCATCACTTCTGAGCGCAGCCCAAAAATGTTTTTTCTTTGCTGATTGACAATATCGTCATATCTTAGCAAATTTTTACGAATTTCATAATTGCGGTTTTCAACTTTTTGTTGCGCCTTGGCCAAAGTGCGCGTAATCCAAGGGTGAAAGATCGCATCCTCATCTTTTAATCCTAAAGTAGAAAGTACCGATTGCAGTTTTTCTGAACCAAAAATTCGCATCAAATCATCTTGCAACGAGAGGAAAAATTTTGAAGTTCCGGGATCGCCTTGTCTGCCAGAACGACCGCGCAATTGATTATCGATGCGTCGCGATTCGTGGCGCTCAGAGCCCAAAACATAAAGCCCGCCAGCATCAATCACAGTTTTTTTATCTTGCTCTGCCGCATCCTTGCCGCCAAGCACAATATCGGTGCCTCGTCCCGCCATATTTGTAGCAATTGTGATTGCCCCTGCAACCCCCGCCTGAGCAATGATTTCAGCCTCTTGCGCATGATATTTGGCGTTTAAAACACTATGCGGCAATTTATGCGTTTTTAATAACCTGGATAATTCTTCTGATTTTTCAATGCTCACAGTGCCCACCAACACTGGCTGTTTCTTATTATGCGCCTCTTTGATTGATTTAACAATCGCTTCTAATTTTGCTTTTTCAGTTTTATAGATTTCATCATCGTCATCCAACCTAGATACCGAGCGGTTAGTTGGGATTTCGATCACGCGCAAATTATAAATTTCTTCAAACTCTACCGCCTCGGTAGAAGCAGTGCCCGTCATGCCCGCCAGCTTATCATAAAGACGGAAATAATTTTGAAAAGTAATCGAAGCAAGTGTTTGGTTTTCATTGCGAACATTGACGCCCTCTTTTGCCTCTAGGGCCTGATGCAATCCTTCAGAAAATCTACGGCCCTCTTGCATACGACCAGTGAACTCATCAATAATAATAACTGAGCCATCTTTCACCACATAATCAACTTCATTTCTAAAAACTTTATGGGCCTTGAGAGCTTGATTTATATGATGCACTATCGCAACATGATTCACATCATAAAGCGTAGTATTTTCTTCAATTAGATTTTTTTTCTTCAATATAACTTCCATTTCTTCAACGCCGGCATCGGTTAAAAACACCGAACGCTCTTTTTCTTCAACTTGGTAGGCTTTTTCAGAAAGCAGCGGAATCAAGCGGTTGATATCCTCATAAAGCCTTGAATTATCATTTGTTGGCCCAGAAATAATCAAGGGCGTTCGCGCTTCATCAATTAAAATCGAATCAACCTCATCAACAATTGCAAAAAATCTATCGCGCGAAACCATATCAGAAAGCGAATATTTCATGTTATCGCGCAGATAATCAAAACCCAGTTCGTTGTTGGTAGCGTAGGTGATATCGCATTTATAAGCAGCTTGGCGCTCAAAATCTTGCAAATCATTAGTGATGCAACCAACGGTTAATCCAAGAAATTCATGCACCTTCCCCATCCAAGCAGCATCTCGCTTGGCGAGATAATCGTTAACCGTAACCACATGAACATTTTTGCCAACCAAGGCATTTAAATAGCAGGGCAAAGTTGAAACTAAAGTTTTGCCTTCACCGGTTTTCATTTCGGCGATGCGGCCTTGGTGCAGAACCATTCCACCAATAAGCTGCACATCAAAATGGCGCATATTTAGCACTCGTTTTGAAGCCTCACGCACCACCGCAAAAGCCTCATGCAACAGCTGATCCAGGGTTTCGCCATTAGCAAGTCGTTGTTTAAATTCTTGGGTTTTATCGCGCAATTCTTCATCAGAAAGCTTGACAACAGAAGGCTCAAGCATGTTAATCTTCACCACTTCTTCAAACAAAGATTTAACAAAGCGCTCATTTACTGAACCGAAAATTTTTTTTATTAGATAAGCAAACATTGATGATAGTTAGAGTTTGAAATAGCGAAAAATACCTACAGCCACAAGGTTAATCTATGATTTAGAATTTTTCTAGTATAAAATGCGAATATCAGCACCGCAAGCGATGAGCTTCTCCGCCAAGCGCTCATAGCCTCGCTCCAAGTGATAAAGGCGATTTATTGTTGTATCTCCCTGCGCCACCAAGCCCGCCAGAACCAGCGAAACAGAAGCGCGCAAATCAGTTGCCATAACTTCTGCACCCATCAATTTTGTTACACCTTTTACTACCGCCTTATTGGAGCTAGATTCAATATTGGCACCCATTCGCACCAATTCTAACACATGCATAAAACGATTTTCAAAAATATTTTCTTCAATGGCAGAAGCGCCGAGAGAACTGTCGGCCACTGTCATCAAAGCCATTAACTGCGCTTGCATATCAGTAGGAAACCCCGGAAACGGAGCAGTCTCGAAGCTTACAGGCTTAATGTTTGCCGTAATTCTTTTTACTTCAATTTCATGCGGAGAGATTTCAGTGATTTGCGCGCCAGCTTGCTCCAGCTCTGCTTTAAAGCCAGTAAGCAACCACATTTCAACACCTTGCAAACGCAAGCAACCATTGGTGATCACGGCCGCAACCGCATAAGTGCCAGCCTCAATGCGATCAGCAACCACGCGGTGTCGCGCCGCATGCAATTTTTTAACACCTTGAATTTTTATGCAAGTCGTTCCCGCGCCTTCGATCTTTGCACCCATCGCATTCAAACACTTCGCCAAATCAATAATCTCGGGCTCGCAAGCCGCATTATTAATCACCGTTTCACCTTCAGCCAAAGAAGCCGCCATCAAAATATGCTCAGTTGCACCAACCGAAACCTTCTCAAAATCAATCACCGCGCCCTTCAAGCGCCCATCAACCGAAGCCTCAACATAGCCCCCGATCAACTCAATTTTTGCGCCCAATTTTTCCATCGCCTGCAAATGCAAATCAACCGGACGCGTACCAATTGCACAACCTCCCGGCAAAGAAACCTTAGCCTTGCCAAACCTTGCCAATAAAGGCCCCATAATCAAAATTGAAGCGCGCATTTTGCACACCAAATCATAAGGCGCCACCGGATTAGTAATATTTGCCGCATCAAAAATCATCACTCGCCCTTGATGCCCCAGCTCTTTATCCGCGCCATCAAGTTGAATTTTTATCCCCAAACTAGCCAACAAATTCGCCATCGTAGAAATATCCGCCACATGCGGCAAATTTGTTAAAGTGAGTTTTTCATCAGTCAAAATCGAGGCCACCATCAAAGGCAAAGCCGCATTTTTCGCTCCAGCAATTTGAACATTTCCTTGCAGCTTTTTGCCGCCAGTTATTACAAGTTTTTTCATAAAATTTTAATCTCGTTAAGTTCATTATGGATAAACTATAGGAGCGCGGATCATTTTATTTCGCGCGCAAGCACAGCTACATAAATGATCCGCGCTCCTATAGTTTATCAACTAAAACAGCTACTCGCCCTTAACCACCAAGCAAGATTTTGCAAAAACAGAAATCACGCTACTATAAGCGCGCTCCATCGTAGAAATTTTTCTAATACCAGAATTTAATTTTAACGCTGCAAAACTATTATCTCCCGTAGAAAAAAGCCCGAGAATATTAGTGCTACAAAGCGTAGCTTTTTGCTGTGGTTTAATATAAGGATCATAATAAAGCACTTCAGTCGCCTCAGTATAAATAAATCCATGACCAGCTGGCGGATTAGATATGGCACAGGCTGATAGCATTATCAATAAAATAACCGCAGAAATATTTTTCATAAATTTTATATAAATTTAATCTATTTAACTTTCCTTAAAATCCTAAAAAATTCAATCCTCTCAAAAAGAATTCCGCCACTAACTAGGCCGAATCCCCACTAACGCTAGGGATAAAACTAGAGGCAGTTTTATTCTCCGCAAATCCAGATGATTTACGAATTTCTTTTCCCGCTAATAAATCTTTGATCTCATCGCCAGAAAGCGTTTCATATTCCAACAAAGCGCGCGCTAATTTTTCTAGATCAGGCTTTTTTTCTGTTAAAATTTTTGTCGCTTTTTGCAAAGCTTCACTGATTATTCTCTTGGTTTCTTCATCAATTATTCGTGCCGTTTCTTCCGAATATTCTTTGTTTGAAACATAGCCTTTCATGCTATTATCTGGGCTATAATCAACGGTTCCAACCTTATCACTCAAGCCCCAATTAACTACCATGCTACGCGCCATGCTTGTTGCTTGCGAAATATCAGAAGATGCTCCCGTTGTAACTTTATCATAACCAAAAATTAATTCCTCCGCAGCCCTTCCGCCCATTGCCACCACAAGATCATCATGCAATTTTGCGCGCGTAACAGAAAAGCGATCATTCTCTGGCAAACGCATCACCAGCCCTAGAGCACGGCCACGCGGAATGATTGTCGCCTTATGAATCGGATCAGAATTCGGACAATTAATCGCCGTAATCGCGTGCCCCGCCTCATGATATGCTGTAAGCTCTTTTTCTGATTGCTGCATCACCATGCTGCGCCGCTCTGCACCCATCATGATTTTATCTTTCGCTTCTTCAAGATTGCTCATCGTCACCATTTTTTGATCGCGCCGAGCCGCCATGAGCGCGCCTTCATTGATCAAATTAGCAAGATCTGCCCCAGCAAAACCGGGCGTTCCACGCGCAATCGTCTTCAAATCAACATCCGACGCCATTATAACTTTTTTCACATGAACATTCAAAATCTGCTCGCGACCAACAATATCAGGGTTTGGCACCGTCACTTGACGATCAAATCTTCCGGGTCTTCATAACGCGCGATCAAGCACATCAGGCCTATTTGTCGCCGCAATAATCACCACGCCTTCATTTTCCGAGAATCCATCCATCTCCACCAAAAGCTGGTTGAGTGTTTGCTCACGCTCATCATTACCCCCACCAACGCCAGAGCCACGATGACGCCCCACCGCATCAATCTCATCAATAAACACAATACAAGGCGCCTGTTTTTTCGCCTGCTCAAACATATCACGAACCCGCGATGCACCTACACCAACAAACATCTCTACAAAATCAGAACCAGAAATAGAAAAAAACGGCACCCCCGCCTCACCAGCAATAGCGCGGGCCAAGAGCGTTTTACCAGTCCCAGGAGACCCAATCAACAGACACCCACGAGGAATCTTCGCGCCCAAATCAACATATTTTTTCGGCGCCTTCAAAAAATCAACAATTTCCATCAACTCTTGCTTCGCCTCATCAATACCCGCAACATCCACAAACATTATTTTGCTTTTATTTTCTTGCAAAAGTTTAGCACGAGATTTGCCAAAACCAAGCGCCCCGCCCTTACCACCACCAGACATTCCACGCGCCAAAAATATCCACAAAGCAATCATCAAAATAAACGGCAACCATCCAACAATGCTACTAATAAGCTTCTCCGACTTACTCACAAGAGGCACCGCATTAACCTCAACATTTTTGCTTTGCAGTTTTTCAACAAGATTTGGATATTGCGGCAAATAAGTATAAAATTGCGAATCATCCTTCAAAACACCAATTAAATCATCGCCCTTAACATCAACTTTTTTTACCTCACCCGCATCAACTTTCTGCATAAATTCACTAAAAGTGAATTTCTTTCCAGCCAAGCCATCCGCCCCTCCAAGAAGGTTAGACACTATAATTATCCCAACAAAAATTGCCGCCCAAATTAAAAAATTGCGCGAGTTAGGATTTTTCGGATTTTTGATAGTTTGCATCATTATATTTTTTAAAGAAATAGAACTAATAACCTAATCACTCAAAGTAATTTTTCCAAGAGGTATTTGTAAATAAATATTTTTATAAGGGCACTTGCCTACAACGACTTTCCTTATTTTTATTAACACCCCCTAGCAACTTCAATAATCTATCACAACAGTAATAAAATTGCTAACCTACCAAGATTTGCAATACAAAAGTTGTAAATATATGACTAAAAACTACACAAGAATCTCCCTAAAAGAAAGGGAGGCAATTTACAAATTCCACCTTGAAAAAATCTTTAAGTGAAGTCGCAAAAATAACCAGCAGAAATAATTTATTGCATATTCACAATGCAAAAGATTAGAATACGGGTCTCTGAATTTTTCAGGCATCATTTTTAATAAAAAATCTAAAATAATGAAAAAAACACTAACAGCACTTACATTTCTCGCTTTATTGTCGTCTTGTTCTAGCAAGTATACTCCAGCTTCAAGCGTAATGATCAATGTTACAGATTATGAGATTGGAAATACAAGTTTATTGAAAACTGGTGAGGCTTGTTCTACAAGTATTATGGGCATTACAGGATCCGATTCTAGCACCTCGATAATTGATGCTATGAAAAACGGAGGCATCTCTAAAATAAAAATGGTTGATAGAAGAACTGTCATCTCCCTATTCTCTTACAAGGACTGCATTGTGGTGCATGGACTTTAATCAAAAGCTAAAATAATTTATATGATTAGAAAATTTTTAGCTTTTACACTGATTATATTTTTATTTGCCTGTTCTAGCAATGAAAATAGAACCAATTTTGGATTAGAGCGATCTAACATCAATAATCTCTCCTTTAAAGATATTAATAAAATAAAGGAGTATAAAAGTTGCTCCAACGCTTCAATTGGTATTTTTAGGTCCCTCTTAATATTTCCATTATTTATACCTGACGATAATAAATTTGAGACTTTAGCACAAAATCTTGTGGATAGCACTGGAGACTCTACAATTTCCAGTGCCACAAAACTTGGCGGCATTACCAAGATTAAAATGATTGACTATTCATATGAAATTACAGGAATATGGGGTAGAAAATATTGCGTTATTGTTTATGGCGAATAAAGTTCTCAGCGAGAAGATTGAATAAATTAGAATACTTAGTTTTTTGTAAAGATAAAAAATCGACCATTAAATTTTATAATGGTCGATTTTTTTATTTTTTAACTTTCCCCTTACCTTTTTCCTCCCACTCCCAAGCAAATAATTGAAGGTATCAACGCTAAGATTTTTTTCATATGTTTAAATGATTAGATTAAAAAGTTTTTGCAAAAACTCCATCCGAAGAAAGATCTCCACTGCGCCAACAAGACCAAATGCTCACAAAGAGCTTTGTTATCATGACTGGTACTTTCAAAAAAATACACCTAAAAAAATACACAAAAAAACCCGCTCAAAAATTAATCTGAGCGGGTTTTTAAAATTTGATAGTCAATTTAAATGTTTCTTAAAGGCTTGGCGATAACCTACTCTCCCAGAACCTAAGATCTAGTACCATTGGCGCGACTTGCGTTTCACTTGCGAGTTCGGAATGTATCGAGTGGTTCCACACCGCTATCGTCACCAAGCCATTAAGAAACATTATTTTGGCCTCGCTCACTAAATTAATAGTGAAGCGAGACCATAATAAACGCTATTTAACTGCGAATAAAATGATAGTTAGAGAATTAATTCCTGTGCAGAAGCGAACTTCTGCGTTATAACAATATCAGCCACATGTTGGTATTACTCAATACAGTTTTTACACTGTACATAGTATTACACTTAAATAAACCAATCGGGTTATTAGTACTGGTTAGCTCAATGGATTACTCCACTTACACACCCAGCCTATCAACGAAGTAGTCTACTTCGACCCTAATAGGGAAAATTTGTTTCGAAGGAAGCTTCCCACTTAGATGCTTTCAGCGGTTATCTCGTCCATACTTAGCTACCCAGCAATGCTCCTGGCGGAACAACTGGAACACCATTGGTATGTTCAACTCGGTCCTCTCGTACTAAAGTCAACTCTTCTCAATTTTCCAACACCTGCGGCAGATAGGGACCGAACTGTCTCACGACGTTCTGAACCCAGCTCACGTACCACTTTAATCGGCGAACAGCCGAACCCTTGGGACCTTCTTCAGCCCCAGGATGTGATGAGCCGACATCGAGGTGCCAAACCTTGCCGTCGATATGAACTCTTGGGCAAGATCAGCCTGTTATCCCCGGCGTACCTTTTATTCGTTGAGCGATGGCCCTTCCATACGGGACCACCGGATCACTATGACCGACTTTCGTCTCTGCTCGACTTGTAGGTCTCGCAGTCAGGCAAGCTTATGCCATTACACTCTAAAACTGATTTCCGACCAGTCTGAGCTTACCATTGCGCGCCTCCGTTACTCTTTGGGAGGCGACCGCCCCAGTCAAACTACCCACCATACAGTGTCCTAAACGACGATAGAGCCGTTGTAGTTAGAAATTAAAAATGAGAAAGGTGGTATTTCACTGGTGACTCCACTCAAGCTAGCGCCTGAGCTTCAAAGTCTCCCACCTATGCTACATATCGCATTTTTAAGTTCAGTGTAAAGTTATAGTAAAGGTGCACGGGGTCTTTCCGTCTAACCGCAGGAATACCGCATCTTAACGGCAAATTCAATTTCACTGAGTGTACTCTGGAGACAGCGGGGAAGTCGTTACGCCATTCGTGCGGGTCGGAACTTACCCGACAAGGAATTTCGCTACCTTAGGACCGTCATAGTTACGGCCGCCGTTTACTGGGGCTTCGATCAAGTGCTCTCACACCATCAATTAACCTTCCAGCACCGGGCAGGCGTCAGACCCTATACATCATCTTCATGATTTAGCAGAGCCCTGTGTTTTTGATAAACAGTCGCTACCCCCGTTTCTGTGCCACCAATCATAGCTTGCGCTTAGATTGGCCATCCTTCTCCCGAAGTTACGGATGCATTTTGCCTAGTTCCTTCAGAGTACTTCTCTCAAGCGCCTTGGTATACTCAACCCATCCACCTGTGTCGGTTTTGGTACGAGCTAATGTGGGGCTATTTCCTGGAAGCAACCAGTACGCATCTTCAATCCAATAAGAAGATACGGACTAGAAAACTCCGTCACTCACCACTTGGTTCAGGAATATTAACCTGATTGCCATCGACTACGCCTTTCGGCCTCGCCTTAGGTCTCGACTAACCCTACGCAGATTAACTTTACGCAGGAAACCTTGGATTTTCGGCGAAAGTGTTTCTCACACTTTTTATCGTTACTCATGTCGGCATTCTCACTTCTGATACCTCCAGCAAACCTGACGGTTCACCTTCATCGGCTTACAGAACGCTTCGCTACCACTTACTTAATAAATTAAGTAAATCCATGTCTTCGGTGTATCACTTTAGCCCCGTTACATTTTCGGCGCAGAAAGACTTGATTAGACCAGTGAGCTATTACGCTTTCTTTAAAGGATGGCTGCTTCTAAGCCAACCTCCTGGTTGTTTTGGTCTCTCCACCTCCTTTCCCACTTAGTGATAACTTAGGGACCTTAGACGATGGTCTGGGCTGTTTCCCTTTCGACAACGGACCTTATCACCCGCTGTCTGCCTGCCATATTGAACTCGTTGGTATTTGGAGTTTGTTAAGGTTTGGTAAGTCTTTTGGACCCCCTAGCCTAGACAGTGCTCTACCCCCAACGGTAATTATATGACGCCCTACCTAAATAGATTTCGCGAAGAACCAGCTATATCTAGATTTGTTTAGCCTTTCACCCCTAGCCACAGCTCATCACGTAATTTTGCAACATTAATGTGTTCGGTCCTCCAGTAAGTGTTACCTCACCTTCAACCTGGCCATGGCTAGATCATCTAGTTTCGGGTCTAATTCGCCGTACTCAGTCGCCCTGTTAGGACTCGCTTTCGCTGCGCCTACACCTTACGGCTTAAGCTCGCACGACAAAATTAACTCGCCGACCCATTATACAAAAGGTACGCTATCACAAGACACCTTGCGGTGCTCGCTCTAACTGCTTGTAGGCATTCGATTTCAGTTTCTATTTCACTCCCCTTATCGGGGTTCTTTTAACCTTTCCCTCACGGTACTTGTTCACTATCGGTCATAGATGAGTATTTAGGCTTGGATGAACTGGTCCACCCATGTTCAGACAGGATTTCACGTGTCCCGCCCTACTCGCGCCTAGAAAATTACTACTTTAAATACGGGGCTATCACCCTCTATGGCTTACCTTTCCAGGTAATTCTTATAAGTAACTCTCTAGGACTGGCCTGTTCCGCGTTCGCTCGTCACTACTAACGGAATCTCAATTGATGTCTTTTCCTTCAGCTACTTAGATATTTCAGTTCACTGAGTTTCGCTTCCCGCGCCTATGTATTCAGCGTGGGATAATCTCTAAAAGAGATTGGATTGCTCCATTCGGAAATCCTCGGATCAAAGCCTATTGGCGGCTACCCGAGGCTTATCGCAGCCTATTACGTCCTTCATCGCCTATCTATGCCAAGGCATCCGTCGAATGCCCTTATTTTGTTTATTTGAGTAAATACTATGTACAGAATAAAACCTGCACTTGAGTTTTTTTTGAATAACAATCAAGGAACTATTTTGTTTTTTTGAATTTTGCAAATTTGTTTCAGCGTTATTGCTAACGCCGCAACGTTAATTTGCGGTATTCTCTAACTATCAAATATTCACGATGTCAAACAACTATCACAGCAACGCAATAAAAAAGACAAAAAATCAAACCTGACTTGAAATAAATCTCAAGTCTCATTTGAAATGACTTGTCTCAGATTGTTAACTCTGTGGCCTTTTTTGAGGGTTTGAAAATTTTGATTTCAGAACCAAACTTCAAAAGGGGCGCAAATTAAACAACTATTCTTCTTCTATGTCAACTACTTTTTTGTAAATTTTTAGAGAGCGCGCCAAATATGACTTCTCAGCGGTATTTAAATTATCTTTATAAAGAAAAAAGATCTTTTGATGATAATTTTTTAGCCACACTTTCTCTGACTTATTTAAAATCTTGAAATTGATTAAATTATGATCAATCGCTGCCAGAGTAAGTGTTTGGAAGCTTAGAAAGCCTTTATCGGCAGAGTTTTCGACTAACATGAGGTTTTCTATTCTAATTCCATAAGCGTTTTCTTTATAGTATCCCGGCTCGTTAGAAATAATCATTCCTGCCATCAGCTCGCTATTGCCGCGCTTGCTAATTGAGCATGGCCCTTCATGAACAGAAAGGAAGCTGCCCACGCCGTGGCCCGTGCCGTGATCATAATCTTTTCCCACCGCCCACAATGCTGCGCGCGCTAGAACATCAAGCTGCAGCCCCGTTGTGCCTTGCGGAAATTTTGCCATTGCTAACGCGATGTGACCTTTTAGAACTAAAGTAAAATTCTCGATCATTTCTTTGCTAGGCTTGCCGATTGCGATGGTGCGCGTAATATCGGTGGTGCCTTGCGGATATTGACCCCCTGAGTCTATCAAGTATAATGAATTGCCAGTAATTTTTTTGTTGGTTTTTGGCGATGAGTGATAATGAATTACTGCGCCATTTGATGCAAAAGATGAGATCGAGCGGAAGCTGGGATAGAAAAAATCTTTATTTTGCTGACGGAGCTCGAGTAGCTTCTGCTCTGCTTGCAGCTCATCTATTTTGCCTTGGTTTTTTTCAATCCAATATAAAAATTTTGTTACTGCAAGACCATCAATTTGATGCGCTTTTATTGCTCCGCTAATTTCTGTTTGATTTTTGCAAGCCTTGAGAATTAAGGCTGGATCGACCTTTTCGACAATCTTTATTTTATTAGAAATTATTTTATAAAGCCAAAAATTTGTTGCCGATGGATCGATTTGTATTGTTTTGATCCGCTTGTGAAGCGTTGATATTGTTGATTCTATAAGATTGAGATGAATAAAATTTATATGTTTTAATTTTGTTTTTATTGCGTTTGAAATACGATTTTCATCAACAAATAAATCAATTTTTCCATCTTTAAATAAAATTGCGTAACTGGCTAGAAGTGGCGTGTATTCTACATCTGCAGCTCTAATATTTAATAGCCAACAAACTGATTCTGGTCGATTAAATAAAATTGCATCGGCGTTTAAATCGTTAATTATTTTTTTGCACTTTGATGACGAGGACTCTCCGCTGTAGGATAAATCATGGAAGAAAATTTGTGATGATGGTGATTGCGGTCTGTTTTTCCAGATTTTATCAACTGGGTTTGCATCAACAAATATAAGCTTTGCTAGCTTTTCATCAACAATTTTTTGCAATGATTTTACAAAATTTATACTGAATAATTTTGTATCAATTGCAATAATTTCTGCTTTTTTTAAATTGCCTGCAAGCCATGATAATAAAGGCGTTGTCGCTATATTAAAAATATCATAATCATCTAAATTTAATTCACTTTTTGCCTGCAAAATATAGCGGCCATCTGTAAAAAACTGCGATTTATTTTTGCCAATAATTATAGTTGCACTAGAGCCCAAGAAGCCGCTTAAATATTGAATTCTCTTCTCGCTTTCGGGTAAATATTCTAGAAAGAATTCATCTGAATTTGGCAAAATAAAATGATCAATTTTTTGCCGCTTTAGATTTTTTTTTATTTTTTCTAGTTGCGGAACAAAGTTTTTTTTGGACATTTTATATTTAATTATTTATTGAGTCATATTTTTTACTACACAAATCTGCATCGCCAATAATATTTGTTTGAAGATGAAAAGGAACCAGAATCCCGTATCACCAATATAAATAAATAACAAGCATTTATTTTTTCGATTTCAGTTAAAAATTTATTAATGGCTTTAATATTTTACCTTCTAGATTCATTACAGAACCCGTCAAAATTTTATTTAATTTATTTGGGTTCGTTTTTTTACTAAACTTAATATATATTATATTCACAAGCCTTTTTGTAAACTTTTTGCATTTTTTACATAAGCGTTTATCAAAAAAGCTCTGCGGCAATAGCAGCTTTATTCTTTTTTAATAATTAATTACTAAACTCTAAAATACTTGCCACAGAATTGGTTTATTGTAAAAAAAAATTAAAAACTCATAATAATTTATATATATTTTTTTAATCAAAAACACACACCAAAATATGACCAAGAAAAAAACTGCTTACTCTTGTCAATCTTGCGGCGCCGTCCATTTTAAGTGGTCAGGCAAATGTTCTGAATGCGGAGAATGGAATAGTCTCATAGAAGAATTTGAAGAAGGTGGAGCAACCCATTTTACAAGGATAGCGCCTCAAGGAAAATCTGGCGATAAATCTGGAGGACATAAACTTGAATTAATCGCGCTTGATGGCGAAGCAAAAGATTTTCCGCGCATAAAAACTGGCATAGGAGAACTTGATCGTGTGCTTGGAGGCGGCTTGGTTCAGGGCTCCGTAGTATTAATTGGTGGCGATCCCGGAATTGGTAAATCAACATTATTATTGCAAACTGCACATGCTTTAGCACAAAAAAACAATCGCATGATTTATATTTCGGGCGAAGAATCGGTTGAGCAAGTAAGGCTTCGGGCCAAGCGTTTAGGCACTACACAAGGTGCAATAGAATTAGCTGCTACGACAAATGTTGCTGATATTGTTGGTTCGATTGAAAATAAAAATAACATTCCAACCGTTATCATTATTGATTCCATTCAAACAATGTTTTTGGAAGATTTATCTTCTGCGCCCGGAACAGTATCACAAGTGCGCGCCGCTGCTGGTGAATTAACTATTTTTGCCAAAAAAAATAACATCACTTTATTAATTGTTAGTCATGTTACAAAAGATGGTCAAATCGCTGGCCCCAAGGTTTTAGAACATATGGTTGACACTGTTTTATATTTTGAAGGTGAAAAAGATTCTCATTTTAGAATATTGCGCGCAATCAAGAACCGCTTTGGCCCAGCTGGTGAAATTGGCGTGTTTGAAATGGATGATGTTGGGCTTTCTGAAGTAAATAATCCCAGCGAATTATTTCTCGCATCTTATGATCGTGACACTAGCGGCACCGCTGTTTTTGCTGGCGTAGAAGGTACTCGTCCAATTTTAGTTGAGGTGCAAGCGCTAATTTCGCCATCTTATATGCCAACACCACGACGAGCTGTTGTTGGCTGGGATATTAATCGTCTTGCAATGCTTATTGCAGTTTTAAGCAGTCGTTTTGGGCTTAATTTATTTGATAAAGAAGTTTATCTAAATGTTGTTGGCGGTATCGAAATTAACGAAACCGCGGCAGATCTTGCAATTGCTTGTGCCTTGATCTCGGCAGCTCGCGATATTGCAATTCCGTCATCAACAATTGCTATTGGCGAAATTGGTTTGACGGGAGAAATTCGCATGATCAACAACCTTGAGGGACGCTTGAAAGAAGCAATGCGCCTTGGTTTTAAAAATTGTATTATTCCAAAAGCGAATGAGAAAAATAAAAATTTTGCGGCATTAAAAAAATCATTGCCTGAGTTAAATTTTAAAATGGTTTCGCATATTCGTGATTTGGCGCAATTTTTAAAGAAATAAGGTGATCTTTTTGCGATAACTAATAAAGCCAGAGAAGGTGCTCGATATATTGCACTACCTTCCTTAATAGCAAGGCCCCTTCTCCACTTTTAGAAAAATATTCTAAATATACAAAAACTCCCCTTGACAAAAGTGATAATGATTATCATAATCACTTCCCTTATAAAAAATGATAACAATTATCACTATTAAAATGAGCAGAATTAATTTTCCCAATATTTCAATCACTGATCAATTGCGCCTCGAACATCATTTTGAAATCATTGAATGGTTAAAAGAAAAAACCTCTTCGCAAAATTTTGTTGCCTTTTTTTTAGTGATAACGCTTCATTTAAGTGCGCTATTTGGGCTGCTTTATAGTTTTAATAATAAATCTGCGCAGCCGATTCTTTCTTTTACTGTTACAATGATGGATGTTTCGGCTAGCTCATCAAATGTGGTATCAAGCGCCGCCTCTATTGCCAGCAGATCTGATGCTAAGTTTGCAACAAAAATTGAAGAAACTAAAAGTTCGAATAGCGCTACTGCGCCAGACTTCTCTCAAAGTTTGCTTGAGGGCAAAAAATCTAAGGCTGAACAAAGCTATAATTCTACCGCACAAACTGCGGTTGTCGCACCAACTACTCCCGCTTCGTTTGATGCGGCGTATCTTAATAATCCAACGCCAAACTATCCTCCTATATCGCGCCGTCTTGAAGAACAGGGCACTGTTACGCTTGATGTTTTTGTTGATAAAGATGGTCAAGCGCAAAATGTGGTGATAAAAAAAACTTCTGGCTTTGAAAGACTTGATTCTGCGGCACTTGCAACGGTCAAAAAATGGAAATTTTCTCCAGCAAAACAAGATGAAAACCTTATCGCTTCTTGGGTGCAAGTGCCTGTTAAGTTTATGTTAGAAAAATAATTTATTTTAAAATATGCAAACAGAAGTTATCAATTCTCAATATGGTTTTTCTAACTTTTGGACACAAGGCGATACAATTAGCCATTTAGTGGTTTTGATTTTATTGTTAATGTCAATTTTAAGTTGGACACAAATTGTTTTGAAAGCTTGGCGAGTATGGAATCGTGCCCTTATTTCTAAAGCCTTAGAAAGTTTCTGGCACGAATCTTCTTTAGAAAAAGCGACCAAGAATTTATCTACTAAACTTGGATCTGCGCATAATTTTAGCGCCCTCGCTTCTAGCGCTATTCAGGCTGCAGTTAGTTTTGATAATCAAAAAAATAATGAACTTGGCAAGCGTTTAGAGCGTGATGAATTTATCACTCGTGCATTGCGTCAAACCATAAATCGCTCTACAGCCAAACTAGAATCGGGCATGACAATCCTTGCTTCAATTGGAGCGGTATCGCCTTTTGTTGGCCTATTTGGCACGGTTTATGGAATTTACAATGCCTTACTCGGAATCTCTGCTGCGGGCTCAGCTAGCTTAAATACTGTTTCTGGGCCAGTTGGCGAGGCTTTAATCATGACGGCGCTTGGTTTGTTTGTTGCGATCCCAGCGGTTTTAGCCTATAACGCTTTTATTCGTTTTAATCGATTAGAGCTTATGGAGCTTGATGGCTTCGCCAACGATCTACATTCTTATTTTATTATCGGAGGGAGAATAAAATAATGTCTTTTGGCGGTTTTAATCAAGATAAAAACAACTCTCCGATGAGCGAAATCAATACCACTCCAATGGTTGATGTGATGTTGGTTTTGTTAATTATTTTTATGGTAACCGCACCACTAATTACCAACACGGTTAATGTGAATTTGCCTAATAGCAAAACAGTGGCAAGCCCTGAAAAACCTAGCATAATCAACCTTTCTCTTAATGCGCAAGGCCAATTAATTTTTAATGGAAAAAATATTAATGATAATGATTTGCCGCAACTTTTGCAAAATGAAGTAGCGAAAAAAAAGGATGTTGAGCTGCGCTTGCAAGCAGATCGAGATACGCGCTATCAAAGAATTACTGATATTATGACCGAGGCAAATAAGGCTGGGATCAGCAAATTAGGCTTTGTGAGCAAGGTTGGCAACTAGCAATAACGACTCGCCATTGGAGTGGCGAACCAAGAAATATAACTATATCACTCTCAACAAAAGTTTAATTCGCATCTTTTATGAAAAAAATTTTATTTTTACTAACGCTGTCACTCCTTTCTAGCCAGTCTTTTGCAGCAACCACAGAATATAACATCCAACTCAAAGATCACAAATTTATCCCTTCAACAATCGAAGTTAAGGCCGAAGAAAAATTTAAATTAATCATTGAAAATCTTGATAAAACCGCCGCAGAATTTGAAAGCCATGATCTCAACAAAGAAAAAATTCTCACTGGTGGCAAAAAAACAACATTGATTATTACGCCATTAAAAGCGGGAGAATATAATTTTTGTGATGATTTTCATGCCAAAGAAACGGTAGGAAAAATTATCGCAAAATAATTTAAAGCATTGCACCCGTAGCTCAACTGGATAGAGTATTGCCCTCCGAAGGCAAAGGTTGTGGGTTCGAATCCCGCCGGGTGCACCAATTATTTTTTGTTATTCAGGGCAATTACACCGGGCAATTCTTTGCCTTCAAGCCACTCTAAAAATGCACCACCAGCAGTAGAAATATAAGTAAAATCCTGCGCCAAGCCACTAGAATTAAGCGCCGAAACCACATCACCACCACCAGCAATTGAAAGCAATTTTCCTTCCTTAGTGAGCGAGGCAGCAACCTTTGCAAAACCTTCTGTGCCTAAGTTAAAAGGCTTAATCTCAAAAGCCCCGAGTGGTCCGTTCCACAATAAAGTTTGATGTTTTTTTAGTGCCTCAGAAAGATCATAAATACTTGCTGAACCAATATCCGCAATGATTTCATCATCTTGCACATCATCAACTAAAACAGTGCGACAAACTGCATTTTCTTCAAACTTTTTTGTTACCACCACATCCAAAGGCAATAAAATCGAACATCCGGCCTGTTTTGCTTTTTCAATAATTACCAACACCTCAGGCTTCAAATCCTTCTCGCACAAGGATTTGCCAATGTTTTTTCCCATCGCGTATAAAAAGCTATTAGCCATCCCGCCACCAACCACAAGGCTTTGCGCCTTAAATACCAGCGAGTTCAATAAATCTAATTTAGTAGAAACCTTTGCCCCACCTACAACCGCCATCATCGGCTTCTTGGCGTTTTCTAACAAATTAGTTAAATTATCTAATTCAGCTTCCAGCAAAAACCCGGCGCAAGCTTTGAGAGTAGCAGGAATGCCTACAATTGAAGCATGAGCACGATGCGAACAAGAAAATGCATCATTAACATAAAGATCTCCGAGTCCTGCTAAATCTAGCGCAAAAGCGGGATCATTTTTTGTTTCTTGCTTATAAAAACGCAAATTTTCTAACATTACAACATCGCCATATGCAGCCTCTGATATTGCCGATCTAGGCTTCTCACCAACACAATCATCAACAAATTTAACTTTTATTGCAGATCCCAAAAGCTCTTGCACCCTTGCCATTAAAGGCTGTAGCGACATTGATTTATCGCCCGATTCAACTCTAGTTTGCGGCGGAAAAGCCCTAATTTGCTCACCCTCCGGCCTGCCAAAATGAGAAATCACAATAATCTTGGCTTTTTGCTCTGCCAAATAGCGCAGCGTAGGAATAATCGCGCGGATTCGCGTATCATCTTCAATATTACCATTTTGCATCGGCACATTGATATCAACACGCACAATCACATTTTTATTGGCGACAACACAATCTCTTAATCTGGTAAAATTTGGCATTTGTAAAAAAACTTGATTTTTCTAATGATTATTTGTAGAATACACGACCTTCTTTTAGCCACCAACGATTTTTTACTTAAAAACAATCGTTGCGAGCTAGAGATTGTTGCAATTTCAATTAAAAATTCAACCGAAATTATTCATAAATTATGGGCACGAAGAATAACCCTAAAAATAGAAAAGCTGTTACAAAAAAACAATATAACGGCAAAGATATTGAGCCAATCCTTTACCAAGGCACCCATGCTGGGCACGGCAGATACATGGCGGCAAAATACGCTGGCACTGCACAAATCATCGTAAATGCAGCAGGCAAGCCAATGCAATGGGAAGAATTAGTCTAAAATGCCTGAAGTAATCATCAACGGACCAGCCGGAAGAATTGAGGGCAAATATCACCAAAGCACCAACACCAAGGCTCCAGTAGCTTTAGTGTTGCACCCTCACCCACTTCATGGCGGCACCATGAACAACAAAGTTACTTACGCAATCTACAAAGCCTTTGTTAATAATGGTTTTTCAGTGTTGCGCGTTAATTCTCGCGGTGTTGGCAAATCACAAGGCAAATTTGATAATGGCGCGGGAGAGCTTCTTGATGCTACCGCTGTAATGAACTGGCTCCACGATCAAAACATGGAAGCTTCTGATTATTGGGTTGGCGGCTTTTCTTTTGGCGCATGGATTGCATTGCAATTAGTTATGCGCAGACCAGAAATTGAAAACTATATTCTAGCCGCACCTCCTGTTACAAAATATGATTTCAATTTTATTGTTCCTTGTACTTCATCAGGCCTTGTGGTTCAAGGTGATAAGGATGATATTTCAAAAGAAAGCGATAGCGCAAAATTAGCTGAAAAATTATCCGCTCGCGATGGCGCAGAAATCACTTACAAAATGATTTCGCAAGCCGATCACTTTTTTAAAGATCAGTTCGAAGAATTTGAAGCACAAATTGATAACTATATTAAAAGCCGCTTAGTGATTGATTCGGGCAAAGTTAGAAAAGTTAAGCGGGATAGAAGACGCCGCCGTAAGAAGAAAAATGTTGTGGAGGCGAAGCCAGAACGCAATTATCAACCGGTGAAATCCCTGTCGTCTTTTGAAAGCTAATCGGCAATTTTAGCAATCTTCTAATTGCTAAAAAAGCAAAGGCCTCTGCCTCAATCGCATCACCATTAAATCCCAGATCATCAATAGAAAGAACCTCAACATCTACAAGGTATTTTTTCATTTTACCCATTATTGCAACATTTTTTCTGCCGCCACCGCAAACAAAAATTGCCTTTGGTCTAAATCCAGACTGTTGTGATAAAAATTCGAGATTAATTTGAACAACTTTGGCGTGCATATAAGCAAAAGTTGCCAGAGCGTCTTCAATTTTTAAACTATTAATTGGGGCCAATAGTTCAGAAAAATCATCACGATCAAACGATTTTGGCGGCTTCTTGCTAAAAATATCATCACACAAAATACGATCAGCGAGAATCAAATCAACTTTTCCATTCTTAGATAATTCACCATCTCTATCAAAATCTAAATTGAGTTTTTTCTTGATTAAATCATCAAAGGGAGCGTTGCCAAAGCAAATATCAAAAGCCTCAACATCACTTTCTTGGTCTCCAGCAAAATAAGTTATATTGCTAATACCGCCAATATTTAAAACCATCACTGGCTTTTTTTGATTACGCAAAAGATAGAAATGATAAATTGGCACAAGAGGCGCGCCTTGGCCACCAAAAGCAACATCACGATTACGAAAATCAGCAACAATATTAATGCCGGTTTTTGCTGCTAATAATTCTGGATTGCCAATTTGCCAAGTGCTTTGATGCTCTGGAGCATGTAGAATTGTATGTCCATGAAAAGCAATCGCATCTATTTCTTTACGATCAATTTTATTTTTTTCCAAAAAGTCATTAACTATTTTTGCATTAAGCAAGGTTAATTCATTTTCTGCAAGCTTGATTTCTTGAAGGGTTGGGGCGCCATAAATTAGGTGCTGTAGAGATTTTTTAAAAGCTGGCGTATAAGAGGTATAAGAAAAATTTTTACGCTCAATAAAATCGGCACCATCACTGCGAATTAAAGCCAGATCAGTTCCATCCATTGATGTTCCGCTCATCAAACCGATTGTGGTATAAATTTTGCGACGCTCTTGACTAGACATTGGCAATTTTTTGAATTTTATCAATGAGATTAACAAAAGTATCAGTGGCATAATTATCATGCTGACCTTGTATCAAAGAAGTAACTCGCTCTAAGCCCATCCCCGTATCAATGCAAGGCTTCGGCAATGGTATCATTTTGCCAGTAGCTGTTTTTTCGAATTGCATAAAAACCAAATTCCATATTTCAATAAAACGATCGCCATCCTGATCTTTGCTTCCTGGGGGGCCACCAAATATTTTATCTCCATGATCATAGAAAATTTCAGAACAAGGTCCACAAGGACCTGTATCACCCATTGACCAAAAATTATCATCGGTAGAAATGCGAATTATTTTTTTATCTGCGAGACCAGCGATTTTTTTCCACAAATTAGCCGCCTCATCATCGTTATGATAGACCGTTACAAGCAGTTTATCTCTACTGATTTCAAGCTCTTTAGTTAGAAATTCCCATGCAAAAAAAATTGCCTCTTCTTTAAAGTAATCACCAAAAGAAAAATTTCCCAACATTTCAAAAAATGTATGGTGACGCGCCGTGAAGCCAACATTGTCAAGATCGTTATGCTTGCCACCAGCTCGCACACATTTTTGCGCAGTGACTGCGCGTTTAAATTTAGGAACCTCAACGCCGGTGAAATAATTTTTAAATTGATTCATCCCCGCATTGGTGAACATTAGCGTGGGATCGTTGTAGGGAATTAGAGAGCTAGAAGTGACTATTTCATGACCATTATGGGCGAAATAGTCAAGAAATTTTGCACGAATTTGATTTGTTGTAAGCACAAAGAATACATTAAATGGATACCGATGGCAAAGTCAACTAAAGGATTACAGTGCGCGAGCAGCGTTGCATAAGTAAAGAAAAAGCAAATTCAGCCGCGTCAGAAGTATATAGTTAATAAAAAAATGGTGGGTCTGGGAGGACTTGAACCTCCGACCTCGCACTTATCAGGCGCGCACTCTAACCAACTGAGCTACAGACCCATTTTTTTAATTACTCAAATTTAACATCAATTTTAGTAACTTTTTTGTTCAATTTTTCCAAAACTTCAGCAGAAATATCAAGGCTATCCGCCGAAAATACAACTTGTGAGGAAGGAATAATCAAATTCAATTGTTTTTCTTTGGCAATTTCGCTAATGATATCTTTCATTTTATCGTTAACTTTTGCCATTGAATCAGCTGAAGCTTTTTTCAAACTAGCTTGTCTTTTTTCAACAAGTTCTTTTAGGGCATCAATTTTTTTCTCGAATGTCTTTTGTTCTTTTTCTAGACCCTCTTTTGAGAAAGTGCTTTTTTTAGCTTCAAGCTTTTTTTGTTCAGATTCTAGTTTAGCTTGCTCTTTAGTTATTTCTTTTTGAAATTCATCTTGTTTTTTACTAACTTTAGCTTGTATATCATGAACCGCCTTTGATTCTTTAGCAATTTTTTCTATATCCAGAACCGCAACATCACCAGCGAAAGACGCAGTTGAATTAAGCATAAAACTTGCAACGGCAGCCAGTAATGTAATTTTTAATTTATTTTTCATACTCTTGAGTATATTTAGTTAATTGGTGGTGATTCCAGTTATTTATATTTAACCTTCTATAAATTTTTTTTGCCCTCACCACTAAAAGTTTGCAACAAAAAAATATAATAACTCATAATTTAATCAGTACTTTTTATTTTACAACTTGTAATTTGATCAAATAGTGTGTAGTTTTATAACAATATTATCGCGAATTAACTGCGAATAACCATAGATAAACAATGAAAAAGACAAACCTACAGGCGCGCCCTTCACAAAAACAGGCTGAGGAAGCTGTTAAAACATTAATTTCTTGGGCCGGCGATAATCCTGAGCGCGAAGGATTGCTAGATACTCCAAAGCGCGTAGTTGAAGCTTATCGCGAGTTTTTTGCTGGCTATGATGTTGATCCTCGTCAAGTTCTAAGCAAAACTTTTGAAGAAGTTGAAAAATATGACGATATCGTTCTACTTAAAAATATGCGCCTAGAATCACACTGCGAGCATCACATGGTGCCTTTTGTTGGCAAGGCTCATATCGCTTACATTCCTAACAAAAAAGTAGTTGGAATTAGCAAAATAGCGCGCTTACTCGATATTTTTTCTAAGCGCCTGCAAACACAAGAAACCATGACTTCACAAATTGCTGACATAATGGATGAGGTTCTCAAGCCTAAAGGAGTAGCAATTTTAATAGACGCCGAACATCAATGCATGACAACTCGCGGTATTCACAAGTTTGGAACTACGACAATTACTAAAAAAATGACTGGCCTTTTCAAAAGCGACATTGAAATGGAAAGGCGCTTTTTGACCATGATTTCTCTTGATTAGCTAAATTTAGCGATGCAATTTTTGCAACAAAATAAACATTTTATTCTGGCTTCAACCTCTGCGGTTCGAAAACAAATTCTTCAAGATGCAATGCTTGATTTTGAAGCAATTGCGCCACTTTTTGATGAAGAGAAAAGCAAGTTAGAAAATTCTCACCTCACCATTGCTCAGCTTGCGATCTTTCTTGCTGAAGGTAAGGCGCTATCCATTTCACAAATTCATAACAATGCCCTAGTTATAGGTTCCGATCAAATTTGCGAGCTCAATTGCAAGGCCATCGATAAATCAAAAAATGCTGAAGATGCAATTGCGCAATTAACAAATTTTAGCGGACAAACTCATTATCAAAACAACGCCACAGTTGTTGCAAAAAATGGTAAAATTATTTTTCGAAAAATCTCGCGCGTTAAATTAAAAATGCGTAAAATTTCTGCTAACGACATTCAATCTTATGTTAGCACAGATAAGCCATGGGGATGCGCTGGAAGCTATAAGTATGAATCGCTCGGCAAGCATTTATTTGAAAAAATATCTGGCGATTATCACTCTATTTTAGGATTAAATTTACAACCTTTGCTAAACTTTTTGCATCGAAAAAAATATATCAATATATCATAAATTTTATGGAACTTTTTGTTGGTTACGATCTAATTTTTAGCCTTGCAACCCTTACATTTTTAGAAATTATTCTTGGCATTGATAACCTTATTTTTATTTCACTCGTCACTTATAAATTACCAAAAAAATCTCGCAATAAGGCGCGAATTTTTGGTTTGTCGTTAGCTTTAGTGATTCGCGTTTTGATGCTGTTGGCATTGTCTTGGATCATGACCCTTACTGATCCTCTTTTTTATTTAGCGGGCCACCCTTTTTCGTTTAAAAATTTCTTATTAATTTCTGGTGGATTATTTTTAATTGTAAAAAGTTCTTACGAAATCGCTCAGGATGTTTTTTTTCACAAAGATCACGGCAGCAAGGATCCAAAGAATCATAGCGAAGATAAAAAAACCATTTTTGCCGCTATCTTGCAAATAACCTTGATTGATTTTATTTTTTCTTTTGATTCAGTAATCACTGCCGTAGCAATGACCAACAATATTCCGATCATGGTTTCTGCTATCGTAATTGCAATGATTATTATGCTGTTTTCATCCGAAAAAATCAGTGGTTTTTTAGCAGAATATCCTTCACTAAAAATACTTGCCCTTGCCTTTATTTTTATGGTTGGCGCAATATTGCTAGCGGATGGCTTTAACTTACATATCTCCAAAACATATCTTTACTTCTCGCTATTTTTTACTTTAACAATTGAAGTTTTAAATATTATTGCGCGAAAAAAGCATTAGGGAAGAACTGTTAAATTTTTTTTTAACAGCTTCCTAGACTTTATAAAAATCCTCGCCATCATTGCGACATAACTTTAATAAAAATTTAACCATGAAATTAATCTCTAAAATATTAATAACCACGATAACTCTGGCCAACCTTACATCTTGCCAGCTTTTGCAGAATATCGGTTCATCTAAAAATAAAACACTTACTCCCGTTGATTATCTTGAAAAAGCACCAAAACTTGATGTTAAAAGTTTTTTTACTGGAGATTTAGAGGGTTTTGCTATTTTGCTAAATTCACAAGAAAAAATTGATACTAGTTTCACTGCAAAAATTAACGGAAAGTGGGAGGAAAGCCGCGGCACCGTACAATATAATTATTTATATAATGGTGGCAAAAAAGATAGTCGTACTTGGCTTATAACAATCGATGATTCATCTTCTTATAGCGCTATTGGTCATGATTTTATTGAAACGGCACAAGGTCGCAACCATGGAAATGCATCAATTGTTAATTATGGCCTAAACACAGTTTTTAAAGAACAAAAACAACGCCTTGATTTTGAGGATCAGTTTTATTTGGTTGATGAAAAATCTGCGATAGTTATTTCTACAATGAGAATTGCCGGAAACATAGTTGCCAAGGCAATTATTTCTTTGAAAAAAATCAACTAAATCATGCATAAACATATTTTTTTCTCTTACGCTTTTGATAATGAGAGCAACGCACACAAGCTTCACAATGCAGAAGTGGCACAAGAGTTAAAAAATGATGGCTTAGCATGGATTCATCTTGATGGCAATAGTGCTCTATCTAAAAAATGGCTAGAGCGCGAGGTTTCTTATCTTGATCACCTTATTATTGATGCGCTTTTTGCTGAAGAGGCTCGCCCAAGAATCATTGAATTTGAAAATGGCCTATTGATAATTTTGCGCGGGATCAACCTTGATGCAACGCCTGAAGAGTTAGAAGACATGGCATCCATTCGTTTGTGGGTTGATAATTCGCGGATTATTTCTATTCAAAAACGCAATTTTAGCGCTATTTTTAATGTTGCCAAAAAAATTGATGCTGGCAAAAAAATTAAAACCTCTCCAGAATTTTTGTATAATTTAATTTATGAAAATTTATTACTAATTTCACCAGAAATCAACAAACTCAATGATGAAATGGATGTTGTTGAGTCTACAATGCCTCAAAATGACTACGATAACAGATCTTTGCGTGAGTTGGTAACTTCTATTAGAAGAAAGGTTGCAATTTTTAAACGCTATATTCTTCCGCAAAAAGATGTTTTATCTCATCTAAAATCGCATGATAGCGATTGGATTAACGATTGGGCAAGAAGACATTTTCAAGAAAATCACGATCACATTACTCACATAATAGAAGAGTTAGATGAGGCGCGTGACCGCTCGCAAATTGTGCACGAAGAAATTTCTAATGCTATAGCCGACAGACTAAATCGCAGTATGTTTAAAATTTCTTTGATTGCTTCAATCTTTATGCCACTTGGATTTATTGCTGGATTATTTGGGATGAATGTAGGTGGAGTTCCTGGTGGCGACAATCCTGATGGATTTTATATTACTCTATTTTTTATGATTGTCTCGCTTGGAATAATTTTTCTGATATTTAAAAGAAAAAAGTGGTTTTAGATTTTAGCGAAATTAAAACCCATCAATAACAATCACCTATATTTTATTAACAATTTTTGAGCGCAGCCTCAATGCTGGAACGACTTGATGGTCTAAATTTTTTTTCTACAAAAACAAATTTTTCTAAAAAATAGCCGCTTAGCTTTAATCCCTCACGCAAATGCTCATACTCAATATTGCCGCTATTACTAAAATCTGTAAGCAAAAATGGTGGCAGCTTTAATAAAAGATTTTCATATGGCTTTCCGATATCAAATGAAACGGCTCGCGCTGATTTTGGTGAAACAAAAACTAAATCAATAGCTGAATTTGTAACCGCACAAGAAGACAGATCGAGTCCATATCCCAGTGTCTTCAAAATTTTTAATTCAATTTTGATGTAATCACGAATAAAACATTTTTTACCTTCTTGATCTTGATAAATTTTAAGCAAAAAATCATGAATTTTAACAAAAAGATTAAAATGATTTTCGCGCTCTAAAAAACAGTTTTCTATTATATAAAATAGTGAACTGCAACAGCTTAGCTTGAGGCGATCAAAAATGATTTGTGCCGCAAAAGATTTAATTAAATCAGGATAGTAGAAATGCCCCAACCCCTCTTCATTTCTAGATCGCCATTCAAAAGAAATTAGATTGCCTATTTGAAAAATTGCTTGATTTTTTTTAGATTTTGGCGCACTAACAAAACCAGAGTAAATCCCGTGATTTTGTGTAAAAATTTTTACAATCGCAGAATTTTCGCTGTAACTTTTTTGACTAACAATGATTCCAATATCAGTGAACTTCATTTTGATTGATATTTATTTTTTTTACAGAATCTTTTAAAAATTCTGACGCTAATTTTACATCATCAAAAATATTTTTTTCTACAAACTGATGACGGAACCATGTTAATTGGCGCTTTGCATAGTTTCTGGTTTTTTGTGCCGCAGTTTCAAGCGCTTTTTCGTAAGTGATTTTTTGCTGAAGAAAATCTTTTATTTCAGCAAATCCTAGTGTTTTAGAAATCTGAGAATTATCATTGAATCCCTCGTTTATCAAGGCTTCAACCTCCTCTATAGCGCCATTTTTTAACATGATTTCAAAACGCGAATTACAATTTTTATAAAGCTGCTCACGCGGTATATTTAAATTTATATGAGTAAAAATTTGTGAATCAAAAATCTTTTTTGTTGGCTGTTTTTGCCACCAAAAAATTGTTTTTCCGGTTTGCTTTAATACCTCATAAGACCTTATTAGGCGCTGTTTATCAAGGTTTTCTAATTTTTTATTATTCTTTTCTAAAATTTCCGCCCCCACCTCTTCTGAATTTTTTTCTGCACTAAGTAAAATTAAATTCTGAACAAATTCTTCGTGCGATAAATTTTTATAAAGCTCTATAGCTTCTTCTTTTATAGATCCATCAATAGCAGGAATTTCAGCAATACCATCAAGCAATTTTGAAATATACATTCCTGAACCACCAACAATTAAGGGAATTTTATTTTGCCACCACGCCTCTTCTAATGCTGATTTTACTAACTGCAGCCATAATCCAACTGAACAAGATTCTTCTGGCAAAAAATGTGAATATAAAAAATGAGGGGCAATTTTTATATCTTGCGTAGTGGGTTGCGAAGATAAAATTGGCAAACCTCGATAAATTTGCAAAGCATCAGCGTTAATAATGGCAATATCGCTATAATCAGCCGCCTGCAAAGCTAGAGATGATTTTCCTGAAGCAGTTGGGCCAGAAATTATTATAGCTTTTTTCATAACAATCCCTCTTGCTTAAAACTAAAAATACCATTTTTTCCAACAATCAAATGATCGAGAATTGTAATATTTAGCGGCTTTAATGCCGCATTAATTTCGTTGGTTGTTTTTATATCTGAGGCAGATGCGCGTAAGTCTGAAGTTGGATGATTATGCAATAAAATAATCGAAGAAGAGTGCAGCAATAAAGATTTTTTTACAATTGATTTTACGCTAATTTGCACATGATCATTTTCACCGATTCCCAATAGCTCATCTTCAATTAGTTGAAAATTTTTATTTAAAAATAACACACGAAAAACTTCATGATTTAAATTTGTCAGAGCAGCTGTGGCATGATCTACAACCGCTTGCCAATTATCTAAAACGGGCTTTATTTTAGCGCGACTTTTTAAAACTCGATTAATAATTTCAGCAATAATTTTTAGATTTACAATCGCAGAATCGCCCACTCCATCAACAGTTTTTAACATTTCAATATCAGCGTTAATAATTGCCGAAAGATTGCCGAATTTTGCCAAAAGTTTTTTAGCAATTGGTTTAGCATCTTGCCTTGGGAAGGCAGCAAATAAAAGGATTTCAAGCAATTCATATTCGTGCAATTCTTTACCTAGTGATGCAAGAAATTTTGCTCGCACTCTTTTGCGATGACCTAAATAATCAATTTTTTCTTCTGATTTCATAACATTTGTGGCGTAATTATATCACTTGTAAAATTCTTAACACCTATTTTTTGTAGGTCACGAAGCCTCGCCAAATCATTAACTGTCCATGCAAATAAAGTGATATCAGAAAATATTTTAGTAAAATTTTTATCAATTATAGTGTGTTGAATTGATAAAAATTTGATATGATTTTTTTGCAAGTTTTGATGATATGTAATAAATTTTTCTGAAGATAAATTCTCACATACAGCCATAATCTGCGGATCTTTAAAGCTATTTTGTAAAGCATTATAAACAGGAATTGCTTTATTTAAATCTGTGATAAAAGGCGCAAAAAAAACTTTTTTAATATCGATTTGCGCCGCCTCAATTTCTTTTGCTAAAATTTTTACAGCTTCAATAGCATTGAGTTCATTAAGGTTTTTAAAATCAATCCAATATTCAAAATCATTTTTAAAAATAAAATATTCATGCAGCCGTGGCAGATCTTTATTTTTTTCTGGCATATCATGATTTATTACGAGAGAATCGTTGATAAACCACACATCGAACTCGATGCCAGAAAAATTTTGCTGACGAGCTTCGCGCAAACTAGCGAGAGAATTTTCTGAGGCTTGTTTTGTTACAAAACCACGATGGGCAAAAATTTTAATCATTTTATGAAAAAAGAATTTTTAATTATCACAACAACTTATCCCAAATTAAGCGAAGCTAAAAAACTGGCAAAAATTTTGCTAACAAAAAAATTAGCTGCCTGTGTTCAATTTACAAAAATTGAAAGTTGTTTTAATTGGCAAAATAAAATCTCTAGCGAGAAAGAAATTTTACTTTCAATCAAAACTAAAGCAAATTTTTATAAAAAAATCGAAAAAGAAATTTTAACCAACCATCCTTACAAAACCCCGCAAATTATTGCAACTAAGATTGAGCAAGGTTTTTCTGACTATTTCAATTGGATTGAATCTTTTGCTAGATAAACAAATTTTATAATTATTTTACATCTTACGCTCCCTTATTTAGAGGACTCGCCGCACCAACCCAAAAATCTCAAAAAAGACTAGCTTATTTGACTAATTTAAGTTTAAATCTGATTAGATTTTTTAAACTATCTTTGCTTTCGCTGAAAAACCAAAACAAAAAACCGCATTTCGCGCTGTTTAAAAAGTCGCTGACAAATTTTTAAGCCTGTTAAGATTCTCTCAATTGAGGCTTCTATAAGCAGATTTTACAAGACTTAGATGGAAAAATTATTTTCTTTAAATGCTTTTATTTTTAAAAGTTAGGTTTATGAATAAAACTACTAACATCCGCCAGATCAATGAATTCGCGGTTTTAACGCTGTTTATTTAAAGAAATATTTTTCCTCTGTCTTCATTATTAGACAAATTTTAGAGGAATAAATGACAAATAAAACAATTATAATTGACGCAGCGCATCGCGAAGAAACGCGCGTGGCTGTGTTAGAAAACGGTATTTTGCAAGATTTTGACCGCGAGGCGGTTGGAGTTAAGCATATCAAAGGCAATATTTATCTTGCCAAAATCACTAGGGTTGAGCCCTCTCTTCAAGCTGCTTTCATCGATTATGGTGAAGAGCGCCACGGATTTTTACCTTTCGCCGATATCCACCCAGAATATTACAACCTTCCCGAAGCAGAAAAACAAAAGCTTCGTGAGCTTACCGCTCGTGAAGTTGCTTCTGCTCCTATTGAAGTAGCGGAAGAAGCTGAGGGTGCGCCAATCCTTGCTGCACAAGCTTCTAGAGATGATGTTAGAACTGCTGATCGCAGAGAAGATCGTCCTGAAAGACGCAGTGATGATCGTGGAGATAGACGCAACAACGATCGCGGCGGTGACAGACGCGGCGATGACCGCGGTGGACGCGATCGTCGTGATGATTCTCGTGGCAGAGAACCGCGCGAACGCGATGAAGATCCTGAATCTACAATGACTACAGGCTCATACTCTGTTGAGGATGAAACCGAAAATCACAGCAGCAATATTCACACTATTTACAAGCGCTATAACATTCAAGATGTTATAAAGCCCGGTCAAGCCTTATTGATTCAGGCCACCAAAGAAGAGCGCGGCAATAAAGGCGCCTCAATGACAACCTATATTTCTTTAGCAGGAAAATATTGCGTTTTAATGTCAAACACACCCAATAAAGGCGGAGTTTCACGCAAGGTTGATAATTTTCGCGATCGCAAAATTTTAAAGGCAATTTTAGGTGAACTTACAATTCCCGCAGAAATGTCTGTTATCATTAGAACCGCAGGCGTTGGCAAAAAACCAGAAGAAATCAAGCGCGATTATGAATATCTCAGCAGATTGTGGGAAAGCATCAACGAAATGGCCAAAATATCTACAGCGCCAACATTTATCCATGCTGAAGATGATGTTATAAAACGCTGCATTCGTGATGTTTATAATGAACAAGTCAGCGAAGTTGTGATTGAAGGACAAGTTGCTTTTGATAGCGTGTCAAACTTTATCAAAGCTACAATGCCTTATGGTGAGCACAATATTAAATTGCATGATGAGCGCGTTCCCGTTTTCAATAAACATCGTGTTGAACAACAAATTGCCGCACTTTATGAAAAAACCATACCACTAAAATCTGGTGGATCAATTGTGGTTGATCACACTGAGGCATTGGTTGCAATCGATGTGAACTCTGGTCGCTCTACCAAAGAAAGTGGCGTTGAAGAAACCGCTTATACAACAAACCTAGAAGCTGCTCGCGAAATCGCAAGACAACTACGCCTGCGCGATTTGGCTGGCCTTATTGTTATCGATTTTATCGATATGTATGACCAAAAACATCGTCGCAATATTGAACGCACTTTGCGCGATGAATTACAAAATGATCGCGCTCGCATTCAGCTTGGTCGCATCAGTCTTTTTGGCTTGATGGAAATGTCGCGCCAACGACTTGGTGCCAGCTTATTTGAAACCATCACTGAGCCTTGCAAACATTGCAGCGGAACCGGATATATTCGCTCTGTAGAAATTCTTGCGGTTGGCATTCTGCGCTCTATCCGCCACGCTTGCGCTGATAAACAAGTTGGAGTGATTTATGTTTATACTTCTCACGAAGTGATTTCATACATCGCAAACTACAAAAAACGCGACATCATTGCGGCAGAACAAAACTATAATGTGCACATCTTTATGCATCACAGCGACGATGTTGGCAATGGCGGCTTCACAATCAAAAAACGCAAAGGCCTTTCTGATGATGAAAGACGCGAGCTAGAAATGGAAGTCACTACTGGCAAAGTTAATCAGCTTGGATTAGAGCGCCTCTTTATTGAAAGCGATGCAGCTGAAAAGCCGATGGGAGAAGAAAACATTACCGAAGATAGGCTTCCTCGTGATCGCGATGATCGCAGAGATAATAGAGATAGTAGAGATAGTAGAGGAGATCGCGGCAGTGATAACAGGGGTGGTGATAGAAGAAATGGTGGTCGCAATAATAACCAGCGCTTCAATAACAAAAGACCTCGCAGCAGTGATAATAGAAGGTTTGACGATAGAGGAGATCGCGGTGGCTCACAAAATAGAAGCAACTCATCTTCATCAATTCTTGGATCATTTTTGAAGATTTTTAAATAGAATCTTTTTTGTAAAAAACCTGCTTATTTTGCGTGAACCTTATGGGATTTGCAAAAATAAGCAGGTTTTTTTATGCGCTTTTTTAAGATTTTGTGCAATAGAAGAATTATACGCCAACTTTGATCGGGCCTTTCGCCTTGCCATGAATAAACTGATCTAGATATTCATTTTTTGATGAATACATATCTTTTACATCGCCAAACCAAATGATTTTTCCCTCATAAAGCATTGCAATTTTATCAGCAATTTTTGCTGCCGAATGCATATCATGAGTGATTGTAACTGTTGTGGCGCCAAGCTGTTTTGAGTTTGAGATTATTAGATCATTAATTACATCGGCCATAATTGGATCCAATCCAGTGGTGGGCTCATCAAAGAAAATAATTTCTGGATTTGCTGCAATAGCTCGCGCCAAAGCCGCTCTTTTCTGCATTCCGCCCGATAATTCTGATGGATAAAGATTCATCACCCTCTCTTCTAATCCTACAGCTCTAAGCTTTTGTAGCGCAATTTCTTTTGCATCATTTTTGTTTAATTTTGCTGCGTGAGTTAAGCGAAATGCAACATTTTCCCAAATCGAAAGAGAGTCAAATAAGGCGCCACCTTGAAACAAAAAACCAAACTTTCCCATTAGTTTATCGCGCTCAAAAGATGAAATATTTGCAACTTCAGTATCATCAATTTTAATGCCTCCAGAAGTTGGCTGAATAAGTGTTGCAATAATCTTAATCAGAACTGATTTGCCGCTGCCAGAACCCCCTAAAATGACCAATGACTCACCTTTTTTTACCTCAAGATTGATTCCTGCCAGAACCTCTTTTGAGCCAAAATTTTTGACTAAGTTTTTTATGCTAATTTTTGTTGTCACAAGAGAATATTTTATGTTTCATTAAGCTTTTATGGCCTTCTGATAAGAAAATCTTAAAACCTTACTTCACCTCAGATAATTTTTTATCAATTATTTTTTTCAATGTTAAATAATCAACATATCCTTCCAAAATTTCACCATTAACAAAAAAAGTTGGTGTTGAGTGTAATTGTAGTGACTTAGCAGCTTCCATGCGCCATTGCAAAATTTTATTTTGTAATTTTTGATCTTCAATACATGATTTGAAGCGCTCAGAACTCATACCATCCAACTTGGCGATTGATTCTAATTTTTCAGTATATTTGGGATCGAACGCCCAAGAATCTTGGGTTTTAAATAAAGCTTTTACAAGTCCATAATATTTTTCAGCACGATTTTCTTTTTCATCAGAAGAGCGACATTCAGCAACCATTGCAGCAACCAAAGCTTGCTGGTTCAAAGGAAAATCACGATAAACAAATTTTAATTTTCCTGTATCGATATATTCAGTTTTGATTTTTTCAAAAGCCTCGCGATAGAAGATGGCGCAGTGCGGGCAGGAAAGAGAGGCATATTCAATCATAACGACTGCAGCCTTTTTATCACCAAGAAATAGCTCACTTTCTCTAACTTTTAGTAAAGTTTCGTCGCGCTTAACTACACCTTCTGCAGCCTCTTTATTCACTGCTTCACTAACTGCATCTTGAGGGTTTGCCTCCACTGATTGCGGTGGGGTTTTAGAGTATTTAAAAGAAGTTTTAGTGTTATAATTGCGCACTACAAGCGCAATAAAGCCAATTAAAAGAGCGACTATAATTGTAATTACAAATTTTTTATTCTTCATAAATTGTTGAATTTTGATTTTATTTAATCATAGACTTTACAAGTCAGCTCTTAATTTAAAATCTATAATTCAAAATTTCTACATTTTCATGAAAAAAATTCCATTATCGGTCTTTATTATTACCAAAAATGAGGCAGATCGCCTTTTGGCAGTGATTGAAGCAGTAAAACAAATTGCCGATGAAATTATCGTGATTGATTCTGGCAGCACTGATAAAACCTGCGAAATAGCCACTAATGCTGGCGCTAAGGTAATTTTTAATCAATGGAGTGGTTATGGCCAGCAGAAAATTTTTGGCGAAAATCAATGTCGCAATAAATGGATTTTAAACATTGATGCTGATGAAGAAGTCTCTCCAGAGTTGGCTTTGGAGCTTGCAAAACTTTTTCAAAACAATCTTCATCAAAAATTCCATGGCTTTCGCGTTAAAATTGTTAATAAATTTCGTGGCGAAAAAAAACCCCATCGCTTCG
Source organism: Rickettsia typhi (assembly GCA_945865905.1). Lineage (GTDB taxonomy): Bacteria > Pseudomonadota > Alphaproteobacteria > Rickettsiales > UBA1997 > CAMCFD01. The sequence continues at coordinate 45,157 of CAMBFC010000002.1, forward strand.
CTTATTATTACAATCAATTAAGGCTCTACAACCGCGATTTTGGTGGCTTTAAGAATAGCGCTATTCATGATTCAGTTGAAATGAAAGGCTCAGCGCAAATTGGGCAACTAAAAAACATCATCTATCACCAATCCTTCCGCTCTTTTGAACATTGGATCGAGAAGATAAATTCTTACTCATCAATGCAGGCAAAAGATAGCTTCGCAAAAGGCAAAAAACCATCCATATTAAAAATGATCTTCGCGCCAATTTTAGCTTTTTTTAAAGCGTATTTTGTGCGTAGATATTTTATTTATGGCTTCAAGGGAATAGGCTACAGCCTTCTATTCGCCTTCTCCCGCTTCGCCAAAGCAGTTAAAACACGCGAACTATTTCAAAATAAACTTTAAAAATAATCAATTCAAAATGAGAGATTGGGTGGCGGGCGACGCTCCTCTGAATCGAGTTTTGATGGTCTACTAACAATGCAAAAGTTTAACCAAGATCGCAACTAGACCATCACTGTCTGAGAGGCAGAGGAGCGTCGCCCGCCACCCAATCTCTCATTTTGAATCACCTATTAACAAAGAAGCATCACCATAAGAATAAAATCTATATCGCTCAGAAACCGCATGACTGTAAATCTCTCTCGCCCTCTCCTTCCCCACAAAAGCAGAAACCAACATAAATAAAGTAGATTTTGGCAAATGAAAATTGGTCATCAAAATATCTACAACCTTAAACCTGTAAGGTGGATAGATGAAAATGCTAGTTTTGGTTTTTGCTTCACGCAAAATTCCATCCATATCAGCAACCGATTCCAAAACTCGTAATGATGTCGTTCCAACCGCAACCACCCTGCCTCCAGCCGCTCTAACATCATTAATAGTTTTTGCAGTTTCCGATGAAATCGAAAAAGATTCTTCATGCATATTATGATCTTGCAATCGCTCCGACCTAACAGGCATAAAGGTTCCTGCCCCAACATTTAATGTTACAAAAACTTTTTTTATTTTTTTTGTCTCAAGCATTGCAAAAATTTTATCAGTAAAATGTAGCCCAGCCGTTGGCGCCGCAACCCCCGCACCATCGCGCGCATAAATTGTTTGGTAATTTTTTTGATCATCTTCCGCAAATTTTGCATCTCTTTTTATGTAGGGAGGAAGTGGTACGGAGCCATATTTATCAAGCTTCTCAAGATAATCATCATCACTAAATTCAAGCTCTGCAAAACCATCTTCTAATTTTTTTACAATGCGCGCAAAAAAATCTGGCGCAATTTCTAATAGATCTCCATCCTTGATTTTCTTGGATCCCCTTACTATCACCCGCCAAATATTTTTAGCAATTTCTTGATCAAGATTAAAATCAATAATTTTATCATTGCCATTCGCATTAGATCCTGCAAGGCTCTGCATAATTCGCGCCGACATTTTTGCTTTAATAACTCGCACATCATTAAAAACCAGCACATCGCCCTCTTGCAAAAAATCAATCAAATTGATAAGCTTGCGATCCAATATTTTGGCGCCATCATAAACCAACATTTTGGTTTCTTCCTTAGGAGAAAAAGGCTGTTGCGCAATTAAGTTTTGCGGCAAAATAAAATCAAACTCAGATAATAAAGACATGTCAGATAATCAAACAGATTTTGGATTTAAACGCGTTAATCGTGACGAAAAAGAGCATCTAGTCAAAGGAATTTTTTCAAATGTAGCAAAAAAATATGATTTGATGAACGATTTGATGAGTGCTGGCGTGCATCGGCTCTGGAAAAATAAAATGATCGCAGAGATTAATTTTAATGCCCCTAGCAACCTTTCAACATCTCAAAACCAAGATTCTACCTTAAAATTTATTGATGTTGCTGGTGGCACAGGAGACATCGCCTTTCGCATTGCAAAAAAAGCCCAAGAAAAAAACCTTCCTCACAAAATTGAAGTTGTCGATATTAATCAAGAAATGCTCAATTGCGGCAAGAATCGCGCTGTCGATCTTAATTTATTTTCAAACTTAAATTTTAGCTGCGCCGATGGCGAAAAGCTGCCATTTTCAGATAATAGTTTTGATTTTTTTACCATAGCTTTTGGCATTCGCAACTTCACCAACATAGATAAGGGGCTAGCTGAAGCCCATCGCGTTTTAAAACCAAACGGCAAATTTATTTGTTTAGAATTCTCAAAAGTGAATAATTATTTTCTACAAAAATTCTACGATTCTTACTCTTTCAATGTTATTCCGCGCATTGGAGAAATTATTTTGCACGATCGCCAATCATACCAATATTTAGTCGAAAGTATTCGTAAATTTCCTAGCCAAGAAGCCTTTAAAAAGATGATTGGAGAGGCGGGATTCAAAAACACTTCTTACCAAAATTTAAGCTTTGGCGCAGCGGCAATACATGTGGGAGAAAAGATTTAAACCGAGAAAAAATTGGTGACAGAAAATAACAATACCAAAACATAAACCAGCGACACCAAAACCACAAACAATCCAACATTCTCAAAATTAGCTCGTGCCAATAATTTTAAATTGGCAGAAGAAATATAAAACACTAGCAACCCACTGGCAAATAGCACTAGAGAATATATAAAAGCAAAAAATCCCGCATCAAAAAAGCCAACGAAAAAAAAGCAGCCATAAAGAAAAATTATCGGTAATAAAAAATTGATTATCGAGGAAAGAACTGGATCATTTTTCATTGATACAGATTTTGACATCTAGCCCTTCTGAAAAAGATTGGCTAGATGCGCAAGGTTATGAGTTAATATCAACTTGATAAGAAAGCGCACAAGCTTTTGTTGTTGTGTTTGTAGTGTATGCTGTAGTGCCAAAGCATAAAGCAAGAACACCTCTAACTTTGCCAGCATTAGCAACGCCATCATCAATTTTTGCATCGATCGACAATGCATCAGTTGGAGCAATTGCTGCAGTGGATTTAAAGGAGGTGCCATTTACAAGGGTGTCGGTTGTGCTACCAGCAGCTATAGCACCAGTTAACACAACCACATTTTGCAACGATGTTGTATTATAGTCAAAATCCCATCCAGAGTTTTTAATTTTTGAACTAGGAACATTAGTGCCAAAGGTTGTGATAGCAGGAACTGTTGCAGCAACAGTTGTGGTAATTGTAGCTGAAATGATGCTTGAATCAAGAGTGCCCGCCCCTTTCATTTGATACCAAGCCGCTCTTCCCTCGTTAGTAGGAACCGTTGCTGTAGAGCTATAATATTGAATACTGCCATCACCATTACCAGCACTAGATCCGCCAATCGCTGTAGCGTAATCACCCGGAAGATAGTTAAATTGGTTATAAAAACCATTAACCGCCGTTGCAAATGAACGAGCTTCGCTCATGATAGCGCGCAATTCAGAGCTTTTGATTAAGCTGGCACCACCAGTAACACCAGCAATCAGCAAGCCGATAATGATCAGTACGATCGACAACTCTATTAGTGAAAAGGCTGATTTTTTTTTGTTTTTTCTGCAAAAAAGAGTCTGTTTCATATTATCTATTTTCTAAAAATTGTTAAAATTTAAATCACTTTTTGTAAGAAGCTCAATTAAATAGCTAAAAACATTGACATTTTTTTTTAATAAAAAATCAAGCAAATTTTATCGCAATTACTTCATAATTAGCAATACCATTTGGAATTTTTATTTCAACTTCATCGCCAACTTCTTTATTTAATAGTGCGCGAGCCACTGGCGAAGTGCTTGAAATCAGGCCTTGATCGATGTTTGCTTCAAATTCACTAACAATTTTATAGGTGAATTTTTTGCCATTATCTAGATCTTCTAGATTAACCGTGGCGCCAAATTTGACTTTATTACCACTTTGTTTAGAAACATCAACAACCTCAGCACGCCCAATTTTATCTTCAAAATCATTGATTTGCGCCTCAATAAAGCCTTGCTTATCTTTTGCAGAGTGATATTCAGCATTTTCTTTTAAATCACCAAGCTCTCGCGCTGTAGCGATTGCTTGGATAATTTTTGGCCTTTCTTCATGTTTTAAATGATGCAATTCTAGCCTGAGTCTTTCGTAGCCCTCTTTAGTAATTTGAAATTTTTCCATAATTTAGTATCTATAAGCATCATCCTTAAACGGACCTTCAGCTTTTACATTAATATATTTAGCTTGTTTCTCTGTAAGTTTAGTAAGCTTTGCTCCTAGTTTTGCAAGGTGCAATCTAGCAACTTTTTCATCAAGCTCTTTAGGCAAAATATAAACTTTATTTTGATATTTTGCGTGATTTTCCCATAGCTCAATTTGCGCCATAACTTGGTTGGTGAAGCTGGCTGACATTACGAAAGCGCTGTGCCCTGTAGCACATCCCAAATTTAACAAACGACCCTCTGCAAGCAAAATGATTCTTTTGCCATCTGGGAAAGAAATTTGATCAACTTGCGGCTTTATATTCATCCATTTAAGGTTGCGCAAAGATTCAACTTGGATTTCATTATCAAAATGGCCAATATTGCCAACGATAGCGCAATCTTTCATGGCGCGCATATGCTCAATCGTGATCACATCGACATTGCCCGTTGTGGTGATAAAAATATCAGTTTGACCAACCACATCTTCAATTGGCAAAACTTGATAACCGCCCATTGCAGCTTGCAAAGCGCAGATTGGATCAACCTCAGCAACAACAACGCGAGCACCTTGTGTTTTAAAGGCCTCAGCGCATCCTTTGCCAACATTTCCAAAACCAGCAATAAGAACCATTTTTCCTGCAATCATAACATCAGTTGCGCGCTTAACACCATCAATAACGCTTTCTTTGCAACCATAAAGGTTATCGAATTTTGATTTTGTAACCGCATCATTTACATTGATTGCAGGCACTTTTAACTTGCCCTCTCTTTCCATTTGGTAAAGCCTTGCCACGCCGGTTGTGGTTTCTTCTGATACGCCTTTGATTTCTTTTAAAATCTCAGGATATTCTTGGTGAATAATTTTAGTTAGATCACCGCCATCATCTAAGATCATATTTGGTTTCCATGATGGATCACCGACGATTGTTTGCTTAATGCACCACTCGTATTCTTCTTCGGTTTCACCTTTCCATGCAAAAACTGGAATGCCGGCTGCAGCTATAGCGGCAGCGGCCTGATCTGATGTTGAAAAAATGTTGCAAGAGCTCCATCGAATTGATGCCCCTAGATGAACTAAGGTTTCGATCAAAACCGCAGTTTCGATTGTCATATGCAAACAGCCGACGATTCTTGCGCCTTTAAGCGGCTTTGATGCGCCAAATTCTTGACGCAAAGCCATTAGTCCTGGCATTTCGTTTTCAGCGAGAGTGATTTCTTTGCGGCCCCAAGCGGCCAAAGCGATGTCTTTTACTTTATAATCGGAGAATGTCATATTTAAAAATTAAAAATTAAGCTAAAAATAACCATAAAAAAGGAATAATAATAGAATAGCCAAAGCTAAATCTAATTTTATTATCGGGCACATCAAACAAAAGCATCATGGTGAAAATTATCATCACTACTGAAAAATATAAAAGAAAATCTGGAATATTTAAACAAACCGCAACAATTAAAATGAATTTTGTATAATCAAATGATTGTTCTTGAGTAGCAAATAAGCGCGGGTTTTTTTTGTAAAAAATTTGATAAAAAATTGTGGCACAAATTATTCCAACCAAGCCCGAATAAACAATATCGGTTATAGAATGATCAACCAGAACCCTGCTTGCCAAACCAATCGTAACTAAAAAATTTAGTAACTGATATGGAAAAACTTTATGCTTAAAATCAGTTACAATCAAAATAATGCATGGCACGGCGATCAGGGCGGCAAGAATAAATTGCTCTGTAAAGCCAAATTTTAAATAGCAAAAAATAAAAAGTGTGGTGGTTGTTAATTCAATAAATAGGTGGGCGCGCGGAATTTTTGCTTGACATTTGCTGCATTTGCCAAGAGTAAAAATCCAGTTGAGCAGTGGGATTAGCTCTCTTGTTCTGATTGTTGAGCCGCATTTTGGACATTGCGATTTATTACCAAAATATCTGCCGAAGCAAGATTCTCCGATTGGCAGACGATGCGCGAATAATGTGGCATAAGAGCCAAAAATAGCTCCAAAAATAGCGGCGATTATTATTCCAAAAGTTTGTTCCATTTAGTGTTTCTCCAAATATAAGATCACATCAGCGCGATCTTGTGGTTTTTTAAGGCCGGCAAAACCCATTTTTGTGCCAACAACATAATCTTTTGGCTTAGTTAAAAATAGGTTTAAATCATCGCGAGACCAAGAGCCGCCTTTTTTTATCATAGCCTCCGAATATTTAAAACTAGTAATTGCTGCTTTTTTTCTACCAACAACACCAAATAAATTAGGGCCAATTTTATTGCCGCCGCCATTATCTGCATTGTGACAAGTGGCACATTTTTTAAAGATTTTTGCACCATTATCGAAATTGGCTAATTTTAAAAGAGCAGCAAAATCAACGGGCTTTTCTTCTTTTTTGATCACTTTTCCATCGGCAGAGATTTGAATTTCGAAGCCTCTTTTTAGCACTGGTTTTGAACGATAAAATAAATCTGCAAAAAGCGTTGCAACGACAACGATGGCGATAGAAATCAGAAATGCAAAAAATGGAATTTTGAACTTATCCATAGCTAGGCTATTAAAAAAGAATTGAAAGAGATTTTTCTTCAGAAATATTACGAATTGCTTCCCCCAAAAGATCAGCCATATTTATAATACGAATATTTTTAACTTCTAGAGTTTCTTTTCTTGCTTCAATTGAGTTTGTTATTACTAAATTTTGAAGCTTAGAATTAGCAATTTTTTCATTAGCATTTGATGATAAAACGCCGTGCGTAATATAGGCCGAAACAGACTTTGCGCCCTTCTCTATCAAGGCATCTGCAGCATTGCATAATGTGCCCCCAGAATCAACAATATCATCAATAATGATACAATTTTTGCCATTAATATCGCCTATGATGTTCATTACTTCGCTTACTCCGGCACGGGGGCGACGCTTATCAACAATCGCAAGATCAGCTCCAACTCTTTTGGCAATATCGCGTGCGCGCACAAGTCCACCAACATCTGGGGATACTATGACTAAATTATCACTGCTAAAATTATTTTTTATATCCGCCGCAAAAACTGGCGACGCATAAAGATTATCAACCGGAATATCAAAAAATCCTTGAATTTGCGAAGCATGCAAATCAAGCGTTAGAACGCGATCAGCGCCAGATGAGGTAATTAAGTTTGCCACCAACTTTGCCGAGATTGGAGTGCGTGGAGCGGCTTTACGATCTTGTCTTGCATAACCGTAATAAGGAATAACAGCGGTGATTCTGTGAGCTGAAGCACGACGCAGAGCGTCAATTGTGATCAGAAGTTCCATGATATTATCGTTAGCCGGCTTCGAGGTTGATTGTATCACGAATATATCTTCACCGCGTACATTCTCACGAATCTCAACAAATACTTCATGGTCGGAAAATCTTTTGATTTCCGCATCAACTAAATCTATTTTAAGATATTTAGCGATTTCTTTTGAAAGAGTAATATTGCTATTGCAAGCTAAAAGTTTCATATTTTTAATTTAATCTTTAAAAACATTTGATTAAATATTTAAATCAAAGAGGTTTGTGATATTATAAACAAAACAATCAACAATTTCAACACATTATGGAAGAAGTATTTGAGCTATATGAAATTATTAAAATTGTGCACATTGTTGCAGCAATATCATGGTTTGCGGGGCTTTTATATTTACCGCGTATTTTTGTTTATCACACCCAAGTTGCAGTTGGATCGGAAGCTGATAAAATATTTCAAATCATGGAATTGAAGCTTTTGCGCTATATTATGACTCCAGCAATGATTGCGACTTTATCTTTTGGTCTATATTTGTCGAGTGAAATTGGCTTTGAATTTATATGGCTACATATCAAGATTACTCTGGTGCTTTTGTTGGTTGCTTATCAATATTTTCTTAGCCGATGTCGTAAAAATTTTGCTCTCGGACAAAATAAACATAGCCATAAATTTTATCGCCTTATCAATGAGATGCCTATTTTGGCGCTAATCGCAATTGTGTCATTAGTAATTTTAAAGCCATTTTAATGAATAACTTAGTCAAAATCACCGAAGCAGAATTTAATGTAAAACTTGATCTGCGCTACGCCTCTGCCAATAATGTTTGCGGAATAAAATTATATTCTACTCCAGCTTGCTATCTTCATAAAGATGCCTCTGAAGCATTGCTGCGAGCGATTAAAATTGCTGCTAAAAAAAATCTACGCTTCAAAATTTTTGATGGATTTCGTCCGATAAAAGTGCAGCAATTTATGTTTGATAAATTTCCTGATGATAGTGAAAGTGGCGGCTTTGTTTCCAATCCAAAAACCGGATCAACCCCTCATTGTCGCGGCGTTGCGATTGATTTAACTTTGATTGATTCGAATGATAATGAATTAGAAATGGGTTCTGATTTTGATGAATTTTCTGATTTGGCTTTTCATAGTTGTGAGAAAATTTCTGAGACAGCAAAAAAAAATCGGCGATTATTATTTGATATTATGAAAGATGCTGGTTGGGATTTTTATAGCAAAGAATGGTGGCATTATCAGCTGTTTAATGCTCGCGAGTTTGCAATTATACAAGATGATTTTTTGAGCGAGATTTAATCTATTTTGAACAAAATTAAGAATAAAATTTCTCGCCATTTTGCGCCATTTTTACTAACAATTTGCTGATTTCAAATCTCTTGCCATTTTTCTTTTCAAACTCAGTTAAGCGAGCAACAACTTTATCAATTCCTATAAAATCAGCATAGCGCAAAACTCCGCCCCTAAAGGCTGGAAAGCCAGTTCCCATAATCATTGCCATATCTAAATAACGGGCATTTTTTACAACATTTTCTTCTAAACATTTTGCCGCCTCATTAACCATTGTCAAAATACAACGATCAATAATTTCTTCATCAGAAATATAAAAAGTGGTGATTTTTTTCTCTTGACGCAAATCGCTAACAATCTTTGCCATGGCAGGATTTAGAGATTTATTATTTTCTCCTGAAAAATGCAGATAAAAACCTTTTTGTGATTTTTTTCCGAGCAATTCTTTGTGATTTTTATAAATATCATCGAGAATATCTGCTACGCGCATGCGTTCTCCATAGGCCTCTTGCAAAGAATGAGCTACTTTACAACCAACATCAATTCCTACCACATCGGCTAGAATAAATGGCCCCATTGGCATGCCAAATTTTTCGATTAAAGCATCAACGCGCACAATATCTGCGCCTTCTTGCAATAGATAAGAGGATTCGTTCATGTATGGCAGCAAAATTCTGTTGACCAAAAATCCTGCTACATCTTTTACTACAACTGGGGTTTTGCCAAGTTTTTTTGTTAATTTTACCACTGAAGCAATTGTTGCATCAGAGGTTTTTTCACCGCGAATTACTTCAACCAATGGCATGCGATTTACTGGATTGAAAAAATGCATGCCTGCAAAGCGCTCAGGTTTTTGTAGGCGTTGCGCCATATCACTAATTGATAGAGACGAAGTATTGCTAACAATAATAGTGCTATTTTTTACTTTAGCTTCAACTTCAGCGAGCAGATTTTTTTTGACCACCATATTTTCTACTACTGCTTCAAGCACAAAATCAACATTGTCAAAACCAATAAAATCAAGGCCTGAAGTGATTTTCGCCATCTTCATGCTAACTTGCTCAGGTGTGATTTTTTTAATTTTTTTAAGCTGATTAAAAATTTTAAGAACCTGATTATAGCCTAGAGTGATAGCATTTTGCGTGATATCTTTAATGCGAATATTGATGTTGCTATTGGCAAATAACCAAGCGATTCCGCCTCCCATAACGCCTGCACCAAGCAAGGCAGCATTGCGAATATCTGGCGCCGCAGCCACAACTGACGCACCATCATCCTTTTTTAACTCTTCACTGATAAAGAAAATTTCAATCAAATTTTTTGATATTGAGCCAACTGCTAATTCGCAAAAGGCCTCTAGCTCGACAGCGTATCCACGCTTGCTATATGTGAGTCCGTAGGTTCTTTTGATAACTTCAAGAGCATAAAAAGGTGCTGGATATTGACCCTTAGTTTTTTGCCATAAATCTTTTTTTACTAGATAAAAAACTAAATATTTTGTTAACAAAATTGATTCGATGATGAAGCGTTTATTTGCAGAATCACGACGCGATTTTAAATAGTGATTTTCTTCACCACTTTTGATAATTTCAGTAACAAAATGACTGAGTTTTTCTTCAAGAAATTCTTCACGGATTATATCATCAACAAGGCCAATTTTAAAAGCTTTTTTGGCATCAATCGGCTTGCCAGTAAGAATTATTTTTAGTGATTCTTGTAAGCCAACCAACCTAGGCAGACGCTGCGTTCCACCAAATCCGGGGATGATACCAAGATTAACTTCTGGCAAGCCCAGCATTGTTTTTGCACTTAAAACTGCAACGCGATATTTGCAAGCAAGAGCCAACTCTAAACCACCGCCAAGACAGGCTCCGTTTATCACGGCAATAGTTGGAATTTTTAATTCAGCGATTCTGCCAATAACATTTTGACCACGAGAAACTTTGGCATAAGCATCTTTTTGATCATTGATACCCTTGATTTCGTTGATATCAGCGCCCGCAATAAAAATATCTTTTTTATCAGAAGTGATCAATAAAATACGAATTGCTTTATTGCCCTCAATTACATTAAGAGCCTTCTCAAGCTCTAATAAAACTGACTCAGAAAGCTTATTTATTTTTTCATTCGGCAAATCAAAAATTAGATTTGCTACACCACCTCTATCAATCGAAAATTTTAAATTTGACATTTTTTATTTTAATTAATGTGCTAAAAATTTTTCTACTTCTAATGCTGCCATGCAGCCAGTGCCAGCGGCTGTAACCGCTTGACGATAAATTTTATCTTGGATGTCGCCAGCCGCAAAAACTCCCTCAATATTAGTTGTAGTGGTGCCTTTTTTGGTAACAATATATCCTTCAGAATCAATATCTAAGACCGTTGCTTTAAATAAATCAGAATTTGGTTTGTGACCAATTGCGATGAAGATTCCATCAATTTTTATTTCTTTGATTGAACCATCAACGGTATTTTTTAGGCGCGCGCCCGTAACTGATTTAGGGTTTTCAGATCCCACCACTTCATCTAATGCATGATTCCAAATTACTTCGATTTTCGAATTTTTAAATAGTCTGTCTTGTAGAATTTTTTCTGCTTTAAATTTTGCGCCACGATGCACTACAAAAACTTTTGCAGCGTGATTAGTTAAATACAAAGCCTCTTCAACCGCACTATTACCGCCCCCAACCACAATAACATTTTTATTTTTGAAAAAAAATCCATCGCAAGTTGCGCAACCAGAAACACCAAAGCCTTGGAATTTTTTTTCTGATTCAAGCCCAAGCCACTTAGCTTGAGCGCCTGTTGAAATAATTACCGCATCAGCTTCATAAACATCATCAGATTCGCCAACCATTGTGAATGGTCGCTTAGAGAAATCTACTGACTTAATATGATCATTTATTAATCGCGTACCAACATGCTCAGCCTGCTTTGCCATTTGCTCTACAAGCCATGGCCCCTGAATTGAATCAGCAAAACCAGGATAATTTTCAACCTCAGTTGTGATGGTAAGTTGGCCTCCCGGTTGCATTCCACTAACTAAAATTGGCTGCAAATTTGCTCGCGCCGCATAAATTGCCGCACTATATCCTGCGGGCCCAGAACCGATTATTATTACTTTTGATTTATGTTTATTTGTCATTTTATAAGTGATTTCATTTATATAAATAATTTATATAAATTTGTTATATGATTTATATCATCAACATTCCGCCATTAACATGCAGCGTTTGACCAGTGATATAACTCGCATCGTCACTCGCTAAAAATGCCACAGCGGCAGCAATTTCTTTAGGTTCACCCATTTTTTGCATTGGGATCGAACCGAGAATTCCTTGCTTTTGCGTATCATTCAAAATATCAGTCATTGCTGTTTGAATAAAGCCCGGAGCCACACAATTAATAGTGATTCCGCGAGTTGCAACTTCTGCAGCAAAAGATTTGCTCATGCCGATCATCCCAGCTTTTGAGGCAACATAATTGGCCTGCCCCGGATTGCCCGTAACGCCAACAACTGAGGCGATATTAATGATTCTGCCAGCTTTGCGACGAATCATTTTTTTAATTGCCGCACGATTTAACATAAAAGTTGATTTTAGATTTATATCCAAAACATGATCCCAATCTTCATTTTTCATTCTTAAAGCAAGATTGTCTTTGGTGATTCCTGCGTTACAAACTAAAATATCAACAACGCCGCCGGCAAGCTCTTCTGCGCTATCAAATAAAGCTTCTACTTGCGCAATATCAGATAAATTGCAGGCTAATATTTTGCATTTATCTTCACCAATTTTTGTCGCTAATTCTTTAAGACGATCTTCTTTGGTGCCTGATAAAATAAGTTTAGCGCCTTGTTTGGCAAGGCTTTCAGCGATTGCTGCACCAATTCCACCAGTTGCGCCAGTAACTAAAGCTGTTTTTCCTGTAAGTCTGAACATAAATAAAAATAAAAATTAATTAACAATTTCGATCAAGCGATTCATTTTTTCGATTTCCTTTTTAGAATAGCCAGTATCATCATATTTTTCACTAGGCTTTTTCTGATGTAACGTTTTTGCGCTATTTTCAGATTTTTTAGATGAAGCATTTGCTCCGACTCCATCCTTTTCGGATAAAGCCCCCGCACTGCCACCAACATCATCACCAACACCATTTTCATCATCTTCGCTCACATCCTCAACCGCATCATCAGAATTTATTTTTGTTGGCTTAATTTCATCCAATAAATTAGTTTCCATACTATCAATTGCCTTACTCACTAAAGGATTAACTATCTCTCCAGCAAATTTTATAATTGAAAAACATTTAGCTTTATTTAGCCATTCAGGAAGATCTTGATCGAGATCTTCTTCGCCATCTTTATGTTTTTTATTTTTTGATAATTCGTGATGCTTTTTTGGTTTTGCATCTTCTGCTATTTGGGCATTGCCTAACAATATTGAATAAAAATTTATCACAACAGCATAAAATAATCCAAAGATTAGTAGCGATTTAAAAGCTCCATAAAATACACCTAAAATACGATCAAGATTTTCAGGCATTTTATCTTTCCAATCATGAGCCAAAGATCTTGTAGCAAAGGCCATAATAATAAAGATTACAACAAAAACCATCGAACCACTTGCAACATTAACTATAAGTTTATTATGCGAATAAGTCTCAACAAATTTTGCCGCATAAGGCGCCAACAAATATGAGAGAGAAATTGTGACGATCCAATTAAATAACGCAAAAAGCTCTTTTACAAAACCTCGAAAAAAGGCCACAAGTATAAAAATAAAAGATGCGGCTACAAAAATTAAATCGAACATATTAAAAGTTGTCGACATAGTTTTAAAAAATTTATAGTTATTAAAATTTATCTCTTTTTAAATAAACGCACGAATGGCAGATCATGCAAAACCTGATTTGGCGACTTGATATTGCCACCTTCATCATAAAAAAACTCACAAGATTTTTCTTTTAAACCAGCTGAGATTTTTTTTACTTTTGATTTAAATTTTTCAAATTTCATTACTTTTTCGATCTGCAAATCAATAAAATTTTTTGTTTTATTTAAATCGCTAGTCTCATCTTTAATAAAAACAGCAAAAGTTTGAAGTATTATTTTAGATAAAGTTAATCTTTTTGTATAAAAATTAAAATCCGTTGATTTGTCTCCAATTGCAAACCAGATAAAATCTGCCATTTTGCCCGCATGTTTGAAGGCCATAAATAAAGGACGAGGACCATATTCTGCGCCCGATAAATTTCTTAAATCAAAATAAAAGCTACGAAGTCTTTGTAGGGCAAGTTGGTGTTTTGCTTCATTTTCAAACAAAGCATGAAGCGCAAATTTGATTTTTTCTTGCACTTTAAAACTGCTAAAATCGGCTGTTTTGGCAATTATTTGCGATAATTTGCGATTTTGCTCCTCAATATAAAACTCAATCAAATCGAGACAACCGTTCTCAAAAATAAGATTTTGAAATTTTGGCTCAATTGAAGAAAGTTCGTATGCCTTAGAAAGAGTAGCGTTGCTCCATCCTTCAAAAGCGCATATTTCAAGAAAATTGACCAAAATCTTTTGCTTATTTTCCGTTGAATCTAAAATCATAATTATAAAAATTAAACTTTTTCTTTTAATTTAGTTATCGCTTACAATACTGCAAACTGTTTTACCTATAAAATCTTATTGAAACATAAAAAATGTCCACAAGCAATAAACTTTTACCAGTTCACAAACGCTTCAACATCAAATTTTCTCACGGCGAAGGAATGTACCTGTTTTCGGAAGGAAAAAAATACCTCGATTTGGGTGCGGGAATAGCAGTTAATTGTCTTGGACATTGTCATCCAAAAATGGTTACAGCGATTACTGAGCAGGCAAAAAAACTATGGCATATTTCAAATATATATAATAGCAACGAGCTCAATTCTTATGCTGATAACCTAGTTGGACACAGTTTTGCCGACTATGTTTTTTTCTGTAATTCTGGCGCTGAAAGCATCGAATGCGCCATCAAAATGATTCGTCGACATTTTTATGTTAAAGGCTTGCCAAAAAAAAATCGTATCATCACCTTCAGCGGAGCCTTTCACGGTCGAACCATCGCAACAATTTCTGCGGCCGGCAAACCAAAATATATCGAAGGCTTTGAGCCCGCTTTAGATGGGTTTGATAATGTTGAATTTGGTAATATTGAGGCGGTTAAAAAGGCAATAAATAAGCACACTGCCGGTATTTTGATTGAGCCAATTCAAGGCGAAGAAGGTATTCGCGTTTCTGACAAAAAATTCCTACAAGAATTACGCCAATTAGCTGATGAAAATGATCTATTGTTAGCATTTGATGAGGTGCAATGTGGCATGGGGCGCACAGGATATTTGCATGCCTATGAATATTATGGCGTTACACCCGATATAATTTCTATCGCCAAAGCAATCGGGGGTGGATTTCCACTGGGCGCATGCCTTGCCACCAAAGAAGCGGCGAACGGCATGACCGTTGGGGTTCACGGCACAACCTATGGTGGCAATCCTTTGGCCATGGCTGTTGCGGCCTCTGTTCTTAATGTAATGCTTGAGAAAGATTTTTTTGCTAATGTTAAAAAAAGTGCAACGGAATTTAGAACTGTGCTCGAAGAAATTAAATCAGAACATAGCGAAATAATTGATGAAATTCGCGGCGTTGGGCTGATGCTGGGAATCAAAATTAATGACAAAATCGAACACTTAAAGCTGGTAGAAAAATTTATTGCCAATGGTTTGTTGACAATTCCCGCAGGAAATAATGTTATCAGGATAATTCCGCCGCTCATAATAAATTCTGAGCACATAATAGAGGCGCAAGAAAAAATTATAAATAGCCTGAAATATCTATAAATCATGACCAAAGAACCGCAATTGCCAAGCCAAGAACATCAAAGCTTTGTTAGCGATTCGATGGAAGATCTTAAGGCTTTGGTTAATAATAATCTGCAAGGCGCATTTTTATGCACCTCACTCAAAGCTGATAACCCAAACTATTTGGCAATAATTCATGCCAATGAAATTTTCAGCAAATCTTTTAACATTTCGCAGGAAGATTTAATTGGCAAAAGTTATGATTTTTTATTCGACAATATCGATATTAATTATTCTTCCGAAGATCAGCTAGAATATATTCGTCTAATCAAAACAATTAAAGATTTGCACGAATGTTCAGTGGTAATGAAATTAAATCATCACCACGAAAATGAGCAACAAATTGCAAAATTCAAAATCAACTTCAAGCCAATATTTCAAAAGTCCGACACCTCACATAAAAAATTCTACGCGATCTTTACTTTTGAAAAAATCGATGGCGAAGCAATTGCTGTTGAAGAAAATAAATCACAAAATCAACTATTAGTAAAAAACCTTGAGAGAGCACTAAATAGTGAAAAATTACTACGCGAAATCAGTTATTTAATTATTTCTGATAAGCCCGTAAAAGAAATCGCACAAAGCGTTGCTAAATCACTTGTGCAGCATTTAAAAATTGACCGCTGCATTATTCACGATTATAAAAATGGTGTGCCTAATTTTATTATAGAGTACTGCAGTTCAAGGCTTCCACCGATGCTAGATGACAGCAAAGAATCTTATCAAAAAGCAACTCGCTACATAAATTTTCAAAATATTTTTTATCAAAAAATTAAAATTCGTGATAAAAATAGCGCAATATTTATTGCTGATGATGTGCGTTCTGATCCAAGCTTTTCAAGCTTTCAAAACTTTTTTAATGAATTTTCTATTACTTCACAAATTGCCGCGATCACTTCTTTTGATGGAGTAATAAATGGCGGGATTTATCTTTTTCAATCAGAAAAAAGATCTTGGACAATTGACGCAATTGAATTGATAGAGCTAGTAACAGACCAACTTGCTATCGCAATTGATCGCTCTTATTCTATTGAAAAAGTGATGATTGCTAACCACAATTTATTAAGCAAAACTCTCGAATTAAAAGAAGCGGTAAAAAAAGAAAAGGCCTTACGAAAAGTGCAAAGTGAGTTTGTGGCTTTGGTTTCGCACGAGTTCAAAACTCCGCTACAAATTATTGATAGCACAAGAGAATTAATTGCACGCAAATTAAAATTAATTAATCCATCCGATGATTCGTTCGATAAATATCTCGATCGTATCAAAAGTGGAATTCAGCGCATGGGAGGTCTAATATCTAGCACGCTCAACCTAGCAAAAATTGAAACTGCCAATGCTGAGATTAAAGTTGAAAGACAAAATTTTGATATAAATCACTTAATTAATGATATTATTGAAAAGACCTCCAATCTTTGTATTAATAAAAACATAAAAATTACCACCAAATTTGATGGAGAGAAATTGGAAATTAATGGTGATGCAAAATTACTCGAACATTGTTTTACTAATATAATTTCTAATGCCATAAAATATTCGCCAAATAATACTGCAGTAACCATTATCACAAAATCAGATGATGAAAAAATTGCTATCAGAGTTACTGACAACGGCATCGGCATTCCTCAGGATGATTTATCTAATATTGGCAATAAGTTTTTTCGCGCTAAAAACACTCTTTCCGTATCTGGAACTGGCATCGGACTCTATTTAACAAAATATTTCATTGAATTACACCATGGTAGTGTTTTAATTAAGAGCAAATTAAACATTGGAACATCTGTAACCGTTATTTTACCACGTAATTAAATTGAAAATGAAAAAATTATTCGTCAGCCTGCTCGCAATAATACTGTGCGAAGGCTTTGTTACGAAGGCTCAAGCAGAAACAAGCTACCCAAATACCTCTGGACAGGTGTTGTTTGAACTTAAAAGTGATCGCATAATTTCAACTACCAAACAAAATATTTCCAAGTCCAATACTTATGTTAATATTGAACCTGATTTATCGCTTAATCTTGATAAAAATTGGTCAATAAAAACTGGCTGGAGAATTTTTCCGACAATGCAAAATCGTAATGGCCCTACACCAGAAAGATCGCGCACTATTTTATCAGATAATCGCGGCTTTAATCAAGAAGACACCACTTTAATTGTTGAAGAGCTTAAAGGTTATTATCAAAATGATGATATGAAATTTTTTGTTGGCAAATTTAATCCGACCTTTGCCACAATGTATCGCAAAACCAAAAGAATTGGTGTTTTTGTTACTGATTTTACTGAAGATTATGAATTGCGCGAAAAAATTGGTGGCGGAGTTTCTGCGCTGCTTGAGGATAGCGAAATCACTTTCAACACTTTCTTTAATGATCCAACCGGATTAAGTGGTAGCGCTCTAAAAAATCGTGGCACCGAGAGATCGAGTGATGGCTTGGCTGGCAACACTGCGACGCTGTCTTCCTATTCTGTAACAATGGAGGGTCAAAAATTATTTGGCGTTGAAAATTTATTTTATAATATAGGATATCGTAGTCTTGGCGTTGAAAATAATAATCGCAATGCTCGTGAAACTGGCTACACCGCTAATCTTGAATATTTAAAAAAAGTTGCTCAAAATACTTCATTGATCCCAACAATTGAGTTTGTTAAAATTAACAACTTTACTGGCCTTACTGGCAGAAATGCCCAATATTTAACTATGGCATTAATTGGCAAATATAACTCTTGGTCCACTAGCATTGCAAGCGTTAGAAGACAAATTGATAATAATTATTTAGGATCAAACAGCAATGATGCACAGCTGCAATTTACCGCTGGATATAAATTTACTAACAATTTAGCTATCGATGTTAGTCGCATGAAAATCAAAGAAGATAGATTTAGCGCCTCTATGATTGGTATTATGGTCAGTTATCTTTACAAATTCTAAAAATGATCAGCTTAATCAGTCTTGCTACCAGCCTTACCGGATTGAATACCCCAACCATCACCTTCTCTGGCCTGATCAATTCTCCGCTTGCGCAGCATTTGATAGAACATGAAATAGCTCATACTTTATTTAGTCTAATAAAAGGGCCGCGAAAATCTCGTTTGACAAGAGCGCAACGCAGAAAAACTCTAAATCGTAGGCGTCGCTGGTTTACTGACAACATTATCATGCATCACAAAAGATTGCATGATCGCAATCGTGAAATCGTAGTTGCTTCTGTGCGAGCAAAGGTTTTGGCAAAAAAAGCTGCCGCTTCTTCGGGAGGATTAGCGGCACCATCGCACAAATGGCGCAATCGCACGGAAGGATCAAAAGAGCGCGGCGTCAACATTAGAGGCAGAATAGATGCGCGCAGAGCAAGAGCTCGCAGTCGCTGGATTAGCGTGCAAGAACAAACTCAGGATAAACCATCTCCGCAGCCTTCAAAATTTATGAAAGCAAGCGACACTAGTTCTAGTTAAAATTTTACATTATAATTTATAGCGCTCAAATAAGCCTTGGAATCACTTTTTATATTGCCCGCATCTTTTGTTGTTAAAAAATTAAGACTAATTTGTGAAAAATTAGTTAAGTTTTTGGCGTAGAAAATTTCAAAATTACGCTCTCTGCCATGTGGCTTTAAAGAAATATTAGCATTGTAATGCATAACATTGCCCGCATTATCTCGCGCAATTGGAATATCGATTGCAACCTTGCCAGAGTAGACGCGCAATGGCTCACTATATAGCACTCCAAAACGACCATTGAATATATTTTCACCAATCATTCCAATTGCCGCAGATCTAGTTTTTATATTTTTATAATCACGAAAAACACCAAGATTATTACCACTAACTTTTGTTATACCTTCAGAAAAATTTGTTAACAATGATAAGTTTTTATATAATTTTTGACTAACGGCAATTTTAAAATAAGAAGTTTTGGCATTGCCCCCCGATTCAAATGCACCAATGGCTTGTGAGTTTAATAAATTATTGTTGAATTCATTTAAATTGCCAAAAGAAAACATAAAATTTGTTTTATCGCTAGGTGTATAATTAAAATTAAAATCAGAAATTTGATTTTGTAATTTATTGGATTGAGCCACAACTGAAGAGCTTTCATAGGATGTTTGACGAGAGAAACTAAATTTTAATTTTTCATCAAATAATTTATGTTGTAGAAAAATTTGATTGAAATTTTTTGTTGATGTAGACGATTGATAAGCGCTGGCAACGAATGATTGGTAAGGATTGGCAGCAAATCCATTAACCGAAATAAAACCAAAATTATTTAGCTTTTCAAAGGATAAATTTTTTATTTCATCCACATTAAATGCAAATCCAAGTTGTGATTTTTGTGAAATATTTTGTGTAAAAGAAAATCCATTACCATTGCTTAAAGCCTTGTCCTCTATAGATTTATCGATGTTTGCAAATTTTTTTCCAATATCAGTATATGATTTAACCTGAAACTTAAATTGACTAAAATTTGCTGAATTTTTTGCGCCAAATGATAGCGGAATTATATTATTTTTATAATTATTGGCACGAATATTATTGCTTAAACTATTAATTGCCGAAGATCTGCCTCGTATCATGATTTTATTGCCTAGAAACGCTTTATAATCACGGCCATAATCATCAAAAAATACTCCATTTTGTAAAGCTAGAGCAACATTATGCGTAAAAGCATCACCAAAAATTGGATCAGAAATAATCGAAGCTGATCGCACATCATAACTTGTTTGCGATATGGATGCGCCGTAGGCAAAGCTGTTTGACCCTTGTGCCTGAACGGCCGCGTATAAGTTTAATAATCCATGACCATATATTGTATCATCACCAACAGCACCTAAATCAGTGGCGGTTGTTAGTAAAATATTAGCAACTTGTGGCGCGGTTAAACTTGGCCAAGCTGCTCGCAGAACGGCCGCAGCGCCAGATACTTGCGCCGCCGCAGCGTAAGTGCTAGAGATTGTAGTATATTTTTCACCACCAGCACCAACTCCTCCGATTGTATTTGTATCAGATGAGGCACCTTTAATATTAGCCCCCGGGGCTACTAAACAATGATCATGCACAATACCGCAAATATTTGAAGAATCGATAATTATAGAATTTTGATCAACCGCAGCAACCGCCAAAACATATCCGGACAATTCATTATTATTGGCGAGCAATGCCGGTTTTGCTGGCTTTGGCTTGCTTATATAGGCCGAATCACCACCGCCATCAACATTATTATCCGCATCATTTCCTGTGGCGGCTACTAGCAAAATATCGTGGCTTTGCGCTATTTTAATCGCCGCAATAACATCGCGATCAGTTGCATTGGTGCCTGATGGCGTACCGTTGTAAGAAGTATATGAGCCATATTTCCAACCAGCATTTATAACTTTAACCGATTCAATCACCGCCGATCCAGAAATGCCAGTATTAGCTGCCAGCGCGGTTCCAGCATCATTATAAATATCCGCTATAACCAAACTAGAATCATAAGCAACTCCATGAATTCCTAAATTATTTTTTACACCAGCGGCAAGAGAGGCGGCGTAAGTGCCGGCACCGACTGTATCGGCAACATCGGCAGAATTTTTGCTATAATTATGATCATCAATTGCACTAAGATTGCCCGCAATATCAAGGTGATTTTCTTGTGCACCGGTATCAATAATGGCGATTTTTATGCCCTCGCCCGCAACAACTTTGTTATTTTTAGCTAGAGATGCGTAGGCCTCAGCGGCGTGTATTGCCTCAAGGCCCCATTGCGCGTTATATTCGAAAGTGCGGTAAATATTGGCTTGCGCCGCAGTGATTGACCATGAAGAATTAGCTGGAGGAGCTTGATTGCCACCGCCATTTGAAACAGAAGGAATGGAAGAAGGCGAAGATCCTCCGTCCCCTCCCGCGCCAAGAGCTAAAGATGCAGATACAATGATAATAGCTATAATAGCAAACATCTGTGGTGTGGTTTAAAGCTTAGTAGTGATTTTTTTTGAAGCCGCAATTTATAAGCATGGTTTTAGGCGTCAAGGCGCTTTTTATGTAACAGCGGAAGAATATTTTAAAATCTCAGCCGATAAATTAACATTCCCAATCTCGCATTATTTCCTTTGATATTTGCCACATCTTTGCTAACCATAAAGTTAAAATTTAGTTGCGCATTTATACCAACATCGCGACCATAAACCATCTCCAAATTTTGCTGTTTTCCTTGTGGTCGCAACGATATATCGGCACGATAACGAGTGATGTTTCCAGCATCATCGCGCGCAATTGGAATATCAATTGTTGCCTTGCCAGAATAAACTCGAAGCGGCTCACTATAAAGCACACCAAGCCTTCCGCCAAGCACCTTTTCAGCCATCAAACCAAGTGACATGCTGCGACTTTTAATATTTTTATAATCACGAAATATTCCCACATTATTGCCCGCAGCTTTTGTAATTCCCTCAGAATAACTGGCCATCAAAGAAAGATTTGCAAACAACTCGCGATTAAGCGCAATTTTAGTGTAAGATGTTTTAGCATCGCTTCCCGCTTCAAACGCACCAACGGCTTGCGAGTTTAAAAAATTATTGTTGAACTCATTTAAGTTACCAAAAGATAACATTAGATTTGTTTTTGCATCAGGATTATAAGCAAGATTTACATCCATAATTTGATTTTGCTGAGCACTCTTTGAAACCGCAATTGAAGAGCCTTGATAAGATGATTGGTAAGAAAAATTCATCTTCAATTTTTCATCAAATAATTTATGCTCAAAAAATAATTGATTGAAATTTTTTTGTGAATTTTGTGCAACTTGTAAATTTTGTGAAGCGCTTCCAATAAATGATTGGTAAGGGTTTGCAACAATTGAATTTATCGAAATAAATCCAATATTTTTAAATTTATCTGAGTAAGAATTAGTTATTTCATCAACATTAAAAGAGAAAGCAATGCGATTATTGCTATTAACATTTTGCGCAAAAGAAAATCCGTTGCTAGCCGTTAAGGTCTTATCTTCCAACGATTTATCAAGATTGCTAAATCTTGCAGCTAAATCATTTGCATAAGATCTAACTTGCATTGTGATTTGCGTTGAAATTCCTTCCGCTTTATTAGCAGTAAAAGAAAGCGGCACATTATTGGTTTTATAATTATTCAGTAAAATTCCATTGAGATTACTGACGATAGAATTGTTATTTTTTGTGTTAATTTTTCTATCAAGAAAGGCTTTATAATCACGACCATAATTATCAAAAAACACTGCGTTTGCTAGAGCTGGAGCAACATTATGCGCAAAAGCATCACCAAAAATTGGATCGGTATAAATAGCCGATGATCTTACATCATAGCCTGCATTTAAAGCCACAATAGAGCCATAACCCAAGGTATTTGCGCCTTGCGCCTGCACTGCAGCATAAAGATTGAGCAATCCCCAACCATAAACATCATCAGGAACTCCAGCGGGAGAGGTTCCTAGATGAGTTGCGCTCGAGAATAAAATTTGTGCGGTTTGCGGCGCCGTAAGATGTGTCCAAGCACCACGAATTACTGCAACGGCTCCAGCAACATGAGGTGCGGCCATTGAAGTGCCCGATTTATTGCCATATGAATTAGTTGGAATAGCTGCGTTAATAGATACTCCGGGAGCAACTAAACAATAGGCTTTTGCCACCGTGCAATTGTTGCTAAAATCAGCAATATTAGAATTTGCATCAACCGCCCCAACCGCTATAACATAGCCCGCTAGGTCTGGATTATTAGCGAATAAAGCTGGTTTACTTGGCTTTGGAAATGCGTCATAGGTGTTATCCTGACCGATTCTATATGTTACACCATTTTCAATATAATAGTTAGTGCTGCCAACATCATTATGGGCATTATCAGCATCATTTCCTGTAGAAGCGACCACTAAAACATCATGAGTTTTTGCAAAAACAAGTGCAGCAATCATATTTTGATCTTCAACATTAGCATCAATGTTATTTCCATTATAAGCAGAGTATGAATCATATGCTACACTAGCGTTAATTACCTTTACTTCATCAATAAATGCCGAATTAGCGATTGCATTTGCAAGAGCATTGCTAGTTCCGGGAATAGTTTTAGAAACAACTATACTCGCATCATAGGCAACTCCATGAATACCGTTACCATCTTTAACGCCAGCAGAAGTTGATGCCGTGTGTGTGCCGTGACCATTAGTATCGTCAACACCACCCAAAGCAGTAGAATAATTATGACTATTTATAGCATCAAAATTTGCCGCAATCTCAGCATGATTAACCTGTGCCCCCGTATCAACAACTGCAATTTTTACCAAATCTCCAGCAACAACTTTGCTATTTTTTTCTAATAAAGCATATCCTTCAGCGGCGTGAATAGCTTCTAGGCCCCATTGCGCATTATATTCTGTAGTACGATATACATTGGCCTCGGTAGAAGTTACGGTATTAAGCCATGCGACACCTCCGCCGCCAGTTCCGCCTCCGCCACCTCGAGTTCCGCCGCTGGATGATCCGCCGCCTCCGCCGCCGCCACAGGCGCTTAATAAAAATAAAATCAGAAGATATTTTTTCATTTTCTAACTTTTCGTGGTAAAGCAAAGAATACATTTTCAACAATTCCATCCATATCCTTCACTACAACTTCTTTTTTTGCCAAAGATTTAATCTTTGTAATAACATCTTGCACCAAAATCTCTGGCGCCGAAGCCCCAGCACTCAATCCAATATTATTAACACCATCAAACCACGCAGAATCAATATCTTGCGCCCCATTAATTAAATAAGATTTGCGCCCACATTCTTCGCCAAGATCACGCAAACGATTAGAGTTAGAGCTATTCTGCGCCCCAATCACCAACAAAATATCAACACTTTTTGATAATTCGCGCACCGCATCTTGACGATTTTGTGTTGCATAACAAATATCCTTGGTAGCAAGTCCAGCCTGCATTTGCGGAAATCTTTTTTCCAAAACATCAACAATTTTTTTAGTATCATCAACGCTCAAAGTTGTTTGCGTAACATAAGCAATTTTTTCTGGATGATTGATTTCAACGGTGCGCGCATCATTTTCATCGGTAACTAAAATAACTTTTTTCTTCACGCGACCGCTTGTGCCTTCAACTTCGGGATGACCTTTGTGTCCTATTAAAATAATTTCATAATCTTCATTTTCGTATTTTTTTGCCTCACGATGAACCTTGCTCACCAAAGGGCAAGTAGCGTCAATCACATCAAGCCCGCGCGACAAAGCATCTTCCTCCACCTTATCCGAAACACCATGCGCCGAAAAAATTACAATCGCATCTTTAGGAATTTGATCAACCTCATCAACAAAAACCGCGCCCTTCTGCCGCAACGATTCAACCACATATTTATTATGCACAATTTCATGACGAA
Organism: Rickettsia typhi; assembly: GCA_945865905.1. Lineage (GTDB taxonomy): Bacteria > Pseudomonadota > Alphaproteobacteria > Rickettsiales > UBA1997 > CAMCFD01. The sequence continues at coordinate 70,045 of CAMBFC010000002.1, forward strand.
CATAAACTGGCGGACCAAATTTAGCTATTGCTCTTTCAACGGTCTCAATCGCACGAGTAACGCCGGCACAGAATCCACGAGGCTTAGCAAGAATAATATTCATCTATGAGATTATTTTTTTGATTTCACAAAATGTTTTGAAATTTTTCAAAACTAATTTTTTCTTACAATATAAAATGTTAAATTTTTCTTTAAAACTTTGCGCATATTTTAATTGCACCGCAACAGTTTCAAGCCTTTGCTTGAGAGAGTTAAAGAATGAGATACTCTCACCATAGCTACCATTAAAAACTGCCGCAATATTCACCGGAAAAAATCGATATTGACCACTAGAAACCAAAGCCATATTTAGCTCATAATCCATCGAATAACGATTTTTTTCGTTAAATTGTGTTGCATCAAAAACAGCGCGACGATAATAAAAAGATTCTCCCGACCCAATCGGGCAAAGCTTTGTCAAATTGCGTTTTGTCATCTTAATTTGCGCACTATTATCAAAAGAAGAATTATTTCCAACAGTGTAAGAATTAAAATACATCACATCAAAATCAGGATTCATCGCAGTATAATAGGCCATTTTTACATAAAAATCTTTATGCAAAAAATCATCAGCACCCAAAAATCCCACTAAATCACCAGTAACATGCTTTAATGCTATATTTCGTGCTTGAGAAATTCCCGAATCAGACTCCTTGATCCACTTAATCAAATGCGGAAATTTTTGCTGATATTCAGCAATAATTTTATGGCTTCCATCTTGTGACTTGCCATCCAAAATTATCAACTCTTTATCTACATATTCTTGCGCCAAAAAAGAATCCACAGCCTTACGCAAACAGCTTTCTGCATTAAGAACAGTAATAATTAATGAAATTTTCATCTATTTTTATCTTTAAATCTTGAGAAGAAGGTTTATTATAGGCTATCAAATTTAATATTTAAATATTTTCATTCTTTATCGATGAAAGATCAAAAAAAAGAACAAAACAAGACTCAAAATACTCCCAAAACCACAGGGCATGATTGGGACGGAATCCAAGAATACAATGTTCCTACACCTCGCTGGTGGCTAATTGTCTGGATTGTTTGTATTATTTGGGCGGTTATTTATTGGTTTTTTTATCCAACTTGGCCAATTCCGGGAGGTCACAGCAAAGGCACTTTGAATTGGAGCCAACAATCTCAACTCTCTGAAAGCCAACAAGAAATTGCTGCTATAAAAAATGTTTATCTCGATAAATTCTCTAAATCCAGTTTTGCCGAAATAAAAAAGGATCCGCAATTAATGGAATTTGCACTTAATTCTGGTCGCGCCGCTTTCAAAGAAAACTGCGCTGCTTGCCATGGCACTGGTGCCGCTGGCGGTAAAGGCTTTCCTAATCTCAATGATGATGATTGGTTATGGGGTGGCAAAATTGAAGATATTCAACAAACCCTCTTTTATGGAATCCGCTCTGCCCATGACAAAACTCGCTTATCGCAAATGCCATCTTTTGGCCTAGACCAAATCTTGAAAAAAGATGAAATTGAAGCAGTGACCGAATATGTTTTGTCGCTTTCTGGCAAGGCGCCTTACAACAAAAATGGCGATGCTATTTTCAAAGCAAATTGCATTGCTTGTCACGGAGCTGATGGCAAAGGTGATCGCAAATTTGGTGCACCAAATTTAACCGACGCTATCTCACTTTATGGTAATGATAAATCTGATATTAATTATACAATAACCTATGCCCGCGCTGGCGTTATGCCTTATTGGACTGGGCGACTTGATAATGAAACCATTAAAGCTTTGGCGATCTATGTTCACTCGCTTGGTGGTGGCGAATGATTGGCTTCGATTCAATAAAATCAGCCATTCTCAGCAATTATAAGCAGAATAAATTGCATCACGCAATTTTACTTCACGGCAAAAAAGGTATAGGAAAATCTAATTTTGCAAAAGAAATTGCGTTAGAAATTTTGAATAGTAACAAACCAATTCACCCAGATTTATTCCTCATCGAAAAATTAGAAAATAAACGCGATATTGTCGTCGATCAAATCCGCAAAATCGCCGATTTTTCTAATCAAACTTCGGCAATTTCACACAATAAATTTATTATCATTGATGCCGCAGATGAGCTTAACCGCGCCGCTTCCAACGCCTTGCTAAAAATTTTAGAAGAGCCTCACGCAAATAATTTTCTAATTCTAATTTCACATAATTTAAGCAAACTTTTAGCAACAATAAAATCACGCTGCCATTTGGTAAAAGTTCCTGATTTATCTCACGAAGATTTCGCAAAAATTCTGCAAAAAAGTCTCTTCAAATATTCTGCGGAAGAAATAAAAATCCTCTCAATAATGTGCGATGATTCTCCCGCAAAGGCCATAGATGTGGGTCGCGACATGATTCAAATTTATGAATTATTTTTAGGATCAATAAAAAGTCGCGTTATCAATGAAGAAATAACAAAAGAACTTGCTGATAAAAATTTTAATTTTGAAATTTTTTCTGAAGTTGTAACTTTTTTTCTACATCGTCTAAGTGCCTATAATGCTGGACAGATTGAATATTTTCTTTTTAGCGAGAAAGAAGTTTTTGCGCTGTTAAATAAAAAATTTAGCGCAGATGAGATTTTTAATTTGAGTGATTCTATTGCAAAAATGTTAACACAAACAGCTTCACTAAATCTCGATAAAAAACTTTTATTAGTGAATTTATTTGGTTTATTGATGGTTTAAATCAGATAGTTGTGGTGTCTGAGCAGCAAAGCATCTTCTTCTCACCACCCCGAAGGACGCGAGAGAGATCTCAAATTTTAACTTTCATAACAAGAATACATATAAGGCGTAACCGAATCAAACTCTGCCGCACAAGAATCAACGCGCTTATAAACTGGATTAACCCCCAAATCTTGACGAATTTTCCTTACATTTTTTTCATCCATCGCAGTTAATTTTGCCAATCTTTTATCCGCAAAACCCATTCTCTTCAAAGCCAACATCCCTTCAAAATCACGCGGCAAACCATTTTGCCTCACTTCACTTTCTGCATCAATAATAGATTTTATTTGCTCTAAAAACCACGGATCATAAAAAGTTAATTTATTGATTTCTTCAAGCGAAAGCCCTTCACGCATGGCTTGCGCAATTAAAATAACTCTATTTGGCGCTGCAATTTTAATGCGCTCAGAAATAATTTTTACTCGCTGTTCAGGATCTTCAGAAGCAATCATAACATCATCAAAACCACAAAGACCCGCCTCTAAACTGCGCAGCGCTTTTTGCAAACTTTCTGCAAATGAGCGACCAATCCCCATCGCCTCGCCCACTGATTTCATCGAGCTTGAAAGCACATTATCGCTGCCTTTAAATTTCTCAAAAGCAAAGCGTGGAATTTTCACTACAACATAATCGATAGTCGGCTCGAATGAGGCAGGAGTAACTCCACCAGTAATATCATTTTTAATTTCATCAAGAGTATAACCAACCGCAAGCTTTGCCGCAACCTTAGCAATCGGAAAACCCGTAGCCTTCGAAGCCAATGCTGATGAGCGTGAAACCCGTGGATTCATCTCAATCACCAACAACTGACCATCTTTAGGATTCACTGCAAATTGCACATTCGAACCGCCAGTTTCAACGCCAATCTCACGCAGCACGGCAATTGAAGCATCGCGCATGCGCTGATATTCTTTATCAGTCAAAGTTAAAGCAGGCGCCACGGTGATTGAATCGCCAGTGTGAACCCCCATCGGATCAACATTTTCAATAGAGCAAATAATTATTGCATTATCATTTTTGTCGCGCACAACTTCCATCTCAAACTCTTTCCAACCAATAATTGATTTATCGATTAACACTTCATTTGTTGGCGACATTGCCAAACCATATTCAACAATTTGCTTATATTCTTCTTCGGTGTAAGCCACGCCACCACCAGCTCCACCCATGGTGAATGAAGGACGAATAATTGCTGGCAAACCAATTTCTGGCAAATATTTTATCGCATCTTCTAAAGTTTTTACGATGATATTTTTAGGAGTTTCAAGGCCAATTTTTTCCATCGCCTTTTGAAATAGTGAGCGATCTTCAGCTTTTTTAATCGCATCAATTGAAGCGCCAATTAATTCAACATTATATTTTTCTAGCACGCCATTTTTTGCCAAAGCAATTGCACAATTTAGTGCTGTTTGCCCACCAACCGTTGGCAATACTGCATCAGGACGCTCTTTAGCGATGATCGATTCTACCACATCTGGATCAATCGGCTCAATATAAGTGCGATCCGCTAAATCAGGATCGGTCATTATAGTAGCTGGATTTGAGTTGATGAGGATCACTTTGTAACCCTCCTCCCTCAAGGCTTTGCAGGCTTGCGTGCCTGAATAATCGAATTCGCAGGCTTGTCCAATAACAATCGGACCAGCTCCAATAATCAAGATTGATTTAATGTCTGTTCTTTTAGGCATGAAGATTTTTCGAAGAAACTTGAGAAAATTTTGTAAGCAATTATAATAGCCAACCTCAAAAAGTCAATTTAACAAGAATGCAAAAAAATCAGAACCGAAAAACCAAGTCCGATATAATCACCCGTAAGCGCAGCATGACTCGCTTGATGGCGGTGCAAATTTTTTATCAATTTGAGTTTTATGAGCAAAAAACTTCCCTAAATGAGATAAAAAACAACACAATCGAAGAATATCGCTTTGATGATGCTGATGATGCGCAATCTTACCGCGATAAAATTGATCTCGTGCTTTTAGATAATTTAATCAATGGGCTAGTTATTGATGTTTCTAAAATTGATGAAGAAATTTCTTCCTTATTGCAAGCCGGCTGGACAATCGAAAAAATCTCTCGCTTAATGTTACAAATTTTGCGCTTTGCTACCTTAGAATTAAAGGTTGCAAAGGATGTTCCATTTAAAGTTATCATTGATGAATATGTCGAAATATCTTCTCATTTTTTTGAAGATTCACGCACTAGTTTTGTAAATTCAATTCTAGAAAATCTCGCTAAAAAATTTCGCGCCGCAGAATTTAAAAAATCTCACGCCTCAAAAAAAGTTGCAAAAAATGACTAAAAAAATTCTCATCGGAAAAATAACTTCAGTTTTTGGAATCAAGGGCGAAATCAAGATTCTAAGCCATTGCCAGCATCCTGCTGATATCGAAAATTATCCACTTTTTGATAAAAATGACAATGTTGTTAAATTAAAAATCATCAATAAAAATAAAAATTCGATAATTTCAAGCGGCAGTAATGGAGTAGTTTTAATCGCAAAAATTGCTGGATTAGATGATCGCAATGAAGCAGAAAAACTACGCGGAACAGATCTATTTACAAATCGTGATGATTTTAAAAAACCCTCCGCTGATGAATTTTATCAGGTTGATTTGATTGGATTAAATGTAATTGATGAGTTGGGAAAAAATATCGGTAAGGTCGCCAATATCATGGATTTTGGGGCCGGAACGATGTTAGAAATTATATTTAATGAAGCGGATCCAAAAAGAAATTTAGAAAAAATTGAGAATTTTCCTTTTAAGAATGAGATTTTTCCTGAAGTGGATATTCGAGCTGAAACCATTAGAATCAGCCTTCCGGAGATTATTAAAATTGAGAATGATGAGTTGTAAAAAATAGATGATTATAAACGCCAATGCGAGACAGAAAGTATATTCTCGGCTAGTAAGCTCTGAACCGAGTTCTGCACCTCATCGCGAGCTACGCTCGCTTTAAATCAGATGAGTGCGGTGTCTGAGGGGCAGAGCTTGCTAGCCGAGAATATACTTTCTGTCTCGCATTGGCGTTTATAACAAAATTTTAATTTTTTCTGCGATTTTTTTTGGCTTAAAACTTTCAACATCAACACTTACAATCTCAACCTTTAAGCGCGCTAACACAACTTTGTTTTTTTGCATTTCTTGCCTCATTACAATTGAAGCGGCGTTAATTTCTTCTGCCACGACCGTAACTTCTACCAAATCATCCAAACGCGCTGGCCTTAGATAATCAAGCTCGCAACGCCGCACCACAAAAGCAGTTTTTTCTTTTTCGATTAGTTCATGCTGCGAGATTTCTAGATTGCGCAAAAAATCTGTGCGGGCGCGTTCAAAAAATTTTAGGTAATTTGCGTAATACATTACGCCACCAGCATCGGTATCTTCATAGTAAACACGGTATTGCGCGAAGAAATTTGCTGCTGATTTTTTGCTTAGATTATTCATAAATTATTTTTGACAAATTCTGAATTATTTGACTTCAACATAACAATTTGGCGTTTCATAAAGTTTAATCGCCACACATTTTACATTTTTGCCCATGAATAATTTTGGACAAACTATTTTTAATAAAAACTTGGCGATGTTTTCGGCCGTAGGGTTTTCATCAAGATAAAAAATATTTTGTCCGGTCTCGGCGGCGATTTTTTCTCCTAATTTTTTATCATATTGCGATAGAATTGTATTGTGATCAAAATTATCATCGATCCACGAGCCCAATATTTGCCTAATCTCACCAAAGTCGATTACTCTTCCCAAATCATCTAAATCATCAGCTTCAAAACTTGCTTCTAAAGCATAGCGATGCCCGTGCAACATTTTACATTTGCTCTCGTGATTGAGAATGCGATGCGCGGTGTCAAATTCAATTCTTCTAGTGCAAGTAATATTCATTGGTAAAATTATTTATTAAAATTTTATTTATAACATGGCGCCAATAAGTTATTCTATTGGCCAAATCAGTATTACAATAATCTAAAAATCATACTCGCCGCAAGTTTTGCGGTGCGCAAATCAATATCAAATTTTGGATTTAACTCTGCAAAATCAATGCCTATAAATTTTTTCGATTTTGTAATTTGATCAAAAATCGTCATAAAAATATGATCGGGCACAATGCCATTATATGAAGTAGCACTTACTCCGGGAGCATAAGCAGCCGCAAACGCATCCATGCAAATCGTTAAATAAACATGATCAACTGAATCAATAAATTTTGCAATTTTATGGGTGTTATTTTGTTTTTCGTCATAGTGAAGCTGGTCACCCAAAATATATTCTACACCAAATTTTTCTGCTTCATCAAATAATAATTTTGTATTGCCATATCTTTGAACACCTACAGCCAAGCAGTTAAAATGATGGTTATTTTGTTTTGCTTCAGTGGCAATTTGCCAAACACTTGTGCCAGAAGTTGCGCCAATATTTTTATCAATTGGACGCAAATCAAAATGTGCATCAACATTTATAATGCCAATTTTTTTGCTTTTGCTCACAAAATTATGCAAGCCCATATAATGTCCATAAGTTACATCATGACCTCCTCCAAGCACGATTGGCATGCATCCAGCCGCTAGAACTTTTTCTACATAAAAGGCTAATTCTACTTGCGCTTTCTCTAAATTATTTTCTTCACAAGAAATAACGCCACCATGAAATAATTCAATATTATCAAAATGCACTGGCAAATTTGCCATCACCTGAGCAATTGATTGATTACCTTGCGAGGCTCCTACTCTGCCTTGATTTCTACGCACACCTTCATCTGTGGCAAAAGCTAAAAATACAAATCCTTTGTGATTTTTTGTAAGAGAAATTTTATCGTTATTGAGATCGATACACTTGATCACTTGATGCCAGCGCAGCACATCAGCACTGGTTCCATCGATACGACCGATAATTGGTAAAAATGTTGCGTAAGTCATAAATTAATTTTTAAATTTTTCGCCATTTTTATAAACTGCGAACGGTTTTATTTTTCCTTGGTTATATAAAATTTTCTTATAATTATCGAGCGGATATAATTGAAAATCTGCTAATTTTCCTTTTTCAATAATGCCGCGATCGCTTAATTTTAAAGCTTTTGCAGCACGAAATGTTAATGCGGCAAAAACTTCTGCAGCAGAAAGTTTTTCATAAATTCCAAACATTGCCGCTTGCGTGAGAAGATCTCCCATCGGCGCCGATCCTGGGTTCCAGTCAGATGCGATAGCAAGAATTGCGCCAGCATCAAGCAATTTTCGCGCTGGCGTCATGTGATAAATTCCGAGTCCATATGATGATCCGGGTAAAGCCACGGCAACGGTATTTGAGCGAGATAACGCCGCTATTTCTGCATCAGAAGAAACTTCTAAATGATCGGCAGAAACTGCATTAAATTCAACCGCCAAACTTGATCCACTTGTTGAAAATTGATCAGCGTGAATTGTAATATCGAAATTCATTGCCTGCGCTTGCGTTAAGTATTCGCGCGCCTCTGCAGCAGAGAATGCACTCTGCTCAACAAAAATATCAACTCTATTCGCAAGTTTTTCTGCGAGCAAAATTGGAAATAATTCTTGAGAAATTTGTTGCAAATATTCAACAGCAGAACCGCTGAAATCTTTTGGTTTCATATGTGCAGCGAGACAAGTAGGAATTAAATCTACTTGCGCATTTTGCTTGCTAGGCTGCCCAGCTAGCTTAATTGCGCGCAACATTTTTATTTCTTCAGCAACGCTTAAGCCATAACCGCTTTTTACTTCAATGGTTGTAATACCATCTGCAAGATGTCTTGCGGCACGCGAGGCCGTAAGTTTTGCAAGCTCTTCTAATGAAGCTTCGCGAGTTTTTTGCACCGTGCTCCAAATTCCACCACCACTTTGCGCGATTTCTAAATATGACTTGCCAGAACTGCGCAGGGCGTAGTCGTTGGCACGATCTCCTGCAAAACAAATGTGAGTATGTGCGTCGATAAATCCAGGTAGAGCAACGGCTTCTTGCTCAATCAAATTAACAACACTATCTGGATATTTTTTACGCAAAAAATCAAAATCACCAAAATCAAAAATCAGTGAATCTTTAATAATAATTGCTGCATTCGATAAAATTTCTAATTTTTCATTGGCAATAGAGCCGCGCAGATCTAGATTGCGCATTGTTACTAATTGCGAAAATGGTCCAATTAATTTCATCATAAATTTAATCCAAATTTATCTGCGCATTTTTCTGCAATTGGATAAGCTGCATCCTTATGACGAAAAACTCCCATCGCAGGATCATTATATAAAACTCTGCGCAAGCATGATTCTGCACGCTCGGTGCCATCAGCCACCACCACCATTCCTGCATGTTGCGAATAGCCAATCCCCACTCCACCACCATGATGAAAAGAAACCCAAGTCGCGCCACCAGCGGTGTTCGACAATAAATTTAACAATGCCCAATCTGAAACTGCATCCGAACCATCTTTCATTTTTTCTGTTTCGCGATTTGGAGAAGCCACCGAGCCGCAATCCAAGTGATCTCGCCCAATTACAATTGGCGCTTTTACTTTTCCAGTTTTCACTAAATCATTAAAAATTAATCCCGCTTTTTCACGATCACCCATGCCAAGCCAGCAAATTCGTGCTGGCAAGCCTTGGAAGGCAATTTTATTTCTTGCACGAGAAAGCCAATTACACAAATCAACATTGTCGGAGAAGGCTTCCATCAAGGCTCTATCGGTGGTATAAATATCTTCAGGATCACCAGAAAGTGCCACCCAGCGAAATGGCCCCATGCCCTCACAAAATAAATCGCGAATATATTCTGGCACAAATCCATGAAAATCATAAGCGTTTTTTTCACCGCCAATTTTTGCAAATTCGCGAATATTGTTACCATAGTCAAACACTACAGCGCCAAGCTTTTTCATCTGTAACATAAAAGTTACATGACGCGCCATACTCGCAATTGCTAATTCTTTATGCTGCGCAGGATTAGATTTGCGAAGCTCGAGAGACTGCGCCAGAGTAATGCTGTGCGGCACATAGCCACAAATCGGATCATGCGCCGAAGTTTGATCGGTAAGAATATCTGGCATGATGCCATCCTTGATCATCCGCTCTAGCACTGTTCCCGCATCACCTACCAAACCAACAGAAATTGCTTCGCCCTTGCCTTTCGCATCCAAAATCCACTTCATCGCTTCTTCATAATCAGCGGTCATTTTATCAATATATTTTGTATCGATGCGCTTTTGAATTGAAGCAGGATTTATATCGATTCCCAAGAAAGTTGCGCCCGCCAAAGTAGCCGCCAATGGCTGCGCGCCACCCATTCCACCCATTCCACCAGAAACAATTAATTTGCCTTGCAAATTTCCGCCAAAATGTTTTTTTCCGCAAGCCACAAATGTTTCATAGGTGCCTTGCAAAATGCCCTGCGAACCGATATAAATCCAGCTTCCCGCCGTCATTTGTCCATACATCATCAAGCCTTTATCGCGCAAATCGTTAAAGTGCTCGAGCGTTGCCCAGTGCGGCACAAGGTTGCTATTAGCAATCAAAACTCGCGGCGCTTGATCATGCGTGCGCACGATGCCAACCGGCTTGCCAGACTGCACCAACAAAGATTGATCACTTTCCAATTCCAACAAAACTTTAATAATTTTTTGCAGCGATTCTACATTGCGCGCCGCTTGACCATCTCCACCATAAACCACCAATTTCTCAGGATTTTCTGCAACTTCACGATCAAGATTATTCAATAACATTCGCAACGGCGCTTCTGTCGCCCAAGATTTTGCGTTTAATTCACTGCCTCGCGGAGCCTTATAATTAGGGTGTGCAGCATATTTATTGATAAATTCTTGATAGTTCATAAATTGTGAAATTAAAAAATTCTATTATCAAAAATTTGAAGAAATATTTTTGATAACATAAAGAAAAAAATTTATAACAAAAAAATTACAAAATAAAATCTTGGTAATTTTCATTAAATTGTTGTGCTATTTTTTGCAATTTAAATGAAGTCACCAAACCGTGCAAAGCATTGATATCATGATATAAAGTGGTATCATGTTTTTTAAATTCAACAAGATCTCTCACCATTTTTTGCGCTTTTTCTAACACTGCAGAAGAACGCTCTGGCCTTCTAAATTCAAGCGCTTGCGAGGCATACATTAATTCTATCGCTTGAATATATTCTAAATTATCTAACACCATATTAAACTTGCGCCCACTAATAGAGCCCATCGAGACATGATCTTCTTGCCCCAAAGAAGTTGGAATGCTATCAGCGCTCGCAGGAAAACATAAAGATTTATTCTCTGAAACCAGCGCCGCTGTAGTATATTGCGGAATCATAAAACCAGAATTCAACCCCGCATCTTCTAACAAAAATGCCGGCAAACCATATTTTTTTCCTTCCAACATTAAATAGCAGCGACGATCTGCCACATTACCCAACTCTGCAGCCGCAAGGGTTGCGTAATCTAGCGCCATAGCAATTGGTTGACCATGAAATCCACCGCCACTGATAATTTCATTTTCGTTTAAAACAATCGGATTATCGGTTACAGAATTTAATTCGATCTCAATTGTTTCTTTGACATGAAGCCAAGCATTTCTAGATGCGCCATGAATTTGCGGAATGCAACGCAGCGAATATGGATCTTGCACTCTTGCGCAATCATGATGCGCAGAATTTATTTTTGAGCCGCGAATTAACGCCGACATTCTCTGCGCCACCAACTTATTTCCTGCAAAAGGACGAATCTCGTGAAGCCTTGCATCAAAAGGCTTTGTCGAGCTTGCCGTCGCATCTAAAGTCATCGCCGCAATAATATCAGCCTGCTCTAACAAATGATGAAAACGATATAGACCAAGGGCACCAAAACTCGCCATAAATTGCGTGCCGTTAATCAAAGCAAGACCTTCCTTCGGCCCCAGCGTTAAAGGCGCGATATTATTTTTCTTGAAAAAATCTGCCGTCTGCCATTTTTTACCTTTCACAATAATTTCACCAAGACCAATCAAAGGTAAAAATAAATGCGACAATGGCGCTAAGTCTCCCGAAGCCCCAACAGAGCCCTTTTGCGGCACAATTGGAATTATATCTTCAGCGATATGCCACAAAATTCTTTGCACAGTTTCAACCGCAACGCCCGAATATCCTTGCGCCAAAGCATGTGCTTTTGTGATTAACATTAACTTAGAAACTTTTTGTGAAATCGCTTCACCAACACCAACAGAGTGACTTTTTAATAAATTTGCCTGCAACTCGCTAGTATCTTTTGCCGAAATTATTTTATCACATAACACGCCAAAGCCAGTATTTACGCCATAAACCACGCGCTCATCTTTTACAACTTTATCTACACAATTTTTTGATTTTTGAACTTTTGCAACAGCTTCATCTGAAAATTTTAGTGCAATTTCACCGTCTAAAATTTTAAATAATTTGCCAATTGATAAATATTCACAGCCGAGTGAAAAAAAAGTTTTTGTCATAATTATTTATGTAAATTTTATCCCAGATTAGTCAATAATTTTTGCCCAATCCAAGAGATACTACAAAAGAGCTCTCCCCTAATAATCCACACCTAAAAAATAAAGTCCACAAGCAGGCGCATTTGGACCAGAATTCTTACGATCACGACTTTCCAAAATTATCAACATATCATCGACTGCAATCCTCTTTGAGCCAACCCACGAAAGGGTTCCTATGATATTTCTAACCATGTGGTGCAAAAATGACTTGGCCGATATTTCGATAATAACTTGTTCGCCTTTTTGCTCAATAGTAAGCTTGGTGACAGTTTTAATCGGCGATTTTGATTGACATTCCGCATCTCGAAAAGCTGAAAAATCGAAAGAACCAACAAGATAATTTGCTGCCAATTGCATCGCCACAACATCAAGCGGCAATGGCACATGCCAAGCCCGATTCTTATCTAGAGCCAATTGCGTTCTGCGGTTAACAATAACATAGCGATAATGACGCATTTTTGCATCAAAACGACTGTTAAAATTATCAGCAACAATCTCACAGCCAAGCACCACAACATTAGTTAAAAGCAAGTGATTATTGAGCCCAGCCATCATACGAAAAGCATCAAATTCTTTGCTAATAGCAAAATCTGCAACTTGCGCAATAGCGTGCACGCCAGCATCAGTGCGCCCAGAGCCAATTATTTTTGTTTGCTCACCCGTCATCTGAAAAATGGCTTTTTCTAAAATTTCTTCAATCGACTTATCGATCTGATCAGGCTGTTTCTGCCATCCAACATAATTGGTGCCATCATATTCAATCGTAATTTTGTAGCGCATATTTAAAAAATCCTCGCTAAATGTGAATATTCATTTCTAGAATCAAAGTTAGCAAAATAACCATTTTGCTCATCATCAAAATAGTCAAAAAGCCTCTCTAATCCCGCCTTAGCGGCCGCAATCATAGCAACCACCTCTTCATTATTTTTTGTAATCGATTTAATTTCTGATTCACTAAAGGATGATAATTTCCAATAATTTAAAGCACGAATTTTTTGCTCTGAAATATTTTTTATATCACAATTTTCAATCATACCTAAAGATACCATGAGCACAGATATAGCAAGCTGCGGCTGCGCTCCAGAATTTAGTTCACGCGAAGTTGGAATTTGCCCAGTTTTATAATCAAATATTTCCACCTCACCATTTTCAAAAAATGAAACACGGTCAATTTTTCCAGTTAATAAAATATCTTTTATCATCATCTTAACCGGCACCTCAACATAGTTTTTGCAAGCCTCTACAGCATTATTGTCATCAATAAAATTCTTAAAAATATTTTCAAATTTTGGCCACCAAATTAATTTTGATTCTTCGCTAATAAAATATTGTGCAAAAATTTCTTGTGCTTTTTTTATAAAATTTTCTTGCTGTTGCGGATTTTTAACAAACTCTTCTAGAGCCTTATGCACAAAGCTTCCAAACTCTTTATATTCTGGCTCATAATCAATTTTGTTAAGCTCTTGCAACTGCAAGATTTTGCGCGCATAAATTTGATATGGATTAGAAAGCAATTTAGAAATATCTGTAATCGCAAGTTTTTTTGGACGAAATTTTTGCAGCGGTTTTGGCGCCAAAATATCCTGAGAAGGCCTAAGCTTAGAAGCCTCTTTGCTATTCAATAATGAGGCATCAGCAGAAACTTTTATAGCAAATTTTTTACACAAAATTTCAAAACGCAAAACAAATGGCGAAGCAATTGCGGGAACGCCATTTTTAGTTTTAGAGCGACTTAAAATTACCGATTGATTCGATAAATAATTACAAAAATCATAAGCATTTTGTCCAACTTTTTTTGATACTAAGTCAATGCCCAAATCGCTCCTGATCTTTCTTCCCAACCAATTTTCACTTTCAATTTGTGGAAAATTTCCATAATTTAGTGAAGCTAAAATCAGCAAATCAAAGTTGAGCAAACGCGCTTCGATTGGTGATAAAATTTGTATCGGCGCAATCGCATCCGACTTTTCAAAATAACTAATTTGCGCAAATAAATGCTGAAAAAATAATAAAGAATCTCTGGTGTTAATTGTAAAATCTTGCACAGATTTTAATTTTTCAAAAAGCTGCAAAAGCTCTTCTGAAGAGCCTTCTAAAGCAACAAGATCAGAAAAAGTTTTTTTAGTAAAATTCTCCACCGCCTTTATCAATGCAGAAATATAGCTAAATAAATCAACCTCACCTTCAATATTTATAAACCCAGAAATATCTTGTAAAAAACCTATAAAAAAGTTTTGCAATTCTTCATTCTGAGATTCAGAATTTTGCAATCCTAATTTTTTATCACGCAATTCTTGCGACTCTTTTTGTGATTTTAATTTTATTTTAATACCTTCCAAACCATCTTGAGACCTTTGTTCGCGCAATATTTTAATTTCAAAATCTATTACATTTTTATCACCAAGATAGGATGAATAACCATGCTTTAAAAGCGCCAATAAAGATGCTGATTCAAAATTATTGTCACGCAGCTCAAGCAATAACAAAATTAAATTAGTCAGCTTGCTACTAGATAAATCAAGGCTTCGCGCATCATTAAATTCTAAAGAGAATTTTTCTAACTCAACTTTTAATAGCTCAACAAATTTTTTATCACCAGAAATTATCGCTATTTTTTTATTATCCAAATATGCTTTAGAAGCAATAACAGCAAGACTTCTTGCCTCCTCAACTTCATTTTGCGCCTCAAGATAAGAAAAGTTTTTTTCAAAATCAGCAGCAATTTTTGGCAACTCTATTTTTGTCGCGAGCCCTTGCCATTGATTGGTTTGCGCACTTGGCAACATCAAAAATGATAAAAAATCTAGCCGCGATTCATCGCAAATTTTGAATTTTTCAACAGCGATTTCCTTAATCTCGCCCGCACCAACATTCATTGATTTAAGAAGTTCGCGCAAGATTGATTGTGGATGAGTTTCGTCAGCAACCTCACCAGCCAAATCCCCTCGCCTCAATCCATATAAGACTGCATAGCCATTTTTATCCCCCGCAATAGCCTTAATTAATCGCTTGCTATAATTCACACTTCCAGTCGATCCCGCAATCACCAAAGGAGACTTTAATCCTTGACTATCAATACTTTCGGCCAATTTATTAATAACAAAATTCTGATATCCAACATGCGACAAAACATTATTTTTTAACACCGAATTTCGCACTCGCAAATAAAATTTCTTTAAAAAATCGAGTGTAAATTGACGATGCGCCGCAAGATTAGAATCATCAATTTCATATAATAAACTCAAATCAATTTCTTGCCTTTCAATATCATCAAATAAATTTTTTAACTGCGTGGCAATGCTCAAAGCCTGACTAAAAGATATATTCTCACCAAAAACTTTTGTCTTAATTATTTCATTGCTTAAGAAAAATAAATAATCAAAACCATCTAGAAGCTTGATTTTAAAGAGCTCATCAATAATAGAATTTATCTGCTGTCTTGGAAATGAATCTAAAAAATCATCATAAGAAATATCACCCACCGCTTTAACCTTAGGAGCCAGAGCATCAGAACCAAACTTATCAACAAAAATATTTTGAAATTCACGACAGGCGCGACGGTTGGGAAACAAAATTTTTATATCACTGATCTTGTTGCCAAAATTAATGTTCAGCCAATCAATCAGCGAGTCAAAAAAGTGATAATTTGACGGAATATTAAAAATGTTAGGCTTAAAAGCTTGAGTCATTGGATAAATGTTGTAACTTCATACAAAAAGGCATAAGCTAATGCTATAACATTTATCCACAAATTAACAGATTTTTCGCAAATGAAAATAATAGTCATGGGCGCAGGCGTAGTCGGGGTTACAACCGCTTATTTCTTAGCAAAATCAGGTCATCAGGTTATAGTTTTAGAAAAAAACGCCGCTTCTGGCCTTGGATGCTCTTACGCCAATGGCGGCCAACTTAGCTATTCTCACATTGATCCTTGGGCTTCAAAATCAGCATTAAAAATGATCGCAAAATCGATCATTAATCCCAATTCATTTTTATCGATCAAAAAATTTGCCAATAAAGATTTTCTCAAATGGGGTTACTCTTTTTTAAAAAATTGTAACGAAGAAAAATTTCTCACTAACAGCAAAAAATTATTCAGCCTCGGAAAATACAGCAGAAAAACATTAGCCGAAATTCTAAGCAACGAACCAAGCATCAAATTCAATTACAACGAAAACGGCATTTTGCATTTTTATCAAAACGCCAAAGCATTTGAAGTGGCCATAAAAAACGCAGAAGAGCAGCAATCTCTTGGTATTAAGCTTCATATTTTAAATCGCGATGAGTGTCTAAAAAAAGAACCAACCCTTGTTAAGCTTTACGATGAAAATAAATTGCTTGGTGGAATTTTTTACGATGATGATGCTAGTGGCAACAGTCTTTTGTTCACTAAATCACTCGAAAAAATCTGCCAAGAAAAATATGGCGTAATTTTTGAATATAGCGCTGAAATAAAAAATATTTTTACCAATTACAGCAAAATCACCGGCATCAATACTAACCGCGGCGTTTTTACTGCCGATAAATATATCTATGCCCTAGGAGCCTACGGAGACAAGCTTTTGAAGGGAGTTAAAATTGATCCAAGAATCTATCCGCTTAAAGGTCACAGCCTTTCAATTGAAGCAAATGAAGAATTCATCGCCCCTGCAATAGCTCTCACCGATTCTGAAAATAAAATAGTTTATAGCCGAATCGGTGATATCTTCAGAGCAGCAGGAGCGGTTGAAATTGGTGGCGCCAAAACTAGCAAAAACAATAGCCAAATTAATTTTATTAAATCAAAAATAAAATCAAGTTTTTCTGATTTTGGCAATGTCAATAAAGCGCAAGAATGGTTTGGATTTAGACCATTTCGCCCTAATTCAATTCCACTGATTGGTGAAGTAACAAGCTATGGCAATCTCTTACTAAACACTGGGCACGGACATCTAGGATGGACTCTATCTTTTGGTTCAGCAAAAATTTTATCTGATTTAATTAACGGAGAAGCAGCAAGAGAATTTGCGTTTTTAGCAGAAGAATTTGATAGCGTTTACTCCGATCAAAACCTTAATTCACAAGGACAGAATTAAAAGCAATAAAACTAAAACTGAAAATAAATAAATGGATTATGAGTTGCAAATGAAAGCCTAATAATTGCAAAAATAAATGAGGCCAATAAAAATAAATCGAATATCAATAAATATCCCCCGCCGCGCTTAATCATTATTGCTGCAGAATTTTTTACTAAAGGAGAGAGGCCGATTACACTTAGGGCGCCAACAGTCCAAACAAAGTGTGAATTCAATAAACGAGATATTTCACTCGCAACCACAACATCACTTCCTCCACAAAACATTAACTTTAAATAGTCTATAGCATGTGTCAAATCTGGGCTGCGAAAAAATACCCAACCAACTGCTACCACAAGCATCAAATAAATATGCTGCAAAAAATTAGGCATCGCAGCTAAAAATATTTTACCGATCCGCAGTCTTTCAAAAACTAAAAAGAAACCGTGAAACAAACCCCAAGCCACATAATTCCAACTAGCCCCATGCCACAAACCACATAAGAAAAATACCAAAACTAAATTAAAATATTGCCGCTTCAAGCCAACTTTATTACCACCAAGTGGAATATAAACATAATCACGAAACCACGCAGAAAGCGACATATGCCACCTTCTCCAAAATTCTTTAACCGATTTTGCGATGTATGGATAATTAAAATTTTCAGGAAATTTAAAGCCAAAGACTCGCGCCAGACCTATCGCCATATCAGAATAGCCAGAAAAATCAAAATAGATTTGCATCGTATAACACAACACACCAACCCAAGCTAGCCAACAGTTCAAGCCATCAAGCTGCGATGAAAAAATTGCATCAGCAACTTCACCGAGCGGATTAGCAATAATAACTTTTTTGCCAAGGCCAATAATAAATCTTCTAATTCCATAAGAAGCCGCAGACCAGCTATGACGCCTCTTTGCAAGATATTTCTCAATCGTATTATATCGAACAATTGGCCCTGCAATTAATTGTGGAAAAAACGCGATATACAATGCCAACTCCAACAAATTTTTTTGCGCCTTACATTTGCCGCGATAAATATCGATCAAATAAGAAATTGCATGAAAAGTAAAAAATGAAATCCCAATCGGAAGGCGCGCTGGCAGCAGATTCTGTGCCACTGCAAAATTATATTGTGGAAATAATAAATGAAGAAGATCAGCTAAATTTGTCGCAAAAAAATTGGCATATTTAAAATAAAACAACAGCGATAAATTAAATGTAAGCGCAAAAAATAATTTGATTTGCCGAGAAGAGATGAGAGAGCCATGATGAAAAATCCATCGCCCAAAATAATAATTTCCAATAATAGAAAGGCCAAGAAGCCAGATATAGCAAGCCTCTCCCCAAGCATAAAAAATTAAACTAGTCGCGAGAAGAGAATAATTTTTATACTTAGCAAATCCAATTTTCTCTAACGGCAAAAAATATAGCGCCAGAGTTAATGGAAGGAAGAGGAATAAAAAAATGTTCGAACTAAAAACCATTTTTAGTTAACGATCTGAATTCTCAAGAAAATTTATCCGCAAAAAACTGCGGACAAAAAAGCCTATTTTTTATCTTTCGCTCTAGAAACAAGTGATCTACTGCCACCAGCACTTTTTTGGAAAGCATGCAGAATATTTTCTGCATCTTGAAATGGTACGGCAAAGAATGAGAAAGAATCAAATACTTTTGCATCGTCAATTTTTCTTTGATCAACGCCAGTTTCTTTTTGGATAAAATCAACCAATTTGCGAGGATCCATTCCATCATTGCGACCTTTGGCAATAAAGAGGCGCGCTGTTCCCTTGCGATCAACATAACCACCTTTTCTATCACCACCACGATCTCCACTGCTGCCACGCTCATCGTAAGAATTGTAATCACGATCGCGTTTTTTAGCAGAACCATCACCGATTGCGCTATAACTACTTTCGCTTAATTCATTTTTAAAGGCGATTTTTAACAAAGCGGCAAGCGCAACTTTTGGATCAGAATTGCTCGCTAAAATATCAGATGCAATACCTTCTAAATCACTAAATCCACCATCTTCAATTGCTTTAACAATAGAGGTCATGATACGCGTTTTTTTACTTTCAATCACATCTTTTACATTTGGAACTTTTTGTTTTGTGATTGTTGTATTGGCCATTTTTTGAATCGAAATCAACTTGCGATACTCAGAAGGAGTGATCAGAGTGATTGCTGTTCCGCTCTTGCCAGCTCTGCCTGTACGGCCGATTCTGTGCATGTAGCTTTCAGGATCTTGTGGCAATGCATAATTAATAACATGAGTTAAATCATCAACATCCAATCCGCGCGCAGCAACATCGGTCGCCACTAAAATATTAACTTTTTTATTGCGAAATTTTTGTAGAACTTTTTCTCTTTGACCTTGTGATAAATCACCATGCAAGGTTTCAGCTCTAAAGCCGCGATTAGTCAATTTGCTAGCAATTTCATCAACATCAAGTTTAGTGCGACAAAAAACCATGCCATAAAAACTTTCTTCAACATCGATGATTCTATGCAAAGCTTCAAATTTATCCGATTGTGGAACTTCAAAATAAATTTGCTCAATATTTGGACGACCAGCATTATCGCTCATCACCGAAATTAGCTCATATTCACCCATATATTTTTTTGCCAAACGCTCAATATGTGCAGGCATTGTCGCAGAAAAAAGCACGGTACGCTTTTGTTTTGGCGCCATTTTTAAAATAGCTTCAATATCCTCAACAAAACCCATATTTAACATTTCATCAGCTTCATCAAGAACAATGTAAGAGATTTTTGAAATATCGAGAGTTTTGCGATTCAAGTGATCAATCACGCGACCAGGTGTTCCTACGACAATATCAACGCCGCGTTGCAAGCGTGAAATTTGACGATCAATCGGTTGACCACCATAAATCGAGATAATTTTAGTTTGAAAAGCACCAGCAAAAGAACTTAATTCTTCAGTAACTTGAATAGCCAATTCGCGAGTTGGGGCCAAAATAAGCGCCTGAACTTTTCCTTGGTTAGTAGTGATATTTTCGATTAGTGGAATTCCGAAAGCTGCGGTTTTTCCTGTTCCTGTTTGAGCTTTGCCGATTAAATCTTTTTTATTTGCAAGCAAGAATGGAATTGTTTTGGCCTGAATTGGTGTGGGCTCTTCGAAACCTTTTTTGCGCAGGGTTTCGATCATTGTGTCTGAGATTCCTAATTCAATGAATTTTGTTAAAGTCGGCATAACATTTATATATATTAAATTTATCGCAAAGAAAAAATCTATGCGTCAAGTCTGCAAAATTGCAAACCATAAATGGCGAACCATTGCTATTGCTTATCCAATCCGTAAGCAGTGTGTAGCACGCGAACCGCGAGTTCACCATATTCTCTTGCAATCAAAACTGAAATTTTAATTTCAGAAGTAGAAATCACCAAAATGTTGATTCCCTTATCTGCAAGAGTTTTGAACATAGTATGGGCAACACCAGAGTGCGAAACCATACCAACTCCAATCACTGAAATTTTTGCTACATTTTCATCAATTGAGATTGTTTCGTATTTTACTTGATCTTTAATAGAATTGAGTGCCAATTTAGCGCGCTCCAACTCTTCTTTAAAAGTTGTAAAAGTGATATCAACTGACTTACCATCAGCACTGGCGTTTTGCACAATCATATCAATATTGACATCTTTTTCTGCCAACACTCCAAATATCACCGCGGATAACCCTGGATGATCGGGCATGCGCGATAAAGTGATTCTTACATCATTTTTGCTATAACTAATACCCGTAATCACTCTTCTTTCCATGATTTCCTCCTCATTATTAACCAAAATTGTTCCCGAATCTTCTGTAGCCTCTTTAAAACTCGAAAGTACTCGCACACGAACATTATGCGCCATTGCCATAGCAACAGAGCGAGTTTGTAGCACTTTTGAACCACTATAAGCCATCTCCAACATTTCTTCATAAGCAATTTTGTTAAGCTTATTGGCCTTGTCGGTGATCCTTGGATCTGTAGTATAGACGCCATCAACATCAGTATAAATATCACACAAATCAGCCTTAACCGCAGCGGCAATAGCCACCGCAGAAGTATCTGAGCCACCACGACCTAGCGTGGTAATGCGCTTAGAATCTAGGTGAATCCCCTGAAAGCCAGCGATTACGATAACATCGTGAGTTTTGAGAGTTTCAAGCAAAAATTTGCCATCAATTTCATCAATCCGCGCCTTGCTGTGCGCATCATCAGTAACAAGTGGAATTTGCCATCCCAAAAAAGAGCGCGCTTTATATCCAATGCTTTGCAACTCAAGAGCCAGAAGGCCGCAGGTGATTTGCTCACCACTAGCAACAATAGAATCGTATTCCGCTAAAGCCGCATCGCTCATTAAAGAGGAAACCTCATTACAATAACTAACAAGCTGATTTGTAACGCCAGACATCGCAGAAACAACAACAATAACCTGATTTTTTTTATCAAGTTCGGCTTTAACTTTTTTTGCCACATTTTGAATGCGAGCAATATCACCAACTGAGGTGCCGCCAAACTTTTGAACAATAAGAGCCATTTTTACTAAGAATTATATTCTATTTAACTAGAAACGCCGTCTATTGTAGCATGGACAGTTCTTTTTTACAAGAAAGAATTGCTAAGAAAGAAAGGTTTGGGTAAGTTTAGGCAATATTTTTCAACTAATTATTTAAGAAAATGCTAAAAATCAAAAAGCTTGCCCATAATCTTTTTTTCAAACTTTTTATTGGCTTACTCATATTATCTTTCACCTTTTTTGGTGTGAGCAATTTTGTTTTAAACAGCTCTGAAACTTGGGCCACAAAGGTTGGAGGCAAATCAATTTCTTACTCAAAATTAACCAGAGCAATGCAAGTTGATCGCGAGGCAATTTTGCGCTCTAATCCTGAAAATCCGCAAGCAATGCAATATGTTGAATCGCCAAAATTTAAATCTGATGTGCTGGGACGCCTAGTAAATCAAGTGATTATTGAAAAATTGCGCGATGATTTTGGCATTGAAGCTAGCCGAAAAATTATCCTTGAAGGCATCGCGACTGATTCGCAATTTATGCGCAATGGCAAATTTGATCGCGTGATTTTTAAGAATTTTCTAACACAAAATGGTTTTGATGAAGAAAAATATGTGAAAGCAGTTCAGGATGAAATTATTGGCGCCATGATAATAAGCTCAATATCCCTAGCCTCTCCTGCTGATGAAAAAATAGTGCAAAAAGTTGTCTCTTTAAAAGAAGAAAAAAGAATTGCTGATGTAATTATAATTTCTGATAAAAATGTTGGATCTGTTGCCGCGCCAAGCGCCGCAGAGCTTGAAGGGTTTTTTGCCAAAAACAAACAAAAATTTGTTATGCCTGAAATGCGCAAAATTTCTTACGCAACAATTTCGCAGCAAGATTTAACTAGAAGTATCACAATTAGCGAACAAGAAATTGCCGCTGAATATGAAAAAAATAAAGCCAGCTATCAAAAAGCTGAAAAAAGAAATTTCTATCACCTTTTATTTAGCAATGAAAAACAAGCTAATGAATTTTTGGCCGAGCTAGCAAAATCAAGCACTCCTGATAAAGCCAAAGCTTTTGCTGAAGTTGCAAAAAAATTAGCTAATAAAAATTTAAAAGAAATTATTCTGCAAAATATTAGCGAAAAAGATTTACTTCCTGATGTTTCTGTTGGCGCTTTTAAACTTGCCAAAAATGAGGTTTCTTTGGCATTACAAAGCCCTCTTGGCTTTCATATTTTCTTTTTAAACGATATAAAATCTGGCGGAATCACTCCTTTGGCCGAAGTAAAAAATTCAATAAAACAAAATCTTTTGCGCACAAAAAATGAAGATTTTATGCAGAAAAAAATCTCTGAAATTGAAGATTCGCTTTTGGCCTCAAATTCACTTTCTGAAACTGCAAAAAAATTCGGTTTAAAAACTTACGATTCAATTAAAATTGATCAAAATGGTCGCGATTCTAAAGGTGCTGCGATAGCTTCAATTAAAGAGCTTGGCGACTTTACAAAAAGCGCATTTATTTTAAAAGAAAAGCAGGTTTCTAAATTATATTATTCTGAATTATCCGGTATTTTTTATGCTCTAAAAATTGATGAAATTGATCAAGCGCATGAGAAAAAATTGGATGAAGTAAAATCTGAAATTACCGCAGCTTTTGTCAAAGAAAAAAGACTAGAAAAATTGCGCGAAATAACCAGCAAAATCTCTGCTGAAATTAACAAAAATCCTTCAAATGCTTTGCAAATAGCTTCTTCACATCATTTAAAGGTTGAGAAGAATAAATTTTTTGGACGCTTTCTTTATCTTGAATATCAAGGCAAAAAAATTCCATATTCTAGCAAATTTTTAGAAGAGTTATTTGGTGCAAAAGTTGGGCAGATTACTAACGCTTCAGCAATGAGCGCAACAGAATTTAACATTGGAATTTTGCGCGAAATAAAAAAATCTTCAATTACTGAAAACCAGCTAGCCATTGGCAAAGCTGAGCTAGAGAAAGATTATCGCTCAGAATTTATGCAAGAATTTAACAAGTTTTTACAAAAAAAATATCCGATAAAAGTTAACGATAAATTTTTAGACGCAACAGAAAAGCAAGCACAAGAATAAATGACATATAATCTTGATAGAAAAAAATTTGATGAAGTTGCGGCACTAGGAACAGTTTTATTTAAAAAAATTCCTACTGATACAATCACGCCTGTGCTTTCTAGTTTAAAGCTTTTCAAGCATTTTACTGATTATCATTTTTTATTTGAATCTGCTGAAAATAACAAAAATGGCGGCAATAATAAAGGCAGATTTTCGGTGATTGGACTTGATCCGGATTTAGTTTGGAAATGCGTTGGTAAAAAATCTTTTATTAATAAGAATTTTACGCAAGATCGCAAAGGCTTTGCAAAGCAAGATGGTGAGCCGCTTGCAGAGTTGCGCGCATTAATTAATGAATCACAAATCGAAAATTTTGGCGCGCTAAATTACGATAAAATTGCATTGCAAGGAATCGCCGCGGGGATTTTTGGCTATCTCGGATATGACATGGGAAGATTGATGGAAAGCCTTCCAGATAAAGGCTTGCCCGATGATTGCAATATTCCTGACAGTATTTTTATTCGTCCGCAAATCTTGATTATTTTTGATAATTTTTTTGATTGCGCTTTGATTTGTGCGCCAGTTTTTGCTGGGCAAAATAAATCTTACGATAAGTTAATTGAAAAAATTTCTGCGATTGAAAAAATTCTGAGTGAGCCTTATGAGGATACTAAAATCAAGGTTTCAACGCCATTCAATTTTGTTTCAAATTGCAAAGAAGAAGAATATTGTGCTGCGGTAGAAAAAGCAAAAACCTATATTAAAGGTGGCGATATTTTTCAAGTATTACCTTCGCAACGCTTTACCAGCGCCTTTCCTGCGGTTTCTGAATTTTCATTTTATCGTTCATTGCGCTCCGTGAACCCTTCACCTTTTTTGTTTTTCTTAAAGTTTGATGATTTTGTTTTAACTGGCTCAAGCCCTGAGATC
Source organism: Rickettsia typhi (assembly GCA_945865905.1). GTDB lineage: Bacteria > Pseudomonadota > Alphaproteobacteria > Rickettsiales > UBA1997 > CAMCFD01. Next base: position 94,908 of record CAMBFC010000002.1, read on the forward strand.
ATGGTCTCTTCTAAAAACAAAAAAGTTACCGTAAGGCCACTTGCTGGCACTAGAAAACGCGATGGCGATCTTGAAAAAGATCGCAAAATAGCCGAAGAATTATTGTGCGATGAAAAAGAAGTTGCCGAACATTTAATGTTAATCGACCTTGGTCGCCACGATGTGGGGCGCGTTGCTAAAGCTGGCTCGGTGAAGGTTACAGAAAAAATGGTCATCGAATATTATTCGCATGTTATGCATATTTCTTCCAATGTTGAAGGTGAATTGCGCGATGATTTAGATGCGCTTGATGCGCTTATAAGCGGCTTTCCTGCTGGCACGGTGAGCGGCGCACCAAAAATTCGCGCTCTCGAAATTATCGAAGAAATCGAAAAAGTAAAACGCAGTTTTTATGCTGGATGTGTTGGATATTTTGCCAGCAATGGTGATATGGAAACCTGCATCACTCTAAGATCGGCACTAATTAAAGATCATAAAATTTATCTGCAAGCTGGTGCCGGCGTAGTCTTCGATTCTGATCCACAATCAGAATATCAAGAATGTATCAATAAAGCTCGGGCATTGATGCGCGCTTGCGAAAATATTAGTAATTTCTAAATGTCATTCTTCAGTTTCTTCACAAAATCAAAAATCACTGATCAGCTTAAAGGCACATCTAGCAAGCTTTCTCAGGCTATCACACAAATTTTTACTCACAAAAAAATCAGCGGTGAAATTCTTGATGATCTTGAAGAAATTCTGATCAATAGCGATATTGGCGTTGAGGCCAGCGCAAAAATTGTTGCAAAATTACGCGCACAAAAATTTGAAAAAAATATCAGCGAAGATGAAATAAAGCAATTTCTTGCCGCAGAAATAATCACAATTTTAAAACCTTGTGAAAAGGCTCTGGCACTAGATGATTCAATCAAGCCACGCGTAATAATTTTTAACGGAATCAACGGCGTTGGCAAAACAACCACTATCGGAAAAATCGCTTTTAACCTTGCTAAAGAAAATAAAAAAATCCTCATCGCCGCTTGCGACACCTTTCGCGCCGCCGCTTCTGAGCAATTAGAAATTTGGGCCAAACGCAGCAATTGTGAAATAATATCTGCTTTAAAAGATGGCGAAGACCCAGCTGCTGTGGCCTTTCGTGCCTTTGAATATGCACGCAAAAATAATCATGATATTTTGTTAATTGATACTGCGGGCCGCTTGCAAAATAAACAAAACTTGATGGATGAGCTAAAAAAAATAAACACCGTTATCAAAAAAATTGATACCGCAGCACCACATGAAAATCTTCTCATTCTTGATGCCACAATCGGACAAAATGCCAAAAATCAACTCGAAATTTTTAACCAAATCGTTGGCATCACCGGCCTAATAGTCACTAAGCTTGATGGCTCTGCCAAAGGCGGAATTGTTGTAGCGCTTGCTGACAAATATAAAATTCCACTTTACGCTATTGGCATTGGCGAAAAAATTGAAGATTTACAAGAATTCAGTGCCGAAAATTTTACAAAAAATTTATTAAATGGATAAGACATATTCCCCAAGTGCTACTAAAATATTTCCTATTATTGATTTAGGGGATTTCATTTTGCGCGAACAGCAAGATCAAGATGTTGAGAATTTTTTTAAATATTACACCGATCCAGAAGTCAATAAATACATTCTCACTGAAGTACCTCAAAGCTTGGAGGACGCGCGTCGAGAGCTTTATTATTGGCGCAATGTTTTCTATAATAATGATGGAATTTATTTTGCCATCGCTGATAAAAAAGATGATGCGATGATCGGCTCAATCGGCTTTAGTTCGCATAATAATTATCACAATCGTATTGAAATCAGCTACGACATGGCGCAAGAATTTTGGCGTCGCGGCATTATGACTGCGGCAGTACGCGAGGTTTTGCGCTATGGATTTATGGTGCTGCGAGTTAATCGGATTGAGGCAGTTACTTCAATCTACAACGAGGCTTCTGTGCGCTTGCTTGAAAAATGCGGCTTTAAATATGAGGGTTGTTTGCGACAACATCGTTTTCATCGCGGCAAATTGGTTGATGTTTATATGTTTAGCGTTTTGCGTGAAGAGTTTTTGTAGTTCTTTCCTTACGACATCTCGAGCATTTTGCGTAATGGCGCTAAAGCCTTGATACGCAAAGTCTCGTCCAATACCAACTCCCCACCGACTTTATTTAATTCACCAGTAGCACTATTTTTCATCACCGTGTAAATCTTCTCTAAATTATTCATTCCCATATAAGGACAAGTGTTGCAGAGACTACAGCCAGCCTTATCCACAAAGGGACAATCATAAAATTTTGCGCTAGAATTTTTTTGCTGCATTTGATGAATAATATGCGGCTCGGTCAACACAATAAATTCTCCGCCTTGATTTTGCTGGACAAATTGAATCAGCGACGATGTTGATCCAATATGGTGAGCGTGCATCAATAAATTTTCAGGACATTCTGGATGCGCTATTACCAAGGCTTGCGGATGATTGGCCATCAACTTCACTAATTCTTTTTCACTAAATTGTTCATGCACCACGCAACTTCCGTTCCACAAAATCATGTCGCGACCCGTGATTTTATTGAGATAACGACCAAGATGTTGATCTGGTGCAAAAATAATTTTTTGCGTCAAAGGAATTTGATCAATGATTTTTTTAGCATTTGTTGATGTCACAATTATATCAGACAAAGCCTTAATTTCAGCGGAACAATTAATATAAGTAATAACAATTGCATCAGGATGTTTTTGCTTAAAAGCCGCAAATTGCAAGGGTGGACATGATTCTTCTAAACTGCAACCCGCCCTAAAATCTGGGATTAAAACTTTTTTGGTTGGTGATAAAATTTTTGCAACTTCTGCCATAAATTTTACACCACAAAATACAATAACATCGGCATCAGTTGCCGCAGCTTTACGCGATAAATCTAAAGAATCACCAACAAAATCTGCAATATCTTGAATCGCTTCATCTTGATAAAAATGCGCCAAAATCACGGCGTTTTGTTCTTTTTTTAAGCGCGCGATTTCATTGACTAGTTCAATATCAGAAAGATTTTGTTTTTTATTGAAAAATGGCATTTTGAACTTTAGCACTACTTTAGTTGTGACTTACAGTTGCATGACTAAATTAAGCCAACCAACTTAAAAACTTCATTGCGAGTTTTGCTGGCAATTTTAGTTGCATCCTCTTGGCCTCGCTGCAAAATATTAGCAATAAAGCCTTTGTCTTGTTTGAAGCGCGCCAGATTATCTTGGATTGGACGCAATTTTTCAACTATAATTTCTGCGAGATCACCTTTAAACTTGCCGTTTCCTGCGGTTTTATACTCTGCGGCGATAGCCTCTGGATCCTTGCCAGACATGGCCGAAAAGATGTTTAACAAATTATAAATTTCGGGGCGATTTTCATCGTAAGAAATTTCTGCTAAAGAGTCAGTTTTGGCTTTTTTTATCTTTTTGACGATATTTTCTGACGAATCTTCAAGATTTATGCGCGAAAGATCGGATTCATCGGATTTGCTCATTTTTTTGGCACCATCTTGAAGAGACATGATGCGCTTTACACCCTTTAAAATCATGGGCTCTGACAGTTTGAAATATTCTTTACCATAGCGGCGATTGAAGGCGCCGGCCAAATCTCGAGTAAGCTCGAGATGCTGTTTTTGATCTTCGCCAACTGGCACAAGGGTTGCGTGATAAAGGAGGATGTCTGCAGCCATTAGCACGGGATAGGAGTAGAGGCCAAGATGAGCTTTGCTTTTGACAAGATCTGATTTGATTCTCTCTACAACATCATATTCTTCGCCGTTAACAAAAATACCAGATTTGTCCTTTATTTTATCCTTAAACTGCGTCATCCGATCAAGCCACCCCATCGGAGTAATCGTTGAAAGCACCCAAGCCAACTCCACATGCTCCCTCACCTCACCTTGCACAAAAATACTCGACTTCTTCGGATCCAATCCACAAGCCAAATAAATCGCCGCCGCATCAAAAATATTCTGCCGCAAAGCCTGCGGATCTTGCGGCACCGTGATCGCGTGCAAATTCATAATCCCAAATAAACAACGATGCGAATCTTGCAAGTCAATCCAATTGCGGATCGAACCGAGATAATTGCCAAGATGCAGGTTGCCCGAAGGCTGGATTCCTGAAAGAACTGTTTTCATAACTTTATTTTTGTTGTCCTTTATTATTTTTTTCTAGATCATTTGACACCTTAGTAGCTTCACTATTCGTATTATCACCAACTTCAGCAACATTACTTTTCATCTTCTCTATAAGAGCGGCCAATTGCTTATCTTCCCTCAATCTTTCGGTATCTTGTTTTGATAGCGCCTTCTGATCATTATTTTGTGAGCCTTCCTTGCCCTCAGAACCTTTATCGGGCCCCTTATTTTCTGTAAACATACCCAAACTCCTATTGAATTAAGAAAGCACCCACTCTACAATCTCAATCTTGTAAGGCAAGTGGATGGTCGCTTGTTTTTCGCTGCCTTTATCGGTGGCGATGAAAATAAAGAGGAAAGTCCGGACTCCGCAAAGAAAACGCACCAGTTAAGAGCTGGCCTGCAAGCTTGAACACATAAAGCTTGTGGAGGGAAAGTGTCACAGAGAATATACCGCCTACAGCTGCAAGGCTTGGTAAGGGTGAAAATGCGAGGTAAGAGCTCACAGTTTTGTATGGCAACATACATCCCGAAAAACCCTGCTAGGAGCAAGACCAAATAGGGGTGGCGCGCATAGCAATATGCAAACTTGTCTTTGAGTTGTCACCCGGGTAGGTTGCTTGAGGTTAGTAGCGATGCTAATCCTAGACGAATGATCATTGCTGTGCAAACAGTACAAAATCCGGCTTATAGCTTGCCTTACAATATAAACGCCCCGCTATGGCAACCTCTATAATAAAAATGCTAAAATCATTTTTTTGCACAAAAGTTAATTTATCTCAAACCCTACTCTGCCTTGCTCTCGCTGCAATAATTACAATCTTCTGCAATTTTCCTTTAATTGAATATAAACTTGCCGCAGCTACCCCTAACGGGTTTGAAGGCACTAAAATCACTATTTGGTTTTTAGAAATCGTACTAAATTATTTTTTGGTTTTTAGTTTTTTTTATTGCTGCAGTTTTAATAAATTTATTTTGGTGATTTTTACAATCATATTTTTAATTTTATCCCTTATCGCATCTTACGCCCTGATTGAATTCAAAATCATAATTGATCAAATCGTTATCGCCAACACTCTCGATAACATTGAAAACTTTAACGATATTATAAACATAAAAACTTCGATTATTTATTTTTCATTTTTTCTTGCTTTACCAATATTACTTCTCGCCAAAATTAAAATTATTAAGAATAAGAGTTCTAAAATATTTTATTTTATCACCGCAATATTTTTGGTTTTTGCGGCAATTTTAGCAGCATTTAATCATCAAAATAGAAAAGGTATTATTTTTTCTTATCCTCCTGCGGGCCTTCTAAAATCATACTACGAATATTATACCAAAATCCATACTTCTCTAAAAAATAAAACAGAATTATTGCGGATAAATGATATTGTAAAAACAAAAATTTCTTCACATAAAACAAAAAATTTAAAAGTTGTTTTAATCATTGGTGAATCAGCCCGCTCTAAGAATTTTTCGATTAATGGTTATGAGCGCGATACCACTCCACAAATCAAAAAAATTCATAATTTTCTTAGTTTTAAAGATGTAGATCCTTGTAAAAATTTAACCGTTTATTCTGTTGATTGCATGCTTTCTTATAAGTCTAGAAAAGATTTTAAATTTCCTCCGCAAGAAGAATCTATCATCAAAATTTTTGAAAAATTAAAATTTTCTACTGCGTTTTTTTCGGCGCAAAAAGCTTTTGGCGATGATAATGGATTGATATTGCTAGCTTCAGAAGCGCAACAATTTCATTTTAACGATACAATCGCCAACAAAACTAGCGATCACATGGTTTATGATGAATATTTATTAAGCGACCTCAAGCAAGATTTAGCAAAGGCTGGCGATAGTTTTATAATTTTACACACACAAGGAAGCCACTTTTTATTTGATGATCGCTACACCGAAAATTTTAAAATTTTTACACCCACTTGCGGCGAAAAAGATTTAACAAAATGCACTCAACAACAAATCATAAATTCATACGATAACAGCGTTGCCTATACTGATTTTTTTATTGATTCGGTTGTTAATGAACTTAAAAATCAAAATGCTTTATTGATTTATATTTCGGATCACGGGCAGTTTTTAGGAGAAGATGGAATTTATTACCACGGCCCCGATGATAGTGTTGGCGGGCCCTACCATAAGGTTCCAATGTTTTTATGGATGTCAGATAATTTAATGGCGCAAAATTTTTATCGTCAAAAATTCAACAATGCAGCAAAAAAAACTACTGATAAATTATCGCATGATAACTTGTTTTATTCGTTACTAGATTGTGCCGGAATCGATGTCGATAAAAAGCTTAGTGTTTGTCGCTAAAAAATTTTTTACAACTATTTAAGCAATATTTTTACGATATTTTTAACCACATCATTATTTTTATGAACAGCTACAAAAGCTTTATCTGCTTGATTTCTCGGTATATCACTATTTTGCAAAAACTCAGTCACCACCTTTTCTAACTCATCAATATTTTTTATACTTACACAAGCTTGCTTTGCAATTAAATCATCAAAAGCTTCTTGATTATTTTCAACTTTATCCCCAGTAATAATTGCGCATTTTAACTGTGCTGGCTCAAATGGATTATGCCCCCCAACTTCTACCAAAGAACCTCCCAAAAAAGCAAAATCACTAAGCGCATAAAATAAACCAAGCTCACCCAAAGTATCTGCTAAATAAATTTCTGTTTGATTGGAAATATTTTCTTTAATGCTGCGCTGCGCAAATTTTAAATTACTTGCCAAGCCTTTTATTTCTTGAGCGCGATTCGGATGACGAGGAACAATAATTGTTACAATATCTTCAAATTGTTGCTCTAATTTTTGATGAAGATCAAGGATGATTTTCTCTTCGCCATCATGGGTGCTGGCGGCAAGCCAAAATTTTCTACCATTAATTTTTGCTTTTAAACTATCCAATTCTTTTTGATCAAATTTTAAATTTACTGAATGCGCTTTAAGGTTTCCGCAATACAAAACTTCTTGAAAAGTTAGTTTTTGCAAACGCCCTTTTTCTTCTTCGCTTTGCGCAAAAATTAATGAGAATAAATCAAAAATATTTAAGCCTATTTTTTTAGCAATTATCCATCGAGAAAAGGATCTTTTTGAAATTCTTGCATTCACTAAAATCGTTGGTATTCCTAGCTTTTTAGCCTCATAAATAAAATTTGGCCAAATTTCTGATTCAACAAAAATTGCTTTTTTTGGCTGCCAATATTTAAAGAATTTTTTTACAATAAAATAGCAATCAAGCGGAAGAAATTGGTGAATTACTCTGCCATTATAGTCTTTAATTTTATTCGCTAAAATTGCTGCAGAGGTTCTGCTTGTGGTAGTAAAAAGAATACTTATTTGCGGTAAGGATTTTAATAATTCGTCAACTAAAATTAATGATGAATTGGTCTCGCCAACACTAACCGCATGGATCCACAACAAATCATTATTGGGTTTTTTGCATGAAGCAAATCCAAATCTTTCTAACAAACGAATCTTGTCCTCTTTGCCTTTAAGGGCGCGATAACAAATATAAATTATCAAAAGTGGCAAAAATAATATCGACAGAATTCTATATAATATCATTAATTTTTGCCCCCAGCATTTTTAATAAATATTTTTTTAAGACGCGGAATTTTATTAACTACAGCAAGCCCAAAATCACGCGCCAAGCAGATTGAGAGGCTTTTGGTTTCAAATAAAGAATTTAAAATATCGGTAGCAACAACCATTTTTACCGCCTCACGCCGTGCTTTTTTATTATAAGCCTCAATCAAACTATCGCTAGCAATATCCAAGCCAGAAAACAAATATTCTCTCACTAAATCTTGCAAAATTTTAATTCCGCCAAGCCCCAAATTTAAACCCTGCCCTGCGATTGGATGCACGCCACAAGAGGCGTCTCCTACTAGCAACATTTTTTCATGATAAAATTTTTGTGCCTCAATCATAATTAATGGATAAGAAAATTTTTCTGAAATCACTTCAACCTCACCCAAACAATTTTCCATTTTTTTATGCAATTGATGCGTAAAATTTTCTTTATCTAATTCTAAAATAGCCTCCGCATCCTTATCTGAAGCTATCCAAACAATTGATGAGTGATGTTGATTTTTTAGCGGCAAAATTGCCAGCGGGCCCCCAGGAAGAAATTTTTCATAAGCAATATTTTCGTGCGATCTTTGATGCTTAATGTTAAAAACAATTGCTTTTTGCTGATAGTTTTTTTCTGTTGTATGAATATTAAAAAGCTTACGAAGTGCTGAGAATCGGCCATCGCAAGCTAATAGCAATTTGCTTTCTAATATAATTTTATTATCTAATTCAACGGTTGTTTTGTTGTGTAAAAATTTAATATTCTGATAAGAATTAGGACAAAATAGTGTAATATTTTTTTGCAAAATCAATTTATCTCTCAATGCATTATGAATAATAAAGCTCTCAATTAATGCGCCAAAGTTTTTTTCATCAGCTTGCTTGCTTAAAAAATCAAGGGCTGCGGCACTTTTATAATCAGTGATACGAATATCTTGAATAGTGCCCGCCTCTTGCAAAATTTGATCCGCAATATCAATTTCTTTAAACAAGCGCAGTGAAGAATTAGAGATTGCATAACCACGCCCATCAGGCTTGCGATCATGATTTACAATATCTTGTTTTTCGATTATGGCAATTTTTAAATCTGAAGAAACCATAGCTAGAGCCAGTGCAGCCGACATTCCAGCAAAGCTACCACCGATTATTGTTATATCAAAATCATTCAAATTCATCTTAACTAAAATAAATTTTAGTAACTCGCGCTGCAGCTGCAACGCTTGTTAAAACCTCATAGGCACTGGTTCCAATAGCTTTTGCAACATGACCTACATTGATTTCTTCCGCACCTTGTTTGCCAATTATTACTACTTCATCGCCGATTTGCAAACCTTCAATTCCAGTAACATCAACCATAGATTGATCCATACAAACTCTGCCCACAATTGGGGCTCTTTTTCCTGCAACCAAAACCTCGCCGAAATTTTTTGGTGCACGACGAAAGCCATCAGCATAGCCAACTGGCAAGGTTATAATGCATGATTCTCGCTTTGTAACAAATGTTCCGCCATAAGAAATTGGGGTATTGGCGGGCATATTTTGAATATTGGAGATATAAGTTTTAAACGACATTAATGGCTTTAAACTTATAGGAAGTTTTAAAGCTTCATCATCACTTGGAGAATTGCCATATAGCGCCTTTCCTAGTCTTACAATATCAAAATGCGATTCTGGCCAAAATAAAATTCCTGCAGAATTAGCGGCATGAATTAACGGAATTTCTATTTGCAAATCATGCAATTGTTGCAAAACTTTTTTAAATCTTTGCATTTGAATATTGGTAAAATCAGAGCTCGGCCTATCAGCATCGGCAAAGTGCGTGAACAAACCTTGCACATTTATATTCGGCATTTTTCTAACCTCATCAACCAATTGCGCAGCGCCTTCAAAACCAACGCCCAAGCGGCCCATTCCCGTATCAACTTTAATATGAACATCAACATTTTTGCCAAGCGCAGCCGCCATTTGCGAAAGTTTTTGTGCAATATCAAGAGAGAAAATTGTTGGAATATAATCATATTCAAACACCGCCGCAACATCATCAGCAAAGGTTGCTCCCAAATTTATAATGGGAATTTTTATTCCTGCCAAACGCAATTCTGCAACTTCATAAACACAAGCAACGCCAAACATATCAACGCCAATTTTCTCAAGCTCCTGCGCAATGCGCACCGCACCATGACCATAGGCATTGCCCTTAACAACAGTCATAATTTTTGTTTGAGCCTTAAGCAAAGATTTAATTTGCGATAGATTCTGGCCTAGAGCTTGTAGGTTAATCTCGGTGACTGCTTTTCGCGGAAGATACATGATTCAATATTTTTATTTATTTCCCAACCATATCCGCAGCAACAACCCACTTGTCAAAATCTTCCGCACTAACTAACCCAGAAGCAACAGCCGCAGCTTTCAAAGTCGTGCCATCCTTATGCGCTTTTTTGGCAATTTTGGCCGCATTATCATAACCAATATAAGGATTTAACGCCGTCACCAACATCAAAGATTGATCGAGCAATTGCTTGATGCGGTCTTCATTGGCAACGATCCCCACCAAACACTGATCGATAAAACTATTAATACCATCACTCAATAAATTAATTGAATTTACAATATTATAAATAATCATCGGACGAAAAACATTCAGCTCGAAATGCCCGTTAGAGCCTCCAACTGTAACCGCTACATGATTTCCCATCACTTGACATGCAATCATCGTAAGCGCCTCACATTGCGTAGGATTCACTTTTCCTGGCATAATGGATGATCCCGGCTCATTTTCAGGAAGACTGATTTCTCCAAGCCCAGAGCGCGGCCCAGAGGCAAGAAAACGGATATCATTAGCGATTTTCATAACTGACGCCGCCAAAGAATTCAGCGAGCCCGATAAATTTACCAACTCATCATTACAAGCCAAAGAGAAAAATTTATTTTTGCTAGCATAAAAACTATCCGCATGCTCTAAACCAAGTTTATATAAATTAGAATCTTTCACCTTCCAAACACCGTCAGAAGCGGTGGTGCGGCCCAATTCAAGCCCGAGTAATTTTTTATATAAACCATCAAATCCAGAAACTTCAGTAATTTTTTTAGCAAATGCTTGCGCAAATTGCGGATGACAGTTTAGCCCTGTCCCTACAGCCGTGCCACCTTGTGCCAAATGCACAACATAAGCAATCGCCTGCGAAACAAAAACTGCCGCCGTTTGCACTTGCACTTTATAAGCCGAAAATTCTTGCCCCAAAGTCACCGGAGTCGCGTCCTGCGTGTGTGTGCGACCAATCTTAACAATATCATCAAACTCTTTTTCCTTCGCACCAAGCTCATTTGCAAAGCGCACCAATGTTGGAAGTAATTTTTCATAAACCATCAAAACCGTCGCAACATGCATCGCCGTAGGAAAAGTATCATTCGACGATTGCCCCAAATTCACATGATCATTTGGATGAACCGGCGATTTTCCACCCTTCACACCCGTTGCTTTTTCATTAGCAACACCAGCAATCACCTCATTAACATTCATATTAGTTTGCGTGCCAGAGCCTGTCTGCCATACTACCAGAGGAAAATGATTTTCATAAAACCAATCAAATTTCGCCAAAATAATATCAACCGCATCAACAATTTTATCCGCTAAATCAGGAGAGAATTTTTTAAATTCATCGCTCGAAGGATCCTTCGCCATCAAGTCTTTGTTAGTCAAAGCCGCCGCCTTTTTAATCAGCAACATCGCATGAACAACTTCCTTCGGCATTTTATGTCCTGCATTATCATTGCAAATCGGAAAATTTTGCGCACTGCGTTGAGTTTGCGCCGCATAATAAGCCTCTACCGGCACTTTAATTTCACCGAAAGAATCGGTTTCAACACGAAAATCTTTTGTCATATTTTAAAATAATTATTACGATAAACAAATTTTAACAAAATTAGCAGCATCAAGCGAAGCCTTGCCCACCAAGAGCCCGTCAACATTTTCAATCGCTAAAATTTCTGCAGAATTTTCCTCAGTTACTGATCCGCCATATAAAATAAAAATTTCTTCCGCAAATTCTGCACCCTTTTCAACAAGAATTTTTTTGATCATTCTTGTGATTTCATTAATTTCTTCAATAGTAGGAACAACACCGGTGCCTATTGACCAAATCGGCTCATAAGCTATTACTAATCGATAAAATTTTACTCCCTTAGGAATAGAAAAAAGCAACTGTTTATAAATAAATTCTAAATGCTTTTTTTGATCACGAATTTCTTTATTTTCACCGACACAAAGAATTGGGACGATATCTTGAGCCACCGCGGCGGCAACTTTTTTGGCGATAATTTCATCAGTCTCAAAATGATTTTCACGACGCTCGCTATGCCCCAAAATCACATAATCAGCACCAATTTTTTTCACCATTTCTGCACTAAGATCTCCAGTAAAAGACCCCGCATTTTCAAAATGACAATCTTGCGCACCCAGCCAAAACGGCCGCTGACCAACTACAATATCAGCAATCTCCTCTTCTGAAAAATCCTCAATTTGCTTATTTTGCGCCAACATAATTGTTTCCAATCCATCAAACGCATTATCAAGCAACTGACTATCCAAATAATCAACCAAAAATGATGGTGGACATATAACTATGTCAAGATTTTGTAGCGCATCTTTATTGTTCGCATAAAGATCTATGAATGTTCCCAACCATTGATCCGCTTCCTCAAAAGCATTGTTCATTTTCCAATTTGCAACAATCATTTTTTTTGCCATAACTTATGAAAAATTTATTTTTAAACGCAAATATTATAGATAAAATTAGCGCCTTAAGAATTGATTAATTTTTGTAAATCTTTACCAAACAAGTAATACCGCCAACCATAAATTAATTCATCAATTTTTTTATTACCAAGAATAACTTCTTTTAAATCAGAACTAGTAATCAAAAACTGCTCACGCAAATCTTCTTGCAACGCAACTTTTTCAACCAAATTTTTAGCACGAGAATATTTATCTTTCTGCGCCTCGTTCATAATATGTTTTCTTTCTCCTATTGCAAAAATATTTTCATCTTCATTGCAGTGATCCATGATTCGCCTGATTTCGTCGCGCATATTATCATCAATTTTTCTGTGAAAATTTTCCATCATAACAATTTCTTCCAAAGCCTCATCATCCAAAAAATGACGGCGTGGCACATTAATAGTTCGCGCCATTTTCTCGCGCCATAAAATTAATTCTCGCACTTGTGCAGTTTGGCTCGGAGTTTTTCTGCCAAACTTTCTCTGCATCGAAAAATTTTTAAACAAATTATTATTATCCTTCGTCAATACCTTATTCGTAAAGATTTCTATCTCTTCCAAAAACCATTTTTCGCGCTTTTTTTGCTGCAATTCTTCATGTAATTTTAAGTAGATTCCCTCAAGATAAGCAACATCAAGCGCCGCATATTCAATTTGCTCTAGATGAAGCGGGCGACGCTGCCAATCGCTACACTGTAATTTTTTATCAATCTTCACTTCAAATAATCTTTCAACCAAATTTGAATAACCAATATTAAAACCAAAACCGCAAAAATTAGCCATCAATTGCACATCAACAACATTGGTTGGCAACGCAGATGATTGTTGATGAAAAATCTGTAAATCTTGCGCTGATGAATGCAATATTTTTTTGATACTTGAATCAGCCATAACTCCATAAATCGGCGCAAGATCAACATCAGAAAGACAATCAATGACAAAAGTTTTTTTGCCAATTGCAATTTGAATCAAAGATAAAATTGGATAATAAGTTTTTTCTCGAGTAAATTCTGTATCAATCGCCACTGTTTTTTCTGCATAAGCAAGATCAACAACTTTTTGTAAAGCAGAATTAGAAGTGATATAAAAATCAGACATTATGAGAAATATAAATCGTAAATTATTACTTTGCGTGGCAGCTGCTACAATTTTACAGCCATTGGCCTCGCAGGCGAAACAAAAAGTTGTTTCACCAAAAAACATTGTTGCAGCAAAGGCACTACAGTCTATAGAACCATCTTATCTTTTGCAAATAACAGTTGCACAAAATGATTGTGAAAAAATATTAGGAGAAAACTGTTTTTTTCGCGATAAATTGTTTAGCGAACCTTATTTGCACGAAACCAAGCTAACAATTTTTCTCAATAAAATTTTTGCCACACAATCTTTCAAAGATAAAGTGATAACGGCGCAAGTCAAAGATGGCAACTATTCCTTACTATCCGATAATAACAATCTGATCTCTTTTAATACAAAAAATGGCCTAATCAGCAACCTCAAGCTTGCAAAAGGAGACCTCACCAAAGAATCAACCAACATTTCAAAATGCAACAAAAGTGAAATTTTGTATAATTTTTACCAAACTCGCAATAAAGACGCGGCAATCCTTACAAAATCAGGCTTTTACAGAGATGAGTATCATTTCAACGGCATCAATGAATATATCTTATTTTCTGAAGAAGCAAATCAATCAGAAATTATGGTTATCACAAAAGATGCTGAACAAAAAATCACTGCAATACAAAACATACAGCTCTGTAAAATGAAAAACTCAGATACTTTAAATGTTCGCCACTTAAGCATTGATGAGTGCTTAAGTAATAATCAAGTTACTGAAGAATGCTTTAAATATAGTGAATGCGAGGATATGATTGCGGTGGATAATTGCGAGGTAACTCTATTTAAAGATGGATTTAATTAGTCTTGATTCAAAACCATCGACTCATCACAAAGAAAGATCTCTGATTAAATTTTTGAAAGACAACAAAAAACGGAACATAAATTAATATGCCCCGTTTTTTAATAAAACTAATTAAGCAGATTTTGCTACTTTAACTTTAGCAACTTTTGCTACTATAACTTTTTTTTCAACTCTAGGGAACTTTACTTCATCGAGCTTGCCACTTTTAATCAATTTTTTCTTGATTTGTGTGCGCAATTTTTTTGCAACTTCAGTCAAATGTGCAAAACGGCTATTGACTAAAAAATTATCAATATTGCCATATTTGTTAACTGTTCTAAGGGTAGAAGCTGTAACATCTAATGCTACATCAACACCAAGAACATCACTTTTGAAAGAAATGCTTCTCAAATTTGGTAAAAATCTTCTTCTGGTTTTGCGATTAGAGTGAGAAACTTTGTTTCCACTCATCACGCCAACACCAAGTAAATCACATCTTCTAGCCATAAAACTACCTACTAATAAACTTTAATTAAACTAAACTAACTACCGCATGAATATGCATCTTTGCCTGATAGAACAGCAACGATTGTTGGAGCGCCGAACATTGCAGCAATACCCATTGCCACACCAATCATCAAACCCCAAGAAACTTTACCAGTAAAAAAACCGATACCAAGGGAAATAATTGCGAAAGCTGCAAAAGCTTTACCAGCGTTGCCAGTAACAAGCTTTAGAGCATTACACATTGTTGTAACCAAAGCATTGTCGTTGGCAGTAGCAGTAACAGGAGGAGGAGGAGGAGGAGGAGGAGTA
This sequence comes from Rickettsia typhi, assembly GCA_945865905.1. Taxonomy (GTDB): domain Bacteria; phylum Pseudomonadota; class Alphaproteobacteria; order Rickettsiales; family UBA1997; genus CAMCFD01. The sequence continues at coordinate 110,180 of CAMBFC010000002.1, forward strand.
TTAGCAGCTGGAGGACTAGCAACTGCATGAACACTAAAATATGGCAATACCGCCGAGGTCACCATTAACATAAAGAATGACATAATGGTGATCTTCGCTATTGCAAAAGAGAATTTTTTCATAAGCTTTCTAAAATTTGTTGTAAATTTAAGGAATATGCCCAAAGTGCCATAAAAAACAGCGATCATTAGACGGCGCAAGAATCAAAATAACTGAACTATGATTTCGTAAAGAGAATTAAATTGCAAGCAATTTTAATCTCTACCAAGTATTTTTATTTCCCACTCCAAATCTATGCCCGTTTTTTCTTTAACATCTTTTTTGGCTTTAGAGCCCAGCTCAATCAAATCAAGGGCCCTCGCCTTGCCAGTGTTGATCATAAAGTTGCAGTGCTTTTCCGAAATTTGTGCATCACCCACCTTAAATCCGCGATAACCAGCCGCATCAATTAATTGCCATGCCTTTTGCGTTGAATCAATAGCAGCAGGGTTTTTGAAGGTGCTGCCACCAGTTTTAGCACGGATCGGTTGCGCTTCTTCTCTTTTTTGATTGCAGTCAGAAATTTTTTGAGATACCTCTTCAATGCTTGATTTTAGACCCTTAAGAACCGCTTCAACAAAAATAAAATCTGTAGCGATTTTGTTGCCACGATAATAAAAACCAAAATCTATATTTTTTAATTCACGCATCTCACCTTGATAATCAAGGGCTCGCACCGTTACTAGAACTTGTGACATATCAGATCCATAGCAGCCACCATTCATTGCGATAGCTCCGCCTATTGATCCGGGGATGCCTGTGAGAAATTCTAAACCACTTAACGCATGATTGCGACTATGTAGCGCAACATTGCCACACAAGGCTGCAGCCCCTACTGTAATAAATTCATCTTGCACTAAAACTTTGGCAAATTCACCACCAAGCCTTATAACCACACCCTCTATGCCACCATCACGAATTATAACATTTGATGCCGCACCAAGAATTGTAAGGGGAATTTCACGCGGGACCTCTTTTAAAAAACTCTGCAAATCGTTGATATCAGAGGGTTTGAATAATATTTCTGCCACTCCACCAACATCAAACCAGTTTTTTAGCGCCGCATTTTCACGATATTCTCCGCGCACTTTTGGTAATTTTTTTAACAAAGTTTGTGTCTGAGATATATAGCCTTGTTGCCCTTGAATAGAGGTTTCTTGCCCCATAAATTATAATTTTGTTAGATTAAAAATCACCGATACCCTACCCTCAATTTGTGCTTTTTTCTGATATTTTGTTATAATCCAATTATCTGGAAATACTTTCCAATCTCGCTCGCAAGTGGCTTCCCACTTGAACTTAGAACTCTTTATCAATGCTGATAAAATCCAAGTTTTATAAGATTCATGATCCGTTGCAATAATTAATTTTCCACCAGATTTTATTTTTTTTGCCAACAAATCATCAAGAAATTCTAAATTAATTAAGCGGCGCTTAAAGTGTTTAATTTTGGGCCACGGATCAGGAAATAAAATATAAATTTCATCAAAAAAATTATCCGAAAATTTGTTTAATAATTCTCGCGCATCTTGTCGTGAAATTTTTACATTTGATAATGGCGATTCTTCTAACTTTGCCAAAACATTTACTACGCCGTTAAGATGTGGTTCACACCCAAGAAAAATCTGGTTTGGTACCGCTTGCGCTTTAGCAAATAAAAAATCACCAAAACCAAAACCGATTTCAAAAGAAGTTTTTAGCAAAAAATTATTGGATAAAAAATCTTGCTCAGAAATTTCGTAGCTTGGCAATAAATTTTCTAAAAGTGAATTTTTGTGCTCAGAAAGTCTGCGCGATTTAATGCGTCCATAGCTTCTAATTAGGCGCAAAGATTGGTCTGAATCGTGATTTTCTTTCGACACTTTGGTTAATTATTTTACTTTGATATTTTTACAATCTTTTTTGATAAATATTGAATTTTATTTGATATTCTTTTTTAACAACTTTTAATTACTTATATAATTTGCGGTCTTTTTTAATGACACCTATTTATTTATATAGCTTTTCAATCCTTTTTTGATGCCTTCCACCTTCAAATTTTGTTTTCAAAAAAATCTTCACTGTTTTTATGGCTGATTCTGGTTTAATAAGGCGCGCACCCAAACAAATAACATTAGCATCATTATGCAAGCGCGATAATTTAGCGATTTTTGCATTAGCACAAAGCGCGGCGCGAATTTGTTTAAAACGATTGGCAGCTATTGAGATTCCAACGCCACTGCCGCAAATTAAAATTCCGAACTGAGCTTTTTTAGCGATGATTTTTTTAGATAATTTTTGTGCATAATCTGGATAATCAACCGATTTTTCAGAAGAATCACATCCTAGATCAATTAGCGCAAAACCAGATTTTGTGAGTTCTGTGATTAAAAAACTTTTAAGATTGAAGCCAGCATGATCAGATGCAATAAGAATGGGAGAAGATTTTTTTATCATTATTGATATAAAAAGTCTGAAGAATGAGTGTAAAAAATATATTCGCAAAACATTTGTGGAAGCCTTTGAAACAAGACCCCCACAAAAGTAGAAAAATTAACGCTTTCTGTAAGTTTGATCTTTACGCGCTTTTTTCAAGCCGTATTTTTTACGCTCAACAACGCGTGAATCGCGAGTTAGAAAACCACCAACTCTTAGAATTTTACGAATTGAAGGATCAAAATCTGACAAAGCTTTGCTGATGCCGTGAGCTAAGGCGCCTGCTTGGCCGCTTAATCCGCCACCGCTAATTGTTGCCATAACATCGAATTTATTCGCGTTGTTTGTAACAACAAAAGGATAATTTACGATATTGAATAGAATCTCGCGACCAAGATAAGTTCTACCATCGCGATCATTGATGATTATTTTGCCAGTACCTTTTTTGATCCAAACTCTTGCGGCAGAGTTTTTTCTTTTGCCTGTGGCTGAAGATCTACCTTGCGCATCGATTTTTGGCTCTTTTTTAACTTCTGTAACAATGTCTGAAGCTTCAATGATTTCTTTTAGAGATGTCATATTGTGTTAATTATATTAAGTGTTTTTTTTGTTCATAGCAGCGATATCAAGCTTTTGTGGGCTTTGTGCTTGGTGAGGATGCTCAGTTCCTTTATAGATACGAAGTTTGGTCATGATATCTCGCTGTAGTGGGCCGCGAGCGATCATTCTTGAAACAGCCATTTCAAATACTCTTTCAGGAAATTTGTCTTCGATGATTTGTTGAGCAGTTTTTTGCTTGATTCCACCTGGGTGGCCAGTGTGCCAATAGTAAGTTTTGTTGGCCATTTTTTTGCCAGTTAATTTTACTTTTTCAGCATTGATGATGATAACATGATCACCGCAATCAAAATTTGGTGTAAAAGTTGCTTTATGTTTGCCACGCAAAACATTAGCAATAATTGAGGCAGCTCTACCAAGAACTAGGCCTTCGGCATCAACGATCCACCATTTTCTTGTGATTTCTTTGGGGCGCGCAACGTATGTTTTAAGCATAAAATATGTGAATTAAAAAACTATTTTTGAACTAAAATTGCCCTAAATTTATCATATAATTATTTGATAATATTATCAAAATTATCGTAAGGAGGCAAAAAGGGTCATAAATTAAAACGATAAATTGCCAAAAAGTCAAGGATAATATCACAAAAAAGTTTTTAGCACTGATTTAGAGCAAAGATTATCCATATTTTTAACTATTTTTTAGCAACTTTTACCAACTTGCCTAAGCCTATTTTTTTGACTTAGGAGTCTGCGGCGGATTAAGTATATCATCTGCATTATATATAGCTTTCTTATAATTTATTTTACTTTCATTGGCCTCGTTTCTGCCAGCGAGATTTGTATTGAGCTCTGCTGTTTCTGTTTTATATTCCTTGCTTGATTTCATTGCAAGCATTGCTTGCTCAGTAGCTTCTTTGTCTGCTTTTGATGTTGCTGAATCAGCAGCTTTTTTAGCCATTTCACCATATTGCGATGTTTTAGAAGTTGGATCTCTTAGTATCGCATTCACCTTATCATCACAGGACTTATATTTTGCCTCAGCAGCATTGCGACCAGCTGTTGCTAATTTTTTAGTTGCTACAGTGGTAGTTATAGCAAGAGCTTGACGCTCTGCCTTAATAGCTTCTGCTACCTTGCCACGATTTAATGCCATAGCAGCGGTTTTTTCTCTTCCTACCACCTCACTAACCATGTTGGATCCATAAACTTTTGCCGTTCCTCCAGCACTTTCTGCATCATTTGCAGCATCTGCATATTGTGACATTTTGGCAGCAGTGTTGTCGGTAGACATTTTACCTACATTTTTGCCGCGTTCTTCTTTGTTTTTAGCTGCTTGTGCACGAATTTTTGCCTTATCAGCTGCTGGACGAACAAAATTTGAACCTGCGGCCATTTTAGGAATATCGCCACTGCCCACCAATTGATCTCTTGCCTCATAGTAATCTTTGCTTTTTTGTTGGGATTTTTTGATAGCTCTTGCAGCTGCTTCTATTGCAGGTTTTACACCGAGAGTTGCTATATTTGCAACAGTGTGCCCCACGCCTTTAAGCTTGCCTTTTACACCAGCTCCATAAGAATCTCCTCCTAAAGCACTTTTTAAAGCCTCTCCACCACTTTTTTCAACATGCATATCACCTTTTTTAACCGCATCAACTATTGCCTTTCTTGCATCTTCATCACTATTTTTAATAGCTTTTTTTGCTTCTTCTCCAGAAAAGCTTGCTGATACCTTTCTATCATCCATAGAATTTGTGATGGTTCCACCTCTAGTAGTGGCTTGCTTTAAAAATGATGCAGCGGCAACGAAGGCGTTTCTTGATTCGTTTTTAAAGCCTTTATCTTTTTGGATTCTATCAACATCCTCTGGCTTTAAGCCACGCTTCTTGCCTTCTTTTGCTATCGCCTCATTTCTGGTTTTGGTTAATATTTTTTGCTGCTCATCTTTTGACTTTCCTAACAAATCAGCGGCATTGGTTTTTTTAAAGTTGCTGACAGCAGCTTTGCCAGCGGTATCAAAGGCTTTTTTGTGAGCGGTGTTTGCAGAATTTTCTTGCCTTCTTTTTTCACGATCATCATCTGCAAGCTTGCCTGAATCGAAGAGCCCTTTATCAATTTTTCTGAGGGCTTGTCCACCAGTTTTATCCCAAACCTCACTAGCTCTTGCTCCAGCAAATTTGCCGATTGATTGTGCGGCGCCTTTGATTCCTGATCCTAGAGAAGAAGCTTTGAGACCACCGCTAATAGAAGCCGCCATATCAGTCATGAATTGGACGAATTTTAGCATTAAATCGGCAATTACCCAAATAAAGAGAATGGTAAAGAAAGATGGTATGCCATCAGGATTGCCAATGTTGCCCGCATCAGATTGCGAGTTGACTCGAGGTGGCAGAGAGGCAATTGTCCAAAATGACATTAGGGTGATTCGCGTGATGATATTGATTGTCCAGACTTCATCCCAACATATTTTGTATCCAAGCACCATTTTTATTACCTCATACATCATCATATTGAAAAAGGCCAGCGTTGTGAGTAAGAATATTTGCTGCAACGAGAAGCTAATTAGTTGACTTAACCATTTATCAAACATTTCTTTTGTTTGCGAGAAGAGAGTGAATACAAAGAATAATGGCCCCAAAACAAAGAGAATCGAAATGAAAACTTGCGAAGTTAAATATAGCAGAACTGAGTTTGCCACCGCATAAACATAAAGCAGCATTCCATAATAAATCAGCAACAAATAAGCCCAGCCAAATATACTGGCAAAAAGCAATGCGGAGATTTTTTTCTGCACAGTTGAGGAGAAGAAAATACCGAATACTTTATCAACACCGCTAAACAAAATTGATTTATCGTAAAAATCAGAATTGAGAATTGCGTTTTGCAATCCTGGTGAATTATCAAAGGACGAGGCCATCAAGAAAGCAAGATAGTCTGTGCCGTTCTTAAAAAATTTGACAACAATCATGTTGAACCAATACCAACCTTCTGGGCCAACAAAAAGATAAATTAAGCCAATTTTTATAAGCTTGCTGATAATATCGCTGATGCCAGATTCACTAACGCCAATTAGGTATCCAAAACCATAGAAAGTGAACATTACAACTAAAGAGATTGACAAAATAGCCTGATATCTTGAATCGCTAATAATTAATTTATAAATTCTTTCTGCCTGACCAATTTTGGTGCCATCTTTACTGCCATCCATAACCTCAATTACTGGGCTTATTACATCGCCTACAATGTTGGATATGTTGCTTCCCGGTGTTTTTACTCGCACGGTCACATAATATTTTCCACTATTGTTAGAATATTTGCTGAGGCAGCGGAATTCTTTATCACAAATAATCTTGGGCTCAACATCTAGATTATCATCACTAGATAAACAAATTGCGGTTGGACCAGATTTAGCGGCATTAGATTGACAAGATGAGACTCCAGTAACTGGATTAGCAACCGTAATACCATTTTTTGGAATAGTATAATCTGCATTTGGATTGCCAACCACGCAATCACTTGGTCTGTAATTTGTGTTAGTTACATAAATACCATTTTTATTTGTTGCAGCAGCATTGGCTGGATCATCAGTATTGCAAGTTGGCGTTTCTGGATCTTTAATTTTAAAAGTGATTCTGATTTTTGATGCATCTACAGTGGTATTGGTGTGGCAATAAAATTTATCCCCAGCTAAAGAACCAACGCAATCACGAGAAGGCACTGGAGCTGCAGAACGAGTAAGGGTGCCATATTCATCAAAATAAAATGGCGTATTAGAAACTGCAACAAGACCATTGCCAGAAGGTTCATTTAACTCAACAATTTTTGATTGATCTGATAAAATAGCAGCCGAATCAAGATTGGTTCTTTTGCATGATATAGTGTCGCTTGCTAATTCTTGACAAATTTTAGCCTCTAGCCATTCTCCGTTATTGAACTCTAGGGCGCTTGAAAGACCTATTTTAAAACCGTTACTTCCAGTATATTTATCCCCGCTATTTGGACCGTTATCAGCATAACCATAACCAATCTCTTTATTAAAGTCTGTACCATCTAAAAATAAAAACTTTAAACTACCACTTCTAACAATGCCAATTGGCTGAGTTACTTGATAAACGGCATTTTTATTAAAAATAACTTCATCAACTTTATTTGACTTTCCAAAACCAGATAAATCGCCATATTCACCGTTAAAAGCTGTTAAAAGTTTTGCCCCTTTTGATCTGGATGGATTGGCGAGATCCGATTCTGCAAAACCACCATCAATAGGAATATTGGCAACCTTGCCATCATAGGCTTCGAGATCATAACATTGCACTATGTTATTTATTGACCTGTAAGGTGATGCTTCGGCGCGCTGCTTCATTAGTTCAGAACAGGCTGCACAGGTAGTAGAGCTATATGTTACACCACTTCTCGGAATAACACATTTGCCAACAGCAATAATGCCTTTAGAACAGCCATATCGAGTATTTTTTGGAATCGGAGGAACTCTTTCAGGAAGACCTGCAGCGGTGCCATCTGTGCAATTAATTGTAGCCCGACAATCCATATTTGGACAATAATATGTGCTATTTAAATTATCGCTACATTCAGAAGCAATATCGTTGCAACCAACGAGAAGGCCCTGCTGAGAAGTAAATTTTTGACTACATTCTGAGTTTATAACACTAGTAAGGCCATAACCTCTGCACAACAAAGCTGGACGAGGTTCGATGCGCATCGCCATACCTATACCACATTCACGAACGCCGCCAGCAGCACTCCAAGTATTATCCCAACTTTCTGGTGAGAAGCGAATTTTTTGTCCCTTTCTAACAAAAACCTTAGCCGATCCACCGCCACCAAAAGTTGAGATCCATGGGGCATTTTGCATTACGGTTGGCACGACTAATTCACTAAGCGGATCTTTTATGGGATCGAGAGCGGTTGGCACAGAAGGTATTACATCAGAAAAGCTTGAATATTCATAAAAATCAGCAGCAATATTGCCATTTTTAGCATGATTTCCTTTTGGATTAATGATTCGGGCCTTAATAGTACAACCCCCACCGACCGAAGCTCCCAAAATTGCAAAACTAACTAGCCCCGATTGATCGATCTGAATATCTTTATATTCACTAAACTTTATAGCCAAAGCACTATCACAATTCACTGAAGCTCCGTTAAAGCTATATGATTTCTCAGCAGCTCTGTGGCGAATTAAGATTTGATGACCAGCCTCGACTGATATATGCGAACTACTCCAATCTCTGCTAGTAACGGCAATTTTAGAATTATGACCAACATCACCGTCAAAAAAATAAAGATCCGTTCCTGCGGCATCGCGCACCACAACATCTAGATTGTCATCACAGCTAGTATTAGTAGGGGATAACAACTGCTTAAACGAAATCTTTGCTGCAACTGGAGCAGTAATTACAACATCTGCAGCCGAAAGACCTCTAACGATCATTCCTTTTCTTGCATCAACGCTGTTAATTGCACAACTTGGATCATCACAAAGAATTCCCTCAAAAGGATTATAAGAATCTGGAGCAGAATCATCACCGCTCCATCTTATTATGCCGCCATATTGGCTTAGGCCTGCTGTTGCTGAATCAGAGCTAATAGGAAATTTTTTGCTTTCTAAAATGGACTGCTCTATGCCTTCAAAAGGTTTATGAGAACATGTAGATTGCCTTGAATTATTTCCAGAATAGGTGCATTGCCACTGATTTAAATGCTCAACAGGAAGCGTCTTATCATGCGAAGTCATGTAAATTGCCAATCTCTTACTCGCGTTATATACTGTATTATCTATCGCAGAATTAGCGCCACCTCCAACTCTGCCTACCTCTGTTATTCCGCCATTTATTACAGAGCCATCATTAATTTGACCACTAAAAGAAATACTGACTGTTTTTCCGGCCTTAAATTGTAAATCTTGATTTATCCAATTTACCGTTTTTGATTGCGGCATAAAATCATCTGCCGATATAAAAATGTTAGGAAACGGCATTTTATCACCAAGCCTTACCATTCCTATTGCCCTGATATAAACTTGAGAATTTGGTTTGACGGTGATGCCACCATTTTGATTGCCCTCTTTGGCGGAGGTTGCTGTCCAAGCTGGCTCTGCTGAACCAGATGATCCTAGGCCAATATTGGCATTGCAATCGGAAACGCATTTATTTGCACAAATATTTCTGTGTTTTTCACCAGGCAAACTTGCGCAACCATTAGAACCGGTTTGCTCAACCTGAGATTCATCATATATGGTTACCGCCCCAAGAGTAAAGCAAGCTTTTAATCCACTGCCCTGAGAAGCATCAGAAAGCGGTCTTGATACATCATAAACGCAATTTTCAGCCGCATTATTAGAGGTGATTTCTAGAGTTTGGGTATCATATTCACCAAAATCATCAGCTTCAATACAGCCCTGATCAGAACAAGAAGATATAAAAAACAAAATAAATAAAACAGCAGACAGGGTCTTAAGGCAGCAAAACAGGCTATTTCCAGCACTCACTAACTTTTTAAGTAGCATAATAATTAATTCTTCAACGCATTTTGAATTATCATCGCAACTCTTTTTGTTTCTTGCAACTTTTTTGCTGAAAAATTGTCTAATAGGCAAGTTGTTTTATCAATTTTTTTTGCATAATTTTGAAAAATCAATTCTTGATGAAATTTTTTATGTTTCATAGAGGAAATATTTTTTTCATCAAAAATATATACTGGTTTGCCCGTAGAGCACACTTCAGAGATCATCGAAACCGAATCTCCTGTGACAATAAAAAAATCGCTGAAGCCTACAATCGCTAAATAAGGATTTTCTCCATCTTTTATTTCTTTCCAATTGAAAAATTTATAATCACCATGAAGAGCTGATTTTATTGCTCTTGTAACAATAGAGGAGGTTCTTCGGCTGTTTAAAATTAATAATTTTGCGTTCATGTTTTTAGCAATTTCGCAAGATTTTTTGATTAATTTTATTGCTGATTCTTTGGTAAACTTGGTGCTTTTTGAATCGCCCCCAATCAAAACTGCAACTTTAGTTTTTTTATAATCGCGAAACCATGAATCAAATTTTTCGCATTCTGCTGCAATTGATTGTTCATTGGTTTTTGTTAGAGATCCTAGGGTGCGAATAATATTTTTGTGAATATTGATAATTTTATCATGAAAAGGCAGAACAATAAAATCGAACTTTTTATGTAAAGATTCGGGATTCATGATTTGCACAATTTTGCTACGATTTTGCGATTGTTTTTTGATGTAAAGCGCGACTGGCGCAGATCTTCGTCCTGCAGATATTATTAGTTTGGGAAAATAGCCAAAATTTTGTAATTTAATTTTAGTTTCTTGCGTTATTCCGAACAAAGAAGTTCTTAAAATAAAGTTAGGCAAAAAAGAAAAAAATCCATAAGAAATATTAACAATGCGCGATTCGAAACCGATTTCATTGGCAAGACCTATGGCTTGAGAGTAGTTTCCGGGACGATTATCAACTAAAATCCAGATTTCGTCTTTGATATTTTGTTGCATTTTTTCGCTCATTTTATTACAGAATTTTAGTGCTTTAAATAAAATTAAGCGGTCTTAATTTTTGTTTTGAGCTTTTTTACTACAGCAGGCGAAACAAATTTTGTAACATCGCCACCAAGACGCGCCACCTCTTTAACAAACTTAGATGCGATAAAATGATTATTTTCTGAAGCTGGCAAAAATATCGTTTGAATATTGGGATTTAATTTTGCGTTCATGCCAAACATTTGAAATTCATATTCAAAATCAGAGACGGCGCGAAGTCCACGAATGATTAGTCTTGCGCTTTTTTTAGCAGCAAAATCAACCAATAATCCCTCAAAATGCTCAACTGAAATTTTGGTATCGCCACCTAAATTTGCCACTTCATTCTTCACTAGCTCTACTCTCTCAGCCAAGCTAAATAAAGGGTTCTTCGCTGTATCTTTAGCAACCGCAATTATCAAATGATCGACAATTTCACTAGCGCGCTTGATAATATCAAGGTGACCGAAGGTAATTGGATCGAAAGTTCCCGGATAGATTGCAATTTTTGTTTTATTCATAAGAATATAGTTTGATAATTATCAAGAATCTCATTATGAATGAAAATCACAATTATTTCAATCGGTAAATTTGAAAATTCTCCCCATCGCCTTGCTTTTGAAAATTATCTTAAGCGGATGAAATGGGATATTGAACTTAAAGAGCTTGAATTAAAAAATGCTCACAATTTATCAGTTGATAAAATTAAAGAAGGTGAAGGAAAATTAATTGCCAAAGCAATCAAATCAGGATCTTTGGTCATTGCTCTTGATGAAAAAGGCAAAGAATTTACCAGTCAAAATTTTGCAAAATTAATTGCTGATTTTGCGGTAAAAGGAGATTCGCATTTAACATTTTTAATTGGTGGCGCCAACGGCCTATCTAGTGATATTGTTGGTGAAGCTAAATTAAAAATTGCACTTGGATTAATGACATTTCCACATTTAATGGTGCGCACAATGTTGATGGAGCAGCTTTATCGGGCACAATCAATTATTGCTGGGCACCCTTATCATAAAGAATAAATTATGCTAAATAAACAAAAAATTTCTGAGATTATCCGCGTAAATCACGCTGGTGAATTTGGCGCCAAAGTTATTTATGATGGACAAATCGCCGCATTAAAATTAAAGCGCGACCATGCTAGCGTTAAACTGGTGCAACATATGAAAGATCAAGAAGTTGTTCATTTTGATTATTTTAACAAAGAAATTTCTGCGCAAAAAATTCGTCCAACGGTGATGCAACCTTTGTGGAAAATTGGTGGATTTGCTTTGGGATTTGTAACTGGTTTATTAGATAAAAGAGCTGCAATGTGCTGCACTACGGCAGTTGAAGAGGTAATTGATGAGCATTATCAGCAACAACTAGATTTAATCACCAAAGAGGAAATAAATTTAAGTAACAACGAGCGTGACAAAATTTCTACTCTAAAAAATAAAATTGAAAAATTTCGTGAAGAAGAATTAGAGCATCGTGACATTGGCTATGAAAATAAAGCAGCCGATCTGCCTTATTTTAAGCCACTCTCGGCATTAGTAAAATTATCTACAAAATTTGCAATTGCGGTTTCAAAAAGAATTTAGTTTTGATATGCTTCGATAATTTATTGTGATTTTTGAACCTACAATCATCTTCGCTATTTCGCCTTCACATTTTTGATCATAAACGGCACTTGCGAAATTGTAAAAATCATCGAAATTGGAAAAACACCAAATAACTTAAAATTTACCCAAAAATCAGTGGGAAAATTGCGCCAGATAAATTCATTTAAGATGGCTAAGAAAATAAAAAACAATCCCCAACGCAAAGATAAAATTAGCCAAGCGCGATCATCCATTTTTATGCTTTCACCAAACAAATGCTTGATTAAAGGTTTTTTGGTAAAATAGCCGTAGAACAGCACAATCGCAAATAAAGAATTGATTAAAGTTGGCTTAATTTTAATGAATAAATCATCGCCCGAAATTAGCGTTAAACCACCAAAAATTCCTAAAATTATTGCAGAAATTAGCGGCATTTTCGCAATTTTCTTGGTTAAAATATAAGCAATTATTAACGCAACAAAACTAGAAACTAAAAGGCATAGAGTTGCTGGCAGCAATGGATCTGGCGCGGTAGAAAATTTATAGACAATGATAAAAATTATCAGCGGAAAATAATCGCATAAAAATTTTGACCAATTTTCTTTTGATTTATTCTGCATCTTTTTTTGGTTGATCGTTATTGGTGGCACAGCTTGCGGCACCTTCGTTGGCAGCACTAAATTTAAGTAAAGAAACGGTATATTGCAAAGCGGCTTCATTAAATTTTAATAAAAAAGCTATTTTTTTATTGCCCGATTTAAAATCACGAGGAATATTTATTATTCTCACCCCACCAGTTTTCATACCTATAATTTTTTGCTCGAGTAAAGAGTTAGAGTTGCTGCCGATGATTAGATTTTCTTTTGTAACAAATTCAAGCGAGCTATTGCTGCCAAAGACGCGAACATCATAAGAAATTTCGGCCAAATCACCGCATTTTAATTGTTCATCTCCAGAACCTGATGCATAATCTTGAGCCGTAATAACGCTAAAGCTTTGCGATGGATCTTCTCCGGTGCCAAGCTCTTTGCCGCTCATTTGTTTAGCTCTATCAATATTAGATAAAATAAAATTACTTTTTTCATGAATTTCGCTAAAATTTTCTTTTATATTTTGAGAAGATAGTCGGTTGCCCAAACTATCTGGATCTTGTTTATTAGAAAATAATCCAAAATACATCACGAGCATCAGGCCAATAATTTTTACTAATGGTCTGCGCAATAGCTCCATTATTGTTTTCATAAGGTAGTTGAATTAATATTAAAACCTTCTCCTTCGCGCAAAATTGTAATCTTGTCGTCAATTTTTATTACCGCGGAAGGATTTTTTTTCTCACAAATTCCACCATCAATTAACAGATCAATTTCATTAAAATTAAAATATTTTTTTACTTGATCAGCTGAAATTGGCGCTTCAAACCCAGAAATATTAGCACTTGTTACCGCCATCACTCCACCAAAATTTTTTAATAATTCAGCGATAAACTTTTTCTCAACAATTCTGAATCCCAAAAACTTATCACCATTATTAAGATTAGAGGCTAATGTTATCAAGGGCTTGCGGCGTTTTTTTAAAACTAAAGTTAGAGGAATTTCTAAGAATTTTTTTGCAAATTTTCTGGCCTCATAATTAAATGTAAAAATTTTTTTTGCCATTGATAAATTTGGTAAAAAAATTGCAATTGGCTTATTTTTATCACGCTTTTTAACGAGATAAAGTTGCTCTATAGCCTTATAATTAGAGGCATCAACCGCAACTCCATAAACGGTATCTGCAGCAAAAGAAATAATTTTTCCTGCGCGCAAAAAATCAACTGCAAGAGAAATAGCCTGAGGATCTTTTTCAGAAATTATTTTCATATTTTTATTTAGCACTAATTTCAAAAGCTATTTTGAGCCAGCATTTATAACATCTCGCACTGGGCCAAAAGTTTTGCGATGAAACTGACAAATTCCAAACTCTTTAATTCTATCAACATGAAATTTAGTTGGATAGCCTGCATTTTTATCGAAGCCAAATTGAGGATATTTTTGATGTATTTCTAGCATAATTTCATCACGCGTTTCTTTGGCTATAATAGATGCTGCAGCGATTGATAGGCTTTTTTGATCACCCTTTACAATCGGTAAAATTTCTTGAATTATACCATTTTTTTTAAAAGGCACAAAGTTTCCATCAACCAAAATTATCTGCGGAAAAATTGCGCTTTTTATACAAAAATCTTCATACGCCTTAAACATAGCTAATTTTGTAGCCTGAAGAATATTTATCTCATCAATAATTTTTTCGTCAACCACTCCAACACCAAATTTTATGCGCTGTTTTAGATGCAAAAAAATTCCCTTTCTTTTTGTCGCAGAAATTTTTTTTGAATCGTTGATTTTGCCACAAATTTCATCGCTTAAAAAAGTTGAATCTAAAAAAGCACAAGCAGCAACAACTGGCCCAGCAAGAGGCCCCCTGCCCGCTTCATCAATTCCTACCACACATAAATTTTTATATGATTTTTCAATATCATAATTGGGAATAAATTTTAACCTTTGCATTCGTAAATTGAGTAATTAATATAAATGAAGTCTATTTGTTTTTTTTCATTTTTATAAATAATTTTTAAAAAATATATGTTTCTTAATTCAAAGTTTGGCAAACCCTCAATAGTTAAGCCAGTTATTATTGCTGTCGCTATTCTTTTAGTTATTGGCGGCGCTTATTCTATGTTTGGTAAAAAATCTGAAAATAAAGAAGGCGCAGAACAGCCAGCCGTTCAATCAAGCGGACTTGATAAAGATCAAAAAATTCACACCGTTGCAGATGTTGAAGAAGTTTTGGTAAAATGGGTTGATGCTAATCCACAAGCAATCATCAATTCTGTTAGCAATATGCAGCGCAAAGCAATGGAAGATCAAGCTAAAGTTGCACAAAAAAACATCGGGCCAAAAAAAGATGAATTATTCAATGACAAAAACTCTCCCTCTTACTCTCCAAAAGGATTTAACGCTACTGTAGTTGAATTTTTTGATTATAATTGCGGCTATTGCAAAAAAACTAATCCAGTTATTGAAGCTTTGATTAAAGCTGATTCAAAGGTTAGAATCATATATAAAGAATTTCCAATTTTAGGTCAAGCATCAGAAGATATTTCATCGGTTGCTTTGGCGGTTAACATCATCGAACCATCTTCTTACAAAAAAGTTCATGATGCTTTAATGAACTCAAATGCTACAAACAAAGAAGAGGCAATCAAAATTGCTGCTAGCGCTGGCGTTAGTGCTTCTAAAATTGAAAGCGCTCTTAAATCACAAAAAGATAAAATCACTTCTATAATCACAGCTAATCGCGCTTTGGGTGCGGCAATCGGTGTTAATGGAACCCCTGGATTTGTGGTTGGAGATGAATTAATCCCTGGCGCAATTTCAGTTGAAATGTTGCAACAAAAAATTGCTGAACAACGCAAAAAATAATTGAATTTTCAGCGGGGCTTTAATTTTTAAGGCCCCGCTTTTACTCTACCCACATCACAATTTAAATGCCTCTCGACATCTTCAGCCACGCTGAACAAGAACTTCTCTCTCCTGAACAAAAGCTCGTAATTCAAGAAATATCTCAAGGATCAAACATCTTAGTTACTGGTGGAGCCGGCACAGGAAAATCTTTTTTGCTCAATTATTTAAAACGCCATTATGGCAAGCTTGGCTTGGCGGTTACTGCCAGCACAGGAATCGCTGCGGTTAATATTGGCGGTAGCACAATTCATTCTTGGGCAGGAATCGGCCTTGCTAATCTTCCTATCGATCAAATTATTGCTAATTTATTTAGTGGCAAAATGAGCAAAATCAGGCGTCGTATCAAAGAAACGCGTATTTTAGCTATTGATGAAATATCAATGATTTCGGCTAATTTATTTGATATTCTCGATCAAGTTCTTCGTGCTGTTCGTGAAAATAATCAACCTTTTGGAGGCTTGCAAATACTGCTTTTTGGCGATTTTTTGCAACTTGCCCCTATCACCAGATATGGCGATGAAGAACAAAGTTTTTGCTTCACCTCACAAAGTTGGAAAAATCTTGATTTGCAAACTTTTATTCTCCAAGAAATTTTTCGCCAACATGATAAAAAATTCATCAAAATTTTAAATAATTTACGCTTTGGAAATTTAGATGAAGATGATGTAGAGCAGCTAAATTTAAGGCTCAAAGCCAATGATGATAATCTGACAATTAAACCAACTATCCTCACTAGTCACAATGCTAAGGCGGCGCAAATTAACGAATTTGAACTAAAAAAAATCCCCCGCGAAGAAAAATCTTTTGAAGCAAAATATTTTGGCGAAATAAACAAAGTTGAATTATTGCGCAAAAATTGTCTAGCGGTCGAAAGCCTAAAACTAAAGGTTGGAGCACAGGTTATGATGATAAAAAATACCTTTCAAAAAGAAGGAATTATCAATGGATCTCTTGGCGTGGTGCAAGATTTTTCACCAAAAAAGTTTTATCCAATTGTTGAATTTTCTAATGGAAAAATTCTTACTATTGCACCAGAAGAATGGATTATTGATAGATTTGATCATGATACAAAGCAAGTTGTGACCGAGGCCGCAGCAACACAAATTCCACTGATTTTATCTTGGGCGATCACAATTCACAAATCACAGGGCCTAACATTGGATAAAATTTCTTGCGATTTATCTAATATTTTTAGCGCTGGGCAGGCCTATGTGGCGCTATCTCGCGCTAGATCGCTTGATAGTGTTTTTATTAGTTCAATTGATTTCAAAAAAATCATAACCAATCAAGATGCTATACAGTTTTATAGCCATACCAGATTAAAATAGATGAGGTATTTTTCTAAACTATCCAATAATTCCAAGGCTATATTTTTTGCCATTTTAACCTGTTTCTTGGTTTCGATCCTTATAGCAATTGTTCGCCATTTATCAGGGCACTTTCATGTGTTTTTTATTGTGATGATGCGCAATTTTTTTGCCTTTGCTTTTTTTATTCCACTAATGATCAAAAACCCGCGCCAATTGTTTAAAACTAAAAAAATACATTTGCATTTTTTGCGCAATTTAAATGGCTTGGTGGCAATGCTTATATGGTTCTACACCATTACATTAATTCCGCTGCCAGAAGCAGTTTCTTTTACTTTTATTGTGCCAATTATTACAACCTTAGCGGCAATGTTTTTTTTAAAAGAAAAAGTTCATGCTAGAGTTTGGACCGCTCTGGCAATAGGTCTAATTGGCATTATCGTTATTATTCGCCCCGGATTTCATGAATTTAAACTGGCTTATTTATTAGCAATTATTACAACATTTTTATGGTCAATTTCTAATATTTTAGTCAAGATGATGACCGACACTGATAAGCCCGAAACCATTGTTGCCTATATGTCTTTCATCATGTTAGTTTTATCAATTCCGCTTGGAATTATGCATCCTGCCAGCATGAATTTTTCTGATATTTTTTGGTTGGCGATGCTGGGGCTTTTCTCAAATCTATCTCATATGGCAATGTCTACCGCCTATTCAAAAGTTGATTTATCTGTGGTGCAGCCCTTTGATTTTACTCGCTTAATCTTTACCTCAATCATCTCTTATTTTGTCTTTGGCGAATCTTTAGACTTTTGGTCAGGATTTGGAGCCTTAATAATATTGTTCGGAACAATTTTCGTTGCCCCTAAGAGAAAAAGAAAATATGATCCACTAACAAAAAACAATGAGGTTTAGAGATTTTATATTGAATTAATAAAATTCAAAACTCTCTGAATCTTAACAAATATTATTTTAAATGAATTATAGCGAGTTATTTCAC
This sequence comes from Rickettsia typhi, assembly GCA_945865905.1. GTDB lineage: Bacteria > Pseudomonadota > Alphaproteobacteria > Rickettsiales > UBA1997 > CAMCFD01. Next base: position 128,142 of record CAMBFC010000002.1, read on the forward strand.
AACTCAATAAACAAATTACGCGATGAAAATCGCTATCGTCAATTTGTCAACATTTCTCGCCTAAAGGGCAATTTTCCTTACGCCACCAATAATCACAATAGTCGCAAAATCACATTATGGTGCTCCAACGATTATCTTGGTATGGGGCAAAATGAAGATGCAATTAACGCTGCAATTAACGCACTAAAAGACTATGGGGTTGGATCTGGAGGCACTCGTAATATTTCTGGCAACAATAATTTATTAGTTAAGTTAGAAAAAACAGTCTCATCTTTGCATAAAAAAGAAAACGCTCTCTGCTTTGTTTCTGGCTATGTTGCCAATGATGCAACCATTCAGGCTTTGGCCAAAATTATTCCTGATTTGGTTGTTTTTTCTGATGCCAAAAATCACGCATCAATCATCAGCGGCATTAGAAACAGCAAGCTTGAGAAACATATTTTTCGTCACAACGATGTTGAGCATCTCGAAGAATTACTGCAAAAATTTACAACAGAAAAACCAAAAATAATCATCTTTGAATCAGTCTATTCAATGGATGGTGACTTTGGAAAAATTAGTGAAATTGCCGCTCTTGCTAAAAAATATAATGCCTTAACTTATGTTGATGAAGTTCATGCTGTTGGGCTTTATGGCAATACTGGCGGCGGTTTATGTGAAGAACTTGGTCTTGAATCTCAAATTGATATAATTCAAGGAACCTTTGCCAAGGCTTATGGCTGCATAGGCGGATACATTACTGGCAAACAAGAAATTATCGATGCGGTGCGGCTGCATGCCGCTGGATTTATTTTTACAACCTCACTTCCGCCCTCTATTTGCGCCTCTATAATCACTAATATTAATCACTTAAAATCAAGCTCTAAAGAAAGAAAAATTCATCAAGAAAAAGTTGCTACATTAAAAAATGAGCTAAAAAAAGCTGGGATAAGAATCGTTGAGAACCAATCGCACATAGTATCCATAGTAATTGGTGATGCAAAAAAAGCTGAAGAAATTTCAGCGCAGTTACTCAAAGATTTTGATATTTATGTACAACATATTAATTATCCAACAGTGGCAAAAGGCGATGAGCGCCTAAGAATAACAGTCACACCACTGCATAGTGATGAAATGATTTTGGGATTATTGAAGGCACTAAAAGCAAGCTTCTAAACAAATTAATTGCCCTTAACCACATCAATAAAATCGCGCAAAATCACGCTAGCCGCAATATCATCAAAATGTTTCTGTTTTTTGCGCGAAGATATAGAATGCGATATTTCCTTTGCCTCAAAACTTGTCAACCTTTCATCAGCAAAAAAAATCTGCACCGATCCACCAAGAAATTTATCTAGTTCATCAGCAAATTTTTGAGTAAATCGCGACATTTCGTTAAAAGTACCATCCATATTGATTGGAAAGCCCATCACAATTGCAATCGCCCTCTCTTCTTTAAAAATATGAGCAATTTCGGCAAAATCCTTCTCGTTGCTTTGTCGATTGATAATTTTTTTTGGCGTTGCAAGAAAGCGCAATTCATCACAAACTGCTATGCCTAGGCGCTTGGTGCCAACATCTATAGCAAGCAATTTGCCTTGACTTGGCATGGATTTGTGGAATAATGCGTGATCTTTTATAATCATTTTTACTAAAATTAAAAATAGGATTTTACTATAAAACCATATGACACAACTTACCAACGAAGATATCAAGAAAATCGCAAAATTAGCTTGCATTGAAGTAAGCGAAGATGATTGCAAAACCCTAACCGCGCAAGTTGGTGGCACAATATCTTGGATCGAACAGCTCAACGAAGCCAATACTGATGGGGTTGAGCCACTCACTAGCGTGCATCAAGATAGTCTGCGCTTAATGCCTGATATAATCTCTGACGGCAATATTGCTGACGATATTTTGCGCAACACAAAAAATGCAAAATATAATTATTTCTCCGTTCCCAAAGTTATAGAATAAACAATTCCGTGAATCAGACGCAATTAATTTTTGATTTTTCAACAAAGCAAAATCAGGCTAATTTTAGAGAAGAGGATTTTGTTTTTTCTGCTGAAAACAAAAATGCTGTCGATTTTTTACAAAAATTCTTCGATCAAAAATCATTCGCTAAAAATACTATTCCATCCTTTATTCTCAATGGTGAACATGGTTGCGGAAAAACACATCTTTTGCATATTTTTGCACAAAAATTTCATGCGGTTTTTTTGCAAAAAGATGAATTAAATGATATAAAGTCACCAACATTTTTTGCTGAAAATAGTTTTTATATTCTTGAAAATATTGATGAAATAAAAAATGATGAAACCCTGCTGCAGATAATAAATTCGGCAGCAGAGGCAGGTGCATTTTTGATTTTAAGCGCAGTGAATTTAGATGATTTTACATTGCGCGATTTAGTTTCGCGTATTAAAAATATTTTTACCGTTGAGATAAAAAATCCTCAACCAAATTTGATAAAAATATTGCTTTCACAAGGGCTATCGCGGCGACAATTAAAAATTAGTGATGAAGTTGTAGAGTTTTTATCCAACAGCTTAAGGCATAGCTATACAGCGATTCGCGATGCCTTAAAGATGATCGAGTTTCACTGCCACGAGAATAAGAAAAACTTCACGCTGGCAGAGGCAAAAAAACTGCTTTAGTATTTTTTTTGATATTGATTTCTTTGCTCCAGTATCTCTCAAATATTGCATAATAAATAATTACCACATCATTGCGTCGGCTGTGGCTTTTTTTTCATAAGCAGCCTTCTTATCCGCATCGCTCGCACCTTCTGCAGGCTTTTCTGGTGCCGCCGAAGCTTGCGAGAAACTTTGAGCCTTGTCATCCGCAACCGGCATAGCATCTGGCGCGCGATTACTAGTTGGCTCCGGTTTATCAGCAGCCACTGCTGCATCTGGCGGCGTTGCATCTGGGGCCTTAGGAGATAAAGAAGGCCTCTGACCACTACCCTGATAACCCTTCTGGGCCAGTTTATTCTCAGCCCTTGAAGCAACCGCTTTCGCAGCCGCCCCACCATGCTTGATCATGCCGCGCGTAGCCCTCTCCTGAATAGCATTGAGCGCTCCAAATGATTTTTTGGCCATTGACATTGCAGACATTGAATTCGATTTTAACTCAGATCCACCAACTAATTTAGCTGCAAGTTCAGATATTTTATCGATAAATCCAGCAAAAATAAACATTATAAAGGCAGATTTAATAATCGTATTCATTTTCTCTTTATTCATCGAAGTTAGCACCGGCAGGCCTATTCCTATTACTTCAAGACCACTAAAAGTTTTAAGATCTGCAACGCGAAAAATACAATAAATACTGGTATTTGCTGATTCAGAATTACAGACAATTGATTTTTGCGTGTTATGTCCATCACCATTGAAGGTTGCTTTACCAATTACAATATTGTCAAACAACGCAATATAAACTCCGAGATAGGCAAATAATATAACTGGCTGCAATGCTAATCCAAGAACCTGCTTCCACCATCCATCAAAAATGCCTTTAGTGCGCTCAAACATCGCCAGAGTGATCGTTATTGGCGATACATAAATGAGAATAACAATTGCTACCGAGGCCATCAAAAATATATGAATCGCCCGCATAGTAACAGATAGCATAAAAAAGGCGAACATAAAAGTTGCAACAAGGAACATGATTCCGAGGCCACCAGTTAAAAATCCAGCAAAAATCATTTTGACAAGATTAGGAACTGATAATTCTGGCCCAAAACCTAGAGCACGCGCGAGCTTACAATCCAGCGTATCCCAAATTTTGAGATATTCTCTTCCTGGAGAATAGGCTGGATTATCATATTTTGTTGCCTCATTTTGATCGGCATAATTAAAGCGCGGAAATTGACAGCCGTCTTTTTTGTTTTCAGGGGCATTAGGATCGTCAATCCGCATCATAATATCGGAAATATAATTTGAGGATCCTAAAATACCATCAACAAAACCAAACTGCCAGCCAGTTCCTACTGCAAAATACATCACTAGACCTATTTTAAGAATATACATCAATAATTGCTTCTTGCTGAGCGGACTTGCACCGAGAAGCACCATAGCTCCCAACAAAGTAATCGAAATAGTCAGCGCTATTTTTATTATGTCTCTGAGACCGTTTTGAATTTTAACAAAAAATGAAGAGGTTGCCGCTAAAGGTTGATCTTTTTTATAAAGATATCCACTTGAGCAAAAATCATGCGACGCCGTCTCATCGGGATTTTTGCATTTAGTATCGCCAGCTCTATTCAATAAAGCATTTTCGATACTTTCTTTGAAGCACTGAACCAGAGGCGCTGCAAAACCACGACTGCTTATTGGCAATAAATCTGCGCTATATGAATAAACATTTTGGCTATCTCCTTTTAAGTTTTTGCAAGCGGCAGAAATATATGCGCCCTCTAAGCTGCTCATCCTAACATATGGCATCACTGGAATTTTTACGCAATGTTTTCTGTATTGGCAAAAATTTTCTATATCATTGGTTACAGCGCCACCAGGATCTGTTATATATTTTCCAACTTCTGTTCCGCCGCCAAGAAGATGATTGTAAGGGCATACGGAGTAAGTTTTGGCACAAATAAAATTAGAGGCTTTCTTTGAGCTGTATGTTTCAAATATTATACCAGCAACCGAGCATTTAGAATTAAGTTCACAAAAAGTACTATCGTAAGAGCCTTGAATGCTTCCCATTGCCATTGGGGCATTTTCAATACAGATTGTTTCTTGACTTCGTCGCTTGCAACATTCATAGGCGTCACTAGCTGAAGGATCAGAACCCGCTTCTAAAATAAAGCGATGACAAGCATAGTTTGAAGCGCCTCCGGGCCCAGTCATATAATATCTTTGAGCGTTACTAGTATAGCCAAGATTTTTTAACCTATGTGCGGCATCCCATCCTGTAGGGTTATTACAAGATCCACCGCCCTCATCCTCTTTCTCTTCTCCAGCATAAAGATATTCACGAAAATATTTATTTTTTATAGTAAGGGCATTAGCTGCAAAACCACCTTCTCCACTATAGCCACAGCTATTATAGACAACATCATTGCTATTTCGAGGTTGATGCCCAACAAAAATATCTTCAACACAATATTGCCTAGAGCCCGGATAAACTCCGAGACGCCATCTTGTTTTTGTTAATCCGCTATCAAAATCACCGTTATCATCAACTTGTTTCCAAGAATTCCAATCATATCCGCAAATTCTTGCACTTTCATAAGCACCTTTTGCCGAAGCATAAATTATAGCAAGAGCAGCTACGCCCAAAGCAACAGCAGCGGCATAAGCGGCATAAGCTGTACAGCATCTTGTTTGATCAAGCGTTGCTTTTCCAACCTCTATTGAAATTGGAATGCACATAGTCGCTGAGGCACCAAGGGTAGCGGTAGCCTGCGCCATACATGCAGTCATAGCTGATGTAAGCAATGTAAGCTCCCCAGCTCTGGTCGTACAATAAGTAATTCTTGCTGTAAGCTTGACAAGTGTGATTGGTGTTATGAACGGGGTATCTGGAGCAGACGCTTCTTGCGCCGCTTCTACAGATGCTTTTGGTTGGCCATAAGTGTTGGTTGGCCTGCACATTGCGGCCACAACATAACCAGCCCCCATTATCAACAGACCCTGAATTGCAATAAAAGAAAGACAAATTGGATTATCTAGCTTCCATTCAATATCTTTATTGGATCCAAAAGGATTGAAGTCAAATGAGCCAGTGCTACACATGTGACTACTCTCTGAATAGCCAGTCGACCTATCGCCATCATAAATCGCATAGCTATCTTGCACTTGTAAAAAAAATGACGCAACTAAAACCAGAGAGATAAAATTAGCAACCTGTCTTTTTAAAATCGCTTTTAGCATTAAGATTTAAATAGCGCTATTATTTTATTAACTGCATCTTTTTTTATTTTAAGTGATGCTCGGCTTACAATCAAAGTTTTTTATGTAACGGCAGCGCTTGTATTTAAAAGTTTTTTATGTAACGCACCAAAACCCCAAAGGTATTTTTTGTATCAATAACAAAATGATTATCTGTGCGTAAATTTCTATAAGCAGTTTGAATAACCAAGCTATCAAAGAAAGCATTTTTATCAAAACGATAACCCGCAGAAATTTCTGCCATATTTTGATCAAAGCCATTTTGACCAAGATTAAAACTTTGGCGACTGCCATAAGCAGTGGTTATGTTCCAATTTTGAAAAATATTTCCTACTAAGCTTGAGTTAAAATATCTATCACCCAAATTAGAATTTCCACCAACATTTTTCATTGAAACATATTCTGCCAAACCATTTAAATTAAAATCTTGCGAAAATGGATATTGATAATTCATCGCCGCAGAAAAACCTTTTTGATCACCAATTTTAGATGGCGGCACGGCAGTAGCAAGGCTATTTACCGCAAGATCAATATAGGCAAAACGATAAAATAATTTTTCATCAGCAGCAAAGTCAAACGAAACATCAAGCGAGGCAACATATGATTTTAAAGACCTAGTATCGCCCGGAAGTGCATCGGTCTTGGCCGCAGAGACTCTATTGTTGATAATAGAATTGTCTAAATTTTTGCGATCATTGGTAAAAAAACTTAAGCCAAGCTCGTATTTTCCAACAGTTTTAGCGTTGCCCGATTTAACAACGCCTCCAGCTCCTAGTTTTTCTGTTTGCGAATAATTATTTGCGATTATATCGGTCCACATGCCTCGCGTATTGTTATAATCAAATTGCTCTTGATTATTTGTGGTATAATCCATCCAGTTATTGCGGCCGTTGCGCCAAGCAATGCCAAAAAATGGGCGAAATTTTCCAACAAAAAGCATCATATCGCGATCATTATAACCAAGCCTAATCTCGCGCAAATAGGCGCCCTCGCCTCCGTAGTTTTTATCATCAACATTTTGCTGTTTTAGTTGCTCGGCACGAAAATTTACCTCTAAAAACCATTTTTGATTTAAGGTAGCATTTGAAATAAAGTTAAATTTTGCCGCAGAATTAAGATATTGGTCGGCAGAATTAGTGGCTTGATAATCTTTGCTAGTGATATTTTCTGCGCGCAATTGGGCAATAACCTTTAAGGCTGGCTCGGGAGGATCTGTTATTATTCTGGGATCTCGCACAAACCCCGATGCAAAAGAGTTGATCGGCAAAAGTAAGGCAAGAAAAAATAAAAAATATTTTTTCATTTTATTAAAAATTTAAACAAAATAATAATGAATTTTATGTTATTATCCACATAATAATCATATTATTTTGTTCGCCCAACTTATTTTCTAAATTTCTACTTTAGAATTAAAATTTTTACCACTAAATTCCTATATCTTAACAAGATCTTGTGCGCCACAATTTCATCAATTATTTATGCCGATTCCGCTTTTAATTGCGCTATTTTTTTCTATTGGGTTTTTTATCGAAAGCATTATTGGTTTTGGTGGCGGTCTAATTACCTATTCGATCCTTGGATTTTTTATGGATGTCAAAACAATGGTAATTATTGGGCTTTATATAGGAAGCTGTTCTAGTGTTTATATTTTTATCACGGATCATCAATCTTTCTCTAAAAAAATATTTTTTCAAAGCATGCCGATTTGCTTTTTGGGAACAATGATCGGCTCTCTAATTTTTAGCAATATCGATTCACAAACCATGCTGACACTATTTGGCGCCTTTGCTATTATACTATCTGCTAAGGTTATTTTTTTTGATAAAATAAAATTTCCAACTTTATTTAAAAACGGATTATTGTTAACTGGCGGCATCTCTACTGGTTTATTTGGCATTGGCGGCCCATTTATCGTCAACGCCCTAAAAGATACTTTTAAAGGCAAATCAGAGCTTCGCAGCACCATGGCAGGCATTTTTGTTGCAATGAACATGGTGCGAATCATTCAACTCTCAATACAAGGAGAAATTCACTTAGAATTTTTTGCAGACACTTGGTGGACTATAATCCCAGTATTAATCGCCATTTATTTTGGTTATAAAGCGCATCTTAAAATCAGCGAAGTATTCTTCAAAAAAATGGTCGGCGCCATGACGCTATTCTCAGGAATCGTATTTTTATTTAAATAAAAAACCCAACACATCCGTTCGTTCCCCTACCGATCCAACTCCCGAGAAAGCGCATTCATCAATTGCAGCGAAAAATTATTAGCCCGCTCAACAAATTGATTAATTTTATTCGAAAATATATTATAAAAAAACACCGCCGGAATCGCCGCAAATAAACCAATCCCTGTTGCAAGCAAAGCCTCTGCAATGCCCGGAGCCACCACCGCAAGACTAGTATTTTTTGAAACAGCTATCCCCTGAAACGAGCTCATAATCCCCCAAACTGTTCCAAAAAGCCCGACAAAAGGCGCTACCGAACCAATAATCGCCAAAAAATTTAATCCCGCCTCTAATTTTTGCATCGAGCGATTAGATGCCACCTGCATCGCAGCTGAAAGCCTTTCTTTGAGAGCGGCTTTTTTTTCAACACCTTCAGCAGTAATTTGTTTTACATTGTTGGTTTTCCATTCTTTCATGCAAGCAATGAAAATGCGGCTCAAAGGATGATTATCATTTTTTTTAGCCTCTCCATAAACATCTTCTAGCATTGCTTGTTCAAACACATTTTCAAAATTATCGCTACGAATTTTTAACAAACGAAACTTCATTATTTTATCAAAAATAATCGCCCAAGACCACAAAGAAGCCGCAAACAACAAGAACATCACCAGCTGAACCACTGCATCAGCCTGAAAAATTAAATTGATTAGCGAAACTGATTTTTCCATACAATTATTATTCTTTTAAAATAAAGAATGCTCTATTTTTTATTTCTTGTGATACCCTCTTCGATCAATTGGCGAGCCTTGGCAGCGCCTTCAAAACCAGTAACTTTAACCCATTTTCCTTTTTCTAAATCTTTATAATGCTCAAAAAAATGTTTGATTTTTGCAATCAAATTTTGCGGTAATTCTTCATAAGATTCGATTGCTTCAAACTGCGAGTTTAATTTAAGCGCTGGCACTGCGATGATTTTTTCATCCATGCCTTTTTCATCTTCCATCATCAAAACACCAACTGGTTTAACTGCCATAACCGCACCAGCAATCACTGGAAAATCAGAAACCACCAAAACATCACACGGATCACCATCGTCAGAAAGTGTGTGCGGCACAAATCCATAGTTGCACGGATAATACATTGGCGTTGCAATAAATCGATCAACAAAAATTGCTCCAGATTCTTTATCCATTTCGTATTTAACTGGATCGGAAGAATTCATTGATACTTCGATGATTGCGTTAACTTGATACGGCGCATTTTTGCCGATAGAAATTTTTGAGATATTCATTTTGTAATATTTTAATGGATAAGATAAAGCTAAAAACAAGTCGATATTTTAATAGAAATTTATTTTTTTACTAGCTTTTATTTGATAAAACTTTTAAATCGCAGGCCTTTAATTTGCAACCACCATCATCAAAAAAATTGACTTTATAGAATTTTTTATTAACAACTAAGAAAAGGCATCTCTTCTCTTGATCAGATTTAAAATTAATTTACGGACTATTTATTTTTTATTATGGATCATAGCAAGGCAGCTAAAGGCAAAGAAACAAAAAAAGACCTCTCGATAGGAGGCCTTATGGATAAAATTATTAAAAATCTCGATAATTCTCTTGGGTTAGTTAGTCAAGATTATTGCGCGCAAGCTATAGTCAAAATAGTTGGTGACCTCACAACAAGAACCGCAGGGCGCTTTATGGAAATTATTCACAAAATATTGCAAACCGACTTTTATAGCAGCAAAGAAACAGGATTAACCGACGATGAGTTAGAATTGACGGTTTTGATGTATTTTGCGATTGCTCAAGATCTAAAAGAAAAGGCGCTTCCTGGAGCTAACTATTATTACGATCTAGCGTATCGCTGTCATCCAATTGAAGATTTGGCGCTCAATCCTTATAAACTGCTATACGCAAGAAGTCTAAATACAATATCGCCGCATTCGCGCTTAGAATTGCAGCGAATCATAGCTCTTTACTCAGAAATAAGCAGGGTTCAATTTTCTATGGAAGCCGCTTTAGCAGAGTTAAAATTAGCGCTTCTAAATAATAAAACTTTTGCAAATGTTAAGTTAGATTTAGATGCCTTAATAATAAAACATCCACCTCTTGCCAGCAGTATAAATGCAGAAAAAGCTTGGACAGAATTATGCGATTATGCAAAAAACCTCAGATCCAAAAATCCATCGATACAGGCTCTTCTTGATTATTTAAGGCAAACAACTGTGCTCGACTATCCATCTATAAAACAAGATCAGTTAGGAGAAGACTTAAAACTAGCTAACGAAGATGATGATAAAAAACTATTAGCCTTATTGGATTTGGCAAAGAAATCGCGAAATACCAATCCACCAATAACCGATATTATTAATTCAGACAAAACTGCCGAGGCTCTTCGAATTTATTATGGCCCAATCACTGAAAAAAATGTTAATGGTCAAAAAGCAGCATTAAATCTAGTTCAATCTTTGCGAAAAAATAATTGCAACTCTTTTTATTATTTTTATCAAAATTATGATGCTTTAAGCAAAAATCGTGCCATGATTCAATTGTGTCGAGGATCTATTTTGCAAGAAACACCGCCGATATATTTTCTTGAAATGGCGGCGTGGAACGGCAACAGAGAAGCTCAATACGAATTATCAAAACATTATTTAGCTCAACATCTTGAAAGAGGCGCCAAAGATATATCATTAAAAGGAAAATGGTTATATTTTCTTGAATTAGCCGCAAATAATAATGTTGCTGAAGCTCAATATGATTTATCGGTCGCCATTAAATCTAAAAAAATATCCGCTCAAGATGGTGCTGAATTTTTATACCTTCATGACGCTTCTTCAAATGGCCACCAAATGGCCGTTGAAGAATGCGTTCGATTACAAGAATACATTGATCAATGCACCTTCGAAACATCCAAAACAAAAGATAAAGATCTAGTTCAGCCCAAAACAAGCGGCCAAGAAACAATAAAAATCGCACTTGCAGAACTTGGAAAAAAATTAGAAGATCCGCTTGGCTTTGTTGATCATGACGAACATTCAAAAATCCTAATACTTGAATTGTTAGAAAAAAAAAGCCCCTCAACAGCATCTTTGCTATCAAATTATCTAACTGTCGCAAAAAAATATAGCGAACTTCAGACTGCTGATCCATCAAATTATAAAGCAATAAAAAAAGCACAAGAAGTCCTGAATTCTTTTTTATATTATGTTATATATCAATCCAACCCAGATTTAGATTATTACGCTGAACTTGCCTATAAATGCAATCCTGAGCAAGATCGATGGAATATTGGAATTACTTATAATTATGCAAGATTTCTTGAAAAATCATCGCAAAATTCTAAGGAGAAAAAACAAGAGGCTTTAAATTTATATTATTTAATAATAGCTGCCGCAGAAAAAACCCCAGACCCATCGCTTTCTGTTGTTGGGTTAGCTAAAATCAAAGTTGCAATGTTAACTGGCAAATCTTTTGCCGAAATCATAAGCTCTTTAAAAGCTATTCAAAAAGAATATCCTGTTTTAATCCAAAATGTAGAGGCAGAAATAACTTGGATAAATTTATACGACTTTGCCAAAAAATTCAGATCACCCAATGATTCAAAGATACAAGAATTTCTTGATCATGCAAACAAAGTTATTGCTCAAGAATTTCCTTCTTTATCGGCAGATCCAAATGGACCAAGCCAAGAAAAAGAATTACTAAAAATAAAAAACAGAGAGCACTTATTGTTGCTCTTTAATCGAGCAATAACATCTCGCAGTCAATTTACATCAGATATTGAAAACAATGATATAATCTGCAAAGACAGGGGGCCTGAATTTTCTCAAATTATTGATAGCGATGAATTAAAGCCAATTTCTTATTTAAGATCTTTGATCAACAAAGATCCCGATGCATTATATTATTTTTATTTAAATTATGATCGTTGCACTTCACCAAAAAGTGAATCATTTTATAAAGATATCAATCTAAAACTATATCAAGGATTTGCAAAAAGACCAAAAGAACAATTTCTTAGAGAAGCCGCTTTAAATGGCAATGCTTTCGCTCAATACGATCTGGCGCAGCAATCTTTAAGTGAGGCAAAAGAATTAAAAAAAGCAATAACTTTAGAGCAAAACCCAGATGAATTAATTCGACAAAATACAAAATTAGAGATCCTTAAAGCAAGATTCAAATATTTTTTGGAATTGTCTGCGAACAACAATCATAAAGAAGCAATACTTAAAATAGCTGATTGCTTAGTCCTAAATGATGATCCTGCAAATCATGATAGATTAGATCGCATAACCACAGATCCAGCTTTTGCATTTATTTATTATAAACAAGCGAGCAAAGTTGGCCATAAGGCAGCCAAAACTAGATATGAGCAAGAGTTAGCAAGGATTGAATCATTAAATCTTAGAGAAATATCTGCAGATGATTTTTTATTTATAAAAAAAATATCTCACCATGATCACTCCGCCATGATGATCTATGCAATTTGTCTTGAAGGAGGATTGGGTACAGAGCGAGATTTGGCTGCAGCAATCAGAATCTACAAATACTTATCTCCCCATAAAGAATTAGCTAAATTTAAAATTGCCCTCGCAAATTTATTAGAAACAAATAATCCCGAATCCTTAATATCGATTTTACAAAATACCGCCGAAAATCCTGATTCTCTTCCTTATCTAGCCGCATTTGCAGAAAATGAATCATTCTCACCAGAAATAAAATATAATATAGCTTGCGAACTAAACAAATTATCATTTGCAAAAAAGCAAAAGAAAGATGCTGATCAAATATACAAAAGACTCATTCAAAACTCCGCCTCCAAAGGATTTGTGGCAGCTCATATTGAATTTGCTAAAATTCTAATTTTGCAATCCACAAAGCAAGATGAAGATCCTTTGGCTAATAAAAAAAAGGCTTTTGCAATAGTTTTAGATATAATTAATGGCAATAATTCAGACACACTAAAAGCCGAAGCTGCTCAACAAATGCTTGCTTTACTAAAAACAGAAGATCTTCTTTCTGCGGATCTAGCTATTGAAAAAATCAAGCCGCTTCTTGTGCAAAATTTTCTTACATCACTTGAGGCTAAAAAAATAGACACCAAGCAAACTCTAGGAAGCACAATACAATTTAAATTAGCAGAAAAAATCGAACAACTTGCGCAAAAAATAGCCGAGCCAAATAAGGGAATTTGGCTTCAACAAGCTATGGCTCTAACCAGATTAAGCGTTGACGCTCGCACCCCTTATCTTCCTGCGCAAGCAAAAATAATTTTATATTTTATTAATGGAGAATATAATTCAAATATCGCAGAAATTAAAGAATTTAGAAAATGGTGCAAATCACATGACATAAAAAATCCTCTCGCAATAGCAAATCGTCTTTATGAAATTGGAAAAGAAATTACCGAAGAAAGCGTATTGCAAAGATACAAAGATGAGTTTAAATATTATTTTGAACTTGTTGAAGCAAAGCTTGCAACGAAGGAGGAAAAATCCGCATTAAAACAGCAATATCCTGAATGGATAAAGCCCGAGATTGAAAAAATAATTGCATCTCCTTCAGCTACAGCAAAAGTGGCATCACCAGTTGCATCACCAAAAAAAGAATCTCCGCCGCCGCCTCTAGCGCCACCTATCTTGGCTCCAATAGCTATTTCCTTAGCAAAAGAACCTTCTCGCCAACAAGAAATGGAGGCATTTTTAAAAGAGAGGCGCAAAATATCGTCAATGCAAGACCTGCCAATATTTTTGCAAAAAATTCTTGCTAAAATGCCTCAAGAATCAAAATTTTGGATAAAAGGAAGTGTAATATCTTGCGCAAGAACCCCAAGATTGCCAAATGATCTTGATATTGCGTTTGAAATAAAAGGAATGAGCTCTTGGAGTGAGGCCCAAATCAAAGCATTTGTCAAAGACAATTTTGGCATTGATAAAGTAGAAATTTATAATAGAGATGGCGTCTTTACTGTTAATGCAAAAGATAGCGCTATTGATATTTCATTTTATAGCGACAATAAAAAACCGCCACTTTATTTGGATTGGACAACAAATAGAGACATCACGCTCTCCTTTCGCGAAGATGGCACCTCATACAAAGAATACACCGCTGGTTTTAAAGAATATTTAACCAGAAGCAACCCACAAATAGCTCACATAAATTCGACGGGAGCATTTTTAATCAATCCCATTGCGCGGGGATTAATATCAAGGCTTTGTTTTCTTATGGCCATCAAAGAAATAACCCCAGAAGAAATAATATTGGCGATAGGAGCGATTTTGCCAAAGCACCCCGCAGATTTACTCTTTAGAGAATTCAAGCTCGATAAGTGCAATCCCGAAGAACGATCAACCCTAATTCAAGAAAAAATCACACAATTTGCAGATAATCACAAATTAAATCCAGAGCTAACTCAAGATTTTACATTTCATTTGGGTCAAATAATAAATTTAGATTGGTCATCTATTACAAAACAACATCCATTTGCAAACCCTCCCCATCCAAGCACATTAGCTATTTATCAAGAAATGTATAAAACTATTGATCATTTGGCAACAGAGATTTTTGCTGCCAAATCGTTAGCTAACATTCCAGCCTCTTCAACTACCCCAACAAATAAAACAACCTTATCTCTAAGTATACAAAATGAAAAAGGCAGACCACATTAATGATCCGCCTTTTTCTTGAAACAAAAACAAATGCGCAGAATTAGAATCCGCCCATTCCACCCATACCACCACCCATTCCACCGCCATGGCTATGGCCAGCAGCAGCTTCTTCTTTTTTCTCAACAATACAGCATTCAGTTGTGATTAACAAGCCAGCAATTGAAGATGCATCTTGAAGCGCAGTGCGAACAACCTTCGCCGGATCAACAATCCCAGCCTTAAACATATCGCCATATTTATTATTTTGCGCATCATAACCATAAGCAGCATCTTTTTTCGATGCAACTTCATTGGCCACAACCGCACCATCAAATCCAGCATTTTCAGCGATTTGACGAATTGGCGCACGCACAACTTTTTTAATAATATTGATGCCTGTAGTTTGATCTTCATTAGCACCTTTCAAATTATCAAGAATATGCCCAGCAAATAATAGAGCCGATCCACCGCCCGCAACAATACCTTCTTGCATAGCCGCGCGAGTAGCGTGAAGCGCATCTTCAACGCGATCTTTTCTTTCTTTGACAGCAACTTCAGTAGCGCCGCCAACCTTAAGAATAGCCACTCCACCAGAAAGTTTAGCAAGGCGTTCTTGCAATTTTTCGCGATCATAATCAGAAGTAGTTTCTTCCATTTGTTTTTTGATCGAAACACAGCGAGATTTAACATCATCGCTAGAACCAAGGCCTTCAACGATTGTAGTATCATCTTTAGTGATAATGATTCTTTTTGCTTGGCCAAGTTGTTTTGGCGTAACATCTTCCAATTTCATTCCAAGATCTTCTGAGATTAATTGTCCACCAGTTAAAACAGAAATATCTTCCATGATAGATTTGCGACGATCACCAAAACCAGGAGCCTTCACCGCAGCAATTTTCAAACCACCGCGAAGCTTGTTAACCACAAGTGCCGCAAGCGCTTCACCTTCAACATCTTCTGCAATAATCAAAAGTGGACGACCTGATTGCACTACGGCCTCTAGCAACGGAACCATTGATTGCAAATTCGAGATTTTTTTCTCGAACAATAAAATGTAAGCATTTTCCATTTCAACAATCATTTTTTCACCATTGGTGATAAAATATGGCGATAAATATCCGCGATCAAAATTCATGCCTTCAACAACATTAACTTCAAACTCTAAACCTTTTGCTTCTTCAACAGTGATCGGAGAATCAGGCCCAACTTTTTGCACCGCTTCAGCAATTTTTTTGCCGATTTCGCTATCGCCATTGGCAGAAATTGTCGCAACTTGCGCGATTTCTTCTTGGCCATTAACTTTTTTGCTCATTTTTTTAATCTCAGCAACAATTGCTTCAACCGCCAAATCAATCCCACGCTTAAGATCCATTGGATTTAATCCTGCAGCCACAGCTTTAGTGCCTTCGCGCACAATCGCTTGTGCCAAAACTGTAGAAGTAGTAGTGCCATCACCAGCGTTATCATTGGTTTTAGACGCAACTTCTTTAATCATTTGCGCCCCCATATTTTGAAACTTATCAGAAAGCTCAATTTCTTTAGCAACAGAAACGCCATCTTTAGTGATGCGTGGCGCGCCAAATGATTTTTCAATCACCACATTGCGACCTTTTGGCCCTAGAGTAACTTTTACTGCGTTAGCGATAATATCAACACCTTCGCAAATTTTTGTGCGCGCGTCTGTTCCGAATAAAATTTCTTTTGAAGCCATAAAATTGTGAATTTTTTAATTAATAATATTTTTGATTTTCTACTCAATAACCGCTAAAATATCTGATTCTTTGAGGATGATTAACTCTTTACCATCAACTTTAACTTCAGAGCCGCCCCACTTAGCAAATAGGACCTTATCACCAACCACAACATCAAGCGCAACAATTTTGCCAGATTCATCACGGCCACCTTTTCCAACGGCAACAACTTTGCCTTCAGATGGTTTTTCTTTTGCGGTATCGGGAATGATTATTCCGCCAGCGGTTTTAGCCTGAGCCTCAATTCGTTCAATCAACACGCGATCATGTAGTGGTCTGATATTCATAATAATTTGTGAAATTTATTGTTATTTAAAACGCCAATTTGGCATTTAAAGAAAAAAACTCTTCTGTAAATCAAATATAATCACCTAATTGCATTTTGACAAGGGGTCGTTTTATTTTTACCAAATAATTCTTGGGTTTTAAATATTATTGCAATTTATTGTAAAGTGCAATACACTGCTTAGATATATATTTTTTTATATCATTGAGTTTTAACAAACTACAAATAAATAACATTATGACTGACAATATTCCTGGCTTTCCTACTGCACCACAAGCCCCTTCTAATCCTCATGTGCTTTTACCAAACAGTACTAGCCCTTATGATGGACTTAACACACCAAATACATTTTCATCAGGGAATCATAATTTAGTAACTATGACTGAAAGACCTTTCAATAGAAGAGGCAATCTAAAAGGAACAACAGTCCATCATGCCGAATCTCGAGAGAAAAGAAAAGCTGCAATAAAAGATGCCAAAGCTGTTCGCACAGATGATAAACAAGCTGCTAAACAAGCTGCTAAACAAGCTGCTGAAAATGCCACTAATAATCCTAGCCTATTTCAAGCATTTCGTACAACTGTTGCTGCCTTCTCAGATGGGATGGTCCAGCGCCTCAAGGGAATCAGAGAAAGAGGATTAATACAACCCGAACCAACGATAGCTCCTATTGTTAGAACCACCACTACAAAAGCTCCTACTACAAAGACTTCAGCTACTGCTACTGCAGCGCCTATTACAAATGCACCAACTTCCCAAATAACCATCACTACTCCACAAACAAACGCTACAAACGCTACAGATACTACAGCGTCTATTACAAATGCACCAACTTCCCAAATAACCACCGCTACTCAACAAGCAACAATATCCCCAATCCAAGGATTATTCTTACAAGATAATTTAAAAATATTTTTCGATAAATTTCAAGCGCTACCAGAATCTACAAAAACTCCAGAAATAGCACAGTTTTTAAACCTCTATAATGACCTTGTAAATAACATCGAGCAGAACAAGCCTCTCTACCTAATAAGTGCAAACCTATTTTCTTCACTTCTAGCTCAAATAGGTCAAGCTGCAGCACCAACCATTTCAACAACGAGAACTATCACAACCACACTAGAGCCCATAGTAAATCCTGATTATATTACAGATAGATTAGAGAAGGAAGGCAAAATCATCACGGGTCGCAATGCAACCGATACCTCGGCAGAATTTACAAGATTTAAAGATGCTTATAAGGCAATAAAGGAGCAACTAGCCGCAGGCAACAATGTATCATTAGCGCAATGGAATCAATATACTCAAGCATTTCTCACTTTCCAATTTCCTCCAACCACCACCACTTCCTCTACTACTACTACAACTCCTCCACCAACCGCTGCACCAGCACTATTGGTAGGATTGCAACCTATATATGAAGGCTATTTTCATAGATATAATACTCAGGGATCCGATTATTTAACAGATCCTCGCGTTAAAGACTCCGTCGCCTTATTTAATACTTTATTTATAAACTCATTTGCAGCGGCAAATCAAACTCAATTGTCAGTGCCTGAATCAAGCATAAACATGATGACTCAATTGATTCGCGCTATAAACACAGCACTTGCGGCACCAACCAGCACTTCAACCACTACCGCAAGCCCTAAAGCTACTATTGGATACGATCAAATTGTATTATTGAGAGACACTTTAGCTCTTAGTAATGCATATATTCAGCCTTATCTAGCAGCACATCCAAATGAAGCTACAAGAACCGTAGAGTTCACAAATTTTTATACGCTTCAGCAAGCTTTAGATGTCAAAGTTAATCCCAAAGATGGCCCAGTATTGCCTGTGACAGAGCAAGAATTTAGAGAATATGGTGATGCTTTCACCGCCTCTTTAAACGGAACGACATTTCCGAGTCAACCCAGTGTAGGTAAGAGTGGTTTCTCTAGGCCTGAGTTAGCTGGAGTGATAATTGGTTCTATTTTGGCGGCGGCGGCGGTTGCAGCTGGGCTGATCTACAAGTACAAGAATAACGCGGTAGCAGCACGAAAAACAAATGTGCAGAGCCCTCTCCTTTTTAACCAAAAACCTGATGCTGTTTGTCTGACTGAGTCTCATCTTGGTGATGAGTCTACTACTGATATGCCGACAGCATCAACAGTAGCAACAGCTGATAATAGTCGAGCTGAGGCGGTGAGGCGTATAGATGTTGCTCCTGCTCATAAATTTTTTCCTATGCCTACTGATGCAGCAATGCATTGGCGGCGGAATGCGGTAAATCAAAATCCTACTAATCCGGATGGTTCTATGTCGCCTACTGGATTAGCTAGCGTGGATGAGGTTGCTGCTCCGAAGCTTCTTGATCCGAATTGTATAAAGGCGAAATCAAAAGAGGCGGAATCAAACGCTGCAGAAAATCTCGAGAATTTTTACATTCCTGGAGCCGTACCCCAATCCATCCTAGTAGCGCCCATCTTACCAAACAATCTAGATCAACACAAACCCTAATCACCAAACCAAATAAAGTTACTAAAATATGAAAAAAGCCATAAAAATCCTATCACTAATCACCGCCATCTACACAATAACCACAACAAGCATCGCCCAAGCCGATACCTCCAAATCTGGATTATATGTTGGGGTTGATGCCTTGCGCTCTTTTGCAAAACATAAATATTTAGCAGAAGGTCATCATTTGCGAATCAACGGAACACATAGCAGAAATGAAAGCAATGGTTTCGGCGTCAATATGGGATATAAAGTTGCTGCGAAAAAAGCCTTTATCGCACCAGAAATTTTCTATGAAAAAATCAGCAATTCTGCAAAAGATTTTGGCTATGAACAAAATCCACCAATAAGAGAAAACTCATTAAATGTCGATCAACGCTACGGCGCAAAAATTAATGTTGGCTATAATTTTGCTTCAAAATTTAATGTTTTTGCAAATATTGGCATGACCAATACTAATTATACTATAAAACTATTGGGAATTCCTACCGGCGATCATATCACACAAAAAGTTGCACAATTTACCATGATTTATGGCGCTGGTCTATCTTATGATATCAACAATAACTGGTCACTGAAGGCCTCTTATGATTGGCAACAATTTAATGCTCGCTATGATCTTGGAGTTGAAAAAGATCGCATTCTTTTGCAAACTGTAAAAGCTGGCATTGCTTATAAATTCTAATTTAGAAAAAGCGTCAAATGGCAATGCTGGTATTAATCATCCAACATTGCGTCCAGGTTCCCCGCTGCTTCTAGCTCATAAAGATCATCGCATCCGCCAACATGCTGCTCGCCGATAAAAATCTGCGGCACCGTCATTCTGCCACCAGATTTTTTGATCATTTCTTCACGCAACTCATCGCTGGTAATTTTAATTTCAACAAAATCAGCTTTTTTGCGCGCTAGCAACATTTTGGCTTTTATGCAATAAGGGCAAGGATCTTTACTATAAATAATAATTTTTTTCATAATTTTTTTATCGTCTACCACTTGGACTATTTCCAATTTCTGGCGTGCCATAATATGTTGGAGGCACATAATATTGATCGCTATCATAATAAGGATATTGCGGCGATGGCTGAAAAGCATAAGGATTTACATAAGCGCGCGATCCTCCTTGCTGTTGATAAGGCTGCGATGGCTGTCTATATTGTTGCGGTTGCGGTTGTGGTTGATATTGCTGCTGTTGCGGTTGCGAATAAGGTTGACTATAATAATAATCTGGCGTTGTTTTAACTGGCGTAGGCGGTCTAGAATATTGCATTGGCTGCGAACCGCTATAATAAGCAGCGGGCTCTGTTCCTCGAGATGAACATCCTGCTAACAATAAGATAAAGCAACATCGTAATAAATTTTGTAAAATTATGTTTCTCATTTAGCGCAAATAATATTCACTTGGCAAGACATATGTAGTATCGTTATCACTGTTAGGGCTTTGCCCATAAGGCGGCTCAAAATCATAAGGGTTAGAATAAGACTGCGAATTAGGAGCCCCATAATACGGACTATTTTGTGGAGCCCGATAATATTGCTGCGCCGGATAGCCTCTCTGTTGCTGCGGAGCGGACTGTCTTTGAGATATTTTATTATCATCTCTTGCACATTGCGTCAAAATAAGTAGGCTAAAAAAAGCCACACAACACAGCTTAAGCTTTATTATGATTGATTGTATTGCGTTATTAGTCATTTAAATTAAATATTTATCAACAAATGTTTAACCATTGTTAGCAATAACTACACCTATTGTACAATTTTCAAACACAAAATTGCCAGAAAAAAATGGATGAAAAATTTATTAATATCGCACTTAATCTTGCCAAAAAAAACCTTGGCCTTACTGCGCCTAATCCCGTTGTTGGCTGCGTTATCGTAAAAGATGGCGTGATAATCGCTACTGGCGTTACCGCCCCTTCAGGTCGACCTCATGCTGAAAATATCGCCATCAACAAAGTTAAAGACAAATCACATCTTGAAGGCGCAACACTTTATGTTACACTAGAGCCATGTTGCCATCTAGGCGCAACTGGCGCCTGCACTGATTTAATTATCGCTAGCAAAATCAAAAAAGTGGTGATTGCTTGTCAAGATCCCGATAAAAGGGTTAATGGTGGAGGCATTGCAAAACTGTGCCAAGCCTCTATTGATGTGGCTTGCGGCATTATCGAAAACGAAGCCCGCGAATTTAACAAGGCATTTTTTAAGCGACAAAAAACCGGCCTACCTTATGTTACTCTAAAATTAGCAACAAGCTTAGATGGCAGAATCGCTACAAAAACTGGCGATAGCAAATGGATCACTGGTGAAAAATCACGACGCTACGCCCATTATTTGCGCGCACAAAATGATGCAATAATAATTGGCGCCAACACTTTGCGCCAAGATAATCCAATGCTTGATTGCAGAATTAGTGGGCTCGAAGAATATTCTCCAACGCGAATCATCGTTGCAAATAATTTAGATTTTGATTGTGAGATGCAAATTTTTCAAACTGCTCACAAAATTAAAACTATCATTTTAACCAATAAAATCAACGCCTCTGCGCAGGAAGAAAAAATCAATGAACTAAAAAAACTGGCTGTTGAATTTATTTTTTGCGAAGAAAATGTTGCAAAACATTATGATAAAAATAACAAAATAGATCTGCGCCTAGCCTTGCACAAAATCGCTGAAAGCGGCATAAATTCTGTTCTGGTTGAAGGCGGAAAAAATCTCGCAACGCAATTTTTGCAAAAAGATTTAGTTGATGAATTAATCTGGATTAACGGTAATCAAATTATTGGTGAAGATGGCTTATCTGCGCTTGGAAATATTGGCGTAGAAAAAATAGGTGATGCGCTGCAATGGGTTGCAAATGGCGATTCGGATGGTTGTGCTAAATCTTATCGAAAACTGAGTTAAAAAAGATGGGGATGGAGTTTGGATTGGAGGCTCTGCTGCTCAGACACCGCGCTCATCTGATTTTTAAGCAAGCGTAGCTTGCGATGAGGCGCAGAACTCGCCTCATCGCCTCCAATCCAAACTCCATCCCCATCTTTTTTAACGACCCACACCTAAAGAATATCTCTATAAATCTTAATAGTCTCTTTACACATTTCTTGACTAGAAAAATGCTTCTCGACATTTTTTCTAGCATTATCAACAAGCTGCGCCTGTTTTTTCTCATTCATATTTAGCGCCTGATCAATTAAATTTGCCATTTTATCAACATCTCCAACATCAACCAAAAAACCAGTTTTGCCATCAATAATGGTTTCTAGCGAACCACCAATATTAGTAGCGATGATAATTTTTTTCATTGCTTGTGCTTCAATGGCAATTCTGCCAAAAGCTTCAGCTCTAACACTAGCAGAAATTACTAAATTTGAAATTGCATAAGCAACTGGCATATCTTTGCAAATGCCAACAAATTTTGCCTTGCCGCCCAAATTTTGTGCAATGATTTTTTTTTCAATTTTTTTGCGAAAACTTTTGTGACCATGATCAGAGCCAACAAACACACAGAAAAATTCGCTTTTTACTTTTTCTAAAGCATTAATTAAAAATTCATGTCCTTTCCAAGATGTAATGCGAGCGGGAAATAAAATTATTTTTTTATCTTCGGGCAAATTCCATTTTTTGCTTAAATCAATTTTGCGAGCTAAAGAAATTGAATCAATGTTAAAGTAGCCAGTATCAACGCCTCTATGCACTACAGAAATTTTTTTGCTGAGATCATTTTTAATAAATGGCTGATAATTTTCTAGCACATAATTTTTGATAAATTCAGAAACCACAATAATGTGATCAGCCTTTAACATAAAAGAATTATAAAGCCTTTTTAGAATAAAATTTTTACAGAAAAATCCTTTTAAAGAATAATTGCCGTGAACTGTACTAATTAATTTTGTGCCTGTTTTTTTGCAAGCAAAATAGGCACTAATCATTGGCGCTCTAGATCTAACATGCAATATATCAACTTTATATTTTTCGATTAATTCAACTATTTCATTGATGTTAAAAAAGATTCGCAGTGGATTTTTTGTTTTAACAAAAAGAGTAATATGCTGAATTTTTGCTTCACGCAATTGATATGTCATCAAGCCACCAGACGATACAACTATTGGCTCGAAACCATCTTGCTGCAAAGCCTTAGCAATATCAATTGTGCCGCGTTCAACCCCACCACTTTGCAAAGATGGCAAAATTTGCATTATAACCGTTTTTTTATTACCTCTGTTCATCTTATATAATTTTGCTGACAATTATTGTCTCATCACGCTTAGGGCCATTTGATAGAATTGCGATTTTTACTTCACATAATTCTTCAATTTTTTTCAAATATTTTTGTGCATTAATTGGCAAATCTGCAATAGCTTTTGCGGTAGAAGTTGATTGCATCCAGCCGTCAAATTCTTCGTAGATTGGTTCAATTTTTTCACAGAGATCAATGCTTTGGGGCAAGTATTCATAACGCTTGCCATCGATTTTATAGGCAACACAAATTTTAATTTTTGGCAATTTATCAAGAACATCTAACTTGGTAAGCGCAATTTCTTTTGCCGCAGAAAGTTTGATAACATGGCGCACTAATGCCGCATCAAACCAACCACAGCGGCGATTGCGACCAGTTACTGTTCCAACTTCACCGCCTTCAATACGCAAAAATTCTCCTGTTGCATCTTCAAGTTCAGTAGGAAATGGGCCAGAACCCACGCGAGTTGTGTATGCTTTTAACACACCTAAAGTTTTTGTAAGTGCATCAGCACCAAGGCCACTTCCAAGAGCCACCTGCCCTGCCAGTGTATTTGAAGAAGTAACAAAAGGGAATGTTCCAAAATTAACATCAAGCAATGCACCTTGCGCACCTTCAAACATCACATTTTTGCAAGCATATAATTTTTGAAAAATCTCATAGGCTGGCTTAACAAAAGGTGCGATCTGTTCTTTAATTTGCGATAATTCTGCCACTAATTCTGCAACATTTCGCACGGCAACGCCCAAACTTTTGCGCAATAAATTGTGATAAAATAATAGATTTTCTATGCGCTCTGGCAAAGTTTTTTCATCATATAAATCGCAAATTCTGATAGCGCGACGACCGGCCTTATCTTCATATGCAGGGCCGATTCCGCGACCTGTGGTGCCGATTTTTTTCTCACCTTTACTTTCTTCAAGAAATTGATCTAACTCGCGATGCACTGATAAAATCAAACAGCAATTATCTGCAATATTTAATTTTTGCGGAGAGATATTTATGCCCGCCTCACCAATTTTTTTGATTTCGCTAAATAACGCCACCGGATCAACAACTACGCCGCTTCCAATTACTGAAAATTTATCACGAATAACACCAGAAGGCAACAAACTTAGCTTGTAAGTTTTATCACCAACTTTAATTGTGTGTCCAGCATTGTGCCCACCTTGAAAGCGAACTACCGCATCAAACTGATCGGCCAAAAAATCCACGATTTTTCCTTTTCCTTCATCGCCCCATTGCAGGCCGACTATTGCGACATTAGCCATTGTTTTTTGAGATTTTTTTTAAAATAGCAGGAGCCGTTTTTTGTAAAGTAAAATATTTGCTGCAATACGGGCAAATAACAAAATCATTTTTACCCATATCAAGATAAACCAAAGGGTGACCCGAGGCTACGCCCTTATCATCTCTAGTGCCATCACAAGCAACTTTTTTAGAGTTTGTGTGCAAAATTTCTAGTGGACTTGAAAAAGAAGTCATGAAGAGAGTTGATTTTATACTGAAATAATATTTAATTCTTACGAAAAATGTCCTGCGATTAATTTATCTTCTGGCAAATTCTATTTCAAGCACGAAATCAAACATATGCAAATAAACCAAAGATTTAAAATTATATTGGCCTTATTTTTAGCTTCGTTCTTGCTGATTGGCAAAGTTGAAGCAGCAAATAGCGAGTGGAAAAATGCCCTTGAAAGCAATAGTGGTGCTAAAGTCAGAGTTTTATCAAGCTTTTATACTGATGATAAACAGCAAAAAAACTTAATACTAGGCCTGCAAATAAACATTAAAGGTGGCTGGCATGTTTATGGCAATGATTCTGGCGGCATCGGAATGCCTCCAAGTGTTGATTTTGCAGGTTCTTCAAACTATAAGCAACACCAAATCTTTTGGCCACAAGCAATATCAAAGGAAGAAAAAATTGGCGCCGAAACAATAAAATACAGTGTTTATGAAGATGAAGTTATTTTGCCGATAGAAATTGTTCTCAAAAATAACGACCAACCAACTCAATTAAAATTAAAATTACAATATGGATTATGCAAAGATATTTGCATCCCTGCTAGCGCTGAGTTTGTGCTTGATATTGAAAATAAAGAAGATGCGGATTCTTTAAAAATGATTCAAAAATTTATTGATAAAAAAATTATCTTTGAAAATGAAGGCGACAAGATCGCAGAACAATCTGCAGAAAAAAATTCTCAGTTGGCGACAATCACTTTACTTCCCGCACTTTTAGCAGCTTTTCTTGGTGGCTTAATTTTAAACATCATGCCTTGCGTGCTGCCAGTTCTTGGCATCAAATTAATGTCGGTGATTAAATGTCAAGAATCAAAAACTTCACGCATTCGCTTCGCTTTTTTTGCAACAACTCTTGGAATCATTTCTTGCTTTGCGGTTTTTGCAGTTTTTGCCATCATAATCATGCTTACGGGCAATATTTTTAATTGGGGATTGCAATTTCAAAATCCTTATTTTTTGATCTTTTTGATCATGATTTTACTTGGTTTTGCCGCCAATATGATTGGAATGTTTGATATAACTTTTGATCAATTTGCCTCAAACTTTATTAACAAAAAAATCACTGAAAAAGAATCCGATAAAAGAAATATTTTTATGCCAAATTTTCTTTCAGGAATTTTAGCAGTATTGCTTGCAACCCCTTGCTCAGCGCCGTTTCTTGGCTCGGCCATTTCATTTTCAATAACGCAAAGCAGTCCAGTTATTATACTTGTTTTTTTGACAATGGGCTTGGGTTTGGCGTTGCCTTATATCATTATGATTATCTCGCCAAAAATAGTTTATCTATTGCCAAAACCAGGAAACTGGATGCTTCGCATTAAAAATTTAATGACGATATTTTTGATCGCCACAATAGCTTGGTTAATTTATGTTCTTGCCAACAATATCGGCAATGCCGCAGCAGCAATAGCAGCAATAGCCAGCGTATTATTTTTTACTTGCTTCAAAATCAAAATAAAATCTCTTCAAATTATTTCTTTTGCCTTGCTAGCAATAACGATGATTATTCTGCCGCAAGTCTTTCAGGGCTTTAAAAAAGCTCGCCATCCCGCTGATGCGCTTTGGATACAATTTAACGAAGAAGGTCTTCATGCTTTGGTTGCAAATGGCCAAACCGTAGTGGTTGATGTTACTGCTGATTGGTGCATCACTTGCAAATTTAACAAGCTTCGTGTTTTTCATGATACAGAAGTTGTTGATCATTTGCGCGATAACAATATAGTAGCGATGCGTGCTGATATAACTAAGCCCGATGAGACAGTTTTAACATTCATTCACAAAAAAGGTCGCTATGCCATTCCATTTAATGCAGTTTACGGCCCCAATGCTCCGGATGGTTTATTGACCAACGAATTATTAAACAAAAAAGAATTATTTGAGTTAATCGATAAAGCTTCAACCAAAAAATAACAATGTCAGATATTACAAAATTATCCATCAAGCAAAGTCTTGAAGGCCTTAAAAATAAACAGTTCAGCGCCGTTGAATTAACTTCGGCCTATATTAAAAATATTGAAAATAACCGTCGCTTAAATGCATTTATTACTGATAGTTTTGATACTGCTTTAGTACAAGCAAAACAATCTGATACAAACATTGCAAATGGCGTATTTCGTGATCTTGAAGGCATTCCACTTGGCATAAAAGATTTATTTTGTACCAAAAATATTCGCACCACTGCTGCCTCAAAAATGTTGGCAGATTTTGTGCCAACTTATGAATCAACCGTTACACAAAAACTTCTAGATGCAGGCGCATCAACGCTTGGCAAGCTTAATATGGATGAATTTGCGATGGGATCATCCAGTGCTACCAGTTTTTTTGGCCCAACAATTAATCCTTACAAAGCTAATAATTCAGATGAAGATCTAGTGCCGGGAGGCAGTTCTGGTGGTTCTGCGGCTGCAGTTGCTGCAAATTTATGCGCGGGGGCCACTGGCTCCGATACAGGCGGCTCTATACGCCAACCCGCATCATTCACTAACACCGTTGGCATAAAACCTACTTATGGCCGCTGCTCGCGCTATGGCATGGTTGCCTTTTCAAGCTCGCTAGATCAAGCCGGAATCTTTGCTAAAGATGTTTATGATGCTGCGCTTTTACAAAGAATAATCTCTGGTTTTGATATCAAAGATTCTACCTCAAAAAACATTGCGGTGCCACAATTTGAAAAGCTTCTCACCCCTAACATTAAAGGTAAAAAAATCGGTATACCAAAAGAATATCGCGTTGATGGAATGCCTGCAGAAATAGAAAAACTATGGGATCAAGGCGCTACAATGCTCAAAGATCACGGCGCAGAAATTGTCGAAATTTCACTACCCCACACTAAATTTGCCCCTGCAGTTTATTATGTTTTGGCCTCTGCTGAATGCTCATCAAACCTTGCTCGCTTTGATGGCGTGCGCTATGGCTATCGCTGCAAAGATGATGGCTTATCACTCAATGAAATGTATGCCAGAACCCGCGCTGAAGGCTTTGGCAATGAAGTAAAAAAACGCATTTTGGTTGGCACTTATGTTTTATCATCAGGATATTATGATGCTTATTACAAAAAAGCCCTGCGCGTGCGCAATTTAATCGCTCAAGATTTTAAAAATGTCTTTGGCAAAATTGATGCAATACTTGCTCCAACTACTCCCAACGCAGCTTTTCCGCTTTCGCAAACAAAAAATCCTGATCCGATAAAAATGTATCTTAATGATGTATTTACAATTCCGGCAAGTTTAGCGGGATTACCAACGATGTCTGTGCCAGCTGGCCTTAATGAGCAAGGTCTTCCAATGGGATTGCAAATTATCACTAATATTTTTGACGAACAAACCATGCTAAATATGGCATTGGCAATTGAAGAAACCGTCAAATGCGCAAAATAATTAATATTCTCAATAAAGGTTTTGGTGCTGATTTATTGGCAATCATAGCTCTTGTTGGATCAATATTAACTGCACAATATATCGCCGCCGCTTTATTGGTTTTTATGCTGCTTAGCGGCAAAGCTCTCGAAAAATACGCTTCACGCAAAGCCTCTTCTGTGCTTGAGGCTCTAGCAAAAAGGGTTCCATCAATTGCCCATCTGCGCAACAAAAACATTATCACCGAAATCGCCATTACTAAAATTGTTATTGGCGATGAAATCGTCATCTATCCCCACGAAACCTGCCCCGTTGATGGCAGCATCATTGAAGGCAGCGGCACAATGGATGAATCTTATCTTACTGGCGAACCTTACCAAATTTTAAAAACCGTTGGATCGCTTGTGCTATCTGGCGCCATCAATGGTGATAGCGTCATCGTGATTCGCGCCGAAAAACTGGCGCAAGATTCACGCTACGCCAAAATTATGGAAGTAATGAAAGAGGCCGAAGAACGCCGCCCCCACTTGATGCGCCTCGCTGATGAAATCGGTGCAATCTTCGCTCCAATCGCATTAATTTTTGCCGCCGCCACTTGGTATTTTAGCGGCGATGTTTTGCGGTTCATCGCTGTGCTTACAGTGGCAACGCCTTGCCCGCTATTGATCGCCATTCCAATTACTGTTATTGGCGCGATTTCTTTAGCAGCAAAAAATGGTATTATTATCAAAGATCCAACCGCGCTAGAACGCCTACCCACCTGCTCCACCGCGATTTTTGATAAAACCGGCACGCTAACTTATGGCGAACCAAAATTAACTGAAATCATTGTCGCTCAAGGCTTCGCAGCCAATGATATTTTGCAAAAAACCGCCAGCTTAGAACGCTATTCGCGCCACCCATTAGCCATTGCAATCAAAAATGCATTAGAAGAAGAAAAGCTAGAATTATTAGAAGCCACCGAGGTATCAGAGCGCTCTGGGCAAGGCTTGCGCGGCATTGTCTCTGGCCAAGAAATAATGATCACCAGCCGCAATAAAGTTCTAAAACAAGATCCACAACTAGCCTCAATCATTGCGGTTAGCGGCTCTGGCCTAGAATGTATAATTATGATTGATCAAAAATATGCCGCAACTTTAAGATTTCACGATGCTCCGCGAGCAGACAGCCATTCATTTATCAACCATTTAGGACCTGAGCATAATTTTAAAAAAGTGATTTTACTTTCTGGCGATAGAGAGTCAGAAGTCAATTATCTAGGGGCTTTGCTCGATATAAAACAAACTTACGCCTCGCAAAGCCCTGAACAAAAACTTGAGTTTGTTAAAAATGAAACCGCCCTTGCCCCTACTCTATTCATGGGTGATGGCATTAATGATGCACCAGCACTAACTGCCGCAACTGTTGGCCTTGCCTTTGGGCAACATAACAACATCACCTCTGCAGCCGCTGGCGCTGTGATTCTAGAGAATACTCTAACTAAAGTTGATGAGTTAATTCATATTAGTATTGCGATGCGAAAAATCGCCCTGCAAAGTGCTGGGGGAGGAATGCTATTAAGTTTAGTGGGTATGGGTTTCGCCGCCGCAGGAATGTTATCACCCGCTCAAGGTGCGCTGTTGCAAGAAATTATTGATGTAGTCGCAATTTTAAATGCGCTGAGGATTACTTGGAGTGTGAAGGTTGTTAGTGATGTAAAATAGGGGAATGGTTGCGGGGGCTGGATTTGAAATGGGCTCGTTAGGCCTTGATATTGCTGGATCTGAATTTTGGCTGTACATGGTTTTGTGCATTAAAAATTCTTAACTTCTCATTTAGCGGGTTTAAATTTGGCTTCAGTTATAAATAAAATATTAGCCCGAGTTTGATTTATGGTTTGTAAAAAGAGTGCACCTTAATTTGCTTCTTAAATATTTTTAACAATTGATTTATGGTAAGTTTTTAGATAACATCCCCTATTCAGTATCAATTTAAACTATTGCAGATGGATAAGGTTTATAACTATACTGACAACCACTTTTCTTTAGGCTATCTAAAAAATCAGAAAATTTCTCATCAATATTAACTTTATTAGGTTTGATTAGTGGGATAATTTCAGCAAATTTTACCCAGCTTGAACCAGCGATTTTGGCAAACACTGTATTGATTTTTTTTATGTCCTCACCGACCTCAATTTCCAATACTCCATGATAAAATTTTAACCAGATCCAACCATTAACATAGCTATCTCTAAAAATTCTGGAATTCTTAAAGTCCTCCATGGAAACATAATCAGCAGCGTACAAAAAAATACTGGCATTAAAAATTATCTCAATATCACTAAAATCATCACTATTTTCTGATGACGACTTGTAATCATTATAGTCATCAGATAATAACCCAGCACTACTAATATAAGTGGCAATCTCCTCCACAAATTTCAAATCTTTACTGCTTATCTTGCTTAATGCATCTATCGTAATTAAAGAAAAAGACCCTTTATTAACTATCTCTCCCGCCATTAATTTAGCCCAAAAATCACGAACATCCTCATCTGAAATATTTTTTATTTTGTCAAGAATTGTTAAAAATTTTGTGCTGCCAAAATTAGGTATATCGCAATCCTCTTCAATTTGCTTTACAGCCTTAATTACCACACTTGTCATATTCAGGGATTGCTGCCTTCTTATGCCTTCTATTGTATGTTCTTCGATTTTGCTGCATGCATCAAATATGGATAAGCCCTGAGAAAGAGAGACTTTTAAAAAAGCCTGAATAATCTTTTTATTGCGCTCAGAATTATCCGTCTTGTTTTTAAGAAGCAAAGATTCAGCTACGACTTCTAAATCACTTTCGCTTGGATCAATAGGGCCTCTAAGTTCCGCAGAAAATTTGCCCCATGCAATTTTTTTAATTTTATAAAATATTTTAGGAATATTTCCAATTAAATTGAAAAATTTTTTTATATATTTATTCATAATTCGATCGCAAAAATGTTTAGTTACTTTTTTTCCATCTCACAAACTCATCAGCATTTGAAAAAATCTCTTTTAATATTTCAGCAGATTTTTTTATCCCGCCCCAATATTCAAAATTAGTTTTTTCATCAGGATGCTCCTGATGATGACCTCTTATCGCCATTCCAAGAGGATAATCATCTAACTCAATTTCAATATCATTTCTTAGTCTGTAAATTAATTCCTGTATATGACTTAACTCCTTACTAGTATATGATTTTACAACTTTTTTCTGATCTTTCTCCCTTATTTTTTCAGAAGAAAGATTTCCCTCTTTCTTCTTGGGAGTTCCTAATATCAAATATCGGGTTGATTCGTTATATTTGGAGTATTCTTCCAAATGCTTAATTTTATCTTTTTTATAAAAATTATATTTTTCTTCATTTGGTAATCGTAGAGCAAGTTCTTTTAAATTATGACCCCAATGTGGTATATAAGGGTTTCCGGCACTATTTTTTGGCAAATGATCATTTTTATATTCTTGATCTGTATCAATTAATAAAACTTTTAAATATTTTTCTATTGCTTGAGCAAAATGATAGTAGGACGGTAAATGAAGATGATATTTCCACAAAACCGCTGCAGCGAGCAAATCATTGTCCGCATCAAATATTAGAGTAAGTTTGTTAGATGGTCTATTTTTTGTCATAACTATATTTTTGTTAAAAATCTACAGAGCCATTGTGCTCAAACAGTCAGATGAAAATTATGGAAAGCGTCATTGGAACAACTAACATAATGGTATCAATTATCATCAATTTAAGGATATAACTGATACAATAATATCTTTTATTACCGATAGTTATACCTACCTGATAACTAAATTTTATTCGCCCTCTCCAAATCCTCATGCTCAAAAGCAGAAGACATCCGCTCAATTTCTTTTTTTCTTAAGTTAAAATTTTTAGCTACCTCGCGCCATTTAGCAGTCGATTTTGCAACTTCTTTAATAATTTTATTCGCTTCATTTTTATTTAATCTGAAGTTTTCAGAGACCGAGAGCGCAGTTTCTAATGAGGCAGAGTTATTATTGAAATCGATTGCAGTCGTTAGGATTCTAGGTTTTATTTCAGTTGGTGTTGGGTTAAGGTCATAAGCGGGAGAAAGTCTCCAACCCTTTTGGCTTTCATAAAGAAATCCGTGATTACGCAAGTGATCATCCGTATTCGAAATTAACACATTAAAAACTATACGCCTCCATAGTTGCTTCATATCTTCATCGGGTGCTGCTCCATATTGCGCTAAAGCATCAGCAATTTCGAGATAGCTGTGTTGCTCATTATCTCTTGCTTGCAACATGCTCATAGCCGAAAGAAAAGGAATGCGGATTTTTTTGATCCGATCAAAACGCTTAACAATCAAAACTGGCTTTTTGTTAATTTTTTCTAAACTAAATGAAGGCGTTGTGATTCCTGCATTTTTTGCCAAAGTCAGAGCAACTGCTTCCCATTTTTCTATTTCAAATTCGTCATCTTTTCTTGGAAATTTCGCAATTGCAAGATTGCCATTTTTATCAAGCACTGATGATTTAGGCCTCGCACCTCCAAGAGAAGAGCCGGGAGCTAAGAGTAGCTTTAGGTCTTGAGAATTTTCCTTATCGTCAACAAACTTTTCCGAAGCAGCAAGAAGTTTTGGCAAATCTATTAATGGCGGGATGGATTGTTTGTCTTTCGGGCTTAAAAAATCACCATCAATTTTTTCAGAAAAACGCAGCGCACCTTGACGCAATTCATCACTTACACCAAGCAGATAATCAGCTTCACTCAAACTGCGAGCCGTTTCTTTTTCATTTTTTGCGCGTCTGCTTTCAGCTCTTCGCATTAAAACTCTTCCCCAACGATCAGGTGCAGAATCGCCAATTGCACCAAAAATATCTTGATTAATTCCAGTGTGAAATACTCCCTCAGTAAGCTTCAAAGCCGGTTCAAGTGCAAATCTCTCAGGATAAACAAGCCAGCTTTTATCATATTCAAAAGAAGCGCTCTCTTTACCTCTTTTGGAGTGAAACCAAAGTCTGCCAATAAAAATATTATTTTCGCCTAAAGCGATGTGGACAAAAATTTCTCTACTCATTTGTTATTGTTATTTTTCTTGATCTAATTCTTTTAGGTAAATTCTCTTCATCAATTTGTCTTCCAACTAAATCATGATTAGAATCAACTAAATCAGAAATTCTACTTATCATCCCAAGCACAAACAAAACTGATACATAGTTACCCATTGATGTTGTTGGATCACCTTTTTCAATTTTCGCTAAAGTACCACGCGAAATTCCAGCGCGCTCTGCCATTAATTTAGTTGCAATACGACGACGGCGACGAGCTTCAGAAATATCCTCACCAATTTTTCGTAACGCTTTTGTAACCGGAATAGGTAATTCTAATGTATTTTTCATAAAAAATATAAGGTCTTATTTAATAGGCAATATGAGTTATAATGACTATTATATAAAGCATTATGCTTTAATGCAATAAAAATTCTTAATATTTATAGGTCATTTATACATGAAAAATTCATACCATGCAAAATTTACTTATTTTTACAGAGTGTCATGAAGCATCTAGAATCAAGGCTTTAGAGGCTTATAATGGAGCCAAAAATGACATTTTCGTATATGGTTTTGTACATGGAAAATTTTTGGATTCAGGCGAAATTAGCTGGATTTCTTTGGAAAGAGGAATGGCCATGAAGCCTCTCGTGCGTAGAATTATCGGACTTTATTGGATTTCTTTGAAAGTGGAATGGTTGCGGGGGCTGGATTTGAACCAACGACCTTTAGGTTATGAGCCTAACAAGCTACCGGGCTGCTCTACCCCGCGACAAAACTATAAACTATCGCAAGTTAAAGCGCAAGTTGTTAGTTTGCTCTAACCTCAATCACCTTATCAATAGCGCGAAGCCTCGCCAAATCTGCTTCATCGAGCAAATAATTTTCTGGCAATGCAACATTGGCTTTTTTATCACCCATCTCTACCACAAAAATTACTTTGGTTTTTTTAGCAAAACTTGCCGGCGCCAAAAGCTGTGAAAGCACGGTTTTAGAGGTTAGAATAGGATCTCGTTCTTTAACAAAAATTTGCACTTCACTAAAAATTTTTTTCGCTTCAAGCTTCTCGAGCTTTTGTTTGTAATGGTCTACGACTGGCGCGGCTTTTGCAAAATTATTGCCAGAAGAATTTTCTCCGCCCTTATTATAATTATTTTCTCCACCTTTATTATATCCCCCACCCCCGCCAAACCTGCGCTGCGGTTGTTTTTTAATATCCTCAAAAGGCTCTTTTGCCGCCTTCACATTTTTGATAAAATCAGCTAATTTTTGCACATCACGAATCAAAATCCGCACCCCCCCATCATCTTTTTTTATCAAACACTCAATCACAACTTGGCTGCCATCAACTAATATATCGCGAGCGTTGGTAATTATAGCTTCGTCAAAAATCATCGCTTCAAAAATCCCCAGCGGATCAGAAATTGTCATATAGGCAAAACGACCGCGCGGCCCCGATCTGTGCTTGCTGCCAGCAATTACTCCCGCCATTTTTATCAGATTACTATCTTGCAATTCATCTTTCTCAATCTTCTCAGAGAAGACTACGCCTCGCTTCTTAAGCTCTAACAAGTGATCATCAAGCGGATGTTCGTTCAAAAAAAATCCAAAAGCATCGAACTCTTTTTGTAGACGCTCTTCCTTTGTCCAATCTGCAACTTTTTTAAGCTCGGGCTTAGATTTTGCTTCATCGAGAAGCTCTCCAAACATGCTCATTTGATTGCTTGAAGCTTCATCTTTTTTTTGATTTGCGGTGGCTGCAATCAGCTCAAATGATTCAAAAATTTGACGACGATTATCGGCGATAGAATCTAGCGAGCCAGATTTGGCAAGGGCTTCGATTGATTTTTTGTTTATTGCTTTTGCATCCATTCTGATTGCAAAATCATGAACATCTTTAAATTTTCCTGCTGATTTTCTTTCTGCAACTGCCGCTTCCATCATGCCCAAACCCACGGCTTTAATGCCTCCAAGACCAAATCTGATTGCGTATTTTTCTTGCGTCATTTTATAATACAAAAAACAAGATCACTATTCCAAGCACGATTCTGTAGATCGCAAATGGCACAAAATTATGTTTGCTAACATAACCAATGAACCATTTTATTACTAAAATTGCCGAAATAAATGCCGCGAGAAATCCCACCAAAATTAGCTCAGCACCTGAAAATGTAAGATTAGCGTAGTTTTTATAGAGATCATAAAAAGTTGCGGCAGCGATTGTTGGAATCGACAAAAAGAAAGAAAATTCTGTAGCGGTTTGACGATTAAATTTAAGCAAAAGCCCACCAATTATGGTTGCGCCCGATCTTGATATTCCGGGAATCATTGCAATTGATTGAAAACATCCAATAGCAAAAGCCTTGAGCGGCGTAACTTCATCGATGTTTTTAATGTTGGATTTTCTTTCTTTGCGATCAACCAAAATCATCACTGCGCCACCAACAATTAACGCCCAAGCAATCACTGCACTTGAAAATAAAACTTGTTTTATAAAACTATGAAAAGCCAATCCCAGAAAGGCCGCAGGCAAGAATGCAATCAGCAAATTCAGCAATAATTTTTGATTATTTTTTTTGTGAAAATCCACTAATAAAGAAAAAATCCGCACGCGATAAATCACCACCACCGCTAAAATAGCACCAAACTGAATGACAATTTCGAATAAATTATTTTGAATAGAATTAAAATCAACCAGCCAAGAAAATAATAAAAGATGCGCGGTTGATGAAACTGGAAGAAACTCGGTGAGGCCTTCAACCACACCAGAAGCCATTGCTTTTATGAGATCTGGAAAATAATGCATGAGATTGCTTGGGATTTTTTACCCCTCTAATATCGAGGGGTTTAAGTGGTACCTCCGATCCGAATCGAACGGACACATCCTAGGGATAATAGATTTTGAGTCTATCGCGTCTACCAATTCCGCCACAGAGGCCCAAGTTAAACAAAATCAAATCAAGCTAAAATGGCTGAAAAGAAAATGCGTCTATTAATCTAAACTAAAATTTTTAAACCGCAATTTTCATTTTCAACCAATCCCAAATGTAGTAAAATCTAAAAAGTAATAAAAATGGGGAGGCTGATTATAAGGGGGGCGCGGCTAAAAGTCAATGCGGATGGTGATTCTGGTTAAAAGAGAGGGGAAAGAGGCTCCTCTGCCTCTCAGACAGTGATGGTCTAAGGGAGATCTCGTTTGAACTTTTGCTATTTTTATAAGACCATCAAAACTCGATTCAGAGGAGCCTCTTTCCCCTCTCTTTTAACCAGAATCACCATTGACATATTTTATTTTTTGAAACATATAATACTGTCATTATTTAAATTATTTTCTTAAAAAATGAAAACTTTAGGCAAAAAAACTAATTATCAATTGCAGCATCCCGATAAAAAAATTTTAGAAGCAGTGAAAAATCCGCATGTTGATGTAGATTATGCGATCAGCTTTTCATGCCCAGAATTTACTTCGCTCTGCCCTATTACTAGTCAGCCCGATTTTGCGCATTTGGTTATTGATTATGTGCCCGATAAATCAATTTTAGAAAGCAAATCACTCAAACTTTATTTGTTTTCTTATCGCAATCATGGCGCGTTTCATGAGGCTTGCACAGTACAAATTGCTAAGGATATAATCGCTTGTATTAAGCCAAAGTGGCTGAGGATTGGTGGTTATTGGTATCCGCGCGGCGGCATTCCGATTGATGTATTTTTTCAACAAGGAAAATTACCTGCTAATGTTTTTGCGCGAGAACATAAAGTGAAAAGCTACAAAGGCCGCGGGTAGTAAAATAATCAAGATAATATTATTTTACGCGATCGATAATTTCTTCCGCAATTCTTCCAATTAAAATTGCAATTTCTGAATGTGGTTTTGCCGATACTACAGGCACCCTCACCTCGCTCGAATCAGATATTTCCTGCATCAAAGGCACTTCACCCAAAAAATCAATTTTCATTTTTTGCGCTAAATTTTTTGCACCATCTTTACCAAAAATATATTTTTTTTCACCGCCAATTTCTAGATAAGCCATATTTTGAATCAATCCCAAAATCGGAATTTTCAATTTGTTAAAACAATCAACAGAACGCACCACATCAATAACGGCAAGGCTTTGCGGCGTTGATATAATTACCACTCCTGCGAGTGGAAATTTTTCAGCGAGACTGAGATAGACATCGCCTGTTCCGGGAGGCATATCGATAATCATATAATCAACATCCTTGCCATCAAATTGCCAATTTACACTGCGAATTAATTGGTAGAGAATTTTAGTGATCATTGGCCCGCGCCATACGCCAGCAGCAGATTCATCGATTAAAGATCCAACAGAAATACATTTTACATCGTGAGAAATTAACGGAATAATCAATCCATCTTTCATCGCTGGCTTTTCTGTAAGATTCATCAAATGCGGGATTGACGGACCATAAATATCAGCATCAACCAACGCCACTTTGTGACCGATTTTTTTCAATGAAATTGCGATATTTGCTGCCAAGGTAGATTTGCCCACACCACCTTTAGCTGAGGCGATTGCGATGATTTTTTTAACGCCAATTACTGGCAAAATTTCTTGCCCTAAAAGATTTTTTTGCAGAACGGGATTTTCTTTTTTATCCGCCGAATCTTGTTCAGGCTGATGCGCAGAATCTTTTTTAGAATGATTACAATTATCTCCATGAACATGCTTATGCACTTTCGCCGCATTTTTATCTGCCGTTAAAATAATACTAACTTTTTTAATTCCATCTAATTTTTTAATCTCATTTTCACAATTTTTAACAATTTTTTCTGCCTCATTTTTTGCTAATTCTAAAACACCAATATCAATGGTTAACATCACGCTTCCATCCTTAAAAATCATGTCTCCGACGCTTTCCGATAAAATCGAATATTTAGCGAGAATTTTAATAATCTTATCTTGCATAATTCAGCTTGTAAAAAGTGTTGAGATAACTATAATTGACCCATAAATATTATTTTTGAATATTCGCGCCTAGAATCATTCTATTCAAAACCATTTTAACTTTCTAATGCTAAAATTTTTTACTTTAAAAATGAATCAAGGCCCTTGGGGACCATGGAGTGGTGGCGATGCACCAAAACCACAAAATCCTAATCCACAAAGTGACTCTAATAAAAATTCTGGTGGGGGTTCGCAAAACGGCTTCGGTGGCGGCTCAAACAAAAACTCTGGGCAAAATCCAAAAAGCGACAATGATTTTATCAAAAAAATTACCAACTATTTTCAAGCCAATAAATCTCCTAAACAATTAGCTGGATTAATCACTCTCAGCGTTACTGCATTATGGCTCTCATCTGGTTTTTACAAAATCAATCCCGATGAAAATGGCATAGTTTTATATTTCGGAAAATTCTATTCAATTGCCACTCCCGGATTAAATTATTATATCCCCTACCCATTTGGTGAGCTTGTAAAAAAAAGCGTGACCATAGTTAATACCGAAGAATTTGGCTATAATTCTAATGATAAAAAAGATAGCAAAAAAGGTGGTCGCAACTTAGAGGCTGAAAGCCTAATGCTTACTGGTGATGAAAATATTGTTGATATTGAATTTCAAGTTCAATGGCAAATTAGCAATATTGAAGAGTTCGCTTTTAATATTACTGATAACAATCTGACTATTCGCAAAGCCGCTGAAAGCGTGATGCGCGAGGTGATTGCTCGCACTCCAATCTCTGAAGCCTTGTCGGATGGAAAAAGCAATATTGAGCAAACCACTCGAGCACTTTTGCAACAAAACCTCGATTCTTATAAAGCTGGTGTGCGCATTACATTAGTGCAGCTACGCCGCGTTGATCCACCATCACAAGTGATTGATGCCTTTCGCGATGTGCAAACCGCTAAGGCCGATAAAGAAAAAGAAATCAACCAAGCGCAAGCTTATGCCAACGATATAATTCCTCGCGCTCGTGGTGCTGCGGCACAATTGCAAGGCCAAGCAGATGCCTATAAAGCAGAAGTTGTTACAAACGCCGAAGGTGAAGCGGCGCGTTTTATTGCGGTTTATAATCAATATAGCAAATCAAAACAAGTTACTAAAAAAAGAATTTATCTTGAAACAATGGAAAAAATTTATCGTGAAGCTGATAAAGTTTTAATCGATAAAAACGCTGCCAAATCAAGCGTAACCTCATATTTTCCACTTAATGATTTAAGTACTAGCGCAATAATAGCAAAACCAAAAACTGAAGCAAAATAAAAATATGGACGAATTTCTTCAAAATAAAAAAGCGATAAAAATTGTAGTTGTTAGCACGCTACTTTTAGTATTACTTATTAGCACAATTTTTACTGTTGATCAACGCCAGCAAGCTTTGGTGTTGCAATTTGGCGAACCAATCAGATTGATAAAAACTCCCGGATTAAAATTCAAAATGCCATTTTTGCAAAATGTAATTTTGTTTGATAAAAGAATTCTCGACCTTGGAATTCAAGAGCAAGAAGTAATTTCATCTGATCAAAAACGCCTCATTATCAACGCTTACGCTAAATATAAAAT
Source organism: Rickettsia typhi (assembly GCA_945865905.1). Taxonomy (GTDB): domain Bacteria; phylum Pseudomonadota; class Alphaproteobacteria; order Rickettsiales; family UBA1997; genus CAMCFD01. The sequence continues at coordinate 168,065 of CAMBFC010000002.1, forward strand.
CATTGATCCGCTAAAATTTTATACCACCGTGCGCAGTCAATATGGCCTAAACGGAAAACTTAGCGCAATTCTTGATTCTAGTATGCGTCAAGTTATCGGCGAGGTTACTTTAAGTGAATTATTAACCATTGATCGCGCTAATGTTATGGCTCGCATCAAAGAAATTGTCAGCAAAGAATCAGTAATTTTTGGCGTTGAAATTGTCGATGTGCGCATCATGCGCGGCGATTTGCCAAAAGAAAACAGCGAAGCGATTTTTGCTCGCATGCAAACTGAGCGAGAAAAAGAAGCTCGCGAAATTCGCGCCAAAGGTGCCGAAGAAGCAGAAAAAATAAAGGCCGAAGCCGATAAGCAACGCACAATTATTTTGGCCGATGCCAAGAAAAAATCCGATATCGCCAAAGGTGATGGCGAGGCCAAGGCGGCAATAATTTTTGCTGGCTCTTACGGCAAAGATCCAGAATTCGCCGATTTTTATCGCTCAATGCGCGCCTATAAAGAGGCTCTGCAAAGCGATAAAACCAGAATGGTGGTTTCTCCCGATGGCGAATTCTTTAAATATTTTGGTAATAGCAATAGCCGTTAAAATCTATGAAAAACACATCTATAAAAATTTTATTTATTTTGTTGGCTCTTACAGGCTCAGCATTTGCAGCGGTAGAAAAAAAACCGCACGAAGAAAAAATGGAAATCATTTCCAAACAAATTACTACCGATGGCTTTGCTGATATAGTAGAAGATTTATTGCCAACCACAGTCAACATTTCAACCACGCAAGAATTCAGCAATAATGGCACTGGCTTTATCATTGCAAGTGATGGCTACATTGCAACTAGCAATCATGTAATCGAAAATGCTAACGAAATTAATGTTACTTTAAGTGACGGCTCAAAATACAAGGCAAAAGTTGTTGGTATTGATAAAAAAAGTGATCTAGCTGTTATCAAAATCAACACTGAAAAAACCCTGCCTTTTGCAAAATTTGGCGATTCTAACAAGGTAAGAATCGGTGATTGGATTATTATTATTGGCAACCCTTACGGCCTTGGCGGGTCTGTTTCGGTTGGAATTGTATCGGCTCGTGGCCGCAGCATTAATGGCGATGTAGATCGTGATTTTATTCAAACTGATGCCGCGATCAACAAAGGAAATTCTGGCGGCCCAATGTTTAATATTAAGGGCGAAGTAATTGGAATCAACACCGCTTTATTTTCACCTTCTGGCGGCAATGTTGGCATTGGTTTTGCATCTCCCGCATCAATTGTAGCGCCACTCATCAAGCAACTTAAAGAACAAGGTGAAGTATTGCGCAGCTGGATCGGAATTTCTATTCAAGATATTTCTAATGAAATGGCCGAAACCCTTGCTATTCCTAAATCTAAAGGCGCTCTAGTAACCGATGTTACGCCCGAAGGACCGGCAGAAAAAGCAGGCATTATCGCTTCTGATGTCATCATAAAAATTGGCAATCAAGAAATAATTGAGATGAAAACTTTGCCACAAATTATCTCGCAAACAGCAATTGGAAAAAGTGTTCCCCTTACTATTTTGCGCAACGGAAAGGCCAAAGTTCTGAGTGTAAAAGTTGCCAAAATGCCGAAGAATTAAGGGGTAAAAGTGAAACAAAAATCTTATGCTAAAATCAATCTCTTTCTTAAGCTTACAGGCAAAAGGGCTGATGGCTTTCATGAATTAGAATCTTTATTTGCTTTTCTTGATCTTGCCGATGCTTTAGAAGTTATTTCTAGTGATAAATTTGATTTTATAATTGATGGTGAATTTGCTACAGAGCTAGATCCACAACAAAATATCATCACTAAAATTTTAGATTTTTTTGTTGATAATTTTAAAATTTCGCACAATCTAAAAATTCATTTAACAAAAAATATTCCGGTGGGAGCCGGCTTGGGAGGTGGCTCGAGCAATGCTGCTTATTTTATGAAAGCATTAAATAATATTTTCTCACTTAAACTAACCAAAGAAGAATTACAGAAAATTTCACTACAATTTGGTTCAGATATTGCTTTTTTCTTTGAAGATAAGGCCAGCATTGTCAGGGGTCGCGGCGATATAATAGAAAATTATAATAATTTCAACGAAATATCCGCGCTACTAATAAATCCCAAAATTAACCTCTCTACCAAAGAAGTTTTTGCAAAATTTGATAATCATTTTTCAACAAAAATTTTAGCGCAAGAATTGCAAAAAAAAGAGGTTTTTGATTTGATAAATAATTTTTCTAATGATCTTACTAAGCCAGCAATAACAATACTTCCCGCAATAGCAGATATTTTAAATCAACTAAAAAACCAACAAGCAAAAATTGCCAAAATGTCGGGCAGCGGCGCCAGTTGTTTTGCAATTTTTGCTGATCAAAATCAGCTAAATTTAGCGGAACAAAATTTAAGCAAATTATTTCCGAATTATTTTATTAGGCAGGTGAAAATTTTATCATGCATATAATAAATAAAAATGAATCATCGGCAAAATCCGATAACCGAATTTACGGTCTCCAATCACTAGATCAAAAACTCACCAGCCTGCTTAAGCCAATGTTCCAAGGCAATAAAAAAGAATTTCTAATTATCAATAATTTAGTAAAAAATTGGGAAGAAATCGTCGGTAAAAAATATTCAAAATCATGTTATCCCAAAGCAATAAATTTTAGCAAAAACCCACGCGATAGTTTTTCACAAGCTAAACTTACTATCGCGGTTCACAATTCATCAATTGGGTTTTTTTTAGAGAATAATTCAGAATTTTTGCTAGAAAAGATTGCTGCGCTTTACGGCTTTAAAGCGGTTCATAAAATCATCATTAAGCAAGAGCTCAAGCCTTCTGAAGCTATAGAAGAAGATGCAAAATTATCTCCAACGGAAGAGAAAAATCTCCAAGAAAAAATCAAAGACATCACCGATCCAGAACTAGCAAAAACCTTAGCAAGATTAGGCAGAGAAATTCTATCCAACAAATAGCTAGTTAATGGCGCGCGCCACCTCAATTGCCCCATAAGTAATAATCGCAGCAGCCCCCGCCCGCTTGCACGCAATCAAACTTTCCATCATCGCCTTCTCAAAATCAAAACTTCCCTGCATTGCAGCAAATTTTAACATCGCATATTCTCCACTAACCTGATAAGCAATCAACGGCAAATTAAAATTCTGCGAAACTTCTTTTAACACATCGAGATATGGCAAAGCAGGCTTGATAATCAACATATCCGCACCCTCAATAACATCTTGCTCAACCTCACGCAGAGCCTCGCGCCCATTGCGAAAATCCATCTGATAAGTTTTTTTATCAGAATTTTTAAGATTGCCAGCAGATCCAACCGCATGACGAAATGGCCCATAAAAATTAGAAGCATATTTTGCCGCATAACTCATAATTGCAACATCAACAAAACCAGCCGAGTCAAGCGCTTCGCGGATCGCCAGCACTCTACCATCCATCATATCTGATGGCGCAATAATATCACAACCAGCGCGAGCCTGCACTACAGCTTGCTCGCAAAGCAATGCAACCGTTGCATCATTCAACACATAACCATTTGCATCAATCACCCCATCATGGCCGTGAGAAGTGTAAGGATCTAGCGCCACATCACAAATCACCCCAATTTCTGGCACTTGTTTTTTGATCGCAGCAACCGCGCGACACATTAAATTTTTTGCATTAAATGCCTCACGACCATCGACTGTTTTTAATTTTTGATCAATCGCAGGAAATAGCATCAAAGCAGGAATACCAAGATCTCGCGCCAATTTCGCTTGCTTCACCACCAAATCAATTGATAGACGACTAACTCCCGGAAGATGCTCAATTTTTTGCTCAACATTTTTGCCCTCAATCACAAAAATCGGCAAAATTAAATCTTGCGGCCGCAAAGCGGTTTCAGCAATCAATTCGCGCATCCATGGCGCTTTACGATTTCTTCTTAATCTAGTCGGTAAAAAATTTTGCATAAATCAATTAAAGTTTTAAAAAATGAATTATATTAACGGACCACCGCCCTCTTGCCCCTTATTAGTTTCTGTGTTTTTGCGCCACTGCATCAATTTTGCCACGTGACTCAAAGTTGCTCCCGCTGCTTCATTATGTTTTGCTTGCAGATTCTTTTGCTTCGCCACATGAATAAATCCCTGAGCTCGCGATGATTTAGAGGCATTATTTAAATCCTCCCCACCATGAATCGTTTCGCTAATTTGTTCACCTCGATCATCCCAAGCATCTTTTTCAGAAACTCCCATGTCTTGTTCGGACTCTAATCCACCAGTTTCGCGATCAAGATTTCGCTGCTGATTTCCTTCTGGTCTAACTCCATTTTGAGCTGTCTCCAAATCTTGAACCACATGATCCAAATTAGATTTAATATCTTGAAAAACCCCCTCTCTTTTTTCCTCAGCGCCATCTTTTTTTATAAAATTTTGATCATCATCTTCATCTTTATTACCCTTTTCATCTCTAGTGCCATCACTATTCTCATCACGATTAGACAGCTTCTTATCCTCAAAAATTACATCATTTAATTTAATTTCCTCCCCTTCATTTTGCTCAATCTTATTTGCACTCATAAAAAATTTATTGTTAATTTTTAATAATATACTTTATTTTTTCTTTTTATAGCTGTATGAAAAGAGGGTGAAGTAAAAATATTTTTTTAACATGAAGAATCTTCCAAACATTTTAACCGGAACGCGCATTGCGATAATACCAATCTTAATATTGGTATTTTATCTTCCAAGCCTGATCACCAATGTAATAGCAGCAATTTTATTTGCCATTGCTGGCATTACCGATTATTTTGACGGCTATTTTGCCCGCAGCATGCATGCTCAATCAAATTTTGGCAAATGCCTCGATCCCATCGCCGACAAGCTCATTGTGATCGTTGCTATTGTAATGCTAATCAGCTTTAGTAATCAAGATCCTTGGATCCTAATCCCCGGATTAATCATCATTTGTCGCGAAGTCTTGGTTTCTGGGCTGCGTGAATTCTTGGCCGACCTACGGGTTAGCATTCCCGTCAGCACTTTATCAAAATACAAAACCATGGTGCAAATGGTGGCAATCACCCTACTCTTGCTTGGCGAAAAGGGCGCTAGCTATGTGGCCTATTATTGGATTGGCGGATTTGTTACAATTGCCGCAAAAATGATGTTTGTAACAATGGTTGTTTTAATTGGCAAAGCCTTGTTTTGCCTAGCCGCCTGCCTCACCGTTATCACTGGCTATGTTTATTTGCGCGTTGGCCTAAAAAACATGTGAATCTTTGTTGCGTCTTTTGTGAATTACAACATAAACAACCACCAAAACCACACAAAAAATCATCACTCCAATCACCAGAAAATGCAGATATTGCTTGATCAAATCTTGATTTTTACCAATAAAATATCCGAGCACCGTTAGCGTAGTCGTCCAAATTGCTGATCCCAATAAAGTATATAAACAAAAGCGCGGAAAATTCATTTTTGCAACCCCAGCAGGCAGCGAAATTAGATGCCTCACACCAGGAATGATGCGTCCAATAAAAATAGAGATTTCGCCATGACTATTAAAAAAATTCTCGATTTTGATTATCGCCGAGGCTTTAAGAAAAAAATATTTTCCCACTTTGAATAAAATTGCCCTTCCAACTGATGCCGCAACAAAATAGCTAAAAATTGCTCCAGCAACATTTCCTAAAACTCCAAAGATTATTGCTAGATAAAGATTCATCACCTCATGTGAAGCCGCTATCCCGGCAGGAACCATGATTAATTCGCTTGGCAATGGAAATGGCGTGCTTTCTAAAAACATGCCGACAAAAATTCCTAAATAGCCAATTTCACTAATGAAAGTTATTAAAGAAGAGACAGCAGAATCAAAAATTGCGTGTAAATCCATAAAAAATAGTAGTGATGTGATTAGTTGCGATAAGTAACACTAGTAACGCAGATAATTGCAATAAGCAACTATTTTAATAAATTTGCTTGCAGAATTCAATTAAATTGCTTAACCAGATTATTAATCTGCTGCTTAGAAAGCCTCTCAACCCTCTTGGCTTCTATGATTGCACGAATTTTATTGTAAGTGCTGTTAAGATCATCGTTAATAAGAATATAATCATATTCAGCATAATGACTGATTTCATCGCGAGCTTTTTGCATACGATTTTGCACTGTTTCTTCGGGGTCTTGGGCGCGATTGCGCAGTCGTCTTTCTAGCTCTGCCAAAGATGGTGGCAAAATAAAAATTGAAACAATTGAATCCTTGTCAAATTTTTCTTTAATTTGACGAGCACCCTGCCAATCAATATCAAACAGCAATTCATTGCCATTTTTTAAGGCATCATCGACCATTTCTTTTGGCGTGCCATATTGGTTATCAAAAACAGTGGCATATTCTAAAAACTCACCTTCTTCAAACATTTGCGCGAATGTTTTGCTATTTACAAAATGATAATGCGCCCCATCAACTTCTTGCGGCCTTTTTGGTCTTGTAGTAACAGAAATTGATAGCTTGATCAGTGGATCATTTTGGATGATCATGCGGCAAAGCGTTGATTTTCCTGCTCCTGATGGCGATGAAATGATGATTAAAAATGGTTGGTGAGAAATGAACAATGGTTTAAAATTTGAATTATGAAATAGTTTCTATAATGCAATATTGCGGTGAAAGATATTTTGGGGAGGCAAAATAAATTGCCTCCCAAAAAACTTATTCGTCTTTGGCCAAATTAATATCTGGTGCGTCAGGGGCTTTCATGCCAACCACATGATAGCCAGCATCAACATGCAAAACTTCACCAGTAACGCCTGAACCAAGCTCACTCAATAAAAATACACCAGCACCGCCCACATCTTTTAAATCGATGTTTCTGCGCAATGGAGCGTTATATTCGTTCCATTTAAAAATAAGTTTGAAATCGCCGATTCCACTAGCCGCCAAGGTTTTAACTGGACCAGCAGAAATTGCATTAACGCGAATATTATCCTTACCCATATCCATTGCAAGGTAACGCACGCTTGCCTCTAAGGCAGCTTTTGCAACACCCATTACATTGTAATGTGGCACGACTTTTTCGGCGCCATAATAGCTTAGAGTGATGATGCTTCCTGCTCCAGCGGCTTTCATTAAAGGCTCTGCAGCTTTAGAAACCACGGCTAGTGAATAAGCAGAGATGTTCATTGTGTTGGCAAAATTGCTAGCGCTTGTATCAACAAAGCGGCCGCGCAATTCTTCTTTATCAGAATATGCAATGGCATGAACCAAAAAATCAAGTTTTCCCCATCTTTTTTCTAATTCAGCAAAAACTGCTGCAACTGAAGCTTGATCAGTAACATCACAAGGAAGGACGATATCGGATCCAACTGAGGCAGCTAAAGGCTCTACACGCTTTTGTAAAGCTTCACCTTGAAAAGTGAAGGCTAATTCTGCACCATATTTTTTTGCTTCTTCAGCAATGCCCCAAGCAATAGAGCGGTTGTTGGCTACGCCCATGATCAGGCCTTTTTTTCCTTGTAGGATTGTCATAAGATTTTTTGTTAAATTAAAAAATAAGTGAGGCTATTTTCACGCAAATATTTAATTTGTTAAGTAAAAAATTAATTTTATTATAATATCCATAAAAAAATAGGGTTATTTTTAGTTAGATTATCGAGTTAAAAACTATTGTAAATTATAAAAAATGCAAATTTCTGAAAAAGAAGAAATTACTTCAAAATGGTTTGGGTCCTTGCGAGACAAGATCTGCGCTGAGTTTGAAAAAATTGAGGAAGATTATTTGGTGGCCAATTTTGCTGCAAAATCCCACCCCTCTCATAATAATTTAAAATTTTCAACTCCACAAAAATTTGCACGCAAACAATGGAAACGCGCTGTTGCGGAAGATGATGTGCGTGGCAGCAATGTGAAAGATGGCGAGGATGCAAACATAAATGGAGCACAAGGTGGTGGTGGCGAAATGTCTGTGATGAAAGGTAATGTTTTTGAAAAAGTCGGCGTAAATATCTCAACAGTTTTTGGCGAGCTTTCGCAAGAATTTCGCGGGCAACTTCCCGGAACTGAAAATAGCGCAAAATTTTTTGCTACAGGCGTATCGCTGGTGGCACATATGGCCTCACCCCTAGTGCCAGCTGTTCACATGAACACGCGATTTATTCACACCGAAAAAGAATGGTTTGGTGGTGGCGCAGATTTGAATCCGATGTTCGAGGTTGAGCAAGATACGCAGGATTTTCATCAAGCTTTTAAAAAAGCCTGCGATGCTTATGATTTAAGCCTTGGGAAGAATAATCACTTTGAGAATCCTACTCACGAAAGTATCGATCTTAAAAATTCTTCCGACCAAAATAATCACTCCAAAAATTCTTCCTACGAAAAATTTAAGAAAGAATGCGATGAATATTTTTTTATTAAACATCGCGGTGTTTCACGCGGTGTTGGCGGGATTTTTTATGATTATTTAAATAATGGTTTTGCTGATAAAAAATTTTCTCACCTACAAAATTCTGATGGAAATTCCGCTAATAATTCTAAAAATACAGCAGAACATTTTACTCAAAACAACGATAAAAATTTAACAGATATATTTACTAAAGATTTTAATTTTACCAAAAATGTCGGCTTGGCATTTCTAGAAATTTTTCCAAAGCTAGTGCGCCAAAATATGCTCAAACATTGGGCAGAAGAGCAACGTGAACATCAACTAAGAAAGCGCGGATTATATGCGGAATTCAATTTAATTTACGATCGTGGCACCAAGTTTGGCTTGATGACCGGCGGAAATGTGGAGGCGATTTTGATGTCGCTTCCACCAGTTGCGAAGTGGGATTAATTATTAATATTATGAAGAACGGAACTGCATTTTTCCACTGTGAAGCATCTCTTAAAATTGGCACTGGCCATGTAATGCGCTGCCTAACACTTGCCGAAAAACTTTTAGAAAACAATTGGAATTGCAGCTTCATCACCTCTGAAATAAGCGTCAATCTAATTCCGAAATTACAAAATTTCTTCCACCTAAATCCCGAAGAATTTTATCAAGCACCAAAAAAATGTGACCTCATGATATTTGATGGCTATCAAATTGAAATAAATCACGAAAAACATTTTCGTGATTTTACAAAAAAAATCTTGGTCATAGACGATTTGGCCGATAGGAGCCACGATTGCGATATTTTAGTTGATCAGAATTTAGGAACAAAAATTGAAGACTACCAAAATTTAGTAAGTAAAAATTGTAAAATATTAACCGGAACAAAATATTGTATTTTGCGCGAAGAATTTTCTCGACTGAGAGAAGCCGCTTTAGAAAAGCGCCTGCAAACAAAAACGCTGAAGAATATCTTGGTAAATTTTGGTGGATCAGATTTACAAAATCACACTCTAAAGGCATTGGAAGAAATAGAGAATTCTCAATTTCTTGGAAAAATAAATGCGGTACTCGGATTTAATGCGGAGCATTTACAAGCTATTCAGAATTTCTCTAAAATATCGAAAAACAACATCATGGTTCACCAGCAAGCAAATATGGCTGAATTAATCTATGAAGCAGATTTGGCATTTGCCGCAGGAGGCACTAGCACATGGGAAAGATGCTGCCTCGGGCTTCCTACATTTTTGGTAAAAATTGCCGATAATCAGGAAAAGATTTTTAAAGAACTCGGTCAAAAGGAGGGTTTCGCAGAATTCTATAAAAAGGTGAATAGCGATTACCAAAAATATTTCAGAAAAATAAAAGACTATACTGATGGTAGTGGCGCAAACAAAGTAACAAACATAATTTATGAAACACTTATCTTATAGAAAAGATATTGATGGGTTAATAGCCCTAGCGGTTCTAGCTGTCGTGATCTTTCATTATTTTCCCAAAATTCTAAGAGGCGGATTTTTTGGCGTTGATGTATTTTTTGTTATTTCGGGATTCTTAATTTCAAGCATCATACTTAAATCTCTTGAGGCAAATAATTTTAGTTTTATAGATTTCTACTTCCGCAGAATAAAAAGAATTTTCCCAGCCTTAATAGCAATGCTTCTGTTTTGTATCATTGCTGGGTGGTTCTTTTTGCTGCCCGATGAATATTCGATGCTTGGCAAACACATTATTTACTCCACCTTCTTTGCCACGAACATAGGTCTATTACAAGAAAGCGGTTATTTTGATATTGCCTCAAACAGCAAGCCGCTACTACATTTGTGGTCTCTTGGGGTTGAAGAGCAATATTACTTATTTTGGCCGATAATTCTGATTTTTGTTTATCGCGCAAGAAGCCTCTTACTTCCAACAATATTAATTTTCATTATAATTTCTTTTATACTTTCTTTTGGCTCGAATAAAGATCTTGTCTTCTTTATGCCTTATACTCGCCTCTGGGAATTCACAATGGGTGCAATGTCCCCATTTTTTAAACAAAAAATTACTTCCAAAAACCGTAATTACGGCAGCCTACAAAATACAGGCTCAATATTAGCTCTATTAATGCTGGTTATTGCACTTAGACATAAAAACTTCGACCATTATGGTCTTTTATTAACAATAGCTGGAACATTTTTATTAATTTCCTTAGAAGGCAAAGCATTTATTAATACAAGAATTCTAAGCAGTAAATCGATGATTTATATTGGCCTAATCAGCTATCCTCTGTATCTATGGCATTGGCCTATTCTTGTAATACTATCTCTTTACAAAGAAAATGTTACGAATATCGACAAATTAATCGCATTTTTTATATCTTTTATTTTGTCTTGCGCCACCTATGAATTTCTTGAAAAGAAATTGCGGCACACAAAAAGTAAAGCCATTCCAATAATACTATTATCCATCTTTACCATTATAGGATTTACCGGTTTCTTAATTCATAAAAATAATGGATTTTACGGCAGATTCAAAAAAGAACTACTGCCTATTATACAACTCAAAGCAAATTCAAAAGATGTTCGATATGAGGAATGTCTTTTAAACGATAAAAACCAAGATAGCGCTTCATTTGGCAAGAGCTGCCTTGAAGAAGGAGAAAGGCCTCTAATTTTTCTCTGGGGAGACTCCCATTCTGCGCATCTTTATCCTGGATTACTCAACCTACAAAAACATGGGGAAAACTTTAGGTTAGGACAATTCAATATAGGCTCCTGCCCTCCAATCTTAGGCAAAGAATTTAATAAATTTGGGAATAAGTTTTGCGAAACAAATAATAATTATGTATTCAATAAAATTTTATCATCAAAACCCAATACTGTGATTCTATCATTTTCTCTTGCGGCGCTATCTCATCAAGACCTTCAAAAACTCAACGATACAATTCAATTGCTCAAAAAAAACAAAATTAAGAAAATAATCCTAATTGGCACAATGCCATTATATAAAATATATACCGGTAAAGAAAAGGGCAACTTTAAGAAATTTTTATTGAAAATTAGCAAAGATAATGGTCTTGCGCAAAGAAATAAAATTGGCATAAGTAATTTAGATGAGGAAGAAGTAATTCTTAAAACAATAGCGAAGCAAAATGGAATAACCTATGTTTCAATTATAGACTTGCTGTGCAACGAAGAGGGGTGCATGATAACAACAGATGAGGCGGGTCAAGATATACTAACCTACGACGGCGGCCATCTAACGACTTTTGGATCAATATTTGTAATAAATTCTATATCAAAAATAATATTACCACCAAAGCAGCCTCAGAAAAGCATTATGCATGAGTTGCGGTAAAATTACCGTCATCGCTATATATGAATAAAAGCGGCTTTGCATTATCACCGCACAAAGATTTAACTCCAATCTTTACATAAGCAATTTCATCTCTGATTTTTTTAATATTATATACAGTTTTTTTAATATTTCTGATTTTCATAAAATAATAATTTTCATCAATTATTTTATTGCTTTTCGCATCGATTAATTCAGTTCCGGATTCTATTTCCCAAGCCTCTAGCACACTTAATTGATAAACCTCAACTCTAATAATATTCTTCGTATTTATAACATATTGAGATACCCAATAATATGGCTTTATTTTATTATAACGATGCAAAGTTAAAAAGTGCTGAGGATGAATCAATGCTATAGATTTATCTATTATAGATTGATAAAAGGCATAAAAATGACAATTTAACAGCCCAAGATTTTTGTTTTTATTAGAAAAATTGTTTAGCGATAGCGCTTGTGCTGCAAACATACCAATTTTTGGAATATCGCAATTAAATTCTATTTCTGGCTTAATTGCTTTCGAACCAAACTTTGGTAAAGTTATGATTTTATCTGCCAATAGAGATCCATCGCAATTATAAAGCTCTATCTTGTATTTTGAACTTTCATAAGCATTTTCAGGATCAAAAAATGATGCAGCGTTTGTTATCGAAAATTCAGTTTTAATTTTTCCATCATTTAAGAAAAGTTGTACTATTTTGTTATTTTGATTCGCGCCAAAATTCTTATGGAGAAATTTTCTTACCTTTTTGGGCAATAGTTTTTTTAGCTTCATTGGAGATCTAGAAATTTTTAATAAAATTATCCCTTATTATTTTAATATCCGACGGAGATGCATAATAATATGGTGGCAATGAATGCTCTATCGCCATATCATGGCTGACAGAATTTCTTAACAAGCTGTAGATTGGATATTGAGAGTTAGAAGCGCTGGCAATAACATTAAAAAATGTCGCATCCTTACCAAATCTTGTTTCTTTCGGCAAATATTTTTTTAGGTCAAATTTAAATATCGAATTTAGATATATTTTTTCTTGACCAGAATAAAGCACCTCTCCCGCTTCATTTAAAATCTTTATCAATAAAGGATCAGGATTGATTACACTACCTTCAATCGAGGTATTGAGATTACAAAAATATACATAACAATCAATTTCCTCACTAACCCAGCATTTGTGGGCAAGTAAAGCAATGCGACTATACTCTTTTTTATTTGGGATGTGAGGAATTGCATCATATAGCACAGCACATGTTTTTGTTTTGTCATTTTTATGATTAAAGAACACAGCCCCTTCTCTAGATGATGTTTCGTGATCTTTTTTATCTTTGTTGTATCTTATATTAATCAAATATTCTTTGGAGTAATCAAATTCACATTCTAAATCACTAGTTTTTAGTTCATAAAAGCTATGATATGGAACAACAGCATAATCTTGTTTTTCGTAGAATTTATTGCCCTTTTCATCGTAGATTATCACATCAAAGGTCATTTCTTTTTTTGACTTATTTGCATTTTCAGAATGCTCGGTCTGACCTGGGAAATTGCGAATCATGCATATAAACTCGAGATCGAGAGAAAATCCACTTCCGAAGAGAAAATTATTTCTGATAATCTCCCCACTAGTTATTGACATATTCCATCCGTATAGTTAATAATGAAGCGCGATCAGCTTAATATGTTTTAGATGCGCGTATAGGAAACCAATTTACAAAACAAAACAACTAAAGTCAAATTCCTTATGAATAGCTTTATCATTGGATTCTCTGAGGAATGCTCCTTTCCTGAAATTATAGAAAAACTTGTAGAAAATAAAACTATAACAATAGGAGAATGGGTTACCACAAATTCACGCGGAACCATTGATCTGTTTGATTTCTATTTAGGCAGAACTTTCAATAATCATGATCTTCCCTACAGTGTACCAGACGCAATACTTGAGGAAGTTAAAAAATATATATTTGAATTTTCCTATGTTAATTCACGCAGCTTTTTATCACACAAATATATCAGTGCGACTCGCAGTGATATATGTCAAGAAACCCACGAGTTTCATAAATTTGTAAATCTAATTTTTAATATTTTTATCAAGAAACAAATTTCTTTGGTGCTATTTCAAGAAATTCCGCATGATGGGGCAGAAGTTATACTTTATCGTCTTGCAAAAGTAATGAAGATAAACACCATAATTCTTGCCAACCTTCCACATTTTTGGGGCAGAACTATACTTTGCTATTCATTAGATGATTTTGGAAAATTTGATCAAACCCCAGCATTATCTGATGTTGCTGACGATTTCAAATTCAATCAGAAGAAATTTCAATCCAAAATGTTCTACATGAAGCATGTCGAGGGATATGTAGAAAAAAACAAACTTTTAGAAGATGTTGTTAAAAAACTTGAATCGAAATTGTTTTTTAAAACTTTATTAAAGCCTTTTCTCTCTAAAGAAAAGTTTCTTAAGTTACAGCTTAAATTTGCCAATGCTATTCTACAAAGAGATAAAATCGCCGAATATAAAAATAACATCGAAAGCATAATTGATAATAATCCAGATTTAACCAAAAAATATATTTACTTCGCTCTACATCTTGACCCAGAAGTTCCAACCATGGAAGTTCTTGCTGAGCGCTATTACGATCAAGTTTTTGCGCTAGAAAAGCTAAGCCAAATAGTCCCCAAGGATGTTATGATTTACGCAAAGGATAATCCGAAACAAACCGATCTTTTTCGACCAGCACAATTTTTTGACAGAATAAAAAAATTAAAAAATGTGAAGATGGTGAATGCAAATACAAATAAATTAATCGAAAATTCATGCTGCATCGCAACTATCGCCGGAACTGTGGGATGGGAAGCTATTACCAGCGGCAAAAGCATGATTTCTTTTGGAAAGCCTTGGTATAGAGGATTTCCCGGCGTTTTTCCATTTGATGAAATATTAGACATAAATGAAGTTATAAATTACAAACCAAATATAAATGATATTGAAAAATCCGTACAAAAACTGCTGACAAAAACAAGTGAAGGAATGATTTATTTTGCTTTTCAAAATAAAGACTATTCTATAAAAGAAATTTACGAAAATTATGATAGATCAGAAAATATAACTAAGCTGACAAGCTCTATTACTAAAATGATTCAACATTTAAAGCAGAATTAACATGATCATCTTAACTATAATAAACACTCTTGCTTTGGTTTTTATTGCAATACGCTACGCGCGAGGAAAATCAAAAAAAATTAGAGCTAAAAATATAACACAAGAAGTGAGGTACGGAAAATATTCGAATGTGTCTGGCAATAGCTTTGATGGAATTTGTAGCAACAGAAATACCACTATAGGAAAATTTACCTCAATCGCCCTTAATGTAAAAGTTGGATTATCAGAACATCCAACCAGTTTTTTATCTACCCACGGCTTTCAATATCTTGAAAATGCTTTTGGATTTATAAATAAAGACAATTTATACGATATTTCTCACCTGAACAAACCATGCAAAATAGGTAATGATATTTGGATTGGTGATGGTGCAAATATCAAGGCCGGAGTTGAGGTTGGCGATGGGGCAGTTGTTGGAGCTGGGGCAATGGTCACAAAAGATGTTCCTCCTTACGCCATTGTTGGCGGAGTTCCAGCAAAAATAATCCGATATAGATTTGACGAAAGAACAATTGCAGATTTGCTAGAAATTAAATGGTGGGATTTGCCAGAAGATTTTATTCAAAAACTTCCTTTTGATAATATTAACGAGTGTATCAAGATTTGTAAAAATTTTAAAGCCAAGAAATAAGTGATTCTAACTTATTTCATTAACATTCTCAGCAACCTTCACAAAAGCTTTAATAACATCGTCTAGGTCTTCCTTTGTCATTCCTGGCCTCATAAGTTCATGAGTTATGAGAGCATTTTCGTACATCTCTTCCGCAACAGGACAAGTTCCTTTGTCATATTTTACATTGCCTTTGTAATTTTCTTTATTCCATGGATAGCCGCTCTTACCATAAGCAATTCTTTTTTGATATAATGGCTGTAAATATAATGGCTTGACATAACCCGCACCAACCTTTACTCCTTCAGTTTCTCGCAATTCTATCGGCGCTAATTCTGCTTTCACCGCCTCGACAAATTTATTGCGATGTATTTTAGCGATGCTTTGGTTAAACCTAAAACTATGAACGTAAAAGACATGAGTAGCATTTTCACGAATTTTTGCTGGCTCTAAAAACGGAATATGCGCTAAATTTTTAGTTAAATATTCAATATTTTTTATTCTTTCCACCACTAGAGAATCTAACTTTTTTAATTGCTGTCTGGCGATTGCCGCCTCTATTTCAGTCATACGATAATTGAAGCCGATCATGTTGACCAAATCAACCTCGCCTTTCGCTTCAAGCACTGCTTCGGCGTGGTTTCTGATTAGGCGCAATTTATTAGCAATTGCATCATCATTGGTAACAATAATTCCACCCTCTCCGCAGTGAATATGCTTGTGATAATTGAGAGAAAATATTCCGACATCACCTAATGTTCCTGCAAATTTTCCTTTATATTTTGCGCCAGGCGCTTGAGAACAATCTTCTATCACCTTTAAGCCGTGTTTTTTTGCTATATTATTGATTTTGTCCACATCATAAGGAAGGCCAAATATATCAACGACTATTATCGCCTTGGTATGTGGAGTAATATTTTTCTCAATCGATTCTGGCGAAAGACAAAAATATTCATCTTCGATATCAGCAAAAACCGGAATCGCCCCGTACACTAAAGGGGCAACAGCCGAAGCCGACATTGTGTAGGGCGAAACTATTATTTCATCTCCCGGCTCGGTTCCAATCGCTCCAACAGCACAATAAAGACCCGATGTTGCAGAATTAACAGCTATTGCGTGCTTAGCCCCAAAATATCCAGCCCATTCTTTTTCTAGCGCCAGAACTTGCGGACCACCAAAAAAATCTTCGTGCCAACATCCTAAAAAACGCGAGAAAGTGCCGGAGGCAAAAACTTCCATCACCGCTCTTTCCTCTTCTTTTCCGATAACATTATAAGCTGGGAAATTTTTCTGTCTGACCTTATTCCCGCCGTTAATTGCTAATATTGGCATAATTCTTTCTTGATTAAATGAGATATTTTTTCACTAGGATTTTTTATAACTTCAAAGCTAATTTGTCTACCAGATTCTTCGCCGAATACCTTCAATAAAGAATCTTCTAATTCTTTATAGCTTAACATAGTTTTCAATAACTTTATTCGACTTAATATAAATGGATCTTCCTTATCTAACCCTATTTGGATTGACATTACAGGCTTTCCCAACACAACGCTTTCTATTAAAAACATCGAAGACATTCCGCAGATTAAATCGGAAGATAAAACCACAATTTGCGCCGCGCAGTCAAATTGTTGTGTGAGCAAATTTTCGCTCGCAATATTTTGATATTTCGCAATATCATCTTTGGGATGAGCCCTCAGCAAAACATAAATTTTTCGCTTTATTTTCTTTTCAACATTCACAACTGCATCTAGCAAATTTTGTAAAATCACTACTTCACTATAGCCGAAGAATGGCCTCTTGTAAGTCTCAAGCAAGGGCTCAGAAGCGAAGGTAATTAATATTTCGTTATCTTTTGTTTTTAATTTTTCTCTAAAATTTTTGATTTGGTTTTGACTAATTTTCTGCGCGTTTTCGATGATTGTCTCAAAATATGGCTGCCCTGTTACGATCAAACGATCTTCCGGCAAGCCAGATTTTACCGCTTCTTCTTTCGCCTTTTCATCCATCAATAAAATTTTTTTCGGCAGATATTTTAGCTCATGCTTAGTGTTTGGATGCTGAATTGTATCAGTTTGTTTTTCGGAAAAACGCACCGAATAATTTATCCATTGATCAAGAATTGCATAACTTGGGATATTCAATTCTTCGCAAGCTTTCCAGATGAATTTTTCAGTTTGGTCATCGGCACTAGTTCCAGTGATTACAATGTCTGGCGCCATTTCTTCTACAAAAACTTTAATTTCCTCAAGAGAAATTTCCTTCACAAATTCTACGATATTTTTTCCCACTATTTTATTTTGACTATATTTTTGTAGCGCAGAATCTTTGCCAAAAAGCGAAATATCATATTCCTTCTTAAGCTTTTTATAAAGCGGAATGACTGTATTTGCACCACCCGGATCACGAGAGAATAATAATATTTTTTTCATTTTATTTTAGATATAATTTCTATCGCTTTGTAACCATCTTCTACCGAACATTTTAAAGGCTCTTTTTTGGTTAGGAAATTTGCGATATTGTCAAATGCATTATACATTGCCAAACCTAGAGAAGTGCTGATGCTCTTCTTTAAGGCCAGCTTTTTATATCCAGCAAATATTTCGTCATTTTTAACAAAATATTTTTCGATTACAAAACCATAATCAACAATTCTGATTCTGGCTTTTTCAAAAATAAAATCCGCTTCAAAAATTGTAAATTTTTTGCAATTTATCGCATTGAGAAAAAATGATTTGTTGTTAGAAAATTCAACGCGGACTGAAACTGAAGGATCGGTTTTTTTATAATCATTAATTGTGCCAAAATTTTGACAAGATTTTATTTCACCTAAAAGCATTCTGAGCAAATCTATCATATGCGAACCGTTATGTAGCAAGCCTTTTCCGTAATATCCGCTGCCCGTTAAATAAGCGCCGTAATGGCCATTTTTTATTTCTGATTTTACATTATTTATTTCATCAACAAAGCGCCGCGAATAATTAACCGCGATCGAAATTTTTTTACTCTTGCTGAGTTTAATTATATTTTGCGCCTCTTCAACATTGGCCGCTAAAGGCTTTTCGGCGAGAATAATTTTAACAGGAAATTCTAAAACTTGCTTGATTGTTTCAAAGTGAAGATGGTCGGGCGTTGTGATGCAAACCAAATCTATTTTGTTGCGGGAAAACGCTTCTTTGATTGTAGAAAATGCCTTACAACCCCAAAGCTTGGCGGCTTTGTCTAAATTTTCCTTATCTTTATCTACGAAGCCAATTAAATTGAAATTCTTATGCTTCTTTGCCGCATGAGCATGAGTGAGAATTTGCTTGCTTGACGGATTATCAAAAAGCGCACCGATCCTTCCCGCACCCACAATCAAAACATTGAATTTTTTCATTATTTTTCTAGTTATGTTACCAAGCCGTCCAACCACCGTCTACGGGAATGTTGGCGCCCGTAATGTAAGATGATGAATCTGATAATAAAAATTGCACAATTCCTATCAATTCATTTGGATCGCCGATTCTTTTCAGCGGAACTTTATTGATTAATTTTTGATAGAAATCGGGATGTTTTTTTATAATCTCTTGCGGTGGAAATGGCCCTGGGCTCACAGAATTAACTCTAATACCTTTATCTGGCAAATGACAGGCCAAATACTTTGTAAGCTGTATCAAGCCCGCTTTTCCCGCTCCATAAAAAGAAGGATTATTGCAGCCGCTATCGCCATAAATTGATGGGTCGGGGCTAACCATACCATACATCGAAGCCATATTAACAATTGAGGATGATTCTGCTTTTTCTAATAGTGGCAGCAATTTTTTTATCAATAATAACGGCGAAATAACATTCATGTTAAAACTTTTTTCGATCGCTTCTCGCGAGAGCATTTCCAAAGATTCGCCCGATCCCGAATAGGCATTATTTACTATGCCATCTAGTTTTTGATATTTTTTGGAAATGTAGTTAACTGTCTTATCAACCTCAACATCATTCATAATATCAAGGATCATAATTTCATAGGAGTAACCGGCTCTAGATAATTGCTTTTCCAAAAGCCGCAACTTACTTGGAGTTACGCCGCAACATATAACCGTAGCGCCCGCATGACATAATCCTTGCGCCAAAGCTTTGCCGATATTTCCACTAGCTCCCGTCAATAATATGGTTTTATTTTTTAACGAGAAATCGGTTTTCATATTATAAATTCCACATTGAAGGATTAATGAATTGCTCGGGAATGCCTTGAAATGTCGCCTCTATTTCTAAGCATTCTTCCAAGCTAAGTGCCGCCTTGCTGAATAAACTTAAATTCTGTTTTAATTGCTCAATATTTTCCATGCCCACCACAATAGTATCAACCCATGATTGCCCCAGAATGTAAGCGTAGCAAAGATCTGCCTCACTCTCCCTGTTAAATTTACGCACAAAATTATTAATTTTTGCGATTACATCTACTTGATTTACACCTTCTATTTTAGGCCAATTTGCATTTGGATTAGCCAAAATTCCTTGCAGCAAACTTGATCTGACTTGCAAAATAATATCGTTTCTTGATTTAAGTTTTTCAATAAATCCAGAATCTTTCCAGCGTCGATCTAAAATATTAAACGGAATTTGGATTAATTTAATATTTGGGTCGCCAAGCACCGATGAAGCTTCATCAGGGCTATAAACTGAAACTCCAAGATTTTCTATAATCCCATCTTTTTGCAACTGTAGAAGGCGATCCCAGATCATTCCGCCAAAAATTGTTTTGTGACTCAATCTATGTAAGAGTAAAAAATCTATAGTTTTTACCCCAAGCTTATAGCATGACTGATAAACACTAGCATCAACGAAAGTTTTTATATCTAACTCACTAGGATCTTCCGGTAAATTTTCTAATGTGGATAACTTCGTAACAATGGTTTGCAGGCCATTTTTCGATTTGTCTAAAAAATCACCCAGATATTCTTCAGATTTTCCATAACTGTTGGCAGTTTCAAATATTCGCAGATTTTCTTTACAGGCAAAGTTCAGCATCTCTGTTATTTTGGCATGATTCAACTCTTTGTTCTGATTGGTAATTCCGTATAACAAGCCAATCTGCGCGCCACCAAAAGATAAGTTGCTGATAAAGCGATTTTGCTTCCTTTTATAAGGAATATTAAATTTTGCCGCGCTCGAATATTTCACAAGCTGTTGCAAAAGATCGAGATGAGAAACCTGCGTTGCATCGGTGAATTTATTGAAAATATCTGCAATAACTAAATAATCGTTAAAGGTGTCCATCGTTACCCTTAAATTGCCCTGATTGATTTTAAAATCATCATCCGAAAAATGGCTCACTCCATATTTTTCAGAAATTTTAACGAATAAACTATCATCAAAATCACCTTTATTACTATAATAAATTTCCCTAACATGTTTTAAGCGGCAGGCCTGAGATGTAAGGCCGTACGGCAGATTAGTGCCATCGTAAATTGTGGTTAAATATTGCGCATTATTTTTTTCAAAATAGCGGACAAATTTTTCAATAAACTTACCATCAACAAAAAGATTATCCGCGGTAAGACGCACAATAATTGTATTCTCATCTTCCAAATGCCGCGTTGCATCGTAAGTTCTGCTGGTCAGATCTTCTAAAGAACCGCGATGATATTTGATGCCATATCTCGCCAGCTCAAACGCCAGAACATCGTCTGAAGCCTCGTTTGATGTAGAAAGAATATAAGGCAAGCCTGTATTCGAAATTCTTTTGGCGCATAATATTGTGGCGGGCATATTGCCAATATTTAGCAAGGCCTTCGCTGGTAAGCGCGTTGAAGAAGTACGAGATTGGATGACGCAAAAAACTTGATTCATTGCTTTGCAATTACATTAAAATATTCCAAGCCAACGGGGTTCCTTTTTTAGTATCTTGCGCTACTTTTTTGCCCAGTAGAATATCGTAATATTTAGCTGGAAGCCCGAATCCAGGACGAATTGCGCGCATGTTTTGTGGCGATAAAACCTCTCCCGCCTTTATATCTTCAACAATATATAGCGAGCGACGAAACACTAAAGAGGACCGCTCTTTAGCGCTAATTCCATAATGAACTTTACCCAGCGATTTATAAGCAATATTAGCCTCGCTCACCAATGACAACATCTCATGTGGCTCCATTGAAAATGCAGAATCAACACCGCCTTCGCCACGATCAATTGTAAAGTGTTTTTCAATTACCATTGCACCCAATGCCACTGCAGCAATAGACACGCCAACCCCCATCGTATGATCAGAAATTCCCACCACACAATCGGGGAACATTTTTTGCAAATGTGGTATGGTTAAAAGATTTATATCATAAGGATCCGCAGGATATTCACTAGTACATTTCAAAAGGGTAATATCTTGACAACCGTTGCTGCGCAAGGTTTCAACCGCCTCATAAGTTTCAGCAATATTTGCCATACCAAGAGAAATAATGACTGGCTTTTTTGTTGCCGCCACTTTTTTTAACAAAGGCAAGTCAGTATTTTCAAAAGAAGCAATTTTATAAAATGGCACTTCTAGCTCTTCTAAAAAATCAACAGCACTTGCATCAAACGGCGTGCTAAAACCAATAATTCCTAGCTCTTTGCACTTATCAAAAATTGGCTTATGCCATTCCCACGGCGTATAAGCTTTTTTATATAAATCGTACAAAGAGCTACCTTGCCACAAACTACTTTTATCTTTGATAAAAAACTCACCCTCCGAAATATCAAGCGTCATTGTATCGGCGGTGTAAGTTTGAATTTTTAGCGCATCAACACCACACTTTGCAGCCTCCTCAACAATTCTTAGCGCCTTTTCTAGGGACTGATTATGATTACCCGACATTTCCGCAATTATAAACGGCTTATCCATATTACCTATTCTCATAATTCTAATTGAATTTATTTGCACTGTTAAGTAGGACAAAAATTATTTTTTTGCAATAAATAACATAAATTATTTTTATAAAATAGATTATCGTCAATAAAGAGATAACCAGCTTCCACAAAAGATTTATAAGATGCTTTATTTTCTTTTTTAATATAAGCCGTAATCAATATCTGCTTTTTTACATCATAAATTTTCTGCGTTGCTAAAGCAATAATTTTCGCACCAAAACCATTACCTCGAAAATTTTTATGCAACTGAATTCCAATAACAAATTCGCTATCTCCAACTTTATCAAATCTTACACAACCAACAAAATCAATGCCTTGGCGCAATATATAAAAATAACAATTCTTGTCAGATAATTTTTGAGCCAACCACCTTTCGTGATCTTTTAAAATAAGATTTTCTTGATTAAAAGAATTTGTGCGCACCAATGGATCATTCGCCAAATCAAATAGATCAAGCATGTCTGACTGCTTTGCCAATTCTATTTTAAATAACATTATCTTTAATAATTTTAACAATTTTTCTTAAATCACAATTTTTTAAACCGTAATAAAGGGGTAGAGAAATTGTTTTTTGATAATATTTTTCAGCATTCACAAAATCTCCTTCTCTGAACCCGCGCGCCCTGTAGAATGGCTGCAGATGAACGGGAATATAGTGAATTTGTAAATTTAAACCATTTTGCTGCAATTTCAAAAATAAATCTTTTTTGTTAATTTTTATTTTTTCAAAATCGATTAATAGAGGAAATAAATGAAAACACGCTTTAGAATTTTCCTTCTCCTCTAAAAAAGAAAATCTGCCGTCATCAGCAAATTCTTTTTTATAAAATTCGACTATCTCCCTTCTTCTTTTAGCAAATTTATCAATCTTTTTTAGCTGAGACACACCTAGAGCCGCTTGAATATCAGTTAACCTATAGTTAAAACCAAAATCATGCATTTCATAATACCATGGGCCATCATTTTTTAACAAAACATTTGGATCTCGAGTCATGCCATGGCTACGCAATAACAATAATTTTTTATACAGCTTTTCATTATTTGTAGTAATTGCACCACCTTCTCCAGTTGTCATATTTTTAACCGGATGAAAAGAAAAAATCGTCATATCAGAATATTGGCAAGCACCCACTTTAGCGCCCTCGTATTCTGAGCCAATTGCATGCGCCGCATCCTCAACAACAAAAAGATTATGCTGCTTGGCAATCTTGTGAATTGCCTTCATATCGCAAGATTGCCCAGCAAAATGAACTGGGATCAAAACTTTTGTTTTTGTTGTAATATTTTTCTTGATTTCATCAGCATCAATACAGGCGGTTGCAGGGTCTATATCGGCAAACTTAGGATTGGCACCAACATATAAAGCGCAATTTGCTGAGGCTAAAAAAGTATTGGTAGAAGTAATAATTTCATCTCCCCCGCCTATCTCTAATGCGATCATGGCGATATGCAAAGCCGCCGTTGCATTAGCAACTACAACACTATATTTTGCGCCAGTATAATCACAAATCGCCTTTTCAAATTCTGCAACTTTTGGACCTTGCGTCAAAAAATTTGAAACCAGCGTTTTTAAAACAGCTAGAATATCATGACAATCGATGTATTGCTTGCCGTAATTATACTTCTTAAGTAATTTCATCTATTAGTTTTTTCATTTGCTCAATTGAAAGATAATCAGGATTATTGCCGCTATGATACTCAAAATTATCAACGACTAACTTACCTTTATTCATGATGGCATTTCTTAACTCGGCGCTATCTGGCATGATGATGTAGTATTTATCTAGCTCGATAGTGTTTCTGGCATCTTCACTAGAAATCATCATCTCGTGAATTTTTTCTCCAGGCCTTATGCCGATCTCTTTCGTTGCAATATTAGGAGCCATTGCCTTCGCTAGATCAGTCATTTTAATTGAAGGTATTTTTCTAACAAATAGTTCTCCGCCTTCCATAGTATCGATTGCCGTAAGAACCATTTCCACCGCTTGATCTAGCTTAAGCCAGAAGCGCGTCATCCGGTAATCGGTAATTGGCAATTCTTTAATATTTTGATCAATTAGTTTTTTAAAATATGGAATTACCGAACCTCTACTGCCAGCAACATTGCCGTATCTCACAACAGAGAATTTTGTATCACGAGAACCAACATAAAAGTTTCCTGCGATAAATAGTTTATCAGAACATAGCTTAGTTGCTCCGTATAAATTAATTGGCGAACAGGCTTTATCGGTGCTAAGCGCCACAATCTTTTTGACGCCCTTATCAATTGCTGCTTCAATAATATTTTGCGCGCCAATTACATTGGTTTTAACTGCCTCAAAAGGATTATATTCGCAGGCAGGCACCTGTTTTAAAGCGGCTGCGTGTATAATAATATCAATACCATCAAAGGCTCTTAGCAACCTTTCTTTATCTCTTACATCACCAATAAAATAGCGCATCTTCTTATTGCCAGCAAATTCTGGCATATGCGACATTTCAAATTGCTTGAATTCATCACGCGAAAAAACAACTATTCTTTCAACCTGCGGAAAATCACTAATAATTTTTTTTATGAACTGCTTGCCAAATGAACCAGTGCCACCAGTTATAAGGATTGATTTTCCGTTAATCATTTGAATTATATTTTGTTAAATAAAAACCTACTGTTTCTAAAAGTCTATCACTGAATTTTTTTGCAACTAAAAACCCGAGGTCTTTCGTTGCCTTGCTATTATCAATCGCATAACGATAATCATGTCCCCTTCTATCTTCAACAAATTTTATTTGCAATTTATAAGACGTCCCACTTGATTTTGACCTAATTTCATCCAAAATCTGACAAATCATATTCGCAATATCAATATTCCTAATTTCACACTCACCACCAAAACAATAACTCTCCCCAACCTCACCCTTAGCAAGAGCCATTGCAATACCCTTACAGTGATCCTCAACATAAATCCAATCACGAATATTTTTACCATTGCCATAAATTGGAATATCTTTGCCACCTAGAGCCGAGCGAATAATCGTTGGAATTAATTTTTCTTGATGCTGATTCGGTCCAAAATTATTAGAGCAATTGGTGATAATCGTTGGCAGTTTATAAGTTTCATTCCAAGCCCTAACCAAGTGATCAGAGGCCGCCTTAGAGGCTGAATATGGCGAATTTGGCTTATAAGGATTTTCTTCAGTAAAAGCAGGATCGCCCTCTTTTAAAGAGCCAAAAACCTCATCGGTTGAAACATGCAAAAAACGAAAATTTTGCTTTTTATCGCCACTTAATTCTTGATAATATTTTAGCGCCGATTGCAGCAAAGAGAAGGTTCCGTTAATATTTGTGGTAATAAAAACCTCCGCCGAATTTATAGAATTATCAACATGGCTTTCTGCAGCAAAATTTACGATCCAATCAATTTCAAATTGCTCTAAAAGCTTAAAAACCAAGGCTTGATCACCAATATCACCCTTAACAAAGTTATAGTTTTTATGCCCCGCAACAGCTGCAACATTGGCCTCATTGGCCGCATAGGTCATTTTATCAAGATTAACAACTATATTGCCTTGACCCACCTGATCAACAACAAAGCTGCTACCGATAAAACCACAACCCCCTGTTACCAAAATTTTTTTCATAGAAGTTTTATTTGTAAACTATAAGTTTATCATTCTAAATCAAAGATCTTACGAATACTAAATCAATTTTAAATAGTTTTCAATGAAAGGAATCATCTTAGCTGGCGGATCTGGTAGTCGATTAGCTCCACTTACCTATGTTATTAGCAAACAACTGCTGCCAGTTTATGATAAGCCGATGATTTGCTATCCACTAGCCACGCTGATGAATCTTGGATTAAAAGAAATTCTTATCATCTCAACAGTTCATGATACACCAAATATCGAAAAATTTCTTGGAGATGGCTCTTTATACGGAATCAAACTTTCTTACGCAGTTCAAGAAAATCCCAACGGAATCGCCGAAGCGTTTTTGGTGGGAGAAAAATTTATCGGCCAAGATAGTGTTTGCCTGATTCTAGGTGATAATATTTTTTATGGATCAGAAATAAGTACAGATGTAATTGGTAAAAATATCGAAGAAGTTGGTCAGAAATTCGGCGCTTATATTTTTTCTTACCATGTGGCAGACCCTGAAAGATATGGCGTTATCACCTTCGATAAAAATGAAGAACATATTATTGATTTAGAAGAAAAACCAAAAAATCCTCAATCAAATTGGGCAGTTACAGGGCTTTATTTTTACGATAACAATGTTGTGAAAATCACAAAATCATTAAAACCATCTGCGCGCGGAGAACTGGAAATTACCGATGTCAACAAAGCTTACTTATCACAAAATAAACTTGGTGTTATAAAATTAAAGCGCGGCTTTGCTTGGCTTGACGCTGGAACGCCAGACTCACTACTTGATTCATCACAATTTATTCAAACTATCGAGAAACGCCAAGGCTTAAAAATCGCATGCCTAGAAGAAATCTCTTATCGCAAAAATTTTATTTCCAGCACTAACTTTAAAAAACTTGTAGAAAATTATAAAGCTGGCACGCCTTATCGCAACTATCTAGAAACCATTATTAAACATGATAGAATTTGAGAATTTAGCAAAATTAAATCAGTCTTTTTTTGATGATTATAAAAAATCCTTCGCAACAACCCTCGATTCTGGCTGGTTTATTCTTGGAGAAAATGTTAAAAAATTTGAGCAAGATTTTGCTAATTATTGCAATAGCAAATACTGCGCTGGAGTAGCTTCTGGCCTAGATGCATTAATTTTATCGTTAAGGGCTTTTGAATTTGAAAAAGATGATGAGGTTATAGTTCCTTCTAACACTTATATCGCAACTATTTTAGCTATTTTACAAAATAATTTAAAACCAGTTTTGGTTGAGCCAAATATTCAAACTTACAATATTGATCCTGCAAAAATTGAAGAAAAAATTACGCCCAAAACAAGAGCCATCATGGTCGTACATCTTTATGGACAGGTTTGCGAGATGGATCCAATTCTCAAAATTTGCAAAAAATATAACCTAAAACTAATTGAAGACTGTGCTCAGGCGCATGGCGCAACCTATAAAGGCCAAAAGGCCGGAAGCTTTGGAGATTTTGGTGCCTTCAGTTTTTATCCTACAAAAAATCTTGGCTGCTTGGGCGATGGCGGCGGCATAACAAGCGATTCTGTAGAATTAATAGAAAAAATAAAATGCCTCAGAAATTATGGCTCTAATACCAAATATTATAATGAAATAATCGGCTTTAACTCAAGATTGGATGAGGTTCAAGCTGGCTTTCTCGCAATTAAATTGGCAAAACTTGATGAAATAAATCAACATAAAAATAAGTTGGCAACAATTTATCATCAAAATTTAAAGAGTGATTTCATTAGGCCCATCATAGATCCATCTTATTATCACATTTATCATATCTTTAATATTCGTCATGAAAAACGTGATAAATTAAAAGAATTTTTGCTAAAAAATGAAATAAAAACTGAAATTCATTATCCGGTAGCGCCCCACAAACAAAAGGCTTTACAGGGTATAATTAACGGTGATTATAAAATTTCTCAAGAAATTCACAATACAACACTAAGCTTACCAATATCTTATTCTCATAACGAAAAGGATATTGAAAAAGTTGTAGAAGTTTTGAACAAATTTTAAGGAATCATTTCTCCTGGAGTGATAATTTTACATCCAAAATTAAACTATTTTTGATAAGGCTCATCAATATAATCATCAACATCATAATTCTCCGAAGCTAACACCTGCAAGACGCAACCATCTTTAAAATCCTTCATCTGATGCCAATCCCTTGATTCTAAAATTAAACATTTAGTGGGACTATCTAACAAAAATTCTTCTTCCTTTTCACCATTATTGTTATATAAAACACAGCTTCCAGTAAGACAAATCATGGCCTGAACGGCTTTTTTATGACGATGCCCTCCCCTAACTCCCTTAGGATTAATAATTGAATAAACCCTTTTTATTTTGAAAGGAAGCGCCAAATCATCAATAGCAACAAGAGCTCCTCTCTCATCACTATATTTTTTTAAGTTAATTATGTGCGCCATTTCTTAATTTAATATTTTTTTTAGTTGGCAATAAATATAATTTTATCTTTTTTAGCCAACCATAATCTTGATTTTTTATTTCACTCAAAAAATCGCTATTATCGCCAATTGCAATAACCGCAGATTCAATGCTTCGCAAGTATGGATCATAAATATTACACGACACATCATCACATATCTTATAATCTTTTGGCGCCAATTGCACGGAACTTTTATTTAATAATTTAAAGCCATGAAAATGATAAAAAACTAATGCGAATTCTATATTATTTATTTTTTCAACACCAAATATTTTATTATTTTTATTATAAATCTTATATTGAGATATATTCCACGGCGCCACTCCGCCACCAAGATTTTCTAATTCATGCACAGAATCAAAACGCGTCGTCCAATCATCTAAATATTTTTGATCACCAAATTTTCCATCTTCAGATCTATTGTAACACCATTCAATACAGCGATCGCGCCACCAATTTAAAACCTCCAAGCCCGCTGCATTATTTTTAAAACACATGAATTGAACGCAATATTTTCCCGAAACCGCACTTTGCTCATGATCTTTGGAATAGCGATGATCAATAATTAAAACTGATTTATCACCCATCTCATCAAGCAAAACTTTTGGATCGGAAAAGAAAAAAATATCAGAATCAATGTAAGTGCAGCTCGCAACTGAAAAATTATTTAATACATAAAGAACCGCTGAGGCTGTAGATGTCCAACAATATTCCCCTTTGCTGCGAGAAGATTTTATTGCCAAAAGCCTCTCATCCTCAAATTCTTTTAAAGAAACGATTATCACATTTTTAAGAGAAGCTTTTTTTAAAAAATCTTCACATTTTTTGTCAAAAGCAAAAATATAAAGATGAAAATCTTGACAATTTTTTATAAGCGAAGAATGCAGCGCGAGGCCAAAATGCAGATAGTTTGAATCGAATAAGGTGCAAAAATTTATTTTTTTATATCCAGAATTCATTTGTTAAGTCTTGCTAATTTTTTTATTTTCCTTTTCTCCAAAACTCTTTTTATTCTGCCAAAAAAACCACGCTTTGGTTTAAAAAATAGCTTTATAGCTGATCTAGCTGACTTACTCTGCTCTAGGGATACAGTCTTAATATTTATTTTATTCTGATAAATTTTTTGTTCATCATTTTCATTTTTACCACAATGTGTTCCGCTATCATCAAAACCAATATTCTGCACCAAGCTCTTACCCGGATAAAGCGTTAATTTATTAGCTAAAAATGCAGAGGCGTGCCATCTAATGGCCCAAGAATTATTCTTACCATCAATTTGATCTTTCAGCATTTGTGTATAGCCGTAACAGCCATCAAAATCAAATTCTGTCTCTAATTTTCTTTCTTGCAATTGCCGCAACAATTGCAAGCCATTGGCATTGAACAAATCCCAGCCACGCTTCCAAGTGGCCCAGCCCCAACAATCGGCGCCCCTTAAAAAGAAGGTTTCTGGCAATTCTGTTTTTAGCGGATAAATATATCCATGAATTGAAATAACTTTTTCATTATTTTCATAAAATGCCAAACCATCATTCATGAATTCAAGAAAATGCGGCGATGTCACCAAATCATCTTCAATAACAATAATTTTTTCATATTGATTAACAATCTTAGAAACGCCCGATATTATTGAGTTTGCAAGCCCTTTATTAACATCGCTTTTTTCTATCACAACACTTTTGAAGCCCGAGATATTATCGATAATTTCGTGAACTTTTTTGACTTTCTCAGCCACAACTTCATTTTTTGGACCATCACAAAAAATAAAAAGATCACTTTCTTGTGCTAAATTATTTTTCTGTAAAGCTTGCAGAGTAAGCAGAGCGTGATCTGGGCGATTATAAACAAATAACGCTATCGGAGCTAAATTATTATTTACTGTCATTAAAACTCCAACGAGGTTTTATCACTAACCACAACCTCTCTACGCGGCATCGGAATATGAATATTATTCTCCTTCAGCCTCTTCCACAACTCAATATAAGCCTCGCTTTTAACGGGCTGGCGGCCCTTCGTAATATCACTAATCCAAAAATAAAGCACACATTTAATATCATATTCACCAAATTTTGTGATATAGCATTCGATTTCAGGATAGCTCAAGCAACGCGAATTAGCTTTTGCAACCTCATGCCCAATCTCGATCACCTTATCTAGATCACTGCCATGAGCAACAACAAATTCAATTTCGATGCGCGCGCGATTATTAGAATATGTCCAATTTGTAACTTTATTTATAATTAAATCTTCATTCGGCACCATAACTTCTTTGCCATCAAAGCACTCAATCACTGTATAGCGACCACCAAAATGTTTTACCACGCCAAAAATTCCACCATTGTCAATTTCTACCCAATCACCAACTTCAATTGATTTTTCAAACAATAAAATAATGCCACTCAAAAAATTTGAAGCAATTTTTTGCAAACCAAACCCAATACCAACACCGATCGCACCACCTAGAACCGTAAAGGTTGTTGTATCAAAGCCGAGTGTTTTTAAAATGATCACCGCAACGATCGCATAAACAAAAATATCAATAAATTTGCTGATGATTCCTTTGGTATTTGGCTTAATGCTTTTGCTGCTCTCGATAAAAGATTTACTTTTTCTAGTAATCATGCTCGATAACCAAAATACTAGCAATAAAACTATGAAAGATTTTAAAATAAGATAAACAGAAATCCGCACCGATCCTAGCTTAAGAGCATATTGATCAAGAAAATCTGCGGAAGAATCGAGTAGACCAAAAATATCTAAAACCATTGCCGGCATTAAAAAAATTCCCACAATATTGGCAATGAGAGTGCTATTTGACGAGATCCGCAAGAAACGCAGAAACGAAAATAACAGAATCAGCTTTAGTGTTGTGACAAATAAAACCGCTTCTTTAAAAAATTGTTCATAAATTGAAAGACCTAAAGCAAGAAAAATTGCCGTAATTAGCGGATAAGCTAAAGGCACTAAATATCTGGTTACAGCGCGGTTTATCTCAACATTTTTGCGCAAAGATGAAGCGATAATTTTTGGCAAAAATAATACCTTGATTAATCGATAGCAAAGATAAGAAGTGATAAAACATATGATCAGCCCCAACGATTGCCAATAAAGGCTTGAGCTCAGAACTGTTTTTTCAACTGCGGTGAAAATTTTATCGTAATCAAACATTGTGATTTTGAAAAGTGAGTTGATCCTGCCTTGAAAATAACACCTCTTTTCAATAATTACGAGAATAATTTACAACTATTTAAAAAAACTAAAATTTGTAGCTACACCAAAGCAAATCCTCCGGTTCTCTCGATAGGATTTTATGATGCACATATTCAAATTTTTAGAACTGACTTAACGGAAAGTGTAAATAGTAGCGGGAGAAGAAAAATTGTGGTGAAATTTTTCGTTATATTTTTAAAAATCTAAGCAATTATTCTGCTTTTTTCTTCTTAGCTTTTTTAGCTGGTTTTTCTTCCGCTTTTTCAACAGCAGCTTCGGTAGAATCAACTTCTATAGCATCTTCTTTTTTAGATTTTTTTTCTTCAACTGGCTCAGATTCAGATTTTGCAGCCTTTAACAAAGCTTCAATTTCTGATTCGCTGCGAGTAACAATAACACGAACTTCAAGATCAACATCAGAATGCAAATCTAATTTAACTGCATAAACACCGATTTCTTTGATTGGTTTTCTTAAAAAAACTACGGCACGAGAAACTGCTTTGCTGCCAACAACATCATTAACTTTTGCTGCGATTGTTGTTGAGCTAACAGATCCATATAGTCTGCCATCATCTGATGCACTTTCAATTATAACAATATCTTTACCTTCAAGTTTATCTTTAACTTTTTTTGCAACAGCAAAGTTATCATCATTAACTTGTTCAAATTCTACTCTTTTAGCTTCAAAAAGCTTTTGGCTGTTTGGCGTGAAGCAGATTGCTTTTTTGCTTGGAATCAAGAAGTTTTTGGCATAGCCACTTTTAACTTCAACAGTTTGGCCAATTTGACCAAGGTTAGAAACGCGTGCTGTAAGGATAACTTTCATGTCAGTATTAGTTTGAAATTACTTCTTTGGCTATTGGAGAAATCAAGGCAAGATGACGAGCCATTTTGATTGCATCAGTTAGAGCGCGTTGCTTTTTCATTGAAACATTGGTAACGCGGCTTGGAATGATTTTGCCTCTTTCAGAAAGAAATTTGTTAAGCAACTTTAAGTTTTTATAGTTGATTTCAGTGATGTCGAAGTTTTTTAAAGGACATACTTTTTTTCTTCTAACAAAAACACCTTGGTTAACCAAAGAGATTCTAAGGAAGCCTTCTTCTGTAACGCCACCAGTAGGTTGAGCGTTTTTATTATTTTTGTTGAATTTTTTTATCGGAGCCATATATCTAGTTAAATTACGTCAAATTGAGTTTGGTCAAGAACTAAATCATATTTAGTTGAATCTTTTTTCACCATTTTGCCAACTTTATAATCTTTGGCATTAGCGCAATAGAATAATTGTGATTCTTCAACAGGTCCGCCAGCGCGAAGCGTAACGCTTCTGATGATATCTTCATTGAAGCCCATAACGCGGTTTAATTCTGCTACTGCAGCAAAATCAGAATCAATGTTTAATAGCACATAATGCCCGCGGCTATTTTTTTTGATTTTATAAGTCAAATTGCGCAAACCCCAATATTCTTTAGACAGGATTTTGCCTTTACCATCGGTAATAATTTTTGACAATTTATCTGACAAGCCGTCTACATCTTCAGCGGTTAAATCTTGTCTAGTAATAAACACAGTCTCGTAAAGAGCCATAAGTAAAATAATGTGAAGTTAACAACTGGCTATGAACCAGCCAATTTAAGGGGCGAGAATTTTAGCAAGTGGGTTTTTATTTGCAAGAGGATTTTGCGAATATATTACCTTTCCATATAAAATATGCGCTTTTCATTGGTTTCGAAGTCTTTAACCTCAAGCCTTGTGCCACTAAAAATTTCATCCATAAAAAGTACTTCAGATGGATGGTAGCTATTTGTTTTAAAATCAAAAATGTCTACATCTCGACCAACACGAACGAGATTTCCGGGGGGAATATCTATGGCTATATTGGTGGTTTCTTCATATCCCGCCCAAGCAAAAGAATTTTGTGGGATGGTCAATTCTAGCACAAATAATAATAGCCCCAAATATGATTTGTAATATTTTAAATAGCGCTTTAAATAAAATTTGGTTGACATATTATAGTGATGATTGTTTAATCGCGCTCTCTTTTTAAGAGCACTTCCTTTATTTTTCTACTAAAATTTTTGTACTAAAATATTTTGTCGGGGCGTAGCGCAGTCTGGCTAGCGCACCTGGTTTGGGACCAGGGGGTCGGGAGTTCGAATCTCTCCGCCCCGACCAAGGAACTTTCATTTTTACACGCAAGTGTGCGTGCCCCGCTTAGCGGGGATCCCCAAACGGAGCCTTCAGCCTATGATCCGCATTTTTCAACTTCCTCAATATTCACAGCAAAAGGTTTCTTCGCTTAAAGAAGTGGAAAACCTTGAAAATGTTCTGTGGATTGATTTGCAGAGTCCTTCGCGCGATGAAATAAAAGAAGTTGAAGAGCGCTACAAAATCAGTTTTCCTACTCGCCAACAACAAGAAGAAATCGAAACCAGTTCGCGCTATCTTGCTGATTCTGAGGCTATTCGCATCAACTCTACTTTTTTGAATATTATTCCTCAAAGCGGCCGATTAGAAGAACACGAAATGTCGTTTATTATCACTGATAAAATCCTCTTCACCCTACGCTACTTTGATAGCAGAGTGATTTTAGAAACCGTCAAAAAAATTAAACAATTTCCTACTATTTTTAATAGTTCAGCAAAAATTTTTATCAGCATTATTGAATCGCGTATCGATTTTGATGCTGATTTGATTGAATTAGTATCAAAATATATCGCTGAAATCAGCAAAAAAATTAATTATAAAAGCAATCTTGATGAGGCAATGATTTTGCGCATTAATGAATGCCAAGAATTAACAATGTCACTGCGCGAGGCTTTATTTGATAAGCAGCGCGTGCTTTCTTCACTTCATCGCAATGAAGATTTGATGGTAGAAAACGAGCATCGTTTGCGCGTAATTATTAAAGATATTAATTCACTGATTGAACATGCTAATTTTAATTTTACACGATTAGAATATTTGCAAAACAGCTTTCTTGGCTTGATTAATATTGAGCAAAATAAGGTGATTAAAATCTTTACCGTGGCAAGCTTGGTATTTATGCCACCTACTTTGATTGCCAGCATTTATGGGATGAACTTTAAGTTTATGCCAGAGCTTGGGTCAATTTGGGGCTATCCTGCGATTTTGGCTGTTATGCTGTGCTCTTCGGCGATTCCTTTGTTGTTTTTTAAGAAGAAGAAGTGGCTGTAGCACTTACTTGTTTCTCCCCTTTTTTTTGAACCAAGTTAAACTATAGATCTTGCCCTTGGCTTGGTATGATCCATTTTTTTTCAAAAAAAAATCGATCTAGGAGCGCAAAATAAATGAGACTCTCTCTAATTTTTTGAAAAAAAATTAGAGTTGAAAAAGATTGAGGTTGATGGTTAGGGGATATGCTCTGAGGCGAGTTCTGCAACTATCGCGAGCTACGCTCGCTTAAATCAGATAGTTGCGGTGTCTGAGCAGCAGAGCATATCTCCTAACCATCAACCTCAATCTTTTTCAACAATCCAACAGAATTTAACTAAAGATCTTCCAACCCTTTTTTATCAGCCACAACTTCTTTATCCCGCACAAATTCTTTGATCAACTCTGAATCAGGATTACGAAAAGAATCAACCATCTTATCAATAGTTTTAGCAGCAACTCCTGTTGATGAAAGTGCGATGCGAATAAGCTGCAAGCTGGTTTCGAAGTTTTTTGATACTACCAAATTTGCTCCAACTTTTTTGAATCTTTCGGCGTTATTCATGCTTTCTGATTTAGTTGCCAGCACAACTCCGTGAAAATTTTCGTGAATAAAGCGCGTAATTTTTATGCAGGCGATTTCATCATCCAACGCTATAATAACTGATTCTGAGCGCTCAATCCCTATATAGCGCAAAATATCGATGTTCATTGGGTCGCCATAATAAATATTATAGCCGTTGCTTTTTTCAAGACGAACTACGCGGTGATTGCTTTCTAGAACAACATAATTGATGCCTTTTTTGCGCAGAGCGTAGGCGATTACATGGCCGATTTTGCTGAATCCGATGATGATTACATGTTTGGATATTTCGCCGATTTCGCGCTTGATTTTGTTATCGCGCAAAACACTCATGATATAAAGTTGACCTTTTATTTTGCGCCCAAAGCTTGCCAATAAAGGCGTGATCGCCATTGTTACAGTAACAACCGTTGCTAAAAATTGCGCTGTATTTGGTGCGATAAAATTTTGATTTACCGCCATGATAAATACTACAAAAGCAAACTCACCACCTTGCGAGAGTAGAAGCCCAGTATGTATTGATGGCGCTAAAGGCAAGCGGAAAATTTTGCATAAAACGATGATTACTAAGGCTTTAATTAGGATTAATCCAAGCGCCACTAAAATTATTTCTACCAAACTTGAGAGCAGAAAATCAAGTTGGAAAGACATGCCAATTGTTACGAAAAAGAGACCGAGCAACAGCGCCTTGATTGAGAGAATTTCTTCTTCTACACGGTAGCGATATTCTGTTTCTGAAACCATCAGCCCCGCTGTAAATGCACCAAAAGCTGAAGAAAGCCCGAAATAGCTGCTTAGATGGGCCGATCCCAAAATAACGATTAATGTTACGCTAAAAAATAATACATCACTTTTTGCCTCCGCAACCAAGCGGTAGATTGGGCGCAACAATAATCTGCCAATTGCAAAAATAATAATTAAGGCAATTGTTGCATCAAAAAATGCACTGCCGAGAGCTGCTGCGATATGGATTTCACTGGTTGCAAGGGCCGGTAATAAAACTAAAATTGGGATGACCGCTAAATCTTGCATCAATAAAATTGAAAAGGCCAAGCGCCCTACCCGCGTGGTTTCTTCACCATTTTCAGAAATAATTTGCAGAACAATTGCGGTGGAAGAAAGAGAAAATGCGGCGCCAATAATCAGTGCCGCCTCGCTTGAAATACCAAAAAATTTATATGCAATATAGGCAACTATAGAGGTTGTAACCAGCACCTGTAAGCTTCCGAATCCAAGAACATATTTTCGCATCTTGATTAATTTCTCAAAATTTAATTCGAGACCAATCGCAAAAAGTAAAAATACAATACCAAGATCAGCAATTGATTGCGTTGACTCGTTTCCTTCTAAAATACCAAATCCAAATGGCCCAATCATTGCCCCAGCTACCAGATAACCAAGGGCTGGACTCAATCTTAATTGCTTAAAAAGAATAACAATTCCAACGGAAGCAAGCAGCAGAATTAGGATATCGTGTAAATAGTTGGTATTGTGCACTGCGAGTGATTTATTTTATTATGGATATTTCATCTAGTTTTGTGATAAACTCCATAATTAATTTTCATTATGAGTTTTTCTGAAGCAATAAATATCTACAAAAATCTGTAGAATTTTTTTTGCATAACCTATCTAATTCTTATAACTTATTTTTTAACTCTATTTCTAACCTAGAATGATAATGTCTGATAAGTGGATTGCGCAAATGGCAGCCACACAAAAAATGATTGAACCTTTTGCTGCAAAACAAGTGCGCGTTGACGATCGCGATCAAAAAATAATTTCTTACGGCAACTCATCTTATGGCTACGATGCCCGCGTTTCTAACGAGTTCAAGATTTTTACTAATATTGATTCGGCGATTGTTGATCCAAAAAATTTCTGCGATACTAGTTTTGTAAATCGCACTACTGATGTTTGTATAATTCCACCAAACAGCTTCGCTCTAGCACGCACAGTAGAATATTTTCGCGTTCCTGAAGATGTATTGGTTATTTGCGTTGGCAAATCAACTTATGCAAGATGTGGAATAATTGTCAATGTAACTCCGCTTGAACCGGGTTGGGAAGGTCATGTTACCCTTGAATTTTCTAACACAACACCTTTGCCTGCAAAAATTTATGCTTTTGAAGGAGCTTGCCAATTTTTATTTTTTAAAGGCAATGAACCTTGCGAAACTTCTTACGCAAAAAGAAGTGGAAAATACATGGGTCAAACTGGAGTGACATTGCCCAAAGTTTAAATCAAATATCATGATAAAATTTATTTTACTGATCACGATTTTATTTTATTCGCAAAGCGGTTTTGCCCTTGAAGAACAAGACTCTGCGCCCGCACCAGAAAAAAAAGAAATACTTCCTTTTAATCCAAAAAAACCAACACCTTCTCGCTTTTTTGCCGCCGATATTTCGATGCCCGATCAATTTTTTACCACCAACAATTTAGCAAAAAAAGTTGGATCATTTTATCGCGCTTTTGGTGAGATAATTTTTATTCAAGGATCTTTGACCGATTCTTTTGGAGTTCCCATTACTAACGCCGTAATAGAAATTTGGCAAACTAATTCTGCTGGAAAATACCACACTTTGCTTGATAAAAACAGTGAATATGTTGATAAATATTTTAACATGTCGGGTCGAACAATTAGCGATAATTTGGGCAATTATAGTTTTATTACCATAATGCCGGGGTCCCTTCAGGGCAGGGCTCCGCACATCAATATGAACATCTATCATTCTAAATTTGGCAAGCTTGAAACCGAGATGTATTTTGAAAAACACCCCTTTAATGACTCTGATTATCAATATCTGGCTTATTCTGAGGAAGAGCGTAAACTATTGGTTGCACAGGTTCGCCACACTGATATTTTAAATACGCAATCGATTAAACTTTGCACTTTTAATATCGTAATGCGAGGCACGCATTTATATAAAAAATTCTAAATCTCATTATGAAATCACAAAGACAACTTCAAGTTGGTGAACAAATCAAGCGCGTTATTGCAGAAATTTTTCTGCGCGAAGGCTTGCTAACAATGATGGGAAGCTGCATCACAATTCTTGAAGCAGATACTAGTCCTGATATAAAAAATGTACGCGTTTATATTGATATTTTTGGTGATGCAAAAAATAATCAAGCAATTTTACAGCGCTTAAATAAAGCTGCGCCATATTTTCGTCATGAATTAGGCAAGAGATTATCTGCGCGCAACATTCCTGAGATTTTATTTATTTTGGATCGCACTGAAGAAAAAGCTTTGCAGCTTGAGGCCTTGCTAGAGAAGGAGTCTGATGCGATAATGAATCCCAAAAAACCAAGTGCTCTGCTAGCAAAAAAACCACGCAAGAAAAAATAATTATGAAAAAAATTATAATTTTTGGCGCCACTGGATCGATTGGAAAAAACACTATTGAAGTAATAAAAAATGATCGCGATCGCTTTGAGATTATCGCTCTCTGCGCCCGCAATGATTCTAAAACATTGGCCGCGCAGATAGATTTACTCCATCCAAAATTTGCAATAATTGAAGATGAAAAAAAATTTGCTGAACTAAAATCTGCCGTAAAATCACGCAAAACCAAGCTATTGGCTGGTCGCGAAGCAATATTAGAAATTGCAAAAATAAAATGTGATCTTGTTGTTTCGGCAATTGTTGGTTCTGCTGGCATGTTGCCAACTTTAAACGCAATTCGTGCTGGTTCAAATATTGCCCTTGCTAACAAAGAATCTATGGTGTGCGCAGGAAAATTTCTTATGCTTGAAGCCAAGAAAAACAAGGTGCAAATCATTCCGGTTGATTCTGAGCATAACGCAATCTTTCAAATTTTTGAGCATAAAAATTTAAAAGAAATTGAAAACATTATCCTCACCGCATCAGGCGGCCCGTTCTTCAACTCTGATCGCGATTTCTCTAAAATTACTGTTGCGCAAGCACTAAAACATCCAAATTGGAAAATGGGAGCAAAAATCACTATAGATTCTGCAACCATGATGAACAAGGGTCTAGAGATGATTGAGGCCTTCCATTTATTTCCTATTAATAAAGATCAAATTAAAGTTTTGGTACACCCTCAATCAATAATTCATGGTCTTGTTAATTATAAAGATGGTTCAACTCTTGCAATGATGAGCAAGCCCGATATGAAGGTTCCTATTGCTTACGCCCTCTCTTATCCAAAAAGAATGTCGATTAAACATTCTTCTCTTAATCTTGCCGAAACACAAAATTTAAGTTTTTTTGCCGCTGATGAAAAAAAATTTCCTGCGCTAAAATTATGTC
This sequence comes from Rickettsia typhi, assembly GCA_945865905.1. Taxonomy (GTDB): domain Bacteria; phylum Pseudomonadota; class Alphaproteobacteria; order Rickettsiales; family UBA1997; genus CAMCFD01. The sequence continues at coordinate 207,747 of CAMBFC010000002.1, forward strand.
GCGAAGTAATGATGCTTGATGGCAATGCTCCAGCGATTCTTAACGCTGCTAACGAAATTGCGGTAGAAAAATTCTTACAAGAAAAAATTTCTTTCACCGATATTACAAAAATCGTTGCCAAAACTCTTGATAAACTGCCTCATAAAAAAGTGCAATCAATTGAAGAGGTAATCGATTTTGATCAACAGGCGCGCATTATCGCCAACTCAATTAAAATTTAAAATGGAAATTATTTATCTTATTTTGCACAATTTTTTTTCATTCATAGCAATCATTTCGCTGATCGTTTTCATTCACGAATTTGGACATTTTTGGGTGGCGCGACTTTGCGGGGTTCAGATTGAGACTTTCTCTATTGGTTTTGGCAAAGAAATCTGCGGCTTCAATGATAAAAAAGGCACGCGCTGGAAATTATGCCTTTTGCCTCTCGGTGGCTATGTAAAAATGTATGGCGATAAAAATGGCGCCTCAATGCCTGATCCAGAAGAGATACAAAAAATGAGTGCGGCAGAAAAGAAAAAATCTTTCGTTTTTAAAAATGTTTATCAAAGATTTGCCATTGTTATTGCGGGGCCTGTTGCTAATTTTTTGCTCGCCATCATAATCTTCACTTTTTTATTTAAAATTAACGGCCTCAACTCAGTGTTGCCAATAGTTGATGAAATTCTGCCACAAAGTGCCGCATCCGAATCTAGCCTACAAAAAGGCGATAGAATCTTAACAATTAATGGTCAAGAAATCACCGATTTTAATGATGTTCGCAAAATTGTTACAATTAGCACCGATAAAGAATTGCGACTTGAAATTGAGCGCGAAAAACAAATTCTGCAAATTAACATCACGCCAAAATATCAAGTAAGCAAAGATTTTTTTGGCGATGAAATAAAAACTGGAATGCTAGGAATCACAGCCTCGCAAACCACTCACGAAGATTTAAATATCGCACAATCTTTTGTGCAAGCCAATGTTGAAACTTATAAAACATCATTATTAATTTTTGAAGCTCTTTACGAATTAATAACGGGAAAGCGCTCTGTTAAAGAGCTTGGCGGTCCAATTAAAATTGCCAAATATTCTGGCCAAACCGTTACAATGGGAATCACAGTAGTGGCTTGGTTTATGGCGATGATTTCAATTAATCTTGGCGTAATGAACCTTTTGCCAGTGCCCGTGCTTGATGGCGGGCATTTATTTTTCTATTTGATTGAAATGATTGCAAAAAAACCTTTGCCGCAAAAAACGCAGCAAATTGGCTTTCAGATTGGCATGGCGCTGGTTTTAACTCTGATGGTTTTTACTACTTTTAATGATGTTTATCAGTTATTTTTTGGACAGTATTAGAGCTTTTTAGGTCGAGGACAAACTATTGGGAGACTCTCAAATTCTGCAAAATATTCAAGGCCAAGCCTTCATCTATAAGACTGCGCGCCATAATAACTCCATCTTCAATCGTTTTTACTTTTTGCGCCAATTGCAATGCAAAGGCTGAATTTAAAATCACAATATCACGATAAGCTGATTTTTCACCATCAAGCATTGCAATTAATTTTTGTGCATTATGCTTTGGATCCTTGCCCTTCAAGGCATCAATCCCAACTTTTGCAAAACCAAATTTAGCTGGATCAATAATTTCTTCGGTGATTTTTTCGCCTTCCAATCGCATTAAATATGAATTATCACATAGCGTAATTTCATCCATCCCATCAAATCCATGTACAATATAAACCCGCTTTGAACCCATGATTTTTAAGGCTTCAAGCATTGGCAACATTGTTTCTTTTTTAGAAGTTCCAATTAATTGAATTGAAGTATTTGCAGGATTTAATAATGGCCCCAAATAATTAAAAATTGTTGGCACATTAAATTCTTGGGCAATTTCTTTGCGAATTGTAGCGAGATTTTTCAAGCTCTCGTGAAAGAATGGTGCAAATAAAAAACAGAGTTTTTTCTCGCGCAAAGTTTTTTCTATCGCCGCAACATCACTAGAAATTGCAATGTTTAGTTCAGAAAAAATATCCGCAGAACCAGAATTAGAAGAAATCGCTTTATTGCCATGCTTTGCCACTGTAACTTCGGCAGCCGCAACCACAAAACATACTGCAGTAGAAATATTTAATGTTCCTAATTTGTCGCCACCAGTTCCACAAACATCAATCGCATTTTTTGGGGCTTGAATTTTTATCATGCATTTTTTAAGAGCCGCCACTGCACCTAGAAAAACCTGCGTTGAAAAGCCATCATCATTTATTTGTAAAAGGATTTTTTTTGTTTCTGTTGCAGAAATTTTTTGCTCAATGATGTTGAAAAAAATTTGCTCGAATTGGGTGTGGGTAAAGTTTTTAAAACTCATTTATTTTTTAGTAGTTTATGGTTCTTGCTTTTGCAACAAATTATGGGTGTTGTTAGCTTGTGCTTTCACAATAAATTATAGGAGAGGAAATCAATTTATTTCGCGCGCAAGCACAGCTACATAAATTGATTTCCTCTCCTATAATTTATCTACAACGAATAATGCGATGAAAGCTTTTGATAGCTGATGAATCAAGCGTGTATAAAGTTTTAAAAAATGAATTAGTGACTTCAACAAAAAGTTTATCATTCGTTGTAGATAAATCATCTACTGCCCATTGACTAGCAAGATCTAAAAATAACTTAAAACAAAACTAAATAATCTCCAAAAAATTCTTCATAATCTCATGACCATATTCCGAAGCAATAGATTCTGGATGAAACTGCACACCAAAAATTTTATGCTTTTTATGAGCCACACCCATAATGATTCCATCCGCCGTCCAAGCAGTAACTTCAAGATCTGGTGGGCAAGTTTCTTTTTCAATAATTAAAGAATGATAGCGCGTCGCTTTAAATGGCGATGGAATATTTTGGAATAAATTTTTGCCACTATGAATAATATCGCTGATTTTTCCATGCATCGGATAAGTCTTTACAATGTTACCACCAAAGGCTTGACCAATTGCCTGATGCCCCAAACACACACCAAAAATTGGAAAAAATCCCTGCAGTTTTTCGATCACTTCAAGACAAATTCCCGCATCATCAGGTGTGCATGGACCGGGTGATAGCACGATCCCGCGCGGATTTAGTTTTTTTATTTCTTCAATAGAAATTTGATCATTTCTTTTAACCACAACATCTTTTTCTCCCGCTTCAATTAAGTAGTGGTAGAGGTTGTAGGTAAAGCTATCGTAATTGTCGATTAATAAAATCATGTTTATATTTTTTTATACTCCTCAAGAGAATATTCGTCAACTTCCATCGCGTCTAATACTGCGGCAAAACTTTCTTGTAATGCAACAAATTCATTAGTTGAAATTATTGATTTTTCACGCGCCAAATCTAATAGATTTTCGATTCTTTTGCGTGGCAAAGTTTTATTGCGAATTGCTAACTTAATTTTATCAACGCTGCCAGCACTTGCCTCACAAAGCTTGAGGGCATTTTCTAATCTACCCAAATTATCATTTTTATCCGATGAAATAAAAATTCCATTGGTTAAAGAATCACGAAATTCACCATTTTTAATAAAGTTTTTTACCACATCATGACCTAGAGCATCACTAGCTGGAAAAACAAAAACATTAAAGCGTGACCAAAAAGCAAATGGCAATAAAATAAATTTTCCAAAGCCAGAAAATATATTTTGATAAATGCCGTCAAAGCCTTGCTGCGCCTTGCCAAACTGCTCTTTTAAAGCATATTCAATTATGGCTTCGTCTTCTTTTTTTGCTCCATCTTCAATGAATTTTCTTAAGATGCAGACTGATAAATAAAGAGCTGAAAGCACATCGCCAAAACGACCATTGAGTTTTTCTTTACGCTTTAAATCACCGCCAAAGCGCGCCATTGCTATATCGGCAAGCAATGCAAAAGTTGCTGATGCCCAAGCTAATTTGCGTTGATATTTTTTAACGATGCGCTCATGAGGCAAGCAAGATGTGCAAACTAGCCTGCCACGCGTGATTGAAAGAACAATTGAGCGAGTGAAATTTCGCAATAAATGTTTAATATGCGAAAAAAATGCGACATCAAAAGCCTTGATATCATTTTTTTCTAAAGCCTCAACTTCTGCATAGGCGTAGGGGTGACACATGATTGCGCCCTGCCCAAAATGTATCAAAGAACGCGTCACAATGTTAGCGCCTTCAACCGTGATTGAAATTGGTGTAGAAAAATATGCATTAGCCAATAAGTTGCGCGGACCCCTGATAATAGCGCGTCCAGCCATGATATCCATACCATCATTTATTACTTGGCGATAAATTTCGGTAGCGTGATATTTTGCAATTGCTGTAACTACTGCTGGTTTTGATCCAGAATCAATTGCCCCTGCGGTGAAGCTGCGCAAAGCTTCAGCGGTGTATGTTCTGCCAAAAATTCTTGCTAGAACCTCTTCAACACCCTCAAATTTTCCAATTGCCGTGCCAAATTGTTGACGAATTGCCGCATAAGCACCAACAGAGCGAGCTACGAATTTAGCACCTCCACAGCCAGTTGATGGTAAAGAGATTCCTCTTCCTGCCGCCAAACATTCCATGAGCATTTTCCAGCCCTTGCCAAGCCCGTTCTGCCCACCAATTATGGCGTCAAGACCAATCACAACATTTTCACCATTAAGCGGCGAGTTAATAAAGGGCGTTGATAATGGATCATGTCTTCTGCCTTGACGAACCCCCGGAGTATCATGTGGCACAAGGGCGCAAGTGATACCGATATTTTCATTGCTAGATAAAATTTTATCTGGATCACGCAATTGAAACGCCACACCAATAACCGTTGCAACCGCTCCTAGCGTGATGTAACGCTTGCTCCAATTTAATCTAATTTTAACAGAACCATCGTTATCTTTAAACAAAACACCGTTAGAAATTATTGAAGTAGCATCAGAACCGGCTGCTAGCTCTGTAAGCGCAAAGCAAGGCAATTCTCTTCCATCGGCAAGGCGCGGCAAATAATGATCGCGCTGCTCTTTGGTGCCATAATGTAATAATAGTTCTGCGGGCCCAAGCGAATTTGGCACCATGGCTGTAATGGCCAAAGGCACTGAACGCGAAGCCAATTTTTGAATCACCGCGCTATGAAAATATGCCGAAAAACCAAGCCCCCCATATTCTTTTGGGATAATCATACCGAAGAATTTTTTATCTTTAAGATATTGCCAAACATTATCTGGCAGGTCACGCAGGATCTGAACATCATAATCAACACACATTTTACAAACTTCTTCTACTTCGTTATCAAGAAAACTTTGCTCTGCTGCAGTAAGATGCGGATATTTTTGTGAAAAAATCCATTTAAAATCAGGTTTACCAGAAAATAATTGACCATCAACCCAGACGGTTCCTGATGTTAGGGCAATTTTTTCTGTTTCAGAAATTTTAGGCAAAAGACCAAGTTTTTTGATTATCGCAACAATTAATTTTGTAACAATCAGGCTTCTGATAAAAGGCAATGCAAACAAAGCAGCAAAGGCTGCGTAACTAATCCAAAAAACCACGCCAAAATCAAATTTTAAAAAATAAAAGGCAAAAGTAATAAGATATAAAATCAATGGCGCACCACAATAAGCAAAAGCTATACTTAGTGCCAAAACAATCAGTCCAAGGTCTGGCAATGAACTGGCAAAAATCGTAAGAAGTTCAAACATAAATAAAAAAAATTGTTAAAAAGTTTTTAGAAATTGAAAATAAATTAATTATCAGATAAAGCACAAACCGCCTTCACTAAATTGCGCACTCGCGCAATATAGCTGGCGCGCTCGGTTGCAGAAACTGCTCCGCGAGCATCAAGCAAATTTAATAAGTGACTAGTTTTGAGAGCCTGTTCATAAGCTGGGATTGGCAATTTTTTTGCAATCAAAACTTGCGCCATTTCTTCGCAATCGGCAAAATTTTTAAACAACACTTCTGGGTTTGAATGCTCTAGCATAAAGGCTGAATTTTGTTTTTCATTTTCTAAAAACACATCGCCATAAGTTATTTTTTCATTGCCCAAAGCGCCATTCCAATTGATATCAAAAACACTATCAACATTTTGCACATGCATTGCGATGCGCTCTAAACCATAAGTGATTTCGCCCGCAACCAGCTTGCAATCTATGCCGCCAACCTGTTGCATATAAGTAAATTGAGTGATTTCCATGCCATTAAACCATACTTCAAAACCAAGGCCAGCTGCTCCCACTGTAGGGTTTTCCCAATCATCTTCAACAAATCGCACATCATTATTTTTGATATCGAGCCCAATAATTTCAAGGCTTTGCAGATATAGTTCACGAATATTTTGTGGCGCCGGCTTAAGAAAAACCTGAAACTGATAATAGTGACTTAAACGATTAGGATTTTGCCCATAGCGTGCGTCTGTAGGTCTGCGACATGGTTGCGCATAAGCAACTTTCCACGGTTTATCGCCTAAGGCACGCAAAACTGTTGATTGGTGCAATGTGCCTGCCCCAACCTCTAGATCAACTGGCTGCAGGATTGCACAGCCTTGTTTTGCCCAGAATTGTTGCAATTTTAAAATAATTTCTTGAAAAGATGTCATGTATAAATACTTGCAAAATTAAACACTAAAAGATGAACCACAACCACAACTTGCTTTAGCATTTGGGTTGACTACCTTAAAGTAAGAGGCGCCTAGATCGCGAACAAAATCTACTTGGCAACCTTCTAAAAAAGATAGAGAAGTTTCATCAGTTGCTGCAATCAAAGAATCACCAATCGATAAAATTTTTATATCATCTGAATTTTTTTTGTTATCTAAATTAAACAAATATTGAAAACCGCTACAACCACCGCTAGAAATTGCAACACGCAAAAATTTTCCTTGGTTATTTTCATTTTGCATAAGCTCAGAAACGCGCTCTATTGCTGAATTGGTTAAGGTTATAGAAACTTTTTGCTCGCTCATTTTTTTACAGAAGAAGAATAATAAAATTATCCTACAAAGCTAACAAAATAGGTTAACAAAAGCAACTATTTCTTGACAAAACCCCCTATAACTCTAACATCCTCAGCCCAGTTATAATAACTTTTTTTAATAAACTATGTCAGTAGAATTAACTTTATCAATCATCAAACCAGATGCCACAAGACGCGATCTTACTGGCGCCATCAACAGTTTGTTTGAAAAAAACGGCCTTAAAATTGTTGCTCAAAAAAGAATGCGCCTTAGCAAAGATATGGCTGAAGCCTTCTACGCTGTGCACAAAGCACGCCCTTTCTTCAATGATTTGGTCAATTTTATGATCTCTGGACCAGTTGTGGTTCAAGCTCTTAAAGGTGAAAATGCCGTATTAAAAAACCGCGAAATCATGGGTGCTACAAACCCTAAAGATGCAGCTGCAGGCACTATCCGCAAAGAATTTGCTGAATCAATCGAAGCAAACTCGGTTCACGGTTCTGATAGCTTAGAAAACGCTCAAAACGAAATCGCTTTCTTCTTCGCAGGATACGAAATCGTTGAATAATTTTTAAACCCCTCTTGAAGTATACTTCAAGCCCCTTAAGGGGGATGGCGTGCTTTCGCTAACGCTTACGCAAGCGCTAGTTCGAACATTAATTATATAATGTTAGATAACATAACAAAAAACATCGGCAAAATTTTCGATTCTCTTTCTGGTAAAAAAACTATCAGCGAAGATGATCTTAATTCAGTCATGCGCGAGATTCGTATCGCCTTGCTTGAGGCCGATGTTTCGTTATCTGTTGCCAAAGATTTCATCGAAAAAGTAAAACAAGAAGCGCTGGGGCAGCAAGTAGTTAAAAGCGTCTCGGCAGGTCAAATGATCGTAAAAATCGTTCATGATGAGCTAGTCAAACTATTAGGCAGCGAAAAATCTGAGATAAATTTTAACAGCAAACCGCCGGCAATCATTATGCTGGTTGGCTTGCAAGGTGCAGGAAAAACCACCTCGGCAGCAAAATTAGCTTTGCGCCTCAAAAATAAAAATCACAAAAAAGTTTTGCTGGCATCGCTAGATACCTACAGACCAGCGGCGCAACAGCAATTAGAAATTCTCGCACAAAAAGTTGCGGTTGATTCTTTGGCAATTATTGCCGCAGAAAAACCACTTGCCATCACCAAGCGCGCCCTAGAAGAAGCCACTAAATCGGGCCATGATGCAATAATTTTAGATACTGCAGGCCGCACCGCGATCAATGAAGAATTAATGCAAGAATTAATCGCCATTAAAAGCCTTGCCAACCCAATAGAAATCTTGCTTGTTGTCGATTCACTAATCGGTCAAGATGCGATCAATATTGCTAATATTTTTCACCAAAAACTCAATTTAACTGGCGTTATTCTCACTCGTCTTGATGGCGATGGTCGCGGCGGCGTAGCTTTAACCATGCGCTCTGCCACTAATTGTCCAATCAAATTTATTGGCGTTGGTGAAAAAATCGAAGAATTTGAAGAATTTGATCCGGCCCGCATTGCATCACGCATTATCGGCATGGGCGATGTGGTTTCACTGGTAGAAAAAGCGCAAGAAGTTTTTGACAAGTCAGAAATGGAAAAGGCCACCAAAAAAATGCAAAAAGGCCAGTTCGATTTTGATGACCTGCTCTCACAAATTCGCAACACCAAAAAAATGGGCGGAATCGCTTCAATCATAAAGTTCCTACCAGGGGCTGGCAAAATCAGAGATCAACTCGATAAAATGGGCGATGTAGAAAGCGAGCTAAAACGCCAAGAAGCGATCATTTTATCAATGACCAAAAAAGAGCGCCGCAACCCTGATAGCCTTATCATGAGCTCATCGCGCAAAAGAAGAATCGCCATTGGCGCTGGCAGCACAATTCAAGAGATCAATCGCCTGCTTAAAAAATACAAACAAATGCAAAAAATGATGGGCAAATTTGGCAAAATCGATAAAGCCTCGCTAGAAAAAATGATGCAAAATGAAGAATTAAGCAATTTTAAACTATGAATTATCGCAATTATGTGTTATAATTGCGATATTAGTTTATTTTGGGTGATTAGCTCAGTTGGTTAGAGCGCTACGTTGACATCGTAGAGGTCGGAGATTCGAGTTCTCTATCACCCACCAATTTTAAAATTGTTTAATATGGACGGAACAACCGGCAACCCAGCAGCAACAGTACCCACAGCTACTACTCCAGTCACTGATCCGCTAGATGATGGTCTTGACACGGGACTTGTGGTGGATCCATCTGTAGGTCCTTTGGCCGTTACCGCTCCAGTTACAGCTATCACCGCTCCCGTTGCCGCAGGCCCAAATATCATCACAACTGCAAATATTAAACCATTCGCTGCAGAGAAAAGTCCAATTGTGATTAATTATGATGCTTTTGTGCAACCTTTAGCAGGTACTGATCTTGGTGGTGCCCCAAATTTAAGTGAAATACTCGCCAAAAATTTAGAAATACAAAATAGCGCCTATCGCGATGCAATAGCAGCAGAACTAATGCCCCTCATAACAGCTTGGCACAATAATCCTGCTCCTGATAAAGGGCCTCTCGAACTTCCACCAATAACAGGTAATCGCGAAAACCTCAAAGCAAGCGAGCATTATAAAATTTATGCCGCCGCCGCACATATCGCATTACAATCAGCTGGCATAACAAAACCAGAAGATATTGCAAAAGTACAGATCACTCCCTCTTCCGATACTAAAGAAGAAAATGATGGCTTAAATCAAGGAATGGCAAGTTTTACAAAAATAATTGAGGATGGATTGGCTGCCGATCAAGATTTAAGTAATAAAGCTCTTGAAAAAGCAATTACAATTCATCCTGATAGAAAAACTAAATATCAGTCTTTTGAGGATGAAGCTTCAAAACTATCTGCGGCAAAAGCCACTGCTGAATCATTAGATGCTTTTAAAAGGTTTTTAGAAACTCAATCATCAGAAGATGCGGTAAAAGGAGATACTTCATTAAATATTGTAAATAACCTACTATCCAAAGTATTATCGCCAAAAGAACCACCTTCACCAGCATCAGCAGAGGATACACAAAAATATGCAGATGCATTAACCGCATCAAAAAACTCAGCTCAAATGGAATTATTTGCGCAAGATGTTATGCAAAAATTTTCCTTCCTTGGAAAAGATCCGATAGAAGCAAATAAAGAAACTGAAGCAGGTAATATTTTAACAGCATTCACTGCATTAGCCGGAGAACATGAGGCATTTAAAGATGTGATATTGGCGGAGCAAAAAAAATATACTGATGACTTAGCTACTGCAAAGGTGCAGGCTGTAGATCCAACCTTAGCCCCACCAACTGCAAGCCCAACAACAGCTGGCGCGCCAGTAGATCCAGTTAAAATAGAGGTAGATCCAAAAACAAAAGAGAATGTTGAGAAAGTAAAAGCAGCAGCAACACTTGTGGGATCAGTTGCTCTCTGTGCCACGGCGGCATGCTTCTTCCCTCCTATCGGGGTGCTTTTGATTGTTGCTGGGGCGGCTTGGTTTATGAATAGAGGTAAGGGCGAGGCTAAAGAAGCTGAAGAAGCGGCAAAGCTGGCGGCTGAAGAAGAAGCATTAAAAGCTGCTGACCCAGATAGGGGGCTTACTGCTAAGGAATATTTGGCGAAGCTGGAAGCAGAAAAGGCGGGAAATGTCGCTTTGGATGGTCAAGCTAACGCCCCATCTTTAACTGGCTCTGCAGCAGCAAGGGCAACCAATGCTTTGGCAGAAGAATTGGATAAAGATCTTGCGAAGGTTATAAAAACTTTAACTGCAGCTAAGGAAAGTCTTGAACAAGGAGAAGGTATAAATAATAAGGATGTTATAGAAACTTTAACCGCGACTAAGGAAAGTCTTGCAGTTAAAAAAGGGGGGGCATTTAGCGATGCAGATACTGTTGATCTTCACGATATTGCGAATAGTCTAGATAGCGCCTTAGAACTTATCAATTCTGATGGCGTTGGCGTTACAAAACCTTCACCAAAAGATCTTCTAGATAATACCTTGAAAGAACTTGAAAAAACGGCAAAAGCAAGGGCCGATAATACTAACCGAACCAAAGAGGATAATTGGCAAGAAAGGGTAACAGCAGCCAGAGGATCACAACAATCATCTGCCAATGCAAAATAAAATTCTTTGCATTAAAACAATAACCCTACAACCCAAAACACAAAACTCTGGCAACACCACCCAGATCTCTCTTCATCACCTTAAAAACAAACTGCTCACGCGCAAAAATCTCCATCACTTTTTGCGCCTGATCATGCCCCACCTCAACTACCACCAATCCCGCTGGCTTTAAAAACCGCGCACTCTCTTTAGCAATTCTGCGATAAAAATCCAAACCATCAACACCACCATCTAGCGCCAATCTTGGCTCAAACAATCAAACAACAACTCTACAAAACTTCAAAATCCAATATCTCTAAATTAACAAGTAGAAATTATGGTCCAAATTTTGCATGCACGCGCTACAACAACATCTCAAATCAGAAAAGAAATAGTTTTAAAATTATAACAAAACTTTATTTCTTTTTCTCCGACGTTAATTTTGTAATTACTTTTTCAAATTCTTCATCACTTTCTTCAATCCTCTGCCTATTAAAAACCTTATATTCTTTTTCCGCCAACTCCTTCGCTAGCTCGTGCGTAATCTTTCCCGCATCTTGCAAAATATTATGATCATTTAACTGTAAAAATCCGTGCAATTTATTAATCCAGTCTTTCATGTGCATTTCTATGCGGCGCATAGCTTGGCCTTCGGCAAAAATTAAATATTGTTCGACTAAATTATTTAACACCAAAAGTTCATTCTCGGTTAAATAATTTTTTGCAATTACGACATCATCTTTACGCAGTTTATTACCGCGCCAATTGGTTAGGCCCATATTTGGTTTTTTGCTATCTGCTCGATTTGCAATAATTTCGGCAGCAGTGTTGCCGGTTATGCTGAAATGAATTTTATTTTGAACAGTTTTAAAAAAATTAATACTTAGCTCATCGGTTGGATCGTAGTCATCACTGAGCGCATAAATGTCGGTGATTTTGCGATAAAATCTTTTTTCAGAAGTTCTGATATCCTGAATTCGGCGCGTTAACTCTTCAAAATAATCAAAAGGCAAATCCGGATTTTTTAAACGCTCATCGTCGAGCACGAAGCCTTTTACAATATATTCTTTTAATTTTTGCGTTGCCCAAATTCGGAATTGCGTGGCGCGGGAGGAATTGACACGGTAGCCAACGGAAATTATGGCATCGAGATTGTAGAATTCTACTTCACGATTTACTTCGCGAGCTCCTTCTTTTTGAACTACTCGAATTTTTCGAGCAGTTGCCGACTCAATTAATTCGCCGCTTCCAAAGATTTCTTTTAAATGATAAGTTATAGTATGAGATTCAACATCAAAAAGCTCAGCCATCAATTTCTGCGTAAGCCAAGCAGTATTACCGTCAAAGCGCACATCAAGCTTAACTTCGCCACTTTCGTTTTTGTAAATTATGATTTGGGAGTTGGTTGGATTTGAGTAATCGTTGGTCATGGCTACCTCTGGTTTTTGGTGTTTTTTTGGGGTTTTGTGTAAGTGGCAGAGGATGAGATGCAGTTTGCGAACTGAGTCACGGCTTCTTGAGCCGCACCCATTTTTTTAAACAAACTATTCTTTCTCAAATAGCCACCAACTACAATTAATAAAACCATAAAACCGCAAACCTAAAAAACCACAAAAAATATTATATTTCTCAAATTTCATTTTTATTCCAGCAGCGAAGATGCAAAAAACTCAACAAACCACAAAGCCCTAGCAACACCACCTAGATCTCGCCTCATCCCCTCAAAACCAAACCGCTCTTGCGCAAAAATCTCCGCTACTTTCTGCGCCTGATCATACCCCACCTCAACCACCACAAGGCCAGCTGGCTTTAAAAACCGCGCACTCTCTTTAGCAATTCTGCGATAAAAATCCAAACCATCAACACCACCATCTAGCGCCAATCTTGGCTCAAACAGCCTTACCTCATCAGCAAGATTTTCAATTTTTGCCGCTTCAATATATGGTGGATTAGAAATAATTAGATCAAATTTTTGTGGCAAAATTGCTGCAAATAAATCAGATTGCCTCAGCTGAAAACGATTTTGCACCTGATGAGTAGCGGCATTTTTTTGCGCAACCTCTAACGCTGCCAAACTAATATCTACGCCGCTTGCAGCCGCATTAATAAAATTTTTTAACAGCACAATAGATAAACATCCCGAACCAACACCCAATTCTAAAATTTCTAATTTCTGATTTTTATCGAGAAAAATTTCACCAACAAGTTCAATTAAACTTTCAGAATCTGGTCGCGGATCAAGCACTGCCGAGCTCACAAAAAAATCCAACCCATAAAATTCACGCTGCGACAAAATATGCGAAACTGGTTCACGCTTTTGTCTGCGCGCAATCACACTCCAAAAATCATCCTGCTGCTTTTGAGTTAATTCTTGATTGGGATTAAAAATTATTTTTTCTTTGGAAAGGCCAGTTGTATAACACAATAAAACCAGCGCATCAATAGCGGCGCTATTTATCTTGTTTTGCTGCAACTTTTGTTGCGCTAAAATTAACGCTGCGGATATTTTCATTTTTCTTCCAAATAAAAAGGGCGGACACATGGCCCGCCCCTACAGAATAGCACTTAAAACCTATGGTTAGAATTTTCCTAAAACTTCACGCAATGGGGTTTCGTTAATGACAAATTCAAGATTTTTTTCACGACGCATATCAAATATTGCAGTATTATCTTTTGAAAGCTGATTTTTTGCTGACAATTCTTTTGCAACATTAGGCAATCCAATAACAACTTTTTTCAAGAATTCTTGATATGCCGTGCCTTGAGATTGAGGAGATTGCGTTGCCAAATCACCAGATTGAACCGCTGGTATTGCTTGTTTTTGCTCAGCAATTTGAGTCAATCCGTTTGCAATATGAGTTGCCAACTTATCTATATTTTCAATTTTTATTGTAATAAAACCTGATGGCAAATTATCATCTTGAAAGTAGTTAGCTTGTCCGTTTAAGATAATTTTATAAAGCGAGTTAGAAAACTCAATATTATTAACTTTAACCGCTCTGCTATATTGAGTCGTAACCTCTTGTATTTGAGTTGGGTCAAGTGGCACAGATGATTGTTGCTCATTTTTAGTCGGCGTTAAAACATATTCGATATCAATTAATAGATTGCTTTTAATGACATCGTTTTTTGCAACAACACTTGCAACATCAATTGACTTAGGCGCAGAAGCCGTTTCAACAACAGAAGCAGGATTGCCAGCGGCAACCGGAACAACAACTTCTGCAGCTTTAGATGGATCTTGTGATGCAGCAACTGCAACCGAAGCTGTTGCAACTGGAGCGGCAACAATGCCAACTGGAAGATTTGCAGCAGGATCAATAAAAGGTTCGCTGCTAATTAAAGCGGCATTTGCTCCACCACCAATTAAAATCTCACCAGTTTTTATTCCATCAATAACTTTTTTCTCAGAAGAATTTTTATAAACATCGATCACATCAAAACCTTCTATATCTTTTGCCATTACAATAATTTTTGAAATAACCTGATCATTAGAATCAACTGTTGAATCGATATTGACGGTTGAAGATGCCGCTGAATAAATAATATTTTTATCAATATCAAAAATTCTGTAACCATTATCAGAGTAACTAAATTTAGCAACTATGCCATCAGCAACTGAAAAAGTTATTTCTGGATTTTGGTTGAATTCAACAAGGCCAGCATTGTTTTCAGCATCTTGTGTTGTAACTTTATCCAACAATTCAACAACAAAATCAGAGCTGAAGATTCCTGAGATGGCCTGTAAATTTTTTACGATAATTTGCTGTTTGCCAAAAGCTGCGTGAGGAATTGCAAATTTTAAATCTTTAATAATAACTTTTTGCGAAAGTGGATATCCAACAACTTTGATTTCTCCAGCAGAAATAGTAGGAGCATTTTCGGTAACAAAATTATTGAGATGTTTTTCTAGTTGCCCAGTTTTGAAAAACCAAAAAACACTATGCACTAAAACTGCAACTAACAATACCACCAACGCTTTTATTAAGATGCCTTTATTCATAAATTTGTTTAATTTTATTTGTTAAGCGAAACATTGCGAGTCTCATCTGGCACTACCAGAGTAAGACCGTCTAACTCTTTGGTCATAATAATTTGACAACCTAAACGCGAGGTTGTGGTTAATCCGAAGGCCAAGTCAAGCATATCTTCTTCATCTTCACTAGGGGCTTCTAGCATATCATAATATTTTTTATCGACAACCACATGGCATGTAGAACAAGCGAGGGAGCCTTCGCAAGCACCTTCTAAATCTATATCGTTATTATGCGCAGCTTCAAGAACCGTTGTGCCAAGCGGAACAAGGAACTCTTTTGGTTGACCTTTTACGATGAAAATAATTTTAACAGTCTCTGACATTAGAAAAACATTGAGTTTGTGAGTGTTTGGTTCACAAATATTGATGGAAAAATTTAATTCTAGGAAAAATTAAATTAAAAAACAAAATATTTCTTTATAATAAATTAAATTTTGTCTCGATCGGAACATGATCCGAAGGTTGAGTGGCAATTCGAAAATCTTGATAGATTTTCATCTCTTGAATATGTTGCTTTAAATTTGGCGTTGCCCAAATGTGATCTAGTCTGCGCCCTTTATTTGTAACGAGCGGCGTCATTGCGCGATAACTCCACCAGCTATAAAGTTTTTGCGATTCATCAACAAACATTCGATGCGTATCAACAAAATCAAGGCTTGCTTGCATGTTGGTGAGTTTTTCAACTTCAATTGGCGTGTGTGAAACTATTTTTAGCAATTGCTTGTGCGACCATACATCATGAGGCAGCGGTGCTATATTAAAATCTCCTACAATAATGATTTTTTTATCTTTTTGCGGGGCAAAAAATTGCGCCATCCAATCAACAAATTTTAGTTTGTGATCAAATTTATTATTAAGCGCCACATCAGGTATATCGCCACCCGCCGGCACATAAAAATTATGCAACACAACCTCGCCTTCTTTTGTATCAAAAGCAATCGAGATATGACGCTTATGGCCATAATTTAAAATATCAATCGCAGCAATTTTGCGGATAGGAATTTTGGAAATAATCGCTACACCATTATAAGATTTTTCACCAACGAACTCAACAAAATCATATCCCAAAGCCTTAACTGCAAGCAGTGGAAAATCTTCATCGCAAACTTTGGTTTCTTGTAAACAAATAATATGCGGATTGGATTGTTTGATAAATTCAGCGAGAAGAGGAAGTCGTAGGCGTAGCGAGTTTATGTTCCACGAGACTATTTTCATTTTATGCTGCGTGCGCCTCTCCATTATTGCCTTTGGCTTGATGAGCTGCCTTCTCAGCCAAAGCTTTATCAGCATGATGAGCTGTGTATTTTGGGCTCGACAAAATAGGGTGTCTACCTTCGTTTAAAGGCTCATATTCTTCTTGGTTCGCCTTAGAAGGCTCTAATTCTTTGCTATGCTCTGAATCTTTTCCATCAGGCAATATCGAAACTCGTTCTTGATGCTTTAGTCTTATAATATCGGCTTTTTTATGTATTGCGCCTTGCGCCTGATCAACCGCAACAGCTGCTACAACCCCAACCACAGCCGAGGCTATTGGCGTTAAAGGAAGAGTTGCTAAAGCAGCTATGGCGCCAACTCCATATTTAATCAAAGTAGAATGTTCGTCACAAAACAACACTGCATTATCAAATATTTTCACTACGCCATCAGCAAAGTTTTCTATAAAACCCCTTTCAGAATCTTGCGCCTTAACAGCGGGCATTGATTTTTTTGATTCATCCATAAATTTCTAATTATTTTATTTCTATACTGATTCGCGGAAAAATAATCTTTGGTTCAGAGATTTTATGCCCAGCAGCCAAAACATATTTTTTATCAATATTTTTCATCATGCAAAAATCTTGATCTATTTGCAAGAAACCAATCACCTGATTGGTCAAGTGCGGCAAAAACGGTTGAAAAGCAATCATAATTATCCGCAAACTTTCTGCAATTGTTGATAAAACTAAATTCATCTCAAGAATTTTTCCTTCTTTTTTTAAACCCCACGGAGCCTTGTCATTAATAAACGCATTACACATCGAAGCAAAATTAATTATCTCGCCAATTGCCTGATCATAAGCAAATTTATCCATTTTTTGCGCCAATTTTTCTTGCAAATCATAGCCGTGTTTTAGCAATTCTTGACCCTCAACAAAGTCAGCAATATCAACGATTTCACCATTATTATTTTTATAAATCATCGATAAAGATCGCTGTACTAAATTACCAATATTATTTGCTAATTCTGCATTAACACGAGTGATTAAATTGTCGCGTGAATAATCTCCATCATTACCAAAAGGAACTTCGCGCAATAAAAAATATTTGAAATATTCAATAGCGGTTTGGTTGTTGCAGCCAAGGGTTTCTATCCATTCAATTTCTTTTAGTGGATCAATAACATTTCCTACTGATTTAGAAATTTTTTGCCCTTGATTTGTCCACCAACCATGCGCAAAAATTGAATGAGGCAAAGGCAAATCTGCCGCCATCAAAAATGCTGGCCAATAAATCGCGTGAAAACGCAGAATATCTTTACCAACAATATGCACTGGCGAAAGCGAAGTATTGCACCAAAAATTTTGATAAAGTGGATTTTTTTCATCAGGAAAACCGAGCGCAGAAAGATAGTTAGTAAGCGCATCAAGCCACACATACATAATGTGCGAGCCGCTATCACTAGAGTCATCAGTCGTCGGAACTTTGATTCCCCATTTAAAAGAAGTACGAGAAATTGATAAATCACGCAAACCACCACGAACAAAGGATAAAACTTCGTTCATTTTAGATTGTGGCTGAACAAAGTCTGGCGCGGCCTCATACAACATCAATAATTTATTTTGAAAGGCCGAAAGCTTAAAAAAATAACTTTCTTCTTTGTGCCATAAAACATCTGCACCTGTTGGCGCCTTGCCATCAATCAACTCTTCTTCACTATAAAAAGCTTCATCACGAACGGCATACCAGCCTTCGTAAATATCCTTATATATGAATCCGCGTTTTTCGAGACGGCGCCAAAATTCTTGCGCACAAATTTTGTGTCGCTCCTCAGTTGTTCGAATAAAATCATCATGGGATAGGCCCAATTTTTGTACCAACTCACGAAATTTTAGCGAAACTTGATCGCAAAATTCTTGTGGCTGCAAACCACGCGTCAAAGCAGATTTTTCAACTTTTTGACCATGTTCATCGGTGCCCGTTAAAAATCTAACATCCATACCTTGCAACCTACGAAATCGAGCCTGCACATCGCATGCCAGCGAAGTATAAGCATGGCCAATATGTGGCACATCATTCACATAATAAATTGGCGAAGTAATGTAAAATTTTTGCTCTTCGCAAATGGAGAATTTTTGCTCTTCGCAAATAGAAAAATTTTGCTGACTCATTTCTTTAGTTGTAATTTCGAGATTTTACTGCTAATGTTTCTAACTTACTTAGAAGCGATCTGGCAGAGTTTACTAACTATCGCAAAACTTCTTTTATAATCAATTACAAAATGTCTTTTACACAAAAACTTAGTGGTTTAGTTGCAAAATATGATGAGTTAGAAAAAAAACTACTCGATCCCAACGCCCTTGGCTCAGGCTACGCCAAAGTTTCTAAAGAGCATGCAGAACTATTGCCAATCGTTGCTTTAATTCACGAATATCAAAAAACACAAAAAGAATTAAAAGATATCGAAGATGCCTTGGTCTCTACAACCGACAAGGAAATGAAAGATATGATGGAAGAAGAAAAAATGGAATTAGCCAAAAAAATTCCTGTTTTAGAACAAGAAATGAAGATTTCTTTATTGCCAAAAGATGTAGCTGATGAAAAAAACGCCATCCTTGAAATTCGCGCTGGCACTGGCGGCGAAGAGGCTGCTTTGTTTGGATATAAGCTTTTTGCGATGTATCAAAAATATGCCGAAATGAAACGCTGGAAATTCGAAATTCTTGAAATTTCTGCAACGGGTCTTGGTGGCTATAAAGATGCCTCGGCGATGATTACTGGCAAGGGCGCGTTCGCTCGTTTAAAGTTTGAATCTGGCGTTCATCGCGTGCAAAGAGTTCCTGAAACTGAGGCTTCGGGCCGTGTTCACACTTCTGCCGCAACAGTTGCTGTTTTGCCAGAAGCTGAAGAAGTTGATATAAAACTTGAAGAAAAAGATCTGCGCATCGATGTGTTCCGCTCTTCTGGCCCCGGTGGTCAATCGGTTAACACTACAGATTCTGCGGTGCGAATTGTGCATGTGCCAACTGGCGTTACCGTTTCAATGCAAGATGAAAAATCACAAATTAAAAACCGCGAAAAAGCCATGAAGGTATTGCGCGCAAGGCTTTATGAGGCAGAACGAGATAAACAAGATAAAGAGCGCGCCGCATCACGCAAAGAACAAGTTGGCAGCGGCGATCGCTCTGAGCGAATTCGCACTTACAACTTCCCGCAAAGCCGCGTCACTGATCATCGCATCAACCTCACCTCTTATCGAATTGACGATATTATGTTAGGAGAGTTGGATGAGTTTATTGATGCGTTAACAGCCGATGATCAGGCAAAAAAGCTTTCTTCGGTTGAATAATTTTGACTCAAGATCAGCTTTTTCCTTTTGGCTTTTATTT
This sequence comes from Rickettsia typhi, assembly GCA_945865905.1. Taxonomy (GTDB): domain Bacteria; phylum Pseudomonadota; class Alphaproteobacteria; order Rickettsiales; family UBA1997; genus CAMCFD01. The sequence continues at coordinate 227,431 of CAMBFC010000002.1, forward strand.
TGTTTTTTTCTTCTACAAAATATCTGCTGCAATAATTTTTTTAACCACATCCTCAACTAATAGAATCAATTTTCCATCACTATCCATACCATCAAAAATTCCCTCAATACTATCATCACCATCTTTTGCAGAAATTTTTTCATGCAAGCAATATGCCTTAGAAAGCCAAGCGTTACGCACATTGGCAAAACCAAAATCTAGCCAATTTTTATATAAAATCTCAAACTTATCCAAAAATTTTTGCAGCAGAATTTCTGGCGTAATTACAATTTTAAATTGAGATAAATTGCCAGCAGAAAAAATTGTATTATCTGGATTTGAATCAATATTGACGCCGATTCCTAAAACTACAAACTCACAATTTTGTTGGTTAATTTTGCTTTCTAACAACAAGCCTGCCACTTTTTTTCTATCGATTAAAAGATCGTTAGGCCATTTATTTTGCACATTAAACTTGTGATAATTTACATTAATATTAGCCGCGCTAGATTTGCCAAAATCTTCATTTGCATCAATATTTCTTCCGCCAACCTTAATCAAATCTTCAACCGCCTGTCTCAAAGCCACAATCCCCACAAAAGAAATCTGTCCAATTTTAGCCATCGCAACTTGCGGCTGTAGCACTAACGAAAAATACAAATTTCCCTTCGGCGAGGTCCAACTGCGATCCAAGCGCCCCCTTCCTAAATTTTGCATATCAGCCATAATAATTTCACCATCAAAAATCTGCCGCGAAGCAGCTTTTTCTAAGGCTGTAGAGTTTGTGCTAGCCAATTCTTCATATTGATGAACGACAAAATTCTTATAATTCCAATTTTTCATATTGCTTTTAAAATGACTTTTCAGTTAAGCTTATCAATATCTCCCATTTAATTTCTACTAAAATGACAGAACAAGATCTACCTTTAATGCGCAAAGCTACAGCGGTGTGGCTTATAGACAACACTTCTTTGACCTTCGATCAAATCGGTCGTTTTTGCGGTTTGCATGAATTAGAAGTGCAAGGCATTGCCGATGGCGATGTTGCAACTGGAATAATCGGGCAAAACCCAATTTTTTCTGGCCAATTAACTGAAGATGAAGTTAAGCGCTGCGAAAAAGATTCAGAGCGCTCACTTGTTCTTAATCATAATTCTGCCGCTGAAATCAAATCTTCAAGCAAAAAATCTGGCAAATACACGCCAATAGCGCGTCGCCAAGATAAACCAGATGGCATTTCTTATTTGCTAAAATATTACCCAGAAATCACTAATTCGCAAATCAAAAAGCTTATCGGAACCACTGATGCCATGATCGATTCAATTCGCAATCGCACTCATTGGAATTTAAAAAACATCAAACCACGCGATGTTGTTCTTCTTGGTCTGTGCAGTCAATCACAATTCAACGAAATCATTCTAACCGCTAAAGCAGCGCCTGAAGGTGAAGTTGAAAAACCAAAAAAGAAAAAGAAAACAGTTAAAAAATCAGCATAATTTAAAAAGCGATTATGAAAATTGAAGTTGGAAAAAACGCTCCCACATTTACTCTACCAACTGATTCTGGTGAAGAAATTTCTCTATCTGATCTTAAAGGAAAAAATGTCGTTTTATATTTTTATCCAAAAGACGATACCCCTGGTTGCACCATCGAAGCGCAAGATTTTACTAAAAAATTACCTGAATTTGAAGCGCTCGATACCATCGTGCTTGGCATTTCAAAAGATAGCGTAAAAAGCCATTGCAAATTCATCGAAAAATACGACTTAAAAGTTACTTTATTAGCCGATGAATCACAAAAAACTTGCCAAGATTACGATGTAATCAAAGAAAAATCGATGCTTGGAAAAAAATATATGGGGATCGAACGCAGCACTTTTTTGATCAATAAAATTGGAAAACTCAACAAAATATGGCGCGGCGTTAAGGTCAACGGCCATGTAGAAGAGGTATTGGCGGCAATAAAACAAATCTAGAGCCTTTTTTTAGAAATAAAACTTGATTCTTTCTTACAAAACTCTATCTTTATTGCCCATTTTTATTTTCGTTATTAACAACAGTTATTTACTTTAAGCATGTCTAGCTTCCAATTAAAAGCAGAAAAAAGAGAAAAACTTGGCTCTTTAGAAGCGCGCAGATTCAAAAAAGCCGGCAAAATTCCAGCTGTAATCTATTCATCAAAGGGCAATTTAAACATCACCCTTGATAGAAGAGAATTCGAACATGAATTCTTCAAAGGCAATATTCAAACTCGCATCGCTGAGCTTGAACTTGCTGGCAAAAAAATCAGAGTAATCGCTCGCGCAGTTGAGCTTGATCCAGTTTCTGATCATCCAATTCATGTTGAACTTCTCAATTGTGATGAAAGCAAAACTTTTAAAGCAACTACAAAAATCAATTTTATCAACCAAGATAAAGCTCCTGGTTTAAAAAAAGGCGGATTCCTTCATGTTGTACTTAGAAAAGTAGAAATTCTTTGCGATAACGCTAACAACATCCCTGATAAAATCGATATTGAAGCTGGTTATTTGCAAGTTGGCAGCAAAGTTAGAAGCCAAAGTTTAAAGCTTCCTGCTGGCGTTACGCTTAAAAGAAAAGATAATTTTTTGATCGCATCAATTATTGGTCGCGGTAAAGCTGAAGAAGAAGTTGTTCCGGGTGCAGCGGCTTCAGGTGCGGCTCCGGCAGCGGGTGCTCCAGCGGCAGCGGCTCCAGCGGCAGGCGCAAAACCAGCAGCGGGTGCTAAGGCTCCAGCTAAGGATGATAAGAAGAAATAAATTTCTTTAGTTATTTGTTTTGCAAAAAAGGCGATCTGCGAAAGTGGGTCGCCTTTTTTGTTGGATTATCTTTGTACCGCACCACAAGCCAACTCATCCGCCATCTCATTATATTTGTTGCCGCTATGGCCCTTCACCCATTTCCACTCAATCTTATGCTTTGCCGATTCTGCATCTAGCTCCATCCACAAATCGACATTTTTGATTGGCTTTTTTGCTGCATTCTTCCAGCCATTTTTTTTCCAGCCGTGAATCCATTCCATGATTCCATTTTGCACATATTTGCTATCAGTGTAAACCACGATGTCGGCGGAGATTTTTTTTACAGCACGAAGAGATTCAATCACTGCTTTTAATTCCATGCGATTATTTGTGGTGTCTTTTTCACCACCAGAGATTTTTTTGATATGTTCTTTGTAAAGTAAAACCGCGCCCCAACCTCCTGCACCAGGGTTTCCACTGCAGGCACCATCTGTGTAGATTGTGATTTTATTAGTCATCGCTTGATTTATTTGGCTTTGATTTTTAACTCCTAACCAATATTTAAGCTTTGCGATCTGCCAGCATTTGCTTGATTGTGCCGATTGCCTTAGCAGGGTTCAAGCCCTTTGGACAAACATTGGCGCAATTCATGATTGTGTGGCAACGATAAAGTTTGAAAGGATCTTCTAGCGCATCCAACCTAGCAGCAGTAGCATCATCGCGAGAATCGGCAAGAAAACGATAGGCTTGCAGCAAGGTTGCGGGGCCTAAATATTTATCGCCGTTCCACCAATAGCTTGGGCAAGAAGTAGAGCAGCAGGCGCATAAAATACATTCGTAAAGACCATCGATTTTTTCACGATCTTCTGGCGATTGTAAACGCTCTTTATTTTGGTTGACAGGTTCTGCCGCCTGAAGCCACGGCTGCACTGATTTATATTGTTCATAAAAATGAGTAAGATCGGGCACCAGATCTTTTATCACCGGCATGTGTGGCAATGGATAAATTTTTACATCAGATGATTTGCAATCGCCAATTGATTTGGTGCAAGCTAGAGTGTTAGAGCCATCTATGTTCATCGAGCATGAGCCACAAATTCCTTCACGACAAGATCTGCGAAAAGTTAGTGAACTATCATATTCTGCTTTGATTTTTATTAGGGCATCAAGCACCATGGGGCCGCATGTGTCTAGGTCTACTTCGAATGTGTCAATATGAGGATTTTTTTTCTCAGCATCTTCTGGATCATAGCGATAAATTTCAAACTTGCGAATATTTTTGCCACCAGTGCTTGATTTATAAAGCTTTCCAGCTTTTTTATCGATTTGAGAATTTTTTGGTAAAGTAAACTCGGCCATTTTTGTAACTAGTTTATTAAAAATAATGCAGAAATTTTATCTAATTTTTCTTAATTGTCGACATGATAATTTTTACAATTGAAACAAAACCTAATCCTGCCTCTTCTTGCATTTTTGCCGCCGAATTTTGTTCGATAAATTTATCATCCATGAATAACGCGCGAAACTTGAAATTTGGCCGCTCCATCAGGCTTTGCTCTAATAAAAATTGCGTGATTACAGAACCAAATCCACCAATTGCACCTTCTTCGATTGTAATTAAAAGTTCGTGATTTTGAGCGAGATTTTTTACTAGATCGGCGTCAAAAGGCTTGGCAAATCTTGCATCAGCAATTGTTATTTCTATTGCGAGTTCTTGTTTTATTTTTTCTGCGGCAGCGAGAGATTGTTGCAACATTGTGCCATAAGATAAAATTGCAACACGACTTCCTGCCTTGATAATTCTGCCTTTGCCAATTTCTAGCATTTCATTATCTTGAAAATTTATTTGTTGTACTGATTCACCACGCGGGTATCTGAAGGCGCTCGGACGATCATTTATGGCGTTGGCAGTGTTAACCATTTTTACTAATTCTTGGCCATCTGCAGCGGCCATTAGCACAAAATTTGGTAAATTTATTAGATAGGCAATATCGAACGAACCTGCATGGGTTGGGCCGTCAGCACCTACAAATCCAGCACGATCTATTGCAAAACGCACTGGCAATTTTTGCACTGCAACATCGTGAACTACTTGATCATAAGCGCGTTGCAAGAAGGTAGAATAAATGGTGGCATAGGGCTTGAGGCCTTCGGTGGCAAGACCTGCGGCAAATGTTACTGCATGCTGTTCTGCGATTCCTACATCAAAAATTTTATCAGGATGATTTGTGGCAAAAATATCAAGCCCAGTGCCTGCGGGCATCGCCGCTGTTATTGCAATAATTTTTTTATCTGTTTTAGCGAGTTCACTTAAGCGAGTGCCAAAGACCTTACTGTATGAAGGATGTGGCGATTTTGATTTTTCTTGCACTCCAGTTTCTGGATCAAATTTTGCAACGGCGTGAAGTCTATCCGAGCTTTGCATTACCTCATTGTAGCCCTTGCCTTTTTGCGTTACACAATGAATTAAAATTGGATCTGCCGAATTATCATCACGAATATTTTCTAGAATTGGCACTAGAACCTCTAGGTTGTGGCCATCTATTGGACCGATATAATAGAAGCCCATTTCTTCAAAAATATTGCCACCCATCCACCATTCTTTGGCAGCTTTTTCAAACTTGCGCAATCCATTAGCAACGCCTTCTGCGCGAAATTTATGCGAAATTTTTTTGGAAATATCGCGAAATTTTAAATATGATTTTGATGCAGCAAGACGCGAAAGATAGTGCGACATCGCGCCAGTAGGGGGCGCAATCGACATATCATTATCATTTAAAATAACGATGAGACGATTATTTTGATAAAATTCATCTGGCAATGCGCCAGCGTTATTCATGGCTTCGTAGGCCATTCCAGCGCTAATTGCGCCATCACCAATCACGGCGATTGTGTGTGATTTTTCACCTTTTATTTTTTTGGCAACAGAAATACCAAGTGCCGCTGAGATAGATGTAGAGCTGTGCCCCGCTCCAAATGGATCATATTCGCTTTCGGCTCTGCGCGTAAAACCAGCTAAACCATCTGGCTGGCGAATTGTGTTAATGCGTGATTTGCGACCGGTAATGATTTTGTGCGGATAGGCTTGGTGACCAACATCCCAAATTAAACGATCGTTTGGCGTATCAAAAACATAATGCAATGCCACCGTCAACTCAACAACTCCAAGGCCTGCGCCAAGATGACCGCCCGTTTCTGAAACAGCACGAATTGTAGCCAAGCGCAATTCATCAGCAATTTGCGGCAAATCTTGATGTTGAAATTGACGCAAGTCACGCGGAAAATTGATTTTGTCTAAAAGCGGAGTTGATTTACTCATAGGTTAATAATAGTGTCTAGAGCCTGTAAAAGATTCGATGCGCCTATTATAATAGTACCATATAGCGAATCAAGTTTAAGTTAATCAAATTTTATTTTGAGGATTTTTTCTTTATTTATTAAGATTTTTAATCGCAATCACACAATTTATAAATCATGATAAAGTTTTCACGCGATCAAAATTTTATCGCTTTATTTTATTTGCTTTTCAGTATTTTAATTGCCTCAATATCGTTTGGAATCAACATTGTAGCGTTTTCGGCCGTTTTATTAAATCACCAAGTTTCACCTTTTTTAATTGGCACCGCTAACGCTATAGAGGTTTTTTCTAGTATCATACTATCTTTTTTCTTTAGTAAAATAGTTTCAAGATTGACGATTTTAAAAGCTGCAATCGTTTTTGCTGCTATTTATTGCGCATCAATTTTATCGATTTTTTTCTATCAAAATTTTTATTTATGGCTGTTTTTTTGTGTTTTAAACGGCAGCTCTTGGTTCGCTTTGTTCGTGATTCGACAAGCTTGGATTAACCACTTAGTTCACGATAAAAATCGCAGTATAATTTTGGCATTAACCACCACAATTTTTTGTGGAGGCTTTATTGGCGGATCATTTGTAGTAAAATATTTTGGCGCCCTAAACTATACTTCCTTCTTACTCTCATCTAGTTTTATAGCATTATCAATTTTAATATTAATTTTAATTAAAGATACGCGCCCAAAAACTATCGATTCGCAACGAATTGGTTTTTATGATTTTTTTAAACATAATCCCCGCGTTGCTCTAGCCAAGTTTTTGCTTGATCTACAGAACTTTTGTCTTATTACCTTAACCGTAATTTTTGGTGTAAAAATTGGCCTTAGCGCAGAAAATGCTGGCTTGCTAATTGCGGCCTTTATGGCCAGTGGAATGTGTGATTTATATGCTGGATTTTTAGTCAAAAAATATAATCCCTATAAGATGATAAAACTAGGATTCATAGGCTGCCTCACCACAATTGTTATTGCAATTTTTACCTACGAATCTTATATCACATTATTGATTTTATTTTTTCTTTTTGGTGCGTCTACCGCCTCAACATTTATCGCAACTTTAACAATTACCAACGAAACTTTTTCTAAACAAAAATTAATTGCCGCCAATTCAACATTTCAATCAATTGGTGCTGTTGGATCTTTAATTGGAGCTCTTTGTGGCGGATTTTTTATTCAAGTTTTTGATTTTTATGGATTTTTTATTGCGATAATTTTAGCAAATATTTTTTACTTAACTTTTACTTTTTTTTATGAAAAAAAACTCACAAAAAATTAGACTTGGTATAAATATTGATCATGTTGCAACGATTCGCAATGCCAGAGGAGGATCGCATCCAAGCCCAGTTAAAGCAGCAATTTTAGCACAAAAATATGGTGCCAACGGAATCACCATTCACTTGCGCGAAGATAGAAGACATATTCGCGACGAAGATTTATCGGCGATAAAAAAAGCAATAAAATTGCCAATAAATTTAGAAATGGCAGCAACCGATGAAATGCTTGCAATTGCTCTTAAAACAAGGCCCAACGCTGTTTGCATTGTGCCAGAAAAACGCCGCGAAGTCACAACTGAAGGCGGACTTGATGTTATAAAATATTCTGCAACGCTAAAAGAAATGATAAAAAAATTGCATGCAAAAAAAATTCGCGTATCACTTTTTATTGATGCGAATGCAGCTCAAATCAATCAATCTGCAAGGGTTGGCGCTGATATTGTAGAAATTCATACTGGAGAATTTTGCCATATTTATGAGGCATTTTTTCAGCTTAAAAAAACATCTAATGGCAAAAAAATTGCATTACAAAAAGATCTAGCAACCGAATTTAATAAGATCAAAAAATGTGCTGTGATGGCTGATTCTCTAGGGCTAGAATGCCATGCTGGTCATGGATTAAATTATGTTACCGCAAAAAAAATTGCAAAAATCATACAAATCAAAGAGCTAAATATTGGGCATTTTATTATTGGAGAGTCTTTGTTTGAAGGACTTGAAAAGGTAATTAAAAAAATGAGAATTGCAATTTCTTAATCTCGCAATCATTTATTCTTTATTTACGAATGGCGCAAATTTTTCTTTTAGCCACAATCTAAAGCGATCAACATAACTAAACACCGCCGGCACTACAATCAGCGTTAAAATTGTTGAAGAAATTAATCCGCCAATAATCGCAACACCCATTGAGGTGCGCGGTTTTGCTGCTTCTGAGATGCCGATTGCTACAGGAATTGTTCCGGCAATTAATGCAAAAGATGTCATTAGGATTGGTCGCAAACGCACTACTCCGGCAAGAATTAAGGCCTCTTTGCGCGTCTTGCCTTCGTCAATCATTTGGTGAGCAAAATCTACCAACAAAATTGAATTTTTTCCTGATACGCCGAGCAATAAAAATATCCCGAGAAAAGTAAAAATATTGAGACTTTCTCCAGCTAAAAAAACCGCTAAAAAGGCTCCACACAAAGCTAAAGGCAATGCCAATAAAATTGTAAATGGCGTGATAAAAGATTCGTATAAACTGGCGAGAATTAAATAAATAAAAATTAAAGCAATCAGCATCGCGGTTTTAAAGGATTCAACCATGTTTTTCATGTTTTCTGAATCACCAGAAAACTTATAACGAATATCATTTGGAAGCTTGGTCGTCTCATCATTAAATATTTTTGCAACATCATCAATAATATCACCAAGCCCCGCTTTTGGCGCCAAACTTGCGGTAATTTGAATATAGCGACCACGGTCTTGACGGTTGATGGTAGCGGCTTCTTGGCTTTCGCGCCCTTCAGCAATATCCGCCAAGCGAATTAATTTTTGGTTAAAATTGGGCACAAAAACATTGTTAAAGTTTTTGCGCAAATCGCGCTGATCTTCTTGCAGGCGCACCCTTAAATCATATTCTAAACCATTTTGACGGAATTTTGTTGGAACATATCCTTCTACATAGCCGCGCAATTCTTCACCAATAGCCTGGTTATTGACTCCGTAGATTTTTGCTGCTTGTTCTTTTACACGAACGCCAAATTCATTGCGTGTGCTTTTATTGCTAGAATCAACATCTTTTAAGCGTGGATCTTGTTTTAATTTTACTATTAATTCTTGCGCGTATTTTTCTAGTGCAGCGGCATTATTTGAAATTAAATAAAGATTAAAAGGCTGGGTGCGAGATGCGCCACCAGAAGGATCATAGTCTTTTACTACTGGATTAGCATAAGCAAATTCTTTGAGCTGTGCGCGCAATTTTTCACGAAAATCCACTGTTGTAATATTGCGATCATGAGTCAACTTAACATATATAGAGCCACGATTTGACTGCTTAAAACCGTTTCCTACCGTTACTGCAGACACAACAACTTCTTTATTAGCACGAATAATTTCATCCACTTTTTGCGCTGTTTGCGCCGCATAATCAAGGCTTGAAGAAGCTGGAAGCTCTAGGGATACCGAAATTTCGCCATTATCATTTTCGGCAATAAAAGTTTTAGGAATAAAGGCAATCGTCGACATGCACAAAATAAATATCGCCAGCGTTGCAAGCAATATATTCTTGGGCTTATCGATGGCGTAGTGTAATATTTTTTTATATTTTGCTTCGAGATAATTTTGAAAACTATCGAATTTTTTTACTGCACGCGTAATAATCCAACCACCTTCGCGATGAGTAATTTTTTTGATATCAGCGAAGTATGCACATAAAACTGGAATGATTGTAATTGCCACCACAAAGCTCACCATCATCGAAAAAGCCATGGTTAAGCCAAACTCTTTCATATATTGTCCGACTATGCCATTCATGAATCCAACAGGCAAAAATACTGCAACTACCACTAGGGTTATCGCAACTACTGCCATCATTATTTCTGTTGTGGCTTCATATGCGGCCTTGATGGGATTGATTCCGTGCTCAATTTTGCGATAGATATTTTCGGTTACTACGATTGCATCATCAACTAACAAACCAATCGCCAAGCTTAGAGCCAGAAGGGATATGATGTTAATTGAAAAACCCGCAACATACATTGCAATAAAGGCACTGATAAAAGCAATAGGCAGCGCGATCGAGACAATGATTGTGGCGCGACTATTGGCGAGAAAGAAAAATATTACTAAAATTGTTAAAACAATTGAGATGAAGATTGTTTCATAAACATCACTCACATTATTGCGAATATATTTGCTAGAGTCAGTAACGGCAACGATTTCTGGCTTTCCTTTCATTGCAGCAAAATCAGTTTTCATGCGCTCAATTTGCTCATTTACACCATCTACTACTTTAATAATATTAGAATCTGATTGGCGATAAACGCTGATAAATAAAGATTTTTTTCCATTGACGAAGGTGCGCGAATATTCATCCTCAAGACCATCAACCACTTGCCCAATATCAGAAATTTTTGTTGGAACTTCATTGGAATAAAAACTCACAATAACATTTTCAACTTTTTTTAAATCGTTGAACTCGCTATCAGAGCTGTAGACAAGCTCGTTTGTAGTATCGCTGACTTTTCCAATTGGAACATTCTCACCAGATTCAGCTAATTTTTGCCTAACTTGCGATAAAGAAATGCTGCGTTTTTTTAATAAATTTTGATCCAATAAAACAGCAATTTCTCTTTTGCGACCACCTAAAATTTCAACCAAACCAACGCTGCCAACCTGCTCTATTCTAGGCTTGATATATTGATCTGCTAAATCATATAACTCATATGGCGATAAATCTGCATTAACCGAAATCGTTAAAATTGGCTGATCAGCTGGATCTAATCTGCGAATTATCGATTCTTTTACATCTAAAGGAAGCCTTGGCTTTGCTTGATTGACGCGGTCTCTCACTTGTTGTTCGGCGTATTTTATATCAACATTATCATTAAAAGTTATAATAACCTGACTGGTATCTTTTAAACTTTTTGAAGTGATAGTTTTGATGCCCGAAACCGAACTGATTTCTTCTTCTAGCGGCTTTGATACCAAGGCCTCAATCTCAGTTGGAGCCGCCCCCGTATATACTGTTGCAACATAAATAGTAGGAATTTTTACTTCAGGAAAAAGATTTACATCCATCTGTTTAAAGCAGATCAAACCAACAATAATCAAAATGATCATAACGCTGGTGGTAAAGGCGGGACGCTTGATTGCAAGATTAACTATACTCATTTTATTTTACCAAATTTTCATAAAGTTTTTTTTGCGCCATTAATGCTAAAAAATTATTAGCACTAGCAATAACATTTATTTGCGCTTGGCAATATTCTTGCTCGAATAATAAAACCTGATAAGTGCTTGTTCTGCCTCGCTTTAAGAGACTTCTTTCATTTTCTAATTTTTGTTTTTGCGCCGATTCAATCGTCTTCGCTAAAACGGTTTTTTCTTGATAGAATGCAAGATTTAATAATAAATTTTCCCAATCACTATCCGCATTAAATGCCTTTTGACGATATTCACTGCGAGCCGCGTCAGCATTCATTCTAGCGCCCTTTTGAATATCCATTATTGCGCCAAAATAAAATGGCACAGAAAATTTTAAACCGACCAAACCTTCTTTGCTGCGCGCGTTCATACTAGCGTTAAAAGCATCGGCAGCGCCAGCCTGCACACCCTTAAAAGCGTAAGATCCGTAAAGATTTAGGCTTGGCTTGTTGCTTTCTTCATCAACCTTTGCCGTCGCAATTGCGGCTTTCATGTTGGCATGGGCAGCTTTAACATCTGGTCTAGAACTTTCTTTAAGGCGCGGCAGCGTGGTATTTTTTATTTTGGCCAAATCAATATCATTTAAATCATCAGCTACATCATCAGAATTAACATAACGAAAACGGTTGAAGTTGCGCGCTGCTTGCCTTAAATCATTTTGCGCTTGGCGTAATTCTAATTTTTTTGTTTCAACTAAAGCCCGCGCTTGCAACACATCAGAGGTTTCACCAAGGTTCATTGATTCTTTTTTCTTGACATAATCAAGAATTTTTTGCGCCTGCGAGGCCGCTAAATGTTGAATCTCAACGATTTTTTTCATTGCGGATAAATTCCAATAACACTGCTCTGCCGCAATAATTGTGTTTAACAAAGCTGATTGTGCATTATATTTTAACGCTTCATTTTGCTGCTCGATTGAATCACGCGTAGCTCTAGTGAGCGATCCAAAACGATTTTGCAATAATGGCACAGTAACCGCAATAACTGGCCGCGTTTGATAGTTGTTAGTAGCTAATTGATTGGTTGTAGCCAATCCATTATAAGCAATTTTATTAAAAGCATAAGTGAAGGTGGTATTAACCCCAAAAGCCGCGTTTTGAGTGATTCCGGCCGAATAATTTTGTGTTGCAACACGATTATAACGAAAGAACGGCAATGCGGTTATTTGCTCATTATAACCGGTTTCTGCTGAAGCAAAAAAGTTTGGAGCAGTGACCAGTTTAGCCTTTTTCTTCAAGAGTTCGTAGGCTTGATCGCGTTGATCGGCGGCACTATATTCACCATTTTCACCCTTAACTTGGCCAATATATTGATCGATTGAAAGTGCGTAAGAGCCATGCACAACAAGGATTGTTATCGCTACAAGAATTAGTAAAAATTGTGTTTTGTTGCCGCTTAACATGAGGAATAGTTTTTCAAAAATCGCACCATCTTATTTAATATAAATACAGTGAAACTTGCAATTAAAAAAGGAATAAGTATTATCATTGGCCTTCATATGGAAGAGTGGCCGAGTGGTTTAAGGCAGCAGTCTTGAAAACTGCCGTGCGTGAAAGCGTACCGTGAGTTCGAATCTCACCTCTTCCGCCAAAATCCTATTGCAAACCAAGTCTCCCGTAGGTTTCTGCAATTTTTACTACCCCCTTCAAAGCCCTGTGTTTGCCGCATCTCCCAGCTTTTTGATTTTCATTTCATCCGCACTTTCTGCTCTCCGAAAATTCCAAATTTTGCTGATTTTTTAACATTTCTCTCTCCGTTTCTCCGTTTCAACTGCACTTTAGGCCACCTCTAATAATTAAAAAACCAAACCATAAAATAAAAACTCCAAACCTCAAAGCTATTTCTCATAAAATTTTTAAACCAACAACATCCACAAACCACCAGCGCACAAAAAATAATCACACAAATTTATACAATTATTTCTTGTA
>CAMBFC010000003.1 GCA_945865905.1 Rickettsia typhi
AAGATATTTTTGCAGTTTTAGCAGGAGTGTTGAAATTGTCGGAATAAAATTATTTTTTTGGTGGTTTTTGACTAAAAATTACTACAACTTTTTTTAAAAGAGAACTCTAAATGGAGGAAAAAGTTGTCTGGCTGGAGGGGGTCAGTTCAGTATATCTTTTAGTTAGAAGATCCAACCTGCTTAAACTGCCCATCAATACATGCGCCATCCTCAACTGAAAGTGAACAATACTCTACCACGCCAGTGATTCTTGCTTTGCTAGAAATATTGATATTTTTAGCGCGAATTGTTCCGCTAAATTTGCCCTTCACGCTTAGAGATTCAGCCATTAACTCACCTTCCATATTTCCTCCCTCGCGAATAATCACAGAATTGCCTTTAATATTGCCCTTAACAAAACCTTCAATTTCAATCAATCCAGAGCTAGAAATATCGCCTTCAATCTTTAGATCTTTCGCCAAAATTGTTGGCGTAGATTTAAAATTGGCGCTTATATTCTCAATCTTACGACCAAGTGAAGTGTTGTTATCGTTATCCGAACTGTTATTTTGGATGAGTGAGTTTACTTTGGCTTTAAGGCTAGCTATTGGCATGTTTAATAATGGTTGAATCGTTAAATAAAGCATCACCTGCTTCAAGGAATTTTCTTGGGTTTAGTGGGGTGTTTTTATAGCGCACTTCGTAGTGCAAATGTTGTCCTGTGCTTCTTCCGGTGCTGCCTTGCAGGGCAATTACATCACCTTTTTTAACCATTTGGCCTTTTTCAACTTTAACTGCAGATAGATGGCCGTAGCGTGTTGTGATGCCAAAGCCGTGATCAATAACCACCGCGTTGCCATAATCGCTGAATTTTCCTGCTAAAACAACGCGGCCACTTGATGGGCTAAGGATTTTTTCATGGTTGGGGCCAACAAAATCAAGGCCTTGATGCCTAGCAAAGCCTCCAGTGATTGGATCGGTTCTAACACCAAATCCACTAGAAATAAAATAGCTTTTTATTGGGCGCGCTAAAGGCATCACTTGAGTTAGTTTTTCAAGTATAATTAGGCGATCAATTTCATTGGCAAATTTAGCGGTTGCAGCTTTTTCAGTTTCAGAAAAACTTTTTGATGCCAAAATGCTGTCATTGCTATTTAATGGAATGAGTGGCCCACCCTGCCCACCAATGCTTGAAGGTTGTTTTATGGCAGCCCTACTTTTGATATGCAGGCCCGTTAAAGAAATAGTTTGTTCAATTTTTTTGATTCTAGTATTAGCGGCATTTTGAATATCAGAAAGGGAGTCAGTAGCGTCTTTAATTTGATTTAGAGTATGTTTATCCGCTTTTGATAAAGCTTCTTCATTAACATTAGTTGGCAATTTGAGTGGTTTTATGTGATCAGATGCAGGCGTGCCTTGGCCAGTGATCGAAATTAGATAATCATTAACCTTGTGCAATTTTTCGTTAATATTACTAAATTCGGTTTCAAAATAATCGTTCACACCGTTGAGCCGCGTGATTTCTTGGGATTTTTCGTTGATAATTTTATCATATTGAATTGATTGATAAAAAAGATTAGCAACCCAAGCAATTGTAATAAAAACGCAAAGCTGTGAAATCGGCCCAAGAGTAATGCTGCGAATCTTTTGGCTGGTAACAAAAAGAATAGTTCTTTTGGTAAAAATAAGCCGAAATAAATCTTCTAAAGCATTGGCAACAGAGGTTCTAACTGCTATTAATATAGCTAGAAGCCTCCTTTTTCTTAAAAAACTTTTGATATTCATCCAACACCTCGTTTTGTTTACTAGGATGCGCCCGGTTATTGTGAAAATTAGCAGCTGAACCTTATGGGTGTAATGTCTATGGGCGCGACAATATATTAAAATATGTTATAATTGTGCTGCCTAGTTTGGGCAATGTCAAGTTTTTTATGAATATCGGTGATTTATTGTTCCAGTCGATGTTGTTTAATTGGGGTTAGTAGAAAAATAATACCAACAATGAAATGAATTCTAATAAATCGATACTTAGAGAGCTTGACTAGCAAAATAATATGTTTAAAATGCGCAACCCTTTATAATATTTGATTGATTTATTTTTATGGCTAAAAAAGAGATTGTTGCAAAAACGCACCCTAAGCAACACAAGGTTCATGTTACTATGACTAACGGTGATAAATTTGATATTCTTACTGTTTGGGGCAAAGAAGGCGATGCGCTTAAGCTTGATGTTGATACTAAAAATCACCCAGCTTGGCAAGAAAAAGGTCAAAGCTACATCAATGTTAATGATGAGCGCGTGACTAAATTCAAGCAAAAATTTGGCGATTTCAAATTGTAATTTTTGGTGAAGAAAAAAATCCTTTGTTTATCTGGATGGGGTCAAAAATTTGATTCATTAGAATTTATTTTTAATGATCAAACTTTTGACCCTTTTTTTGTTTCTTCGCTAGATTATTCGCATTTTGCTGCGGTTGATGAGTTTTTTGAATTTGTAAAAAATAATTTTGCGCAGCAAAATAAAGTTGGCGCCTTAGATGCTGGTTCGCAAGGTTTGAAACCTGTGGAAGTAGAAAATTTGCAGCCCGAGATTGTTGTGGGATGGAGCCTTGGTGGGCAGTTGGCGTTGCGTTTGATCGAGAAAAAAATCCTTACGCCAAAATTATTAATTTTAATTGCGCCACCGTTTCAATTGCTGAAAGACGCGCGGATTCAAGCAGGAATGGCTTCTGCAACTTTCAAAAAATTTCGTGATGATTTTGCTGATGCGCCGGATAAAACTCTAAAACAATTTGCAATTTTAACCGCGATGAATGATCGCAATGCCTCTGATATTGCGCGCAATCTTGATGTGAATGATAAAAATTTTGCGCAGTTAGTTTATTGGTTGGATGAGTTGGCGCGTTTTTCTTGTTTTGATGTTGATTTTTCTGGCATGCCGCGGGTGCTTTATTTTCATGGTGCAGGAGATATGATCGTTCATGTTTCGCAAGCGCAATATTTTAAAGAGCGGATTGAGAATTTTCATCAGGAGATTTTTTTGCAATGTGGTCACGCGACACAATTAAGCGATGTGGGTAGGATGAGGGAAATTATTGCTGAAGAGATAGCCGAACAGAGTTTGTTATAAAAAATATACGGATTTTGATTTTTACATCTCGTCTAATTTTAAACAAATCACAATTTTCTACGATAACTAATCGCCTCCAACAAATGATGAGGCGCAAGATCTTTGCTTTTTTCTAAATCAGCAATTGTGCGCGCAACCCTTAAAACTCTAGTGATTCCGCGCATTGAAGCGGACATTTTATCGATATATTTTCTAAGAATTTTTTGACATTCTTCATCTAATTTAGTGAATTTTTCTAATGTATCGCCGCTGATTTTGGCATTGATTTTTTGTTGATTCTGCATTCCATCTTCATTTTGATAGCGCGTTTTTTGTAGCTCGCGAGCCTTGATAACACGCTGTTTAACCGCTGCAGAACTTTCACCTTTTTCTTGCGTGCCAAAAAAAATATCAATTTGCGGAACCTCAACCACCATATCAATTCTATCAAGCAGCGGGCCCGATATTTTGTTTTTGTAATCTTCGCCACAAACGGGTGCTTTTTTGCATTCGCGCGCAGCGTCGCCCAGATATCCACAACGGCAAGGGTTCATCGCGGCAATAAGTTGAAAATTTGCGGGATAGGTGATGCGCGCATTAACCCGCGAAACGCTGACTGTGCCGGTTTCTAGGGGTTGGCGCAGCGAATCTAAAACTTGTCGTGGAAATTCTGCCATTTCATCAAGAAAAAGAACGCCGTTGCAGGCGAGAGAAACTTCTCCTGGTTTGGCCTTTGCGCCACCACCAACCATTGCCGGCATTGAGCAAGAATGGTGCGGATCGCGATAGGGCCGCGTGGTAATAAGGTTGCCTCCTTCGAGTTTGCCGCTGATGCTGTGAATCATGTTGATCTCAAGAATTTCTTGCAAATCAGGTGGTGGCAAAATTCCGTTGAGACGGCTGGCAAGCATTGATTTTCCTGTGCCGGGAGGCCCGATTAATAGTAAATTATGTCCTCCTGTTGCGGCGATTTCAAGCGCGCGTTTGGCGGTTTCTTGGCCCTTGATATCGGATAAATCGGGATAGATAGGCTCGCGCAAAATTTGGTTATTTTGTGGGCGTGATAAAAATTGTTCGCCTTTACAGTGATTGATTAGTGAGATTAAATTATCAGCAGCGATGATTGGCAAATCGCCAGCCCAAGCGGCTTCGCGACCATTAGCGGCGGGGCAAATAATGCCTGCTTTGCGCTGATTGGCACCAATTGCAGCAGAGATTATTCCGCTAACCGAAGTGATGCTGCCATCAAGTGAGAGCTCTCCTAATGCATAAAAATTTTCAACATGAATTTGCGATAAAACTCCCATTTCGATAAGGATTCCTAGGGCGAGGGCTAGATCAAAATGGCTACCTTCTTTTTGCAAATCGGCGGGGGCCAGATTGACAGTGATGCGTTTTTGTGGCCAAGCTAATCCTAGTGATGAAATGGCTAGGCGCACGCGTTCACGCGATTCTCCAACGGCTTTATCGGGCAGGCCAACGATTGTAACCCCTGGGAGGCCGGGAGAAATCTGAACTTGTACATCAACATCTACAACATCGATTCCAACGAAGGAGAAGGTTTTTACTTTAGATACCATTGGTGTTTAAAAATTAATTTTAGTTTTTTAGCTTATAATTTGTTTACATTTTTATCAATGCCCTCCTCACATTATTCGTAGTAAATAAATCATGGGAGAGAAGGTTAATTTATGTAGCTGTGCTTGCGCGCGAAATAAATTGACCTTCTCTCCCATAATTTATCGTTGAAGATGAATTTAAAAAAAGCCGTAGTGAGGCATTTCGGTTTTGACTTAGTGGTGATAAGTCTTCGTGGTGTAAGTTTTGGTTTGGTGGTGACAAACCTTCGTGGTGTGGTTTTGCTTCACTCACCAATATTTCGCCGTGGTGAGGCGGGTTGGTGGTGAAGTGCTTGACTGAAGTGGGAAATCAAACACTGGTGATGATAATTAGCATTTAAAAATAACTTACCAGCAACCACAGGTTGAAATGCAGAGAAAAGTTTCTACCTACATTAGAAAAATGTTTTGTAAATTTTGAACAAAAAAAATCCGCAAAACCTTTATTTATAAGGCTTTACGGATTTTTAATTTTAATAGAAAATTTTGGAGCAAAAAATTATCTTTAATGCAAAATGATGGTTTTTTTAATAAGTTTAAAGTGGTGATTTAAACATAAAATTAAAGCTGTGCTCTTAAAACTTTTGTCGCATCAACCATTTGTTTTAAAGCTTGCTTAGTTTCTGGCCAAGCTCTTGTTTTAAGGCCGCAATCAGGGTTAACCCAAATTTGTTCTGGCTTTAAAACAGAAATAGCCTTTTGCAATAGACTGATTATTTCTCCAGTTTTAGGAACGCGCGGGCTATGAATATCATAGACACCGGGCCCGATTTCATTAGGGTATTTGAAGTTGATGAAAGCGTTGAGAAGATCCATATTCGAACGAGAAGTTTCAATCGAAATCACATCCGCATCCATATCAGCAATGGCGTGGATGATATCGTTGAACTCAGAATAACACATGTGAGTATGAATTTGAGTTCGATCCTCAACGCCTGATGCTGTAACGCGGAAGGCATCAACTGCCCATTTTAAATATTGCGCCCACTCAGCTTTGCGAATTGGCAAACCCTCACGCAGAGCGGCTTCGTCGATTTGAATAATTCTAATACCAGCTTTTTCCAAATCAACAACCTCATCGCGAATAGCAAGCGCGATTTGCGTAGCTGTAGTGCTGCGCGGTTGATCGTTGCGCACAAAAGACCATTGCAAAATCGTGATTGGTCCAGTCAACATGCCTTTCATATATTGCTTGGTAAGGCTTTGCGCATATTTTGCCCATTGAACAGTCATTGCTTTAGGGCGAGAAACATCTCCAAAAATAACTGGCGGTTTTACGCAGCGCGAGCCGTAGCTTTGCACCCAGCCATTTTTAGTGAAAGTAAATCCGTTTAATTGTTCGCCAAAATATTCAACCATGTCGTTTCTTTCAAACTCGCCATGAACCAAAACATCAATCCCAATTTCTTCTTGAAAAGCCACGCAGCGCGCGGTTTCTTCTTGAAGGAATTTGTCATAATTATCAGCAGAAATTTTGCCAGCTTTAAAATCTGCGCGGGCTTTTCTAACTTCTGCAGTTTGTGGAAAAGAGCCGATGGTTGTAGTTGGCAGTAGAGGTAAGCGCAATTCGTTAATTTGAATTTGACTACGAGTTTGATAATTATTTTTACGATTTTTATCAGATTCAGAAATGCCAGCAACGCGCTTTTTTACTGATTCATCGTGAATTTTGCTTGAAGTTTTTCTTGCAGTAATTGCTTTTTTATTAGCAAAAATATCAACCGCTTCACCAGCTGCCGCTTTAGCAATAGCAGCGATCTCAAGCAATTTTTGTTCAGCAAAAGCAAGCCAAGATTTAATTTCTGAATCAAGTTTATCTTCATTGGTTAAATCAACTGGAGAGTGAATTAAAGAACATGAAGAAGCAACAATCACGCGATCTGCGCCCAAAAACTCAACCGCTTTTTTAGCGATAGAAATTGAATGCTCAAGATCATTGATCCAAATATTGCGACCATCAACTAAGCCAAGAGACAAAGACTGGCTTGGTTTCACAAGCTTTAATGCGGCGGCAAATTGATCTTGCGCTCGTACTAAATCTATATGAACTGAATCAGTGTTTAAGCTAAAAGCAAGTTCAGCATTGTCACCTAAAGTATCAAAATAAGTTGCGAGATGCAATTTGATTGTGCCAGCAAATTTTTTGATTTGAGGATAGGCATGAAGGTATGATTTTACTGCTTCAGAAGATAAATCAGTAACCAAAAATGGCTCATCGATTTGCACCTCTTTAACGCCAGCAGAAGCTAAACGCGCGAATAAATCTTGATATGCTGCAAGCAAATTATCGAGTAAATTTAATTTATCGCTGCCGTCAATAGTTTTGCCTAAAAGCAAGAAAGACAGGGGTCCAATGATGACAGGACGAGTTTCGATTCCTAATTTTTTTGCCTCTAGATAGTCATTAAAAATTTTATCAGAAGAAATTTTGAATTTTTGTCCCGCTTTAAATTCACCAACAATATAATGGTAGTTTGTATCAAACCATTTTGTCATTTCCATTGCAGTAACATCAAGACCATCTTTTTGTGCGCCACGAGCCATCGCAAAAACTAAATCAAGATCAACGATGCCACCAGAAAATTTAAAACGCTCAGGAACCGCGCCAAATAATGCTAAAGTATCAAGAACTTGATCGTAAAATGAAAAATCATTAGAAGGAATGAAGTGGATTCCTGCTGATTTTTGACTTTGCCAGTTTTTTGCTTTAATTTCTGATGCAGTTTTTTGTAGATCAGAAGATGAGATAGAACCTTTCCAAAAGGCTTCCACGGCTTTTTTCAATTCGCGATTTGCGCCAATTCTAGGAAAACCTAGAGATGCAGTTTTTAACATAGTTTTTAGTTTTATGAATTTATGCAAGGCTTTGCAGATTTGTGTAATGCGGGCTCGCGAAGGTTTGATGTGTGCAGTGTTTTGGCTAGAAGCCGCATTCGATAATATAGCGCTAAAAAACAAAATCAAGCATGAGATTGGAAAATATAATTAGTATGGTTAGAATGTTGAAATTGCTAATCTCATTAAATATTTTGAAGAATGAACAAAACAGATATAGCCATAATCGGCGCTGGTCCAGCAGGATTATTTACAGTTTTTGAAGCTGGTATGCTCAAAATGAAATGTCATGTAATTGATACGCTTGAACATATTGGTGGACAATGCTCAGCGCTTTATCCAGAGAAGCCAATTTATGATATTCCAGCGCATCCAAAAATTTTAGCCAATGATTTAATCGATGCTTTGCACGAACAAGCAGCGCCTTTTAAGCCTCATTATCACTTGAATCAGCGTGTTGATAAAATTGAAAAACGCAGTGATGGAACTTTTCTTTTAACTACCTCAAAAAATACTCACATTGAATGTAAGGCAATTGTGATTGCGGCAGGTTGTGGAGCCTTTGGTCCCAATCGTCCACCTCTTGCGGGCATTGAAGAATATGAAGGCAAATCGATTTTTTATTCAATTCGCTCAAAAGCAGAATTTGCCGGAAAAAATGTTGTGATTGCTGGTGGTGGAGATTCAGCGGTGGATTGGGTTCTTAGCCTTGCAGAAGTTGCAAAAAAAGTTAGCGTAGTGCATCGTCGCGATAAATTTCGTTGCGCACCTGATAGTGCAGAAAAAATGCATAAATTAGCGGCGCAAAATATAATTGATCTTGTGGTGCCGTTTCAACTTGATGGCTTGAAAGGCTCTGCTGGAAAGCTTGAAGCGGTGTTGGTAAAAGATTTTGATGGTAATATAAAAGAAATCGAAGCTGATTATTTATTACCATTTTATGGTTTGGCGATGGAACTTGGGCCCATTGCTGACTGGGGTTTGAACCTTCATAAGCATTTTATTGAAGTTGATGTTGCAACAATGCGAACTTCAATTGAGGGAATTTATGCGATTGGTGATATTGTTACTTATAAAAATAAACTCAAATTGATCTTGAATGGCTTTGCAGAAGCGGCTACAGCTTGTCACGATGTTTATAAAATTGTGCATCCTGATGTTCCTTTTCATTTTGAATATTCGACTTCTAAAGGGCTATAAATTATGTTCAACAAATTAGAATTTCTCATTGCCTATCGCTATTTACGCTCAAAGCGCAAAGAGGGATTTATTTCGGTGACTGCAGTTTTTTCTTTTGTGGGGATCATGATTGGTGTTGCAACCTTGATAATTGTGATGTCGGTGATGAATGGTTTTCGTTATGAATTAGTCAATCGTATTTTGGGAATCAACGCCCATCTCACAGTTTATAGCCGCGCACAAAATATTGAAAATTACGATGAGGTGGTAGCAAAAATTCGTGGCATTGAGGGAGTAAAATATGTTAATCCAATTGTTGAGGCGCAGGCAATGCTGTCTTCGCCTAGCAAGGCAGCGGGCGGTTTGATCAAGGGTTTGCGTTTAGAAGATTTGCGTAATAAAAAATTAATTTCTGATAATATTTTGGCGGGTGAAATTGCTAAATTGCAAGAGCGTAATAATGTGATAATTGGCTCTACAGTGGCACAAAACATGCATTTGCGAATTGGCGATACAATAAAAATTATCTCGGCACAAACCAACGATAGTTTGCTTGGAGCGATCCCGCGAGTCAAGAGCTATAATGTTGCAGGCGTGTTTGAAAGTGGCATGTATGAATATGATTCTACCACAGTTTTTATGAATTTTGACATGGCACAAATTCATTTTAAATATCCACAACGCGCCTCGGCGATTGAAGTTTTTGTTGAAGATGCAACTAAATTAGCAGAAATAAAATTGCAGGTTTTTGCTGCATTAGCAGATTATCAAAACCTTTATTTTGTTGATTGGGAGCAATCAAATGCAACTTTTATCGATGCCTTAAAAGTTGAAAGAACAGTGATGTTTTTAATTCTCACATTAATTATTTTAGTGGCCGCTTTCAATATAATTTCGAGCATGATTATGTTGGTAAGAGATAAAAACAAAAACATTGCATTACTTAGAACCATGGGCATGGAGAAGTCTTCAATATTACGAATATTTTTAATCTGCGGATCAGCAATTGGTTTTGTTGGAACAATGTTCGGCTTTATTATTGGCGTATTATTTTCATCAAATATTAATGCAATTAAACGCGGGCTTGAAATTGTCACGGGTGCGGATTTATTCAATCCGGCGATCTATTTTTTATCAACCTTGCCATCAAAAGTTTTTGTTTCGGATGTGGTTTTAATTGTTGGAATGTCGCTGATGATTTCATTTTTAGCAACTTTATATCCAGCTTACAAGGCCAGCAAAGCTGATCCAGCAGAGATTTTGCGTTATGAATAATTAACTTAAATTATAGAGAATATGAAAAAACTTCTTCTTATTTTGCCATTTTTGGCAGTGATTTCTTGCGCTCATGAAAACCAAAAAGTGACATTAAATTTTGATTTAAATAATCAGAGTTCAACAATTGGTAGAGATAGAAGCGTTGTGGTTGCTGTGCTTGATGAGAGAGCGAACAAAAATTTATTAGGCAGAAAAAAATTTTCTGAACAAGAAATTGAAATTAGTCCAGATATAAATTTGGCGAATTTTTTGCAACCAAAAATTATACAAAATTTAATGCGTCGTGGATTTAAAAATGGTGATGATAAAAAGATTGAAATTCACATTGAGAGCTTTTCTTATATTGCAAAACGCGGCTATCCGATTGGTGTTTCTAAGATCGATGCTAATTTTAAAGTTGTGATACAAGATAAAAAAACCGGTGCAAAATTTACCAAAAATTATGGCATGACTTCGGATAGTAAACATTTTATAATGCCGCTTGAAGCAACCGATGCCGAAACAATCAATGTCTTGCTGCGCGATGTAGTGCAAGAAATTGTTTCTGATGATAGTTTTCTTGAAAGTTTAGTGAAATAGCTATGATAATTTTCCCCGCAATCGATCTTAAAAATGGCCAATGTGTGCGCTTGTTTAAAGGCGATATGAACCATGTGACGGTTTTTAATGATAGCCCTGCGGCACAAGCTTTAGAATTTCAAAATCAAGGTTTTAAATATTTACATCTAGTTGATTTAGATGGCGCAATTGCTGGTGCTTCAGCAAATGTAGAGGCAATAAAATCAATCATTAAATCAATCAAAATTCCGCTACAACTTGGCGGCGGAATTCGATCAATAGCAGCAATTGAAAAATGCTTAGAACTGGGAGTCTCTAGGGTGATTCTTGGAACGGTGGCAGCAAAAAATCCCGCAATTGTCAAAGAGGCCTGCAAAAAATTTGTCGGAAAAGTTGTGGTCGGAATTGATGCAAAAAATGGTTTTGTTGCAACAGAAGGTTGGGTAGAAACTTCGCAAATTACCGCTTTAAAATTAGCAAAAAAATTTGAAGATTGTGGTGTTGCAGAAATAATTTATACCGATATTTCTCGTGATGGAACGCTTTCTGGTTTTGATTATGAGGGCACAAAAATATTGGTGCAAAATCTTAAAATTCCCGTTATTGCTTCAGGTGGAATATCTTCGATTGAAGATGTAAAAAAAGTTGCTCAATTAGAAGAATTGGGAGTTAGTGGCGTTATTATTGGGCGAGCACTCTATGAGAAAAAAATTCTTTTGGCAGATTTAC
Source organism: Rickettsia typhi (assembly GCA_945865905.1). GTDB lineage: Bacteria > Pseudomonadota > Alphaproteobacteria > Rickettsiales > UBA1997 > CAMCFD01. The sequence continues at coordinate 11,287 of CAMBFC010000003.1, forward strand.
ATAAATTTCTTTAAAATTCTTATTTTTAATGATTGTTTGGTTAGTTTATTTGAAGTCAAGCAGATCATAGATTGTTATTCCTCTAAGTGTTGCACAATTCAATAAAATTATAATTATTGGTTGAATAATCCATTGTAACTTCTATAATAGGCCATCAAAATCCATTCGTCCAAAGTGGCGTTGGTCTAAATTTTAATTCTTCTAAAAATGCGTTATCTTGCCCTTACTCAATTTGATAGATCTGAGATGCTTAAAGCCATTGGCGTCTCTAATGTTGATGAACTTTTCGATGCCGTTCCATCAGAATTTTTGCTAAAAAAACCAATAGCTGATTTGCCAAATTTTCAAGGTGAAATTGAAGTTGAATCAATTCTAAAATCATTAGCGATCAAAAATCGTTCTGCTGGTGAAGGTCCGTTTTTCTTGGGTGCTGGCTGCTACCGTCATCATATTCCTGCTTCGGTTGATCACTTGATTCAGCGTTCAGAATTTCTCACTTCTTACACTCCTTATCAGCCCGAAATTTCACAAGGAACTTTGGCGGTGATCTTTCAATTTCAATCAATAATCGCGCTTTTAACTGGCATGGAAATCGCTAACGCCTCAATGTATGACGGCGCAACTTCACTTGCTGAAAGTTGTTTGATGGCTTTTCGTATCAAGGCAGGGCGCAAGAATATCGCGGTTCTAGGCCATCTACATCCTGATTATCGTGATGTAGTACAAACTTCGCTAGAGCTAAATGATGCAAGTTTTGTTGAGGCTTCAAAGCTAGATGAATCATGCGCTGCGCTCGTTGTGCAATATCCTGATTTTTATGGCAATATCCCTAATTTAGATGATGCTCGCGCCAAAGCAGACGCTGCTTCTGCCTTGCTAGTCGTGGTTACAAACGAAATAGTTTCACTCGGATTATTAGAAGCGCCAAAGCAAGCTGATATTGTTGTTGGTGAAGCCTCATCAATTGGTGTTGGCTTAAATTTTGGCGGCCCATTGCTTGGGTTTTTTGCCTGCAAAAAAGAATTTCTACGCCAAATGCCAGGAAGAATCTGCGGCACAACTTCAGATGTTGATGGCAAGCCCGGATATGTTCTCACTCTAAGTGCGCGCGAACAACATATTCGTCGTGAAAAAGCCACTTCTAACATTTGTTCAAACCAAGGTTTGTGTGCAACTGCATTTACAATTCACGCTTCATTGCTTGGTGAAAATGGTTTTAAAAAGTTGGCTCTAATCAATCATAAAAAAGCCTGCGACTTTGCTGAAATTTTAGCAAAAGTTAGTGGAGTAAAAATTATCAGCGAAAGTTTCTTCAATGAATTCACAATTGAATTTAACAAAGATGCTGCTGAAGTTAATAAAAAATTGTTAGAAAAAAACATCATCGGCGGCTATGCTGATGGCAAAAAAATGATCGTTGCAGTTAGTGAATTAAGCAGTGCGGAAGATATGCAGAAATTTGCTTCTGAACTTGAAAAAATTTTAAAATAATTACGCAAAAATTTAGGATAACAAAATAAAATCGAAACAAAATGACATTCATTCCAAAAGAAACTGGTCTTAAACTAGAAACCGAAATCCTTATCAAGCAAACACGCAAAGGTGCTTGCGGCGTTGATCTGCCTAATGTTGCAGAGTTCAAAATCAGAACTGGACAAAAAAAGCGTGAATCAATTGGATTGGCTGAAGTCAACGAACCACAGGTTATTCGCCATTTTGTGCGCTTGTCGAATCAAAATTATTCTATCGATGCGGGCTTTTATCCGCTTGGTTCATGCACGATGAAACACAATCCGCGTTTAAACGAAAAAATGGCTCGCTTGCCAGGTTTAAGCGATATTCATCCGATGCAAGATCAGTCAACGGTTCAAGGTGCATTAGAATTAATGTATAATTTGCAAAATTGGTTGATGAAACTTACTGGTTTGGGCGGCGTTTCGCTTGCTCCTGCAGCTGGTGCGCAAGGTGAATTATCAGGAATGTTGGTTATTCGTAAAGCATTATTGGCGAAAGGTGAAAACCGCAAAATCGTGTTAATCCCAGATTCTGCGCATGGCACCAACCCAGCAACAGCTGCTATTTGTGGCTTTAGCATCAAAGTTATCCCTTCTAATAATGAGGGTCTGGTTGATCTTGAGGCTTTCAAAAAACTGGTTGCAGAACATGGTCGCGATATTGCGGCAATCATGATTACCAACCCAAATACTTGCGGAAAATTTGAAAAAAACATCGTAGAAATCGCGCGCTTAATTCACGAAGTTGGAGGTTATTTTTATTGTGATGGAGCTAACTATAACGCGATTGTTGGCAAGGTTCGTCCCGCAGATATTGGTGTTGATGTTATGCATTTTAACTTGCACAAAACTTTTTCAACGCCTCATGGCGGCGGCGGTCCTGGTTCTGGGCCAATTGCGGTTCGCAGCGATTTAGTAGAATTTTTGCCAAACCCACATGTAAAAAAAGAAGGCGACAAATATTCCTTCTACGCCCCAAAACAAACAGTCGGCAAAGTTAAAGGATTTAACGGACAATTTGGAATGCATGTTCGTGCCTTAACCTATATGCTTTCGCACGGAACAGACGGTTTGCAAAAAGTTGCTGAAGATGCAGTTTTAAGCGCCAATTATGTGCTGGCAAAATTGAAAGATCATTATCATGTGCCATTTAGTGGCAACTGCATGCATGAATGTTTGTTGACTGATAAATTACAAAAAGCACAAGGCATTTCTACGCTTGATATTGCAAAAGCGCTTGTTGAATATGGCATGCATCCAATGACAATCTTTTTCCCGCTTGTGGTTCAAGGCGCGATGTTGATTGAGCCAACTGAAACTGAAAATAAAGAAACCATCGATAATTTTATCAACACGATGATTTATATCTCAAAACTTGTTGCTGCGGGCGAGGGTGAAAAATTCCATAATTATCCACTTTCTACTCCAAGAAGAAGATTGGATGAAGTTAAGGCGGCGAAGACCCCAGTTACTACTTGGATGCAAGCATAATCTATATTTGTGGGGGCATATTACGCCCCCATATTATTACCCCTCTCCATCTAAAATAATCTAAATAAATAGTCGATTATTTTCTTCAAAAAAGCACTATTTTTTCGCAAGTAAAACCACTCATAAAGCTTGATAGTTTGTCACAATAGTTTATAATTGTTGAATAGATTAATCTTAACAAATTCAACCAATGTCTCTAGAAAAAGAAGTTCTCGAAAAAGAAATCAACATGAACGAATATTCTTCCGATTCGATCAAAGTTTTAAAAGGTCTTGATGCAGTGCGCAAGCGTCCAGGAATGTATATCGGCGATACTGATGATGGCTCTGGTTTGCATCACATGGTTTATGAAGTTGTTGATAACGCAATCGATGAAGCACTTGCTGGGCATTGCGATGAAGTTTTTGTTTCTCTAAATATTGATGGCTCAGTGACCGTTCGCGATAATGGTCGCGGCATTCCGGTTGATATGCACAAAGAAGAAGGCGTTTCTGCGGCAGAAGTTATCATGACACAACTTCACGCTGGCGGCAAGTTTGATCAAAATTCTTATAAAGTTTCTGGTGGTTTGCATGGTGTCGGTGTATCGGTGGTAAACGCCCTATCTGATTGGCTTGAGCTTAATATTTGGCGTGATGGCAAAGAATATAACATGCGTTTTGAAAATGGCGATGCAGTTTCTCCGCTAAAAGTTATTGGCAATGTTAAAGGAAAAAAAGGAACCCAAGTTACTTTCCATCCTTCTCACGCAACTTTCGCCAATGTTACAGAATTCAGCTTTTCAACTATCGAGCAAAGACTTCGTGAGCTTTCATTTTTAAATTCTGGTGTAAAAATTGTCTTGCATGATTTGCGCGGTGAAGAACCAAAAGAATCAATTTTATTTTATGAAGGCGGCGTTGAAGCTTATGTTAAATATCTTGATAAAAGCAAAAATGCATTACACCAAACAGTTAGTGTTGTAGCTTCTGATAAGGTCAGTGGCATTTCGCTTGAAGTTGCGTTGCAATGGAACGACAGCTATCACGAAAATGTTTTGTGTTTTACCAACAATATTCGCCAAAGAGATGGTGGAACGCATTTGGCCGGGTTTCGCTCTGCGCTAACTCGCGTGGTTAATAATTACGCCGCTGATAACAAGCTTTTCAAAAAAGATAAAATTGTTTTAACCGGTGAAGATGTTCGCGAAGGCTTGACTGGCGTGATCTCGGTTAAAGTTCCTGATCCAAAATTCTCTTCACAAACTAAAGATAAATTGGTTTCTAGTGAAGTGCGAACCCATGTTGAATCTTTCGTTAACGATAAATTGGCGCAATGGTTTGAAGAGCGTCCAGCCGATGCAAAAATTATTGTTGGCAAAGGTGTTGAAGCGGCGCAAGCTAGAGAAGCAGCACGCAAAGCCCGTGAATTAACTCGTCGCAAATCGTCGCTAGAAATCTCGAATTTACCAGGAAAATTGGCGGATTGCCAAGAAAAAGATCCGGCACTTAGTGAAATTTACATCGTTGAGGGAAACTCGGCGGGCGGTTCAGCAAAATCTGGCCGTGATCGCAAATATCAAGCAATTTTGCCAATTCGTGGAAAAATTCTCAATGTTGAGCGTGCGCGATTTGATAAAATGTTGTCATCCGTTGAAGTGGGCACAATTATTACGGCTCTAGGCACGGGGATTGGTGCAGAAGATTTTGATCCAAATAAAGTGCGTTATCACAAAATCGTCATCATGGCCGATGCCGATGTTGATGGATCGCACATTCGAACTTTGCTTTTGACTTTCTTTTTCCGTCACATGCCAAAACTTATCGAGCACGGATTTTTATACATCGCGCAGCCACCACTTTATAAAGTTAAAAAAGGCCAAAGCGAAGTTTATCTTAAAAATGAACAAGCATTAACTGATTATATCAATGATCATGTTGTTAATAATTATGTTTTAAAAAGCAAAGCGGGCGATCGCTCTGGCAAAGATTTGCTTGAATTTATTCACAAATTATCGAAGTTTTCTCATCTAGCTCAAGGCTTGGCACGCTTGGCTTCAACCGATATTATTGAAGCAGTGGCTTTGGCTGGTGCGTTTGATAAATCTTGGTTGCAAAATGCCGCAAAAGCAAAAACTCTTGTTACAAAAATTGAGAAAAATCTGCAATTAAATTGTGATGATGATATCTCGTGGAAGGCCTTAGTTACTGCAGAAGATGATATTGAGTTAATCAAAGAATCTCGCGGCGTAAAAACTTCTTATGTTCTAAAAAGAGCACATTTTGATTTGCCGGAATCAAGTGCAATTGCGCAAATCACAGATCAAATTATTGCTGATTTTGCAGGCGATGTTAGCTTGATTAAAGGTGATGAAAAAGTGATCGCACGCAAGCCAAATGAATTGATGAATATCATCATTGAGCTTGGCAAAAAAGGTATGTCGATCCAGCGCTTTAAAGGTCTGGGAGAAATGAACGCCGAACAACTTTGGGAAACCACACTTGATCCTTCTAACAGAACTTTATTGCAAGTTCGCGTTGATCAATATGATGAGGCAGATCAAGTATTTTCTACTTTAATGGGAAATGTGGTTGAGCCGCGTCGTGATTTTATTCAAGAAAACGCGTTGAAAGTGGTTAACTTGGATGTTTAATTTTTGTGATTAAAAATTTTCAGGAAAAAATAAATTTTCTGCAAGCATCAGGTCTCTATCGTAAGCTGGTAGAGTCTGATGCGATTGATGCGGTGGTAGTTAAAAGAGGTGTTCATAAATTCATTTCATTTTGCTCTAATGATTATTTTGGTTTAGCGCATAATGTTGCGGTAAAAAAAGCTGCTTGTGACGCAATCAATAAATATGGGGTTTCGCAGGCTTCTTCGCGATATATTTCTGGTAATAATTCTTTTTATTCTAAGTTAGAAAAGCGAATTGCAAGCATGAAAAATTGCGAAGAGGCGATAGTTTTTTCTTCTGGTTATATGGCGGCGATTGGCGCTATTTCTGCTTTGGTGGGTGAGGGTGATTTGGTGGTGGCGGATAAATTGATCCATTCATCTTTGCTTGATGGTATAAAATTAAGCAACGCCAAAATGATTCGCTTTGCCCACAATGATTTGGCGCATGCGAGGCAAATATTATTAGATAATACTAAAAAATACCAAAAAATATTAATTATTACCGAAGATGTTTTTTCGATGGATGGTGATAAGGGGCGCGTTGCCGAGCTTTATAAATTGGCGCGAGAGTTTGATTGTATGATGTTGAGTGATGGGGCGCATAGTTTGTTTGATGATGGATTTTATGATATTGAAAATAAAAATCTTGAGCAAAAAAATAAATTATTACAGAAAAATCATGCCAAAAACTCGCCAAATATTTTTCTGCGAATGGGAACCTTCTCAAAAGCAGTAGGATCTTTTGGCGGCTATATTGCGGGCGATAAAATCACCATTGACTATTTGCGTAATTTTGCCAAATCGGCAATTTATACAACAGCACTTCCAGCTAGTGTTTTAGCGGCCTCACTGCGATCTTTGCAGTTAATTTCTAAAAATAACTACGCTAAAAAAACCTTACAAAATGCTCAATATTTTTGTGATTTAATGAAGCTGCCAAAGCCTGATTCCGCTATTGTTGTAATTATTGTAGGAGACAATAAAGCAGTTTTGCAAATCGCTGAAAATGTTGCCAAAAAAGGTTTTTTAATTTCTGCGATAAGGCCTCCAACTGTTGAGCCCAAAGGCGCTAGATTGCGCATTACTTTTTCGGCGTTGCATAATAAAAAACAAATTGAGCAATTGGTTTTGGTGTTACAAGATTTTATCTAATATCGGCTTTCTCTACCAGAAGCACGATCCGCCACCGCTACGCTATTTGATGGGCTTAGCGCTGGCGATGGTAAAACATCCTCATGAACCAATTGTTTTGCCGGAGTTAATTTTTCCAAAGCTTGCTTCATTCTCTTTAATGCTTCTTGTATTATTTCTGGTGTCTTGCTGATGGTCATTCTAAACATCATTTCTTCACCATCAAAGCCACAATATTCTCCGGACAATACTTCAACCCCGATGGTTTTTTGAAAATAATCGGTTAAGGCAAAGCTATTTCCAATTGGTTGTGGCGGTGGTAAAAATTGATAATCTGGCGGAAAGCTTAGATTGGCGATTCCGACGGCTTTTATTATGCATTGCAAGCCGCCTTCTGGTCGAATTACTTCGATAAATCTTATGCCGTCAGGGTTTTTGCCGAATTTTTCTTCGAGCATTGAATTCATATCCCTCATTGCATTTTCTATCATTGATAAATTTCTATTATAGATTCCGATTGAAGTCTCTAGATGTTCGCGAAATTTTATTTCGTCGGTTCCCTCAAGTATTCGGGCTAATAGATATTGCTGAGGATAGGCGGGTCCGCAATCGGCATGGAGCGGATCTTCGGCATTAAATAATCCCTCGATCAAATCTTTTGGGCCAATAGCGTGAGAAATTGCTAGGCCCGGAGCTAAATCTTTTGAAGAAGTAGAGACGGTTACGGTGAATTTTTCCATTCCAGAAAAGGTGGCGATGCTGCAAAATTCAGCTTTAGAGTCTAATAATATACGTCGCGAAGCCTCATCTGCCAAGAGCAGCAAAGGAGTTTTGTTATTTTGCTCGCGCCATTGATTATATTCAAGAAATTCTTGTGCCAAAGCCCCAGTTTCTTGTTTGTTATAGGTTTTGCCGGTAGGGTTATCAGGATTGATGAAAAAGAATAATCCAGCATTGGTATTTTCTGGCGCGTATAAAATACTGCGCAAAATTTGAGGAGTTAATTTCCAATCATTTTCTTCGGTTAATTTTGCAAGATTCACCTTAACATTATTGCGCTCTAGAGCGTTAAAAAATAATCCAAAGGTTGGCACAGTCATAATTGCTGATTGCTTATTTTTTACTAAATGTTTGGCAAGCAGGGCAATTAAATCATGCTCTGAGGGGGTAAATAATGGTTTACAATTTTCTACATTAATACCTGTGGCTTGGTAATATTTAAGAGTTTCTTTCTGCAAATCTTCAGTACCAAAAACACTGCGCGACCTATAATAAATAATCTCGCTTGAGGGATGAGTACAGCTTTTACTAAGAAATTTGGCGACTGATGGCGGTGGTGGCAAAACAGGAACTGATGCCATTAAGGATATTTTGTTGCCACCAATTGAAGGTTCAGGGAATTTCTTTTTGCTGTTTTGTCGGAAGGTTTCAACTAATCTTTGTGAACTATTATCAGGATTTATTCCCGTGGTAAAATGGCGTACGGCTCCTCTCTGTATTGTTGTCACGCCTAATTTTCTAGCTACTAACCCTAATTGGAACAATATTCTATCCATATTGTATCTAATAATAAAATTTGTTGAGAGAGCAGTGACTCATTTTGTGAGATAGCAAAAAAGGCATTAGACATTTCTTCTGGCGCAAAGCTTGTGGCGCAATCTCTAAGCATATCTAGCAGCTCTGTTTTGTTAGTTATTTGATCTGGAATATCGTTAATTATTATGATTGCTTCATTGATATTTTTTGCAATCATAACCCCCTCTTTCTTACTGCCTATTGAATTCATCAGGTGTTTATTAGCATCATCAATCAAATTATAAGCCTGATTAAATTGTGCTAGAACCTTGCTATTATTGTGTTGCGCAATATATTGTAATACCTCTAGGCCGTTTTTTGCCATGGCTAAAACACGAATATTTTTTATAAAATCGTTTATTTTCTGTTCTATTTTTGATATCATAAAATAAGCAAAGATGTAAAATGATAATAGATATTCATATAAATGTTTTTTTTAGAGTCAATGATGCGATGTTTTTGTCTATAATTTGGAGGTAAGGTTAGTGAAAAAAAATTTGATTAATAGCCAAGTTTCGCACGATATTTTATCAACCATTAAAGCGTTGAGCAAAAATTCTAATCTTGATATTGAAATTGCAGCGGTCGAAGATAATTTTTTTGCGTGGAATCAAGATTTACTCAGAGGGCAAAAAATATTATTACCACAAATTTCATCAATAGAGCAGGGCCGTGCTGCAGCTGATTTAGCAGTTTGTTACTTGCTTTTTCACAATCAAAAAATTCATCAAGAATTCTCTTTTAACGAGAAGGATTTATTTGATACTTTTGAGAAAATTCGTGTTATTGGTAATGTTAAAAATTTATATCGCGGAGTTACAAAAAATATTTTGCAGAAAATTTCTCAAGATACGTTAAATCCAGCTATCATTGATTCCAATCGCTTTCCGCTGATGTTATTGCAAGAAATTTTTGCTGATGATTCCTTTCAAAAAAATAATTTTGCGATAAAAGAAGATAAAAAAATTAATTCTTATATCAAAAAACTTGCTAATAATATTTTTGATCAAAAGGCCTTCGCGATAGAAGTGCAAAGCTTTCTTGAGTTTCTCAAACAACAAAATGAATCGCAAGAAAAAGAAAATCATGATGAAAATAATAAGTCGCAAATAAAATCTTCTTCTAAGACTGAAGCAGAAAATGCTAGTGAAAACCAAGAAAACATTGAATCGCAAAAAGATTCGCAAACTGCCGAAGAGGAAAAAATCAGCGATGAAAAATCAGCAAAAGATGAGGTAAAAACCATGCCGCTAGATGATGGTGCAGAATTGCCAATTAGCATCAGATCTACAGAATCAAGCCTTGATGAAGGTGGCGTTGAATTTAAAAATGCCTATAAAATATTCACCAATAAATTTGATGAAATAATTTTGCCGCAAAAATTGGTAGAAAAAAAAGAGCTAGAATTATTGCGTTTTGGTCTTGAATTAAGATTAAATAAGCTTTCAACAATTTCTAAAAAACTCACAATAAAGCTAAAAAAGAAACTTTTAGCGAAGAAAAATTCTTACATTGAGCAAAGTCAAAGTGAGGGAATTCTTGATCGCAAAAAATTTACGCAACTAGTAATTGATCCATTTTTAGACAATTGCTTTATCTCGCAAAAACAGCGTGAATATCAAGACACTGTAGTCTCCATACTGCTTGATAACTCTGGTTCAATGCGCGGACAGCCAATTTTGATGAGCGCTTTAGCTTGTGAAATTATCGCAACCATTCTAGAAAAGTTTGCAGTAAAAACAGAAATTCTTGGTTTTACTACGGTTGATTGGAAGGGTGGCAAAGCTCGCAAAATGTGGGACGCGCAAGGTCATCCAAAAAATCCCGGAAGATTAAGCGATTTGCGTCATATTATTTATAAATCAGCAAATCAGAATTTTAAAAAGGCCAAAGTTAATTTGGGTCTAATGCTAAAAGAAGGAATGTTAAAAGAAAATATCGATGGCGAGGCGTTGTTGTGGGCCAAAGGTCGCCTTATGCAGCGTGATGAAAAAAGAAAAATTCTTGCCGTGATTTCTGATGGCACGCCAGTTGATGATTCTACTAATTCGACCAATGATCATGATCTTTTAATTGATCATTTGCACCATGTTATTCACCGCATTGAAAAACAAACCGCAATTGAAATTTTTGGTATTGGTATCGGTCATCAAGTCAGTAATTTTTATCGCAATTCAATCGCGATAAAAAGCCCAGAAGAGTTGGGTGATGTGATGATAGAGAAAATTACTAAATTAATTTAAAAATTTATGAGACGGTTTCTTCCTAAAAAGTTGTGTGAATTTCGCAATTGTTTTATCGCTTGCTATATGGTTGCAAGCTTTATGGTTGGCTATTATGCATATAAATCTTGCCAAACATTTTTTGTTGAAAAAAGATCTGTAATGGAGTTGACCGCTTATAAAATTGCTTCCGATCTAGTAAATATTTTTGATCACGCTGAATCGTCTCTAAATATAATTAATAAAAAAATTGTTGTATCAAATCAAAGTAAAGAATCGGTCGCTAATATTCTTCTTGAGGCTGGAAAATCTTATAATCAAAGTTTATTAAAATACGAATTATCGACAGGAAAATTTTATTGGATAGATAATGCAAATTATTTATCTGCAAATAGCGATGTTGGCTTAGTTTTTAATCCGATCGATTTATCAGATCGTGATTATTTGAAAAATACCAGAATAGATTCGCGCAAAATTTATGTTGGCGCGCCAATTATTGGAGTATCAAGTGGTCAATTCGTAATCCCGATGGGCGTTGGCGCTGAAGATGTGGCGGGTAATTATGTTGGCACGATGGTGGTGAGTTTTAAATTATCAGATTTGGCAGATCGTTATCGCAAAATAGCTGATGAATTCAAAATTAATTTTGCACTTTTAAATTCTGATAATGAAATTATTTTTGAATCGATAGATGGGATATATGCCTATGATAAAAAATTATTTGCCGATTTATCAATGCAAGAAATAAATGTTGCGGAAGAATTCATCGCTCCATTTTCACTCACTAAGCGCGATAATAGCTATGTGGTTTTGCGAGCTTCTGATAAATATCAATATAAAATATTGACTGGATATCAAAATAAATATTTGCTGCAAGAATTGGCGATAAAAATAGCTTGCTGTTTGTTGCAATTTTTGATTGTGACTCTGTTTTTTGTGTTGGCGATGTTTTATTTACGCAAGGATTGTAGGGTTTAATCTAAATCTTACGATATCCACAAATCTTCAATCCATAGCCTTCCAATCCAATCACCGACTTTTTTGAGCTCGTTAATAAAATCATATTCTTCACTCCCAAATCAGTTAAAATTTGTGCCCCAGTGCCATAATTACGCAATTCTTTTATCTTAATATTCTCAGTGTTAAGCAGATCAGACAGGGCTTCGCGAGGCTGTCTGATAATCACAATTATACCGCTTTTATTTTTAGCAATTTTTTTCAATGATTTTTTAAGCAGATTATTTTTTGAGCTTTGCGCATCATCTAAGCAATCAGAAAAAATATTAAGATGGTGCATGCGAACCAATGTTGGCAAGGCTGGATCAATTTTGCCTTTGCTTAGTGCAATATGCTCGATACCATCAACTTGGCTGCGATAAATCGTCAAATCAAATTCACCACCATCTTTGCTGATAAATTTTTTGCTACTCGTTGCAGTAATCAATTTTTCGTGTTTGCGACGATATTCAATTAGATCGGCGATAGTGGCAATTTTAATTTTATGTTGTTTAGCGAATTTTATAAGATCGGGCAGGCGAGCCATTTCGCCATTATCTTTCATGATCTCACAAATGACACCAGAATGATTTAAACCAGCAAGGCGCGCAATATCAACCGCAGCTTCGGTATGACCAGCGCGCACCAAAACACCGCCATTCTGGGCCTTTAGAGGAAAGATGTGACCAGGACTAACCAAGGCATCACGAGTTTTGTTAGGATCAATCGCGTCAGCGATTGTTTTAGCGCGATCAAATGCAGAAATTCCTGTGCTGATACCTTCGCGCGCTTCAATTGAAACAGTAAAAGCGGTTTTGTTGCGTGATTGGTTATTGAAAGACATTAGTGGCAAATCAAGTTCTTGAACCCTTTTTTCTGTAAGGGCTAGGCAAATTAATCCACGACCATATTTGGCCATAAAATTGATTTTTTGATCATCACAAAATTGCGCCATCACAATTAAATCACCTTCATTTTCGCGATTTTCATCGTCGACTAAAATAAAAATTTTACCTTGTCTTGCTTCAGAAATAATTTCTGAAATTGAGGAGAGGGCGATTTTGCTCGTCATTTTGTTCTTTTATTGTATTAAATTTTTTATCCAAAAATTGTTACTTTTTGCAAACATAGCGTGCGATTAAGTCTATTTCTACATTAACTAAATCTCCAACTTTAATTTCAGCAAAATTAGTGTTGTTTAAGCTGTGTGAAATAACATTAATGGCAAACGATTTTCTGTTGGTTTTATTGATGGTGAGTGATGTTCCATTAAGGCAAATTGAGCCTTTTTCAACGATATATTTTGATAGATTTGTGGCGTTTTTTTCTAATTCAAAGGTCATTGCAACAGAATCTTTTATTGCTTTGAAAGTCTTTAATTTGGCACATCCGTCGATATGTCCACTAACAATATGTCCACCAAATTCATCTCCAACTCTTAAGGCAAATTCGATGTTGATTTTTTTGCCAATAGGCCATTTTTTTAGCGCAGTTTTAGCGCAAGTTTCTTCTGATGCTTGAAAAAATAATAGATTTTTTTCTTTTTTTATCAAGGTTAAGCAAATGCCATCACAGGCTATAGAACAGCCAATTTCAAGCTTTCGTAAGATTTTTTCTGCTATAGAAATTGCTAATAAACAATCTTTTTTAGGAGAGAATTTTATTTTTTCAACAACGCCAATATTTGTGATAATTCCTGTAAACATTTTGATTGAAAATCATTTAAATTTGTTATTTTTTTAAATAAATTATAATTTTGAAAGCCGCAAAATTTCTTTTTTAATTTTTTCTAATGAACTAGATTCGATTTGTCTAATGCGCTCGCGCGATATTTTATAAGCTTTGCTGAGCTCTTCCAAAGTAGTTACAACTTCAGACATTTGTCGTTTAATCAAAATATCTTTCTCGCGTTCATTTAAAACCAAAAATGCATCGCGAAGCAATTCTTCGCGTTGTAATTTTTCTTGATTGTTGATAGCGATTTGCTCTTGACTATCTTCGCTTGCGGCGATTTTGCTCGCTAATTCATCTTCGCCATCTTCACTGATTAAATTATTTAAAGAAGTATCAGAATTATATAGACGAGAATCCATTTCTTTTACTTCTTTTTCGCTAACATTTAGATCATGAGCGATTCTTGTAACTTGTTCTGGATCAAGTGCAGCAGAGTCTCCAGAGACTTTTCCTAAGCGTTTTTTTATTTTTCGTAAATTAAAAAATAATTTTTTCTGCGCCACGGTTGTGCCAATTTTAACCAATGACCACGAGCGCAAAACATGTTCCTGAATATAGGCGCGAATCCACCACATCGCATAAGTTGAAAAGCGAAATCCTTTTTCTGGATCAAATTTTTTTACTGCTTGAATCAAGCCAACATTGCCTTCAGAAACTAAATCAGTGATTGGCAATCCATAATTTTTGAATTTTGTTGCCATTTTTGCAACCAAGCGCAAATGGCTTTGAACCAACATTTTAGCGGCTTCTTTATCTCCCGTTTTTTTAAATCTCATACCATATTCATATTCTTCTGCGGCACTAAGAAGGGGAAATTTTTGGATTTCGCGAAGATATTGCAAAAAACCATCGCTCGATCTAATCGCATCTTGCTTGACCTCGATGGTATTTTCTGCGCCTAAGATTTTGTCTTCAAATTTTTCGCTAGAGTGTTTTTTATTCATAAAATTTATATTCCTGTAACGCTAATTTTATATTTTTTTGATAAATAAGACATTACTGATTTTCTTTCATCAATCGGCAAAGGGCGATCAAAAATTATGATTTCTGAAATTAGTCCAGTGAATGGTGCTCCACCAGATTTGTTAGTTCCAATTGTTAGGCCAGATAATGGATTGGTGCTAGGATAAATAAGGGCGCCACCAGCGATTCCTGAAGCATTATTGACGAATGCTTTTGAGTTCACATCATCATAATAAATCGACAATATACAATTAGAGTTTGCTATAATTGAAGGAGTATTCGACATCGTGGAAGTGTTAGTTTGACCAGCGCCTAAATTAATCCATATATAGCTAGTAGCAATTCCGAAGGCGCTAGTTGATGCAGAAGAGTAAGAATCAAGCAGTGTTACTGCCGTAGATACTGCAGTTGTTGGTCTTGCCACCACAAAAATTGTAGCTTGTCCTAAATTACCCTGATAAAAAGCTGAAAGAGTGAGATTTCCTGAGGAAATAAATTTAATACTAGGAAGATTATTAACCCCATCAGCTTTGTAAGTTACAGAACTGCTGGCAGTGCGAGTTAGCTTGTTTTTTTGCGCCGCAATTGATCCGGGGCTAATATCGCGCCATTCAGTGATTTTCGAATTATCGCTAGTTTCGCTCGGCTTCAAGCTATTGTTTAGAGATGTTTCGTACCACGCCACCATTCCAGAAATTGTAGCAATGTTTGATTTGGTAGTGAGCGCGCGCGCAGAAGATAATCTAGCGGATTTAATAATTGATGTGCCTTTGATTATTCCGGTAGTGATGAGGCCAATGATTAGAACTACAACTGCAAGCTCCACCAAACTAAAAGCAAGCTTGTTCTTTTTCATAATGAGAAAATATTATTTCTTAGGCAAGAGCAAAGTTATTGATAAATTAACTCAATATTAATTGAATTATTTTTTTCATCCCCATCGCTTTTAAGTTTTTGTTCGTAGCTACTTACATAGCACAAGGCATTTTTTTTGTTTTCACAATAATATATGACGCCTTGCAACATATAGTTTTTGCTATTATCAAGATTAGGTAATTTTAGCTCATTATTAGCGATCATATTCCAATCAAAAGTGGCAACCAAATTAGCTTTTTCATCATCAACCATTTCTAAAAGATTGATAAAACTTGGCCCTAAATCGTTAATTTTCCAGCCTTTTTTTAGATTAATTTTTAGTGTAACTGCTTTATCGGCAACTTTTATTTCATCAGCTTTATAGAGGTTTGGCAGATATTGTAAAAAGCCTTCCTTCGGCAATTGCAAAGGAGGCAGAACATCTAGAAGTTCTGAAGAAAGTTTGCCGCGACTGATTATTACTATACGATTATTGTTAGAATCAACAACATAAAAGCGATCAAAAACAGATACGATTCCTTCTGGCTCATCAAATTTAGTGCTAACACTTCCACCCAAAGATTCGCCTTTTATTCCGCCGATTATGGTGCGAATTTCTCCCGAAGTGACATCATATTTTTTTATTGCATGATTAAAGCTATCAACAATATAAATCCCCGTATCGTCTGCCGTTAAGCCAAGTGGATGTTGCATCAAGGCTTGATTTTTATTGCCATTTTTATTGCCAAAATCAAACAATCCTTTGCCAATTAATGTTTTGACGGTGCCATCTTTTTCAAGCGCGCGTAGTGAGCTGCTTTCAGAATCAACAAAGTAAAGTTTTCCATTATAAGCTGTTAAATCAGAAGTTTGTGCCAACGAATTTTGCGGATATTTTCCATCGCTAATTCCTTCATCGCCATTGCCAGCAAGTGCAGAAATTTTTTGTTTTACAATATCATATTGCAAAATTTGATTTGTTCCGGCATTGGCAATCGCGATATGATTTGCTGATGGATAAAATTCTAAATCAGTAGGTGAGTTTAGTTCAATATCTTTAGCATCAATAGATTCTCCCGAAATTATCGAGCCTTTTCGACCAGTGCCAACAATGGTCGAAACTGTTTGCTCTTTAAAGTTTACTAAGCGAATTGAGTGATTGCCGCTATCCGCAATATAGAGTTTGCCAGCATCGTACAACATTCCTTCAGGCATGTTGAATTCGGCTGTTTCAAAGTTACCATCACGAAAACCGCTTCTTCCTGAGCCAATTTGCCAAATTATTTCTCCCGAAAGCGAAACAACCAAAATGTTATTTTGACCACTATTTGCAATGAAAAAAGCTGGCGCGTTATGAGCTTTAAAAGGAAAGCTTTTAGTATATTCGATTTTTGTTGGATAATTCAAAACGCGTTTGGCAATTTTATTTTTTTCTAACAATAGAGGAAGCTTATCGCGATTGAGTTCGTAGCGAAATTTATTGGTTAATTTTTTTACATCATTGAAAAGATTGGCGGTATCATTTTCAGATATATAAGTTTTTTTGATATTGCCACGAGGATCAATCAGAACAAGAGTTGGCCACGCTTTAACGGCAAAACTATTCCAAATTTTTAAATTAGAATCATCAACCACAGCGTGAGTAATATCATGCCTTAAAGTTGCTTTAGTAATTGCGCTAAAATCTTTTTGGTTATCGAATTTTCCAGAGTGAACACTGATAACTGTAAGCTTGTTGCCCAATTCTCTTTCTAGCTCTTTGATTTGCGGCAAAACGCGCATGCAGGCAACACAGTCATAGGTCCAAAAGTTAAGCAGAATAACGCGATCTTCTAAATCTGATTTAGTAAGAGGGCGCTCAACATTGATCCAGCGTGTTTTTGAATTATCTTGCGCTAGTATTTTATTAATATTGGAGCTGGTGAAAAGCAAATTTGAAAGCAATGAATAGAGAGCCCAGATTATTACTAAGCAAGAGGCGATCAGAAGAAGGAGAGATTTATCTTTGTGGCTTAGTTTTGAAAGCATTTGAACTTGTTAATTTGATATCATTATTAACGAAGATGGCGCTGTATTTTAACTTTTTTAAACGGAAAAAGTTAGCAATAATTTTAAACGCCAGCCAGAGGAAAGTAATCCACAGAAACTGGCGCTTAAAACTAAATCCTAAGCAAATTCAATTCTTTTGCCTTTTTTCTTTCTACTAAGAGCTTCTTCAGCTTTTCTTTTTTTCATTTCAGAAGGTTTTTCAAAAGCTTTTCTACGGCGCGCTTCTTTGATGATGCCTTCTTTTTGGGTTTTCTTTCTGAAAGATTTGATTCCTAATTCTAGATTGCGTCCGGTAATTGATACTTGCATGTTTTATTGTTTATTTTTTAACGTCTATTAGTGAAATATTGCCATCTTTACGATGGTAAACTACATTGATTCTTCCATTATCTTTATTGACAAAGACTAGAGCAGGAAGGTCAGCGAGATCCATTTTCATCACCGCTTCATCAGCAGTGAGGGTTTCGATATTGGTGATTTTTTCTTCAACGATTTTAAGCTTTTCTTCCGCTTTTTCATTTTCTTCCATCTCAGCGAATACATCGTAAGACAAAGGAGGAAGTACATATTTTTTAACTTCAAAACTTTCGTAAACTGGTTCAACATTTTTTATACCACCGCCATTGCGACGATAATTTTTGATGCGATCTTTATAGCGGCGCAACTGATGCACGGCCTTTTGCAGAGCTTCAACAAAGCAGGCATGAGCATCGCCAGCTTCAGCATCACTCTTAACAATAATGCCACCTTTTACGCCTTCATTTACTGTGATTAGCGCTTTAAACATATGATGTTTTTCTTTAGAAAAATGCACCTCAGCACGAATCGCTTTTTCAAAATATTTTGTTACATCTTTGGCGATATGTTCTTCAACGAAGGTTGTCAAGGCTTGGCCAACATCCATATTTGAACCACTAACTTTTATTTGCATATGTTGCGTAAAATTTAATTAATCTGGTTATTTAGTACATATTGTAAAATGCCGCCGCGCTTATAATATTCGACCTCATTGCTGGTGTCGATTCCGCATGTTAAAATGACCTCAATTTTTGTGCCATCATTTTTGGTGATGATACATTTTATGTCTTGCTTTGGCTTGATATTAGGGCTTATTCCTAAAATATCAACTGTTTCATTGCCTGTTAGTTGCAAAGTTTTGCGATTATCGGCTGACTTAAAAATTAACGGCATAACGCCCATGCCAATTAGGTTGGAGCGGTGGATTCTTTCAAAACTTTCGGCGATAACAGCTTTAACGCCAAGCAGCATTGTGCCCTTGGCGGCCCAATCGCGAGAAGATCCAGTGCCATATTCTTTGCCAGCAAAAATTACTAGAGGAATATTTTTTGCTTTGTAAGACATTGCTCCATCATAAATTGAAACAATATCCTCTAAGCCATTGATTTTAGTGAATCCGCCCTCTTTTACACCGCCAAGCATTTCGTTTTTAATGCGAACATTGGCAAAAGTGCCGCGCATCATTACTTCGTGGTTACCGCGCCTTGCGCCATATGAGTTGAAGTCTTTTTGTGTAACGGCGTGATCTTTTAAATAAACTGCAGCTGGCGAAGTGCCAGAAATATTGCCTGCAGGAGAAATATGATCTGTTGTAATTGAATCGCCAAAAATCCCTAAAACATTTGCACCATTGATTTCATTGGCATTAGACTGGTTTAGATCATCAAAAAAGTTGGGCAAGCGGATATAAGTGCTATTTTTATCCCAGCTATAAGTGCTTGATTTTTCGGTAGCAATTTTTTGCCAAGCCTCATCACCTTTAAACAAATCAGAATATTTTTTAGCAAAAACTTCGCGAGTTACAAATTGATTAATCAAGGCATCAATCTCTGATTTTAAAGGCCAGATATCTTTGAGAAAAACTTGATTGCCATTTTTATCAATGCCAATTGCATCGCTTGCAAGGTTGATTTTTACTGTTCCTGCAAGTGCATAAGCCACAACTAAGGGAGGTGAAGCAAGATAATTTGCTTTAACTAAAGGATGGACGCGCCCTTCAAAATTGCGGTTTCCTGATAGAACTGCGGCAACAACAAGATTTTTTGCCTTGATGTTTTCTTCGATTTTATCATGCAATGGGCCAGAATTGCCGATACAGGTTGTGCAGCCATATCCCACAACATTAAAACCAAGCTGATCAAGATAATTTTGTAAGCCAGATTTTTCGAGATATTCGCTCACTACTTGTGATCCGGGGGCGATTGAAGTTTTAACAAAACTCTTCACTTTTAAGCCTTTTTCGATTGCTTTTTTTGCTACTAAACCGGCAGCAATTAAAACTGAAGGATTTGAGGTGTTGGTGCAAGAGGTGATTGCTGCAATAGCCACATCGCCATCACCAAAATCAGAGTTTATTTCTGCGAGTTGCGTGCGTTTATTTTCAGCGTTGCCGAGTTCTTTAAACATAACATCAAAAGATTCGCTAACTTTTTCTAATATAACTTTATCTTGCGGTCTTTTTGGACCAGCTAATGAGGCTTCAACCTTTGAAACATCTAGCTCTATAACCTCACTAAAATCTGGGGTAAAATTATAATCAGTCACAAATAATCCTTGCGCTTTAGCATAATTTTCGACTAAGGCAATGTTTTCTTCGCTACGGGCTGTAAGGTTGAGATATTTTATATTTTCAGCATCGATGGGGAAAATTCCGCAAGTTGCGCCATATTCAGGGGCCATGTTAGCAATGGTGGCGCGGTCTGCAAGACTTAAATTGGCTAGTGCTGGGCCAAAAAATTCAACGAATTTTCCGACAACGCCTTTTTTGCGCAAAATATTTGTGACGGTTAGAACCAGATCTGTCGCGGTGATTCCCTCTTTCATCTTGCCGCTAAGTTTGAAGCCAATAACTTCTGGAATGAGCATTGATATAGGTTGGCCAAGCATTGCTGCTTCTGCCTCAATGCCGCCAACGCCCCAGCCTAAAACTGCAAGGCCGTTGATCATTGTGGTGTGACTATCTGTCCCTACTACTGTATCAGGATAGGCGATTGTTTCACCATCGCAATCTTTGTTCCACACTACGCGCGCAAGGTTTTCTAGGTTCACTTGGTGGCAAATGCCGGTTCCGGGTGGAACAACGCGAAAATTATTGAAGGATTTTTGCGCCCATTTTAAAAATTCATAGCGTTCGCGATTGCGCTCAAACTCCATATCAACATTGATTTTGAGGGAATCTTTTGACCCAAAAGAATCAACCTGTACCGAGTGATCGATCACCAAATCAACAGGCACCAAAGGATTAATGCTGGCAGGGTTTTTTCCAATTTTGCTAACAGCATCGCGCATCGCCGCCAAATCAACAACCGCAGGCACTCCGGTAAAATCTTGCATTAAAACTCGTGCTGGTGAAAAAGCGATTTCAATGCGTTTTTCAGGGTTTTTTACTGAATCGATTAGGCTAGAAATATGGTTTTCATTGACAATATCACCATCAAAATTTCTGATTAGATTTTCGAGTAGAATTTTTAAGCTGTAAGGTAGTTTTGAAATGTCTTTCTCAAGCTTGTTGGCAGCATCTTGCAGCGAATAATATTTATATTCTTTGTTGCCAACTTTTAGAGATGATTTGTCTGTAAAATTTTTCATATAATTTATTTTTTTTGTGCTGTAGAATTTTATTTAAAAAAATCTTCTACAATTATCCCGTTGTAGATACAATCCAATTTGGATTCGTTGAATTTAAATCTTTTTTAAATGTCCAAATATCATGCATTTCTTGAATTTCATCTTTTTTGCCTTCAATTATTTCGTTAGTTTTATTGGTAAAATAATTGATTTGTCTCGAGGTAATTTTTACTGTTATCAAAGCTTTTTCATCAGCGATTATTGCTTCTAAAATTTCTGCTTTTTCAATAGCAATTAAGTTGCTGCAAAGATTTTTTTCTTCAGTATCGCGCTTCAAAATTGCACTTTCAAATCCAGCATAAATTTTATCAGAGAGTAAAAACTTTAAAGTCGTTAGATCCTTATCAGCAAAGGCTTTGATGATCATTTCGAAGCATGATTTTGTGCCATTGATGAAAAATTCAGCAGTGATATTGCAGCGTTGAAAAATTTGCAGAAGATTTTGTTTGAGAGGTTCAGAAAGTTTGCCGAGAATTTTTTCGTTAGATTGATTTTGTTGCTCGATAGATTGCTCGATTGCTTTTTCTACAGCGCCAGAAATTTGCTTTTGAATAGTGATGATTTTTTCACGATCAGCTTTTATTTTTTCGGTGATTTTAGTTTTTTCTTCATCAGAAATTTTGCCGAGTTCTGCTCGCAGTTTAAAAAATATAAATATCGAAACTGCTGCGAAGAAAATTATATCCATTTAATATAC
This sequence comes from Rickettsia typhi, assembly GCA_945865905.1. Taxonomy (GTDB): domain Bacteria; phylum Pseudomonadota; class Alphaproteobacteria; order Rickettsiales; family UBA1997; genus CAMCFD01. Next base: position 32,814 of record CAMBFC010000003.1, read on the forward strand.
TGTGTAATTGGGGCAAGCGACGGGATTCGAACCCGCGACCCTTGGTACCACAAACCAATGCTCTAACCAACTGAGCTACGCCTGCCATAATTTAAACGAGGTTTAATCTTACAACCTCATTGTTTAATTTGAAATAATTATTCTTTAATTTCAAAAATTGCATCAATTTCAACGGCAACGCCACGAGGTAGGGACCCTGATCCAACCGCAGCACGAGCGTGTTTGCCGGCATCTCCAAAAACTTCAACCATTAAATCAGAGGCGCCATTAGCCACTGCTGGGTGATCAGTAAAAGTTGCATCGGCATTAACAAAAACTCCAAGTTTAACGCAACGCACAACTTTATCGAGATTGCCGCCACAAGCTGATTTAACTTGTGAAATTAAATTGATTGCACAAAGGCGGGCCGCTTTTTTAGCATCTTCAGGGCTAATTTGTGATCCAACTTTTCCTACATATTTTAATTCACCATTTTCAAGGGGAAGTTGTCCAGAAATAACAACTTGTGAGCCAGTTTTTACAAAGCCAACATAATTAGCAACCGGTGCTGCAGCTTGTGGAATAGTGATTCCAAGGCTAGTAAGTTTTTCTTCGATTTTAGACATATTTTTTTATTTTATTAGTTGGTTAGTAAATATAAAATTAATTCAATTTTTTGTACAATATATTTTGTGCGGCGAAAGGAGGATGCTCTGAAGCGAGTTCCATTTTTATCGCAAGCTAAGCTTGCCTTAAATCAGATAAAAAGGGTGTCTGAGCATCAGAGTGTCCTCCTTTCGCCGCACAAAATATATTGTACAAAAAATAACCTATTCTCCGCTAATTCCAAGTTTAGCAAAAAGCTTCTGATCGCGCTCTATTTCTGGATTTGAAGTAGTTAGCAATTTTTCGCCATAAAAAATAGAATTGGCTCCAGCCAAGAAACATAAGGCCTGAACCTGCTCGTTCATATTTTCTCTTCCTGCCGAAAGACGAACTTTTGCTTGCGGCATCATGATTCGCGCTACTGCAATTGTGCGAATAAAATCAAATGGATCAAGATCTGCAACATTTTCGAGTGGTGTGCCCTTAACTTTTACTAGCATGTTGATCGGCACCGATTCTGGCTGCTTTGGCAAATTGGCTAAAATTATTAACATTTTAGCGCGATCTTCGAGCTTTTCTCCCATGCCAACAATGCCGCCAGAGCAAACATTTAAGCCTGCTTCGCGCACATTTTGTAAGGTTTTAAGGCGATCTTGAAAATTGCGAGTTGAGATAATTTCAGAGTAAAATTCTTCGCTAGAATCGATATTGTGATTATAATAATCGAGGCCCGCTTCTTTTAACTTTTTACTTTGTGAATCAGTTAGCATCCCTAGAGTCATGCAGGTTTCAAGGCCAGTATTTTTTACGGCATCAACGATATTGCAGATTTTTTCAACATCGCGATCATGCAAACTGCGCCAAGCTGCTCCCATGCAAAAACGCGATGCACCTGCTTGTTTAGCGGCGTTGGCGGCTTCAAGAATTTTATCTAATCCGAGCATTGTTTCTTTTTCTAGGCCAGTATCATAATGGGCGGATTGTGGGCAATATTTGCAATTTTCGGGGCAGGCACCGGTTTTTATACTTAGCAAAGTACTGATTTGAACCTTGTTAGCATCGTGAAAGCGGCGGTGAATTTCGGCAGCTTTAAAAATTAAATCATTGAAGGGGAGGTTGAAAATTTGCAATACTTCTTCAACTTGCCAATCGTGTCTGGTGTTGGCATCGTAGGCTGCTAGTTGCAGTATTTTGGTGATTTCGTTTTGTGATTCGGATGGTTGTTTCATCTTTGTAATTTATAATTTTTTATACTTCGTTAGGACATTTATCTTAACGAATAATAAACTTTTTGTTCGTGCCACTAATTTATTTTTTTAGTAACATACTCGTCGCATTATTCGTTGTAGATAAATCATAGGAGAGGAAGTCGATTTATGTAGCTGTGCTTGCGCGCGAAATAAATTGATTTCCTCTCCTATGATTTATCGTGGAAGCACAATCTCAATCCAGTTGTCATGGAAGCAAGATCTTAAAGCAACCAAACCATTATAAACCCTAACTCCAAATTATCAAGCATTTGAACAGTTCGCCCATTTGCTCTCGATCTATCAATCGATCAATAGCAGAATTTTGTTCATCATCATTTTTATCGCATAAAATTTTTCTTCTTTCTTCGATTCCTAAGCTCAACAAAAATTCTCTCTGAGTTATTAATGATGAGTTTAGTTGAAAATTTTTCGCACAATTTTGCAGGGCAGAAAAGTTCACCAGAGTAGTGATATCGCGCTCGTAAGCATCTTGCAGAACATCATGATATTGATGATTTTTTAATGCTTGCAAAGTGCTTTTTAGTGGTGGATTTAAGTAGCCATAATCGATGATTAGGCCGATTCCACCTTGTGTTTTAAGGCTTTCTGCAAGTTCATTCATAAAACTTATTGCAGCAAAACTATGTTCAAAAATTGCATTTTCTGCTATTGATTTTTTGTCAGTCGCATCATTAATTTTTTGATTGGTAGAATTTGCATCGCCCGCCAAATCATTATTTATAAGGCTTTGCACCATTTTATTTTTTATTGCATTAAAATTTTCAGCGCAAAAAACTAATTCATCTTCTAAAATTCCAACCATTCTTTCTTGCCAACCGCTAGCCGTTTTAATAAATTGATGAGTTGGAAAACAATCAAAAAGCTCATTAGCAAAAAAATAAATTTCGCAATCAGAATTTTGTTTTTTAAAACTTGCAAAATCTTGATACCAGTTGATTGCCACGCCGCAATCTTGCAAATTTTCTTGCTGAATTTTTGTTAAAGATTCACTGATTTCAATAATATGAAACGATACGCGCTCTTTAATATCAAGCTCTCGTCCTAGTTTTTTAGTTAATGCTGAAATTGTAAAAATAATATCGTGAAATAAAGTGCCTCGGCCGGCGCCAATTTCTACCAAGGCAATTTTTTTATTTGAAGCTAAAATAAAATTGAGAAAATAGGCAGCAATTAGCTCGCCAAAAGTTTGGCTGATTTCGGGCGCTGTAATAAAATCACCTTTTTTGCCGATGGGTTTTTTGGTGCGATAATAGCCGTGAAGCGGGTTGAACATTGCTTCATTGATAAAATCGGCGATCGATAGTGATCCGTTATTTTTGATTAGTGACTTTATTTTATCCATAAATATATAAAAAAACCCTCGCAAGATTGCTAGAAATTCTAGCCTTGCGAGGGTTTAATATTAACAATAAATTCTAAATTATAAACCTGTGATTGCCCATTTTTTAAGAAGATAATCCTCAACCGCGACTCTTTCTTCAGCTTTTAAGGCGCGAGTGTAAAAAATTATTTCTCCAATATCGCCGTTAAAATAAGTTTGAGCTGCGCCATTATGACTAGAGCCAATTGTAGCGGCCGCATAAGCAGATAATGTGCTTAAAGCTGGCGTGCCAACTGATGTTAAAGTAGAAGCCGTTGCTGATCCGTTAAGATAATGCGCAAAAGAGGCTGCTCCAGTGGCAATTGTGGCGTTTACAAAACTGTGAAGCCTTGGTGTCGGTTGTGAATAGGGGGCAATTGCAGGAGTTGATCCAACTGTATAAAGACTAGACGAGCTGCCTTGAGCAAAACGAAAAGTAGAAGTTGCTGAATAGCCAAATTCTAAAGCAGTATTAGTTGTTGGTGTAGCTGATTTTCCAAGAAAATAAAGTGCAGCCGCCGTTCTTCTTTGCTCAACCACAAAAATTGTGTAATCAACGCCAGCTAAAAATGTTCCGTCAAAATCAAGTGAATCATTGGTACCATCAAATCTAAGGCAGGGCAATCCGTTTATGCAGCTTGCGTAATAATAAGGGTATGTGTTGGTAGCGCCAATATTGCTGGCATTGCGCTTGATAGATGATGAGGTGTTGATATCATACCAATAGCTGACGCCGCTGCCACCAGTAAGCGCGCTATCTTCAGCTTCTGCATCAATAAAGCTGGTTGTTGAGGTAGTATCAAACCATGCCGCCAAATCTTTTATTGAAGATACGGGGCCGCTTTGTGTTTGGCTGCGTGCTGCTGATAATTTGAACTGCTTGATCAATCTGCTTGATTGAGTAATGCCAGCGATGATGATTCCGATAATTAAAAGAACAATAGATAACTCGATTAGAGAAAAAGCTTTTTTGTTTTGTAGGTTTTTCATTTTAAAAAAAATTAAACTATCAATGTGTCGACAAAATTAAGATAAATCAATAATATAGCAACCAGTTTTTAGCTAAAAATTCTCATCCAACATAAAAAATAGCTTTGTCTGCTTGATTTGAATTAAAAAATAACTTAAAATTGCGATTAAGTCAGTTTATTTATAAAAACTGCAGCGCATATTTATTAAAAATTTAGGAGTCAAAAATGAAAGTCTACTACGATCGCGATGCTGATATTAATTTAATCAAAGCAAAAAAAATTGCGATTATTGGATATGGTAGCCAAGCCCACGCACATGCGCAAAACCTTAAAGATAGTGGCGTTGCAGAAGTTAAAATTGCGTTGCGCGCAGGTTCAGCTTCGGCCCCAAAAGCTAGAGATGCTGGCTTTGAAGTGCTTTCAAATGTTGATGCGGCTAAATGGGCTGATATTGTAATGGTTTTGGCTCCAGATGAATTTCAGCAAGATATTTATAATGAAGATCTAAAAGATAACATGAAGCAAGGTTCTTCTTTGGCTTTTGCTCACGGTTTGAATATTCACTTTAAATTGATTGAGCCGCGTCCTGATATGGATGTATTTATGGTTGCTCCAAAAGGCCCTGGGCACACGGTTCGCGGTGAGTTCAAAAAACAAGGAGGTGTGCCATGTTTAGTTGCGGTTGCGCAAGATAAAAGCGGCAAAGCCTTGCAACTAGCGCTTTCATACGCTTCAGCAATTGGCGGCGGCAGATCTGGTATCATCGAAACCACTTTCAAAGAAGAATGCGAAACTGATTTATTCGGTGAGCAAGCAGTTTTGTGTGGAGGGGTTACGGCCTTGATCCAAGCGGGTTTTGAAACTTTAACCGAAGCTGGTTACGCGCCAGAAATGGCTTATTTTGAATGCTTGCATGAGATGAAATTAATCGTTGATTTGCTTTATGAAGGTGGAATCGCCAACATGCGCTATTCAATTTCTAACACCGCAGAATATGGCGATGTTACGCGCGGCCCTAGAATCATCAAGCCTGAAACTAAAGCAGAGATGAAAAAAATCTTGAACGAAATCCAATCAGGCCAATTTGTGCGTGAATTTATGGCAGAAAGCAGAAGTGGCAATAAAAATTTCAATGCTTTGCGTGCTAAAGGCAAGGCCCATCCAATTGAGGCCACAGGAGAAAAGCTTCGCGGCATGATGCCTTGGATTGCGAAAAATCAGTTGGTTGATAAAAGAGCTAATTAGGGTTTGATTTTTTGTTGCGAAAGATTACATAGAAAAATAGAGATTAATGCTTGTGGGTGATTTTTGCTTGCAAGTTTTTTTGAGAGTGTTTGTATTGGTGGTTGTGGTATTGGGCTAGTAAATTACTTAAATTGCAAATTAATTTTATATGTCAAGAAGTAAATTAGATCAGAAAAAGGCGTTAGAAATAAAAGCATGGCGCATCGCGGTTGATCAATGCTGCGAGAAAGGTGATAGGGCTGAAATGAAAGTGCTGGCAGATTGTTTTGCATCGGATGGCAAAAACACAAGTGCTTTTAAAGATAACAAAGAGCGTCTGGAAGTTACATTTAAACTTAAATCAGGTGAGGATCTATCCTTATTGCAGTTTATTGTTCAAAAATCCAAAGATGTTAGAACTGCGCAACTGATTGGCTTGCTGTGTAATAGATATGGGGCTAATTTTGTTCCAATACAAATAGTGCGAGATGTAAAAAACAGAATAATGGCGCAGAATCTTGCGACTATAAATAGAGGGGTGAGGCAAGCTGAAGAAAACACCGATAAAGTTAGAAGGATGCAGGAAAGAGCGAAAGAATTAATTACCAAAGGTAACTCATTAAATCAGGTGGAGAGCGGAGAATTGAAAGATTTGCAGTTACAGCTTACAAAAGTTAGCGCTATCACTAATAGACAAAGGACTCGTCGAACTGCTGCTTCTAGCACTAATCCTCCTGCCACCACCCCAGTCGTTCTTGAGCGCGTGTCTACAAATAGCCCACCAAAGGTTGGCTTTTTCAAAGCTGCGTGGAATAAATTTACTTCATTTTTTACAAGGCGTAGCGCTAGAGTTATTCCAGCCGTTTCCAATACGACTCCACAAGATCAAGATAATGTTGGGAATTCAGGTCGACCATCTGCTGTTCTGGCCGCTTCCAATGTTAGGAGTAGAAATAGAGTTGCTCCAGCGCCCGCAGTTATTCCAGCCGCTTCCAATACGACTCCACAAGATAATGTTGGGAATTCAGATCAAACAGCTTTGAATCCAAGCACTCTAGTTACGCCATTTGATGATGAAATGCTCGAACCTGGTAGGGGGCCCGCTGCCACAAGTCCAGAGGATAATGTATCGATCTCGTCATCAGATAAAGCTGAATTAAAAGCCTTTTTGGCAAATGAAGACACCCTCCCGGGATCAGGTGCTTCGTCGTCGCTATCAAAAGAAGAGCAGAAAATTGTTGCAGCAGCCGCTAAGACAGAGAGAGATCTTGCTGCTGTGAATAAGCAATCAAAACAGTTGATTAAGAAGAATGAGGCTGTACTGCAAATGCTCGCGAGGCCATTGCCAGGTGCTGTAACTAATGACGAGGCAGAAGCTGGGCTTGATGCTCTGATGGCGGAGAGGCCAACCTCAAACAAACCCTCAAAGACAGCCCCTCCACTAAAGCTTTTCTTACCAGATAACAAGAGTAATGGTTCAGAAATATAAAAACTAACCAGAAAAAACTCTACAAAAAATGAAAAACCTCTCGATCATCATCCTCGCCGCTGGCAAGGGAACCCGTATGAAATCTGACTTGCCGAAGGTAATGCACAAAGTTGCCGGCCGCGAAATGTTAAACATGGTGATTGATGAAGCGCAAAAATTGCAACCGCAAAATATCTCGATTGTTGTTTCTGAAGATTTTGCTGTTTTTGAAGATTATGTTATCGATCAACATCCTGCGGCAAAAATTTCTTTCGCTTTACAAAAAGTGCGCAAAGGCACGGCTGACGCGGTTAAAACTGGGTTAAAAAATTTCAAAAAACCAGTAGAAAATTTTTTGATTTTATATGGTGATACGCCGTTAATCCATGAAAAAACTCTGCGCGCAATGCTAGAAAAAATCAATGATGGCAATGCACTTTGTGTTTTGGGTTTTGATGCTAAAGATGATAACGCCTACGGCCGTCTTGTTGTAGATGTTAATGGCAATCTTGAAAAAATCATCGAATTTAAAGATGCAAATGCCAAAGAGCGCAAAATTTCTCTCTGTAATTCTGGTGTTGTGGCGGTGCAGGGTACTTGGCTCGATAAGCTTTTGTCACAAGTAAAAAGCAACAATGCTGCTGGTGAATTTTACCTTACTGATATTGTTGGAATCGCTTGCCATCAGGGCCTAAAATGTGGTTTTATCAAAACTGATGAGCATGAAGTTTTGGGTGTAAATTCTCGTTTTGAATTAGTAAAAATTGAATCAATCAAGCAAAATGATTTGCGCAAAAAGCACATGGATGCAGGCATTACCTTGCTTGATTGGCAATCGGTTTATTTTTCTTACGATACTAAAATTGCTGCCGATGTTATAATTCATCCCCATGTTGTTTTTGGCCCGCAAGTAGTGATAGAAAAAAATGTTGAGATTCGTTCTTTTTGTCATATTGAAGGGGCAGAGATCGGCTCTGGCTCTGTTGTTGGGCCATTTGCAAGATTGCGTCCGCAAACCAAAATCAGTGAAAATGTTCGCGTTGGAAATTTTGTTGAAATCAAAAAATCAGTGATAAAAAAAGGCGCCAAAATCAATCATTTAAGTTATATTGGTGATAGTGAAATTGGCGTTGAGGCCAATATTGGCGCTGGTGTAATCACTTGCAATTATGATGGCTACAGCAAATTTAAAACTACAATTGGTGATAATGTTTTTGTTGGTTCAAACTCAGCTTTAATTGCTCCCGTTAAAGTTGGAAAGGGTGCGGTTATTGGTGCGGGAAGCGTCATCACCAAAGATGTTGCGGTTGATGATCTTGCGGTTTCAAGAGCAAATCAGGTTAATCTTGTAAAGGGCGGCAAAAAATATCATCAAAGCAAAAATAAAAAATAGGCATTTTTAAAATGCTGATTTAAGATTTGCTTTGTGCGCTTGGGGCCGTTAAAAAATTAAAGTAAGAATTTTCTTCCTTACGATCATTTATTTCGCGCGCAAGCACAGCTACATAAATGATCGTAAGGAAGAAAATTCTTACTTTAATTTTTTAACTAGAATGATTATCGAAATAAAAAAAATCTTATTAACAATCTTGTTTCTCTGCCTTTCTTTTAGCGCTTTTGCAGATTTGCGTGAAGTTGAAGAAAAAAATTATTTCTCCTCATTGCGCAGCGCCGAAACCAATGTGCGAGCTGGTCCGGGGCAAAATTATCCAATCAAATTTACTTTTAAAGCAAAAGCTGTTCCGGTGCGAGTGATCAACGAATATGATAATTGGTGCGAAATCGAGGATTATGAAGGGCAATCAGGTTGGGTTAGCCAAAACTTGCTCACCAAAAAACGCATGCTTCTAGTGCGCACTAGCAAGGCATTCATCGATATGTATTCTAAAAATAATGAGAAATCGCGAGTGATTTTTCATCTCGAAAATAATGTTACGGGCGAATATTTAAAATGCGTCGATAATTGGTGTGCAATTAAAGTGAATGATAAAAAAGGTTGGGTAAAAAATGGTGAAGTGTTTGGCGACGAGGATGAAATTGCTCCAAAATAATTATCTCAAAGTCAAAGGTGAGTTTTGATCCATATTAATTTCTGTAAGTGGCTGACTTGTTGTTCTAGTTTGAGATTTGCGACTTTCAACATGTTCTTTCCAGATTTCTATAATCTGTGCCTCATGAAATTTATGCAGTTTATCAGGTTCGGCATTAGCAACAGTAATGGCGCGTACAACATGATTTGCTTTAAAATAATCGAGCGTTAAATGTTCCAAAGGTGGATTTTTTGCAATTGATGCATTCGGTAAGCGTTTTGAAGAATTTTCAATATCATCAATAACTTCGCACACCTCTTCCTTGGTAATTGAAAGTGGATCTATAGAGTGTTTTAAGGCTTCTTCGACCATCAACATTGCATAAAAAAAGAACTCCTTTCCATCTTCTGTTGTAACTTTTCTTTCAACAATCTTATGACCAATTTGTGGAGGCATCTTATTGAATAAATCTTTTACACCTTGCGAAATCTCTCTTGTTGTTTTGGGATCTTTTCCGGCAAAACCAACAACATCTTTGGGAATACCATTTTTTTCGATATCTTTAATCGCAACTTCTTCGCCTTTATCATTTACGGCGCTAATATTGCCGCTTTCTAAGTGAGTTTTAATAGTTTTAAATAATTCTGCGCGCGCTGCAAAAAATTCATCAATTTTTGATTGATTATCAGTTTTTATTTTAGGATTTTTTGTTTGATGATTGTCATTTTTGGCAACCTCTTCCGCTTGTTTATTAGATGTTGCTCTTATTTCATTTTGAACTTTTATGATTTGTTCAATTTGTTCCAAAATTCTTGTTAGGGCGGCTGCCGTTATTGGATCTAGGGTTCCAGATGCTATAGCTCTTTGTAATTCTGATCTAGATTTTTTGGCATAATTAAGATCGGTTTTCATTTTTTCTATATCATTATCACTGAAAGATATAGGTGCTTGATTGGCGATTGCCACTAATGATTTTGTGCGGGCAGAATTATCCATAAATTACTAAATTGCCGATTTTTAAAACTTCTTCACCATTTTGTTCTAAAATATTTTTGATTTCTATCGCATCTTGCGCTTCAACCACAAGCACCATTCCGATGCCGCAATTAAAGGTGCGGTGCATTTCTTCATCCGAAACATTTCCTAGTTTTTGAAGGTAAGAAAAAATTTCTGGTTTGGTCCAAGAATTATAATCAATTTGGGGCTTGGTATTTTTGCTTAAAACGCGTGGAAGATTTTCTGTTAAGCCGCCACCAGTAATGTGTGCCAAGGCTTTAACTTTGCCAGTTCTGATCGCTTCTAAGCAAGATTTAACATAAATTTTTGTTGGAGAAAGTAAAATTTCACCAACAGTTTTTTCGCTATTAGGAAATTTATCGCCAAATTTAATATTGTTTTTTTCAAGGATAAAGCGCGCTAGAGAATAGCCATTTGAATGCAATCCGCTTGATTTTAATCCAAGCAAAACATCGCCTGCTTTGGTTTCGCGGGGCAAAATTTGATCGCGCTCAACCGCGCCAACAGCGAACCCAGCCAAATCATAATCGCCCTGCTTATACATTCCGGGCATTTCAGCGGTTTCTCCGCCAATTAATGCGCAGTTGGCAAGCTTACAGCCATCAGCGATTCCCTTGATCACATCAGATGCTTGATCAACCGAAAGCTTAGAGCAAGCAAAATAATCAAGAAAAAACAATGGCTCTGCACCTTGCGCAAGTAGGTCATTCACTGACATCGCAACTAAATCAATACCGATTGTATCATGCCTATCAACATCAATTGCAACTTTAAGTTTAGTGCCCACACCATCAGTTGAAGAAACCAAAACCGGATCTTTAAAATTGCATTTTTTAAGATCAAATAAAGCGCCAAATCCGCCCAGATCAGAAGCTACGCCCAGGCGTTTAGTGGCTTTAGCAAAAGGTTTGATGCGGTTGACTAATTTATTTCCAGCATCAATATCAACACCAGATTGTTTATAATTTAAAGACATTATATTTTAATTATACCAAAACCCTTGCAAATCAAGGGTTTGTGGCGTTTTATAGCGGCAAATTATCGTGTTTTTTCCACGGTTTAATCACTTTTTTATTTTTCAAAATTTGCAGTGATTTGCAAATTCTTTTTCGAGTATTTTGTGGACGGATAACTTCATCAATATAACCGCGAGATGCTGCTACAAAGGGTGAAGCAAATTTATCGCGATATTCTGCAACGCGTTTTGCACGACTTTCTGGGTTTTTTGCATCTTCGCGGAAGATGATTTCAACCGCGCCTTCAGGGCCCATAACGGCAATTTCGGCATTAGCCCAAGCATAATTTACATCGCCACGCAAATGTTTAGAATTCATCACAATATAAGCGCCGCCATACGCTTTGCGAGTAACAACAGTAAGTTTTGGAACTGTTGCCTCAGCATAGGCATAAAGTAATTTTGCGCCATGTTTAATAATGCCCGCATGCTCTTGATCGGTGCCCGGTAAAAATCCCGGAACATCAACAAAAGTGATAATTGGAATATTGAACGCATCACAAAATCTAATAAATCTTGCGCCTTTTTCGCTGGCTTTGATATCAAGGCAACCCGCTAAATGCATAGGTTGATTGGCAACAATACCAACGGTTTCGCCTTCTAATCTTCCAAAGCCAATTAAAATATTTTTGGCGTAATGTTTTTGAATTTCAAAAAAATCATTTTCATCCAAGATTTTTTCGACTAATTCTTTGATATCGTAAGGTTGATTGGCATTCTCTGGAACCAGAGTGTTTAAGGCTACATCAACGCGATCAGCATTATCATCACTCGGAATTTTTGGTGAAGCCGTTTTGTTGGAAGATGGCAAAAAGTTGATCAAGCGACGAGTTTGCAAAAGCGCATCAATATCGCTGCTAAATGAAAGATGAGCCACGCCGCTTTTATGGGCATGAACCGAAGCCCCGCCTAGTTCTTCTTGCGTAACTGTTTCATGTGTTACAGTTTTGACAACTTCTGGTCCTGTAACAAACATATAGGATGAATTTTCTACCATAATGGTAAAATCTGTCAGTGCTGGCGAATATACAGCGCCACCAGCGCAAGGCCCCATAATTAAAGAAATTTGTGGCACAACGCCGCTCGCATCAACATTGCGTTGAAAAATTTCGCCATAACCAGCAAGAGAATCAACCCCTTCTTGAATGCGCGCCCCACCAGAATCATTGATGCCAACCACTGGCGCGCCAACTTGCATCGCTTTATCTAAAACGAAGCAGATTTTTTTTGCGTGAGCCTCACCAAGAGAGCCGCCCATCACGGTAAAATCTTGGCTATAAACAAAAACCAAGCGACCATTAATTGTGCCCTGACCAGTAATAACACCGTCTCCGGGGTGCTTTTTATCTTCCATGTCAAAATCGGTGCAGCGATGTTCAACATAAAGCCCATATTCTTCGAATGAATCTGGATCGAGCAACACTTCAATTCTTTCTCGTGCAGTTAATTTGCCTTTAGAATGTTGCAAGTCGATCTTTTTTTGACCGCCGCCCATTCTGGCTTCTTCGCGTTTAGTAGTAAGTTTAACAATGTTTGGAGAACGCATAAATTTAATTTATTTCAAAAAATTTGTATGGTTATTTCCACCTTTTTATAAGGCTATTGCTTAGCAATGATTGATTCGCCACCGATCATGGTTTGTCCGATCAAAACTTTAATTTTGATATTTTCTGGCAAATAAATATCAGCGCGGCTGCCAAAACGGATGATTCCATATCTGTCGCCAGTTTTGATGCTTTGTCCTTCTTTTAAATCAGAAACGATGCGGCGCGCAACCAATCCAGCAACTTGTGCGAAGGCAATTTCAACGCCATTAGCAGTTTTAACAACGGCCAAGTTTCTTTCATTTTCAACACTGGCTTCATCAAGATTTGCGCTCAAGAATTTTCCGGGAGTATAGATCACTTTAGTGATTGTTCCAGCAATAGGGGCGCGGTTTACATGCACATTAAACACATTAAGAAAAATACTAATTTTATTGACTTTTTTGCCACTCCAACCAAGTTCTTCAGGGGCTTCAATACCATAATCAACCCTTGTAACCACACCATCTGCTGGGCTTACAAGAACATTTTCTTCAACAGGAATAACGCGTTCAGGATCGCGAAAAAAGAAAATACACCACAAAGTTAAAACCAATCCAATCAAGCCAATTGTGTCGCTAAGCAGCGCCAAAAGAATTGTTGCAAGACCAAAAATCAAAATGAATTTATAGCCTTCTTTATGGATCGGAAATGAAACCATTTTTAATAGATCGATGAAATTATTCATAAAATTATTTTAAATATTAATAAATTATAAACCCTTGCCAATCAAGACAAGGGAGGTGTTAGAAATTATTCTTCATTCGCTTTTTGCCAAAGTTTATCAAGTTCTTTTATAGCAGTTTTTTTCTTATCAGTCGTAGGTTTTGCAACGATAAAATCAATGGTTTTTTCTTCAATAATAGTGCCTTTTAATTGCTGCACCGCACCGCGATTTTTTTGATAATAATCAAGCACTGCTTTTTCTTGGTTAGGAAATCTTGCGAGAATTTTTTGCAATTCTTTGTTGATATCATCGTTGTTGGCTTCAATCTTATTAAGGTTTGCCAGCTCGTTCAAGATGATTCCGCAACGCAACATTCGCTGCGCAATTTCTTTTTTCTCCTCTTTTGCTTTTGCTTTTTCTTTGTCGTTTTTAAATTTATCTGGATTAGTTTTGAGTTCTTCTTCTACCTCGCTCCACAAGCCGTTGAGTTGCTCTTCAAGCAAACCTGCAGGCAATTCAAAATCATATTTTTTGTTCAAAAAATCGAACAATTCTTTTTTGAAAAGATTGCGCGTGAGATCTTCATAATTATCTTGCAGCTGCTTTTTGATTGCTTCTTCAAGCTTAGCTTTATTTTCTAAGCCAAAAGTATTTTTAAGAAATTCATCGCTAATTTCAGGAAGTTGTGCGGTTAAAATATGATTAATTTTAACTTCAAATTCTGCTGCTTTGCCCGCAAATTCTGCAGAGTGATATTCTTTAGGAAATTTAACTTTAACCCTAACATCATCGCCAGCTCTTCTACCAGCAAGCTGATCTTCAAAATCATCGATAAAGCTTTTGCTACCAAGTTCTAATTGGTGGCCTTTTGCCGCGCCGCCGTCAAATTCTTTTTTATCGATGCGACCAACATAATCAATGTTTACAGCATCACCCATTTTAGATTTGTAAGATGATTCTTGTTTGTTCCAAGTACGATAAAATTTTAGTAATTTATTTGAACCTTCGCTAATATCGTTGGCTGTAATATCGGCCTCTCTTTTAGTAACTTTGATTTTTTCAAGATTAATTTCAGGAACTTCAGGAAAAAGTTCAAACGAAACCGCGCATTCTAGATCTTTGCCAGCTTCAAAAGTTTTTAGATCAACTTTTGGCTGCATTGCAATTTTAAGATTATTATCTTTAACGATTTTATTTACCTGCTCAGAAACGATTTTATCAGATTCATCAGCCATGATAGATTGGCCATATTTTTGCTTGATAACATCAACAGGAACTTGGCCCTTTCTGAATCCCTTAAGGTTTAAGGTTTTGCGAATTTCAGCGATCGAAGCGTTGATTTTAGCCTCAATCAATCGATGAGGAACGATGATTTGGTAATCTTTTTTTAGTTTTTTGTCGAAAACGATTTTAACTTTTACTTCCATGATATATTTAAAAAAATTGATATGCGGGGATTCTATTAAGTTTGATTTAATTTAGTAGTGGAAATTTGTTGTTTTTAGAGAAATTTTTTTGGGTTTTTCATTTTATAGATCTTGCCCTTGGCCAAAGAGGCAGTTAGGCAATACTCGCCTGCTCAGACACCCTTTTCATCTGATTAAAGCAAGCGTAGCTTGTGATGAAAATGGAACTCGCATTCGAGCATTACCTAACTGCCTCTTTGGCCGTTCTCGAGATTTTTTAAAAAATTTGTAGTAATAATCTAGGCATATTCTAAAAGCACAAAACTTTCATCGCCCCCTCTATTTTTTTTCCAAAAAAATAGAATTGAAAAAGATGGAGAGTGGAAGTTGGGGATGCTTGCTCTGAGGCGAGTTCTGCGTCTCATCGCAAGCTACGCTTGCTTAAATCAGATGAACGCGGTGTCTGAGCAGCAGAGCAAGCATCCACAACTTCTACTCTCCATCTTTTTCAAAGCCACACCCAATCAAAAAAATAACAATAAAATAGGGCCTTGAGAATATTATTTATGTAAAAAAGAGTGTGATTGAAAGAGATGGTGCGGATAGAGGGACTTGAACCCACATGCCTTGCGGCGCTAGATCCTAAGTCTAGTGCGTCTGCCAATTTCGCCATATCCGCTTATAAAAAAAGGGCCGCTGAAGGCCCTCGTAGAGAAGTGTTATGCAGGAATTACATCAATGTAGATTCTGTCTTTATGTCCAGATTTTACAAAATTAACTATGCCAGCAATTTTTGCAAAAATTGTGTGATCTTTGCCAATGCCAACATTTTTTCCAGGATGCCATTGAGTGCCTCTTTGACGCACGATAATGTTGCCAGCTTCAACTGCTTGGCTGCCGTATTTTTTAACTCCGAGCCTTCTGCCCGCTGAATCGCGACCGTTTCTCGAACTGCCGCCTGCTTTTTTCGATGCCATAGTATAAATACCGAATCAAATTAAATATATCGAGATTTATATTCTTGATATACCATAAAACACTCGCTTAAGCGAGTCGCAACAACCGTTGCTTAGTTAGCTTGAATTGACAAAACTTTGAACTCAGTCTTTTGTTGACGATGTCCTCTTTTTCTACGAGAATTTTTTCTTCTTCTTTTTTTGAAGATAAGAACTTTATCATCTTTGTAGTTTCTGACGATTTCAACTTCAACTGTAGCGCCTTTAACTAGCGGGCTACCAAGGTTAATGCCTTT
Source organism: Rickettsia typhi (assembly GCA_945865905.1). Lineage (GTDB taxonomy): Bacteria > Pseudomonadota > Alphaproteobacteria > Rickettsiales > UBA1997 > CAMCFD01. The sequence continues at coordinate 48,663 of CAMBFC010000003.1, forward strand.
TTCATCTTTTAAACAAAGAATTCTATCCAATATGATTTTTTGACCAACTTCGTGATTTAAATTATCAACTTGGATTCTTTGGTTTAGTGTAGCATTATATTGCTTTCCACCAACTTCAACAATTGCGAACATATACTTAAGAGTGTTTGTTAAATTTTCCTATAAAAGGGGCGAGCAGTTTAGGTGGTTTTCGCTATTTGTCAATTGTTCTTTTGACTTTACTTTTGTTATGGTAAGTTTATACCATTGAAACTATATTTTAAACTGTTGTAAATAAGTGTTAAAATTGACATTTTTAATGGGAAGCAAAAGACCTTCTGGACAATTCAGTGAAGGGAGCACAAAATATAGGAATCATTGCTATTTTTATAATAATTTTTTGACAAAAATGAGGTTTTTTAGAGGATTATTCTTAGTTTTTACCCTGCTTTTATTGACCATTAGCCAATTTGTCGTTGCAGCTGAAGATGAGGCTAATCCATATATTGTTGAAGATGTGGCGGTTAGTGTATCGGCAAAATCACCGACAGAGGCGCGTAATTTAGCGGTTAAAACTGTGCGTCGAGATGCTTTTGCGATTTTGTTGGCCCGTCTTTCGCTAGAAAGTGTTATTGCAAGCAAAGTTAGTGATAGCGAAATTTCTGATATGGTGCGTTCTGAGCAAATTATTGATGAGAAGATTGCTGGCAGCTCTTATTCTGCAACATTTAATGTAACATTTGCTAAAGATTTTGTTGAGCATGTTTTAGCGCAAAAAAAATTGCCACAGCAAGAAAAAGAAATTGCCATGCTGGTTGAAGAGCGCCCAATTTCTCTAGTTATTCCTGTTAAAATTTTGCAGCGAAAAATTTTATTATGGGAAGGGAGTAACGATTGGAGGCCATCTGTTAGTAAGGTTTTAGAGGGTAAGGATGATTTTAAAATTCCTGTTGCAGATATTGATAATGTGGTGATTTTAAATCCCGAAAATGTTAACAGAATCAGTGCTATCGATTTTGAGCCTTTATTTGACAAATATCAAAGCAATGTGGTTTATTTTTTGTTGTTTTCGCAAGATAATATAAGTGGCAAGGCAAGTGTTGTGGTGCGCACCTTAAGAAAAGATTTTGGATCGCAAGTTAAATTAGGATTTACTAATTCTGAAAAACTTGAAGGGCAAGAATTAATGAATAAAGTTGCGAGCAAAACAGTTGAATATCTTGAAAGTTTAAAAGCGAATGAAGCGTTGGTGCAAGATAAAAAAGAGCAAATAATATCGCTAGAAATTCCCGTTAATAGACTTGGCGATTGGCTGATGATTAAAAATAAAATTGAAAGCAGTGGAATATTTAATAAGTTTAATATTGAAGCTATTTCGTGCGATTATGTTAAGGCTTCTGTTTCGGTGGTTGGTGCTGATTTAAATTTGACAGAATTATTTGCAAAAAGTGGTTTTTTTTTAACAACAAAATCCGCTGATCTTTATTTGTTAACCATAAAATAAAGCTATTTTTGATGAAAATAAATGAAAAAATTCTGTTCATGGCTGGGATTTTGATAGCCTTTGGAACTTCTATTTATCTTATTCGCTCAATATTATCGCCGTTTATTTTTTCGTTGGTTGTTGCTTATTTCTTGCATCCCTTGGTTGATCTTTTGTGTAAAAAGAAAATGTCTCGCTTGACTTCTTCTCTGTTAATCATAGGGGTATTTTTTGCCGTATTTACAGCAATTGTTATATTAATATTTCCAATTATTTACGAGCAGTTAGAGGCCTTAATTTTAGAGCTTCCGCAATATTTTCAAGTTATTGCTGGAGAACTTTATCCCAAATGGGTTGCGTTTTTGAGTAGCGCTGGAATAAAAATAAACAAAGATTTTTTGAGTGTTATTGATAACGCGGATTTGGGTTTAAAAATATTAGATTTTTTTAAGAACTTTTTGTTAGGCATTTTTTCTTCTTCGGTGGCTTTTATCAATGTTTTGTCACTTATTTTTATCACGCCAATTTTAATTTTTTATTTAATCAAGGATTGGGATTTATTATCCAAAAAAATATATACTTACATGCCAAGCAAATTTGCAAATTCAGTTAGCAAAATTATGGCAGAAATTGATCAAGCCTTGGCAGGATTTATTCGTGGACAAATTAGTGTCTGTTTAATTTTGGGCTTTATTTATTCAATTTTACTAACTGTTGTTGGCCTTGATTTTGGATTTTTAATTGGAATTATCACCGGATTTTTAACTTTTATTCCCTATGTTGGCGCTTTAACTGGCTTTATTGCGGCAATTTTGGTGGCATTTTTTCAATGGGGATTTAGCTTTATTGATTTAGCAACTATAACTGGAGTTTTTATTTTTGGACAATTGCTAGAGTCAAATTATCTCACGCCAAAGTTGGTTGGAAAAAATATAGGTTTGCATCCAGTTTGGATTGTATTTGGACTTTTTGTTTTTGGGGCATTATTTGGTTTTATCGGGCTTTTATTCGCTACGCCACTTACTGCTGTATGCGGAGTTTTAATAAAACATTTATCTTTCGAATATAAAAAGCGAATTTCATAAACTGCTATTTTAAAGCCTTGATTTATAAGGTTGTAAGAATAGATAACAAAATCTGCAATGACTAACGATATCGCAAGAGAGGTCGAAAAATTAGCTGATGATTTTGGCGTAGATAAAAAAAGATCGATCGGAGAAGTTGCGCATGAGCTTGGCGTTGAGCCTCATGTGATAAGGTTTTGGGAAGAGCAATTTTCGCAAATAAAACCAGAAATTGGCAAGGGAAATCGTCGTTATTATTACAATAAACAACTTAAAGTTTTAAAGAGAATAAAAAAATTTTTGCATGATGATGGCTATACAATAGCGGGTTTGCAAAAGTTACTTAAAAAGCGCAAACAAGATTCTTACAAAGAAGAAGATCTAGATATTATCATGATTTCTGGTGATGGTTTTGGGCCAGCAGAGCGCGATATTAATGATTTCATCGATGTAATTGGTGATATCGAAAATAATGTAGCTGATGATGATTTGTATGGTGAGATAAAAATCCCGAACGCGAATCTTGTTGCAAATGCTGGTCTTATCACTAACATTAACAAGGCTTCAGAGTCTTCTATTATAAAAGAGGGGCGGGATGAAATTTCATCCTTATTAAAAAATATTACTAAAAATATTGGTGATTTAAAAATGTTATTGCGCAGTTAATATGTATGATAAAAATAATATTTTTGCAAAAATAATTCGTGGCGAAGTGCCAAGTAGCAAGGTTTATGAAGATTTTGATATTCTTGCTTTTCATGATATTGGCAAGGCGGCGCCAGTGCATGTTTTGGTAATTCCTAAAAGTGAATTTATTAATTTGCCTGATTTTGTTGCAAAAGCTGGAGCTATAAAAGTAGAGAATTTTTTTCAAAAAGTTGCTGAAGTGGCGCGAATGTTGGATCTAGAAAGTTCTGGCTATCGCATCATTAGCAATATTGGAAGCGATGCTTCGCAATCAGTACCACATTTTCATGTTCATATTTTGGGCAAGAAAAAGTTGGGAGCTCTGGTTGCGGGCGATTGTAGTCATTAATTAATAAGGAGTTAGAAAAATGGAAAAAGGAATTCGCGAAGCAACTAAAATTGTTCACGCTGGTCGCAACCCTAAAGAGCAGGGCTGGATGGTGAATCCACCGATATATCAAAGTTCAACAATTGTTTTTCCTACGCTTAAAGATTTAATGTATGCTGAGCGTGGCTATTCAAATAATGATCTGGTTGAACCTTACGAACTAAAATACGGTCGCTATGGCACGCAAACAAATTTTGCACTAGAAAAAGCGATTACTGAAATTGATGGTGGTTATAATTCTTTTGTTACTTCATCGGGCGCAGCGGCTATTAACACTGCTTTGGTGGCATTTTTAAAGCAAGGGGATCATGTTTTGATGATTGATGCGATTTATTCTCCAACTCGTGGATTTGTTGATAAATTCCTCAAAAAATATGGCGTTGAGGCAACTTATTTTCCTTCTGATATTGGTGATAACATTAAAAAGCTTATCAAGAAAAACACCAAAGTGATTTTTATGGAAAGCCCTGGGTCGCTAACCTATGATATTCAAGATGTGGCGGCAATTTGTAAAGTGGCAAAAAAACACGGAATCGTTACAATTTTAGATAATTCTTGGGCGAGTGGAATTTATTTTAAACCGCTTGAACATGGCGTTGATGTAGTGGTGACGGCCCTTACCAAATATATCAATGGTCATTCTGATATGATGATGGGTGCGATCACTATTCGTGAAAAACATTATCGCGTAATGTATGAGGCCTTTAGATATATGGCTGTAACGGCTGCGCCATTCACTTCTTATATGGTGCAACGCGGAATGCGCACGGCAAAAATTAGAATGGATCATTGCTTCAAATCGGGTCTAGAGATGGCTTCGTGGCTTGAAAAAAGACCAGAAGTGTATAAAGTTTTATATCCAGCTTTGCCTTCGGATGCTAACCATGCATTGTGGAAGCGTGATTTTACTGGTGCAGCAGGTTTGTTTTCTATCGTGCTCGATAAAAAATATTCGAAAGAATCTTTGGCAAAAATGCTCGATAAATTGCATTATTATGGCATGGGATATTCTTGGGGTGGCTATGAGTCATTGATTTTGCCATTTGAAGTTTCTCGCGCTGTGACAAAATGGGCTTACGCCGATCGCACTTGCTTACGCATCAATATTGGTTTGGAAGATGTTGAAGATTTGAAGGAAGATTTAGATGCGGGCTTTAAAAGATTACGCAAATAATGCATCTTATTCTTATAGCAATCGGCGGCGCTCTAGGTTCTGTGATGCGCCATCTTTCTTTTGAGTCAATCACAAAGTTAATGCGCGGCGCTACATATGCGCATTTTCCTTTTCACACATTAATCATAAATGTTGCGGGATCAATGTTGGCTGGCATTCTTTATTATTTTATGATGCGTGATTTTGATGTGATTGATCCGCGTATTAAGAGTTTTTTAATGGTTGGGTTTCTTGGTGGCTTCACAACTTTTTCTGCTTTCTCGTTAGATTTTTTCCGCTTATTTCTTGCGGGCCAAGAATATCTAGCCTTTGTTTATGCTTTTTCGTCAATAGCTTTGGCGATTTTGTTTTTATTCTTCGGATTTTATCTGATGAAAATAATTTTTGTTTAAAATGCCAGTAGTTCAGATAAATCAAGATTTTGTAGGCCTTCGCCTTGATAAATTTTTATGCCAAAATTTCGATATTCCATTTGGATTGGCGCAAAAATTAATTCGTGAGAAAAAAGTTAAAGTGAATGATAAGAGAGTTGACGCATCTTACAAAACAGAGGATGGCGACCAGATTGAAGTTTTTTCTGATTTAAAGCCAAGGCTAAATACTGAGAAGAAAAAACCGCAAATTTCAGCACAAAAAATCAAAAATTTTATTGCTTCAATTATTTATCAAGATGAAAATTTGATCGCAATTGATAAGCCTTCTGGCCTTGCTACGCAAGGTGGCAGCGGCGTTGAGCTTTCGGTTGATGATTTGTTAATTTGCTTGAAAGATTTATCGAAGAAAAATAATTCTTCGCAACATGTCACGCTAGCTTTGAGCGTTGATTCGCCGCAGCTTGTTCATCGTCTTGATAAAGACACTAGTGGTATTTTGTTAATTGCGCGCAATAAAAAATCAGCAGAGATTTTAACCAAAGCTTTCAAAGAAAAAACTATCGAAAAAACTTATTTAGCGTTGGTTAATGGTGTTGTAAAAAAATCTGAAGGTGTAATAAATATTCCGCTGCGCAAAAAATTTGTTGGCAAAAATGAAAAAGTTTATCCAGATCTTGAAGAGGGAAAAGAGGCGATCACCAATTTTAAATTACGCAAAACTCATCTTGATTATTCGGCGTTAGAGCTCAACCCAATTACAGGCCGCACACATCAACTGCGCGTGCATTGCAAAGAGATTGGTCACTCGATTATTAATGATGTAAAATATGGCGGCATTGGTGTTGTTCGCAAAGAATTAAGCAACAGACTTTGTCTTCATGCTTACAAAATTAAACTGACAGATTATTTTGGAAAAGAGTTGTTGATTGAAACCGAGATTCCAGAATTTTTTAAAATTAAAAAATCTTCCTTGCACAAAAGAAAAAAGTAGCTAAATTTATTTTTGTCGGGAGTGCTTCAGAATAAAAAAGCTTTACGCGAATATGAAAGCACACGCTTGGTTTGCGTGGTGGTGGCTCCTGATATTTTAGCTTACAAACTGCTCACGAATAATTCTTTCTTCCAGCGAGTGATTTGGATCAAACAGCAGAGTAAATTTTAACGATGAATCTTCTCGCGCTGTCACTTTTTTAACATTTCTAACTTCGGTGTAATCAGCTGTGGCGCTAACTGGGCGCATTTTATAATCAACAATATTAAATTCAACTATACTATCAGAGGGCAAAATAGCGCCGTGCCAATTGCGTGGGCGAAAAGGGCTGATTGGGGTGAGGGCAAGCATTTTGGCGCCAAATGGAATTATCGGTCCGCGCAAAGAAAGGTTGTAGGCCGTGCTGCCTGCTGGTGTTGCGATTAAAATTCCATCGGCGGTTAGATGACTTAATCTTTCATGGCCATTAACGCAGACATTGATTTTAGCGGCTTGGCCGAGTTGTCTTAGCAGTGATACCTCATTTATTGCGATGTGATTATGTTTTTTATCATCCTCTGTAACCGCCTCCATTCTAAGTGGATTAAGAATTGATGGTTGTGCATTTTTAATAGTTGTGAGCAGATTTTCTTCGTTGTAAACATTCATCAAAAAGCCAACAGTGCCACAATTTATTCCATAAAACGGGAGAGGATTTTTTTCAAATTGATGAAGCAAGTGAAGCATTGTGCCGTCACCGCCTAGAGCGATAACGAGATCTAGGCCATCAGTTTTGTTGGGATTTTTTTCTAAATCAAAAAAGTTGTATTTTTTTATTAGGAGATCTTTTTTCTCCGAGGCGTTTTTATTGTTAGAAGCAGCGATGATGGCGATTTTTTGATCGGTCATATTGTGCAATTTTTAATTTTAAATAATCGTGGAGCAATATTTTAATCGGTGATGCGCTCTTGCTCTGGCTCACCATCGTTGGTATGGCTTTTTGATGGAGCCGTAACCGCCGAAGCAGCTGGCGATTGTTTGACTTGTATAGCGTTGCGATATTTGGCAACAGATTCGTTATGTTCGCGCAGAGTGGCTGAAAAATAGTGCCCGCCATTTGTGCCGGTTGCAACAAAATAAATATAATCAGTTTGTGGTGGATTGAGAACAGCTTTAATTGATGCTAATCCTGGATTACAAATTGGTGCAGGAGGAAGGCCATAAATTGAATAGGTGTTAAATGGAGAATTATTACGAATATCACTCATTCTGATTGGTCTTTCTAATTTTTTATCGCCAAAGGTAAAAGAATAAATAATTGTTGGATCGGATTGCAATTTCATGCCTTTGTGTAGGCGGTTGATAAAAACAGAAGCGACTTTTGGTCTTTCGTCAGCAAGGCCAGTTTCTTTTTCAACTATTGAAGCAAGGATAATCGCCTGCTCTTTAGTTTTGATTGGAATTGTTAAATCGCGCTTTTCCCAGAGTTGATCAATGTTTTTGGTCATTGAGATTTGCATTCTTTTTAGCATTGCTGATTTGCTGTCATTGAAAGAATAAAAATATGTTTCAGGTAAAATACTGCCTTCAACTATGTTTTTTTGAGTCTCGCCAATTAAGCCAGGAGAATTGTTAAGAATGGCTAAAGCGCTTTTGCTTGAAAGACCTTCGGCGATAGTGAACTTGCGAAAGAAAATGTAGCCACGAATAGTTTTATGGAGAATTTTATAGTAAGAAATATTTTTTTCGAAAAAATATTCACCATAGCGTACTTTAAAATGAGGGCCCTTGATAAGACGCGATAAATAAAGAAAAGTCGTAGGACTTTTGATGATTTTTTCGGCGTAAAGCTTATCTACAACTTGACGAAAAGTCATGCCTTTTTCGATCACGAAGCGCTTATCTTCAAGGTGATAACTGTTTGGAGAGTTAAAATAAACAACAATGCCTAAAATTAAAATGAGATAGCACAAAACTGCTGCAGAAAAATATAAACAAATTTTGCGAAGCGATTTTGACGACATTAAATTTAATTAAATTCTTTTTAAAATCACGCAGGCATTGGTTCCGCCAAATCCAAATGAGTTTGACATTACGATATCAATTTTGCGGTTTTTAGCAACTTTTGCAACTAAATCTATATCGCAACTATCGGATGGATTATCAAGATTTAGTGTTGGTGGAGCAACGCTATCTCTAATTGCAAGGGCGCTAAAAATAGCTTCAACAGAGCCAGCGGCACCAAGCAAGTGGCCAGTTGAAGATTTGGTTGAAGACATTGAAAGTTTATAAGCGTGATCGCCGAAAACTTTTTTAACGGCGCCGACTTCAATTTCATCGCCAAGTGGCGTTGAGGTGCCGTGGGCGTTGATGTAATCTACTTGATCAACATTGATTTCAGCGCGAGCCAAGGCTTGTTGCATAGCGCGAGCTGCGCCACGACCACTAGCTTCAGGAGCGGTAACATGATATGCATCACCAGAAAGGCCGTAACCAATGATTTCGGCATACATTTTAGCGCCGCGTTTTTTAGCGTGCTCGTATTCTTCTAGTACAAGGATTCCTGAGCCTTCGCCCATAACAAAACCGTCGCGATCTTTATCCCAAGGGCGTGAGCCTGCTGATGGATTATCGTTAAAGTTGGTTGAAAGTGCGCGCATTGCGGCAAAACCCCCAATGCCAACCTCACAGATTGCTGATTCGGCGCCACCACAGATCATAACATCAACATCGCCATGTTCGATCATGCGAGCAGAATCACCAATGGCATGACTGCCGCTGGCACAAGCAGTAACTGTTGCGTGGTTTGGCCCCATATAGCCATGACGAATTGAAACATGACCCGAAGCTAGGTTAATCAAGCTTGCAGGGATGAAAAAAGGACTGATTTTGCGAATGCCTTTTTCTTTCATGTGGATTACGGTTTTTTCGATCATTGGCAAGCCGCCGATTCCTGAGCCAATCATAACGCCAGTGCGGTATTGCGCTTCTTCATCTAGTGGTTTATAGCCTGAATCTGCGATTGCTTGTTCAGCTGCTGCGATAGCAAAATGGATGAAGCGATCCATTTTGCGCTGTTCTTTCATTTCAATATATTGATCAATATTGAATAAATCAGAATTGATTTGGCCTTCAATTGCTAATTTAACTTCACCGGCAATTTTGCAAGGTGATTCTGTAGGGTCAAAAATTGTGATATTGCCAAGGCCAGATTGACCATTAATGAGTTTTTTCCAAGTGGCTTCGATGGTTGATGCTAAAGGTGTAACGGCCCCAATACCAGTGATAACGATTCTTCTTTTTGTCATAAATTATAAAGCAAGTTTGTATAATGCAGCGCTAGTGTTTGCGCCTTGAACGATAAAAAACATACATCAAAAAAAATATTTTGGAAGTATTTACTTTTTGGCAAAAAAACTAGGATCTACGGCGCTTTTTATTGCCGCTTTGGTGACTTCTTGAATTTCTCCAACGCCAAGTTTTCCTAGGGTGAATGGCCCAAACGAAGTGCGGATTAGGCGGTTAACTTTTAGCCCCAATTCTTCCATAACTTTTCTGATCTCACGATTTTTTCCTTCGGTGATTGAAATTGTTAGCCAAGAATTTGAATCTTTTTCAACATCGACCGCAACCTTGATTGAGCCATAGCGCACGCCATCAACAGTGATGCCGTTTTCGAGTTTTTTTAGGCGTTCGTGATTGAGATGACCAAAGACGCGGGCGCGATAGGTGCGAATCCATTTAGTTTTTGGCAATTCAATTAAGCGCGCTAAATCACCGTTGGTGGTAAAAAGAAGCAGGCCTTCAGTGTTGTAATCTAGGCGTCCGACGCTAATTAGGCGCGGTAAATTTTTTGGTAATAATTCAAAAATTGTTTTGCGATCTTGCGGATCTTTGTTGGTAGTGATTGTGCCTGCTGGTTTATGAAAAAGAAAAAGGCGAATATCGTTGGTTTGAGCAAGTAATTTATTATCAATTTTGATTGCTTGATCAGTGATTAAAGTAGCTGGCGTATCAATTGTGACGCCGTTAACTTGAACGCGTCCTTCAAGAATTAGGGCTTCGGCTTCACGGCGAGAGCAGTGACCTGCATGGGCGATTATTTTGGCAATTCTGATGCCTTTTTTTGGAGTTTCTGTCATGAGATTTTATTAAATTTTGCAGCTACCTACTTGCGTGCGCGTTTTTAATGCGCTTACGCAACGCTGGCTTGCACAATGCTGATGTTAGAGCTTATAAATATAAATAGCTCGCACATTTTTCTGATGAGATGTTTATAAATTATGTTTAACTTTGTAATTCATCGCTGCATCCACAAAACTAGCGAATATTTTTTGATCAGCTGACGAAACATCAAATTCTGGATGCCATTGCACGCCGACGCAAAAATTGCGACTAGGATCTTCAATTGCTTCGATCATGCCATCACTGGCATAAGCGCTGATTTTCATGCCTTTGCCAGCGGTTTTTATTCCTTGGTGATGCGAAGAATTTGTTGGGATTGTTTTAGTGCCAACAATTTTATGTAACAAGGTGCCTTCTTCAATATTAACATCGTGATAGGCTTTGGAGCTATCTTCCATCCCCGGAACTTTGCTTTGTTCGTGAATGATGAAGTTTTTTTCATCAGGAATATGTTGAATAATATCGCCGCCATGGATTATGTTTAAAAGCTGCATACCGTTGCAAATTCCTAGAATTGGCATATTGGTTTTGAGTGCTTTTTCGGCTAAAGCAAATTCAAAATTTTCGCGTGTTTCGTTGAGAATAACGGTTGGGTGGATTTTTTTAGCGCCGTATTTTTTGGGATTAATATCAAAAAATCCTCCAACAATCATTAATCCATCGATTAATTCGAGATATTTATCAATCGCATCATAATCGTATGGAAGTATGATTACTGTGGCTCCATCATTGTTGAGCATATCAACATAATTGCGACGCAGGGCATAATGTGGTCGCACAGAATAGCATTTTGGTGAACCTGCGCGATAGTCTGGAACTACGCCAATTAAAGGCTTTTGAACTTTAATCATTTGAAAAAATTATTTATTGATATCTTCTTGAGCCGCCGCTAAGGCAGCAAGCCTTGAAATTGCTGAATAAACAATAGTAATATCTTTTTTATTGCTGCCAAGCTCAATTTGATTTTCTTCTAAAGTGCGCAAATCAAAAAAAGCTGCGCCACTGGCATTGAGGCTTTCTAGTTGATTGCGTTGATTATTGGCGCGAAATAGGTTGCCCACAACTTGGCCGCCGATCATGTAAATCATTGGTTCGGCGATTGTGCCTTCGATTTTGTCGATGGTTTTTATTCCCTCTTGAATCATCACCATAGTGTTTTGCGTGCTCTCTTTGAGCATGTTCATTTTGTTGCGTTCTTTTTTGTTGATATCAAGAATATCAGCGCTTGAAAAAACTGGCATAACCGCCATTCCGTAGGTTCCGTTATCGGCTTTTATGTAGCAATAGGGCTCTTCATTTATTCCATATTCGTGGTATTTTTCTTTGAGTTTTGCCATTAATTCATCGACATATTTTGCTAAACATTCAATGCCGGTGCGCTCTTTAAAATTGACATCGTGACATGAGCGATGCATTGATGAAATTAGCCAAGGATCAATATCAATTATCGTTGCAAATTCTATCGCCAAATCATTGTAGAGCGTGAAATGGTGTGACTTGGTGCGCTGATACCAACCTAATTTTAAAGATGGCGTGATTGGGGTCTTGATATCTTGCAAAAACTCTGGAATTCCACCAGTTAAATCATTATTGAGAATTATTAGATCAGGCACGAAACCGTCGCCAGCAGTGAGGTGGTTGCCATTTTTTATCAAAGGATTTAGAGTTATTTTTTTGCCGCTATCTAAATCTATAACCATTTTTTCTTTTAGGTCTTCCATCAAAGAGCCAACCACCACAAGCCTTCCAGTGTCTTGTATAATTTCTTGTAGAATTGCAACATTTTCTAGGTAGTGCATATTGCGTGTGTGATTTTCTGGTACAATTAAAATATTTTTTGCTTGCAAAAAATGATCTGTAATAAATTTATCGGCAATAATTTTTGCGGCATCTTTTGAATCTTTGCAAAGGTTGTTGAATCCAGCAGGAAAGCAGTTTGTATCAATCGGTGCAATTTTAAAACCTGAATGACGCAAATCAACCGAATTATAAAAATTTGCTGGAGATTGATGAAATTTTTGCGCAAACCATTTTTCAACCAAAGGTGATTTTGCAGAAATTTTTTGTGCAAGAATATCGATAATTTGTGACATGTTATTTGTTTTTACAGCTTAATGCTGTTACATCATAAATAGGATGTTCTAAGCTAGAAATTGAAGGGCTTGACGAGATCATCCAGCCAAAAAAAATGCGCTTTATGGCTCCATCAGCTTTGGTTTCAAATACTTCGAGAAGAACGCGACTATCGGGTTTTTGATCAAGTGGCGCTTGCCAACATTTATCAACTTTAATGAAGAGTTTTCCCATTTCTGTTTTTTCACCAACGCCAACTTCAACAATCGAAGCCTTAGCGGTAGTTTTATTTAAAATTTGCAAAACAGCTTTGTTATAAAAGCGCGAAGAATCAACTTTATCAAAAGTTAGTTTAGAATTTTCATCTTGTTGAAAGGTTTCTGAATTTTGTGGCGCAGTTTCTTGTGCGTTAAGATGCGTAAGGGGCGCAAGGCTTAAAATAACGATCGTTAATAGCGAGAATTTATTTTTTAGCATCTTTTTTATCCTTTTTATCATCGCTATTAAACATGAATTTTCCGAGTAGTTGCTCAAAATTTACTGATGATTGGGTGAAAGCAACTTCTTCACCATCTTTGAGAAATTCTTCATCGGCACCAGGAGTGATTGCAAGGTATTTTTCGCCAAGCAAACCAGAGCTAACAATTTTTGCTGAAGAGTCTGTTGGCAATTTTAAATCTTTGCTGACGCTAAATATTAGTGTGGCACGAAAGTTTTTAGAATCTAGCGTGCTATCGCTAACTGTGCCAACTTTTATTCCAGAAATTTTAACATCGCCGCCAGCCTCTATTCCACTAGCATCATCAAATTTTGCTATTAAATTATAGCCATCGTTAGTTTTAATTTTTGCACTTTTAAATGAGCTGAAAAAGAAAAAAGCCGCACAAAGCAAAACAAAGGTTCCAACGATAATTTCAAAATAATTATTTTGTTTCATATTTAATGAGGTTGCCAAGATTGATAAGGTTTTTTGCTAATAATTGTAGAATTTTTTGGTGAATGCGCGTTTTTTGTGCCAGTTAAATTTGGTAGATGAATTTTTTGCCAAGAATATTTTTTAGTATTAAGATTAACTGGCGTCATATCGCATGAATAATGGATCCAGCCATGCCACTCAGCTGGAATTTTTGAAGGTTCGGGCATGCCTTTATAGGCGATAAATCTTCTGCCATCTTTTGCTTCAAAATAATAGTTGCCAAACTCGTCGCTGCCAACTTTTTTGCTAAATAATTTTATGCCCAATTGTTGAAAAAACTGCATTTTAAAAAATATATAAATTTTAAATGTATAAATTTTGAATCACTGTGTTAATGTATTTTCTCAAATACTACATCCAATAAGTCTAAAATAAAAGTGTTTAGAAAAACTAACAAGTTCATGCTATTTTTGAAAGATTTTTTTGCAGTTATTTTTGCTGTTCTTTTTATAGCAACTATTGCCTCAGCAAAAGAAATAAGGCCAATCACCCCTAGGCTATGGAAGGTTTTGTCCGCTGATGATATGGATCATTTGCATAAAATATCAGCTGCTCTAGAAAAAGAAAATTATGAAGAAGCTTTAAAATATACGCACGCGATAAGCAAAAAAGAAAATGCGTCAGATGTTGCAAATGCTGATTCTACAAATATTAAGGTTGAAAAAAATGATTTTACAGAAGCTTTAACAAACATAATTTTGTGGCAAAAATATAGCAATCAAAATAGTCGCAAAGCCATAAGAACAGATATTGCAAGTGAGGTGTTGTTTAATGATATTTCTCGATTTGTTAATGATAATTCATTTTATCCCAATATTGCAGATTTGCGCCGAAGCGTTGAACAAGTAGCGGTTTCTGATCATGTTCCCTTTCGTTTGAGTGAGCAATATTTTAAATCCAATCCTGCCGCAACACTAGAATCTAAGCTTTATTTGTTGCGCGCAAAGTCTGATTTTATCTTGCGTTTTAAAGGGTCGGATGCTCAGCGACAAAAAATAGCCGACGAAATTCAGAATTCTATTGTTGATATTTGGGTGAAAGAAAATTTTATTTCAGCAAATGAGCAAGATTTTCTTAGTCAATATGCGCGACAATTAACTGAATCTGATCATATTAATCGTATTAATCGCTTGTTATGGGATGGCAAAATTGCTGACGCCAAGCGTATTATGAATTTTGTTAACGATGATTATCAAGAATTATTTTCGGCAATTATTGCGATCAAAGAAAATCCAAAATTTATTGATAATATAGTTCTTTCGGTACCTAGAAAATTAAGGTCGGATGAGAATTTATCTTATAGCAGAATTATGTGGTATAAAAGCCAAGATAAGATTGATGATTTAATTGATTTATTCGTAAAAGTTGGTCCAACGCAATATCCAGAAAAATGGTGGAATGTTCGTCGTCTCTACACTCGCGAGATGTTAAAAAAGAAAGAATATAAAATTGCTTATGCTTTAGTTTCGCAACATAATTTGCCAAAAAAGTTTAATGATTTTTGGGAGGCAGAATGGATGTCGGGCTGGATTGCGCTACGCTTTCTTGACCACCCTAAAATTGCTTATAATCATTTTGAAACACTTTATAATAATGTGTCGCAGCCAGTTACTTTATCGCGCGGGGCCTATTGGCTTGGCATGGCTGCGCAAGCTGATGGCAATAAAGCAAAGGCGATCGAGTGGTATAAACTTGCTACAAAATATCCGGTATTTTTTTATGGACAATTGGCGATTCACAAGCATCGTTTGCTTGATAGCGTTAACGCCGCAGAAGATATTATTTTGCCAAAAGATCCCGATATAACGGTTGGTGATGTTAAAAAAATCTCTGCTTCAATGCCTGCTAAAGTGGCGTATTTATTGGCTTTGATGGGTGATAAGGCTGGCGCCACCAAGGTTTTTGAATATGTAGTTAGTAACTCAACTTCTGATGGTCAGATTGCAGTGGTGATGCGCATTGTCAATGAGCTCAATGATCGGCAAATGGATGCTAAAATCTCACGAGTTGCGGTGCGAAAAAATGTCTTTTTTATTAAGGATAAATTTCAAATTGTAAAAGAAGTTTCTGATGATGAATATGCGCCGCTAGTTCATGCAATTATTAAGCAAGAAAGTGGTTTTGCGCCTACGGCTTTAAGTTCTGTTGGTGCGATAGGTTTTATGCAATTAATGCCTGAAACCGCCAAATTAGTCGCTAAAGATTTGGGTGTAAAATATGATCGCAAAAAATTAGCGACCGATATCAAATATAATGTAATTCTCGGTTCGCATTACATAAAAGGCCTGATTGACGATTTTGATGGCTCAGAAATGTTAGCAATCGCTTCTTATAATGCTGGCCCCAATGCTACAAAGCGCTGGATTCGTGAATTTTATGATCCGCGCAAAGAAAAAGATATTGATAGAGTTGTTGATTGGATTGAATTAATAAGTTATTCTGAGACGCGTAATTATGTGCAGCGCATCATGGAGAACTTAATCGTCTATAAATATTTGATGTCGCGCACCAATTATGATTCAATAAAATAATCACTTATGTTTGATAAATTTAAAGAAGAATGCGGTGTCTTTGGAATTCACAACAGCCCTGATGCTGCTGCAAACACAGCCTTGGGTCTGCATGCTCTACAACATCGTGGACAAGAAGCTGCTGGTATAATCACAATGATGGGCGCAGAAGCTTTTGTTCATTTTGCGGATGGTTTGGTTGGTGATAATTTTAACTCTCGTGAAGTGGTCAGCAAGCTTCAGGGGTCTAACGCCATTGGTCATGTGCGCTATTCTACTGCGGGCAAAAAAAATGCACGAAATTTTCAGCCGCTTTATGCTGAATTAAGTTTTGGATTTTTATCGCTAGCTCACAATGGCAATCTTACCAACGCAGCAATATTGCGCAAAGAGCTCATTAATCGTGGTGCGATTTTTCAGTCAACAATGGATACAGAGGTGATTTTGCATCTGATTGCGCTTAGCCAAAAAGCCGCTATCACTGATAAAATTATCGATGCGGTGGCACAAATTGATGGAGCGTTTTCTTTGGTGATTTTATATAAGGATGAACTAGTCGCAATTCGCGATCCTAACGGCGTGAGGCCACTTTCGATTGCCAAGCTTGGTGATGCGGTTGTGGTGGCCAGTGAAACCTGCGCTCTAGATATTATTGGCGCTGAATTTATCCGCGATATTGAGCGTGGCGAAATGGTTGTTATCAACAAAGACGGCATCAAATCGCTCAAGCCATTTGAAAAGCGTTCGCCAAAATTTTGTATTTTTGAATATATCTATTTTGCCCGTCCAGATAGCATGGTTGAAGGTAAGAGCGTCTATAAAATGCGCAAAAATATTGGTGCGCAATTAGCTCGCGAAACCAAAATTGAAGCCGATGTTATCGTTCCAATCCCTGATTCTGGGGTGCCAGCAGCAATTGGCTATGCAAATGAATCAGGCATTCCTTTTGAACTTGGAATCATCCGCAATCATTATGTTGGACGCACTTTTATTGAGCCAACAGATCGTATTCGCCATTTTGGTGTTAAACTAAAACACAATGCTAATCTTGAAGTTATCAAAGGCAAGCGCGTGATTTTGATTGATGATAGTATCGTGCGCGGCACTACTTCTAAAAAAATTGTGCAGATGATTCGTGATGCGGGGGCAAAAGAGGTTTATATGCTGATCGCTAGTCCACCAACGGTTTCGCCATGTTTTTATGGTATTGATACTCCAGATAAAAAAGATTTAATTGCTGCTAATAATGATATAAAAGAAATCGCTAAAATGATCGGTGTTGATCATCTGGCTTATGTTTCTATAGATGGTTTATATAAAGCAATTATAGAAACCAAGCGCGATGAAAAAAATTCGCAATATTGTGATGCTTGCTTTACTAATCAATATCCCATTCGTTTATCGGATAGAGAAGGGCAGGCTGTGCCTTTGCTTGATTTTAAGAAATAGGTTTTGCAGATCTCGTTTTTGCAGCGATAAATCACCTCTCTTGAATATTGGTTTTATTTCGCGCGCAAGCACAGCTACATAAAGCCAATATTCAAGAGAGGTGATTTATCCACGCACTGTTTCTGTTAATTTGCTGCAAATAGCCTTTCGCATTATTCGTGGTAGATAATTTATCGAAGTGTTAATCATTTTATGTAGCTGTGCTTGCGCGCGAAATAAAATGATTAACACTTCGATAAATTATCGTTAGGCGAGATTTAAACCCAACCAATCCATAGTTAAATAATTCGTTTATGAGCAAATCAAAAACCCTAGAAACAAAAATTTCTAAAATGCCATTTGAAGCAGCAATGGTAAGGCTTGAAGAAGTTGTTGAAATTTTATCTTCAGAAAAAATAAATTTAGATCAAATGATTGATCTTTATGAGGAAGGTGATTTGCTGAAGAAACATTGTGCGGCAAGACTTGGTGAAGCTAAAATGAGAGTTGAGATGATTGCTAAGGAGTAATATGTTATGGTTTTATCGAGTAAAAAGCTTGTTGCTTAAATTGCAAATAACAGGCTAATTAAATCCCCCACTTTTTCTTCAAATAGGTTTCAACTGACAATCTTTCTTCGAACTTGAGTGAGCGATTGAAGATTATTATTTCTCCAATATAGCCATTAAAATAAGATGCTGGTGTTGCTGATTCATTTTGCCCAGCCCCGATACGCAATGGTCTTTGAGTGTTGATTGCGTAAGGCGCATATGATCCGGTGCCTTTTAAAACAGTATTTTGATAAAGTTTGTAAGTTCCGCTATCACTGTTATAAGTTGCAGAGATTAGTTCAGATTTTTTGATTGTAGTTGCGCTTGATAGGATTGTAGAGCCTTGCCAAGTGGAATTGTTTATGCCAAGCCATGTTTGATATTGTAGGCCAGATGAAATATATAAGCTGAAACCTTTGGCAGTTAAATCACGATTGGATAATATTGTTCCGTAATTGGTTGCGGCTGGGGCAGCCAAAGGCCGCATTACGGCAAAAAAAGTGAAGTCATTGGAAGCAAAATCGGCGTCATAAGGAAATTCTAGATAATTAACTGCGCCATCAAACAATAAAGCAGGAAGATTGTTAATTGCTGATTTGGCGTAAGATGGCGCCGCTGGGGCTGCTTGAGTGATATTGTGCTTGCTGTTGGTTTGTGGATTTATATCGTTCCATCTTGTGATTGCGCCGCCATCGACCATTTCTTTATCGATAAAATTGCCTTCCATTGTGGTTTCCCACCAAGCGGTTAGGCCTTCGATGCTTGATACTGGTGAATTTTTTGTAAGATTTTGTGCAGACGAAAGACGAAAGCCGCTTATTAATCTTGATGATTGCGTGATGCCAGTGGTTATGATGCCAATGATTAGCAAAACTATTGATAACTCTATTAGCGTGAAGGCTGTGCGTTTTTTGGACATTTGAAAAAAAATTATTTCCCCTTCTGTTTTGGGCTTTAATTATAATAATAAAATAGTTTTATTATTTTAAAGTGCTATGGAAATGTTTGAATTCGTTATTATATCAGTAAGGTATTTAAAAACGAAATAAATTCTAAATCTATGAATATTGAGAGATATACTGAGAAAGCGCGTGCTGTTATGCAGTCTGCTCAAAGACTGGCTTTGAGCCTTGGTCATCAAAAGTTTTTGCCGCAGCATTTGTTGGTTGCTTTGCTTGATGATTCGGATCAGTTGGCGGAGAAATTGATCAATTTATCTGATGGCAATGTTGAGATTGCGCGGGCAGAAAATCAAAGAATGTTGACGAAAATTCCGCAAGTTGAGGGAAGTGGCGCTAGTGGAATTTCGATCTCGCAAGAAATGGCTCGGGTGTTGGTTTTGGCAGAGAAATTGGCCGATCAAAATAAAGATTCTTTTGTTACAATTGAGCGTTTATTGCAGGCGGTTTTGGAGGATGAAAAAAACGAAGCAGCCGTGGCGTTAAAGATGGCAGGGCTTTCGGTGCAAGCTTTGCGCAAAGCAATTGCAGAAATTCGTGCAGGCAAGAAGGCTGACAACGCTTCGGCGGAGGGCACTTATCAGGCGCTGGAAAAATATTCGATTGATTTAACCAAAAAAGCGCGCGAAGGAAAAATTGATCCGGTGATTGGGCGCGATGAGGAAATTCGCCGTGCGATGCAGGTTTTATCGCGCCGCACAAAAAATAATCCGGTATTGATTGGGGCTCCCGGAGTAGGAAAGACGGCGATTGTTGAGGCTTTGGCGCAACGCATTATAAATGGTGATGTGCCTGAAAGCCTTAAGGGGCGCAGGTTGATGTCGCTTGATATGGGCGCATTAATTGCCGGCGCAAAATATCGCGGTGAGTTTGAAGAGCGCCTCAAAGCAGTGCTGCATGAGGTTGAGAGCAATGATAATGTTGTGCTTTTTATCGATGAATTGCATTTGTTGGTTGGTGCAGGAAAAACCGAAGGCGCGATGGATGCTTCTAATTTATTGAAGCCTGCCTTAGCGCGAGGAACCCTTCACTGTATTGGTGCAACGACACTTGATGAATATCGTCAATATATCGAAAAAGATTCAGCTTTGGCGCGGCGTTTTCAGCCGGTTTATGCCGATGAGCCTTCGGTTGAAGATACTATTTCGATTTTGCGTGGCATTAAAGAAAAATATGAAGTGCATCACGGAATAAAAATTAAGGATAGTGCCTTGGTGGCCGCAGCGACTATGTCGGATCGCTATATTTCTGATCGATTTTTGCCCGATAAAGCGATTGATTTAATTGATGAAGCGGCTTCGGCGTTAAAAATTGAAATTGAAAGTAAGCCAGCAGAGCTTGATGAAATTGATCGTAAAATTATTCAATTAAAAATTGAGCAAGAGGCTTTGAAAAAAGAAGATGATAAGGCTTCAAAGCAACGCCTGATTGCTTTAACGGATGAGCTAAAAACTCTTGAAAAAAAATCTGCCGAGATAACTTCTTTGTGGCAAACCGAAAAAAGTAAGTTGAATAAAGTTAACGAGCTAAAAACCAAACTTGATCAAGCGCGTTTTGAGCTAGAAAAGGCGCAGCGCGAAGGTGATTTAGCAAAAGCGGGCGAACTTGCTTATGGAAAAATTCCAACAATGGAAAAAGAGTTGGCGCAGCTTGATATACAAGCTGCGGCGAGTATAGCGCGAGAATCGGTTACTGAGGATGATATTGCTAATGTTGTGGCAAAAATTACAGGAATTCCGGCCGATAAATTGATGTCGGGCGAGAAGGAAAAATTGCTGAAAATGGAAGAATTTTTGCGTTCTCGTGTGGTGGGGCAAGATGAAGCGTTGGTGGCTGTTAGCAACGCTGTGCGTAGGTCTCGCGCTGGTTTGCAAGATGCCAATAGACCGATTGGCTCATTTTTATTTTTAGGGCCAACTGGTGTTGGCAAAACAGAGCTTTGCAAGGCGCTTGCTGAATTTATTTTTGATGATGAATCAGCAATTTTGCGTGTGGATATGAGTGAATTTATGGAGAAACATTCGGTTGCGCGCTTGATTGGCGCGCCTCCCGGTTATGTTGGTTTTGAGCAAGGTGGCGTGTTGACTGAAGCCGTTCGTCGCCGCCCTTATCAAGTGATTTTATTTGATGAAGTTGAAAAAGCGCATCAAGATGTTTTTAATATTTTATTGCAAGTGCTAGATGATGGGCGCCTTACAGATTCGCAGGGTCATATTGTTAATTTTACTAATACAATTATCATTTTAACTTCAAATTTAGGTTCAAAATTTTTGAGTGAAATTGATGAAGATGATGTGAATTTTGATAAAATTAAAGTTTTTGATAAGGTGATGGAATCAGTGCGCGAGCATTTCCGTCCCGAATTTATCAATCGTTTAGACGAGATAGTTTTATTTAATCGCTTGAGCCGCAAAAACATGGAATCCATCGTGGATGTGCAATTTGCAAGGCTTGCGAAGAGATTGGCGTTACGACATATCAAAATTTCGCTTGAAAAAACTGCGGCAAAATATTTGGCTTCCAAAGGATATGATCCTGCTTATGGTGCGCGACCGCTGAAGCGCGTGATTCAGCGTGAGATTGAAAATATTTTAGCGGAGAAAATTTTGCGTGGTGATTTGGTTGATGGTGCCGAGATTTTTGTTAAGGCAAAAAGTGAAAAATTAGAGTTTATTACAACTTAATAAATTAAAACTTCCACTCATTGCGCACATGATGGCAAGTATAGCCATAAGGATTTTTCTCTAAATAATTTTGGTGATATTCTTCTGCCAGATAGAATTTATCCGCCTTCGCCACTAAAGTTGTAATTTTACTTTTAAAAACCGCTGATTTCTCCGCCTGCGCAATCACTGATTCGGCAATCTTTTTTTGCTCATCATTAAGATAAAAAATCTCTGAACGATATTGTGTTCCTGCATCATTTTGTTGGCGATTTAGCGTGGTGGGATCGTGGATTGTAAAAAAGAATTTGAGGATTTTTTCGTAGCTAATTTTTTGCGGATCAAAAACAATTTCAATCGCTTCGGCGTGTCCTGTTAAGCCGGTTGAGATTAGTTTATAAGATGGATTTGCAACATTGCCACCACTATAGCCAACATTGGTTTTGATAACCCCCGGAACTTTGCTGAATAATTCTTCCATGCCCCAAAAACAGCCGCCTGCAAGGATAGCGGTTTCTTGCGAAGATTTGCTGGCGAGAGCTGTATTTTCAAACATAATTAAGCTAAATAATAGAGTTAAAAATCTCATAATTTTTGTTAAAAACTTTTTTGATTGCGTTCTTTTAAACTTTTGCGGTAAAGCTTTTTTTGATAATGGTATTGATGTTTTTATTTTCAAGCTTTTGCAGTTTTTCTAATGATGTAACGCCAAACTCTTTTATGCCGCAAGGAACAATAATATCAAACGCCGCCAGATCAGGATTGATATTGATTGCAATGCCATGATAACTGACCCATTTTTTGATTTTAATGCCGATGGCTGCGATTTTTTCTTCTTTGCCATCATTTTCGACCCAAATGCCAACGCGACCTTTTTTTATTTCGCCTTTAACACCAAATTCTGCTAAAAATCTAATCACCCAATTTTCAAGAAACTCTACAAAGCGAGCAATATCAGGCGCTTCTGGTGCGAAGATTTTTTTGAGATCGAGCATCACATAAATAATTTTCATTCCGGGGCCGTGATAAGTGTGCTTGCCGCCACGATTGGTTTTATAAATTGGAATGTTAGTTTTTTGCAGCAGATCTTCATCACGAGCACTAACGCCAGCGGTGTAAAGAGGCGGATGTTCAACGATCCAGATCAGTTGATTGGCCTCGCCAGCAATTATTTGCACGACTCGCTTTTCCATAAAAGAAACGGCATCGTTAAAATTTACTGGATTACTTTCTTCTAGCCATTCAATATTGTCTAGATTCATTATTTTTAGTCGAATTAATTTAATAAATATGATAGGTAAGCTTCGCGGTTTTATAGATTCTTTGCAAGAAGATAAATGCATAATTGATGTTGCTGGTGTTGGCTATGTGGTGTTTTTATCACAAAAAACCGCAGAGTTTTTGAAGCAATTTCCCCGTGAAAAAGAAATTTCTCTAATCATCGAAACCCTTGTCAAAGAAGACGCCATCGAGCTTTATGGTTTTGCGCGCGAGATTGAAAAAATTTGGTTTAGTGAGTTAACAAAAGTGCAGGGCGTTGGTGCCAAGGTTGGGCTCAAGATTCTTAGTTTTTTTGCGGTTGAAGATTTGGCGAAAGCGCTGGTTTCGGGCGATATAAAATCGTTCTCGAAGGTTTCTGGTATTGGGCCAAAGCTGGCTCAACGGATTGTAACTGAGTTGCGTGATAGTCCGAAAAAATTGGGAATCGATGTTGGATTTATCCCTGAATCAGGCAGTGCAGAAATGACAATGCCACAAAATGCAACGGCGCAAGATGCACTCTCGGCCTTAGAAAATCTTGGTTATAAAAAGGCAGATGCTTTGCAGGTGATTTTGTTGCTAACAAAAAAGAATGCCGAAATTACGCTAGAAAATCTTATCACTGGTTCTTTGCGTGAACTAACCAAGAATAAATTCTAGGCAGAAGAACTAATGTTTGCCGCGATAAAACTTATACAATAAATAATTGGCAATAAACACAAATTGTTGCGGAACATAAGTAACAATTGATTTTAGGGTTTCTTTTTTGATTATGTTATCACTCATAACGCTACTATCAGTAAGCAAGAAGGCGATCAGTATAAATGGCAATAAGATAATAAAAGATGCCACTACCGCACCCAAAATGATCACAATATTTTTTAGCAACAATGAAATAACATGTTTTTTGCTATATTTAAAACTAAGTTTTATTGATTTTAGATAATATTTTTCTTCCAAAATTAAAACATAATTTACAAACCATAAGCGTATTGTAAAAAATATACAAAACACCGTTGTTGCGATTGCGAATAAGCAGGTTACAAACTTAGCGGCAAAGCTAATTTCTGTTGCTTGCAACGCTTTAAATGCAACAAATGGCATGGCAAAAACCATTGATACACAAACGGTGATTAAGATATAAGTAAGAAATAATGGTATGGTTTTTTTAAGGATAGTGACTGTTGATTTGATCAATCCGTATCCGCTATCAATTGATTTTACGATAATAAAATTTAATACATAATAGATATAAAAAGTAACTATACTTAAAGTGATCACAAGTGCTTTTGCTGTATCGCTATCAAGGGTTTCGACTATTGCAAGATTGAAAGCAAAAGAAATAAAGGCCACTGCAAAACATACCGTTAATAATAAAAAAATCTTTGCCAGATTTTTTATAAAAAGGGTTTTGGTATTTTTTAGCAGTTTTATTATGCCGATTTCGTGTGCGCTTGAGTGATTGATCATAATTATAGAAGTTAATTGTTTTTTTGATAATTAAGTTCTGGCGATAATTTTCAAGAGTTTTTTATGAATAACGGCCATTATGTATCGGATTCTATTGAGTCTTCATCAACATCATAGCTTTCTAACAAGCGTATTTCATCGCTTTTTTTGCTAGAGATTCCTAACTCGCCAATATTTTTAACCGCAGGAATAATCTTGCTATTAAATCTTTTTGACATTTCATTATAGGCCTTCAAGCCTTTCTTTAAGCTGTTTCCCACCTCTTTTGATTCTTTGGTGACAAAGAAAATATTATCCAATAATTTTGCAACTTCATGTTTTAGTTCGATGATATTTTCTTGTTGCTTGATGCGATCAATTAAAAATTTAGCATTGTTTAGCAAGTGAATCAAAGAAATTGGTGTTGCTAGATGAATGCCACTTTCCATGGTTTTTTGAAAAAAATGTTCATCAATTTCGCTGACGGTTTCAAGCATTTGTTCGGTTTGCAAAAACATCACATTCATCACTTTATAATCGGAAAAATTATTGAGACGCATTTCTTCGTTGAAAAATTTAGCGTAATCGCGCTTTTTTAATCCTTCAACATGGCGACGCATACTTTCTTTTAACTTGGCTAGAATGGCTTTTTCACTGGTTAAATCACCATTTTGACGCGCAGCAAATAAATCAAGAAAGTGCGATGAAGATTTGCTATCGATGATTAAAATATAATTATTGGGCAAAAATAAAATAGCGTCGGGGCGCTTGGTTTCTATCTCGTTAGCATTGGAAAAATGCGATTGCAAAATGTAATCGCCAACAGAGTCAAGATCGGCGCGCTCTTTGAGGCCAGAAGCTTTGAGAATATTTTCTAGCGTAATCTCAGCAGATCTTCCAGCGTGCCCCGGAGTAAGTAGTGCGCTTCTTGTATCATTAACCAAAGTGGAAGATTTTTTGACTTCTTCATCCAAATTTTGCACTTTTGTCATCACGCTTTCAAAATTTTTGAAGAGATTTTCGGTGGTTTTTGCAATATTCTCTTGCTGTGTTGCTGTAAGTTGCGCGTGTTGCTCATGATTTTTTTTGATCATCTCTTCAGAAAGTTGCAGCAAGATGGTTTCTTTGCTTTTTTGCCATTCAGATTTTTCTTTTTCTAACTGTTGTAGATTTTGTGCCAGCAGCTCTTTTTGCTTTTCAAATGAAAGGATTTTGTGATTCAAAACATCAACCTGCGCCAGATTCTTCGCCTTTTCAGCATAGAGCCCGTTGATCTCGCCTTGAGCATGCTCGTAGCGCCCTTTAAAATTACGCAATTCGTTATTATCTTCTTCCAATATTTTAAATTTATAATTTTGTGCGTTTAAATCATGGCTCAAATTTTTAATTCTTTCATCTAAAACCAAATTTTGTGATTTATTTTTTTGTAGCTCTGCAGTGCTTTTTCTCAGTTGTAAGTAGAGGAAAAAGCATGGTAAGATAAAAATTGTAGATATAACAAAGATCATAATTTCAGCTGTTATTTATTTGTTTTTGATAAATATTAAACTCAATAGTAATTTACAATTTTTAAAATGACCAATCAACAAAATAAACCAGAAAATGGCAGCGCTTTACAGCCGCAAGTGTTTTACACATTGCCACTCCGAGATGTAGTGATTTTTCCTCACATGACAACAACAATTTTAGTTGGTCGCGAAAAATCAGTGAAGGGCGTTGAAGAAGCTAAGCGCAGCAAGATGCCAATTTTTGCCGTAACGCAAACCAATCCTGATCACGATGCTTTTGATCAAAAAAATATTCATAATGTTGGCGTTTTGTGCAGTATTATAGAATCTACTCGCATGGCTGATGGCACTTTGAAGGTTATTATTCAAGGATTGGTGCGGGCAAAAGTTATTAAAATTGTTACCTCTGATGATGCATTTATTTGTGCGGTTGATTTAATTCCTGATCTTGGTGTTGTTGCTGAAAACAAAGAAATACTCAGTCTTATCAAGGGTTGCATTGAAAGTTTTTCAAAACTGGCAGAGTTCAATAAAAAAATTACCGCAGAGGTTTTGTCTTCGCTATTAAAGGTTAAATCGCCCTATGATGTGGTGAATTTAGTCGCTACTTATTTGAGCAGCACAGTAGAATTTAAGCAAAAAGTGCTTGCCGAAAATAACTTACAAAAAAAATTATACACAGTTCTAGAGTTAATCAAAACCGATATCGAGATCGCTCAAACAGAGGCTAAAATCAGCAAATCAATTCAAGAAAAAGTCACTAAAGCGCAAAAAGATTTTTATCTTAATGAGCAAATGAAGCAGATCAAAAAAGAGCTTGGACAAGATGAAGAAAATGAAGTTGCGGAGCTAAAAGCGAAGATTGCAAAATTAAAATTGCCCAAAGAAGTTGCAGAAAAATGTAAGAATGAAATTAAAAAACTGGATAAGATGAACCCTTACGCCTCAGAGTCTGGGGTGATTCGCAATTATCTCGATTGGATTATTACTTTGCCATGGAGTGAGCAAAGCAAGCCAAATAATAGTTTTAAAAAAGCTGAAGAAGTTCTCAATAAAAATCACTATGGTTTGAAAAAAATCAAAGAGCGAATTTTAGAATTTATTGCGGTGCAGATGAAAACCAAAGATTTAAAGGGCCCGATCCTTTGTTTTGTAGGTGCTCCGGGGGTAGGAAAAACTTCTTTTGCTCATTCAATCGCTGAGGCTTTAAATCGCAAATATACCAAAGTTTCGCTTGGTGGCGTGCGTGATGAATCTGAAATTAGGGGCCATCGCCGCACCTATATTGGTGCTATGCCGGGGCGAATTTTGCAATCGATGCGCAAGGCAAAAACAACTAATCCATTAATGCTGTTGGATGAAATTGATAAAATGTCTTATGATTTGCGCGGCGATCCTTCATCGGCGCTGCTTGAGGTGCTTGATCCAGAGCAAAATATTAATTTTTCTGATCATTATTTAGAGGTGGATTATGATCTATCAAAAGTGATGTTCATCGCTACGGCCAACAATATCGCGGGCATTCCTATTCCTTTGCGTGATCGCATGGAAATCATCAGGCTTTCGGGCTATACTGAAGATGAAAAAATGCATATTGCTAAAGAACATTTAATCGCCAAACAGCGCAAAGAAACTGGTCTCGCTAAAGATGAGTTTAAGATTGATGACGCCGCTATTTTAGAGCTTATCCGCTGTTATACTTTTGAGGCGGGAGTACGAAATTTAAATCGTGAAATTGCTAAATTAGCGCGCAAAGCAACTAAAGAAATTGTCACAAAAACCATGAAATCTGTTCATATTAAAGTGGATAATTTGAACAAATATTTAGGGCCAGAAAAATTCCATTATGGCATGGCGCACAAGTCTGATACTGTAGGCGTGGCGACTGGTCTTGCTTATACAGAATATGGTGGTGATTTATTGGATATTGAGGTGCTGCAATTTGAAGGTGCGGGCAAAATTCAAATCACTGGAAAATTGGGCGATGTGATGAAAGAGTCAGCGCAGGCGGCCCTTAGCTATGTTCGATCGATTGCAAAAGAGCTTAAAGTTGATCCAAAAAAATTCAGCAAATATGATTTTCATATTCATGTGCCTGATGGCGCAACGCCAAAAGACGGGCCTTCGGCTGGGGTAGCACTTTGTGTTGCACTGGCTTCTGTGGTTAGCGGAATGGCGGTGCGTAAGGATGTAGCGATGACGGGTGAAATTAGTTTATCGGGTGCAGTGCGCGAAATTGGCGGCTTGAAGGAGAAATTGCTCGCAGCTTTGCGTGGTGGCATTAAAACGGTGCTAATCCCGCAGCGCAACAAAAAAGATCTTGAAGAGATGCCAAAAGAAGTGTTAGAAAAGCTTATAATTAAGCCAATTGAGCATGTTAGAGAGGCTTTAAAGGAGTGCTTGATTGATCCAAAGGCAAATAGTGGCAAAAAGAAGATTGTAGCAAAAGTGGTAAAAAAATCTAAGAAAACAAAGTAGTTATGATAGAAAATATACCTCAAAATAAACAAATTCATATCATTGCTGGCCCAAATGGAGCTGGTAAAACATCGAGTGCCCGTATCGTTTTGTTGCCAAACTGGCTTAAAACCAATGAATTTATCAATGCTGATGAAATTGCTAAAAATATTTCTCCTGAAAACCCAGAAGAATCAGCTATTGCGGCGGGTCGCTTAATGTTAAAAAGAATGGATTTTTTGCTACAAGAGGGGCGAGATTTTGCTTTTGAAACTACATTATCAGCGCAAATATACCTCAATTTTATTAAAAAAGCACAAAATCTTGGCTATAAGGTGAATTTAATCTTCCTGAAGCTAGATAATCCAGAGCTTGCACATAAAAGAGTTATTGGTAGAGTTAGTAAAGGCGGCCATAATATTGAGTCGCCAGTAATCTATCGTAGATTTGCAAGGGGGCTTGAAAATCTCAAAAAATACCTTGCTATTGTTGATACTGCTACAATCTACGAGTCTAGCGGTTTAGAGTTGGTAGAAATTGCAAGAAAGCAAGAAAACCAAATTACAGTAACTGATAAAATTTTGTGGGAGAAGCTCTATGCGGTCTAATGAAGTAATTGAAAAAACTGAAGGTGGTATAAAGGAAAGTAACAAAGTCTTGATTCAGGAGCTTATGCAAGATCTTGAAGAAAGAGGTATACAGCCAGTTGTGGCCATTAATGGTGAAGTAAAAAAACTGCACCTAGTTCATGAAAGCGAACTAGAAGACTTTGAAAATGAGCTCAAAAGATCTGGAATGGACAAAGCTGATTTTTGTTTGCTTGAGGCTGATAAAACGCAGTATCCATCGGGCAGTGGTGTTTTTACTCCAGCAGGTGATGTAATAGTTGTTTATAAAAAATCTGGAAAAATCAAAGAATATAAGGCTGGCAATGGTTCGCGCTGGGTATCTGACTTTGCGACCGATCTAAAAAATAAATTCTTCACAAATTAATCATGCAAAATAACAAAAATATTCTTTTCGCAACATTGATTTCTATGGCGATTTTGCTGGGCTGGACATGGTTTTATGAAAAGCCGCGCATTGAACAAAAAGAAGTAGCGCGAAAAATAGTTGCAGCACAGCAACAGTTAGAATTGGCAAAAGTTGTAGCAAGTGGTAAAGTGGCAGAACCTGTGAAGGCAAAGGCTTCAGATGTTGCTAGTCCAAAAGTTTCTGAGAGTAAAACGGCAATTTTGGCGCTAAAAAATCGCGATGAAATTCTTGCCTCAACAAAAAATGAGCGTATCAAAATTGTCAGTGAAAATCTGCATGGATCGTTGCTATTAAAGGGTGCGCGCTTTGATGATTTAACTCTAGCAAAATATTTTAAAGAGAATGACAAAAAAGAAGAAGTAGTGCTTTTTGCGCCATCTGATAGCAAAGAAAGATATTTTGCTGATTTTGGTTGGATCAGCTCTGATACCGCTCTAGATATGCCTAAACCAGATAGCTTATGGAAGGCTAGTTCGGCGCAATTAACGCCCGAACATCCGATTACTTTATCATGGAAAAATAAACAAAATGTAGAATTTTTTATCGATATTGCGCTGGATAAAAATTTTATGTTTGATGTTAAGCAAAGGGTGCTAAACCGCTCTGGCAAAGACATCACGCTCGCTTCTTATGGCAGAATTAACCGCGTTTTAAATTTAGTGCAAAAGCCAGTTTATATTTTGCATGAAGGCCCGATCGGTGTGTTTGATGGTGTGCTGCAAGAAGTTTCATACAAAACTATGGCAGAAGATGGTGCCAAAAACTTTACTAGCAAAACGGGAGGATGGCTTGGAATCACTGATAAATATTGGCTTAGCTCGATTATCCCTGATAAATCTTTAAGCTATAAAGTGGATTTTTCTTATGCAACAAATAATCAAAATCAAATTTTTAACTCAGAATTTATCTCGCAAGAGTTTAAAGTTGAGCAAGGTGGAGAGCTAAAATTTAATCATCACTTTTTTGCTGGAGCAAAGCAGGTTAAGCTTCTAGACCAATATGCAAAAGATTATGATATTAAACTTTTTGATCGCGCAATTGATTTTGGTTGGTTTTATTTTTTGACAAAACCGTTTTTTTCAGCACTCGCTTTTTTGAATAAATTTTTAGGAAATTTTGGTTTGGCGATTTTGGCGATGACAGTTATCATCAAGTTGATATTATTTCCAATGGCCAATAAATCCTACGGCGCCATAGCTCGGATGAAAAAATTGCAGCCAAAAATTCAAGAAATTCGCGCTAATTTTAAAGGCGATAAAATTGCGATGAACCGCGAAGTGATGGAAATGTATAAGCGCGAAAAAATCAATCCGGCCTCTGGTTGCTTGCCGATTTTGATTCAAATTCCGATATTTTTCTCACTTTACAAAGTGATTTATGTGACGCTAGATATGCGCCACGCGCCTTTCTACGGCTGGATTCAAGATCTTTCTGCACCAGATCCAACTTCACTTTTTAACTTGTTTGGCATGTTGCCATTTGAAGTGGGTGGTATTTTGGCGATTGGCGCATGGCCGATTATCATGGGTTTGACCATGGTGCTGCAACAAAAAATCAGCCCGCAAGCTACAGATCCAACGCAAGCCAAGGTGTTGAAATTTATGCCTTATATTTTAACTTTTGTGCTAGCGGCTTTTCCTGCTGGTTTGGTGATTTATTGGGCGTGGAACAACTTGCTTTCGATCGCGCAACAGGCTTGGATTATGAAGCGGATGGAGATTGCGGATAAGAAGTAAATTTAATCCCTGGGAAGGTTGGCCGAGTGGCTGAAGGCGCACGCTTGGAAAGCGTGTATACCGTAACAGGTATCGCGGGTTCGAATCCCGCATCTTCCGCCATTTAATCACCTATTTTGAGTAATAAATACTTGATTTATAACTCATAAAACCTATAATTCATGAGTTATAAATTTAAACTTATCACTCATGAAATGGAATTGGCAACATAAAGATTGGCCTAATTTTCGCTATAAAAAACAAGAAATAGAAAAGTTTGAGGCCGATTTTTTATATGCTTCGGGCTTGAATTTTGGCGTTTATCAGCATCTCAATTCGCAAGATCAAGAAAATTTAACTATAGAATTAATTTCTGATGAAGCTTTAAAAACTTCAGAAATTGAGGGAGAATTGCTTAATCGCGATAGCCTGCAATCATCAATTCGCCGCAATTTTGGTCTAACTTCTGACAATAGAAAAATCCCCGCAGCTGAAAAAGGAATCGCCGATATGATGGCGGATTTATATAAAAATTTTGATGATAAGTTAACGCATCAAATGCTCTTCGGATGGCATAAAATGCTGACCAATGGCAGAAGTGATTTACAAAATATTGGAAAATATCGAACTCACGATGACCCGATGCAAATTATTTCCGGAAAACTTTATGAACCAAAAATACATTTTGAGGCGCCTTCTTCAAAAATAGTAAAAAAAGAAATGAACCAATTTGTTTCTTGGTTTAATGATTCATCTAATTCTCTTGCGCCACTAACGCGCGCAGCAATTGCGCATTTATATTTTGTTTCAATTCACCCTTTTGAAGATGGTAATGGTCGCATTGCGCGGGCCTTGTCTATCAAGGCTTTGTCGCAATCTATCAAAAAACCTTTATTGACTTCGCTTTCAACAATTATTCAAAAGAATAGGAAAAAATATTATGATGCGCTTGAAAATAATAGTTATCATAACGAGATCACAAATTGGTTAATTTATTTTGCTAAAACATTTTTAGAATCGCAAAATTATACACAAGAGTTGGTTGAATTTATTCTACAAAAAGCAAAACTTTATCAGATGTTGCAAAACCAGCTAAATGAAAGGCAGGAGAAGGTTTTGAAGCGAATATTTTTAGAAGGATTAAATGGATTTGCGGGGGGCTTAAGTGCGGATGATTATATTAAAATTACTAAAACTTCTAAGGCTACGGCGACTCGTGATTTGCAGGATTTGGTTGAGAAAAAAGGGTTGATTAAAACTGGAGAATTAAAGGGGACGCGGTATTTTTTGAATATGAAGAAGGATTTTTAATGAGATTTACTTTTTTATTGCAAAATAATTCATGGTAAATTTTGGCAGCAACTATTGGTAAATATAACAAATAAACTCGGACTTCCTCTCGAATATAAAGTGGTTGGGGCGGATTTTAGTCCAGCTCTTTTAGAGATAGCGAGAGAGAAGGCTAAAAAAGAAAAGCTGAGATTAAAGTTTATCGATGGCGATATGCGTAACATTAAGGTGGGTAGTTTTAATGCGGCGATAACCATTTTCAATGCTCAACAATCGATAGAAAAAATGGGTTTCTAACATCTTACGACAATTATACCATCCAAAAAAATGCCGATAAACCGATAAGGATTAACAATAAATTTTCTCTGCAAATCTACGCCACAAAAGAACTGAGAGAAATGTTGGCTAGAAACGGATTTAAAACTTTAGATCAATATGAAATTGATGGTTCAAAGTTTTTAGAAAAGAAAAGCGTGAGTATTTTGACGGTTGCGCAGAAAATAAGCAGATAATATGAGTGGTAAAATAGAAATATAAAACAAGTTATTCAAATTTTTGGCTGATATTTATTACTATACTATTCGCAATATAAGCATTTGTCAGAGCTTGCTATCCCTAACAAAACATCTTATAAACCTTATCCCGCTTATCAACCAGTGTAACAAAAAGCACCTCATCATCAAAGCGATAAATCACCCGAAATTTTCCAACGCGAATTCTTCTAAAATCACTATTTTCAACAATCGCTAATGAGCTTTGCGGCATTGGCTCAAGGGTTAGAGCGGTAATTTTTAGGGCAATTTGTTTTGCGGTTGCGTGATCTTTTTTCTGCAAATTTTTCAGAAATTTCTCGGAGGCTTTTGAAAATCTAACTTCAAGCATGGTGATGTTGAATTGGTTTTAAGAATTAAGTAGAGATTCAAGCAATTGCTTGCTTTTTTGCTTGCTAAGATAGCCATTTTTATGGGCTTTTTTTGTTGCTTCTAGCAAAATATCTTCCTCCATTTGAATCAGTTGGTTGTAGCGTTCAGCAGAAATCATGGCGACAAAATTTTTATTATATTTTGTAACCATTAAATCTTCTTTAGAGGCCTCATGTAGAAATTGGCCGAAATGTCTTTGTAGTGATGCGGAGTCTATATCTTTCATATGTTATGGATTATATGGATGTTATGTAACATATATAACATTAGTAATGTTTACAAGAGAAGTCAATTATTTTATGTGGTAGTGAAAAATTCACCCATTTTTCTTTCTTTATTGCCATAATCAAGTTGATCAACATATTTTTGAAAATTTTTCATGCCAAGTTTTGTGGTGATAATTTGCGAATACCAAACAATTGAATATTTCATCCAAGTGAGTGGAGTTTTTTCGCCAGATAGAATTAATCCTTAATGTGTTTTTGCTGCTACATTAGCAGAAACCGCAACCGCTTTTGTAGCCTTGGGTTGAGAGCCAGCTTCAAATAAATCTACAGCAGAAGGGCCGCCAAAATCTAACTGATTATTTGCATGTTGCAATGCATGTGGATTTTTTGCTGCTATATTTAAAAGTGTTAAAGTTCTAGTCATCGCCCTAATTGCACTCTGCAAGCTTTGAGGCGATGCTGTAGAATGTTTTGAAGTTATTGATGCTACATGTTCAGGAAAAGCAGCATTTGACCAATTTTCTAGGTTTGATGCGTTACATAAATGATCTACTATTTGATCAGTATTTGTGGTTTGTGCTAAAAATAAAGTGCAGACAGTATCAAGTATTTGCGGATTTAACAGCCATCCACTAACCGCCTCGCTATTTTGACTAATTTTTGGAATTACAAGCCAAGGCTGTTTTATTTGCTTAGCTTCAAGAAGCTTGCGATGAACTGCGATAAACAATGCATTTGCGGCCTGAGCATCAGATGTTTTTTCTAGTTTTTTATTAGGATGAAGTTCGGCAACAAACTTTTTTATTGTATCGAATGCCAAAAGATGTTTTGCTGCTTCAATTTTATCATCCGCAACAACAATGGATAGTAAGGCGCACATTTCTAGCCAACCTTCTTCTGTTTGGCTAGCTGGCAAATATTTATCGAGAACTTTTTCCATCAACTCTAGACCTTGAGGATCTTTGGTAATTAATTGTAATATTGGAGATATATTCTCGACAATTATTCTATTTATACCATTTTCTATTTCCATGGTCATGCATTGAGATAGAAAATCTTTGCTACGCTTAGGATTTGGCAAAAGAGGATTCTTGGCTTTGTAGGCTTTTAATGCCTCATCCAATTTTGATAATCTAATTTTTGTTACAATTGCTGCGATGCTTTTTCTTTGCTCAAAATCTTCAGTTTTATTAGCCATTTTAATCAAAGCGGTTACAACTTCAAAGGACATTTTATTTTCCTGTCCATTTGCTATTATTGCTTCTACAGCTTGTTTAACGGCAATTCTAGTCTGATCATTTCTAGTATTTGTTGATATTTTTATTAAAGTTTCAAGCCCACCTTTTGCAATAAAAAAAGCATGAACTATCGGATCATGTTTAAAATTGATATTTTTTGCCATCGCGATCGCAATATATTTTTTTGTAGCATCGTCAATATTTGAATTTGCTATATTTACTAAAGCCATCACCAATTTGGGGGAAAAAACCTGTAACTCGTTTGAGTTGCTAAAATTTATGTTAGCTATAGATTCCGCAACATTTTGTCTTAAAAATTCATCTGGGCTATTGGCCATATTTAACAAAGCGTCAAGAATTTTTTTTGTAGAAAAAAGATTGCAGGCTTCTGGATTATTCCTAGTTATGCTCGCTATATTAGTGGCAATTTTAGCATTATTTTGTGATGAATTAGGATGTTCGATGCTCAAAATAATACCATACAATTGTTGTTGTAAAGTGGTTTTTGGCAAGCGATGTGATTTCATAGATTTATTGATTGTTGTAGATGGAGATAGGGCCTGAGGGTCTCGAGTATGTTTGTAATTTTGATTTTATCTTAGAATACATTATTCTAGAAGAGTAAAAATTGTCATTTTAATTATTGATATTGGTACTAAGCTTGTCAAGTTTGCAAGATATAAAAATGATCTCATAAGAATTAATGAAAAAATTTTACAATTCACTAACTTGGATTCTTATTGGCGTGCTTGGCGCTGTAGCGTTTTCGGTGATTGCATTGGTGCGGGGAGAAAATATTTCGGCACTATGGTTTGTTGCAGCTTGCGTTTGTATTCAACTAATTGCTTATCGATTTTATAGCGCATGGATTGCCTTAAAAATTTTGCAGGTTGATGGCCGCAACGCAACTCCAGCCTGTCGCATTAACGATGGCAAAGATTTTGTGCCCACTAATAAATGGATTGTTTTTGGGCATCATTTTGCCGCAATTGCAGGGCCGGGGCCTTTGATTGGGCCAACTTTAGCGGCGCAGTTTGGATATTTGCCGGGAACATTGTGGATCTTGATTGGCTCGGTTCTAGCTGGCGCGGTGCAAGATTTAGTGATTTTATTTTCTTCGATGCGTCGCGATGGAAAATCGCTTGGTCAAATGATCAAGGATGAAATTGGTGTTGTATCGGGTTACGCCGCGCTAATAGGCACTCTAGCGATTATTATAATATTAATTGCGGTGCTTGGATTAATTGTAGTGAAGGCCTTGATGCACAGCCCGTGGGGTTCTTTCACGGTTTTGATGACGATTCCGATTGCGATGTTTGTTGGCATTTATCTTTCTTATATCAGGATTGGCAAGGTTTTAGAGGCGAGCGCGATTGGATTAATTTTATTTTTTTTGGCGATTTATGGCGGAAAAATTGTTAATTATGATCCGATGTTGGCGGTGATTTTTGATCGTGATGGAAAATTCCTCGCTTGGTCGATTATTGTTTATGGATTTTTAGCGGCAACGCTTCCAGTTTGGCTGTTATTGGCTCCGCGCGATTATCTTTCTTCATTTTTAAAATTGGGAACGATGTTTTTATTGATCATCGCAATTTTAATTTTTAACCCAGAAATAAAAATGCCGGCGATCACGCAATTTGTTAATGGTGATGGTCCAATTTTTGCAGGAAAAATATTTCCATTTTTATTTATAACCATCGCGTGCGGCGCCATTTCTGGCTTTCACTCGCTTGTTGCATCAGGAACTACGCCAAAAATAATTTCTGATGAACGCGATGTAAGGCTGGTGGGATATGGTAGCATGCTGCTTGAGGGCGTTGTTGCGATCATGGCAATTATTGCTGCATCAATTATTGAACCGGGAATTTATTTTGCAATCAACAGCCCGCAATCCTTTGTTGGCCAAGATCCGCAGCTGGCAGCGCAAACAATTTCTTCTTGGGGTTTTGCTGTTACCGCAGAAAATATGCAAAATTTAGCGACGCAAATGGGAGAATCAAGCCTGTTTGGACGCACTGGTGGCGCGCCTTCGCTTGCGGTTGGCATGGCGAGCATTTTGGCTTCGGCTTTTGGCCAAAACATGTTGGCGATTTGGTATCATTTTGCGATTATGTTTGAGGCAATTTTTATTTTAACTACGCTTGATGCTGGCACCCGTGTGGCTCGCTTTATGTTGCAAGATTTGCTCGGCAATGTTCATTCTTCGTTTAAAGATCGCTCTTCGCATTTTTCTGCAATCTCTACAAGCTTTATAATCGTGGCTTCGTGGGGTTATTTTTTATATATCGGGGTGATTGATCCTAATGGTGGAATCAATATTTTATGGCCGCTCTTTGGAATGTCAAACCAAATGCTTGCTGGGATCGCGTTGGTTCTTGCCACTGTTATAATTGCCAAAACTTCTCGCAAAAAATATTGCCTCATTACTGCCTCACCCTTGATTTTTGTTCTTGTTACAACTTCGACGGCAGTTTTAGAAAAAGTTTTTTTGACAAATCCACGCATCGGATTTTTTGCTTTAGCGCGAAGCTTGGAGAATAAATTATTATCAATGAACCCTGATCTGATCAATGAAATAGAGCTTACAAAGCATATGATATTTAATCAAAAATTAATTGCTGTAATTGCGTTATTTTTTATGATGATTTTGTGGATTGTTGTAGTTGATGGGGGGAGAAAAATTTATTTGCAGTGGAAAAAATAAAGAATTAGCGCTAATAATAAATTAAGATTTGTAAAATGAAATTATTGCAGAAGATAACGCGGGCCATTACATCTTTAAAACACTATATCAACGGTGAGTTTGCTTATGAAAAATATCTTGAACATCATAACAAAATTCACTTTGGTCAAAAGGCTTTGGACAAAAAATCATTCCTAAAAAATCAACAAATCAACAAGTGGAGCAAAGTTAATCGCTGCTGTTAGATATTTTAAACCACATGATTCACCTTAGATTTAAAAAAATTCTGCTTCGATAAATTTAAAATAAATTTCATACTAGCAAGTATCGTAACGCAGCCAATTATTTTGCTTATTGTTATCACTTCATCCAAAAACATTGCACCAAAAATTGTACCAAATACTGGAATAAGCAAAACTACACTCACAACGGTTCGGGGGCTTTCTTCGGCTGCCAGTTTAAAGTAAAAAATATAGGCGATTCCGGTGCATAAAAACCCAAGCCCACATAAAGAAGTTGCAACTTTTATATCAATTGCACCAAAATCGGCAAAAAATAAACTAGGAGAAAGTATGGCTGCGGCAAAGATAGCGCTGCCGCTAGCGATCGTCATTGATTCGATATGTTTGCATTTTGCGTTGATGTATAATGATGCACCAGCGTAAGAAGAGGTGGCGATAAGAATTGCTATTACCGCGAGAGCTTGAGACCATGATAAATCTAGTTTGCTGCCGCTTCCCAGCGATGTTACTACAACGCCAATAATTCCTAAAACTATCCCCCAAATTGAATTTTTATCAACATAGCGTTTGAGAAAAAAAATTGAAATTAATACTTCAAACATTGGTACGGTGCCATCAAGAATAGCAACGACTCCGCTATCTAGTGATGTGGCAGATATTGCGAATAAAGTGAAGGGCAGGGCCGAATTAAAAAATCCAACAATGGCGTAATATTTAAAATTTTTGGTGATAAATATTTTTCTTCCTTGAAATAAGCAAAGGGCGTAGAGTAGCGATCCACCTAGTGCCAACCTTGAAAAGGCAACAAAAAATGGCGATAATGCCTCGGCTGAAATTTTAGTAAAAATCGCAAAAGTTGACCAAAGAATGCCAAGAAAAATCAGAACTAAAAGGTTGCTGTTTTTGTTCATAAAAAAATTATCGAGACGGATTTTGTAGTTGATTAGCGAAATCGTGATTAACATCGCGGTGCCCAGCCTCATCTGCTCTTACGGCAATAACTACATCGCGCAATTTTGCATTTTGTGATAAATTCCAATAATCAATTGCGATTTGTGGAGCGTTAGAATTATCGATATTTCCTAGATCAATTTCCTTTAAATATTGGCTGTAACTAATCACCGCTTCTTCCTCAAAATAACCAACCACGCGATGGGCAGTTTTTGCTGAAAAAAGATAGAGTACAAAAAAGCAATTATAGAAAATTCCTTGCGCCAAAATGATAACGAAGCGCTCCAGTGTTGATGGCTTGGCAATTTGAATAAATGTCATTAAATGCATTCTCTCATTTTCTGCTTCATCGAGAAGAATTTTGATCCAGCCATTATCATTTTGCAATCGGCGTAGTGATTTTAGATGCTGCAAAGTGCCTCCAACCATTCCGGGAACTGCGGCAACAGTTTCTAAAACTATAGCGCGATGGCCGTATTTTTTAGCAAAAAAACTATCGGCAAAAAAGCGCAGAAATTTTACAAATAATAGCGCAATTTTATCAGAAAAATTTTGTGGCTGATGATGAGAGGTTAGATTTGGCGTTGATTTTGAAATGGACATCTGATTTGATTGTTTTATTACAAAAAAAGCAACTCAGAGATACTATATTAAAATTTCAAATATATGTCAAATCTATTTCTAAAAATCGCTAAAAGAGCTCTTTCTGCCTGCTCTCTTGGATTTTTGATTATTATAGTTTCTTGCAATTCTGCTTTTGCTTTTAACGGTGGGCCGCAATTGATTTCTGATCTTAAAAAATATCATGCGTCAGAAATTGAAATCATTACCAGTTAAATTTTTTGTAACCTTCTTTCTCTAAATTTTCTTTTGGCACAAATTTTAGCGCAGCAGAATTAATGCAATAGCGTTTGCCACCTTGATCTTTGGGGCCATCATCAAAAACATGTCCAAGATGTGAATCAGCTTCTTTTGATCTAACTTCGGTTCTTGCTACACCAATCAAATAATCGGTTTTTTTAGTGATGTTTTTATCATCAACTGGCTTGGTGAAGCTTGGCCAGCCAGTGCCAGAATCATATTTATCTTTTGATGAAAATAGCGGTTCGCCCGATACCACATCAACATAAATCCCCTCTTTTTTATTATTCCAATAATCATTGTGAAATGCTGGCTCGGTGCCATTTTGTTTGGTGACATATTTTTGAATTGGAGTAAGATTTTTGTTCATATCTTTAGCGAATGAAGTTGTTATTAACAGTGATGAGAGTAAGGTTAGGGCAATTTTAATTTTTAGCATTCTTAATATTATTAATTTGTGTAATCTATTTTTATAGATTATTTTTTCCAAAAAATTGTTGTATTTTTTATGCGAAATTGCCCTGGTGCAATGCCAAAAAAATCTTGTTTTTTAAATCCTTTTTCAGCAAAAAAATCAAAAATCTTTTTGTAATTTGGGCGCTCACTATCGTCGAGAATGATTGCCCCATCTGTTTTTATAGCTTCTATAGAATTTTGTGCGCAGGCAAATCTTTTTAGAGAATCAACGATTATAAAATCAAATTTCTCCTTCTTGTTTTGAAGATCTGGTGCAAAACTTTTAGATTTTACAATGTAATCTTGTGCAAAATTTTCGTAAGCAGGATTTTCTAGCGCATCTTCCATCAAAACTAATTCGACATTTTTTGCGTCAACCTCACCAAGCTTGATTTGCATGATCTCGCGCCATTTTTTATTACTTTCTAGCGCAACAACTTTTTGCACTTTTGAAGCAAAAAATAGCGTTGAAGAACCAGAGCCAAATTCAAAAATTGTGTGATGAGGTTGTAATTTTGTTAAAATAAATTCGATGAATGGGTAAGTCATCCAAGGCAATGCAGAGCCTTGCGAGTCTTGGCTTAGGCCTTCTAAGAAAGATTTTTGCCAGCCAGCTTTATTTTGCTGATATTGTGATTTTGCTAGTTGGTATTTCATGTGAAAACTGGTGCTGCCAGCGGGACTCGAACCCGCGACCTCTTCATTACCAATGAAGTGCTCTACCGCTGAGCTATGGCAGCTTTAAATTTAGATGATTTAGGCCCAATTATTTATCCGGGCTTATCCGGTTCTTTGGCATCGGGCTTTGCTTCATCGGCACCTTCGCCATTTTTAGAATCCGCGACGGATTTTCCTTTGTTGCCAGCTTCGAGAACTTTTCTGGCAGCGCTTCCGGCTCCTTTGCCAATTTTAGCAGCACCTCGATTGGCGCGCTTTTGTATAGCTTTTAACGCGCCGCCAATTGATTTCATCATATCGACTGCGTTAGCTTTTGAACTTGGTAATCTTGCTCCGCCAAGTAATTGCTCGGCGATTTCAGGTATTTCATCCATAAAGGTATAAAGAAAATACATTACTAATACTGCTTTTGCAACCGTTAGAATTTTTTCTCGCACATGATCGGTAAAAAACTCGATTAAAAAAGGCAGCGTAATGCCGATTAATTCTAGCCCCGGCCAGTTGCCAAAATAATTGGTATCAATCATGCAGGCAATACTATCAACCTTTGGCATTATTAGTTTTTCACCGATCTTATCGCAATTAGGATTATCAACAATGGCGCCGCGAGCATCTTGGCAATATTCTTTGCAAGAAATCGTGCGAAAAGGTGGCTCGCCGTAGAATGTGGCGCTGCCAATTAAAGTTTTATCCATTAAGGTGATAAGAACCGCTACATAGGCGAACAGAATCATTGGCTGAAGAGAGAAGCTGATTATTTGTGTGAGCCATCCTTTAAAAATTGGTTTAGTTTTTTCAAAGAGAACCAGTGGAATTATTATTGGCGAAACATAGACCATTATTATTATTGCAATTGCTGAAGAAAGGAAGATGTGTAGGGCTCTAATGGCGACCGATATAAGTAATAATCCAAAAAAGAGCAGGGCTATTGAGAAGTATATTCCTATGGGGCCAGTGAGCCACCCCGCGATGATTAGTTTTGCAATATTGGCAGTAGAAACTTCGGGACCAAATCCCATGTAGCGGGTGATTTTGCAATCGAGAGTATCCCAAATTGCAAGATATTCTTTTCCTGCTGGATATCTGCTTTGGGCTATTTGAGTGCCATCAGCTAAGACGATTTTTCCGAATTGGCATCCATCTCTCTTTTTTGAGTCGCTAGGGGTTTCTACCTTGAAGACCATCTGCGAAAATACTGTGGAGGCATTATAAATGCCATCGAAGAACATTGTTTGCCATGCTTCTCCAGTTGCAAAATAAAGCACCAAACCAATTTTTAAGATATACATCAAAATATCAGTTTTTTTGATTGCGCCACCGCCAAGTAATATTTTAGCACCGTAAAAGGTAATGGATAAAGTGAGAACTAGTTTAACAATAAGGCGCATCTTAGATTGCAAGGTGGAGAAGAATGAATCGGCCATTACTTTGCTGCCTTTTTGATAAAAGGCGCCACCCGGACATTGATCGCCCGATGGAGCGTCGTTAAGTGTTTTACATTCGGTGTGGCCAGCGCGGTTATAAAAGATGTTTTCGATGGTTTCTTTGGTGCATTGTGCAAGAGGTGCACTAAAATGACGAGCGCTTCCAGCGATAAAACCGGTGCCATAAGACATTACATTTTGTGAATCCCCCACCATATCGATACAGGCATTTGCAAAATAGGGAGATTTTATGCTGCTGGCATATTTGTAATCAGATAAATCGGTTTTGGTGCAGTGGGTCATGAACTGGCAGTAGTTTCTGCAGCGACCAGCTTGGTTGTTATAGGTGCAATCGCCGTTGCGGATTTCACTTTTGCCATCACAATGCTTGCTGGTTACCGAGGCGATGTCGATTACTTGAAATCGGCCTCCTACAGTGACGCCATCTTGAAAAAAGTCGCATTTTTCAGCACCGCCGCCGATAGTGAAGTTGTAAGGGCAAAGACTATAGGTTTCGGCGCAAGCAAGGCGTCCGTTATCAACTGATTTGGCAGAAAAAACGATTGAATTTATTGTGCAGAGTGATCCGGCGCGACAGAATTTTGATGAGCTGCCATATTCGATGCAAACATATTCGCGAGCTCTTTTTTTGCAACAATTATAGGCGGCCTTAAATTCATCAACTCTTGCTTGAGAAGTTATAAATTTTGAAGTGTCGCTAGGATCTCTAATTGAAGCTCCTGATTCTAAAACGCGATCGAGACTTGTTCCTGGCAAAATATCATATTTTTTGCAGTTAAAATTGCCAGTTTCTAGGCCTTTCATGTAGTATTTTTGCGGAGGAAATGATCCGTCTGATCGCCTAGGGGCCGCAACATCAAGGCATGTTCCATCTTCAGAACTATCTTCAACTTCAACTCCTCCATAATACCATTCGCGAAATATTTTGTTGTCTAGTGTGAGTAGGCTAGCTTGGTTAGGATTAGCGCGCAAGCTATCGATATAGCCATTTTTGCCAAAAATAGCATCTTCAACAGTGGCTTTATATTTTGCAGCATTATTGATATATTGTGTATTATTTGGCCCCACCCAACTAGCGCCACAGATTTCTGTATTATTATATACATGAATAGCTACGCCGTATATTGCAGAAATTACTCCGATAGCGCCAAGAAAACTTGCGGAGGCTATTGTTACTTGAGTGGCGCAAGAAAGATTGCCATATGCCTTGACTGTGCCGCGACCAATATCAATAGCGTCAAGAATTGGTGATGGTGTAAGTCGTGGTACAGTGTCGCCAGATCCGCAAACCGAATTCATTCTTGCGATGTTCAGTTTTACTGTGATATAAGCGTTAGCAACAACTGCAATACAAACTGGATTTGACATTACAAACTGAACATCTTTGCCGCCAGTAAATGGATTATAGTCTAGGCCATCAGGATCGCCATTTGAGTTACAAGAGCGAATACGACCAATACCGCCATCAATTGCCGCTTGGCTGTTTTGTAATAAAATGGCGCAAGAAATTGCAATGATTAGGCAAAATTTTAATAAAAAATGGCCAAAAGATTGTTTCTTCACTTATTTAGTTCTCTCCAAAAATAATGGTAACCAGTTATCGGGATCGCTGCCAACTTCTTCAATTACTTTATCCATAATCATTATTGTATCGATGCGTCCAGATAAAGTACGAATTACTTCATCCATGCCACCTAAATCGATTCTTGCGATTACGCCATCATTATCTTGTTTAACGAGGAAAAATCGCGATGACGGATCTGTTGTTTTAACCAAGGTGAATTCTCGTTCTGAAAGCATAAATACTTCGCGATAAAGTGGCGTTGCTTTTAAGTTTGGCAAGAAAATTTGCGTGGCAGTTTGTTGCACAAGAGTATCGGAAATGCTTGATTTAGCAGCATCTTCAACCGATTGCGTGGCGAATACTACGAAAGTGTTGAGTTTTCTTAATACTTTAAGCCAATCTTTAATTTTTGGTGCAAAAACAGCGTTGCCAATTAGCGCCCAAGCCTCATCAAGCACGATCATTGTAGGACTGCCATCAAGCGAGCTTTGAATGCGATGAAAAAGATAGAGAAGAACTGGCGCGATACTGGTTTTATCTTTTAAGATTTCGGCCATTTCAATACCAAAAGTGCGAGAGGTGGTAAAATCGATCACATCTTTTTCGTTATCAAAAAGCTTAGCGTGAGAGCCATCAGAATGCCACATACCAAGCCTTCCTGCTAGGGTTCCGGGGCCACTTAGGCCCATGAAAGGCGCGATGTTGCGCATTCTTCTTTGATTTTGTGGAAGTTTATAGTTGCCGTTGATCGCCTCATTGATGCGCTCCATATCTTGCGCCGTGACGATT
This sequence comes from Rickettsia typhi, assembly GCA_945865905.1. GTDB lineage: Bacteria > Pseudomonadota > Alphaproteobacteria > Rickettsiales > UBA1997 > CAMCFD01. The sequence continues at coordinate 92,901 of CAMBFC010000003.1, forward strand.
TCGCCATTTGTTGAAACTAAAGTTTTGAGAAATTCTACTAAAAATGCCTTGTTAGAATTGGTTTCTTCGAGTTGAAATGGATTGAAGCCAGAATTTTTTGCTGCATCAGGAATCATGTAGCGACCACGAATGGCGCGGATGAAAATCTCGGCGCCGCGATCTTTATCGAAGAAGAAAAGTCGACATTTAAATTTTTGTGCTTGAGCGCATAAAAAGTTGAGCAAAACGGTTTTACCTGAACCAGTTGGCCCGATAATCATTGTGTGGCCAACATCGCGCACATGAAAACTGAAAAAATAAGGTGTGCCTGAAACGGTGTTAAAAACAGTAACCGCATCACCCCAATGATTTTTTTTGCGCTTGCCTGATGGATAATTGTGAAACGAAGCAAAGGCTGCAATGTTAAAAGTGTTAACTGTGCAGCGACGCGCCATGTAATCAGCGTTGCTTGGAAGCTGTGCCCAGTAGGCTGGTTCCATGTTGAGTTTTTCGCGAACGCCGGTGATTCCTGAGTTAGAAAGTTCAACTACCGCCATTGATAAAGCGCTTTCGAGTGATTTTGGTGAATCTTCAACACATAAAACTGTTAAGTGATGGTTGCCAAAAGCGAACTCACCGCTCATCGCAGAATCTAGCGCTTGATCAATTTCTTGAATTTGCGAAACCGCCACATCTTCTGATTGTATTAAACGACGCTGTTGCAGCTGCATTGAACTAATTGCAATCATGCGATTAACAAAAGTAAATGATTGGCTTATTACAAGCTCAAAAGGCATTTGCATGAAGCCATCAAAAACCCCTGCATGCGTTGAAGGGCGGTATTCTTTGATGGCAACCAAGCCAGCATATTTGATGCCGTTAGAATTGTGAACTTCGATTGATTTATTGCCAAAATACATTCGGCTAATTGGCAAATGATGTGAAATCTCGCCAAGCGGTACAGCAATAGGCTGTGAATAGCCGGCATTAATCAAGCGTGATAAAAATTCGAGCAGTTCAGAATGAACACCATCATCGGTTTCAACTATGCCAAGAGTTTGTGCGCCATAATTAGAGAAGCCGCTAAGAACCCGTTCAGTCATTTCATCTAGCTCATCATAACATTCGCGCATATAACTTTCCCATGCCGTTTTATCGGTTTTGTGTTGTAGTTTTTTGGCCATGTTTTCAAGAACTGCAATGCCTGAAGAATCTTGCCCACGAATGATTGTGAGATAATGTTCGTTGATAAAACTTTTATCGTCACTATGTTTTGCGGCCCATTCTTCATTGACGCGATTAGAAAAAGCATCGGGCATATTGCCATCAGGAAAGCCTTTTTCTTTGCGACGAATAGTGTGAAAACATAGTGAAAGATTGCCTGTTGCCATGCCTTTTAACAAGTTATTGCGGGCATTTTTTTTGAGATCAATATCAATATCATCGGCAGTTTCAAAAGCGAAGCCTTTAATTTTGATAACGCGGATGAATTCTTCTTTGTAGGTGAGGATAGTGTCAGAGTTCCAATGGCAGCGATAGTTAACAAAATGCGCCGCCGAAACCTCGTATTTAGATGCGCTTTCTGTTTTTGGTTTAACTGCTTTTAATCTCAACATGTTATTTTGTTTTGCGTAAAATCAATAAAAATATTAACCCCGGAATGGCCAAGAATGTTGAAAAAATAAAAAATTTATACCAGCCAAGAGAGGCTGCAAACAAGCCCGCACTTGATGAAAACAAGCTGCGAGATAATGATGCAAATGATGCAAGTGTTGCATATTGTGTAGCACTAAAAGATATGTTGCAAAGAATACTTAAGTAAGCAACAAATACTGAGCTTCCGATGCCACCGCTAAAATTTTCGACAAAAATAGTTAGGTAAAGTGCTTCATTGTTGTGACCAACTTGCGCCAGATAAGCGAAGGCTAAATTAGATAGCATTTGCGCTATTCCGGCGATCCATAGACTTTTATAATGGCCAAGTTTTTTGACTAAAAGTCCTCCACAAAAAACACCAATTAAAGTTGCAATAAGCCCAAAAGTTTTAACAATGCTGGCAATTTCTGTTTTAGTAAAACCAATTTCGAGTAAAAAAGGTACGGTTAAAGTACCAGCAAAAACATCGCCCAGTTTAAATAAAATAATAAAAGCGAGAATAAAATACCAATGCGGTTTTTTAATAAAATCAGCAAGTGGAGCGATGACATAATTTTTAATCCATAAAATAAAATGATATTCTTTGGCATGCCAATTTTTGCGGGTTTCTTCGGCTAATAGTGTGGTTATAACGCTGGCCATCATAAATAAAGCTATCACGAAATAAACAATTTGCCAACTAGTGTTATCCGAAAGAAATAGCGCAAAAGCACCAGCAATTAATAATCCAATATGATAGCCATAAGTATAAAAACTAGCAGCGATACCTTGGTTTTGTGGCTCGATCAACTCAATGCGATAGCCGTCAATTACAACATCTTGACTTGCTGATGCAAAGGCCACTATAAAAGAAAATAGCGTGATAAGAAATAAATCGCCGATTTCGCCGACGATACCAAGTGCAGTAATTGCAAAAACTAAAATAATTTGTGTGAAAATAATCCACGAACGGCGTTGACCAAAGCGCTTAGTGAGGTAAGGTAAGGCAGCTGAATCAATGATTGGTGCAAAGAAAATTTTTAGGCTATAAGGCAAAGTAACTAAAGAAAGAAAGCCGATAGTTTTAATATCAAATCCTTTATCAACAAGCAAGGCTTTAAGGGTTGATAAAATCAAGGCCAATGGCATTCCGCTAGCAATACCAAGAAAAAATATTGTGGCGATTTTTTTGTTAAAAAAATGTTTTATTTTCTGCATTTAGAGCGTTAGAATTGGCCGTGTTAAATTTTGATCTTGGTCTCACCAAAAAATTGCTTAAAAAGAGACTAGTAACAGCGTATATTTTAAATTAAATTTTCTATTAAAACTAGAATTATTTGTGTTCTATGTTGAATCGTATAATTTATCTGTAACGATAAAATTTTGATAACGACAATTTGATAACGATATAAAAATGATTAGAATCAAAAAATTTGCCACATTAGTTTTGATAATGGCCTTAACCCTATCAAATCAAGCATTTGCGGGGGTTTTTTTTAATATTAAAAATGAGGATGCTGCTAAAACAAAAATTTTATTTTTTGGTTTTGATCCCGCTAATCCTAATGCTAGACAAGACGCTTTTGAGATTTTTGAGAGAGTGAGGCGAAATTTAAAAACCACTGATTTATTCGATGTAGTAAAAAATAGTGGCAAAATTGAAATTGCTGGTGAAGAAACCGTTGCTTCACCAGTTTCTTCCAAAAATGCTGTGCCAATTGCAATTCCAACAATTTCAGTTGAAACTTTGCCTGATTTTGATCGTTATAGCAAGGCAGGAGTAGGTGCTATTATTGTTGCGCAGTTTAATTATGATCAAAATAACAATCTCGAAATGCGCGTTAGAATGTGGGATGTGCTTGATCAGAGACAGCTTTTTGGCAAATTTTATTCAACATCAAAACCTAATTATAAAAAAGTTGCTAACTTGCTTTCAGATGAAATTTTTAAAGCAATTACGGGTGAGAAAAAAGGTCATTTTAATTCACAAATTCTTTATACTTCAGAAGCCGGAAGTATCAAAAAGCGGATCAAAAAAATTGTCATGATGGATTTTGATGGCGAGAATCGCCGCGCGCTTACCGATGGAAGGGATTTGGTTTTAACGCCAATTTTTTCTAAAACACCAAATGAGATTTATTATTTGCGTTATTTTGAAAATAAGCCGCAGATTTTTAATCTAGATTTGCGTACTGCGCGCAGCAATAGATTGGGCAGTTTTCGGGGCACAACTTTTGCAGCAAGTGTTCACCCAACCGACCCCAATCTTGTTTTGTTATCAGCAATTTTTGATGGCAATAGCGATATTTATGAGATGAATATTGCCAATAATCAGGCGCGTCGTTTAACCAAAAGCCCCGCAATTGATACTACGGCATCATATTCTTCGGATGGCAAATCAATTCTTTTTGTTTCAGATCGTGATGGCGGACAGCAAATTTATCTGATGAACATCAGTGGTTCTGATGTTAAAAAAATCAGCGATGGAATTGGGTCTTATGCAAAACCAATTTATTCTCCAGATGGCTCTATGATTGCTTTTACGCGCATAAAATCAGGACAATTTTATATTGGAACAATGTCAGCAAATGGCAAAAATGAAAGACTTTTAACTAGTGGATATCTAGTAGAAGGTGCAAAATGGTCGCCAAATGGTCGCTATTTAATTTATTCAAAAAAACGCGGTCCTTATGGAAAAGATAGCGTGCCGCGCATTTGTGTCATAGATATTGCAACTGGTTTTGAGTTTGAAATTACAACTCCAGAAAATGAAGGAGCGACCGATCCTGATTGGGCTGCACTTTAAATATTGAATCACATAAAATTGCGAATTTTTTTTAAAATTATATTTTGTTTTGTGTTTTTGCTGGTTTCTTTGCCTGCTTTTGCAAAAGCAAAAAACCCCGTTTTTGCAGTTGAAATTTTTGTTAAAGGCAATGAAAGAATTGATAATGAAACTATTGCCGCCTACCTTCCAAATAGCCGCTTGCCAACCAAAGAAGAAATTGATCGTGCTCTAAAAAAGCTCTACGAATCAGATCTATTTCTTGAGGCAAAAATTTATACTGAAGGCAAAAAAGTAATCATCGAAGTTAAAGAAAATCCTATCGTTAGTGAGATAAAATTTATTGGTAATAAAAAAATTGAAGATGAGGCTTTGCAGGGTGAAACGGCGCTAAAGAAGCGTTCAGTTTTTACCAAATTTAAATTACAATCCGATCTCAAAAGAATCAGTGAAATCTATCTAAAATCAGGGCGCTTTCTTACAAAAATTGAGCCAAAAATAATTCAAAAAGATCAAAATCGCGTTGAAGTAATTTTTGATATTATTGAGGGGCCAAAAGCGCAAATTGCCGATATGATATTTATCGGCAATGCCGCCTTTAGTGATAATGACTTGCTCGACGAAGTTTCAACAAAAAAAACTAAATGGTACAAATTCTTTTCTTCTGGAGATGTCTACGATTCTGATCGTATTGAATTTGATAAAGAAAAATTGCGTCGTTTTTATGGTGCAAGAGGTTATGCTGATTTTGCTGTTCCCACTTCAACCGCGCAAATTTTGCCTAGCAAAGATAAATTTTATATTACCTTTTTATTAGAAGAGGGTATCAAATATAATCTGGGTGAGATCAACATTATCAACCATGTAGAGAAGTTTGACGCAACGCTATTAAATAAGGCAATTTTGATCAAGCAAGGCAAAGTTTATAATTCTGATTTGATTGATAAAACTGTTGAAAAAATGGTCGAAATCATGTCAGAAAAATCTTATGCCTTTGCTCACATTGAGCCAGTTTTAAAGCGCAATAAAGAGAAAAAAATTATTGATGTTGATTTTGTTGTGCAAGAAACGCAGCGAATTTACATTGATAAAATTACTATTATCGGCAACACAAGAACCAAAGATGAAGTGGTGCGTCGCGAGCTGCGAATGCGTGATGGCGATCCTTACAATGTCATACAAATAAATCGTTCAAAACAGCGTATTCAAAATCTTGGATTTTTTGAGAAGGTCGATTTTCACACCAAAAGAATTGGCAATTCTGATAAAATCGAACTCGAAATTGAACTCAAAGAAAAAAAGACTGGCGAGCTAAATTTTGGTATTGGCTATTCAACTGTTGATAAAGCGACGGCAAATATTGGCTTGAAAGAGCGCAACTTGATGGGCACGGGGCAAGAAGTTGGTATTAGTGTGCAGCAATCAAAATATAGTTTTTCGGGTGATATTAATTATACCAGACCATATTTTACTGGTCGCCCAATTGATGTCAGTGCTGATGTTTTTCAATATCAATCGGATAAGCGAAATACTTTGGTTTATAGTCAAGCATCTAGCGGCTTTACGCTGAGTGGCGGATATTCTATTACTGAATTTTTAAATCACCAAGTGCACTATTCTTTAAGCTCGCAAACAATAAGTGGCATTGCTATCAATGCCTCTACAAGCATTCAATCTTTGCAAGGAAGTTTTGTTAGTTCAACGATTGGTCACAGTTTTATTTATGATAAGCGTGATAATAAAATTGATCCGCATAATGGTTATTATATTTCTGTTACGCAAGATTCTAGTGGCGTTGGTGGTGATGTAAAAAACCTTAAGCACACTGGTTCAGCGGGATATTATATACCAACATTTAGTGATGAATATATCTTAAAATTCTTATTTCGTGGTGGTGTGGTTGATGGTGTTGGGCAAGATGTTCGAAGCAACTATTCTTTCTTTTTAGGTGGTAATAATTTTCGTGGTTTTGAATATGCTGGTTTGGGTCCGCGCACAAAAATTAAAGGCACGGCAGTTGGTGGCAATGCAGTTGGTGGCAACATTTATTATGTTGCAACGGCAGAGTTTCGTTTTCCACTTGGTTTGCCAAAAGAACTAGGAATCAACGGGATTCTTTTCTCTGATAATGGTACTTTGAAAAAAGTTGATGCGATAAATAAAAGAGGAACAGATGTTGCGGATAGTGGCTCAATGCGCTCTACTTATGGGTTGAGCTTGGCTTGGTCTTCACCGATGGGGCCGATTCGTTTTGATTTTTCGCGCATCGCCAAGAAGGAGCAATATGATAGAACGCAGGCGTTTAGGTTTAGTTTTGGTACGCAGTTTTAGGGGTTTGTGCCCGCGGCTGAAGAGCTTGCTTGGCAATGCTCTGCTTGCTCAGACACCGCGCTCATCTGATTTAAAGCAAGCGTAGCTTGCGATGAAGCGCAGAACTCGCCTCAGAGCATTGCCAAGCAAGCTCTTCAGCCTTTCTCGTGCGCGGTATTAAGTCTTATTCTACGGCAATCTATTCATTTCGCCAATCAAATCTTGGCTTGTCAATAATTTTGATTTTTTTTCTGAAGCGTTGTAAATCGCCAGTAAGGTTAAAAATAATAAAATTGAAATCAGTAAAAAATTAAAAAACATATCGCGATTTGGGGTGATTTCTAGCTCTTCACCAATGTTTAACAGGCGGTGTTTTTGATTTTTAGTGTTGGATTCAAAAGGAAGATTTCTGATTTTATCCTCAATTGTAGCAATATCAATTTTTAACATCTTGGCATAAGAGCGAATCAGGCCAGTTTTGTAAACATGTTGAGTGATTTGATCCCATTTTTCATTTTCAACAGCTTCAATATCGCGATCCTTTATTTTTAAATAAGAGGCGATGTGAGCGATTTCTATGTTGAGCTCTTTTCTCTTGTGGCGCAATAACTCTCCTAGGTTTAACTCTATTGGGCTTATCATGCTTTAATTAATTCTACTAAATTTTTAGTTGCGTTGAGATTGGCGATTTTTCCTGCATTTATCGACATTTTTTTTAGCAAGTTTTCATTGCTAATCAGGTTTTTTATCACCTCGCTCATTTTATTTATTGTAAAATCTTGCTCTGCCACAATAACCGCCGCGCCAGATTTTTCAACGATCAGCGCGTTTTTCATTTGATGATCATCAGCTGCTTTGGCAAAAGGAACTAAAATCATCGGCTTTTTTGCCGCACAAAATTCAGCAATTGAAGATGATCCTGACCTTGCAATCACTAGATGCGCCGCATCAATCTCACTTTTCATATCTTCAAAAAATGCCGCAATTGTAATATTAATATTGAACATTTGATATTGATCAAAAGTGTATTCAACCAGATCTCGCCTGCATTGCTGCGATATATGTAAGGTATTTTTGGTTTTTTCGCCCAAATTAAAAAATGCTTTTGGCAATATATCGCTAAAAATTTTTGCCCCGCCAGAGCCGCCAATCACAAGGATATTAAAGGCTTGATCTTGTGGACGGTTTTCGTGATCGGTGAATTCTGAGGCAAGAATTACATTATATCCCATCTTATCGCGCTTAGGCAATTCAAGCCTCACGGGCAATTTATATTCTTTATTATGCAGTTGCAAAATTTCATCACGCACAGGATTTCCTACTGTTACAAGCTTTGCGGCATATTCGTTTTTGATTCCTGAAGTATCCAAAAAAGTTAAAGCAATTTTATAAGCGCGCGAAGCGAACAGCCGATTGACTTTGCCAAGATGGGCATTTTGTTCATGCAAAATAATTTTGGTGCGAGTAATAAGTGCCGCAAGCAGAATAGGAAAGGTGGCATAACCACCAAAAGCAATAATATATTTAGGGCGATAACGCAAAAAATAATACAAAGATTGCGCGCCACCAAGAGAAATTTTTAGCGCCGCTTTAAGCAAAGCAAGTGGCGATTTGATTAGCTGCGAAGAGCTTATAATAATTGATTTAAACGGGTCTTCTGCCCTGATATAACTGCTATATTTTGCATCAGCCAGCACAAATGCTTGGATGTTATTTTTGGCCAATTCAGCGGCCAAACAGCGCGCTGGCAATATATGTCCGCCAGTTCCACCAGTTGCAATAAAAATCTTTTCCATCTCAAAAATTGTAAAAATGCTTGCGAATTATCGTTTTTCGCTTTTAAAATGTTATTTTACTAATGTTAATCTTCTTGTAAATGCCTCATTTCATTGATCTAGATCAGATCAACAAAAAAGAATTACAATCAATTCTTGGTCTTGCTAAAAAATTAAAAGCAAGAAAATCCAATGCTAAATTAAGTGGAAAAAATTTAGCAATGATTTTTGAAAAAAACTCAACGCGCACCAGAGTATCTTTTGAAGTTGGAATGAACCAACTCGGCGGTCATGCGATTGTGATGAACCAAAAAGATATGCAGCTTGGCAAAGGCGAAACCATTGCTGATACCGCCAAAGTTTTATCGCGTTTTGTTGATGCAATCATGATTCGTTCTAACTCGCATCAAACAATTCTTGAATTGGCTGCAAACGCTACAGTGCCGGTTATTAATGCCCTTTCAGATTATAGTCATCCCTGCCAAATTATGGCGAGCATTATGGCAATTGAAGAAAATTCTGGCAGCATAAAAGGCAAAAAACTAGCGTGGTTTGGTGATGCTAATAATGTTTTAAACTCTTACATACATGCGGCTCTCGCTTTTGATTATGAGTTAAGAATTTCTACACCCAAAGAATATGATTTTTGCAATATCGAAATCAAAAAAGCGCAAAAATTAGGTGCAAAAATTAAATATTTTTCTGATGCCAAAGAGGCGGCACAAGGCGCGGATGTTTTGATCACTGACACTTGGTTTTCGATGGGCGATGTTAGTGCTGAAGATAAAAAACTGCGCGATAAAAAACTAAAAATGCTGACACCTTATCAAATCAACTTCAAATTAATGGCTCTGGCCAACAAAAAAGCTATCTTTACTCACTGCTTGCCAGCCTATAGGGGCTTTGAAGCGACGGCAGATGTGATCGATTCAAAGCAATCAATAATTTTTGATGAGGCAGAAAATCGTTTGCATGTGCAAAAGGCGATTTTGCTTTGGTGCTGTAGCGATTTGAGGCAGTAAGAGTTTGAATTAGTGGTGATCTGTTAGTTTTGTTTTGATTTTTTTCTGCTGTATTAGTATTATTGCAGTACTTATTAACTAATTATATATATTTCTTATGAGTAAATTCATTGCCTCAGTATTGGGAAGAAATACTCCAGAAGAGCTCGCCGCAAAAGCTAAATTTATGGCAGACTCCAAACTAAAGGCATTGGGAGGGGCTTTATTAAATAGACTGGATGAAGAGAAAAATAGATTGGCTAAGCCTGGCGAAGTAAAAGCAACAGATACAGGGACTTTTTCTACAATATTTAGAATACCATCATCAGCCACAGAGCAAAATGAGGCTAGTGCGACAATAGACAGGCTTCTAACAAAAGCTAAAGGAGCTTCTAATGATAAAGCCCTAACCGCTTATATTAAAGGTCTTCCTTTGGAGCTGCAGGCAAACTTATATAAAAAAGAACTAGGTGCTATATTTAGCAAAAAAACTACACAAGATCTTCTTGCTGTAAAGGGAGAGGTGGGAAGCCCGTCTAGAGTCGAAGAAATCGCCACTATATTAGCTGCAGATCCTGCGCATGCAGATAATCTAAAGCAGGCCACCGATATCATGACAAAAACGGCGGCTGTAAGTGATAAAATGACCCTCTCCAACATAGCCGTCTGCTTTGCACCAAATCTTCTCAATCCAACAATGCAAACAGTGACAAGCGCGCCATCTGTCCTAGTGGATATCGTCGCAGCTCAATCATCAGCACTTGCTCAGGATCCATTATCTAAAATGAGAGCTGCAGCTGCGGATTTTGTAATTAATAAAGGGCCGGAAGTAAGTCCGTATTCATCGCCACAAGATGCGCTTGGTCAGACTGCTGATGAGCGTGGATATGAAATTCCTGTGCCATCATCACGAACAACTGTTCAAGCGTCAGGTGCGGCAGATGGTGAGTATGTAACAGCAATTCGTCGAGGTCCCGATACAGGAAGAAAGACTTCCCCAAGAGTAGTAGCGCCTAATTTATCAGATGTCAGCGTTACCAGCAGCGAACCAGAAGCAGTAAGGCCGCCAATGCCAATACCGTCAGAGGCGGATTCTGGGGTTGCCAGTGCTGCCAGCAGCAAAGAGCTTCCAACGCCAACGCCAATGCCAATGCCAAGACCACCGCAAAAAGAAAATCGCGAAAATTTCGCAGCAATACTAGACGGAATAATAGCAAGAGGCCCTAAAAACCCTGCCGAATTAGCTGCACAATCTGCAAAGAGTGCGGCTGCAAAAGTGGCGGATAAAGGGGGAGCTATTAGATAATTAACCATCCCAATATTAACAGCGCCGCTTCATGTCCAAGCCACCTTCGCCATCATTCGACGATCAGTTCCGCTCGATCTCGCCACTAGTCGACCATCAAGAATATTGCGAGGCCACTCTCTTGCGTTTTTATGCGGATAAAATATTTAACATAACTTTTGAAGCAGATAAACGATGCTACAAATTCAAGCTGAAGGATCAAGAATATTATTTTCGGGAAGAATCGGGCAGCTTTACCCCAGTTGATTCCGAATCACAGGATATTGAAAATCAGCCAACCATCACAGCGCGTCAATTTTATGAAGATTTAGCGGAGGCTTTGGATAAGGCAGACCAAAAAAATAATCTGCGTTTGGCCGTTATCGCAAATGATTTTGCTCGAGTCAAAGAATTGCTTGAAAATGGGGTTAGTGCCTTTTTTGAATCCAAAGAAGATGTTGCTGCCGGCACAAAATTTACTGATGATCCTGACATCTTACATCTTTTACATTTTTATAAAATAATTTGGATTACTCCATTAACCAATAGGCAAGATATTAAAAAAATTGATGCTGAGAAATTTGCAGAAATTTTATTGAGACAGGATCATGCGCAATGTATTTCGGCAATACAAAAACTTCAAACTTATACTATTGATGATGCCGAACCAAATATTGTTGATTCAAACAGAATGGCAGAAATTTGGATGAATGAATATAGTTATAGCTCACCAGATGCTGATAGCGAAGCGCGTGCAAGAATTATTTTAAGTGGCGAAGAAAGATTAGCCTTAGAATCCATGTTTGCCGATGACACTTTTTGCGATTCAGAAAAACTTGAAAAATATAAATTAGCTCCCGGATTTGAATTGAATATCGCAAAAATTACCTCAGGAATTCGCAATATTTCTGATGAGGTTAATCGGGAGGAATTTTCTAAGATAGTTGCTCAGGCTGCCTTGCGAGATGATTCTTTGGACGCCGCGCGAGGTGCTGAACCATCTGGTTCTTTTAAAGCCATAGCTTCTGTGAGCAAATTTAATACGAAGGGTTTTTCGCTTTGTTAGTTTAAGGCATTGAGGCGATGTTGATGCAACAATTATTCTTTAGCAACCTCGTCGAATCTTTTTAGCTTAGTCAAAAGTTTTTCCAATCCATCCAATCTAACCATGCAAGGCCCATCGCTCGGCGCGTTATCAGGATCTTGGTGAACTTCCATAAATACTGCTGCCACACCAACCGCAATTGCGGCACTGGCTAATGTTTCAACAAATTCGCGTTGCCCGCCGCTAGCGCCACCAAGGCCGCCGGGTTGTTGCACTGAATGAGTTGCGTCAAACACCACTGGGCAACCAGTTTTTGCCATGATTGGCAAAGCGCGCATATCAGAAATTAGTGTGTTATAGCCAAAGCTAACGCCGCGTTCAGTCAATAGCACATTTTTATTACCAAAATGATCCATTTTTTTTACAATATTTGCCGCATCCCAAGGCGCTAAAAATTGGCCTTTTTTAATATTGATGACTTTTCCAGTTTTGGCAGCCGCTTCTAACATATCGGTTTGGCGACATAAAAATGCGGGCACTTGCAAAATATCAACATGCTCAGCAAGCACGGCACATTGTTCAGCCGAATGAACATCGGTAAGCACTGGGCAGTCAAATTCTTTTTTAACTTCAGCAAAAATTTCGAAGGATTTTTCAAGGCCAATACCGCGCTGGCCATCAATTGAAGAGCGATTAGCTTTATCAAAAGAAGATTTATAGATAAAATTAATGCCAAGTTTATCGCAAATTCTTTTTATGTTATTTGCCATCATTAAAGAATGGTCGCGCGTCTCGATTTGGCAAGGGCCGGCGATCAAAGTGAAGGGCAAATTATTTGCAATTTTTATATTTTTGACTTGAACAATACGCATAATTATTATCGAGTTGTTAATTAATTGAGATAGTCTAACTCAAAATTTGTAATTTAAAATTTAAATCTCACGAATGTTTGCGAAACCAATAAATCTAATTTTAGTCTATATTGTTACAATTTTCAACATCACCATTCTGGCCTCGCCAATGTTGGCAATGCTGGTGCCTTTAATTGATCGACATACTGCCACGCTAACAATAACGCCAGATATGATGGCAAAAATTAAATTAGCGATTTTTATTTTGTTGTTTTTGGTGAGCTTCTTAATGTTGATTTATTTTATACTCGATTTTCTTTTTGGCTTTGCTATGCGCGCTTCTCTCAAGGGTTGCCAGCGTTATGAAAAAGTCAAAGATTATGATTTTTTGAGCAAAATTTTTGAAGAAGTAAAAGATAAATTCGGCGAAAAATCAGTAAAACTTTACATCAAGCAATCTGGTGAGATTAACGCTTTTGCGGTTAGCAGTCTTGGTGGCAAAGCTATTGTTTTAACTAGCGGAATCGTCGATCATTATTTGGCGGGCAGCAATGATCCAAAAGAATTTTTATATGCATTGCGCAGCATTATGGGGCACGAGATGTCGCATCTTATAAACAAAGATTTTTTGCCAACTTTTTTGATTATGGCTAATCAAAAAATTACTAATTTTGTTTCATATTTTCTTGGTATTATTTTTAATTTTGTATCACGCGGCGTTGCAATGATGCCGTATGGTGGTCGCATTTCATCGCGCTTGATGTTTGAGGTTTATGTTGGGCTAAATTTTGTATTGAATGCCTTTAATCGTTTTGTTGTTTATAATCTTTATGAATTTTTGCGTCGCTTTGTTTCGCGTTCAATTGAATATCGTTGCGATAAACAATCTGGTGAAGCTTTTGGTGGCAAAAACATGGCCTTTGCGCTTTCTTTTTTAGGAGAATCTGGTTATTTTACACTTTTTTCTACTCATCCGCAAACAAAAAAAAGGATCGCTGCAGTGCAAAATGTTGAAATTGTTGATGAAATTATTCGACCGCGATTTATTGATGGTTTAAGCAATTATTTTGCGATGATGTTTTTGATGATTGTTTGTCTTTATTTTGCTAAACACGGGCATATTGATTTGTATTTGCGTGAATATATTCGTGATCATGAGGTTATTAATCAGAAGCTTTCGCTGTTGTGGCGCTTGGTTTCTCGGTTTTTTTAGGTTTATCAATAAAGCGCGATCTAAGTCAAAAACATATGAAAGATTTTTCTACTCTAAGCGAATTAATCTTCAACCAAGCATCTCAATTCAACGATCCCAACTTTTTAAATTTTAAAGAAAATGGTGAATGGCGTGCATTTTCCAATCAAGAATTTCTTGAAAAATCTTTCCATTTTGCCTGTGGATTAAAAGAGCTTGGCTTGCAAAAAAATCAAACTGTAGCAATTTTTTCTTATCAAAATCCACTTTGGTTGATAGTCGATTATGGCACGGTTTTAGCGGGCTGTGTTAGTGTGCCGATTTTTCATGATATTGCAGAAGAAAATTTACTTTATCAGTTACAAGATGCGAATGTGCGCTATATTTTTACTGATAATAAAAATGTGATGCAGATAAAAAATCTTTCTACAAAAATTATTGCTTATAATTTTGTAGGAGAAAACATCATTGGCTTTGAGGCCCTAATTTCTCTAGGCAAAGAGGCGGCTGAAGCTAAAAAATATGATCTCAATGTTTTTGTAAAAGAAGCGCGACCGCAAGATTTGGCGACAATAATTTATACTTCAGGCAGCACGGGTCGGCCAAAAGGTGTTGAGCTTGCGCACGCTAATTTAGTGTCGCAAATTAAGGCGACAATGACCGTGTTTCCACTTGATGCAGTCAATGATAGGGTCTTATCTTTTTTGCCTTTGGCGCATATTTTTGAACGGATGGTGATGTCATTTTATATCACGCAAGGTGTTCAAATTTATTTTGCAGATAATGTTAAAAATGTCGGAAATTTATTAAGAGAAGTGCAGCCAACATTGATGACTGTAGTGCCACGAGTGTTAGAAAAAGTTTTTGCTAAAATTAAAGATGGTGTTGATAGCGCAAAATTCATCAAAAAAATCTTAGGACAAAAGGCCTTAGAGCGCGCTTTAAAGAAGGATGTGGAGCGAATAGAATTTGTCGATAAAATTTTTGATCGCTTAATTTATAAAAAATTTCGCGGCGCACTTGGTGGAAAAATGAAAATGTTAATCTGTGGTGGAGCCCCTCTATCAGAAGATATGGAGCGTTTTTATAGCAATATTGGTGTAAAATTATATTGTGGTTACGGCCTTACAGAAACCTCGCCAGTATTAGCGGTGAACTTTGCCGCAGCATATAAATTTGCTACAATTGGCAAGGCTTTTCCTGATGTTGAATTGCGCTTGGCAAAAGATGGTGAGCTGCTGGCGCGCGGCCCCAATGTTATGCGCGGCTATCACAATGATCCCGACAAAACTGCGGCAGCAATTATTGATGGCTGGTTTTACACAGGAGATCTTGCGCAGATTGATAATGATGGTTTTGTAAAAATAATTGGTCGCAAAAAAGAACTTTTTAAAACCGCTAATGGCAAATATGTGCGGCCGATTCCTCTTGAACAAAAATTAGTGCAAGAATTAGGATTTTTGCTTGGTGCAATTATAATTGCTGAGGGTCGCAAATTTGTTTCGGTCTTGCTTTTTTCTGATTTTGAGTTGTTGCAAAAGTTTAAAACCAAATTTAATTTTAGTGGCGGCGATGTAGAATTTTTGCAATCACAAGCTTTGCAAGATGCTGTTCAGGCAGTGATAACAAGGCTTAATGTCGATCTTGATCATGCAGAGCAAATTCAAAAATTTGCTGTAATTGCTGTGCCAATATCAATTTCTAGTGGCGAAATTACTCCTTCAATGAAGTTAAAAAGAAGTGTGTTAGAGAAAAAATTTAAAGATGTGATCGAAAAACTTTATGTTTCTTGAGTCGTTTATTTTTGATTTTAATTTAGTATTGCAAGACTATTTTTAAATAGTCTTAGCGCAAAGCCACTTCAATTGCATCAATAATAACTCCCAATTTTTTGATGCTAATGTTAAGCGAAGGCATCACATAAATTACTCCCGCAAAAGGACGCAAAAAAACACCTTGATTGATAAATTTTTTACGCAAATTTATCATATCCTTCCATTCAAGATCAGTTTCGATAACCCCTATAGCGCCTAGTGCGCGCACATCTTTTACATTTTTATAATTACGAAATATTTCCAATTTTTTTCTGAAGAATTTTTCTATTTTGCTAGCTTTTTTTGCGTAATCATTTTGTTCGAATAAATCGAGTGAAGCGTTGGCAGCAGAGCAGGCAAGAGGGTTTCCCATAAAAGTTGGGCCGTGCATTAAGCAATTTTCTGGTGTTTTTCCAAGGAAGGATTTGAATATTTCTTCGCTGGTTAAAGTTGCGGCCAATGTTATGCAGCCCCCTGTAAGGGCTTTTCCTAGCACTAAAATATCTGGTTTTATGTTGGTGTGATCATGGGCAAATTTTTTGCCAGTGCGATAAAATCCAGTGGCGCATTCATCGGCAACAAAAAGCAAATCATATTTTTTTGTGATGGTAAAAATTTCTTGAAGAATTTTGGGAGAGTGAAATTTCATGCCACCAGCGCACTGCACCATTGGCTCTATAAAAACTCCTGCAATTTCATGATGATTTTTTTTAACAAAATTTTCAAATTTATTGAGATCATTTTTATTTTGTGGCAAATCTAAGCTAAAATTATGCAGCAAAATTGGCGCAAATTTTTGATGCATACCATCAGATAAATCGGCAAGAGACATTGCGCCCGTAGTATCGCCGTGATATGAATTTTTGAACGAAATAAATTTTGTTTTGCGCGGCTGTTTGTTGTTGATGTGATATTGCCAGCAAATTTTCATCGCAACTTCAATTGCAGTAGAGCCAGAATCGGAGAAAAATACGCGATCCATTTTAGTGAATTGAGTCAAGCGCCAAGCCAGTTTGTAGGTTTGGTCATTGGCAAAGCCAGCCAGCATAATGTGAGGTAAAATTCGTGCTTGCTTTATGATTGCTTGTGCAAGGTGAGGGTGGTTATAGCCATGCGCCGTTGACCACCAAGAGGCAATGCCATCAATTAAAATGCGACCATCGCGCAGAAAAATCTTACTGCCCTTAGCGCCTACAACCTCAAGCTGTGGCAGATGGTTTTGCATTTGTGTATAGGGCAGCCAAATATGTTTTTCGCCTTGATTTATGTTCATCCCAAGAGTTTTTATTTGTGATATTTTAAGAATTTTTTGCTGATTTAAAAATCTATTTTTTGTGCTAGCGCAGTCCATTCATTGCTTGAAAAGTTTGATTCTAGTTGATTGCGTACTTTTATTGCTTCCTTTTTTAAGCCAATTTTATGGTAAATTTCGATCAATCTATAATAGGCTTCGGGGGCTTGATCAGTATAGCCATAGCGCTGCACTACATCATGAAAATTTTTTAATGCACCAACATAATTTCTTTGTGTAACTTGATATCTTCCTACAGCCATCTTTGCTCCCGCTATATGTTCATCAATAAATTCTAGTTTATAGCGTGCGTCAACAGCATGATCAGAATCTGGAAAGCGCGCAATTAATTCACGAAAAGTTGCCGAAGAAAGTCTGGTATTATCTTGTGCTCTTTCAATATCAGGGATTTGATCATAATAGCTGAGAGCCTTCATATAATACATGTAGGGAATGGTTTCATTGCTTGGATTAATTCGAATAAAATCATCAACAGCACGCGCAACATCAGCATAATCTTTGTTTTTATAAAAGGCATAAACAGCCATATTTTGTGATTTTGTTGCCCATTTTGAGAAGGGAAAATCATCGTCAATTTTTTCAAATTCTTTAGCTGCTTCGGCGTAGTTTTTTTCATCAAGAAGCTTTTTAGCCTTGATATAGCTGCTTTCTCCCGTAAGAACCTCCTCCTTTTTTTTGGCGCAAGAAAAAACCATGAAAGTAATGAGAAAAATAACAAGGAATTTGCTGTAGTTTTTGATCATTTTCTTATTTCGATACTTAATTTATGTTATAATTAAAAACTTGCAAAAGCTTGATTTTGCTAGCTCTAACAACTTAGAAGAGATCTCATCTTTTATCTCAAAAATTTTCATAAATAATTTTTTGTCCGTTTTTAATGCCAAGTTTTTTGCTTAATCCAGCGTTAATTTCTAAAACTTTTTGCACCGCTTTTTGTGATGAAATAACCTTTAAAGATAGTGGTTCAGTGTCTTCTTTAATATTAACTATAACATTATTTTCATTGATAAAAATCATGTCGAGCGGAATTAATGTATTTTTCATCCACATATTTACAACCAGATAGCTATCAAAAATAAACAGCATACCGTATTTTTGATCGAGCTTTTCAAGGTTCATCAGTCCATGTTCTCTTGTGGCGGCGCTATTGGCAATGGCTACAAAAAATTCGGCAGGTTTTTTTGTATTAGTAGAAATTTGCAACTTAACATTGTAGTTTTTGAGATCGCGGTTAAACTGCTGGCTATCATGGGCGAAGGCTTGTGATGAAAGAAAAGCAAACCCCAAAAAGACAACAGTTATTGTGAAAAACTTTTTCATGAATCGCGCAAATTTTATTTTTATCACAAGTGCAATATCGCTGTTTTTTTGCAATGCGGTTTTTGCTGATCCAATTTTGACCAAGAAACCGCGCAAGAAAGAGCCTCCCACTAGAATAACCTCAGATATAATCGACATCAAGAGAAAATCCCAGCTGATGGAATTTATCGGCCATGTGGTGGTCAAAAAAGGCCCCGATACCATGCTTGCAGAGCGCATGCTAGTGTTTTATGAAGATGATAAAAATTCGGAGATGAAAAGCTTCAATGGCGCTCTAGCAGAGGGTCAACCCGCTAAAAAATCAGCAATTAAGCGAATCGAGGCAAAAAATAATGTTAAAGTTCTTAGTGCTGATATGGTTGCAACGGGTGATTCTGGATATTACGATCCTCAGGCCGATATTTTTGTTTTAGAACAAAATGTTGTGGTTAATAATGGCAGTTCGGTTGGTCATGGCGATAAATTTGTTTATAGTTTAAAAACACAAAAAGGTAATTTTGTTGGCAATAAAACAGAAGCATCATCCAATGTTGTTGATAACAGGGTAATTTTTGTAATCAGCAATGATGATTTAAAAAGTGGTGGAAAAAAGAAAGATGTGCCTAAAGTAAAAAAAGAAAATAACGAACCCAAAAAAAAGAGTGATGAATAAAATTTTAAGCGTTAAAAGCCTCAGCAAAAAATATGGCAAAAGATTGGTCGTGCGCGATGTTAGCCTTGAGATCAAGCAGGGCGAGGTTGTTGGTTTGCTTGGTCCAAATGGTGCGGGCAAAACAACTTGTTTTTACATGATTGTTGGCCTTGTTGGAGCAACTTCGGGGCATATTTTTATTGATAGTTTAGAAATCACTAAAATGCCAATGTATCAGCGCGCGCGCTTGGGTATTGGCTATTTGCCGCAAGAAGCTTCAATTTTTCGTGGCATGACAGTCGAAGAAAATATCTATTCTGTTCTTGAAATTGTTGAAAATAACGAGTTCAAAAGAAAAGAAAGACTCGAATCTCTACTCAAAGAATTTTCAATCGAACATATTCGCAAGTCTCACGCTTTAGCGCTTTCTGGCGGCGAGCGTCGTCGCGTTGAAATTGCGCGAGCACTTGCCACCAATCCTTTATTTGTGTTGCTTGATGAGCCTTTTGCCGGCGTAGATCCAATTGCGGTTAATGATATTCGCAACATGGTTATGCATCTTAAAGATCGCAATATTGGCGTTTTAATCACCGATCACAATGTGCGCGAAACCCTCTCAATCGTTGATCACGCCTATATTGTTTATGATGGAAAAATTTTAACGGCAGGCACCAAAGAAGAAATTATCAGCCATAAAGAAGTGAAGCGAGTTTATTTAGGCGAAGATTTTAAGTTCTAATCATAAAATAATGATCAAGACAACGATAAAAAATTTGTTCAATATAAAACCTTCATCGGAGGTTTTGATATTGTTCGCAATGATTGCGGCCCTTATTGTAGCAAATTCTAGCTTGGGCAATCTTTATTATGAATTTTTCAATATTCCGCTATTTGCAATTGACTCTTTACAACTTGAGAAAGAAATTTCTCTTAATACCATCATCAATGATTTTTTGATGGCGATTTTTTTTCTGCTAATTGGTTTGCATTTAAAGCGCGAAATTTTAGTAGGAGAATTATCAAGCAAAGCAAAAATAATGCTGCCAATCATCGCTGCTGCGGGTGGCGTGATTTTTCCTGCTTTGATATTTTTTTTCATTAACTCTCACCAAGCAGAATATTTGCGCGGCTTTGCAATTCCTACTGCCACCGATATCGTTTTTACCTATATGGTGATTAAAGTTTTTGATAAAAAAATTTCTAGTGCAGCAAAGGTTTTTTTAATAACTCTTGCGGTTGTTGATGATTTGATTGCCATTGCGATAATTGCGTTTTTTTATACTACGCAATTGCACATTTTTTATTTTATTGCTGCACTTTTGGTGGTAGGATTTTTGGCGTTAATTCATTATAAAAAATCTCAATCAATATTTTTATATTCATTCGCTGGATTTTTATTGTGGCTTTGCGTGTTAAAATCAGGAATCCATCCAAGCGTTGCAGGAGTAGTGCTTGCGATGTTCATTCCATTAAAAACCAAAGATCATTTTCCTCTTAAAAATCTTGCCTTAACTTTAGCTCCAATAGTAAATTTTGTGATTTTGCCACTCTTTATTTTTGCAAATATGGGTATAAAAATATCCAATTTATCTTGGCAAATTCTCTCCGATTCTATGGTTTTAGGCATTGCCTGCGGGTTGTTTTTTGGCAAACAAATTGGCGTGATGTTGTTTAGTTTTATTGCAATAAAGCTAAAACTCTGCCAACTTCCACGCGATAGCAATTGGGCAGAATTTTATTGCCTCGCGATATTAACAGGCATTGGCTTCACCATGAGTTTATTTGTAGGAAATTTAGCCTTTTGGCAAGAGGATTTGCTGAATAAAGTAAAGGTAGGCGTGCTGCTAGGATCCTTTGCTTCTGCTGCCGTAGGAAGCATTATGTTGATAAATCTAAAATCAAAAATTACGCATCCAATTTCGCGATAATTTCATCAACAATTTTTTCAATCACGGCAGCATCTTCGCCTTCGGCCATAACGCGCACTAGATTTTCTGTTCCTGATTTACGCACTAAAATTCTGCCTTTTTGTCCCAATAATTTTTGTTTTTCTGCAATAAAATCTTGCACAGTCTTTGATTCTAAAGGATTTTCAGCACTACGCAATTTGAGATTTTTCATAATTTGCGGTGCTGGTTTATAAAGATCAAATAATTCGCTAACTTTTTTGCCATGCGATGAAACCAATAAAGACAAGACTTGCAGCGCTGCAACCAATCCATCACCAGTAGTTGAATAATCTGCCAAAACAATATGACCAGATTGTTCGCCGCCAAAATTATAGCCGCCTTTTTTGATTTCTTCCAAAACATAACGATCGCCAACATTAACGCGCTTAGTGCTGATGCCGATATAGCTCAAATAATTTTCGAGTGCCAAATTTGACATTTGCGTGATCACCACAGTATCTTTTTTGAGTCGACCTTCATTGTGCAATTTTTCGGCGATCAGCGCTATTACTTTATCGCCATCAATATCTTGACCATTTTCATCGATGATTAAAAGTCGATCCGCATCGCCATCAAGAGCGATTCCGATATTGGCTTTTTCGGCAAGAACACGAGCGCGAAGTGCTTCTGGCTTGGTTGAGCCACATTTTTCATTAATGTTAAATCCATTAGGATCAACGCCAATAGAAATAACTTCAGCGCCCAATTCCCATAAAATTTTTGGCGCAATTGCATAAGCCGCGCCATTAGCGCAATCAATTACAATTTTTAATCCGGTTAAACTTTTATCTTTTGGAAAAGAGTTTTTTACAAATTCAACATAGCGTTCGCGCCCATCATCCAAGCGCTTTACGCGGCCTAAATTTTCGGGAGTTGCAAGATATTTTGTGATATCGCCATCGATTAATTTTTCGATTTCAAGCTCTAATTCATCGCTTAATTTGTTGCCCTGAGCATCAAAAATTTTAATGCCGTTATCGTGATAAGGATTGTGTGAGGCAGAAATCATGATGCCAATATCGGCACGCAGAGAGCGCGTCAGCATTGATACCGCTGGGGTTGGAACGGGGCCAACTAAAAAAACATCCATGCCAACAGAGGCAAATCCGGCGGTGAGGGCGGGTTCTACAACATAGCCAGAAAGTCTTGTGTCTTTGCCGATTACAACGCGATGTTTGTGTGCGCCATCAGTAAATTTTGCGCCTACGGCCATGCCGGTTTTGAGGGCAATTTCTGCGGTCATAGGAAATTTATTTGCGGTGCCGCGAATTCCATCTGTGCCGAAATATTTTTTTTTCATTTTTTTAACCAATTAATTTTTTTACAGCTTCAATAGCTTGCGAAACGCCTTCTTTATTAACTCCGCCGCCCATTGCTAAATCTTTTTTGCCGCCGCCGCCTTTGCCGCCAATGGCTTCAATGGCTGGTGTAATTAACTTGGTTGCGTCAAATTTATCAAGCAAATCATTTGTTAGGGCGATACAAACTGAGATTTTTTCATCTTTTATGGCGAATAAAACAAAGATGCAGTTGAGATGAAAATCTTTGCGAGTCTTGATTTCGCTGGCTATATCGCGCAAATCTTTTGCTTCTAGATCATCAAAAACATGTTGTATCAATTTGAGATCGCCGAGATTTTCTGATTTTAATTTATCGAGATTGGCGAGAATATTTTGTTTTTTTAGCTTCTCTGCTTCTTTTTCTTTGGCTTTTTGTTCTTGTTTGCGAATTTCTTCCTGCGCTTTTTCTTGCTCTTGTTTTTTGTAATCTTCAACAACGGCAAAGCTGGTTACAGCTGTGATACGCCTTATTCCTGCTGCGATGCCATTTTCTGAAACAAGTTTGAAAATTTCAATAGCGCCGGTGTTTTTAACATGCGTGCCGCCGCACAGCTCAACGGATGGCGACATTGAAACGACGCGAACATCATTATCATATTTTTCACCAAACAAGGCTTCAGCGCCGCTCTTGCGTGCTTTTTCAAGTGATGTAACTTCAGTTTTTACCGAAGAATTTTGCGCGATATAAGCATTGACTAAATTTTCAACTGTGGTTTTTTCTTCTGGCGTCATGGCGCGGTTGAAGTTGAAATCGAAAGTGAAAGAATCGGCATCAACATTTGAGCCTTTTTGTGAGATAGAATTGCCCAAAACTTGCTTGAGGGCTTTGTGCATTAAATGCGTTGCAGAGTGGTTGCGAGCGCGTGCAGCGCGGGTTTGTGGGTTTACTTGCGCGATAATTTCATCACCGATTTGAAATTGGTGATTATTTTCATCGCCGCTTACAAAATGCACAAAAGAACTGCCGCCGAATTTTTTTGTTTCAGAAATTTTGGTGAATTTTTTTTCATCCAAAGCAAGAAAAATTTTGCCATCATCGCCGCGTTGTCCACCCGAGGTTGCATAAAATGGAGTATGATCTAAAACTATACCACTATTGCCTCCAGCTGCATTTAAAGTGATTGCAATAATTTTTGCTTTGGCGTGCAAATCATCATATCCCAAAAATTTTGTAGCACCAAATTTATCTTTTAATTCTAAAAATTGTGCATCTTCTTTTTCTTCACCGCTGCCTTTCCAGCTAGCTCTGGCGCGGTTGCGCTGCGATTCCATTTCGCGATTAAATTCTTCAATATCAACCTCAATATTTTTTTCTTTTAAAATATCTTGAGTTAAATCTAGTGGAAAACCATAAGTGTCATAAAGCTTGAAGGCAATGGCGCCAGAGAAAAAATTATGTTTAGTAAAGTTGCTCGCGGCCGCTTCAGAAGATTGCTGCGGAGTAAGATTTTGATCTTGCCAAGATTCAGTTTTTTGCATATACGATTGTGTATACATTTTTGCAATTTCTTCTTCCAAAATCTTCAACCCTTTTTCCAAAGTTTCCCTAAACTTCTCTTCCTCATTCTTCAGCACTTCAATAATAACCTCACGAGCCCGCACCAGCTCTGGATACGCAACTCCCATCTCTTCAATTAACGCATCAACAAATTTATACATCGAAGCCTCGCGCGCACCAAGTTTGTGCAACTGACGCATGGCGCGACGCATGATTCGACGCAAAACATAACCACGACCTTCATTGCTAGGCAAGGCGCCATCAGCGATGATAAAGCATGATGAGCGCAAGTGATCGGCGATAATTTTATATTCTGCTTTTGTGTTTTTTGGCATTTTTTATTGTGCGATTTTTGTTTATTTTGATTTGCTGTTTGCTGCGACCAATGCGTCTGTTGCTGCCTTTGTTATTTTTTCACTTTCTGCCAAAGCCTCAATCCCATGAGTATCTGGATTATATTGCGCGCCTTTCTTTCCAGCTGCAGTTAACGCAGTTTTTGCCGCAGGGTGATCGCAAGTGTGAGCAACAAAGATATTTCTCTCGCATTTAATTTGAGTTGAGGTGCCATGAAATTTATCAATAACCGTAAATTCTAAATTTCCTGCGCCATGAAACATTTCAACGACCTTTTTTAAAAATTGAGGACTACTTTTGCCGCCATTCTTAGAGGCCAGATCATTAATATCTTTGCCATCAACTCCAATAATAAATTTGCCAGCTAGTTTTGTTTGTAAATCAGTAACTCCGATTGCCGCCGCTTCATCATCATCAAAAAACCTCGCCAAATCTTCCTCAAAAATATCTCCTATTTTAAGCGCGACGAAATCTTTGGTAAGATTTACCACATTAGCCTCAAGCCCAATTCCTCGATAGGCTTTTTTCGGCGCTATTTCTGCTTTCTGAGTTTCTAGTGCAGCTTCAAATTTATCCTTGATCGCAGCTTTAACCGCGGCATTATCTTTATCTGGGGTCTTTTTAGGATCTACCAATTCACTAATCGCATTTTTAATCGCAGCTGTTGTTTTCAGCGTTTCAGCATCTGCTATTTTTGGTTTCGGAGAAGGCTTCTCATTGAGATCATAAGATTTTCCTCTAGCAATAGTTACTTTAGGTTGAATGCTATAGTCGGTAAATTTTTCTTTTTCATCAGCAACACTCACATATTTTCCCGCATTAACCCAAGCATCAATATCTTTAGTGGGGCCAGCTTTAATCAACGCAACATCATAAGATTTTTTTGTTGGGGTTTTATTAGTTGGTGCTAATGCAGCATCATCTGTGCCATGAAATGCAGTTTTAGGTCCGCCATTTCCTGGTATTTTAGCTGATACAGTGTCTTTTACCTTACATCCATTTTTTACCTTAGCTATACTATCATAACAAGTAGCCTCATCTATCCCAAAGCAGCTAGCATTTGCTACGCGAGGAGAATTAGTATCCCCAACAATCACCCCAAGATTTGTTGTTAGAAGAGCTTTATTTAACTCAGCTATTTGTGTTTTAGCCTCTTCGGAATCAAGATGCATATTACCCACAGAAATCAACTCCCCACTATCTTTGGTGGTATAGGCGGTAATCATTGCGTGATGCTTCTGATAAGGAGATTGAGCTTTAGGGGCCTTGTTTATTTCGCAATGAAGCGTAGTTGCTCCAAGAGTATATTTCTTTTTATTATAAATCGTCGCAAGCCCTCTAGGGTGAAGGTGTTTTTTGTCATTGCTATCTGCCGCATAATCTTGTCCCGTTTCTCTAGTGATGCCATAATCTTCGCTCAGCGCCAGCAGCAATTCTTTCAAAAGCTCAGGATTTTCATTCAAAACATCCGCTTCTTGCAACGCAATAAAATCATGTGTTTTTGCAGCTTCTACAAGAAACCGAATTTGTTGACGAAACCTTGCTGCATATTGCTCAGGCGTTTCTTCCACATTATAAGGGTTGTTGCTTCCAACTTTATCACCATTAACTTTTGTTGTGCTACTAGTACACCGCCTCAACAAATTCAGCGTCAAAATCCTCTTACCATCAACAGTAAAGCTAACTGGCATATGGTCGGATAATCCTTCAATATATGTTGCATTGGCAAAGGCGGGGTTAAGGTCAGCTTTTTTTAAAACAATGGGCTTTGGTTTCTCTTCTACCGCTGCTGCTATAGTTTTATTTAAAGCTTCAAGTAGGAGTTCACAAATACTATTATAATTGGTGATAGGTATTTCTTCACTCGCTAGCATATCTGTAAAACTCGAACAATCTTCAGATTCAGAAGAAGACTGAATCTCTTTAGATAAATAAATTTTTGATTGCGCAGTATTTATAGTCGGAATCAAGACCTCATCCGCATTGTCTTTTAAAAATCTAAAATAATCAACATTATCAACCCGTATTGTTTTGAGCCCAATGGCTTCGCAATAAAAGATAAAATCTGCGGGAATTAAATATTGCGTTTTGAAGTCGGGGGGGGGATTTGATGCGATGAGCGCGTCCAAATCATTTGGTAAAGCTGCCGCTGGCAAACCTGCTGCTGGTGGATTTGGATGAGCAATAGTGCCGATATAAGCAGCAATTTCATGCATCTGATTTCTAAAAGATATCGATCCGTTCACTCCAAGAAGATTTAACTGCACATTTTGCTGTAGAAATTGATCATCATTTGCCGCATCGTGAATTTGACCCAGAGCTGATTGCTCGATATATTTAATTCCCAGTCCCTCTAGAGCCATACCAAGCTCTTCCGTTGCTAATTGGTAATGCGATCTTACTACATTTTTAATAGCCAAATCTCTCACTGCCTTAGTAGCGGCTCCCGTAGAAGGTAAAACTTGTATTGCAGCTTGAGTAAATTTTCTTACTAATGCGGCGTCTAATTTTGAGGAGTTAACATCTGGAGTATTCAGCGCAGCTCTTATTGTTGCCCGTTCTGGGTCAGTAAGTTTTGCCAAGGCCGCATTCAATTGAGCTTGATCCGCATGCGCAGAGTATTGAATTACAATATTCATCAATGTATAGCAACCGCAAGCAAGGTTTGCTCCCGAAGATTCAATATGCTGATTTATTGGATTGCTTGAAACTCGAGTTGAATCCCAATGGCCTCCACTGTTATTTATAACCAAGCATTCTTGTTGGGGCGAATTAGCTACAAGCCAAGCTTTGGTAGCTTGAATGCCTGCTGCTCTTTGCTCCCACAGGTGAGGGCGATCATTTACTGCTTGTATAACGACGAAGGGCTTTTTCGAGGTCCTTATTTCATTTAATCCTTGTGTCTGAGCCTGATCTCTTATTGCTTTAATATCCTTATCTCGATGCTTGCGCCATGTCCAAAACTCATCAAAAGTGGCTCCATGTTTCTGAAGCAAGACATATGGATCTGCATGGGCAACCAAATCATCTGCTGCTGCCTGTTTTGGTGTTGGGGGAAGTTGTCTACGCTTAGGTTTTGACGACGCCTCAATACCCATCGCAGATTTATCAAAATACCCCGCAAAAGCATCCACAAAATCTTTCTCGCCATATTTTATTGATCCAGCCCCAAAAGAATCACCTTTTGCAAGCCCTAAAATAACTCTCTCAGAAAAAATGATTGCTGAATATCGACATTGGTTTTCAATTCCACTTGTTTTGCCAGCAGCATTCGTCTCAGCAAACATTTTTGCAGAATCTTTCTTCTTTGTAGTTCTTACTATTTCATAATTTTCTCCTTCTTTTCCTTCGGGATAAATTTTTGCTATAGCTGCTTTGTAGGTAGTAAGAATGTCACCATCATTCCTTTCGGTTGAATCTTGAATATAGATTTTGCGCTTATCTTTTTTGGTATCAACATTTCCAAATACCAAGCCAAAAGCATGCCCCGCATTAACATTATACCAACAATATTTTTTACCATCCAAAATATCTTTTTTGTCAGCTTCTCCCAGAGTAGCATCCGCGCTTGATGCAACATGTAAAGCACTAATAGAAGGAGCGAAGCTACTGCCTTGAAAAAATTCAGAAGCAAACGAGTTGGCTACACCAAAAGTGGTTTTGATTTTATTTAATTCTCCCTGATTACACAAAGTAAGGCGAGCAAGAAAAGCGGGATCAATCTTGTCCTTATTTTTACCAGTTAAAAATCTAAGAAAATCTTTTGCCTCTTCCATATTTAGTGGGCGCTTCCACAAGTTGCTAAAAGCAACAGATGAAAACACTTCAGAAATCATGAATAATAGGCTCTTATCTTCAGGAACAAGCAACTTATTTTGCTCTAGTTTGCTCAAAAGAGTGATTAATCTTGGATCTGACAAAGTGGTGTGTGTAATATTTGAATCGCGTGCGCTTTCTAACAAGATTGTTGCATATCCAGCGCCCAAAAGCTTTTCTATGTTTGCAACTGTTTTTATCTCGCTGCATTCAGGTTTTTCGGCATTTTTCTGATAGAAACAATAAACTTTCTCGGCTTGTTTAACTAAATAAAAATCAAGATTAACATCGCCACCATCAGCGCCTTGATAAACGCGAGCACCTTTGAGAATTTGATTATTTTGTATTGCTACAATCTTGGTATCTGTGAGTGCCTCTTTTGGCGTCGTTGCGGGTGGGTTAATGATTGCTATGGCGCCGTTCAAGATCTCAACGTCAGACATCGCTGTATCCAAATTATCAAGATAATCTTTAATTGTTCCAATAGCTTTCTCAGCTTCTTTCGGTGATGTAACAGTGCCTTTTTTGGTGACAAGAGCTTTTTTTATTGCGTCAAGATGAGTAGACTCTCTAGCAAACAAGATCATTAAGCTCTGCACATGATCAGTGGTTTGTTTTGTGCTGTTATCAGGAAAAAGAGAGGTAAGCTTTCTATTGGTAGTGCTTGTCGGAAGATCTTTATAAGGCTTCGTCTGATTATTGGCGACACAATCATTATACAGCGCAAGCTCCGCATCAAGGTCAGCAATATACGCATCAATAATTTGTGATCCAGTCATAGCAGGTTGCTGATCCATAATTCTTTAACTAAAATTTAATAAAAATTGCCCAAACAATTTAGGTTAATTTCAAACTATTATAATTCAAATTCACGCCACCATAAATCAAAAAACCTTACTAACCCAAATGAATAATAACTTCAAGCGCTGGTCTCTTCCCCATAAAATCTTCAAAAATCTTCAAAATTTTTGAACGAAGATTCTTCTCAATATCATTCAGAATTTTAGTCTCACGCAGCTTTTTATTTTTCTTCTGCATAAACTTAAAACCAATGCCTTTATTTAAGCCCAGCTCGCGCGCCTTCTGCTTCAACAGAATTTTAATCTCGTGGCAAATTTCATCTTCGCCTTCATAATCAGCGTTTAAATTATAAGATCCAACGCAGATAATTCTTGGTTTATTGATTAATTCTAACGCATCATTTACCAACAAAGAAACAATCACAATCCCGCCCAGCTGCAGCTTGCGACGCTCTTTAATAATATCGCCATTTATATCAACCAACTGTCTGCCATCAACGCCAAAATAGCCTGATTTTACAAAACCAACCGCGCCAGAATTTTGCGGATTATCTTGGCAAATTTTTACCACCATGCCATTTTCAACCTGCAACACATTAGGAACTCCAACCGCGCGGGCTAAGTCTCCGTGGGTTTTGGTGTGAATAAATTCACCGTGAACAGGGATAGCAATTTGCGGCCGCGCCAATTGATACATTTCGCGCAATTCATCTTGCGAAGGATGGCCAGAAACATGAACAAAATGATCTTTTTCAGTCATTACATCAATCTGCTTTTTCGCTAGCGCGTCAAAAAGTTCAAAGATTTTTTTCTCATTTCCGGGGATAATTTTTGAAGAAAAAATCATCAAATCACCTTTGCTAAAACGAATCGTTGGGTGATTATCGGTAGCAATTTTTTTGGTAGCGGCAAGCGGTTCGCCTTGGCAACCAGTAGATAAAATCAAGATTTCATTTTTGCTAAAAAATTTAATTTCGCGATCAGAAATAAAATCGGCATCTTCAAAAACATAACCACTTTTGCGCGCAACTTCATAAATGCGATGCAGTGACCAGCCCGCTAAAACAACCTTACGGCCGCATTCTTTAGCGATTCTCGAAATTGTAGAAATTCGTGCAATATTTGAGGCAAAAGTTGTAACCCCAACCAAACCTTTGCGGCCCGAAATTAATGTTTTGAGTGATTCATAAAGCTCGCCCTCAGATCTAGAATGGCCTTCGCTCAGCGCGTTGGTAGAATCGCAAACTAGTGCTAAAACTTTTCCTTCATCGCCCAATTTGCGCAATTTATCTTTTTCTGAAGCCTCGCCAACCACGGGATCAGGATCGAATTTCCAATCTCCGGTATGTAAAACATTGCCTTTTCTGGTTTTAATCACAAGTGCCTTCATCTCAGGCACAGAGTGGGTTAGGCCGATAAAATCAATTTGAAATGGATCAAGATTTAAGCCTTTTTCGCCATCAATCAAACGAATATCAACTTTTTTATCCAATTTAAATTCTGCCAATTTTGAGCGCAAAAAATTTGCCGCTAAAGGTGATGCATAAACAGGGCATTCCAGATCTTCCCAAAGATGCTGAACCGCGCCAATATGGTCTTCGTGGATATGTGTGATAATGATCCCAAGCAAGTTTTTTTTGTGCTGCTTGATAAAAGAAATATCCGCAGTAAGCATATCCACCCCGGGAACATTGCTAGCAAAGCCCACGCCCAAATCAACCATAATCCACTTGCCATCAAGGTGATAAAGATTGACATTCATACCAATTTCATTGGCGCCGCCTAGAGCAAGAAAGAGTAAATCATCTTTGTGTTTTTTTAAATTTAAATCCATTTTATTTTTGTTGATTATAAATCATTCGCAACCCTTCAATTGTTAGGTCTGGACGATAATGTTCGATTTTTAATTCTTCCTTAAAAATTTCTGCAAGCCCACCAGTGATAATTGGTGTTGTTTTTACTCCAAGTTCGTTTTCAATCCGCGCTATCATTCCTTCAACAAGGCTTAAATAGCCAAAATAAACACCAGAATTCATTGCCTCAACCGTTGATTTTCCAATCACATTTTGCTGTTTTTGCAGCGAAATTTTTGGCAGTTTGGCAGTCATTTCATGCAATGCTTTAAGCGACAAATTAATGCCGGGAGCAATCACCCCGCCAAGATATTCGCCATTTGCACCAACAACATCAAAGGTGGTTGCGGTGCCAAAGTCAATCACAATCAGGTTGCCACCAAATTCTTGATGCGCCGCAAGGGCGTTAATTAAGCGATCAGCACCAACTTCATTTTTGTTTTTGAGTGCAATTTCAATGTCTAATTTAACATTATCGCCAACTACAAAAATTTTGCCGTTGAAGAATTTTTTTACCGCATCATAAACAATATCGCTAAGCTTAGGAACTACTGATCCAATGATGCATCCAGAAACTTCTAAACAATCAATTTTTGCCGTTAAAAAAAGCTCAATAATATCAACCGCATAATCATCAGCAGATTTTTTTACATCAGAAATCATCCGCCATTTGTGAGCCAGCACGCCTTGATTATAAAGGCCAAACACGATATTTGTATTTCCGATATCAATCGCTAAAAGCATTTTTTATTTTAATTTTTTGCAAGCATCAGCGATGCGTTGCATTGAGTTTTGCAAAAATTCTTCTGATGCGGCATATGAAATTCTGAAATGCGAAGCCGCGCCAAACGCAATACCGGGAACCACTGCAACCAGTGCTTCTTCCAACAAATAAGCAGAAAAATCATTGTCATTTTCAATTTTTTTGCCAGCAGGAGTAGTCTTGCCAACCAAGCCAGCGCAAGATGGAAACACATAAAACGCACCATTTGGCACATTGCAATCAATGCCATCAATAGCGTTAAGCATTGATACCACAGTGTTGCGGCGTGATTCAAAAACTTTTCTGCTGCTAGAAATATAATCTTGCACACCGTTCAAAGCCTCTACCGCAGCGGCTTGGCTAATTGAAGATGGGCTCGAGGTGCTCTGCGATTGGATTGTTGCCATTGCCTTAATTAAATTTTCTGGCCCAGCAGCATAACCAATACGCCAACCTGTCATCGCATAAGCCTTAGAAACACCATTAACCATAAGGGTGCGTGGCTTTAAGCGCGGCTCAACTTCAGCAATTGTAGCAAATTTTAGCCCATCAAAAATCAAATGCTCATAAATATCATCAGCCAAAATATGCACTTGCGGATGTTGCAATAAAACCTCTGCCAAAGCGCGCAATTCATCGGCAGAATAGCAAGCGCCAGTAGGGTTGCTAGGAGAATTTAAAATGAGCCATTTTGTTTTTGCAGTGATTTTTGCTGCCAAGTTTGCCGGCAACATTTTAAAGTTATTATCGGCCGAAGATTCAACAATCACAGGTGTTCCGCCCGCAAGCAAAACCATATCTGGATAAGAAACCCAATAAGGTGCTTGAATCAAAACTTCATCTCCCGCATTTAAACTAGCGACTAATGCATTATAAATAACCTGCTTGGCGCCAGTGCTAACGGTGATTTCAGAAGGTTTATATTCGAGGTTATTTTCTCTTTTAAATTTGCCAATAATTGCTTTTTTAAGTGCTGCCGTGCCATCAACTGCGGTATATTTTGTATCACCCTTGCGGATCGCTTCAATAGCGGCTTGCTTGATGTTTTCTGGAGTGTCAAAATCGGGCTCACCCATGCCAAGCGAAATAATATCTTTGCCTTGCGCTTTTAGTTCGGCAGCTTTCATTGATACTGCGATAGTAGGAGAGGGCTTGATATTGCTGAGGCTATTGGCAAGAAAAGACATAAATCTAGTTAAAAATTAAGGTTATATATAAAAACTGACACAAAATAATCATCGGTTGCAATTGAGATTGACTTTTGCAGACCCTATTCTACTCTTTTTTACAGTTATTGTCAATAAAACTTAACAAATCTATGTCTGGATCAGTTGGAACCGACCCGCTATTTCTTGGTTTGACCCGCCCACCACTATTGCTTGGTGTTAGCTATACCTTCGCTGCACTCAATGGAATGGTGTCTTTGATGGCTTTCGTTATTACTTCAAAATTCTTTTATCTCTTGATTTTATTGCCGGGGATGCATTTGATTGGCTGGTTCATCTGTTTAAAAGAGCCGCGTGCGATTGAATTATTGATGGCTAAAACCTCAAAATGCAGTGTCTGCAAAAACCGCATGTATCATGGCGGCACCAACTCTTACGATGTTTATTAAATCGTCTTAAATTTCACTTTTTCATGAATAAATACCGTACTCACAACTGTTCAGAATTGAACAAATCTCACATTGGCCAAACCGCTAAACTCGCGGGTTTTGTGCATTCAAAACGCGATCATGGCTCGTTAATTTTTATCGATTTGCGTGATCATTTTGGTATTACGCAATTGGTGATTAATCAAGAAAAAACAACACTGAATCTTGATGAAATTGCGTCGATCAAGTTGGAATCGGTGATTATTGTTGATGGCGAAGTTGCTGCCCGTGCGGCTGAAGCGGTTAATCCCAATTTGCAAACTGGTGAAGTTGAATTAAAAGTTTCGGCGCTAATCGTTGAATCTTTAGCTGAGCAAATCCCTTTCCAAATCAATGATAACAACGAATACCCAGAAGAATTGCGCTTAAAATATCGCTTTCTCGATTTGCGCCGTGATAAAACGCACAAAAATATTATTTTGCGCTCGCAAGTTATTTCTTACATTCGTCATTTGATGACAGAAGATGGATTTCTTGAGATTCAAACGCCAATCCTTACAGCCTCTAGCCCTGAAGGTGCGCGCGATTATTTGGTTCCATCACGATTGCATCATGGCAAATTTTATGCTTTGCCACAAGCGCCGCAACAGTTTAAGCAGCTTTTGATGGTTTCTGGTTTTAACCGCTATTTTCAAATCGCGCCATGTTTTCGCGATGAAGACCTTAGAGCCGATAGGGCTCCAGAGTTTTATCAACTTGATTTAGAAATGGCTTTTGTTGAGCAAAAAGATGTGTTTGAAGCGGTGGAGCCAGTGATTCGCAAGGTTTTTGAAAAATACGGTGTAAAAAAAGTTGTTGGCGAAAAATTTGTTCATATCACTTATGATGATGCGATTTTGAAATATGGAATTGATAAGCCAGATTTGCGCAATCCGTTGATAATAGCGGATGCAACTGAGGTTTTTCGCGGTTCAGAATTTTCGATTTTTGCGAAAGCAATTGAGAGTGGTGCAACAGTTCGTGCGATTCCGGCGCCAAAATGCGCGGCGCAACCGAGATCGTTTTTTGATAAGATGATCGAATTCGCGCAAGCCAATGGTGCTAAGGGTTTAGCGTATATTATTATTGATGAAAATGGCGAAGGGAAGGGTCCGATTGCAAAATTTTTATCAGCAGAAAAACTAGCTCAGCTTAAAGCTAGCGCTGGTTTGCAAAATGGTGATGCGGTTTTCTTCTCTTGTGGAAAAGCCTCTGAAGCCGCTAAACTAGCTGGTGTAGTGCGTATCAAACTCGGCCAAGATTTGGCTCTGATTGATGAATCCGTCTATAAATTCTGCTGGATTATCGACTTCCCAATGTATGAAATGGACGAAACCAACGGCAAAATCGAATTTTCGCACAATCCGTTTTCAATGCCACAAGGAGGCCTCGAAGCCTTGCAAACACAAGATCCACTAACAATAAAAGCTTTCCAATATGATGTAGTTTGTAACGGCGTAGAATTGTCGAGCGGCGCGATCAGAAATCACAAACCGCAAATCATGTACAAAGCCTTTGAAATCGCGGGCTACGGCAAAGAAGTGGTAGAAAAACAATTCGGCGCCATGCTCAACGCCTTCAAATTTGGCGCCCCTCCACACGGCGGAATCGCCCCCGGCATCGATCGCATCATCATGCTTCTAGCCAACGAGCCCAACATCCGCGAGGTTATCCCTTTCCCAATGAACGGCAAAGCACAAGATTTAATGATGGGCGCTCCGGCCTTGTTGCCTAGCGAAAAGCAGTTGAAAGAATTGGGGATTTTGTTGCGGGTTGAGAAAAAAGTTGAGATTTTGAAATAGAACTGAAATGTTAAGGAATGGGTTGTAAAGCGCTTATACTAAGGAGTGGTAAGATGCTTAAAAATGAGGCAAAAAAATACTCGCCATCTAAGCACCTATGTTGCAAGGGAGAAAACGACGAGTCTAATGCGGATATTATATTCGGTAGAATCCGATAAGTCAATTAGTTTATAAACTAATTTATAAACTAATATTTAAATTAATTTAAATATTAGTTTTAAGCTTTTTATTATTTGCTCTAATGAATAAAGAAACTAAGGATAGAATCGAAGATTTGCTCTCAATAAAAAAAGTTGCATTATATAGAGTGAAATCTGGCAATAACTGGTTTGATGCCTATAGAATCGAGTTAGAACAAGCTAAAGAAATTTTTATTTATCTGCATTTTTTAGAGATTTTTTTAAGAAATAAGATCGCCACAGAATTTAGCGCTGATCTTGGTGATTGGCTTTTTGACGCAAGATGTAGCTTAAAACTTAATTTTAGAGAGCAAGAAAAAATCGGCAAAGTCATTGCAGAATTAAACAAACTAGGCAAAGAAATTAACCTGGACAATATCGTTTCAAGCCTTAATTTTGGCTTCTGGACAAACCTTTTTCATAATTCTTATCATGTGCCAATTTGGCAACAAAACAAAATGCTCGAACGCATTTTTCCATTTTTCAAACCTCATCAGAGAGATTTAAAGAAAATCCAAAAAGAAATGGAGGCGATTAGAAAATTTCGGAATAGAGTTTTTCATTTTGAGAGTTTGCAGAGTTGGAATTTTAAGGAAATGAAGAGTTTGATTGATCGTTTTATTTTCGGAATCGGAGGACTTGAAGTCGAGGATATTATAAAATAACAACTTCATGTCCATAGTGATTTCATCTAGGAGCAGTACACGCACGACGGGATTTGTAATCCTGCCCTAGGTTTCTTAGTTATCTTCAAAAACCAAAAGAGCTACTGTAAAAAATTTGCTTGATCCTTGTTCGGTTTTTAAACCAGGATCGCTGCTTTCATCGATAAAAACTAACATGATTTTTGGTTATTATTTGTGGTGATTAGAAGGTGAAATAATAGCTTAGCTTGAATAATTAATAATTTTAAATGATAATGCTGGCACTAGGCTCATCATCTTCTCCCTTGAAATATAGGTGTTAGAGGGTGGGTATTTTTTTATCTCAACAATAAAAAACATGAATCAAAAAGAAAAACTATTCTCCTACGGAACTCTGCAGCAAGAAGCGGTGCAGCTATCAACTTTTGGTCGCATTCTTAACGGAAAGAAAGATATTTTATATGGTTTTCGTTTGGAAAAAATAAAAATTAATGACCTAGCGATTGTTATAAAAAGTGGTGAAGAATTTCATCCGATTCTAATTCATAGTAAAAATATTGCGGATGAAGTTGAGGGAGTGGTTTTTGATATTACGGCAGAAGAGTTGCGACAAGCTGATGAATATGAGGTTGCTGATTATGAGAGGGTTTCGGTGAGATTGCAGTCTCAAATAAATGCTTGGATTTATATCAAAAAAATCTAAATAATAAATCTAGAAAAATGCAAAATAAATTCTATCTCACCGAAAAACTCCCGCCTTATATTTTTGAGGCAATTCATAATTTAAAAAAAGAAGTTGCGGCGCAAGGTGTTGAAATCATTGATTTTGGAATGGGTAATCCAGATTCTGCACCGCCTGCTCATTCGATGAAAAAGCTTGAAGAACTCTCAAAAAATCCCAAACTTTATGGCTATTCAGTTGTTGGTGGAATCGATTTGCTCAAGCAAGAATTTTGCAATTATTACGCGCGTCGTTTTGGTGTTGATCTTGATTATAAAAGTGAGGCAATTGTTACAATTGGCGCTAAAGAAGGTCTAACAAGTTTGGCAACTGCAATTGCCAGTGCAGATAATTATATCATGGTTCCAAGCCCCTCTTATCCAATTCACACTTTTGCTTTTATTATTTCTAAAAGCAATGTTGTTCATATTAACGCAATTAAAAGTGCTGATTTTTTGCGACAATTTAAAAATCATGTTGAAACTGCGGCAAAAAAACCTTTGGCGGTGTTGGTAAATTATCCCTGCAATCCTACATCTGAAATAGTTGGGATTGATTTTTATGAAGAATTAGTCGCATTTTGCAAGCATCACAAAATTTATATAATTTCGGATATTGCTTATGCCGAAATTTATTATGACGCCAATGTTTATAAGCCTTGTTCGGTGTTGCAAGTTAGGGGTGCCAAAGATGTTGCGATAGAATTTTCATCAGTAAGCAAAAGTTATTCTTTAGCGGGAACCCGCACCGGCTTTGCTGCTGGCAACAAAAATTTGATCGCCGCGCTCTATAAAATAAAATCATATTTAGATTATGGTTCGTTTGATATCACGCAAATGGTTGTTGCCGATGCGCTAACCATAAAGAGCGAAGAATATCTCACCGAACTTCGCGCTAAATATAAAAGACGCGTTGAATTTATGGTAAAAATGCTAGCGCAAGAGCTAAACTGGCATGTTGAAATGCCAAAAGCAGGAATGTTTATTTGGGCTAAAATGCCATCACAATTTGCGTTAATAAAATCGTTTGATTTTTGCAAGCAATTATTAGAAGAAACGGGCGTAGCAATATCTGCCGGCAGTGGTTTTGGTGAAAATGGCGAGGGATTTGTTCGTTTTTCTTTGATTCATGATGAAGATATGATTGCAAAAGCGGTTGCTTTGATGAAGAATTTTTTTAACAAAAAGATTTAAGGCTATCTAACTCAATTTGATACATAATTCAGGTAGCAAGATCAAGCCTCACAAAATATTAATTGCCTCTTCTCACATAACGAGACTGTTGCAAAACCCAATAAAAAAATAACAGAAAAAATCATAAAAAACAACTTGTTAATTACCAAAATTATCCATACAATTACACCCGTTTCAACCCTTGATTTCATTGGCTCAAATCAAGTTTAGGTTATCAAATTATCAGCAACTAAAAATGCAAACAGAAATCGTGAATCTCAACGATATAGTCAAACAAAATCACCCTTACCGCACTCTACTTTCAATCATTGATTTTGCAGGATTAACAAAAAATATCACGATTAAAAACAACCAAGAAACTGGCCGCGGAGGCTACGATCCTCTATCTTGCTTCAAAATGTTAGTTCTGCAATTCATGGAAGATTTAAGTGATCGTGAGTTAGAAAGATTCATCGCAGAAAACACAGCAGCAAAATTATTCTGCGATTTTTCTCTAAGCGAAGAAACGCCCGATCATACCCTGTTTTGCCGCCTCCGACAAGGCATCGGCACTAATCAACTAGCTACAATTTTTAATCAAATTCGTGAGCAATTAAAACAAAAAGGTTTTATCCGAGAAATTTTTACATTCGTTGATTCTAGTCAATTGATCAGCAAAATTCACTTGTGGAACGAGCGCGATAAGGCCATCGCTGAAGGCTTAGAAAAATTCAACAATAAAATTATCGAGAAAAATAAAAATAACACCAATCTAAAAATCGGCGATAAAGGCTACTGCACCAAGGATTCAACCGATCAAATGAAAATAAAAAATCTTCATAATTGCACGATTAAAACCAACAATATGAAGGATAAAAATCACGATAAAGACAAATGGATTTCGCAAGCGAGATGTCCTTACGAGCGCGTGTTTAGTAAGGTTCGCAATCGAAGTAGATATCGCGGAATGGCTAAAAATCAGTTCCAAGTTTTTATGGAAAGTTTGGCGTTTAATTTTAAAAGGATATTAAAACTTGAAATTGAACCTCTGGTTTTTGTAACTTGAGTTAGCGTGACAAGGGATTTTTGCGACTTTTGAGCTGGATATGCGCAGAATATGGCTTCAAATGGTTAGAAATTGTGGAGATTGTGGAAAATAAAAGTGGTTTTTGTTTTTTAGTGGGTGGTTTTTGTTAATTTTTTTGGAATTTTTTTATGGAT
>CAMBFC010000004.1 GCA_945865905.1 Rickettsia typhi
ATAGCCGCGTTTTTCTGCCATGCCGCTTTTTGATAAAAAGCTGGTGATAGCTGCGGTTAGAGTTGTTTTGCCGTGATCAACGTGGCCGATTGTGCCGATGTTGACGTGAGGTTTGGTGCGTTGGAAGGTTTGTTTGGTCATAAAATATTTTGAGAAATTTTACTATGAGAAGAAAAGGAAAGTAGGAAAAATACAGGGTTTAAAATAATAATGCAAATGGAAAAATGTGGTTTTTTAATATTTTTTGGTGTTTGGATGAATTTGCGATTTTGCTGTTGGTTTTGGGGATTATTTGAGTAATTTTTGTTAAAATCTTGATCTCGTCATCGGTTGAGTGGGGAGTGACGAGGCTCGCCTGCTCAAACACCCTTTTAATCTGATTAAAGCAAGCGTAGCTTGCGATGAAAATGGAACTCGCATTCGAGCCTCGTCACTCCCCACTCAACCTTTCTTGAGGTTTTTTGAGACTTTCTACACTTGTATCATTTATACCCTGAATACAAAGAAAATTTTTATGTAATTCGTCTCGTGAAAGATAAATTCTGCTTTGGAGAAGGCTACTCTGGAGAGAGTTCTGCGTTCCATCGCAAGCTACGCTTGCTTAAATCAGATGGGCGCGGTGTCTGAGCGCCAGAGTAGCCTTCTCCAAGGCAGAATTTATCGCTGGAGAAGAATCTTCCGACGCAAAGATATCGCGCAAATTTAGCAATTATAATACATCTCAAACTCAATCGGATGAGGGATTTGCTCGTATTTATCAACTTCAGCAGTTTTGAGTTGAATATACGCATCGATTTGCTCTTTGGTGAAAACTCCGCCAGCTAGCAAAAACTCGCGATCCTTATCTAGCGCGGCTAGAGCGTCTCTTAGGGAGCGCGCAACTGTAGGGATTTTTTTCAAGTCTTTTTCTGGAAGATGGTATAAATCTTGGTTGCGCGGATCTCCTGGATGGATTTTGTTTTTGATGCCATCAAGCCCTGCCATTAGTAGCGCGGCGAAGGTTAGATATGGATTTGCTGCAGGATCAGGAAATCTTGCCTCAATTCTACGCGCTTTTTCATTGGTAACATGCGGAATTCTGATTGAGGCAGAGCGGTTGCAAGATGAGTAAGCAAGCAACACCGGAGCTTCATATCCCGGAACCAAACGCTTGTAACTATTTGTTGTTGGGTTAGCAAAAGCATTAATCGCTTTAGCATGCTTGATAATGCCGCCGATATAGAATAGCGCTAGCTCGGAGAGGTTTGCGTGCTCTTTGCCTTTAAACAAATTTTCGCCGTTTTTCCAGATTGATTGGTGAACATGCATACCTGATCCATTATCGCCAAAAATTGGTTTTGGCATGAAGGTTGCGGTCTTGCCGAAGGCCTGTGCGACATTGTTCACGACATATTTAAACTTTTGCACATTATCTGCGGTATCAGTTAAAGTGCTGTATTTAAAGCCGATTTCATATTGCGCATTTGCAACTTCGTGATGGTGCAAAAGCGGCGTTAGGCCAACTAGGCGCATGGTTTCTACCATTTCGCTGCGCAAATCTTGGCCGCTATCTAATGGAAGTGGATCAAAATATGCACCTTTAATTGGCGAGCGACGCCCTAAATTGCCGCCTTCGTAGGCGCGGCTTGTATTTTGAGGCAATTCTGCTGAATCAATTTCGTATGAGTTTCCTGTCATTCTATTGCTGTAGCGCACATCGTCGAAGACGAAAAATTCTGGCTCGGGGCCAAAATATGCTACATCACCAATACCACTTTCTTGCAAGTATTTT
Source organism: Rickettsia typhi (assembly GCA_945865905.1). Taxonomy (GTDB): domain Bacteria; phylum Pseudomonadota; class Alphaproteobacteria; order Rickettsiales; family UBA1997; genus CAMCFD01. The sequence goes on from CAMBFC010000004.1 coordinate 1,772, forward strand.
TCTGCTTTTTTTGCAGTAAAACGCGGATCGCGATCATAGCCAGAATCGGTTCTTGGTTCGATTACATCGCAAGTGATTACAAGGGTTGGCGAGGTTGCAAATGGATCGATGAAAGCCGTGTTAATTTGCGGCATCATGATCATATCTGATTCGTTTATTTCTTTCCATGCAGGAATAGAAGATCCATCAAATGATACACCTTTGGTTAATTCTTCTTCACCGACCATATCGGCGCAGTGACTGATGTGAAGCCACTTTCCGTTATAGTCAGAAAAGCGGAAATCAACGAATTTTATGTTGTTATTTTTGATCAAATTAAAAATGTGCGATGGGCTATTGTTAGGCATAGTTTGAAAAATTGAGTATGTATTTAAAAATGTAGCAACATTTGGGAGTTGCGGACGGGAGTAATTTTATAGGGCAAGTAAATTGAAAAGGGAAGTAGATTTTTGAATTTTTGGCATAATTTTTTAAAATTTACGCAATATTTCTGTATTTGCTTGCTTATTTTTTCGATTATTAGTAAGATATGCGCCCATTTTCTTTATATGTGCCCTTAGCTCAGCTGGATAGAGCAACAGCCTTCTAAGCTGTAGGTCAGACGTTCGAATCGTCTAGGGCACGCCATTTTTTATCTTTCTCCAAATATTGCCGTTCCTACTCTGATATGGGTTGATCCTAAGGCGATTGCCTCGGAAAAATCTGCGCTCATTCCCATTGATAATTTTGTTAGACCATTTTCTTTGGCGATTTTTGCTAATAGAGCAAAATAGGGTGAAGGCTCTTCATTTGTGGGCGGAACGCACATTAATCCTGTTACATTTAGCTTGCATTCATTGCGAGCAAAGTTGATGAAATCATGGGCTGCCTGTGGCGCGATGCCGCTTTTTTGCTGCTCTTCACCGATATTGATTTGAATAAAAATTTCGGGATTTTTTTGCTGTTTGGCGATTTCTTTTTGCAATTCTTTAGCTAATTTTTCGCTATCCAAACTTTCGATACAATCAAATAAATCTATAGCTTCACGAGCTTTGTTGCTTTGCAAATGCCCTATTAAATGCAATTTTGTTTGTGGATGATTTTGCTTTATTGCTGGCCATTTTTCTTGCGTTTCTTTAACATAATTTTCACCAAAAATTTTGCAGCCCGTTTTGATTGCTGCTAAAATATTTTCTGCTGCAACTGTTTTTGAAACGGCAACTAAATTTATATCTGAGAGCTTGCGTTCATAGGTTTTGCAGGCATTATTGATTTTTTGGTTGAGCGCTAATAAATTTCTTTCGATTTGATTTTGCATGATAAATAGGGTTTTTTTTACTGATCGAAAACGATGTGGTGATCTTAGTTTGGTAATAAAAAAATTGCCAAAAAATTCTGCGGTGATTTTTCGTGAATATGATTTGAAAAGCAAGGAAAGAGAAATTTTAGCGCAAGAAATTTTAGCAATTTGTCGAGCAAAAAATCACAAATTTTTAATTGGCAAAAATCTTCAATTGGCTAGAAAATTAAGAGCCGATGGCATACATTTTTCTGATCAAGATCACCTGCCATTGCAAATTTTTAATCGCCAACATTGGCCGAGAAAATTTATTTTTAGCTTTGCTTGTCATAATTTTTTATCTGTTCTAAAATCACAGCAGCTTAAGGCGGACATGATTTTTGCCTCACCGATTTTTGCGACTAAAAGCCATCCGAATATTGCGCCTCTTGGATTGAAAGAGCTGAGTAAGATTATTCGTGTTAGTAAAATTCCTGTTTTTGCTTTGGGCGGAGTTAGTTTAGAAAATATTAATTCGCTGCAAAAGCTTGGTATTGCTGGGTTTGGCGCGATTGGCTTGTTTTGTGATGAATAAACAAATAGAATTGGTGCGTTACAGATAAATTAGCTATTACTTACTGCCACATGCTCTGAGGCAAGTTCTGCAACCATCGCGAGCTACGCTCGCTTAAATCAGATGGTTGCGGTGTCTGAGCAGCAGAGCATGTGGCAGTAAGTAATAGCTAATTTATCTGCAAACCGAGATCTAAAAATTAAAATAAAATGCAAAAAGATTCAAAAATTTTTATCGCAGGTCACAAAGGAATGGTCGGTTCGGCGATTATGCGCGAACTACAGAATCAAGGCTATAACAACATTATTGTAAAAAATCGTAAAGAGTTAGATTTGTTAAATCAGCAAGCCGTCGCTGATTTTTTTACCCAAGAAAAACCGCAATTTGTTTTTTTGGCAGCGGCAAAAGTTGGTGGCATTGAGGCCAATAGATCACAGCTTGGGGCCTTTACTTATGAAAATTTACAAATTCAAAATAATATTATTCATTCGTCATATTTAAATAAAGTTGAGCGCTTGATTTTTCTTGGCAGTTCATGTATTTATCCAAAATTTGCAGAACAGCCAATTAAAGAAGAATATCTTTTAACTGGGCCGCTAGAGCCTACAAATTATGGCTATGCTGTTGCAAAAATTGCTGGATTAAAAATGTGTGAAGCCTATCGCGCCCAATATGGATGCGACTTTGTGGCGATTATGCCAACAAATCTTTATGGCACTAATGATAATTTTGATCTTACAACCTCGCATGTTTTGCCAGCTTTGATGCGCAAATTTCATGAAGCAAAAATGCGCGGAGATTCTGTGGTTGAGGTTTGGGGATCGGGAACACCTAAGCGCGAATTGCTTTTTGTTGATGATTTGGCTGAGGCTTGCGTTTTTGTGATGAACAATAAAAATGTCACTGAGCTCACTAATATTGGCACTGGAGAAGATCTATCTATTGGCGATTTAGCAGAATTAATCAAAAAAACTGTTGGCTTTAAAGGTGAAATAATATTTGATATAAGTAGACCAGATGGCCCTCCACGCAAAGTTTTGGATGTTTCAAAAATTAATGCCCTTGGCTGGAAAGCAAAAACTTCTCTTGAATCAGGAGTAGCAAGGGTTTATGAGTGGTATAAAAATAAATAAAAATGACAACAAAAATTATTAATGGCAAAGAAATCGCGATCAATTTGCGTCAAGAAATTGCCAAAGAAATTGAAGAAATTAAGAAAAGGCATAATATAACTCCCGGATTGGCGGTGATTTTGGTTGGCAATGATGCCGCTAGCGAAGTTTATGTTAGTAACAAAGAAAAAGCAGCTCATGCCGTTGGGATGAATTCTTTGCAATATCGACTTGCCGCCGAAACCACTGAGGCAGAGCTTTTGAGCAAGATTAGAGAATTGAACGAAGATGAAAAAGTTCACGGTATTTTGGTGCAATTGCCTTTGCCAAAACATATTGATACCAAAAAAATTATTCGCGCGATTGATTATCGCAAAGATGTTGATGGATTCAATGTTATCAATGTTGGTAAGCTTGCTGTTGGAGAAATTGACGGAGATGAAAAAGCGATTGCGCCCTGCACACCTCTAGGCTGTGTTCATTTGTTAAAAACCGTTGCGGGCGATAATTTAGCTGGTTTAAAAACTTTAGTTGTGGGCACTTCTAACATTGTAGGGCGTCCTTTGATGAGGCTTTTGATGCTAGAAAATTGCACCGTTACGATTGCCAATCGCTCAACGCGCGATCTTAAAGCTGAGTGTTTGCAAGCTGATGTTATAATATCTGCTGCGGGCGCGCCCGGATTGATTAAAGCCGATATGGTCAAAAAAAATGCAATTGTAATTGATGTTGGAATCAATCGTATTACTCTTGCTGATGGAAAAACAAAATTGGTTGGCGATGTTGATTTTGAAAATGTTCAAGAAGTGGCTAGCTTTATCACTCCAGTGCCTGGTGGGGTTGGGCCTATGACTATTGCTTATTTATTAAAAAATACCTTAGATTGCTGTCTAAGATTAACTAAATCAAACTAAAAATGCTCAATAAAATCGTTAATATTGTTAATAAAATTCTTCACAGAAATCAACCTCGAAGCAAAAGAGATTTAATTGCTGCTTTTTTTCTAAGACATAAAAAGTTATTCATGATTTTTGCAGCCTCTACAGTAGCTATTTTATTGCTTCTGCTGGCGTTTAATCTTTATCAAAAATCAGCACAAGAAAAATACTCAGCTATTTTTCACCAATCTTTAATTGATGAAGAAAAAGGTGAAATTGATACGGCAAAACAAGGTTTGCAGCAAATTTATCAATCTACTCTGGTGCCAAGTGGAGTCAAAGCTCTAGCATCATTGCGCTATGCTGGGCTTTTGCTTAATTCTGGATCGGTTGATGAGGCGCTAAAAGTTTATGCAGAAATTGCTAACAGCAGCCGCTACGAGCATTATTTGCGCGAATTATCTGGTTTGCTTGCAGCAAAAATTTTAGTGATTAAAACTGATTCTACTAGTGATAAAGCCAATCAGCAAGAGGCTTTGAAGCAGATTGAAAAATTTGAATCTCGTAGCAAAGATTTGCATTCGCAATTTGCTGAACAAAAGGGAATATTTTTTATGAAGATTGGCGAATTGGATAAATCTTATCAGGTTTTTGCGGATATTATTAAGGATTCTAATAGTGAGCAGTCTTTAAAATTAAGGGCTGCGGATATGATAAAAATATTATCTGCTGAAGGGTTTGTGGCGAAATAGTTATCGAATTAAAAAACTAGAAATAATTTAATTTAGTGACTTTCTGGGTCATAGGCTCTGCTGCTCAGACACCGCGTCCATCTAATTTAAAGCAAGCGTAGCTTGCGATGGAACGCAGAACTCGCCTCAGAGCCTATGACCCAGAAAGTCACTAAATTAAATTATTTCTAGTTTTTTAATCACATTTTTTTGATGGAATCGTGAAAAATATATTTGGGATTTTTTTTATTATTGGACTGTTGGGCCTGCTTGGGGCTTGCGCTGATAAAAAAGATTATGATCGAAAGAAAGCGGTTTCTGCTTTTGCGATTATTGATGAGGTGAGGATTGATGAATCTTTGCAGGGTGTTTCTATAAAAATTCCTCCGCAAATTTCTAGTAATAGTTGGGCGCAAGAAGGCTCTGGGGTTGAGCCTGCGATTGAAAATTTTGCTTTTGCGCCTAAATTAAATTCTAAAAAATTTCTTAATAAAACAGCACAAATTTGGTCGGGTTATCGGCCTGCCTTTGCTGATCGATTTGTTTTTGCGCCGATTATTCGTGATGGAAAAATTTATCTGCTTGATGCCTCAGGAATCCTTACTGCATATTGCCTCGAAGGCAAAGATAAAATTTGGGAAAATCGTTTATTTTCGCGGCAATTTTTAAAATCTTATCAAAATCCACGCATTGGTTATTTTGATAAAAAGATTTTTGCTATCGCTGGAGCCAATCAAATCGTGGCTGCAAGTGCTGATGATGGAAAAATTTTATGGTCAAAAACAATTTTATCGCTGCCGGTTTCAACGCCAATTTCTGATGGAAAACTTGTTTATTTAACTACCAATGATAACAAGACTTATGCCCTTGACGCCTCTAATGGCAAGCTTGTATGGGTTTCTACGGGCATTAATAAGCCGACAGCAATTTTTGGCTCGGCAAAGCCTTTGCTGTATAAAAATATGCTGTTGGTTGCTTATTCTTCTGGCGAAATTTATGCGCTTAATCGCGAGACGGGAGAATCACTGTGGTCGCAAGATCTCAATATAAATAAAGCTGGTGATTCTGATTTTTATTTGAACGATATTGATGCCACACCAATTATAAAAAATGATGTGATTTATTCTATTGGCAATGGTGGTTTGATGATGGCGATTAACACCAAGAATGGTGGCTATTTATGGAAGAAAGAAATCGCTGGGATCACTGATTTTTGGCTAGCTGGTGAGTTTTTATATGTTATAAATCATGATGATAAATTATTGGCAATTCAGCGCAGCAATGGCGCGATAAAATGGATCTCGCAATTGCCAAATTTTCGTGCAGAAAAAAAACCTGAGACCAAAATTATTTATAGCGGCGTGGTGATGGTTGGTGATAAATTAATTATTGCGGATAGTCGCGGAAGGCTTCTGGTGGCTTCTCCGACTGATGGAAAAATTGAGCAAACTTTCAAAATTGATCAGAGAATTTATCATGCTCCAATGGTGGTTGATGGCAAAATTTATTTGCATACGCTGGGGAGATATACGGTGAATTTGGTAGAAGTTTGGTAAAAATTTATTTAAATAAAAAATGTTAACAGAAAAATATAATCACAAGGAAAGTGAAAAAAAATGGCAGCAACATTGGCGCGAGAAAAAAATTTTCGCGTGGAAAAATGATTTGCCGCGGGAAGAAACTTTTGTGATTGATACTCCGCCGCCTACAGTATCGGGGCTTTTGCATATGGGGCATGTGTTTTCTTATACGCAGGCGGATTTTGTGGCGCGCTTTCAACGCATGAGCGGCAAGGATGTTTTTTATCCGATGGGTTTTGATGATAATGGTTTGCCGACGGAGAGATTGGTTGAGAAGGTGAAGAATATTCGAGTCGGAAGTGCTGCTTCTGTAGCGGCGCAAAATGCCAATCCGCTTGATCCGAAGAAGGCGAAATTGTTGGTGCGCGAAGATTTTGTCAAGGAATGTAAGGAAGTTGTCGATGAGGCCGAGACCGAGTTTGAGGCGTTGTTTAACGCGATCGCCCTATCAGTGGATTGGGATCAAAAATATCAAACGATTTCGCCCGATTCGCAGAGGATTTCGCAGGCGAGTTTTGTCGATTTGCATAATAAAGGTTTGGTCGAGAAAAAATTCGAGCCGGTTTTTTGGGATTGCGCGGATCGGACGGCTTTAGCTCAGGCAGATTTGGTGGATAAGGAAGTTGCAAGTTCGATGAATGAGATTGCGTTTGCAATTGATGGATCGGACGAAAAACTTGTGATTATGACAACCCGCCCCGAACTGCTTGGCGCTTGCGTTGCGGTCATGATTCATCCTGAAGATGCGCGCTATAAACATCTGCATAATAAACACGCGATCACGCCGATTTTTGGCGTAAAAGTTCCGATCATTCTTGATGATTTGGTGCAGTTGGATAAAGGCACGGGCGCTGTAATGTGTTGTACTTTTGGTGATGAAACTGACATTAAATGGTGGAAAAAACATAATTTGCAATTGCGTTTGATTCTTGATGAAGCCGGCAAAATCAAGGCGCATCAAGATTTGGCGGCTAGCGAATTTTTCCAAACTATTATTGGATTGAAGGCGAAAGAGGCGAAAGAAAAAATCTTGGTTGAGCTTGCGAGCGACCTGCTAAAACAAACTCCTTTCACTCACACTGTAAAATGCGCCGAGCGTTCGGGCATGCCGATTGAGATCATGGTGGCGTCGCAATGGTTTATTAAAATTCTTGATAAAAAAGACGCGCTGAGAAAGAAAGCGCAGGAATGCAATTGGCATCCAGAGTATATGCGCGTAAGGATTGAGCAGTGGATTGATGGGCTTTCTTGGGATTGGTGCATCTCGCGTCAACGCTTTTTTGGCGTGCCGTTCCCTGTTTGGTATTCAAAACGGGCTGGCGAAGAAGGAAAAATATTAGTTGCAAATATCAAGCAATTACCTTGTGATCCGCTAAATTCAACACCTGAAGGATATACAAAAGATGAGGTAACGGCCGAAACTGATATTATGGATACTTGGGCGACTTCGTCGATCAGCCCACAACTTTCGTCGCACGCAATTAATGCCGATATTAACTTTGGCGAGCTTGAGCGCCACAACAAACTTTTTCCCGCCGACATGCGTCCACAGGCGCACGAGATCATTCGAACTTGGGCGTTTTATACCATCGTGAAAGCGTTGCTGCACGAAGATAAAATTCCGTGGAAAAATCTGATGATTTCGGGTTGGTGTTTAGCGGCGGATAAAACCAAGATGAGCAAGTCGAAGGGCAATGTGGTGACTCCGACCGCGTTGGTGGAGGAGAAATCGTCCGATGTCGTGCGTTATTTTGCCTCTACTTCGCATTTAGGAGCGGATACGGCCTATTCGGAGGATGTTTTTAAGATAGGGCACAAGTTAGTGACAAAATTGTTTAACGCGGCCAAATTTGTGGCGGTGAATTTTGAGGTTTTGGATGCTAAAACTCGCGCGCGCACCGATTTGACAGCGAAGAAATTAGTGGCCGACGGAGTAATTTTTGAAGCGGCGGATTTGTGGATTTTAAGCAAGCTGCACACAACCTTAAGCCACGCCAGCGCTTCGTTTGAAAAATTCGAATATGCCCGTGCTCGTGAAAAAATCGAGGAGTTTTTTTGGCATGATTTTTGCGATAATTATTTAGAGATCGTCAAGGTTCGAGCTTATGGCCTGAAGGCTGAAAAGCTTGCCAACTTCGAATTATCCGATGAGCAAAAAGCCAAAATCACCGCGCAACAATTAAGTGGGGTTCATAGTTTGCGAATTTGTCTTAACACTTTGCTAAAGCTCTTCGCGCCTTTCGTTCCGCACATCACCGAAGAAATTTATGCTGGCATTTTTGCTGAAGAATTTGCGCAAAAATTATCGATTAATGCGCGTGGAAATTGGCCAAAATTGAGCGAAGCTTTTTTTGAGCAAAAATTTCATGATATTGGCGAAGCCGCGCTGGGCGTGATTTTTGAGGTGCGAAAATTTAAATCGGATAATAATTTATCGATGAAAACTACGGTGAAAAAATTAACGGTGCAAAATCCGCTTGATTTAACGCCAATCTTAGAAGATTTGAGCAATGTGTGCAACGCGCTCGAGGTGCAGTTTTCTAAGGGAGAGCCTAGCGCTATCGTGCTTGATGCGCTGCCTTAACATTTTTAGACGCCGTTATTTCTTGTAAGCTTTTCGCTGCTCTGTTAACCAGAGTTGTTGATGGTTTATCTGTTTCAGCTATCTCACTAAACTCCTTGGATTTGCCTTTCACCCAAGCTGTGATTAATTCGAGATTTGATGGATTAGTGAAATGCTCTGATACATTTTTTGCTAGATCTAAGTCAGGATTAGCTGAATCAAAACTATCCCCAACCACCTTATCAGTAAATTTTTCTGGACAAAAAGCGCGGAGAGCCTCTTTTTCTTGCGAACTTAAACAGCCATTCTTTGTTGTTTGATACTCGTTACCTTTAGAATCAGTCCACATTCCTTTCCAAGCTTGCTTATTTCCCTCATCGCGCAATGTTCCGTCGCTTCCGATGGTAATACGATATAGTTTTTCTACTCCGCTTACAAAATCTGCTAGGAGGGCTATTTGAGATTCTGTAGTATCTTTTTCCTCTAGAATTCTATTATAGTCTTCGGCCATTTTTTCTTCTTCCAATGGATCGGTGTTTACTTTTGGGGAAGGCGCTTTGCCTTTTGGTAATGTTGGCACCAACTGCCCTGTAGTTTTAGATGGATCAACAACTGCTGGAGGGGTTAACAAACCATCACCAGGGGAATCGCCAGTTAAAATTGGACCATGGCCCATATCTAGAAGGGGAAGATTTGTATCTAGGGGATCGGGATCGGCATCCGCAGTGACCACTAACGATGGATTGACTAGAGCTGTTTCTGCTGGATCCATAGGATCACGAACTTCAGGCCCACCTTCATCTGGAACCAACTTGACAGGTGGAGTGGGAGTAGTAATCTCACCTGCATCTGCTGATGGACCCACCAACACTTCATAAGCTTTATCAGCTTTATCAATCACTGATGACAATAATTTAACTCCCTTCTCTGCAATTTTTTGCCCTAACAACTCCCTAACCTCCCGCCAAACACCTTTTGTTGGCATTGTTTTAATCGCCTCTTGCACAAATTCAATTGTTTCCACAGGCTTATCACCATAAATCTCTGGATCATTTAAAAGTTCACGCAAAATGTATGGATCTTTGTATTCTGCAGTTTTTGTTACGATTAACTCTAGGAACGAAGCTTTTTGAGCTAGGCTATAATTTGCAAGAGTGGCCTCAATAGAAGCCTTCATAGTCGAATCCAAAGGAACTTCTGTAACAAGAAAAGAAATAGCCCCGCCAAAAAGCCTATTTTTATTTTTTTGTTGCCAAGTCCGCTTTCTTTCTTCATACCGTAAGGTAACTAAATCATGAATCAAAGAAGCATCTTTTGTTGAGGCCGCGTCAACAACATTTAGCTTAATCTTAGCTGTAAGAGCCCCATCAATCTTCATCCACTTGTCTTTCTTAGGCATATCAACAAGCAGTGCTCGCACCTCATCGATTACTTGCTTATCATAATCTTGAACTCCTTCCCCCAAAACTGCAGACAAAATATCAGGATTTCTGTAGCTCGCTGCCAGTTCTGCAACTTGAATCAGATACCGATCCCTTAATTCACCTTTTGCGGCCTCACCACCAATCACAGCATTCAGATTTATAAATACAGTCTCTATTAATTTCGATGCTGTAACCCTCCCAGCCTCTAATACTACTGGCTTTTTCGCCTTACTTAACTCATCTCTGCGAGCATATTCTGCGTTAAGAATTTGCCCAAGAGCTTCTTCACCAACCACTGCTCCAGCCTCTAGCAGAAGCTGAGCTTGGCCATATCGCCTCGCATCAACCAGTGCCTCAAAAACGGTGCGCTCAGGATTGGATGATGCTGTTCCCGCTTTGTATTTTCTGTTTAGCGCCTCTTGCAAGTGCACTAGCTCTTTAATTGAAGCTTTTACCGCTTCAAAAACCGTTGTAAAATGAGCAATATCACCGCTTGCAAGAGCCGCGTGCAAAGGCCCGCCATTTGGCATGCCATTAACTGCAGCTAGTGCCGCAGCTGAATCTTTGCCAGCCAGCAATGTATTAAGCTCAGCTATCTGCGCCGCCGCAAACTTTCGACCCAAATCAGCTGAAAGCGCTACCCACCCTTCAACCGCGGCCTTATCCTTCGCCACACCAGAATTTTGCAGCGATTCAACCTTTACATCTATTTGAGCTTTTGCCGCCGCGATTGCAGCAGAATTTGAGTGTTGAACACCTTGATCCAGCAATCCAGCAAAAAAAGCACTATCAGTCTTGCTTATAGCCCAATCGAGAGCCGCTTTTAAAGGACCATCTAACGCAACTTTTTTTGCCGCAAGACTTTTTAATAACTCACAAGCTTTTGTGTATTTAGCTTGATAGGTAGCATTTAGCGCAGCATTTCCTCTGATTACCGCTTCTTTTTTTGCTGGCCTTAATATTGCACTGATTGTTCCGGGATTTTTTGCTAAAGATTGTGAATGATTATCCCTATCTTTCGTCATTTTTGAAACAAGAAGATCTGCGCAAGTAGCGTTGGCCACTCCCCCAACCACTGGCGCAGCCACATCTGCCTCAGCAGCAATCAAAGCAGAAGCTAGGCCATAAAAACCACGCTCTATTGATGATTGAAGAGGAGTCTTGTTGCCAAGAGTCATTATTGGTTTGGTTATTTCAGCTTTAAGTTGCTCAGGTTGAATCACTTCATCACCATCAACCTCATCTTCATCCTCCTGATCGGGTTTTTTCACACTAGCTATTTCGGATGCCAAACTATTTGCTGCCTCAACTGATCCTTCTTGCAAAACCGCTTCAATCGCCCCCATCAATTCTGCGAGAGTTTTTGGCTTGACGGGCAAAGCAGCATCTACAACTACCGTAGTTGCTGGAGGAGGCACCTTAACAGTCTCAGCTGCTAGCTCTAACGGAACTACTGTGGGCAGCAGCACAGGGCCCGGCAAAATGCGGCCACTAAGAGTGCTGCGAAGCCTTGGCCACGCAGCACCTTTTTCTATACGGATTGCTGCTTGTGCCTTTTGGACTGCTTCTGCGCTATAATTTTGCCCTTGCTCCAAAAATTCCTGTAAAATAGCAGGATTTTTCTTGGCAACAGCCTTGGTTGCAGCCATAACCAAAAAATCATCCCTTAAAGCAGCTTTTTTGGCAGCGGCTTCCGCCTGCGGATTAACTGGAGCTTGCGGCTCAGCTGCAACTATAGCATCCTCATCAATGACCGCCGCAACAGCGAGAGCGGGAATTGCCGCATCAATCTCTCCATCAAGCTGAGCAAACACTGCTAGCATTAGAGCCACAGCCCCACCAGTTGCAGCAACATTTTCAGCCCCAACTCCACCCGATTTTTTCTTCGCCTTACCCAACTTATCTCTGCGAGCATATTCTGCATCAAGAATGCGCTCAAAAATTGAGTCATGATCTTCAATTTGCGCCGTTGCGCCAGCTTCTAGCAAAGACTGCGCTTGTCGATATTTTCCTGCATCAATAAGAACCTCAAAAACGGTGCGCGGCTTATTAAGCAATGCTTCACCATCTCCCAAAACTTCGGCTGGCAAATCCAATACCTCTTTTAATTGATCAAGATTTGGAATTAATTTTTGCACCGTTCTCAAAATCTCTGCAAAACGATCATCATCACCAACCTGAAGAGCTGTGTGCAAAGGCCCGCCATTTGGCATGGCTTTTATGGCAGCTAGCACCGCCGCTGGATCTGGAGGCAATGCTGGATCTAGAGTCGATAACTTCTCAAGCTGAGCAAGCTGAACCACTCCGAGCTTTTTACTCAAATCCCCCGCAAGCACCATCCATTCTGCAACAGCAGTCCTATCTTTCGTCGATCCAGAATTTTGCAGAGATTTAACCTTTTCATCTACTTTAGCTTTAGCCTCTACTATTGTGCTAGAATCTGATAATTGAACACCTCCCGACAACAACAACTCTTCGCAAAAATCTCTATCATTATTTTCTATAGACCACTCGAGTGCAGACAACATAGCCTGATCAGCAGAAACTTTCTCCGAAAGAGCGCGCAATAATATTTTGGCCTCTTGATATCTTTTTGCATAAGCTACATTTTTTTTAGCATTTTCTTTAATTACTTCGCTCTTTTTCTTCCCTCCAAATATTGCAGCCAATGCTCCTGAATCCGGAGCAACTATGTTTCCACGATGAGCTTCTTTTTCCTCAATCATTTTCGCTACTAAAGCCTCGGGATGCTCTAGTGTAAAAGCTGCTTCAGAATCGATTGCCAATAAAGCAAGATCAAAAGAACCATGCTTGATATTGTCCATCAGGTTCTCGACAGCTTCTGGCAATGGAGCAGCACCTTCTTCAACAAGCCCCACAAGAGTATCACTAAGCGCTTTCCACGCAACACCACTTTTATCACTGATTTGATCTTGCGCCAATCGAACCGCTGCCGCACCATAAGTCTTATCTTTTTGCTGCAAAAACGACGACAAAATAGCGGGGTCTTTGTATTGCGCCGCAAATACCGCAACTTTAATCAAAAAATTATCCCTTGGGTTTTCTTGTTGAGACTCCTCCTCCCCCACAGTCACAGCAACCAGTTCTGACGGATCAGCCTCAGGCTCTTCAAGCTGTTCAAGTTCTTGCTCTAAGTCTTTATCGAGGATACCTTTCTCCCTCACCACCAACTCTAACACTCTCTCCATTGAATCTATATACCCTTCTTCAATCGGAACATTTTCAACCCCAATAACTTGACCAACAAGTTGGCCAAAAAAACCAGCAACCCCCGGCCTTCTTTTTTTGCCTAACTCAGCCCTTTTAGCGTATTCCGCCTCAAGAAGTTGATCAAGAACTTCTTTGCTTCCTGTTGCGCCAAGATCGATCAACTCAGAAGCTAGCTTGTAGAAGCCACGCTCTATTGATGATTGCAGAAGGCTCTTTTTGCCCGCTTCCGCTGCCTCAGTTATTTTATACTTTAAACTTAGCGGCGCATCAAGAATATCTTCTTCGTCCAGTTCGCCTTCTTCTAACAACCCATCCCCTTCTTGCTGCTCTGGCAGCTCTGGCGGCTTTATATTTTTGGCCAGAGTAAGAATCTCGATTAATTTATCTTCAGTGATGGCGCTATTGGTCACGCCATCCTTAATTCGCTCAATCAAACTCTCTACGGTATCTGGGAGAGGCTCTGCTGGAGCAATTTCATCAGATGGAGCCACAACTGAAGCTTGATCCAAAAAACTTTCAGCGACTTTTGTTGCCAATCTGCGAACCGTCGAACTATATTTATATTTAAACTCTGTTCTACTCTGAACCTTTGCTAAAAAATCTGCTTTTGATAACGTCACCAAAGATTGACCCGCCTCACCAGCGATAGGCTGATTAATTTTTTCAAAAATTAACTTGATTAATTCAGAAAATTCTCTTTGCTTTGCAAGATCATAAGGTTTTTTGTTTTCCACATCAAGAATACGAAAAAGAGCCGCCTTATCAACCGTCGCATCAGCTTCTACCAAAAGCTTTGCTTGCTCATATTGCCTCGTCTTAATAGCCAGATCAAGCGCGGTAATCGATCCTAATGCCGCCAATGCTCCACCAGCTTTTCCCACTAGGGCCATATTGCTCTTTTTATCAAGAGCCTCTCGCAGAAAATCAGGCCGATCAACGCTGTTACCTTTCAAAACCCTCAGAACCTCTGCAAACAAAACAGTATCCTTCTCGACCAGAGCCCGACTCAGAGCCGTTTGCGACCCACCTAGCCCCCCCTCTCGTACCATCGCCTCAGCAAGATCTTTATTTAATCTCGTCCCAAGACCCTTCCATCCCGCAACAGCAGTCACATCTTTCTTCGATCGAGAAGCTTGCAGAGTTTTAACCTTTATATCTACGGCAGATTTAGCACTATTTATTGCTGCAGCATTTGAGTATTTTACATTTTCTAGATCCAGCAATCCCGCAAAAAAAGCACTGTCGTTATTTTGTATGGAAAATTTGAGGGCTATCGCTAGAGCTTTATCAATATTAAATTCGCCTTCTGCAATCTTGCTTAATAACTTACCCGCCTCTTGGTATTTTGCTTGATAAGCACCGTCAGCTGAAGGATTAAGGTTCTCCGCCTTTTTATCTACTTGCATTTTGCTAATTAGGATCTCTGCAATGTTGAGCTGACCTTTTCCAAACAATTGACCCTTATCCGCTCCAACTTCGATCAACTTAGAAGCTAGCTTGTAGTAGCCAGCTGATATTGACATTTGAAGCAGCGAAGCACCGTCTTCTCTGGCCGGCGCGCTTATTTTCTCTACAAATTTAGCATCGTTTAGGGCGATTGCCGCTTCCAACCTTGCCAAGGACTCCTCTTCGATTGCGCAAACAGCAATTTCTTGTACATAACCTTCAACAGTTTTGGGCACGGGCGGCGGAGGAAGCAGAGGGGGATCACTCGCCTGAACTGCTGCAACTTGAGCTGCGCCACCCATAGCCTCAAACGATTGCCGAGTAAACTCCACCAAATAAGCCACATCCGCTTGATCCCTAGCTCTCTCTGGCCAAACAAGCCTCTCAGCCGCAGCCCTCAACCCAATACCATCATGCTCACGCATAATCGCAACATTCACCTCAGCATAGGCCTTTCGCATAGCCTCCATAAAAACTGAATTTTCGCGCTTTTCGGAAACTGGCTGCACTAAAAACGCATCTACAGCACCATCATCGTTGGGAAAGGCGACTTCCGCGCATTCACGCTCTGCCTCTTGCTCGTTAATTTTTTCTCTAATGCGCTCACCATGGTCAATAAAAACACCCTCACCCCCAACACCTTTAAAATTTGCCACTTTAGCAGACCCACCAACTTCGGCAGCAAGTTCATCCTTAACGCTCTTACCCTCCGCATCATCAAGCAGCGCAACCACAATATCTTGATCAACACCATTCACCTTATGCTCCAAAAGAGCTTTGGTAAAGCCAGGCTTGTTGTTATATACTGGCACCGGAACATCAATATCAACCTCTCCAACGCGAACCTTGAGAGATTTTCCTGCATTTTTATAACCAGGCCCAACTATGGCGCCCCTCTGATTAATATGCTGCGCAACCGTCACCCCTGGAGAATATTCTAAACTCCCATAAATACCTTCTAGAGCACGGACCGATTGCTTACTCAATATCACGGGAGTAATATTTTTCTCCGCAAACTCTTGCAAAACAGCAATTAAAAAATTTGGATCAATAAATAATGATTTTAACTGCTCAGGCTTTATATCTGCAGCCACAACAGCTCCTCCTCCAGCATACCCATTTGCAAAAAACTGAGCATCAACATATTTATCATAAACGGTATGAAAAACAAATGTTCCATCACTATCCAACAACACAACTTGAGGCATCTTCCCTTCAATCGCAAGGCTTGCAACAAAAGCCTTGGCTAACTGTTGAGTATATTCTAGGGTTCCGGGAGCGGCTGTGGGAAAAACTGGATCTGGCAAAGGAGGAACTACTGCTTCCATAAAAAATATTTGTTAAATGCCGCTTAAATAAAATGCCAAAATTAAAACCCTACCACCAAAACCTAAGCCGTTCTAGGCCTTTGCACTTGCTTCGGCGCATAAAAAGCCTCCACCGATTTTGCGATTACATTTGCCCCCGGTGAAAGAGGTGAAAGCTTGCGCGCAGCACGAATATCCTCCACAAGCCTAGTTTGTAACTTTTTTGCCTCTAAAACCATAGCCTTCAAAGCCTCTAGATCCTTAGCTACATCCTTCAAATCTATAGCCCCATCTGCAGATCCCACATCTTTATTAATAACAATCTCAGGATCTCTTTGCCCTAAGCAATATTTTCCCATCTTCTCCCCCAGATTAAGCACCATCACAAGGGGTAGCTCAACATCCTTCAGTCTCCAAGAAACAATCTCATCATTTCTAAAAAAATAATCCACATCAGCAAAACTCTTGCCAGGCTTACCATATATTCCATCAAAAGGAAAAATTTGATATTTTTTTAATGATAGTCGCGCATATTTTTCATCCGATCCTAACAAAAAATCATGAACGGTTAAATTTGGAGCATCTGCCAGCAAGGCTCTTGATGGCAATTGTGGCCTTTGGTTTTCTTGGTCCATAAAACTACACTCTTTGATCCCCTACTAGTTGCTGCCCTAAATTTAAAGACATTGCCGATGCAGATCGAGGTTGATTGCTTGGAGACGCAGACAACAGATTCATTATTGCATCTTTATATTGAGAACTTTCCAAAGGCTCATATTTAAAATTAAACTGTGCCATCCTTACATCCGACCTTAACCTGCCCCCATCACCTAGAGCATGTTTTGCACTTGCCACAGAAATATCTTGATTTGAATTACTCCGAATAATAACCTCTTCTTCCCCAGAAAGCTTTAGTGAGTAGAAATGGTTTCCTGTTTTTTCATTGCCCCCAAGATCCTTGACAGCTTTGTTGTCAAAATACGGTGATCTTATCATATCTAAAACTGAATCTGCAGATCCCATAAATCCACTATCAGCACTGCCAGATACTCCTTTTGCGCCACCCACCCGATCACCAGGATCAGTAACTGCAAAAGGATGAACGGCCTCTTTTCCAATCCCTGGAACTGCCTCACATGCCTTTATTACGAAATCTTCACCTACCACCATCTTATCACTAGTCGTAAAAAATTGAACACCACTTTTTCCAAATGAAATGGTACTAATAACAACACCTGGAACACCATTAGCCGCACCTTCAATAGCCATTCCACCAACAATAGCAAAACTCTCACTGCTTCCATTTACCAGCCTCTCAACATTGGAAGGACTGGAGTTTGCTTTTTCGATTAAAAGCTGCTTTAGTTGTTCTTGTGACTCTTTCAATGGCAAAGGAGGAAAGTCGCCATCGGTACTGGTTTCTTGAGAATTATTAGCTCCTCCAAGAGATACACCCCACGCTACCTTTGGGGATTTTTCCTGCGCAGCTTTAATAGCTCCTCTCAAATCTATCGCCTCTTGAGATTTTTCATCAAGCGTCTCGATCAAAAGTGCAAATGGAGAAGGTGTATTTATATAAATGCCTTCTTTAATAAAAGAGTTCATATCGAAGTCTTTATTACTCATTAACTTTTCAACCGATTCAATCAAAAACTTTTTCTCCTCCTTGTTACGATACTCCGCATCTCTTCTTTGCTTTCTATTCACTCCTCCAAGCGTAAATATATTTTTCAAATTATTCAAAATTCCCTTAATTGGAGCCGCCGCCCCTTCGTTATTATTTCCTACATTTTCTTTGTATATACTCAACATTTCATTGACCTTTTTAGCAACATCTAGCTTTGGAGCAGCATTTTGTTGCGCTCCTTCAACTAGCTGCGAAACATTTGTGAGAGAAGCGTTCCGCAAAGTTGAGTTACGCTGTAAATTCGCTTGAGCTAGTTGTTCTCTTATGGCTTCCGCATTACCATAGGCATTCTCCGTTATAATAGCCGCTGGCGCCAAAGATACCATTTGATCAGCAAATTCCTTGCTTATATTGGCAGCAAATTTGCTAAAATTCTTAAAATTTAATCCATTATTCTCCGCCCCAATATTGTCATTTAAGTAAGATAATGGAAGCTCATTTGCATCCACCCTTCCAAAACTACCTTGCTCTAAAGGAGGTATCTCACCATCGCCACCAAAAACCGTTGCACCCAAAGCTTTCAGAATTTCTCTGTCTTTTTTTTCCGCATCATCCATATAAAGTAGGCTTGCATAACTTGGACGAATACCAACATCAACGATATTTTTACCAAAAGCAGCCTTAGCTCCACCTGTGCCCTTCTGACTCAAAACGCAATCCTGCAAATCTTGCAACTTAGCTTCATCTAATTCTTGGCCTTGACCCCTTAAAGCCTCACGCTCTTGCTTTAAAGCAACTTCTTTATTTTTTAAATCTCTTTCTTGCTGAGCTAATGGCGATAAGTTTATATCACCTGGCCCATATTCAATACCATCTACATAAGGATTGCCATGTATTCCGCCAGTAATCAATAATAAATCTACCCCAGCTCTTTCAAGCAAGTCCCTTATTGCCACATAGCTTTGCTTACTAGTTATCGCAAAAGCAACACCTTCTTCCTTACAAATTCTGAGCCTCATTTCAAATAGCTCGAAATCCGCAAACAATCCTCGGGCCTCCTCCCTAGTAGGGCCACCCTCATCTTCACTTTTAAGCCCAGAAGAATATGTTGTAACTTCGCGCTGAATAGGGGAGGACGCAAGTGTTCCATCTTCGTTTACAGCTATAGGATTATCGTATTGATCAATAAGATTTTTTTTGTAATCTCTTGCTAACTTGACGCCAGGTTTAAACCACTTCTTGGCAAGCATCTCATCATGGCAAGTATGAACACGCAAATCCGTTCCATCAAAATCATCCATTTCAAAATCTTTTCCCAGGGCCTTAGCCTCTTGGATTGCTTTGCGCACCACAGCTTCTTTTGCCTCATATTCTTTATATTCTTTGCGCATTTCTTCTACATTTACATAAAGTGGTTTATTAGTAGTTACTTTTGGAGGCATAAAAAAATTATTTAAAATTAAAAAAATATTACAATTCTCACTTATAACACAAAATTGAAGATGATGCAACTAAATTATATCTTCAAGCAAATTATTAATGTCTAAAATGTCGCGTTTCAATAAAATAAAGCGCGATATTTTTTGCATCCGCCATTGCAATCACTTCTTCATCTCGAATTGATCCTTGTGGAGCCACGATAGCCTTGATTCCGGCCGCGGCCGCAATTTCAATATTATCCGCAAAAGGAAAAAACGCATCGCTGGCGAGATAGGCGCCTCTAGCTTTATCAACGGTTTGCGCGCCATCAAAAAAGTTGGCTGCTTTTTTGCAAGCAATCTCGCAAGCATCTACACGACTGGTTTGACCAGCCCCCATCCCCACCGTTTGAAGATCTTGTACAATAACAATCGCATTTGATTTTACATGTTTGCATGCGGTCATCGCAAAAACCAATTGATCAAGCTCAGTGCTTGATACGCCTAGCTTGCTAGCCTGTTTTAAATCTGATTTTGTGATATTTTTTTGATCAAGATCTTGCACCAAAAACCCTCCCGAGATAGATTTTATCTGGGTTTGCGAAGATTTTTTAAAATCTGCAATCAATACTCGAAGATTTTTTTTCGTCGCTAAAATTTCTTGCGCTTTTGCATCAATTTCTTTAGCAATTATCACTTCAAAAAATATCTTAGAAAGCTCTTGTGCCAAGGCTTCATCAATTTTTCCGTTAAGCGCAACGATTCCGCCAAAAGCTGATTTTGGATCGGCTTGTAATGCTTTTTTATAGGCATTAGATAAATTGTCGCTTATTGCTACACCACAGGGATTAGCATGCTTTACGATCACGCAAGCAGGCTGCAAAAATTCCATCGCCAAATTATATGCCGCATCAGAATCATTAAAATTATTATAGCTTAATTCTTTGCCTTGAAGTTGATTGGCGTTAACGATTCCACTGGTTGAATTGCTATAAACTGCCGCTTTTTGATGAGCATTTTCGCCGTAGCGCAAAGATTGCTTTAGCGCGCCTTGAAGTGAAATTTTTTGCACAAAACCATTGCCCTCAACGCGCGCAGCCAAACTATCCATAAAATAATCCGCAATCGCCACATCATAATCAGCGATATTTTTAAAAGCGCGCGCCGCCATGTTTTTTCTAAATTCAAAGCTGGTTGCGCCATTATTTTTTTCTAATTCTTCTTGCAAAAGTTGATAATCTTGCGCCGCAGTAACCACCGCCTTATAAGCAAAATTTTTGCCCGCAGAACGCACCATTGCTGGGCCGCCAATATCAATATTTTCTATGATTTCTTCTTCATTATCAGTGCGCGCCAAAGTTTCAACAAAAGGATAAAGATTTATAATTAGCAAATCGATTGATTCAATTTGGTTTTCTGCCGCTTGTTTTTGGTGAGTTTTATCATCCAAAACACCAAGCAACCCGCCATGAACCTTGGGGTGCAAAGTTTTAACTCGACCATCCATAATTTCAGCAAAACCGGTAAATTCAGAAATATCTTTGGCGGGGATTTTGTTTTCTTGCAGCAATTTAAAAGTGCCTCCCGTTGAGATAATTTCGATATTTTTTGCTGCTAAATATTTGGCAAGGTCGACGATTCCTGATTTATCGGAAACTGAGATTAGACAGCGGGAGATTTTTTGTAGGTTTTGCATTTTTTAATTTGTTGTTTTTGGGGCGCGATTGCTGCAGGGATTTTAGTAGGTGAATTTAAAAAAGAAAGAAAATATCGCGGCGCTGCCCCTCCTCTGCCTCTCAGGCAGTGATGGTCTAGCGAGATTTTATTTGAACTTTTGCTGTTTTTTAATAGGGTTGTAAATGAAGGAAATCTTGACTAGAGGGAATTTACCAGCAAAAAATCAAACTCGACAAACTCACAATTCGAGAAAATCTCATGGGATAAATTAAGTTGGGGTGGCGGTCCTCTGCTCCTCAGACAGTGATGGTCTAGTCTTGATTTTGGTTAAACTATTGCTATTTTCAGACCATCAAAACTCGGCTCAGAGGACCGCCACCCCAACTTAATTTATCCCATGAGATTTTCTCGAATTGCCGATCACTCCCCCAAGCTCTCTCGCAACAAAACCTCTTGCGCCAACTTAATATAAGCCACCGACCCCGGACATTTTGGATCATAAACTATCCCCGGCAACCCATGAGAAGGCGCCTCCGACAATTTAACATTTCGTGGAATCGAACTTTTAAACACCTTATCCTTCAAAAAACTGCGCACATCAACTTCAACTTGCTCAGTTAATTTATTGCGACGATCATGCATTGTCAGAATTATGCCGCTAATTTTGAGGTGATGGTTGAGGTTTTCTTTAATAAGATCTAAGCTGGTTAATAAATGACTTAGTCCTTCAAGCGCAAAAAACTCACATTGCATTGGAATCAAAACCGCATCAGAAGCAACTAAGGCGTTGATAGTTAAAAGACCTAAAGATGGAGGACAGTCAATTATAATAACATCATAATCATGAACCACATCCTTAAGTGTATTGCGCAAACAAAATTCGCGCTTTTCAATATTTACCAGCTCAACCTCACAAGCCGCAAGATCTACCGTTGAAGTGATTATGTGAAGATTTGGCAGTTTATGCGGCAATATTACATCACGAATTGATGATTCGCCGATAATAGCCTCGTAGATTGTTTTTTGTCTTTGTGATTGAAAAATACCAAGACCCGTGCTTGCGTTTCCTTGCGGGTCAAAATCTATTACCAAGGTTTTTTTCTTGATTGCAGCAAAGGCTGTGGCTAAATTTACTACGGTAGTGGTCTTTCCCACTCCGCCTTTTTGATTAACTACAGAAAAAACTTTGGCGCGCTTTTGTTGATTTTTTATCATAGTGTTTTGATTTTTTGTTTCATGTGGAACATTTTGGTTTTGGCATTAATTCGGGATAAAGTTTGTTAGAAAGGAGCGCTACTCTGCCTCTCAGACAGTGATGGTCTGGTCTTGATCTTGGCTGAACTTTGGCTGCGTTCAGCAGGCCATCAAAACTCGATTCAGAGCAGCGCTCCTTTCTCAACAAACTTTATCCCGAATTAATGTTACTTTTATTTTTAGGCTATTGGCTCAATTTTTTAACTAAATAATAGATCTTATCCAGCTCTGCAAAATCTATAGCGATTTTTCCAGAACTCTTAAACTGATTATAATTAATCCTAACTTTAGTATCTAATAATGTAGATAGTTGGTTTTCTAAATCAGCCAAATGGCCAGAATTTATAAACTTAACTTTTGATTCATTACGAACCAAAACTGGATTATTTTTTAATTTCTCAACCCTTTCATCACGAGCAACTTCTTCTACCTCTCTAACCGTTAATGCGCTTTCAACAATCTTTTTAGCCAAAGCTTCAGGATCTTTAGAATTGATAATTGCGCGCGCATGACCCATTGAGATAAGTTTTTTTTCAAGCAATGCATGAACCGATTTTGGCAAAGTTAGCAGGCGCAAAATATTAGCGACATGACTACGACTCTTGCCAGTTTTTTGTGCAATTTGCTCTTGGCTATAAGAAAACTCATCCATCAATTGTTTATATCCGTAAGACTCTTCGATTAGCGACAGATCTGCGCGTTGCACATTTTCAATTATTGCAATTTCTAAAGCCTCGTGATTGTTTATTTTTTTGATTATTGCTGGCATTTTTGTTAGGCCAACAATTTTTGCCGCACGATATCTTCTTTCTCCCGCAACAATCTCGTAATATCCCTCTTCATCACTTTTGCGCAAAATTATTGGCTGAATAACGCCATGCTCTTTGATTGAGTGCGCCAAATCTTCTAATTCATCTTGATGAAAATTGCGTCTTGGCTGATAGACTCCAGCAATAATTTTTGAAATAGAAACTTCATCAATCGCTATAGAATTTTTTGATTGAGGCTGATTTGATACAAAAGATTGAGCGACCAAATTATTTTTTTTACTATCTCCAAGCAATGCCGATAATCCTCTACCAAGCTTCTGATCTTGTTTTGCTATGTCTTTCATAATCTATATCTGTTAAATTAAACACCAAAATGTTCCACATGAAACAATATTGGTCATAAATAATTTAACATTCAAGAATATTTTTTAATTAATTATGAACTTACTCCTACTTTAAAACATCCTTCATTAAATAAAACCCAGCCTGTTGCCCGCTTCCCCAAATCGCCGCACGAATAGCTCCAGAGGCAAAAACATTGCGGTTGGTAGCCTTGTGAGTAAGCTCGACCCTTTCACCATCTGCAGCAAAAATAACAGTATGATCACCAATAACATCACCGCCACGAAGCGTTGCAAACCCAATCTCACCTTTTTTGCGAGGATTATTAACGCCAACACGCTCCATATTTGCAACATCTTTTAAATCAACGCCGCGACCCTTGGCAACAGACGCTCCAAGTGATAGAGCCGTGCCAGAAGGCGCGTCAATCTTGTTGCGGTGATGCATCTCTACAATCTCTACATCATAATCTTCACGCAAAATTGCCGCAACTTTTTCTGCTAAGCTAAAGAGAACATTTACTCCAACTGACATGTTAGAAGACCAGATGATTACTGCTTGCTTGGCATATTCTGCAAGTTTTTGCTTGTCGGCCTCGGCAAAGCCAGTGGTGCCACAAACAAAAATCTTTTTATGTTCCACAGCTTTTTGAGCGCATTCTAAGCTAAATGCTGGCGAAGAAAAATCAATCACCGCGTCGCAGTTTTTGAAAAAACTATCAAGATCAGAGGTTATTTTATAGCCAGTTTTTTCTTGTCCAAGAAACTCACCTAAATCTATGCCATCAAAATTGTTGCCTTTGCGAACGAATCCTGCGGTTAGTTCTGCGATTGGGTCTGCAGTGACTAATTCTGCGATTACTTTGCCCATTCTGCCGGAAATTCCTGTGACGCCGATTTTCATACTATAATATTTTAAGTTTTTATAACGCGTTTATAGATTGTGCCGCAATGATAAATTATGTGTGATTGGAGATCATTTTATTTCGCGCGCGAGCACAGCTACATAAAATGACCTCCAATCACACATAATTTATCATAACGCACCTCGTAACAAATATCTGTAATAACAAATAAGGCTATTAGTAATAAATACAAGTATCAAGTGATGACATGCTCTCAAAACTGGTGCGTTACAGATAAATTCTCTACCGCTTATTAATTTTATGTAGCTGTGCTTGCGCGCGAAATAAAATTAATAAGCGGTAGAGAATTTATCGTGAAAGCAAGATCTATAAACCCCCGCAACCAATAATAAGCCTAGTTAACTTTAATATTCCATTTTTTAACGAGATAGGCTTCTACGGAATCTCTTTCATTCGTTGTTAATGAGCGATCGAACATTATTATTTCTCCGATTTTTCCTGTGAAGAAATACGAATGATCGGGGCCTGATCCGATGCTTACGCCGCGAATATTTTGTGTGCCGCCATATGTAGATGCTGCGCTTGTTTGCTCAACTTTATTTGCTCTGGTACTAAGCGTTACACCATTTCTTTCGCTGAAAGTAAGTAGGTAAGGAAAGGAGAGGCCGATAAATTGGGAAACGGCACCTATTACAGTTGAGTTTCCAGCATAACCTACTTGATTTTGCATCATTCCATCGGATCTGATATACATATAAAAGTATCCATCATTTACCATATTTAAAGATTCACTTACACCTACGCTTGATAAAATATATGATGCAACACTGGGATTAGTATATTTTGTAATAACAAAAATTGTAAATGAGGTGAGGGAGGCACTTACAGTATTGTCTATATAATCATCAACTCCATCAAAAGATAGGCAGGGCAAGCCCTTAATACAATTTTCTGTATAGGTTGGTCGATTGCTGCCACTTGAAACCGCATTATATTTAGTGTTGGAAGTTGCATTTAGATCGCGCCAGGTACTGATTGCAGATCCATTTTCGATATCAACATCAAAACTCTCTTCTGCAGTGGTTTCAACCCAAAACATTATGCCTGTCATTGCATTCATTGGGGCATTTTGTGTTAACTGGCGCGCTGTTGAAAGCTGATATTTTCTTATTAAGCTACTTGCGTTGGTGACGCCAGCAATAATAATGCCAATAATTAGCAAAACTATTGATAATTCAATCAAAGAAAAAGCCTTCTTTCTGGTGAATTTTTCTTTGATAAAATTGGCGATTTTTTTCATTATATTTTAGTAACTATATTTTGCTTGCAGTTGGACGGCAATTACTTTAATATTTGTACATATGCTGATTATAAACTTTCTCTCGTCAAGAATTTTATAAACAATACTGATTCAAACAATCAATAAATTCTAAAATGACACAAGCTCAACCATTTAAAATTGCCGTTGCAAAAGATATCGTGCCAGTTTCTATCGCTGATGAAATGAAAAAATCCTACCTCGATTATGCGATGAGCGTGATCGTGGCGCGCGCTATTCCTGATGCTTGCGATGGCTTGAAACCAGTGCATCGCCGCATTCTTTATGCGATGTATGAAGGTGGTTATGATTATAATAAAGCATTTAAAAAATCGGCGAGAATTGTCGGTGAAGTGATGGGCAAATATCACCCACATGGTGATTCGGCGATCTATGAATCTTTGGTTCGTATGGCGCAAGATTTTTCGATGAGTTTGCCATTGATTGATGGGCAAGGTAACTTCGGATCAATTGATGATGATCCTGCGGCGGCGATGCGTTATACTGAGTCTCGTTTGGCGAAAGTTACGCATACAATGTTGGATGATTTGGATAAGGATACAGTAGATTTTGTTCCTAACTATGACGGTTCTGAGAGAGAGCCGCGTGTTATGCCGGCGCGTTTTCCTAACTTGTTGGTTAATGGCTCGAGCGGGATCGCTGTTGGTATG
Organism: Rickettsia typhi; assembly: GCA_945865905.1. Taxonomy (GTDB): domain Bacteria; phylum Pseudomonadota; class Alphaproteobacteria; order Rickettsiales; family UBA1997; genus CAMCFD01. Next base: position 27,818 of record CAMBFC010000004.1, read on the forward strand.
GCAACGAATATTCCTCCGCATAATTTGGGTGAGGTGATTGATGGCGTTTTGGCTTATATTGATAATCGTGATGTTACGGTTGATGATTTGTTGAAGATTATTCCGGGGCCAGATTTTCCTACTGGTGGGATTATTTTGGGACGCAGCGGTTATGATTCGGCGGCTCGCACTGGGCGCGGTTCAGTGATTATGCGCGGTCGTCACAAGATCGAGAAAATGAGCGGTGGCAAACAGGCGATTATTATCACCGAGGTGCCTTATCAGGTCAATAAAGCCAAGCTTGTAGAGAAAATCGCTGAGCTGGTGAAAGAGAAAAAAATTGAAGGCATCACTGATCTGCGCGATGAATCTTCTCGCGATGGAATCCGCGTTGTTATTGAGTTGCGCCGTGATGCGATGGAAGAAGTTATCATCAATCAACTTTATAGTTTCACCGTTTTGCAAAGCAATTTTGGCGTGAACATGTTGGCGTTGAACCATGGCAAACCTGAGTTGCTCAATATTCTTGATGTGATCAGAATTTTCACTAACTTCCGCGAAACAGTTGTGGCAAGGCGCACCAACTTCTTGCTTAACAAGGCGCGCGACAAAACTCACATCTTAATCGGCTTGGCTGTAGCAGTGGGCAATATTGATGAAGTTGTTGAATTGATCAAAAAATCAAAAGATGCAGCAGAAGCAAAAGAAAAACTTCTCGGTCGCAGCTGGCCCGCAGATACAGTGATGACCATCATGAAATTGGTGCAAGATAAAGGCAACATTATCAAAGATGGCAAGTTTTATTTCACCGAATTGCAAGCAAAAGCGATTCTCGATATGCGTCTTGCACGCTTGACAGGCCTTGAAATGGACAAGATCAACGAAGAGTTGAAAAACTTAGCCGCAGAAATTGCTGGTTACCTAGAAATTCTTGGCGATCGCAATGTTTTATTAGCTGTTGTTAAAAGAGAATTAGCAGAAGTTAAAGAACAATTTGCTGTTCCGCGCCGCTCTAGCATTGAAGATAGCGAGTTTGAAGTTGATATGGAAGATTTAATTCCAAAAGAAGATATGGTTATTGTTGCCACATTAAATGGCTATATTAAACGAGTTGCACTTTCGGCTTATCGCACGCAAAGACGCGGTGGGCGCGGGCGCTCTGCGATGGATGTTCGCGAAGAAGATATCGCTACTGATATTTTTGTTGCTAATACTCACACGCCGATTTTGTTCTTTTCTAGCAAAGGAAAATGTTATAAATTGAAGGCTTATAAACTTCCGCTGGGCAATCCACAAGCGCGTGGAAGAGCTTTGGTGAATTTGCTGCCAATTGATCAAGATGAAAAAATCTCGACAATTTTGGCGCTTCCTGAAGATGAATCTAAATGGAATGATTTGAGTATCATCTTCGCTACTGCATCTGGCGATGTGCGTCGCAACTCAATGGATCAATTTGCTGATATTCGTTCGAGCGGCAAAATCGCGATGAAACTCGAAGGTGATGATTCGTTGATTGGCGTGAATCTATGCGGCGAAAAAGATGACATTTTGCTTTCTACTAAAAATGGAAAATGTATTCGTTTTCCTGTTGAAAAATTGCGTATTTTCCAAAGTCGCAACTCAACTGGCGTACGCGGAATCAAAATGGATAGCGGCAATAAAGTTATGGCAATGTCAGTATTGACGCATGCTGGCGACGATTCTGAATTAAAAGAAAAATATCTCAATATTAATCTTGAAAAACGCTTGGCACTTAAAAACGCTTTGATTTTTAACAAAAAATTGAAAGAAAATCCAAGCGATGATTTGTTGGTGCAGCCGCTTGAAGTGCCTGTTATTAAAGGCGCAGAGCTTGCTCAAGATGTGATTGAAAAAATGGCGGTGGATGAAGAATTTATTTTCACCATCACGGAGAATGGCTATGGCAAACGCTCTTCGGCCTATGAATATAGAATTACGAATCGTGGCGGTTCGGGAATTACCAACATTATCACTTCGAAAAGAAATGGCGATGTGGTGGCGAGCTTCCCAATTGAAGGCAATGATCAGGTGATGATTATTACTGATAAAGGCACGCTGATTCGCACAGAAATTGGCACGGTGAGAATTTCGGGAAGAAATACTCAAGGTGTTACGCTCATTAAAGCTAAGGATGAAAAAGTGGTTTCGGTCGCTAGAATCGCGCATACTGGCAATAAAGAAGTTGACGAGGCGGAAGTTGGAGAGGAAATTTCTGGCGAAGCTTCGGATGGCGCTGATGTTGGTGCGGCGGAATAAATTATTACAATTTCAACTGTCGACAAATTGTCGACAACTGAAATATGAAAAAGGGTGGGTACAATTTGTACCCACCCCCAAGATTAAAAAACACCAAAAAAAACCAATTTTATGCCAGAGATTAGTCGCTTTTTCGGCATTGTGATTTACATGTATTTTAATGATCACAATCCACCACATTTTCATGTGCAATATGAAAAATATCGAGCAACTATTGACATAAATAACTTGGGAATTGTCGATGGATCTCTGCCACCTAAAGCCTTGTCTTTAGTGATTGAATGGGCAAGCATTCATCAGAAAGAATTGCTCAAAAACTGGGAAAGTATTAAAAAAATCGGCGAGTTCGATAAAATAAAACCGTTAGCTTAAAATGAATAGCATAATTTCAGCGAAATATCTGAAAGATTATAAAATTGAGATCGTTTTTGATGATGGAAAAAAGGGCGTGGTTGATCTTGCGCAAATTTTAGAAAATGATCATCGTAAAATTTTTAAGGAGCTGTTGGATAAGAAAAAATTTTGTGAGTTTAAGGTGGATGCGGATACTGTGGTTTGGAAAAATGGGTTGGATTTGGCGCCAGAATTTTTGTATGGAATTGTAAATTAGTCATCTAATAAATATCTCTAAAAAATGTACACAATAAAAGGTAAAGATTTCGATTATGAAGTTGTAATTGGCTGCGAGATCCACGCGCAAGTGGCTTCGCATTCTAAACTATTTTCACGTGCGCCGGCTAGCTTTGGTGCGCCGCAAAATTCGCAAGTTTCTTTGGTGGATGCAGCTTTTCCCGGAATGTTGCCTGTGATTAACGAAGAATGCGTTAAACAAGCGGTGAAAACTGGTTTTGGCATTAATGCACAAATTAATTTGCGTTCGGTTTTTGATCGCAAAAATTATTTTTATGCCGATTTGCCGCAAGGTTATCAAATCTCGCAGTTCTTAGAGCCAATTGTGGGCGAAGGGTCTGTTGAAATTGATGTTGCAGAAAATGAAACTAGTGAAGGTGGTCGAAATTCTAGCGGCAAAAATTATATCAAAAAAACGATTCGTGTTGAAAGAATTCACCTTGAGCAAGATGCGGGAAAATCAATTCATGATCAAGATCCGCGCTGCACTTTAATCGATTTGAACCGCTCGGGTGTTGCTTTGATGGAAATTGTTTCTAAGCCTGATATGAGTAGCCCTGCAGAAGCGGCAGAATATGTCAAAAAAATTCGCGCGATTGTGCGCGCGCTTGGCACCTCTGATGGCGATATGGAGAAGGGCAATTTGCGTTGCGATGCCAATGTTTCGGTACGCAAAGTTGGAGCCACGCAATTAGGCACGCGTTGCGAAATTAAAAATTTAAACTCAATGCGCAACATCGCGCGAGCCATTGAATTTGAAGCGGCGCGGCAGGTTGAAATCATCGAAGATGGCGGCGTGATTAAACAAGAAACACGACTTTTTGATGCGATAACAGGCGAAACACGCACCATGCGCAGCAAAGAAGATGCGATGGATTATCGCTATTTTCCTGATCCCGATTTGCCTCCTTTGGTTTTAACGCAAGAGTTTGTTGATGCAATCCGCGCCTCACTTCCCGAGCTTCCTGATGCAAAAAAAATGCGCTATGTTAAAGATTATGGCATCTCAGAATATGATGCCGGCGTATTAGTTTTTGATAGCGATATTTCAGGATATTTTGAAAAATTAATCGCCAAACACGAACCAAAACTAAGCATCACCTGGCTTACAGTCGAGCTATTTGGCCGCATGAATAAACTTGGCATTAATTTTGAAAATTTAAAAATTTCCGCCGATCAATTAAGCGGCTTGCTCGATCTAATTAAAGATGGTTCAATTTCAGGAAAAATTGCCAAAGATGTTTTGGATTTTATGATTGAAACTGGCGAAGATGCTGCTAAGATCGTTGAAGCAAAAGGCTTCAAGCAAGTTTCTGATAGCGGCGCAATCGAAAAAATCATCGATGAAGTTCTCGGCAAAAATCAACAATCAGTTGATGATTTTAAAGCCGGAAAAGAACGCGCTTTCGGATTTTTAATCGGCCAAATCATGAAAGAAAGCAAAGGGCAAGCCAATCCAGCGGTGGTTAATGAATTATTGAAAAAGAAATTGAGCTAAAGTTTATTATTCGTAAAAGATAAATTACCTACTGCCAATTGACTAGGCAGAGGGTCTGAGGCGAGTTCTGCTCTTCATCGCAAGCTACGCTTGCTTTAAATCAGATGAAAGCGATGTCTGAGCAGCAGACCCTCTGCCTAGTCAATTGGCAGTAGGTAATTTATCGCTAAACGAGATCTAAAAACACAAAAAAAATGAAAAAAACACTCTACGATAAAATTTGGAACAATCACTTAGTCGATGACGATGGCTCATCAGCCCTTATCTATGTTGATCGCCAACTAATTCACGAAGTAACTTCACCGCAAGCATTTGAAGGCTTACGCATAACAGGCCGTAAGCCGCGCAACGCTTCAATGCATTTAGCGGTGGCTGATCACAATGTTCCTACCACTACAGCGGATAGGGGCCATGGCACTTCTGGCATTAAGGATAAAACTTCACGCATTCAAGTTGAAACACTAGAAAAAAACTGCAAAGAATTTGGCATTCGCTATTTTGATCTTGATGATAAAAAGCAGGGGATCGTTCATATTGTTGGGCCAGAGCAGGGTTTAACCCAACCCGGAATGGTGATTGTTTGTGGCGATTCACATACTTCAACGCATGGAGCCTTTGGCGCTCTAGCATTTGGCATCGGCACTTCTGAGGTTGAGCATGTTTTGGCAACACAAACCCTCATCCAAAAACGCGCTAAAAATATGCTGGTGCAAGTAGATGGCAAGCTGGGTTTTGGCGTTTTGGCAAAGGATATTATTTTGGCAATTATTGGCAAACTTGGCACAGCGGGTGGCACTGGCTATGTGATCGAATTTGCTGGCGAGGCGATCGCAGCCCTTTCAATGGAAGGCCGCATGACAATTTGCAATATGGCAATTGAGGCAGGAGCTCGCGCTGGGCTTATTGCACCAGATCAAACTACTTATGCTTATTTAAAAGGCCGCCCGCTAGCCCCACAAGGCACTGATTTTGAAAAGGCCATAACATACTGGGATTCACTAAAATCTGATGCTGGCGCCAAATATGACGCAACAATCACGCTTCACGCTGATGATATTGCGCCGCAAGTTACTTGGGGCACTAGCCCTGAAGATGCTTTGCCAATAACCGCCAATGTGCCTTCACCGCAAGATTTTAAAGATCTTGGCAAACAAGATGCGGTGAAACGCTCGCTCGAATATATGGGCCTTAAAAGCGGCGCCCCACTTGAATCGGTGGCAATTGATAAAGTTTTTATCGGATCATGCACTAACGGCCGCATTGAGGATTTTCGCGCTGCCGCGGCGGTTGCTAAAGGTCGCAAAATTGCGGCAAATATCAAGTTAGCAATGGTGGTTCCTGGTTCGGGCCTTGTTAAAGAACAGGCAGAAAAAGAAGGTTTGGATAAAATTTTTACTGAAGCAGGCTTTGAATGGCGGGCTCCGGGATGTTCAATGTGTTTGGCAATGAACGCTGATAAATTAGAAAATGGCGAACGCTGCGCCTCAACTTCTAACCGAAATTTTGAAGGAAGACAAGGTCGTGGAGGCAGAACACACCTGCTCAGCCCAACAATGGCGGTGGCTGCAGCCATTATGGGCCATCTAACCGATGTGCGAAAATTGCAAAAAAATTAATAATTATGCAAGCGCTTCAATCAGGAGAAGTCCAGCCAACGCAAAATTATGAAGTGCTTGCTACTGGCTTTACCAGCCAACCAAGCGGCACTCCAACAAATTATTCCGATACAGCAACTTTTAGTCGCGGTATTGATCTAGCAAAAAACATCACCGCATTATTTTCATCAATAATTATTTCTTCCATTGCCTATGGCATAATGGTTGCGCTAATTGCCTTTACCGCACATTCTCAAATTAAAAACGAAGTCTTAATTTCTCTTTCTTCTGCCACGCAAATTGGTGCCGGCATTATGTTTGGAAGGTTTTTGCCAATTTTGGGACGCAAAATTGGCATGATTAATTGTGTTCGGTTGGCCAGTCTTTTATCGGCCTTTTGCGCGATTGTGATGTATTTTTATGTCGATTATTTCATGTGGATTGCTGTCGTTTTTTTCTTTGGTGCAGCACTTTTTATTGCGGGCGTAACCAGACAAACTTTGATGATTAATTTGGCGCCACCACACACAAAATCAATCATTATATCGTTTGGCGGCATGCTAGTGGCAATTGGCAACGGCTTTGGCCCAATTTTTCTTGAAACAATAAAAACCTCAAACCAGTTTACCTCTTACGCTGTAGTCGCCTTGCTTTATTTACTTTCGATTTTGCCTTTAGCTCGTCTCAAAAAAAATGAAATAAAAATAAAACAAGAAAAAAAAATCGGAATTTGGCGCTATATTCAGACCTCTCCCAAGATAATGTTTGCAGGCTTTTGCGTTAATTATTCGCTTTCTTCAACAAGCGCATTTCTTATTATTTATGGATTAAATATTGGCTTGCCAGAAGGTGAGGCGACAATGCTTTATTCAGTGTTATTATTTGGCACAATTTTTTCTATTCCGCTCGGATATTTGGCCGATATTGTTAATCGACGCATCTTAATGATTTCTTCTGCAGCCCTGTCTTTGGCTTGCGCAATCTCTCTTTATTTAACTCAAGATCCAACGCAAATTCACATGCTGCTCTTCATAATTTTTGGCTGTATGACAGGCACAAAGCTTCCCGCCATAATATTAATCAATGAAAAATACAAACCAACACAACGCCTATCGGTTAACGCCGCTTTTTCAAAATTCTGCTTAATAGGAAATATCGTTGGAATTTTTTCTACTGGCATTATTATGAAGCTATTCGGACCAAGTGGGTTATGGCTTTCAATCACTGTAATTCTTACTTTTTATTTATTATTTTGTGCTTACAACTACGCTCACAAAATAATCAAAGGTGATTTAAAATTTAGTAGATTTTCTTTTAGCAACAAATCAAAAATGGAATAAATAATCAAATATGAGCAACTGTAAAATTCGCTGTTTCTTTAAAAAAATTTGCTTCTTTGGCAAAAATAAAAATGCTGTCGTAGCGCATTTGGCGCTAAACGGAGTCATTGGTAAAGATGGAAAAATGAGCAGCGGCCTAAATATTGAAAACACCTTTCCTTTGCTAAAAAAAGCTTTTGAGATGAGCAATATTAAGGCGGTGGCAATCACAATTAATTCTCCCGGTGGTTCGCCAGTGCAGTCAGAGCTTATCTACAACGCCATTCGCGAATTATCAGCGGAGAAAAAAATTCCCGTTTATACTTTTGCCCGCGATGTTGCGGCATCAGGCGGCTATTGGTTGCTGCTTGCTGGCGATGAAATTTATGCGCATCAAGCTTCAATTATTGGCAGCATCGGCGTGATTTTTTCTGGCTTTGGATTTGTTGATACAATCAAAAAACTCGGCATCGAGCGCCGCATTTACACCGAAGGAAAAAACAAGGCCATTCTCGATCCCTTTATGCCTGAAGAACAAGAAAATATCGCCATCTTAAAAGAGGCTCAACGCGATATTTTTGAAGGGTTCAAAGAGCTTGTGCTATCAAGGCGCGCCGGCAAATTAAAAGGCGACCAAGCTTTTCTCGATGATAAAATTTTTACTGGCGCATTTTGGTCGGGACGCAAGGCTGCAAAACTAGGCTTAATTGACGCGATCGCTGATATGCGCAGCAAAATGAAAGAAAAATTTGGTGATAAAGTTGAGATTAAAAATATTTCGGTGAAAAAAGGATTTATCAAATCATTATTTTCAGAAAAAAGTGATTTGGCCCTTGCCAATGTAACCTTCAGTCTTATTGACAAGATCGAAGAAAGAATTAATTTTAACCGTTTTGGTCTATAAATTCAACTCTTGAAACCTTGCAATTGAAAGCTATTCTTACACTTAATCATACTTAATTTTATAAATTTTATGTCATTTTTTAGTTCAAACCTCGCCAAAGCAGACGCAGCAATCGCTAGCGCCATTAGCAAAGAACTCGATCGTCAAAAATATCAGATCGAACTTATTGCTTCTGAAAACATCGTTAGCAGCGCAGTTCTAGAGGCGCAAGGCTCAGTGTTCACTAACAAATATGCTGAGGGCTATCCGGCAAAACGCTATTATGGCGGATGTGAATTTGCTGATGAAGTTGAGGCGCTTGCAATTTCGCGCCTTTGCGAGATTTTTGGCGCAAAATTTGCCAATGTGCAGCCGCATTCTGGCGCTTCTGCAAATTTGGCGGTTTATTTGGCTTGCTTGCAACCGGGTGATACAATTTTAGGAATGTCTCTCGCAGCAGGCGGGCACTTGACTCACGGGGCGCAACGCACAATTTCTGGCATGTGGTTTAAATCAGTTCAATATGGCATTCGCCTTGATGATGGCTTGATCGATTATGATCAAATGGAAGCTTTGGCGCGCGAACATAAACCAAAAATGATCATTGCAGGAATCTCTTCATATCCTCGCATTGTAGATTGGGCACGCTTTCGCAAGGTTGCGGATGAAATCGGCGCCTTATTGATGGTTGATATGGCGCATGTTGCAGGCTTGGTGGCTGCGGGCATTTATCCAACACCTGTTGGCGTGGCTGATATTGTTACCTCTACCACACACAAAACCCTGCGCGGGCCTCGTGGTGGTGTGATTCTCACTAATAATGAAGAGCTTGCCAAAAAAATAAATTCGGCAGTTTTCCCCGGTTTGCAAGGTGGGCCGTTAATGCATGTGATTGCAGCTAAAGCAGTGGCTTTTGGCGAAGTATTGCAGCCTTCTTTTAAAGATTATGCCAAACAAGTTGTGTTAAATGCGCAAGCTCTTGCTAAAGTTTTAATGCAGCGCGGGCTTAAAATCACTACTGGCGGAACTGATTGCCACCTTATGGTTGTTGATCTCACGCCACTTGAAACTCTAACCGGAAAAGAAGCTGAAAAAGTTTTGGAACATGCTGGATTAACTTGCAACAAAAATGCGATTCCTAATGATCCGCGCTCTCCTTTTGTTACTTCAGGACTTCGCTTTGGAACGCCCGCAGGCACTACTCGCGGCTTTAAAGAGTCTCAGTTTGAAGAAATCGGCAATTTGATTTGCGATGTTTTGGAAGGGTTTGTGAAAAATGGTGAAGAGGGGAATGTTGCTGTGGTGCAGCAAGTTAAGGCGCGGGTTACTGAGCTTTGCAAGCAGTTTCCGATTTATTAGGTTTTTGTTTTCTTAGGCTTAAACTTTTGCTTGCGTAAATTTTTTTGCTGAACTCTGGATCTTGTCTTCGGCGTGGTCGGATCTTATCAGGCGCTGCTGCTCAGACACCTCACTCACAATAAAGTCTTTAGATTTAGAAATCCGCCCCCACACCCAGTTGAGACTTGCTTTCCATCTCAATATCCTCTATAATCAGCACCAATCCATAAAATTATATTTATAGCAGAAAATGTCACTCCCAAAATTACACATCAAAAACCATCAAGAAATCCGCCTAGTGCAAGGCCATCCGTGGATTTATTCTAACGAAATCGCCAATTTTGCCGAGCTAAAACCACTTGAAGATGGATCGCTAGTTGAGGTTTATATTCAAAAAAATAAAGAACCAGTTGGTATTGCTTATTTTAATTCGCATCAACTAATTGCAGCAAGGCTTCTCAGCTATAAAGCTGATGAAAAAATCAACGAAGATTTTTTTGTTACAAAATTTTATGCGGCAAAAAAACTGCGCGAAAAGTTTTTTGATAAACCATTTTATCGCCTTATCCACTCAGAAGCCGATGGGCTTGGTGGGCTAGTAATTGATCGCTTTGACAATGTTTTTTCTTGCCAAATTTCAACTGCTGGGATGGAAAAACTCAGCGAATTTTTAGTTGCGGCGCTGCAAAAAGTTTTCCCAAATTGCGCGATTATTTTTCGTAATGATGTTGAAAGCCGCAAGTTTGAAGGCTTAAGCGCTGAAAATAAAATCGTCAGCGGAGAAATTGCCGACGAAGTTATTTGCGAAGAAAATGGCCTAAAATTTGCAATTGATGTTAATGCTGGCCAAAAAACTGGCTGGTTTTTTGATCAAAGAGAAAACCGTAATTTTATTGGCAAAATTGCTAAAAATTGCGATGTTCTTGATGCCTTCTGCTATCAAGGCGGATTTGGCTTGAACGCAATTCAAGGCGGCGCAAAATCTGTTACATTTATTGATTCTTCAAAAGAAGCTTTAGAAAAAGTTAAGCGCAATTTAGAGATCAATTTTTCAGAAAATGTAACGGACAAATCTGCGGCGGAAAATTCTATCACCCAAGAATCTCGCATTGCAGCCGCAAAAAAATGTGAATTTTTCAATGATAAAACTTTTGATGTTTTAGAAAAACTGGCACTTGAAAAAAAGCAATTTAACATTGTAATTCTTGATCCGCCAGCATTTGTAAAATCTAAAAAAGATTTATTTGCTGGGCTTCGTGGCTATGAAAAACTGGTAAGATTGGCGGTGCCTTTGCTCAAAGAAAATGGCATTTTATTTTTGGCGTCTTGCTCACATAATGTTTCGCTGCACGATCTTATCGAAGCAGCAAATCATGGCTTGCGCAAGGGTTTGATTGGCAGCAATAGATCGCCAAAATTAATTCGCACTCACGGCGCATCTTTTGATCACCCGCTTCATCCTGCTTTAAAAGAAAGTGAATATTTAAAATCGATTTCGTTTTCGGTTTAATTTTGCTCTGGCGAAATAGTAGTTAGCTGATTATCTTTAGGTAATCGATAAATTATTAATTGATTAAAATTAATAGATTTTAATGCACAAAACTATGAAAAAAGATATTGTCACCGCAGCTTTTATAATGATTGGCAACGAGATTTTATCTGGGCGCACGCAAGATAAAAACTTAAACTTTCTCGCAAAAAATTTAACTGCGTTTGGAATCAATCTGCGCGAAGTGCGCGTAGTTGCTGATGTTACGGCCGAAATTATTGACGCGATAAATGCGGTGCGCAAAAAATATGATTATGTTTTTACCTCTGGCGGAATTGGGCCAACTCACGACGACATCACTTCTGACGCGGTTGCGCGGGCTTTTAATACTAGCTTAATTTTGGATAAAACCGCTGAAGATATTCTTAAAAAACATTATGGTGAGCAATTAAATGAGGCGCGATTAAAAATGGGATATATCCCGCAAGGCGCTAGTTTGCTGGATAATCCGGTATCTTCTGCCCCCGGATTTAGAATTGAAAATGTTTTTGTGATGGCTGGTGTGCCCAAAATTTTTGAAGCAATGTATGCGGCGGCAGAAAAAGAATTAATCGGTGGCAAAAAAACTGAATCAAAAGAAATCATCACCGAACTTACAGAAGGTTGGCTTGCGAGCGATTTAGAAAATCTGCAAAAAAAATATCCACAAGTTGCAATGGGTTCTTATCCTTTTTCTGACGGCACTTCTTTAGTTTTTCGCGCAACAGATTATGTCGCACTGCAAAAATCTTACACTGAAATGATTGAAATTATTGCAAAGATAAATTCTAATTTGATGATGAGTTAAAATAATTTATCAAAATGGAGAAAAAACCTCAAGAATTATCAAAAGAAGAGCAGGCGCAAAAGGCTGAATACCAGCAATTTGTTAAAGATGCCGCCTTTGATGGCAGCTATTTTAAAGATGCGCTTGATTGGTATATGTTGCGCTATGTTAGCCCTTTGTGCGATAGAACAACAATGATATTTGTTTCAATAATTGGCGTTATATCAATTTTTTGCCTGATTCAAATTATTGACGGATTGTTTCCCTTGGTACAAAAGGTTCCGATTGTTATTAGAGCAAAAGATCAGTCACTCTATAGCCCTTTCATTAAATCCCTTAGAAGCGCTGAAAACAAAGAGTTGCGGGTTGATGATGCGATTGCAAAATACTTATTAGCAATTTATGTTAATGATCGCGAAAGCTACGATTATCGCAAATCTGAAGTTGAAGATGTTAACCGCAAATTCAATCGCATAAAAAATACTTCTTCATATAACGAGTATAAAAATTTTCAGCTCTTTATGAGCAAGGATAACGAAGGCAGTCCGCTCAACGATTTTGGTCATAATGTTTTTCGCACAATTGAGACTCAGAGCGTAACATTTATTGAAAATCAAAATCAGGATTATTACCTTAAACTCAAAACTTTCTTTGAAAGCACCTTGCCAACCGAGGCAGAAGTTCGCTTTGCAGCAACAATGCACAGTTTTGATGAAAATAATAATGAAAAAAAAGAAACAACAAACTATCTTGTTAAGATCAAATTCACCTTCTCTGGCGCTAACCGCAAAGCCCAAAGTGGTTTCATGAGTTTTGTGACTAATAGCTATAAATTGTATAAGATAAAATAATTTTTGATGAAAAAACTTTTGCAAATTATCGGGTTATTTTTTCTTCTTGCCGATGCCAGTTTGGCTTCGCAGTTGCCGCGCTATTTGGGCACCGAAAAAAAATTTCGCAGCTATGTTTATAATCCTAACGATGTTTATCGCTATTTGGGGCACTATACCTATCAAGGCTTTATCGAGTTTGAAAGCGATGAAACCATCAGCACAATTTCGATGGGAGATCCTTCTTTGTGGCTGTTTGAACATCTGGGAAACCGCTTGTTTCTAAAGCCGGTGGGTGAGGGTGCGTCTCAAACCAACATGACCGTTATCACTAACAAAAAAATCTATCATTTTGAACTTACTGCCAAAGAAGCTAAAAATATTAGCGATAAGGATTTGGTGTTTGTAGCAAAATTTGTTTATCCTGACGAGAAAGATAAAAACATCATCGAATTTCCTAAAGCAATTGCTAGCGATGAGCCTGACATGCGCGATCTCAGCATTTATAACTTCAAATATCAATATACTGGAGAAGCGTCGATTGCGCCAGTAAAAGTTTTTGATAATGGTGATTTTACTTATTTTCAATTTCCTAGAAAAAATGCCGAATATCCCGCAATTTTTTCTGTTGACGCAGCAGGATTTGAATCAATTGTTAACTTTAGAGCGGCTGGCGATTACATCATAGTTGAAAAAGTTGCGCCACAATTTACTTTGCGCAATGGCACTGATATTGTCTGTGTTTATAATACTTCTTTATATGCTACTGGCAAGGCGGTTGATCCTTATAGCAAAGATTCGAAAAAAGCGCCTACTGTCAATAATTTTGCCGCACCATTAGCAACGCCAGCACCGGGGGCAATGCCACAAGGAATGCCGGGCGGAATTGCGCCATATCCACAATTTCCATCTTACCAATCAACGCCATCGCGAAAACCTCCAACAGTTAATTAGCGCATGAAAAAATCCTATTTATTTTTGTGCGTATTGCTGTTTTCTTGCGGCACAAAAGATGTTTCTTATAATTACCCCGATAATCCTGATTACGCTAGAAAAAGCAGGGCGGGCAATGCTTTTTCTAAAAGTGATTTCGTGGTTTATGGCAAGAAAAAAAGTGTAGAAAAAGTGGCCGCAGAAAAAACTGAAGAAAAATCAGCGCTGACAAAATCTGCATTATGGCAATCTAGCGTTGAGGTTGTAGGGGCGCTTTTTCCAATCGCCATTCTTAATTCTGATAATGGCATTATCACAACTGAATGGTATCAAGATGTGCAAAACAGCAACGAGCGCATTAAAATCAACGCCTTGGTCAAAGGCTATGAGGTAAAAAAAGAAAATTTACAAATCACAATTTTTCGCCAAAAAAAATCTGCAGGAAAATGGGAAGATGCTAGTCGCGAAAGCTCTGATACCAATGGTCTTTCTGCCAAACTTTTGCAAGACAAAATCTTAGCAATCGCACAAAAAAAATAATTCCAACAATTTTAAACAGTGAAACAAAATTTATCTAATTATAATCATAAAGAATGCGAACCTAAGTGGCAGAAGACTTGGGACGATGCTCAAGTTTTTAAATTTGACGAAAACTCTGCTAAGCCAAAATTTTATGAGCTCGAGATGTTGCCTTATCCTTCGGGCAAAATTCACATGGGCCACTTACGCAATTATGCAATTGGCGATGTAATTGCTCGTTTTAAAATGATGCAGGGCTTTAATGTACTACACCCAATGGGCTTTGATGCTTTTGGTTTGCCAGCCGAAAATGCTGCCTTGCAACATAAAATTCACCCAGAAAAATGGACGCTCGAAAATATCGAAACGATGCGCGCCGAACTAAAAACAATTGGCCTTTCTATCGATTGGAGCCGCGAGATTGCTACCTGTTTGCCTGATTATTACAAACATGAACAAAAGATTTTTCTCGATTTTTTAAAGGCTGGATTAGCCTATCAAAAAGAATCTTTGGTTAATTGGGATCCGATTGATAATACCGTTTTGGCCAATGAGCAAGTGATCGATGGCCGCGGTTGGCGCAGTGGCGCGCTGGTTGAAAAGAAAAAACTTCGTCAATGGTTTTTAAAAATTTCTGATTTTTCGGAAGAATTATTGCAAGAGCTAAAAGTTTTAAATGGTTGGGACGAGCGGGTTTTAACCATGCAAGAAAAATGGATTGGAAAATCAGAGGGGCTGGTGGTTGATTTTAAATTGTCGGATATAAATGACAAAATTCAAGTTTATACAACGCGCCCTGACACCTTATTTGGCGCGGCTTTTATCGCTATTTCTGCACATCATCCTGTGGCGTTAAAATTGGCGCAAAATAATTCTGCGATTAAAGAATTTATTGCGCAGTGCGATAAAAATGCTATTGATGAACAAACGCTAGAAACCCAAGAGAAGAAAGGCGTGGCGACGGGTTTGCAAGTTGAACATCCGCTTGATTCAAACTGGAAAATAGATGTTTATGTTGCCAATTTTGTCTTGATGGATTATGGCACGGGAGCTGTGTTTGGGTGCCCTGCGCATGATGCGCGCGATTTTGAATTTGCGATAAAATACAATTTGCCGATCAAGCAAGTTGTTGCGCCGCTTGATTCATCTAAAAATACCTTCGCATCGCAAAATAGAAACCTTACTTCTGAATCGATCAATTCTCATATCAGCACTACAGAACTGCCATTTCTTGAAGATGGTATAATTATAAATTCTGATTTTCTCAATGGCCTTACTTGCGAGCAAGCGCAGCACAAAGTTGCAGAAATTCTCTGCGGCAAAAATCAAGCACAGCGCAAAACAAATTTTCGTCTGCGTGATTGGGGTGTCTCGCGCCAGCGCTATTGGGGCTGCCCAATTCCAATTTTATATTTAGAAGACGGATCTGCGGTGCCAGTGCCACAAGATCAACTGCCAGTTGAGCTGCCAAAGGATGTTGTTTTTACTGGCACCGGAAATCCTCTCGCAAATCACCCCACTTGGAAACACACAACCTACACCGATGCTAGCGGCAAAACACAAAAAGCCATTCGCGAAACCGACACTTTCGATACATTTTTTGAAAGCTCGTGGTATTTTTTGCGCTATATATCGAAAGCCGAAGATAAAGCCTTTGACAGAGATGTGGTAAATAAATTTATGCCCGTCGATCAATATGTTGGCGGCATCGAGCACGCAGTTTTGCATTTGCTTTATGCGCGCTTTTTTACTAAAGCATTAAAAAAATGTGGTTACCTAGATTTTAGTGAACCATTTAAAAACCTACTCACACAAGGGATGGTCTGCCATCACACTTTTAAAAATCAAAAAGGTGAATGGGTTTTTCCTAGCGAAGCGGTTGAGGTTGAAGCCGGAAAATTCATCCATGAAAAAACCCGCGAAGCCTTGGTGCGCGGCCGTAGTGAAAAAATGAGCAAATCGAAAAAAAATGTCGTTGAGCCATTGCACATCGTCGAAGCCTACGGAGCAGACACTGCGCGGCTTTTTATGCTTTCAGATTCTCCTGCGTCACGCGATTTAGAATGGTCAGAAAGTGGCGTCGATGGCGCGTGGAAATATGTCAATCGCTTATGGAAATTGGTGGCATCTCATGCCAATCAAATTGATCATGGCCCTTTGCAGCCTCTTGCAACCTATAACGAGGAGCAATTGCAAATAATAAAACTCACTCACAAAACAATCGCAATGGTTGGTGATGAATTCGAAAAAATCGGCTTCAATCGAGCAATTGCAAAGATCCGCGAGTTTTCAAATGCACTAGAAAAATTTGCAACGCAAAATGATAATGCCGCAAACCAAGGCAGCTCTAACGATAGCGCCAAAAAAAATGCAGAAGTAATGCATTTTGCTCTCACAAATTTAGTGATTTTATTTGCGCCAATAATGCCTCATTTAGCTGAAGAATGCTGGGCCGCTCTAGGCAATAAAAACTTGGTTACTCAAGCAAAATTTCCGCAATTTGATGGACAATTGATCAGCGAAAATTCTGTAAAAATTGCTGTGCAAGTTATGGGAAAACTTCGCGCTGTGCTCGAAATGTCAAAAGGCGCGAGCCGCGAAGATGTTGAGTTAGCGGCATTACAAAATGAAAATGTGCAGAAATTTTTGGAAGGAAAAACTGCTAAAAAAATTATTGCGGTGCCGGATAAAATGATAAATTTTGTGTTGTAAATTTTATTTATACACCAACTTTAATTTGCGGAAGAGAAAATGATTCGAGAAAAAACTAGTTCTCTATCTTACATTGTCAACGCTTGCAAGCCTTTCAAATTTTATATTGGGCTGCATCTTTTTGTTATTTTATTTGCTGCAATTGATATGTCCCTTTGGCCCTATCTTTCAAAATTGCTGATTGATTCTGTTGCGGCGGCAGGGCGAGAAGACACTCTTGCTAAAACAGAAAATGCTCTTATTTTGCTAGCGATTATTACAGCGCTTCCCGGCTTTGTTTGGCGCCTTTGTGACTATTCTTGGACAAAAATGATCCCCGCCTTAAAAGCAAAAATCACCATCGAGGCAATTGAAGCAATCGCCGCCCATTCACATAACTTTTTTCAAAATAATTTCACTGGCGCTATCGTCAATAGAATCAAGGATCTCAACAATTGCACGCCAAGAATAATTGAAATAATTTTATACAGCTTTTTAAAAACTTTTTTATGTATTTTTATCGCATTTTTTACAGTTTTTTTTGTGCATAAATTCTTCGCTTTTGGCCTGCTTGTTTGGGGAATTTTATTTATTTTTATTGCGATAAAAACATCGACAAAAACTATCTCGATGTCCAGCAAAATAGCTGATCAAAGCTCTAAAATCACTGGCAATATTGCCGATTTATTTGGCAATATTAATAATATCAAATTTTTTGTTAATCACAATTTAGAAAAAAACCGCACACAAAATTTGTGTAATACTTACACCAATCTTTCCGAAAAACGCGGATTCTTTCTACTTAAATTGCAAGGAGTTCAAGCGGCCACTTTTGCGATTTATTTTATTTTTTGTATTGTATTATTAGTTCATCTTTATTCGCAAGGCCAAGTGACTCTAGGTGATTTTGCGTTAATTTTTACTATAAATTCTTGGATGATCAATGAAATGTGGAACATGTCTAACGAGATGCGCCACTTTTTAGAAGAATTTGGCACGCTAAAACAAGCGCTAAAAATTGTTGATGAACCAATCGAAGTTAAGGATGTTGAAAATGCCAAAACGCTTGAAATTGGCGATTGCAATGAGGGCGAAATTATTTTTGAAAATGTTGAATTTTCTTATAAAGAAAAAGATCCTGCAACAGAAATAAAGCCATTGGATTGGTCGCAGATTGGCCTTTTGCATCAACCGCCTCTAGGCGCCAACGATAAAACTGCATTTTTTTCCAATCAATCTATTACTATTAAAGCAGGGCAAAAAGTGGGCTTGGTTGGCCATTCTGGTGGCGGCAAATCAACTTTTATCAATTTAATTTTGCGCGCCTTTGATTTAACTAGCGGCAGAATTTTAATCAATAAACAAGATATTTCGCAAGTGACACAAGGTTCGTTGCGAGGCGCAATTGGCTTGATTCCACAGGATCCATCACTTTTTCATCGCACACTTTTTGAAAATATTTCTTATGCAAAAAACGATGCTACAAAAGATGAAATTATTGCTGCAGCAAAAAAAGCCCATGCCCATAAATTTATTGAGGAATTGCCGCAAGGCTATGAATCTTTGGTTGGCGAGCGCGGCATTAAACTTTCGGGTGGGCAGCGCCAAAGAATTGCAATTGCACGCGCTTTTCTCAAAAATGCCCCGATTTTGATCCTTGATGAAGCAACTAGCCAACTCGATTCTATCACCGAAAATCTAATTCAAGAAAGCTTAAAAGACCTACTAAAAAACAAAACCGCCCTAATAATCGCCCATCGCTTGGCAACTTTGCAGTTTTGTGATCGAATTTTAGTATTTGATAGCGGCAAAATCGTTGAAGATGGCTCGCACCTAGATCTGCTTGCTTCTAACGGCACCTACAAAAAGCTTTGGAACGCCCAAGTTGGCGGTTTTTTAGCTGAAGGCTAGAAACATAAGGCTATATTTTACAAATATTCTTGACTCAAGGTGAAAATTCGTATATAATGGGCAGCTCAATTATTAATTTAAGATATAGATATGCCTACTACACAATATGAAGCGACCGCATCTAGCGCCCCTCAAGAAAGAGATATAGCGGCACCAAAAGAAACCTCAGCAAGAATAGCTGCCATCTCTGCGCAGGGGCTCGCTACAACATTGGTTTATGCCGATGAGGCCTATTTGAACAAAATGCTTTTAACCCCTCGAGGAGCTTTAAAAAAGCCGACCGCAGAAGGCCTGCAAGATATTGCCCTTAGAATTGGTGAGATGCAAAATCTTGCCCCAACTATTGCAATTGCGGTTACGGATGTGGCAAATTTTGAAAAAGAACATTGCACTGGCGAATCTCCTTACAACCTAACTTCGCAGCAAGCAGGCGTAGCAGAACAACTTCTTGTGCAAGGCATTGCTTTAAGACGCCAATTTATAGATTTATTAGCCCAAATCAAAGATGTTTCTCCCGATCTTTTGACGCAATTGTTAAAAAATATTAGCAATCCCATTGAATATCCCGCTACTAAAGAAGCGCGACTTGCGACCTTATCAATAAATGAGGAAAATTTGCAAAAAATAAAGGAATCGGTTGATAAAACAATTACAAAAATAGGCTCACAAAAAGAGAGCGCTCCCAAAAGTTCAATCAGCAATATTTCAGTTGAAGCGCTTGCCTCAGAACAAAATAAAGATTTGCCAAAAAACGCGCCTAGTGAAGCATTTGGAAAAGCACTTGCAACACGACATCAGACTGCCGTAGCAAGCGCTGCATAGGTTGTGGGCTTTTTTTAAATTTGCACTCGAGAAAATAACCGCATAAAATTCTGCGTCGTTTGCGCCGCAACCTCTTGCCACTCTAGGCCTTTTAGCTGCGCCACAAATTCAACAACATTTTTGGTATAAGCTGGCTGATTAGTTTTGCCGCGATACGGAACTGGCGCTAAGTAAGGCGCATCGGTCTCTGTGAGTAGTGATTCTAGTGGCAAAAATTTTACGATTTGCTGCAAATCTATCGCATTTTTAAAAGTGACAATTCCTGAAATTGAAATATACACATCAAGATCCAGAGCCTTGCGCGCCAAGCTTTCTGAACTTGAAAAACAATGTAAAAGCGCGGGAAATTTTTTGTTTTTTTGCTCACTTTCTAAAATTTCCATCATATCACTATCAGCATCGCGCGAATGAATAATCAGCGGCAAGCCACTCTGCTGCGAGGTTTGTATGTGTTCGATAAAGCTGTGTTTTTGATTTTGCGGCGATACATCTTTGTAATAATAATCCAATCCAGTTTCGCCAATTCCAATAATTTTTTTCTCACGCGCGCAAATTTCTAAAAGCTGTGCAGCGTTGATTTTAGGATCCTCATCAACATTATTGGGGTGAACGCCCAGCGAGGCATAAACATTTTTATAACGCTTGGTATAGTTTAAAATTTTATCAATTTCGCTAACTCGCGTGCAAATTGTTTGCAAAATTTTAACCTGCGCGGCGTCGGCATTTTTTATGAGCTCATCAATATTGTGGCCTTGTTTTTCGAGTAGGTCGAGATGGCAATGGCTATCGACTATTATTGGGTTTGTGGCGTTTATCATAATTTTTTATTGCGAATTGCGCTTGAAGAAATGTCGTAATTTTTGGTTTGAAAAAGTGATAATTTTGGTAATCGCGAATCAAGATTTCTAATACTTAAGGCATTTTGATAAATCTTAAAAGCCCGCGTTTCTTTTGCTTTCAACAAAAAATCAGCCCGTGAAAAAATTGCAAATTCAATTGATTTTATTAACGGCAAAAAGTTTTTCCACAGGTGAAATTTTTCTAAATTATCTGCGCCCATAATCCAATAAAATCTTATTTCAGGGTATTTTGATTTGATTTTTTTTACTAATTTATAAGTTGAAAAGCTATCTTTTTCAAAATCTTTGGTAAAGATTTTTGGATGATTTTTTGTGATTTCTAAACAACCTTTTAGCCTTGCTAGATAAGATTCTGTAGCCTTTTCTTTAAGAGGATTTTGCGAAGTTGGAATCCACCAAACTTGATTTAGGCCAAGCTTTTGCAGCGCCAATTCGCTGATGTGAATATGTCCTTGGTGCGCTGGATTAAAGCTTCCGCCGAGTAGACCAATTTTCATTATCCGAAAATAATTGCCAATAAAATTAAAATTCCTACAACAACATTAGCCTTAAATGCCTTTAAACACAAGGGTGGAGAAGAATAATCGCAACGCAGCACTAAAAATATTTCATAAAAAAATGCCGCGGCGGAGAAAAAATAAAATCGCGCACCAAAGTTTTGCAAAACTCCCACCAAAAAAACTAATGCAAACATTGCTATCGAAAGCGCAATTAGCGTGACCTGCGGCCTTGATGAAAATTTTATCGCACTTGATTTAACGCCGATTTTAATATCATCTTCAATATCTTGAAAAGCGTAAATTGTATCATAGATTAGAGTCCAAATTATACAGGCGACAAATAGCGCCATTGTTGATACGAAGAGCTTTTCATTGATCGCCAAATCGGCCATCAAAATCCCGTAATTAAAAGTGATTCCAAGAAAAATTTGTGGATAAAAAGTGACCCGCTTCATTAAAGGATAAAGCGCCACCAATCCTAGAGCGATAAAGCCCGCAATGACAGTATAATGATTGAATTGTAATAAAATAATCAATCCTGCAAACAGCAACAAAGCCAGCAAAATCAAGGCCTCTCGCAATTTTAGAGCGCCACTTGCTAAGGGTCGCAACTTGGTGCGCGCCACTTTTGCATCAAAATCACGATCAAAAATATCATTGACGATACAGCCAGCAGAACGCATAAGCACTGCTCCGATGATAAAAAGCAGCACATCTTTGATCAAAGCGTCCACAGAAAATTCGGTTGAATTTTTTGCCGCTAAAAAAATCCCAAACAAGCAGGGAAGAGCCAGCAGCACTATTCCAACTGGGCGATTTAGACGAATTAAATCAATATAGGACCTAATTTTCATAATTTTGATGCGAGTTATAAAATGCAGAATCTTCTTAGGGCTCGAACTTAACTCTATTAATTTATGAAACAAAGCATTCTTCAATATAATAGAAACATTTGATTTTTGCTTCTGATTGGCTAATATCAACGACATTATTACTTTAACTATTTGATAAATATGTCAACGAAGTTTACAGCACACAAATTGCTCATCGCTAATCGTGGCGAAATTGCTTGTCGAATCATCAAAACTTGTCGTCGTTTGGGTATTAAAACCGTCGCGGTTTACTCTGATGCTGATACTAATTCACTTTTTGTGCAAATGGCTGACGAGGCCGTCAATATTGGGCACTCGCCATCTTCACAAAGCTATCTTAGCATTGAAAAAATTCTTGCCGCGGTTAAAAAAACTGGCGCCACTATGGTGCATCCCGGTTATGGATTTTTATCCGAAAATCGTCTTTTTGCCAAAGCCTTAGAAAAAGTCGGCGTAATTTTTGTTGGCCCTTCAGTTCATTCAATTGAAGCAATGGGTGATAAAATTGAATCGAAAAAAATTGCGCTTGAGGCCAAGGTTAGTGCGGTTCCTGGGCATATGGGGATTATCAAGGATGATAAAGAGGCGATCAAAATTGCTGAAAAAATTGGCTTTCCTGTGATGGTTAAAGCCTCTGCTGGCGGTGGTGGAAAGGGGATGCGTATTGTTTATAAAAAAGAAGATGTTGCCGAGGCTTTTCTTTCGGCCTCAAACGAAGCGCGCAACAGTTTTTCTGATGATCGTATTTTTATCGAGAAATTTATTGAAAATCCGCGCCATATCGAAATTCAAATTATTGCCGATAAAGCTGGCAACACAATATGCCTAGGAGAGCGCGAATGCTCGATCCAACGCAATAACCAAAAAGTAATCGAAGAGGCGCCAAGTTCATTTGTTGATGAAAAAACTCGTCAAAAAATGTATGAACAATCGGTGTCTTTGGCAAAGCGCGTTGGCTATTTTTCGGCCGGCACCATCGAATATATCATGGACAAAAACAAGAATTTTTACTTCTTGGAAATGAACACGCGCTTGCAAGTTGAACATCCTGTTACTGAACTAATCACCGGCCTTGATATTGTTGAACTGATGATCCGCGTCGCTCTAGGCGAAAACCTTCCTTTCAAGCAACAAGATATCAAGCTTAAGGGCTGGGCAATGGAATCGCGCATTTATGCCGAAGACCCTTCGCGCGGCTTCCTACCTTCATCGGGACGAATCAATCTTTATATTGAGCCAGAAGAAAATGCCAATGTGCGCGTCGATTCAGGCGTTTACGAAGGCGGCGAGGTCAGCATGTTCTACGATGCGATGATTGCCAAGCTTTGCACTTATGGCAAAAACCGCGCCGAAGCAATTGAGCATATGCGCCACGCTCTAGGCGGATTCGCTATTGGCGGCGTTTCACACAATATCAGCTTCCTCGAAACCATCATGCGTAATGAGCGTTTTACTAGCGGCGATATTTCTACCGCCTTCATCAAGCAAGAGTTTCCTAAAGGATTTGCAGGAAATGAACTAGACTCTGCAGCCACACAAGTATTGATTGCGAGCTCATTACATATTTTTCTCAAAAACTACGAACGCAACGGGCGCATGACTGGCCAGCTTTCGCATGCCGAAAAACAAATCTCTGATCGTTGGGTTGTTATAATCGACGAAGCATCATTTTTGGTTGATGTGCTTGAGCGCTCGCCAGAACGCTTGCTAGTTATTTGCGATCGCAAAGAAATCGAGCTTGAATCATCATGGATTCAAGGCGAGAAACTTTTTCGCGGCAAAGTTAACGGCAAAAATATCGGCGTAAAAATTCGCGAAAATAACAATACTGGTGGATATTTATTGCAATATTCTGGCTCTGATACTTTTGTCAATGTCTACTCTCCGCGCACTGCAGAGCTTACAAAGTTCATGCCAAAAATCGAGAAAAACGCTAAGCCAAAAAATCTTACTTCGCCAATTACCGGCAAAATTATTCGCTTTAAAGTGCAAGAGGGCGATGAAGTAAAAGCGGGACAAGAGCTTGTTATTATTGAGGCGATGAAGATGGAAAATATCATTCGCACCGATCATGATGTTGTAATTGGCAAAATTAAATTTGCCGAAGGCGAGCCGGTAGGAATTGGACAAGTGGTTATTGAGTTTATCAATCAAACTGCGCCTGTTGCGGCAAAAAAATAAATATCATGAAGCCTGTTGCAAGCGAACAAAAAGGCTCACTATTTGTCGCTGCCTCAGCGCTTTCTTACGGGTTTATATGCTATTTTGGCCTCAGCATTATCAACGATGGATTCTCGCCTTATAACACGATGTTTTGGCGCTTTCTTGTCGCATCAATATTTTTATTTTTGTTATTGTTGCCAAAAATAAAAAAGCTTCATGCCTCTCGCGAAAAAATAACCTCTTTGTTGCTCTCTGGCGCTGTTTTTCATGGCAGCGCAACTTCACTTTATTTTCTCTCGGCAACCTATATTGGCAGCGGCCTCGCAACGGTTTTGCTTTTTACCCATCCACTTACTGTGGTGATTTTTAATCGTATTTTTTATAAGACGCAAATTGCTAAAATTTGCTATATTTCCTTTATCCTCATAATTATTGGAATGGCTTTTGTGGCCGATATTGGCGGCACAAATTTTAATTTTATTGGCGTTGCCATTGGCATGCTTTCCTCCGTTTTTTTTGGCCTTTATATTGTTTCGGGCAAAAAAAATAATATCGATCCGCTATTATCAACTTTTATAATTTGCTGCGGATGCATCATTGTTTGTCTAGCTTTCACACTACTTCACGGCAGTTTTCAAGTTCCTCAAACCATCGAGATTTGGAAAAATATTTTTGGCCTCGCAATAATTTGCACCGCTTTTCCAATTTTATTATTTCTCAAGGGGCTGCCTGCAATTTCTTCAGAAAAAGCCGCGATAATTTCTATGATTGAACCACCAATAGTGATGCTGGTTGGTTTTATTTTTTTAGCTGAGAGAATTTCTTTTTGGCAGCTAGTTGGGGCCTTGATAATTATGGCTGCAGCACTGATTGTAGTAATTGAAAAACCGGGAAAGAAAAAAACTTTTGCACAAGATCATTTTTTATAAAAATGATTCTTGTTTTGCGCTAATGCCAAAATAGCTATTCACTAATAATTTTCACGATTTTTGTTGTCGCAATCAATAAAATTGATCCCACAAAAACACAAATCCCGCTCAATAATTTTAATGAGAAATAAAAATTATCTGCGTTAACGCCTCCCTCTAAACCATTGCTAACAGAGCCTCCACAGCCAATCAATAAAATCGGAATAATTAACGGCAACGCCAAAATCGCCAATAGCGGCGCCTGATTTTCTGCAATATTTAAGCTGCCACAAAAAGCACAAACAAAATTTATCGCAAAACTAGCAAGCGAAATCAAAATTATAAAATGCCAGATAAAGCCATAATCTGCGGCCATCGCGGCCATTATAAAAGGAATGACGCATAAAATTGGCAGGCAAAAAATTAGCCACGAAGAAATGATTTTAGCAAAAATAAACACCTCGAGATTGGGGCAAAAAATTATCATCTGCTCAATCGTGCCATCGCGATAATCTTCTGCAAGAAAATCGCCATTAGCAAAAATTAACGAGAAAAGTAGCGAAAACCAGATAATATTGCACATCAAGAATTGCTGCGAGACACCTTGATCCGCTTGATTTTGCGCTAAAATAAAAAACACTGCGCAAGAGATCACAAAAAATAAAATATTTTGCAAAAACCGCGAGAGATTTTTTCCTGCTCGCAAAAGATTTTGTTGGAGAAAAATTAGAAACATATTTAATCCCCCCTATTTATTGCGCCCATAAATATCGCTGAAGCGCACAATATCATCTTCGCCCAAATAACCACCGGTCTGCACCTCAATGATTTCTAGTGACTCTGGCCCTTTATTTTCTAGTCGATGTTTTTTTCCTAGCGGAATAAAAGTTGACTCGCCTTGCTTGAGCGTAAATTCTTTATCCTCGCAAGTTACGATGGCATTGCCTCTAACCACAATCCAATGCTCGGCGCGATGATGGTGCATTTGTAGCGAAAGTGATGCGCCTTGCTTAACAACAATGCGTTTAACCTTAAAACCATTGGCCTCATCCAGTGTTTCAAAACTTCCCCACGGGCGCAAAACTTTAGTGTGAGAACTGCATTCTGGCCGTTTTTGTTCTTTCAAAAGCTCAAAAATTTTCTTCACATCTTGCGCGTGATCTTTGTGCGCTACCAAAACTACATCTTTTAGATTAACCACAATAATGTCTTCTAAGCCTAGAGCGGCAACGATTCCGCTTTGTGAATTAATATAACAATTTTTGCTTTTTAGGGCAACAACATCACCAAGAAAACTATTTTTATTTTCATCTTGCGGAGAATTTTGTGCAATCGCATCCCAATTTCCAACATCATCCCAACCAACATCAAGCGGCACCACCGCTATCTTGCCAGCCGAAGCTAATTTTTCCATCACCGCATAATCGGCAGAAATATTTGGCGATTTAGTGAACGATTCTTCGTCTAAGCGAATAAAATCAAGATCTTGCGCAGCCTTTAAATACGAGACTTCGCAGGCTTCACCAATTTCTGGTTGCAGTTTTTTTAGCTCTTCTAAATATACCGAGGCGCGCAACATAAAAATTCCACTATTCCACACATAGCCACCTTGATTTACAAAGCTTGTCGCTGTTTCTTTATTTGGCTTTTCGACAAATTTTTCTACCAAAAAACCCACAGAATTTTTAATTGGCGCACCTTCTTTAATATATCCATAACCAGTCTCGGTGCGGCTTGGCACGATTCCAAAAGTGATGAGATAATTTTGTTTTGCAATTGCAGCGGCTTTTTTTACAACTTCAAAAAAGCCCTTCTCGTCTTTAATTATATGGTCTGAAGGCATTACCAACATTAAATCATTTTCGGCGCCAAAATTTTTTAACACATCTAAAGCCGCAACAGCAATGGCCGGAGCAGTATTGCGACCAATTGGCTCGAGAATAATTGATTCAGCCTTCAAGCCAAATGCAGCAAGGCTTTCTGCCGCAATAAAGCGATGCTCGTTATTGCAAATTATCAATGAATTGGTGAAAGTATTTTTGTCACTCACGCGCAAAGCAGTGTCTTGAAACAAAGAATTTTTGCCAAAAAAACTTAAAAATTGCTTAGGATTTAAAGCGCGCGAAAGCGGCCACAAGCGAGTTCCCGAGCCACCTGATAAAATTACTGGAATTATTTTTTGATCCATAAATAAACTATTCTGATTCTTTCTGCTTTTTTAAAAGCGCCTTCTGTTTTTTAGTAATTTGCTTAATGTTTTCAACGCTTAGCAAATTTTCTGGCATGACGCCTCCTATTTCTTTTATCGCTTGCCTAACTTTTTTACCAACCTCAAAATGCGTATTATTAGCTGATTGCTTGCCT
Organism: Rickettsia typhi; assembly: GCA_945865905.1. GTDB lineage: Bacteria > Pseudomonadota > Alphaproteobacteria > Rickettsiales > UBA1997 > CAMCFD01. The sequence goes on from CAMBFC010000004.1 coordinate 55,025, forward strand.
CTCACGCCTTCGCGCTCAATCTTTGCTGCCGTTTGCGTAATTCTAAAAATATTCGCACCCAACTCTTCGCTGCCCATATGATCTAGAATATCCTTCTTTGCCGCAACACCTTTTCTATCAGCAATCGCTTTTTTATCAAGCCCTCCATACAATCCCTTATATCCAGCATTTTGAAATATTGCGTAATCAAGCGGCAATACTACGCCCGCACCCTTCGCTACACCTGATAATCTACTATTGTGAGTTTTAATTTCTTGCCGCAATGCCAATCTTTTTTCATCTTCGCTCAAGCGGCTCAGCTCTTGGTCTCGCAGCTCTTGCCTTCTAGTTTGCACCGCAAAATATGTTTGCGCAAAGGCGACGGTCTCTTTTCGCGAATCGGCATTTTGCGCGATCAAGTAACAGGCATATCTCGTCAACTTCACATCGTCCACCGGCTTAGATGCGGCGCCACTCGCGACGATTTTGTTGACGTCAACAAAATGGGAAGAGGCCTTATGTTTAGAGCCTTTGCAAGCCTCCTTCGCCTTATCAATCACTAAAGCAAAATTTCGCCATTCATCATATCCAAGCAATTTTTGCAAATCTCGCCCATGCCAAAACTCGGTCTGCGCCTCGTCTTTAAGGGCTTTAGCTTCAAATTCTTTAACGAATTTATCGATTATGGTGTCTTTCATTTTGTGGTGTGTTTTTGGTTTATATTATTAACGCAAAATCTTCGTTTAGAGCATCGTAAACTCCCTTAGAAGATTTTGTGAAAATCTTATCACGAATTTTATCTCTTTCTATTTTATCAACATTTACATTAAGAGATTCAATATCAGTTAAGGTCATAGGATTTATCATTGATCCCATTCCTAGCCTTATGGAAGAAGGAGGAGCCTTAACACATGGCCTAAAATAATTTTGCACTTTTTGCTCAACTTTTTGAGCATTTTCATAATTCGTGTAAAAAACTTTATGACTTACATAATCGCTTTTGGCATCATTAATATCATAAGTTATATTAAAACAATCCTCTCCTAAGAATCTGCTCAAATTATCCTCAATAAACCCAAAGCCTAAAAAATAAAGCTTACGCGAATCTTTCCGCAGCCTATCAAAAAAATCTTTATCGGAATTTCTTTCTTCACCGATAATTTTAATCTCTTTTTCCGCCACATCTTTTATTTTTTGGAATATATCAGAAATGCCGATGCTGGGATTTCTTAAATCAGCCTTTAGCCCTCCATATTGATACCCACAATTTTTTAGCCCCCCATAAGGATGAAAGATCTTATTCTTTATCTCCTCTGCAAAATCAGGCATTTGCTTATCTAGATAATACTCTAGACTTCTATCATAGTTAAAATTTATTATTTGAATCTTGTTAATATTTTCTTTGATTATTTCTTTTGCCTTCTCGGATCTTTTCTTCTCATCACTTTCTTCAAATTCTGCAAAAGATTTATTAGCGTAACTGTTGATTATTGCTTCTCGAAGCCATCGATACCAAATTTTGTGCTCAGCATTAAAGATTTTTGCATTTTCAGCTTTTAATAACCAATAGACGATTAGCTCTTTGCCAGCATTGACCAAATCGTCATTGGTATATTTTCTATCCACCTCTCCATCCCCAAGATCTATCTCAACATCAACTAATTTATACTTTATTGAGGTCAAAAAATTATCAATACTTTCTGGATGGTAATGTTTTAAAAGCGCCGCCAATCTTAGGTGGTTTTTAAAACCCAACTTTATTGCTATTTTTTCTACAAAAAATTTGTGACGCTCGCTGTCTGGGCCCCATAGCTCTTCAATTATGGGGTGTTTCCACCTTTCGCCACAAGCATGAATCGTGGGGCGCTGCTGCCCATCGCACCAAGACCATCCTTCTTGGATAAGACCATGTTTAGACAACGCCACTCGAATACTAACCGCTCCTCTAAGCGCAATTAAATCTTTGTCTACAATTTCTTGAACAAACTTCCCATTATCAGAACTACTTGGGGTAAGCTCTTCCGCCATTTGACGAAGGTATCCTTTTCTCCCATATAACAGCAAGTCACTTTCAAAATCCATCATTTGCCTTATTAATTCTTCACCTGTAGGCATAGACACTCCTGCCTTAATATATTCTTGACGATCCTCTTTGCGCACAACTTTACAAAAATCATGGCTTGCCCCCGCCCCAATAACAATAACCGTTTCCATAAATTATCTATCTTTGAGTTGCAAAATGCCGCAGAACATTGCTGCCCTTGCCAACCTTTAAATTAGAGGCTGCGCAGGCATAAACATAATCATTGGCTTTTTTTACACTTGCAAGCAAACTCATTTTTTTTGCCACATTGCACGCAATCGCCGAAGCCAGTGTACAGCCAGTTCCATGCAGTTTTTTTACTGCGACTTTTTTATTAGAAATTTTATAAAAATTATTTTTATTAGCTGCCAAATCCTTTGCTATCAAGGCTTTACCCGGCCCATCCATCAACAAAATATTTGTTATCGCCCCATCTTTTGCTGGCAAATGCCCGCCTTTTATCAAAACATTTTGCGCGCCCAACTCCTTTATTATCAAGGCCGCTTGCCCCATATCATCTAGGTTTTTTATTTTCATTTTTGCCAAAACTTGCGCTTCATCAATATTTGGCGTAACCAAAAATGCACCGTCAAGAAGCTTTGATTTTAAAGCCTCTACAGCATTTGCTTCCAATAATAAATGGCCACTGGTAGAAACCATTACTGTATCTAAAATTAACGGAATTTTTTTTGCTTTGCGCGAAAGCACATCTGCCACGCAATCAATGATTTCAGCGCTTGAAAGCATACCAATTTTTATCGCATCAAACTTTATATCATCCAAAACCATCTCTAATTGCTGACGCAAAAATGCAATTGGCGGATTAAAAACCGCCTCAACGCCTTGTGTATTCTGGGCCGTGAGAGAAGTAACAACCGCACTCGCATAAACTTTATGCGCTGTTGCAGTTTTTATATCCGCCTGCAAACCCGCGCCACCACAAGGATCGGAGCCGGCGATGATTAATATTTTAGAAATTTTGGTCATTTTAGAATCTAATCCAATTAAATATTTTAATTATTAAGTCATTGACTTTATTGGGCCCAAGCCATGTTTGCGTCTAATTTGCGTCTAATTTGCGTCTAATTTGCGTCTAATTTTGGACACAATTCCCAAATTGCATTTTTCCCTTTTTGCGCACATCTTATGATGCCTTTTTTATGCATAGAGTGTAATAAATTTTTGATTTTATGCTGCTTTTGGCTCTCACTCAGAACATTGGACAACCTACCTAATAATATCTCGTCGACATCTTTTCTGCTAGCCCTGCCGTATTGCCTTAGATATTTAACAAGAAATTCTCGATTGGTTATGTCGTTAAATGCCTTATTTTTGATATAAACAACTTTATCTTTCTCTGAAATTGCCAATTCCGCAGCAATAAAAAGATTGGGATACCTTCCTTCAGCCAATCTTTTTTTCTTTAATTTATCAGCAAGACTTTTCTCAATAACTTGTTTTTTTTGTACTTTGTCTAAAGATATCGCTTCAGATAAATCTATCTCATCAAACTTAGCCATTAAAATTTTGACATAATTCTCATCTATGATTTTCCCGTATATTACAACTTTTACATCGTTGTTAGAAAAATCATAATCAGGCATTGGAAAGAATCTTTTTTTCTGCTCCAAAAACATTTTTTTAATGCCACTACCATGAGCTTCAAGCATTGTAAAATTAATCATCGCCTCCACCAAATAGCGATTTCTATAAAAACTTTGCGGCGCATCTCGCTCAATAACACTTTCGATTGTTTGCGGAATAAAACTACCACCATTTTCAAAAACTAATCGATCGGAACCTTCATTGGAAACAAACTCTATAACGCTTATTCGCTTATTTAATTGATAATCTTGATGTGCAATGCAGTTTAACAGGGCCTCTCTAATAACATCAACATCATACGAATCCATTTCAATCGGAAACAGCGTATTATTTGGCAAATAACGAAAACGCAGATTTCTGATTTTAGCCAAAACCTTATCAACGCTCAGAATAAATGGCGGATAGAAATCCTCGCCGCCAAGTTCTAAATTTTCACTATTTTTTAAAATCCAAGTGATTTTCGCAGTTCCTGTTAAATAATAGTTGGCAGATTCTTTTTTACCAAGCAAAACCATAGACGCGTTACTAACTTCTCCGCGCGGCGTTATAACTTCTGCTTTTTTCAAAAAAATTTCATCATTCCAAGAATTTATTTCTTCTTTCGATACCTTCTTATGCCTTTCTGCAAACTTTTTTCTTGCTTCTCTTATTGCCTCCTCATCCAAATCTTCAAGGGTTGCCCCTTCGCAAATTTTCTTTGACCAATCATGTCCAAAAATTATATTTTGCTTGTCGTTAGATAGCGGCACTAAAGACTCTCCATTTCTGCCATAAGCAAGCCCACCCCTTACAGTGGTCGGTTTGTTTTTGGCCGCAGGAACTTCAAATATTACCACTCTTTTTCCTTCAAATTCTTCGTCAAGAATATTGGTAAAAGTAATGTCTTTTGTTACATCCAAAATTTCTTTTTTTAGCTTTTCCAAACCACCAGATTTTTTATAATTTGTTCCAACAATATCTCTTTTTTTAGTTTTTAGATTAATTTTATCGTCAACGCCAAGAATTAAATAAGCCCTTTCTGCGCCTTGCAGATTGGCTTCATTTGAAAGGGCGGAAAAATATTTTTCTAACTTTTCTTTGTCAAAATCATTTTCAGCTTTTTTAAACTCCAAAACTTCACTTTCGTTTTTGGTTAGAAATTTTTCTATATCGGTTTTTTTCATTTGCTGATTTATTTTTTGGTGATTTTTTTCAAGCTATCCAGATATTGCTGTAGGGCGATGCGCATAACAGCGCTGCGGCTGCGGTCTTGCTCTTTGGCAATTTTGTCGAAGGTCTTGGTCATTAGGTGGGGAATTTTTATGGTGATGGTGTCGATTTTTTCTTCGGTCATATTTTGTAATACTTAGTAATATTGAATAATCCTTGAAGAGATTAAATAATATTAGATATTTTTATCAACCTTTTCTTTATTGTCTTCGTTAATATGCCGGTTAGATAAATATTTTTGATAAAGCTCTTTTGCCTCTTTCTTGGCATCCCCATCACCCTTCATATAAATAGAGTTGTTAAGCAATTTGCCTTGCACAAGACCAGCTATGTCCTTTAAAAATTCGCCTGAAATCTTATTATTTTTACTAGCAATTATTTTTTCTAACTCTTGGATTGTATCAAAAATTACCCGCTCTGTAAATTCAAATTTTTCAAGAATATATTTGCTCCAGAGGCGCGGTATCTCTTTGTACTTTTCTTTCTGATTCACTTCTTTCGAAGAGTCTTGAAATGCCATAACTTCAATTTCCAAAACCTTATCATGCAGTATATTGAATATTTGATAGTTAGCCCCGCTTGTAGAAAATTGCAAATCCGGTCTACTTTCAAGCACCTTCCCAGTCCCCTCCGCAATACCATTAGTATATGAATCAAGTTTAAGAATTTCAAAAGCAGATTTTCCAATTGGCTGAGGCGTAATCCATTGATAAATGCGCTGCGCCAAACAAAAACTCACATCATAATCATTTCTTTCATTTTGATCTAATGAAGAAATTTGATAATCTATTTTGCTAATTAATTCGTGATAAAAACAAAACTCTCTGAAACTTTTTCGTAAAAAATCTCTTTGATAATCGGTTAAAGACTTTTCGTTAAATTCCAGCTGTCGTTTTGCTCTTGTATTTTCTAATTCTGCTTGGTTTTCGTTAAATTTTTTCTGCTTTTTTTGTATTTCATATGCTAACCACCCAATAGCTGCGGTTGCGCAGAAAGAAAGAAAAGAAATAATATTTTGAATATCTTGTGTGAGGCTACTGCTTTTACCTTGTTCTAAATAAATGGGCTCAATAAAAACATGAAGAAATAGCCCTGCGCTTAAGAAAAGGAGGATCGCCAAAATAAACCCTCCGAGTAAATCTCTAAATTTTTCTTTCATATTTTATAACTCAAAAACCGTCTTCCCAGCCACTACAGTTCTGATTGCGCGACCCTTCACCGCAAATCCCTCAAACGGAGAATTTTTTGATTTGCTGTGGAATTTTTCACACTCAATCACCCATTCGTGATTTAAATCAATCAACACCAGATCAGCGCGGGCGCCATTTGCAATAACTCCGCCATCAAAATTAATTATTTCTGCCGCATTACAAGTCATCTTTGCTAGCAAATCTACAAGACTTAAAACTCCTTGGTGATAAAGCGTTAGACTCAATGGCAACATGGTTTCAACACCTACGATACCAAAAGTTGCTTCTTCGAGTGGTTTATTTTTTGAAGCCAAATCATGCGGCGCGTGATCAGTTGCAATCGCATCGATCAACCCTGTGCGAAGGCCTTCTATCAAGGCACGACGATCTTCTTCGCTTCTTAGTGGCGGGTTCATTTTAGCGTTAGTTCCGCTTTTCAAAACTTGCGTATCATTCAACATAAAATGGTGTGGAGACACTTCAGTTGTAGCCTTTAAGCCTTTTTCTTTAGCGCGTCTAATTGCATCCAGCGCTTCTTTTGTTGAGCAGTGCAAGAGGTGATATCTTCCACCAATTGCCTCTAAAATCGCCAAATCTCGCTCTACAATCACACTTTCTGAAATATTTGGAATACCACGCACACCCAACTCTAATGATGTTTTACCTTCATTAATACAGCCTTTATTTGAAAGATTGAGATCTTCGGCATGTTGCGCGATTACAACATTTAAATTTTTAGAATATTCGAAAGCGCGACGCATAACATTGGCGTTCATCACTGGCAAGCCATCATCGGTGAAACCTACGGCCCCAGCGTCTTTCAAGGCATTCATATCTGTCAATTCTTCGCCTTTCATGGCTTTAGTAATACAGCCGTAAGCCTTGACATTGCAATGCGCAACCTCTTTTGCCTTCAAGCGCAAATAATCGAAGGTAAGTGTTGAATCTAGTGTTGGCGCGGTGTTTGGCTGGCACACAACTGTGGTTATTCCACCTACAACCGCTGATTTGCTGCCTGAAGAAAGATCTTCTTTGTGAGTTTGACCCGGATCACGAAAATGCACCTGAATATCAATCAGGCCCGCAGTAAGCACATGGCCGCCGCACTCGATAATTTCTGCGCCATCAACTGCGCCAAGGGTTTGGCCAAAATCTGCAATTTTATCGCCAATTGTTAATAGATCACCAACCTTATCATATCCTGATTTAGCATCAATTATTCGAGCATTTTTATAGAGGATTTTTTTGTCTTGTACGATTGGGTTTGTGTATGGAAGATCAAATTTCATATGTTTTTTGTTTTTGAATCTTGGGTTATAGTCCTTGGTTTACGGTGAGAGTTGGAGCGACGAGGCTCTGCTGCTCAGACACCGCATCCATCTGATTTAAAGCGAGCGTAGCTCGCGATGGAGTGCAGAACTCGCCTCAGAGCCTCGTCGCTCCAACTCTCACCTGCTATGGTTTTTTCTTTACTATTTCTAGTTTTTACAAATTTTACGACTTTTCTTCTCTTACAATCTTCACCACTAATTCTACATTTTCAATCGGAGTTTCTTGTAAGATTCCGTGGCCTAAATTAAAAATAAATGGATATTCGCCGAAAACTTTTAGAATTTCGCGTGTTTCTTTTTCAATCTCAACCTTAGAGCCATAAGCTAAAAGTTGATTATCGAGATTGCCTTGGATCACGACCCCTAACTCTTTTTGTAAATTTTCTTTGACCCATAATTTAGGCAGGTTTTGATCCACCGCAACAACATCTGGGCGCACTTCTCTCACAAAATTTTTATATAAAACACCGGCGCCCCTAGGAAAACAAATAATTGGCGTTTGTGGAAATTCTTGACGAATTTGTGCGACAATTTTTTTTGTTGGTTCAATCACCCATTTTTGAAATTCACTTTCTGGCAAGATGCCGGCCCAAGAATCAAATAACTTAACTACATCCGCGCCAGCATTGATTTGTTCACGCAAATAAATCACCACTGATTGCGTTAAAATATCAATTAGTTTAGCAAAAAATTGGGGATTTTTTATCGCTGTTTTACGAACTAAATCGAAATTTTTTGATGAACCACCTTCAATCATATAACAAGCCATCGTAAAAGGTGATCCTGAAAATCCGATTAAAGTTTTATCTTTTGAAAGCTCTTTTTTTGTAAGGCGAAGTGTTTCAAACACTGGCTGCAAATGCGAAACGATTTTATTAATATCTAATTTTTCTAAATCTTTTTCATCAACAACTTTTTGTAAAACAGGGCCTTCATTTTTTATAAAATCAACCTTTAAACCAAGTGCATCAGGAATAACTAAAATATCAGAAAAAATAATCGCCGCATCAAAATCGAATCTTTTAATCGGTTGAAGCGTAACCTCTGAGGCTAGTTTTGAATTATAGCATAAATCTAAAAAGTTTTTTACATCTTTACGAATTTCACGATATTCTGGCAAATATCTTCCTGCTTGTCTCATTATCCAAATTGGTTGCGAAGAAGGTTTTTCTTTTTTATGAATTATATTTAATATTTTATTCATTTAATTTGATTATTATTATAGTGCTGTGAGTTATTTTATTATTAATTATTAACAAAATTATTAACAGTTATTTTTTTTAAAAAGCCCTAAAATATTGATCTTGTTAAAAGTTATCAACAGATGATGAGTTGTTAAAAAACTTATAAACATGTTAATAAAGATAAGAAACCGATGTTAATAAATTTGATGGTTTTTTGAGAAATAAATGAAATGTTTATAAAGTAAAAGTTATTAACAAATTACTAACAGATAAAAATGGAAGAAATAATTCGCCAAAAATTAACAAAAGAACTGCAGCCAAAATTTTTGGAAATAAAAAATAATTCATATTTGCATAAAGGTCACGCAGGCGATAACGGCACGATGGAAACGCATTTTGCGATTATAATTGAGGCGGAAGAATTGAAAAATTTATCGCGTATAAAGGCCCATCAAAGAGTGAATAATATTATAAAAGACGAGTTCAATAAAGGTTTGCACGCTCTAGAAATTAAAATTCTGTAATCAGATCAAAAATTATTCTAAAAACTTTTAATTAATTAAGCTTTGGCTTCTTGTTTAATAAGCCCGATAGAGGAGGCGTCGCGCTTTTTTTCTTCATCCTTAGAAAGATATTCCATCTCTGGATTAGATCCATCAGTGACAGTTTTTTTAGTTATATTAACTGATTTGATATTTTTCTTAGAAGGAGCTTCAAACATTGTTTCAAGAAGAATGTTTTCAGTGATTGCTCGCAAGCCACGCGCACCAGTCTTTCTTGAAATTGCTCTTTTAGCGATTTCGGTTACTGCGGCTTCTTCAAAAGTTAATTCTATTTTATCAAGATTAAATAATTTTTGATATTGCTTAGTGATAGAATTTTTTGGTTCAGTAAGAATTTTTATTAAATCAGCTTCGGTCAATCCCTCAAGAGGAGCAACGATAGGCAATCTTCCAACTAACTCAGGAATTAAGCCAAATTTAATTAAATCTTCTGGCTCAACTTCATTAAATACATCTTTTCTTTCGCCATCATCAGTAGTACGAATATCGGCACCAAAACCAATAGCAGAGCCTTTTCCACGAGAAATAATAATTTTTTCCAAGCCAGAAAAAGAACCAGCGCAAATAAATAAAATATTGCGAGTATCAACCTGAACATATTCTTGCTGAGAAGTCTTGCGCCCCGGCTGCGTAGGCACCGAAGCCACTGTTCCTTCAATAATTTTTAACAAACCTTGCTGCACGCCTTCACCAGAAATATCGCGCGTTTTGGCGCCGTCTTCTGATTTGCGAGCGATTTTGTCAATTTCATCAATATAAACAATGCCGCGTTGGGTTTTTTCAATATCAAAATTTGCCGATTGCAACAAGCGCGCAATAATATTTTCTACATCATCACCAACATAGCCAGCTTCAGTTAAAGAGGTTGCGTCAGCCATAGTGAAAGGCACGTCAAGAATGCGCGCCAAAGTTTGAGCCAATAAAGTTTTGCCGCAACCAGTGGGCCCAATCATTAAGATATTGGATTTGTTAAGTTCAATCCCATCAGAAGCCAGCGTGTTAACAGAATCAATTCGCTTATAATGATTATAAACCGCCACTGCTAAAACTTTTTTCGCATGATCTTGTCCTACAACAAAATCATTAAGAATTTTGATGATGTCTTGTGGCGTAGGCTTAGAGCCGTCTTCACGCGCAAGTGGTGACTTTTTGTTATCTTCGCGCAAAATATCTGTGCAAAGCCCGATACATTCATTGCAAATAAAAACAGTTGGTCCAGCGATAAGTTTTTTTACTTCACCTTGGTTTTTGCCGCAAAATGAACAAGCCAAATCGTGGGGAGCGTTATCTTTTTTCATTAGTCTTTTTTATCATGTTTTTCTGGTCTTCTATCGATAACTTCATCGATAATGCCAAATTCTTTAGCTTTTTCTGGAGACATAAAGTTATCGCGCTCCATTGATTTTTCAATCACGCCAATTTTTTGCCCAGTATGTTTTGCATAAATCTCATTTAAACGACGCTTCAATGCCAAAGTTTCTTGAGCGTGAATCTCGATATCTGTAGCTTGCCCTTGATATCCGCCTGAAGGTTGATGAATCATGATGCGTGAATTTGGCAGACAAAATCTTTTGCCAGCAGCGCCCGCAGTAAGAAGCAGCGAGCCCATTGAAGCCGCTTGCCCAATACATAAAGTCGCAACATCAGGCTTGATATATTGCATAGTGTCATACATCGCCAACCCAGATGTAACAATGCCTCCCGGTGAATTAATATAAAAATAAATATCTTTTTTTGGATCTTCTGATTCTAAAAAAAGCAACTGCGCCACAATCAGCGAAGACACTTGATCATTGACTTGGCCCGATAAAAAAATAATTCTTTCTTTGAGTAAGCGCGAATAAATATCGAAGGATCTTTCGCCGCGAGCAGTTTGCTCAATAACCATTGGAACCAAGTAATTGGCTTGTTCGAAGATTCTTTCTGACATTTTAAGAAGATGGTTTTTTGATTTAAATTGCAAAATTTGATGCTCAAAATCTAAAACAAAAAAAGAAATAAAGCAACTCTTGTAAGTTTGTGCAAAAAAATTATATTGCCTGCGTACTATTTAATAATAAATTTTTTTTAAACAAGAGTATGTCGGAAGAAAAAAACAATCCTCAAAATAATGAAGAGCAAACACAACAAGATGCCGCTTTGCCAGAGCAGCAAAAAATTTCTGAGCTAGAAGAAAAGCTTGCCAAGGCCAATGATCAAATCTTGCGGGGCATGGCAGAGCTAGAAAATACACGCCGCCGCGCTCGCGACGAACTTGATAAAACTAGCAAATTTGCCATTTCAAATTTTATTTCAGAACTGGTATTGCCAATCGAAACCTTCTTTTTGGTGTGTGATAATGCTCCAAAAGATCAGATCGAAAAAAGCCCCGAGATCAAGCATTTTGCCGATGCAGTTGATATGACAAAAAAAGAGCTGATGAAAATTCTTGAAAAAAATCAGGTGCGTCGCATTTCTCCGCTCAATGAAAAATTCGATCACAATTTTCATGAAGCCATCGCGCATATCGAAAGTGATAAAGATGAGGGCGTTGTAGTTCAGGTAATTCAAGCTGGCTACACAATTGGCGATAGATTGATTCGTCCAGCATTGGTTGGCGTTTCAAAGGGCAAAGTCGCATAAAATCAGCAATTAAAATCCGGCCTCACAAAGCCCGAGATCTTCGCCAATACTTGGCTATTGCAAAATAAACCTCAGCCTCTACACTCACCAACCCTTTTACTGGGATTGTAGCTCAGCGGTTAGAGCAGGATGCTCATAACGTCTTGGTCGTGGGTTCGATCCCCACCGATCCCACCATTCTCGTTTGTTTTTGAGTATGGGTAAAAAGGATAATTCGCGGGCAACTGCAAATTATAGCGGGTTTCAAGTGATTTTATATAAATCCTTTGAATCTTTCGCACTATGAATCTCTAGGTCAAATGGCTTTCTACCTTTAGGTTCGCTTATATTAATTTTAATTAAAAACGATATGCCAAAAATGAAAACAAACTCGGGGGCTAAGAAGAGATTCAAGATCACCGGCACGGGCAAAATTCTCCATAAACAGGCGGGAAAACGACATAATCTCGGCAAAAAAAGTCAAAAACGCATTCGCAATTTGCGTGGTTCAGCTGTTCTGGCTGAAGGCTTTACAGCTAGTGTTATGAAGTTCAAGCTTCCATATGGTCTAAAATAAATTAAAGGAGAATTATGAGCCGTGTAAAAAGAGGTGTCACCAAAAGAGCGCGACACAAAAAAGTTTTAAAAATGGCGAAAGGCTATCGTGGCCGCGCTAAAAATTGTTTCCGCATCGCAATTGAAAAAGTTGAGAAAGCGTTACAATATTCATATCGTGATAGAAAAGTTCGTAAGCGTGATTTTCGTGCTTTGTGGATTCAGCGTATCAACGCTGCTGTTCGTGAGCAAGGAATGATCTATTCTACTTTTATCAATGGTTTAAAATTAGCAAAAATTGATCTTGATCGCAAAGTGCTTTCAGATCTTGCAATTAAACAGCCAGAAGTGTTTCAAGAAATTGTTGCTAAGGCAAAAAAAGCTTTGGCTTCTTAAGGTTTATTGTCAGATTTATTGTCGGCGGGCGGGCCCCTGAGCTCGTCTGCCGCAATCATGATCTAGGCCTGTCTGACAAAAACATGTGGTGCACTAATAAAAAAGATTAAAGCAGCAAGCATGAAACTCTACACCGCCCTCATTAAAAAAGATCAAAGCAACAAAATCGAAGATGTGGTTTTGCTTAAAGAAGGCTTCTCTTTGATGGCTTTTTTATTTAGTGGCGTATGGTTTCTGTTTCATAAAATGTGGTTAAACGCTGTAATTATTTTTGCCATCAGTTATTTTTTACAATCTTTGGGCGAAGCCGGAGTGCTTTCTACGATTGATCTGATGTTTTTAGAATTTTCCTTTATTGTTATTATTGCTTATAACGCCAATTGCTGGTTCAGCGAAGATTTGTTGCGTCGCGGCTATCAAATAAGTGGATTTGTTTTGGCTTCTAGCAAAGCTGAGGCCAGAATCAAAGCGGTGCAGTCGCTTTATGTTGATTATTCTGATTTGAGCATTGATGAATTCAGCGACGCAATCATTGATCCCAAAGGCTATCGCAAGCATTTGCAAGAACAAAAAAATGAGCCTTATTTTTCTGTATAAATTATGAAAACTGTAATAATTGATTATGGATCGGGCAATTTGCAATCGGTCTTCAACGCGCTTTTATCCTTGAATCTCGGGCATGAAATTCTCATTTCGGATCGTCCAGAAGTCTTAAAAACAGCAACACATTTAATTTTGCCGGGTGTTGGCACTTTTTCTGATTGCATGCAAGGATTAAAAGCCATAGAAGGTCTAGGAGAGGCGCTGCACAAACAGGTGATGATAGAACAAAAACCTTTGTTGGGCATTTGTGTTGGTATGCAAGTTTTGGCTTCAAAAGGTTATGAAAATGCCGAGACTCTAGGTCTTGGATTTATCGATGGCAAAGTGGTAAAAATTGAAGCCAGTGGTGATCTTAAAATTCCGCATATGGGCTGGAACGATCTAATCATTAGGCCCGAACAGGCGGCGCATCCAATTTTAAAAGGCATAAAAAACGGCGATCATGTTTATTTTGCTAATAGTTTTCACTTTTTGTGTCAAAATGAAGGCAATGTCTTGGCGCAGGTAGAATATGGCTCTAAGCTTAATGCGATGATTGCAAAAAAGAACATTGTTGGCATTCAATTTCATCCAGAAAAAAGTGGCGAGGTTGGATTGCAAATTTTGAAGAATTTTTTGAATTGGCGTTATTAAAAATTGATATGCTAAAAGCTCACAAATATCTTTCTCAAATTGAAACTTACAAACCGGGAAAAGCTAAAATCTCTGGCGCAGCAAATATAAAAATAGCAAAACTATCTTCCAACGAAAATGCCCTAGGGTCAAGCCCACTGGCGCTTGCTGCTTATCGCGATCATGCTGATGCGGTTTTTCGTTATGCCGATGGATCTTGCATTTTGTTGCGCGAGGCCTTGGCGCAGCTGCATAAAATTAATGCAGAAAAAATAGTTTGTGGCGCGGGGTCAGATGAAATTATTGCGCTTTTAACTTCGGCATTTGCGGGCGTAGGCGATGAAATAATTTATAGCAAGCACGGGTTTTTAATGTATCCAATCTCGGCGAAGCGCGTAGGCGCTGATGCGGTGATGGTTGATGAAAATAGTTTAAAAACAGATGTTGGGGCAATTTTAAAAGCAATTACACCAAAAACAAAAATAATTTTTATTGCCAATCCCAATAATCCAACTGGTTCTTATCTTAATAAAGACGAGGTTGCGTGGTTAATTTCTTCTGTGCCAAAAAATATTCTTATTGTGCTGGATCATGCTTACGAAGAGTTCGCGCAAGGGCTTGCAGCCGATTATCCTGATGCGATTGCTTTAGTAAATCAACATGAAAATGTGGTAGTAACGCGCACCTTCTCCAAGGTCTACGGCCTTGCCTCTCTAAGAATTGGTTGGTGTTATGGCTCTGCTTATGTTGCAGAAATTCTTAACAAAATGCGCGGACCTTTTAATGTTGGTGGGCCGGCTCAAGCGGCTGCTGTTGCGGCTTTGCAAGATGTTGAGTTTTTTGAAAAATCACTCGCGCATAATAAAAAATGGTTGGAGAAATTTTTTGCAGAAATCTCTCAGCTCAATCAAATCAAGGCCCATCCATCAATTGCAAATTTTATTTTGCTTGATTTTGGCAGTGTAGAATCATGCAAAAAAGCTAATGAAAAATTATTAGCGGAGGGAATCATTCTGCGCGAAATGGAGGCATATCATTTGCCGAGCTGCCTACGGATGACCATTGGCAGCGCTGAAGAAAATATTAAGCTTTTACCATTGCTTGAAGCTGTTAATCAAATTATTTGTATCTAACAACTAAATTAATAAATATGTTTGATAATTTCAATGATTCTGATACACAGAGCTTTGTTTTCTCGCTGCTCTTGTTAGTTTTTTTAATTAGTAGTTTAATTTTTCGTCGTGAAATTGCACTTTCTAAAGCTTTAAAATATCTGGCGCTTTGGACTTTGATTGCTTTGGTGGGAGTTGGTCTTTATGCCTATCGTTATCAATTTACTGATTTTAAAGAAAAGATGCTCGAGGCGATTAACCCTACAGCAGTAAGGGTTAATGATAGGGGTGAAATGGTGATTAATCTTTCTAGTGAGGGGCATTTTTTTATTGATGTTACAATTAATGGTATATCAATGCGCTTTATGATTGATACGGGAGCAAGTGATATTGTGATTGATAAAAACCAAGCGCAAAAACTTGGCATTAATATACAAGACTTAGTTTTTAATAAACGCTACGAAACCGCTAACGGCAGGTCTTACGGGGCGAGTGTGGTTTTGCAAGAAGTACAAGTTGGCAATGCTAAATTTCATAATATCGCCGCTTCAGTTAATAGTGCAGAGTTGGGAACGCCACTTTTGGGAATGAGCTTTTTGCGACAGTTTAAGAAATATGAGTTCTATCAAGAGCGATTGGTGTTGACTTTATAGGATTGTTGTAAAGGCTATTAGATCAGAAGTTTATTTTGTTAATTAATAAATAATTTATGTCAAAAACTGAATTAAAACCATCTCAGAAACTTGTGGCCCTAATTAAAGAGGCGTTGATAGATGGTGATAGAAAAAAATTTGTTAAAGAGGCGATAAGATTGAAAGATGCAAAGATAATAGTTAGTCCGGAAATTCAATCTGCGCTGAAAGAAGTTCTTGAAAAAAAGAAAGGCGATATTGTCGGGGCATATATTGCAATATTTGGTAGGGATAAGAATTTTCTAGAGGCTTACCAAAAGCGAAGCGATATTTTTAAAGGCTTTGCTGAAACTGCAAGTTATAGTAGAGAAGTGGCAGCTCTTTCAGACCTCATAAGTAAATCTAATCAAGAATTGTATGGTTTAGATCAGGTTGTAAAATCTCCAACGCCAGTAGCTCAAAAGAGCCCCAGCTTAGAGTCTGGTCTCGATGTGTCGAAAGATGTCTCGTCACAAGCTGTTGTGGCTATAGAAGAGAAGGCTAAGCCAGATCTTGTTGGTGAGCTGGTGGTTAAAATTTCTGATAGAATACTTCATAACAAAACTGTAAGCGAGTTATCTTTTGTAAAAATAATGCCTTTGAAGGAGGGCAAGGATGGCAATGAACGCATCAAAAAACTTTTGATAAAAGCGGTGAGCGAAGGAAGTTCGTTTGGGGGGGAGAGAGGAGAAGAGCCTATTGAGTCATCTAGGGCGGGGGTTAATAATCCTAATAAAAGATATGATGTTGTGGAGGCTTATTTGGAAGCGCGCAAAAAGGATACTTCATATAAAATCGAGGATGACGTTTGTTATCAAGATGTATTGAAAGTGGTTGTGGGGCAGTATAGAGAGGCTGCTAGCAAAGATGCTACAAGTGGCACTGAATTTCTTTTACATAGCGCTTGTTTTGTGGACCGTGTTAAGAAATGTAAAGATTTATATCAAAATGTTTCTGATATATACGACAAAGAATTAGCGGAGGCTAAAGCCATTGGAGAGAGACGAAGACAAAAAAGAGAGGTTGAGGAGGGGGAGAAGGCAAAAGCTTGGAATTTAGCTTTGGATTTGGAGAAAAAGAGAGGAGCTGCCCCTGTTGATGGGCATAGAGATTTTATGAGCGAAATTAAGGCGCCTGAAGGGGGTCCGGAAGATCCGGAATCTGAATATTATTCGGATGACTTTGAATCTGAATCTGATGATGAAGGGGTAGTGCGCGCTGCTGCGCTTGCTAATCAGGAGAGAAGAGAGCGCACTGAAAAGAGGGGGCTGGCTTCTGAGCGAGAGAGGAGGGCTTTTGACAAAGCATTGAGTAAAATGAATGGAGCGTCAGATAAAGATAACAAGAGTCATTTGGGGTCGCTCACTTCGACAGGGGAGGAAAGAAAATCTATCATTCCTCAACCCATCAAAGGAGATTCAAGAAGGGCAACCTATGCTGCAAACGCTCAGGATCAAGAGGCTAATCCAAACATAATGGCCGCGCAAGAGACTAGAAAGCCTGTTATTTCTGAAAGTGCAAAAAAATTGTTGCAAGGAATTAAGGATAGAGAGGCGAGAAAAACAGCTGCGGCTTCGGCTGCTAAGGCAGAACAAGAGTCGCAGAGGGTGCTCGCTAGTGAAACAAGATCTGAGTTGATAAAGGGGCTACCCAGCTTTAAAAAAAGAACTCCTGAGGAAGAGCGTGCGCAAGATGCTGCAAGAGAGCGTGCGGCAATTGCCGCGTTTGCCGCTGGCGGCTCTCGTGCTTCTGGTGGCGCGATTCGCAGAGAGGTGCCACTAGCAGCGAGGCTTGAGACAAGGGTTGCGGCGCCAAATAGCGCAACAGATTACGGCCTTCAGGGTCCGCGTGGAAGTGTTTCAGCAAAATATTTGCCGGGAAGTAATAAAATGCGCTCTTCGGCAGAATATGACTCGGGTCAGGGCAGCAGCAGAGGAAGCTCTGCGGAGGATTTGAGTGCTGCAGCTGTTGATTCTGGAGCTAAAAACAATTCGAGAAGAATAAGCTTTGATGCCGGTGAAAAGCAAACACCTGAAAGGTTAAAATCATCTCGAGGCCCAAAAAACCCGGGTAATGGTATAGTGTCTCGTGGTACAGTTCGTCGGCTAACTAGCACATCTCTTGGCGGAGGTCTCCAAGGCAATGAAACCCCTCGCGCACAATGAATTTTGCAACCGAAAATTACTGGCTCAACATCGATAAGCCCGTAGGCATTAGCTCGGCGCGGGCGGTGGCGATTGTTAAGCGGCTTACTAAGGCTAAAAAAGTTGGTCATGGAGGCACGCTAGATCCCTTTGCTGATGGCATTCTTCCTATCGCCGTCAACAAGGCCACCAAAACCGCCGAGGCAATGATGGCGGCGCGCAAGCAATATCGTTTTCGTATTCAATGGGGCGAATTTCGTGATACTGATGATGTTGAGGGGCAGGTTGAAGAATCAAGCGCAGCGAGGCCTTCTAGCGCAGAGCTAATCTCGATTCTGCCACAATTTGTTGGCAAAATTCAGCAAACACCATCGCGGTTTTCTGCAATAAAAATCAACGGCCAACGCGCTTATGATCTTGCTCGCGACGGCGTTGCCTTTGAAATGAAATCGCGCGAAATCGAAATTTTCTCACTAAAATTGCTCAGCAATAATCAAAATTTTTGCGAAATAGAAATTGAATGCTCAAAGGGAACCTATGTGCGTTCATTGGCTCGCGCTATTGCACAAAAATTGCAAGCCTGCGGATATGTTTCAAAATTAACCCGTTTGCAAGTGGGGCGATTTTTGTATCAAAACAAAATATCGCTTGAAACCTTAAAAAATGCCACTAGATTTGACGGCACATTGTTAGATGGCTCGCTGCTTTTGCTGCAAGATGCTATTAAGATGTGATGCAATCATAGGCTTTTGGGCCTTTAAGATCAAGCCTTCGGGCTAGTTTAAAAGTTCAAAATCAATATTAAAATAAACAAAAAAAGATGTCTACTCTTACCCAAAAAACTAAGCAAGAAGTGATCAAAACATTCGCGCCAACCAAAGCTGATACTGGTTCAGTTGAAGTTCAGGCCGCTGTTATGACCAAACAGATTGAAAATTTAACCGAACATTTAAAGATCCACAAAAAAGATCATTCATCTCGTCGCGGGCTTTTGATCCTTGTGGGCAAAAGAAGAAGATTGCTTGATTATCTTAAAGATAAATCAAAAGATCGCTATGAAGCGTTGATTAAAAAATTAGAAATTAGAAAATAGTTGCTTTAAGTTTTCGTTCGTTACAGAGAATCACTCTTCTGATATTTATTTATGTAGCTGTGCTTGCGCGCGAAATAAATGAATATCAGAAGAGTGATTCTCTGTAGTTCGAGAACTTTATAAATAAGATTTTCAAAATGAATTCTTCAATTTTCAAAATGTTGTTAAAGTGTTGCCTCTGTTGTTCTGTGTGTTGTTTGAAGTTCAAATGTTAAATCACAAATTTCAGATTGTTTTTTGCCTATAAAAGGTGTGTCAAAATGTTAGTAATCAAAAATAATAAATATGTTTAATATAATAAAAAAAGAAATTAACTGGAACGGAAAAATCCTCAGTTTAGAAACAGGAAAAGTTGCTCGTCAGGCCAGCGGATCAGTTATGGCAAAGCTTGGAGGCACAACTATACTTTGTGCAGTTACCGTTGCAAAAAAAGCCGTTGAAGGTGCTGATTTTTTACCTCTTACTGTTAACTACATCGAAAAATCATATGCCGCAGGTAAAATTCCGGGGGGATTTTTTAAGAGAGAAGCTAAGCCATCGGATAACGCTACTCTAGTATCGCGCTTGATTGATCGTCCGATCCGTCCCTTGTTTCCTGCTAATTTTCACAATGAAATAAATGTGGTTTGCACAGTTCTTTCTTATGATCCAACTTGCAATGCCGATATTCTTGGATTGATCGCTGCTTCTGCTGCGCTTGAAATCTCTGAAGTGCCTTTTGAAGGCCCAGTTGGGTGCTCTCGCGTTGGTCATATTAATGGCGAATTTGTTCTTAACCCTAGCAACGAAGAACTTAAAAATTCTCGTCTTGATCTAGTTGTTGCAGGTACCGAAACCTCAGTTTTGATGGTTGAATCTGAAGCAAAAGAATTGACAGAAGTTGAAATGCTTGCTGCAGTAAACTTTGGTCATGCAGGCTTTCTTCCAGTGATCGAAATGATCAAAGAATTCAAAGCTGAGGCTGGCAAAGAAAAAATGCAAATCGTTGCTCACGATTACTCTGCGTTGAAAAAAGACATGACTTCTTTTATCGAAAGCAGATTAACTGATGCTTATAAATTGCAAAAAAAGCAAGATCGTAGCGGCGCGCTTGAATTGATCAAAGCTGATTCTGTTGCTAAATTTGTCAACGAAGAAACTGGAATTTGCAAAGTTAAAGTTGGATCAATTTTCAAAAAACTCGAGCAAGAAATCGTTCGTGGCAATATCGTAAAAAGCTCGGTTCGTATTGATGGACGCGCGCCAGATCAAATTCGCCAAATCACTTGCGAAATTGGTGTTTTGCCACAAGTTCATGGTTCGGCACTTTTCACTCGCGGAGAAACTCAAGCTTTAGTTATTGCTACTCTAGGCTCTTCTCGTGATGAACAAATGATCGAAGGATTAGATGGCATGCAAAAAGAAGCTTTCATGTTGCACTATAATTTCCCTCCATATTCTGTTGGTGAAACTGGCCGTTTAGGCACGCCTGGTCGTCGCGAAATTGGTCACGGCAAATTGGCTTGGAGAGCTTTAAATCCTATTTTCCCACATAACCAAGAAGGCTTCCCTTACGTTACTCGTATCGTTTCTGAAATCACTGAATCTAACGGTTCATCTTCTATGGCTTCTGTTTGTGGCGCTTCACTTGCACTTATGGATGCTGGTGTTCCAATCAAAGAACCAGTTTCTGGGATCGCGATGGGCCTTGTTAAAGAAGGCGATAACTATGTAATTTTATCTGATATTATGGGTGATGAAGATCATCTTGGTGATATGGATTTTAAAGTTGCGGGAACAAAAAACGGTATTACTGCTTTGCAAATGGATATCAAAATCAAAGGCATCACTGCTGAGATTATGGATAAAGCCTTGCAACAAGCTTATGCTGGCCGTATCCACATCTTGGGCAAAATCACTGAAGTTATGGCGGCTCCTAGAGCTGAGCTTAATGGCAATGTGCCAAGAGTTGAAATCATGAACATCAACCCGAAAAAAATCCGTGAAGTAATCGGATCTCGTGGTAAAGTTATCAAAGAAATCTGCGCTAATTCTGGCGCGGTTGTTGATATCGATGATGATGGTACTGTTAAAATTAGCTCAAGCAATAATGATAATATCAAAAAAGCTGTGGCAATGATTAACGATATCGTTTTTGAACCAGAAATCGGCGATATTTTTGAAGGCCCAGTTGTTAAAGTTATTGATGCTGGTGCTTTTGTAAGCATTGCGCCTAATCGTGATGGTTTTGTTCATATTTCTGAACTTGCAGAATATCGCGTTGATTTTGTTGAAGATGTAATCAATGAAGGCGATGTTATTAAAGTTAAAGTTATTGGTTTCGATAAAAAAGGTCGTCCGAAATTGTCTTTCCGTTGTGTTGATCAAAACACTGGCGAAGACATTTCTGATCGTATTGCAAACAAACCAGCTATGGTTGATGAAAGAGAATCTGGCGGCGATGATCGTCGTGGTGGCTCTTCTGATCGTGGCGATAGACGCGGCGGTGATCGCGGTGGAGATAGACGCGGTGGCGGTGATCGTGGTGGTCGTGATGACAGACGCGGCGGCTCTTCTGATCGCGGAGATCGCGGTGGTGATAGAGGTGGTCGTGATCGCGATGATCGCGGTGGCGATAGAGATCGCGGAAGTCGTGATGATCGCGGTGGAGATCGCGGTTATCGTGGCGATGATCGTCGTAGCGCTCCTGCTCCAGTTGAAGAAAAACCAAAACGCCGTGGATTTTTCGGTTAGTTTATAAAAATTTTTAAGTTATTTATCAGCCTCCGCAATTGTATAAAATCAGTTGCGGAGGTTTTTTATTGGAATCAAGGATTTATTTGGCGAGAAAAAAAGATAGTCCATCTAAATAGATATTTTTATGGAAAGAATTTATAAATTTTTTTATAATCAGATATTCAAATAAATTAAAATTATCATTATGCCAATTGCTCAAGAAAAACTAGAATCACTTTTGCGCGCAGGATTCCCCAATGCTCAACTTGAAATTGTTGACACTGTTGGCGATCAAGATCATTATAGTGTTAAAATTATTGATGAAGTTTTTGCTGGCAAAACTAGAGTTGAACAGCATAAAATGGTCAATACAGCTTTGGCGGGGCATCTTGGTGGGGCGCTTCATGCCTTGCAAATCAAGACCTCAGCAAATTAATTAATAAAAAATAATATGAGAAATATTTCTGAAGAAATTGAACAAATTATCCAAAATAATGATGTTGTGCTTTTTATGAAAGGCACGAAAGATATGCCGCAATGTGGCTTTTCTGCAACGGTTTCGCATATTTTAACGCAGCTTGGTGTTGAATTTTTTGATGTGGACATTTTGCGTGATGCAGAAATTCGTCAAGGGATTAAAGAATTTTCTGATTGGCCAACGATTCCGCAGGTTTATATTAAAGGTGAGTTTGTTGGTGGCTGTGATATTGTGAAAGAAATGTTTCAAGCGGGTGAGTTGCAAGAAATGTTGAAGGAAAAACAAATTATTGCATAGTTTAACCGCGCACCAAAGTTTATCAAAACAAAAATGACCAACTACGCAATTGAAATTAAAGGTTTGAACAAAACCTACAAAGCGAAGAAAAAATCCCCCGCAAAAGTTGCGTTGAAAAATATTGATTTGCAGATCAAGAAGGGTTCGTTCTTTGGGCTTCTAGGGCCAAACGGTGCGGGCAAATCTACGATTATTAATATTTTAGCAGGATTGGTTAACAAAACTTCGGGCCAAGTTAAAATTGCGGGGATCGATATTGATGAAGATCAAAAGGGCTCTAAGTTCAAGATTGGTATAGTTCCGCAAGAGTTGGTGATTGATCCATTTTTTAATGTGCGTGAAACTTTAGAAATTTATGCGGGATATTTTGGCCTGCGAAAAAACGAGCGCAGAACCGATGAAATCATTGAGGCTCTAGGGTTAAAGGATAAAGCTTTGGCAACTCCGCGCAGTTTATCTGGTGGAATGAGACGGCGATTATTAGTGGCAAAAGCTTTAGTGCACTCACCAGAAATTTTAGTTTTAGATGAGCCGACCGCTGGCGTAGATGTTGAGCTGCGCACACAATTATGGAATTATGTTCGCAAACTAAATGCCGATGGAACCACCATTTTATTAACCACACATTATCTTGAAGAAGCCGAAGAATTATGCGATGAGATCGCTGTTATCAACCATGGTAGCGTGATTGCGGTTGATAAAAAAACTAACCTAATGCAATTGTTGAGCAGCAAAGAATTAATCATCAACTTCACAAAAGATCTAGATTACAAAATATTACAATTGCCAGCGGAGGCCCACGCCAAGCAGATCGAGGCCGATCAAATATCAATTTCTTACGATCCGATGAAAATTGCAGTGGAAAAAATATTTAATTCAGTTTCAAATACAGGCGTTGGAATAAAAGATATTTCAACAAAGCAGCCAGATTTAGAGGAAGTTTTTAAATTTTTAGTCAAATCAAAAACTTAAATGAAGCGCGATTTAATCAGCATCGATCAGCTCTCTGTTGCAGAGATAGATAAAATCCACAAGCTTGCAAATAAATATTTTTTCAAACCAAAGCAAAATAAAAATCTCGCTGGAAAATTGCTGGTGAATTTCTTTTTTGAAAATTCTACGCGCACCAGAATGTCATTTGAAATTGCGGCGAAGCGCTCTGGTTGCGATGTGGTGAATCTTGATATTTCTCTCTCTTCTCTCAAAAAAGGTGAATCGATAATTGATACAGCAAAAACTATCAACGCGATGCGGCCCGATTTTGTTGCAATCAGGCACAATTCTAGCGGAATCGTAGAATTACTCAAAAAATATATTGATGCATCGCTGATCAACGCCGGAGACGGAACAAATGAACATCCTAGCCAAGCATTGCTCGATAGTTTTGTGATTCGTCAACATAAAGGCGATTTGTCAAAATTAAAAATTGCGATTTGCGGCGATGTTTTACATTCGCGAGTGGCGCGCTCAAACATAAAATTGCTGAAAAAATTCGGTGCAGAGATTCGTGTGATTACGCCACCAACTCTTATGCCTGTTGATTATAAGCAATGGTTGCAAGAAAAATTTGATATTAAAGTTTTTGATAATTTGGCGGATGGAATTGTTGGAGTTGATGTGGTGATGATGCTGCGGATTCAGCAAGAGCGCATGCTGGGCTGCTACATTCCTTCTCTGGCAGAATATGCTAAAATTTATGGATTGACGCATGAGAAATTGCAATTGGCGCATAAGGGTGCTCTGGTGTTGCATCCGGGGCCAATTAATCGCGATGTAGAAATTTCGGCAGAGTTGGCGGATGATGAATCGGTGAGTTTGATTTTAGAGCAGGTTGAGGCTGGAGTTGCGGTGCGGCAGGCTTTGCTCGAATTGTTATAATATCACTACACTTTCCCCCTCAAAAAAATCACCCAAAAAAATCGGTTGCATTAAAGAATTTTAAAGTTTTTATTTGCATTTAAAAATAAATAAAATATCGTCCCGCGCTCTTTTAAAAAGTTCTGATTTTTTCGAAAAAATTAAATAGGTCGCGAGACCTAGGCGGCACAGGAAAAAATCAGGATAAATTTTAGGTAATTTTTTTAATTTTTATCTACTTAAAACGAAATGGAAAAAACACAAGAACCTGACGGCCGAGTCGTCGCCCAAAATACTACCTCTAAAATTCACTTTGTTGATTTTAGCAAAAGCAAAAAATCGAAAGCAGCAAGCGTAGTTGCTTCTAATTCAACGGTTTTAGAAAATGTTTTTGCTTCTAAGCCATCTTTTCCAGTTTATTTTATTAGGCCACAATCCTTGAAGCGCGCCGCTTCGTGGTTTTTAGAAAACTTCAAATCATTTCGCAATTTTTCTGGAAAAAATCTTTCTGGCGATGTTTTATATTCAGTAAAAAGCAACCCAGACGCTGCGGTTTTGCAACATTTATTTGATGCAGGAATCCGTCATTTTGATGTTGCTTCTTTGGCAGAAATCACCCTAATTCAGGATTTATTTGGCAAAAAAGCCAGCATGTATTTCATGCATCCAATCAAATCTCGTGAGGCAATTTACGAAGCTTATTTTAATCACGGCATTCGCGATTTTTCACTCGATTCATTCGATGAGTTGAAAAAAATCTTAGAAGTTACCGTCGGCGCCAAAGATCTTGGCTTGCATGTGCGTTTGGCAATTCCTAATTCTCGTTCGGCAATCGATTTATCGGGCAAATTTGGTGTGTTGCCGCGCAAATCTGTGGCGCTTTTGCGCAAAGTTCGCACAGCTGCAAAGCGTTTTGGCGTGTGCTTTCATGTTGGTTCGCAATGTATGGATCCAACCCAATATCGCGCTACTTTAATGATCGTAAAAGATGCTATCGCGCAAGCAAAAGTTAAGCTTGATGTGCTTGATATCGGCGGTGGTTTTCCTTCGATTTATCCAGGAATGACGCCACCAAACATGCAGAGCTATGTTGATGAAATTCAAGATGCTTTGATGATGATGCCGCTTGATAATAATTGTCGCATTTGGTGCGAACCCGGTCGTGCATTGGTTGCAGAATCTGGATCATTGCTAGTTCGCGTTGAAGGTCGCAAAGGCAATATGCTTTATATTAATGATGGAACTTACGGCGGCTTGTTTGATGCGGGTGTGCCAGCTTTTATTTATCCAACAAAATCTCTGCGTATCAAAAAAGGCCGTGCTTTATCAAGCAATAATGTGCCTTTTGGATTTTATGGTCCAACCTGCGATTCGCTTGATACGATGAAGGGTCCATTTTATCTACCAGAAAATATTGCAGAAGGTGATTACATTGAAATCGGACAACTTGGCGCTTATTCAAAAAGCATCAGAACTGAATTTAACGGCTTCAACCAAACAATACAAATTGAAGTAAGCGACGAGCCCCTCGAAAGCATGTATAAAACTGCTGAAGAAGAAGAGGCTGCAACAAATAACTTAAATTCTTAATCAAAATGGCTGCAAAAAAAGTTACTAAAAAAGATCTTTTAAAAAGAGAAGTTAAGCATATTGATATCACATCTTTTGATGCGCGTCCAATTCTTGATCAAATGGATCACATGTCTTTCACCTCGCGTGATTTGGCTCGTGCAACACAAATTTTCAACATGATGTTGAAAGATGATAAATGTTCAACAATTTTAACGCTTGCAGGATCTACCTCTGCCGGTGGTTGCATGAAAGTTTATGCCGATATGATTAAATTTGGCATGATCGATGCAATCGTTGCAACTGGCGCTTCTATCGTTGATATGGATTTTTTTGAAGCGCTTGGCTTCAAGCATTATCAAGGCACGCCGTTTGTTGATGATAAATTTTTGCGCGATAATTATATCGATCGCATTTACGATACTTACATCGATGAAGAAAGTTTGCAAAATTGCGATAACACAATTTTTAAAATCGCAAATTCTCTAGAGCCACGCCCTTACTCATCTCGTGAGTTTATCTATGAAATGGGAAAATATTTAAAGAAACATGGCAAGAAAAAAGAATCTCTAATTGAGCTTGCTTATGATCACAATGTGCCAATTTTTTGCCCCGCTTTTGTTGATTCTTCTGCTGGTTTCGGTCTAGTTTTACATCAAGTAAAAAACCCGAAAAAACATATGACAATTGATGCGATCGCTGATTTTAAAGAGTTAACCGAAATCAAAATCAAAGCCGGAACAACAGGCTTGTTAATGATCGGCGGCGGTGTGCCAAAAAATTTCGTGCAAGATACTGTAGTGTGCGCCGAAATTCTCGGTCATGAAGTTGATATGCATAAATATGCTGTGCAAATTACTGTAGCAGATTCTCGCGATGGCGCTTGCTCATCTTCAACTTTAAAAGAAGCTTGCTCTTGGGGCAAAGTTGATCTTGCTTATGAGCAAATGGTTTTTGCTGAAGCGACTTCAGTTGTTCCGCTTATGGTTTCTGATGCTTACCATCGTGGCTTTTGGAAAAAAAGAAAAAGAAGAAATTTTGCAAAAATGTTTGCTTAGTGTTTATTCGTATATTTTTAAAATGGTGTAAGGTCTTTTGATCTACGCCATTTTTTTGTTTTAAAATTTCCCCGCAATTTCCTTCCAAATTACAAAATGCAAATTATCATCGCATAAATTTTTAATTTAAAATTTCTCCAACTTTGTTCGCAGAAAAATCAATCTCCCGCGTTATAGTTCTTCACCTTGTTGCCGTTCTTTTTGTTATTTTTAACATATCAGACATCAAGATTGGAGGGCTTTCAAAGCTTATTCCGCTTTTTGATCTGATGATGGTTTTTTACTTTGCGGTTTTTTATCGCGTCTTTGGATTGTGGTTTATTTTTCTTCTAGGAATCTGGAACGATGCATTAAATGGAAATCCTCTCGGCCTTACTCCTCTGTGCTATATCGTCCTTATTAAAATTTTTATTACTCTAAATCAGCGTCTAGTAATTCGTGAAAATTTTAAACAATTATGGCAGCAATTTGCAATTTTTTGTTTTTGTTTTTTATGTTTAAAATGGATAACTTTATCAATGTTTAATGCCGCTTTTTACAGCGTCACTACTATCTTGGTACAGTTTATTTTAACCACATCTTTTTATGTTTTGATGCATAAATTTTTTGATTATTTATATCAAAAATTAATTGAAGAGAATTAAAGCTAAATTTCTACATGGCATAGGCCATGCCCCGCCTTGCGGGGATCCCCTAGATAATGAATAAATATATAAATGCTGCGCGATATCCGCAAAAATAAAATTTTTAATCGGCGCACCTTTTTGGTCAACGGAGCGCAATCGGTTCTAACTGCTGCCTTGGTTACGCGTTTGAGTTATTTGCAATTATGGAAGCATGGTGAATATTCGGTGCAATCAGATAGCAACAGCATTAAACCTATAATAAATCCAGCGCCGCGGGGCATAATTTATGATCGCAAAGGTGTTGCGATGGCAATGAACGAAAGCAATTATCGCCTATTACTTTATCTTGAAAATAAAAAAAACACTGATGGTTTGGTAGAAAAATTAGCCGAAATTCTCAATCTTGATGCTGATGCGCAAAAAATTTTTCATACAAAAATAAAAAATGCACGACGCAAAACAATTATTTCTTTGATTGATGGTTTATCTTGGGATGATTTGGCGCGGGTTGAAACTAATATTTATCGTCTTCCCGGAATATCAATTGAAAGTGGTATTCATCGGCACTATCCGTTTCCTTACGAGACCGCACATTTCTTGGGCTATGTTTCGCTTCCTTCTGAAAAAGAAATTAATACCAACGAGTCAAATTTGTTCATGCATCCCGATTTTCGACTAGGAAAAGCAGGCATCGAGAGAACATTCGATGAGGCTTTGCGCGGAAAATACGGCGTCAAATATGTTGAGGTTAACGCTTTTGAAACACCGCTGCGCACCTTATCAGTAAAGGCTGCAGAAGAAGGAGCGCAGCTGCATTTAACCATCGATATGGTGCTGCAAAAATTTACCACCGAGCGCATCAAAAATGATGTGGCGTCAGTGGTGGTGATGGATGTTAAAACTGGTGAAATTTTAACTTATGTTTCTAGTCCCTCTTTTGATCCAAATAATTTTGTTGAGGGCATTCAATATCAATTGTGGAAAGAACTTAACGAAGATATTCGCAAGCCGCTCAACAACAAGCCAATCGCAGCACTTTATCCACCAGGTTCAACTTTTAAATTGATGGTGGCTTTGGCGGCGCTAGAAAATGGCGTTAATCCAAGTAATCGTGTTTTTTGCAACGGCTCTTATCAATCTGGAAGAAGGGCTTTTCATTGCTGGAAAGAAGGTGGGCATGGTTCGGTAGACATGATGGATGGCATTATGCAATCTTGCAATGTGATGTTTTTTACTTTGGCAAATCAAATTGGCATTGAAAAAGTTTCTGAAATGGCAAAAAGATTTGGCTATGGTGAAAAATTTGATATCAGTCTTTATGGTGCCAAAGCAGGCAATGTTGCCTCTCCAGAGTGGAAAGAAAAAGTTTATCATCAACCTTGGGTTGGCGGAGACACTCTAAACACAGCGATTGGGCAAGGTTTTATGTTGGCAACGCCTTTGCAAATGGCATTAGTAACGGCGCGCTTAGCCAACGGTGGCGTGCCTATCAAGCCTTATTTGGTGCGCAATCACAACACGCATGAACAGTTTGATAATTTAAAAGAAGAGTCTCTCGTCAAAGATCCTAAGCATGTAAAATTTGTGCTTGAAGGCATGAACCGCGTGGTTAATGATCCGCGAGGCACTTCTTATTTTAGAAGAATTATTGAAAAAGGCTATGAAATGGCAGGAAAAACAGGGACTTCGCAAGTGGTTTCTAAGCGCGAAAAAGAAATGACCAAAGCAGAAAGTGCGTTAAATGTTAATCAAAATCACGCAATTTTTGTTGGATTCGCACCGGTTGATAATCCAAAATATGCAATTTCTGTGGTGGTTGAACATGGCAAGAGCGGCTCTGGTGCTGCGGCTCCAATTGGGCATGATGTTTTGCTTGAAGCGCAAATGTTAAACAAAAAGCCAAGCTTTTCATAATTTTTTCTTGTAATTTAACTTGCAGCATGTAGGATCGGCGCCCTAGAAAAACTTCACAAAAAACTTAAAAAATATTTGTAAAATCAAAAGTCTATGCAAAATTCTGGAAAAATCTCGCAAATCATCTCGGCTGTAGTAGATGTAGAATTCGAAAATGGTGAAATGCCCGCAATTTATAACGCATTAGTTTGCGATAATAATGGCAAAAAATTAGTTTTAGAAGTAGCGCTTCATATTGGTGAAAAAACCGTGCGTACAATCGCGATGGATTCTACTGATGGCTTGACTCGTGGCCTTAAAGTTGAAGATACTGGCGCGCCAATCACAGTGCCAGTTGGTGCCGCAACTCTAGGCAGAATCATGAATGTAATTGGCGAGCCAATTGATGAGCGCGGCCCAATTGCCAGCGTTGATTTTAGCCCAATTCACGCACCAGCTCCAGAGCTTGTTGATCAAGCCACAGAAACCGAAATTCTTGTTACGGGTATCAAAGTGATCGATCTTCTTGCGCCATATTCTAAAGGTGGAAAAATCGGCTTGTTTGGCGGTGCAGGTGTTGGTAAAACAGTTTTGATTATGGAACTTATCAACAATGTGGCCAAGGCTCACAGCGGTTATTCAGTATTCGCCGGCGTTGGTGAAAGAACCCGCGAAGGAAACGATCTTTATCACGAGATGATGGAATCAGGCGTTATAGACATTAAAGATCCTTCAAAATCAAAAGTTGCACTTGTCTACGGACAAATGAATGAGCCACCTGGAGCCCGCGCCCGCGTTGCTCTAACTGGTCTTTCTCAAGCAGAATATTTTCGCGATAAAGAAGGCCGCGATGTGCTTTTCTTCGTTGATAATATTTTCCGTTTTACTCAAGCTGGTTCAGAAGTTTCTGCCTTGCTTGGTCGTATCCCTTCAGCTGTAGGTTACCAACCAACATTGGCAACTGAAATGGGTATGATGCAAGAGCGCATCACTTCTACAAAACATGGTTCAATCACTTCTGTGCAAGCAGTTTATGTTCCTGCCGATGATCTTACCGATCCTGCGCCCGCAACATCTTTTGCGCATTTGGATGCCACAACGGTTTTATCGCGTCAAATCGCCGAAATGGGGATTTATCCAGCGGTCGATCCACTTGATTCAACTTCGCGCATCCTTGATCCGCGCATTGTTGGTGATGAGCATTATCAAACTGCACGAGAAGTTCAGCGCGTTTTGCAAGCTTATAAATCATTGCAAGATATCATTGCGATTCTAGGTATGGACGAGCTTTCTGAAGAAGATAAGCTTACTGTGGCGCGCGCTCGTAAGATTCAGCGCTTCTTGTCACAACCTTTTCATGTGGCCGAAGTTTTCACTGGTTCACCAGGAAAATTAGTTTCGCTAAAAGATACAGTTTCTGGTTTCAAAGCAATTTGTGCCGGCGAATATGATCACCTTCCTGAATCTGCTTTTTATATGGTTGGATCAATTGAAGATGTGATTGCCAAAGGTGAAAAATTATTGAAAGATACAAAATAATTCTTAGGGCGAGCTTTAAAAACTCGCCCTAGTTTTTAAATAAATAAAAGATGCTAAAAATCGAAATCATTTCTCCTACAGGTGTTATTTTTGAAGGCCAATGCTCTATGGCCGTGGTTCCTTCTGTTGCTGGAGAGATTGGTGTTATGCAAGATCACGAAGCCTTTGTTTCTTCGCTTAAAGAGGGTAAGGTTTTAGTTTATAATGATAAACAAGAAGTTGTAAAAGAAGTAGATGTTGCTGGTGGTTTTGCTGAAATTAGCGATGGTCAAAAATTGATAGTGTTAGTTGATTAAATAATAGAAAAATTCTTCCAGCTAATTACAAAATTTTCTTAAAATCTGCATCGGGCAAAATTTTATTAACAATCGCTCGTCTTGCAATCAAATATCCCAACAAGCTAGTTATAACAATATTTAGTATAATAATCGCCAAAGTTTTAACCAACGAAACCCAAGAAAATTTCTCTAGCTCTATAGCCAAAAGAATCAGCGGAATAATATAAAAATTACTGATTGTTACAATATGAAGCATCACAAAAATATCTTTGGCACGATAAAATGCTATCGCTGCAAACACAAGAAGAGTTGCGCCTAAAATTCCTAAAATCCACGAGACAATAATCATGTTTTTTTACGATTAAATAATAAAAATAAGATCGTAACAAATTGTAGTAAAAATAGAATTATAATAATGTCTAGCATCGCATCAAAATTAGTAACAGCATTGAGTAGAATGAGGATAATAAAATTTGTGAAGACAAAATAAAATCCAGTGATTTTTTCATAAATATTGCCTGAGGTCACAATTTTAAAGGTTGTGGCTGCCAGCGTAAAAATAATTGTTAGTGAAATTATAATAGACATTTTTAGTTTATTGTAATTTTTTTAAATGATATTTTCTGAAGATATTGCGGATGAGTATGAGATATAACTTTTTTGGTTTGCTCAATATTATCGCCACTTAGCTCAGAATTTATGGTGATATTTTTAGTGCAATCATAAGGCAATTTTTTTGCTCTTTTGTGATAGATAAATTTGTTCATATTTTGCTCAATATCAGCATAAATTTTATCTGAAAAAATATGGCCCTGCGTTAAAACTGTGATATTTGGGTTGCCATTTTTGTTAAAAAAATCTTGGATTTGATTTTTATAAAATGGATAATGAGTGCAAAATAATCCGACAGCGCTGATCTTGTTAAAGTCTTGTCCTGTTTGGCTTCTAAAGGCTTCTAAATCACTGTTTACTTCAAATTCTGCGCTATTTTTATTGAGGCCAGTTTCAATGTTTTGTGTCCAGTTTTTTGGGGCGTAATTGTATAATTTTACATTTTTATCTTTAGCTAATTCGCTAATTTTATTTTGATAGGCGCCACTTTTAATAGTTGCTGGCGTTGCCATCAAAGCAATATAAGGATTTTTATCTTGAGCGCTTTTAACTAATGCTGCAGCGCTATCGTCAATCATTGTGATAATTTTTACATCACGATATTTATCGGTAAAAAAATCGTTCATTTTGGTATCATAAATTGTCGATGCGGTATTGCAGGCTATTACGGCGGTATGGGTATTGGATAAATTTAGTAAATATTCTAAAAAGGCCGCGGTTAAAGCTTTTATTTCTTCTGGTTTTTTGTTGCCATAAGGAGCATTTTTGCTATCGCCAAAATGATTGAAAGTAAAACTGACTTTATATTGAGTTTCAAGGGCCCTGAGCTTGGGTTCCAACTCTTGCGCTACATCTAATGCAAAAATCAATCCACCTACGCCAGAATCACCAAAAACAACGCGATATTCTTGATCATTGGCGAGATCTTTTTTATAACTGGCGCAAGAATTTTTAGCCTTGGCATTAAAAGCGAATAGAAGAATTGTGGTGATAAAAATTCTGAGCAAAAGTTTTGTCAACATTGCGCTTGATAAGAAATATAATATTAAGGATGATCTAAAGATATTGCATTCAATTCAAAATATCAAATTTCTAACTTTTCGAACAGAGTTTGTCTAGCTTCAAGATGGCAACATTCTACGCTTTGTTATTTTTTTCAAGCAAAATTTATGATAAGAAAAAGTTTTTTATTCGTAGCGTTAGTTTTGATTTCGTGTAAAGCGCATAAAAATTTTGTTAATAATGTTTCAGATTCATACAATACCTCATCTAGAGATATATGGGTTGGTGAGGCTTATTCTGGTTTTGCAGATTATAAAGAAGTGCGTTCAAAAGAGTTCATGATTTCTACCGCTGATGTAAGAGCCAGCCGCGCTGGTGCTGAAATTCTTGCTAAAGGCGGCAATGCAATTGATGCGGCGATCACAGCACAATTAGTGTTAAATGTTGTAGAGCCGCAATCCTCGGGCATTGGCGGTGGAGCATTTTTGCTTTATTATGATGCTGCAAGCAAAAGAACAGTTTATTTTAATGGCCGTGAAAGAGCGCCGCTAAAAGCAAATGAAAAAATGTTTCTCGATCAAAATGGCAAGCCGCGAGATTTTTATGATGTAGTTGGTGGAGGCTTATCTGTTGGCGCCCCGGGGGCATTAAAGGCTTGGAAAATTTCTCATAAAAAATACGGAAAATTGCCGTGGAAAGATTTATTTGCACCAGCAATCGCAATTGCAAATGAAGGATTTTTGCTCGATAAAAGAATTTATGTTGTTTTGCAAGCCCTTCCATATCTAAATCATTTTGAGGATATGAAAATTTATTTTAATCAAGATGGTTCTCCAAAAAAAATTGGCACATTGATCAAAAATCCACTATTAGCTAAAACTTTTACAACAATTGCCAATCAGGGAATAGAGCCGTTCTACAAGGGGCAAATCGCGCGAGATATTGTTGGTGCGGTGCAAAATTCTAAAATTAATCCGGGTTATTTATCTTTGGCGGATCTGGCAAAATATAAAATTAAAGCGGGCGATTTATTGTGTCACACTTATCGCGCTAAATATAAAATTTGTTCAATGCCAATGCCAAGCTCTGGCGGAGTAGCTCTGTTGCAGGTTTTGGGCATTCTTGAAAATTTTGATTTGGCAAAAATCAAGCCTTCTTCAGCACAGGCAGTGCATTTAATTTCTGAGGCTTCGCGCCTTGCCTATGCTGATCGCAACGAATATGTGGCTGATGTTCCTAATGTTCCAGTTAAACAAATGCTGGATAAAAAATATCTCAAAAAAAGAGCGGCACTAATCGATTTAAATTATGCGATGAGCGATGTAAAACCGGGAATTTTTGGTGGTAAAAAATCAAATATGTCAGGTGGCAAATCAATCGAGAAGCCTTCAACCACGCACATCGCCGTTGTTGATAAATATGGCAATTCGGTTTCAATGACCAGCACAATTGAATATCTTTTTGGCTCAGTTTTGATGGTTGATGGTTTTATGCTTAACAATCAGCTCACCGATTTTTCTTTTGCACCAAAAATTGATGGAAAAAAAGTTGCCAATCGTCTCGAGCCTTTAAAACAGCCGCGCAGCTCAATGGCTCCAACTTTTGTTTTTGATGATAAAAATAATTTAATCATGGCGATCGGCTCTCCCGGCGGGCCGCGCATTATTCAATATGTTTTAAAAACAATTATTGCGCATCTTGATTGGGGGATGAACATCCAAGATGCAATTTCTCTACCAAATTATGTGGCGCTAAATGAGATTGTTGAATTGGAGGATCGCACCACTTTAGTATCACTCAAAAAGCAGCTGGAAGCTATGGGGCATAAGGTTTTGGTGGTTGATATAACTAGTGGGCTTAATGGGATTACGATTGGAAAAGATGGCCTTGCTGGGGGCGCGGATCCGCGTCGCTTGGGCATTGCGCTTGGTGAGTTTTGAAAAAGATGGGGATGGGATTTGGCTAGAGTTGCTCTGCTGCTCAGACACCGCAACTATCTGATTTAAGCGAGCGTAGCTCGCGATAGTGGCAGAACTCGCCTCAGAGCAACTCTAACCAAATCCCATCCCCATCTTTTTCAACTTTATTTTTTTTGGGAAAAAATAAATGAAGCATTGATGTATTTTTAGATTATTGACAACTTTTTTTAAAAAAACCTCAAGAAAGGCCAAAGAGCCAGTTAGGTAATGCTCGAATGCGAGTTCCATTTTCATCGCAAGCTACGCTTGCTTTAATTCAGATGAAAAGGGTGTCTGAGCAGGCGAGTATTACCTAACTGGCTCTTTGGCCGAGGGCAAGATCTATATATAAGGATTCCCAATCTTTAATTTACGCAAAATTTTAATCTCAATTTCTTCCATAATCTCCGCATCTTTTTTCTTCTCATGATCATAACCAATAAGGTGCAAAATGCTATGCAGCAGTAAGTGCGTTAGATGATGATGAAAATCTTTTTTTGCCGCAATCGCCTCTTTATTTATTATTTCAAAAGCCAAAACAATATCACCAAGAAACAGCTGCTGCATTGGTTTGGTGACATTTTCAAAACCAATCTTGCGAATTAATTTTTCATCTAAAAATGAAAAAGATAAAACATCTGTCGGCTTATTTTTATCACGAAATTCGTGATTTATTTTTTTAATCTGCGTGTTCGAAACCAAAGAAACAGAGAGCTCAAGGCAGTTTTGTTTTTTTAAAAAAGATTTTATTTCGCTTAGCAAAATTAACTCCACACAAGTTTTTTCAACAAATTTTTCAATGTTTTTTACCGCTAGCCATTTTTTAGATTTAGTCGCCAGATCAATGTGGATGCGATTTTGTGCGTTTGTCATGTGATTTAATTTTATTCGCGTTTAGGTTGCGAGCAAATTGCGGTCAGAGAAATATTTTACTAATTTTTTGAAAGCTTCAGCTCTGTGGCTGATTGAATCTTTTTTCATTGCAGAAATTTCGCCAAAAGTTTTTTCCAAACCATCTTTTATAAAAATTGGATCATAACCAAAGCCTTGATTGCCAAGAGCCGGAAAGGTGAGCGTGCCATCAATGCGGCCTTCAAAAGATTCAGAAACATTAGCAATTGGATCAAAAACTGTTAAATTGCAAATAAAATGGGCCTTAGCGCCACAAGGTTCGATGCCTTTTTCTTTGAGCATCTCAGCAATTCTATCAAAAGTTTTTGGAAAGTTTTTTTGCCCCAATTCATCAAGAGCAAATCGCGCCGAATGTATTCCAGGCTTGCCATTCAAGGCTTCAATGCATATCCCAGAATCATCCGCTAAAGAAACAAGGCCAGTTTTTGCAGCGTAATATTTTGCTTTAAGCAAAGAATTTGCAGCAAAGGTTTCGCCAGTTTCTTCGGGTTCAGCAATATCTGCTGCAGGCTTGATGGATTCGATATTTATTTGCTTAAGAAGATCAGAGATTTCAACGAACTTCCCAGAATTATTGGTGGCGACCAAAATTTTTCTGGGAAGTTGCATATTTGAAGATTTGTTACGCAGCAGCTTCTGGAGCGGCTTCAGCATTTGGTGTAGCAGCTTCGATAGCGGCAGCAGCAACTTTAGCAGTTTCTGCTTCAGCTTTTTCAGCCGCAGCAGCAGCAGCTTCAGTAGCTAATTTGATTTTTTCTAAAGCTTTTTTCTTGAGATTATCACCAGTTTTTTTCGGTTTAAAATCAGGTTTATGTTTTGCAGCACCTTTAACGCCAAGGGCAATTAAAAATTTAGCAACGCGTTCAGATGGAACCGCGCCAACAGAAAGCCAGTGTTCAATACGCTCTTTATCAATAACGATCTTTTTTTCATCAGAATCGTTAGCAAGAGGGTTGTAAGTACCTAATTTTTCTAAAAACTTTGAATCTCTAGGAGATGTGCTGTTTGTAGCAACGATACGGTAAAAAGGCACATTTTTTCTGCCACCACGGGCAAGACGAATTTTAATCATAATATAAGTTTGTTTTGTAAATAAATCAGCCGCTAAAAGCAATTACAATGACTTGAGGAGTCAAAGATTATGCACATAAAAGAACAAAATGCAACTAATTTTCTGTTTTTTGTATAAAATCACCGCAAAACCACGGCAGTCTAGTTATTGGAAGATAAAATCTAGCTGTTTAAATTGCTACATTTTGTCAAAACTCTAGAGGCTCTAGCAATTGCATTAGTTGAATAAAAATCAAAGTCAGTAGCATTAATTTTTTGCAAATGATCGGAAGTTTTGTGAGAATTGCTCGCCAGCCATTTTGCTTTAGTTGCGTGATTTAAATTGGCGCAAGTTGCATTATTTTCAGCCAATATTTTTTTAAGCTCGACAAGATTTTTAAAACCAAGATCAGCGTTTGAGGCTCTAGCAATTTCAAGGATAATTTGGAAGTCTTCTTGAGCGCCTTCGGGAGCAAAAATTGCGCGGTTGGTTTTTTGCGCACGACCTTCACAATTGATGTAAGTTACTTCTTTTTCGCTAAAAGCGGCTGCCGGTAAAATTATATCAGCATCATGAGCGCCTTTGTCGCCGTTGGATCCAATATAAATTTTAAAAGTATTTTTTAGTGCCACAAAATTTATATCATCATCAACGCCAAGCAAAAAGGCCAGTTTTATTTTGCCATCTTCGCAATCTTTTAAAATTGAACCAATGCCGTGAGAGCTTGTAAATCCTAACTCTAAACCATTTATCAATCCGCTTGATTTAGCTAAAAAATTGAAACCGTTCCAATTATCTTGGATCATTTCGAATTTTTCAGCGATTTTTTTTGCTAGATTTAGAATTGCCGCACCATCTTTGCCGCTTACAGCATCAACCCCTAGAATTAGCATTGGTTTTTTAGCATTTTCTAAAACTTGACTAAATTCTGATTTGCCTGCAAGAATTTTTTCTAGCGCCTCAATATCATCACCGAGATTTTTATATTTATAGCTAAGATCAGCGCTGGTACCGATTGCTGCGATTGCAAAAGGATTGTGCTTGTGGATGCTGCGTTTACGAATTCGGGCATTTAAAACTGGCGCGTCTTTTCTTGGGTTGACGCCAATTAATAAACAAGCATCAGCTTCATCAATGCCTGCAACGCTTGAGTTGAAGAGGTATGAAGCGCGATCATGTGAATCTAATTTTTCACCTTTTAGGCGCGATTCAAAATTTTTGCTATCAAGTTTTTGCATTAAATTTTTGAGAGCAAAAATTTCTTCTACAGCCGCTAGTGGACCACTTAGGGCGGCTATTTCATCGCCGTTTAATTTTTTTAATTTTTTAGCAATTAAATTTAAAGCTTCATTAAAACTAGCTTTTTCTAACTTATGATTTTTGCGAATGTAGGCGCTATCTAAGCGCTGGTATCTAAGGCCTTCATAGCAATAACGCGCTTTATCCGAGATCCATTCTTCATTGATTTCTTCATTTAAGCGCGGCAATATTCGCATGATTTCTAACCCGCGTGAATCAATGCGGATATTGCTTCCTAGGGCATCCATCACATCGATACTTTCGGTTTTTTTTAATTCCCAGCTGCGAGCATGAAAGGCATATGGCTTAGAAGTTAGAGCGCCAACGGGACAAAGATCAATAATGTTGCCGGATAATTCTGAAGAAATTGCTTTTTCAACATAAGGAGTGATTTCCATTTTTTCACCGCGACCAATAGCGCCAAGCTCTGGCACGCCAGCAATATCGGTGATAAAACGCACGCATCTGGTGCAGTGAATGCAGCGAGTCATGGTGGTTTTGATCAACGGACCCATGTCTTTATCTTTGACGGCACGCTTGTGTTCGTGATAATCGGAAGTGGCGCGGCCATATTGATAGGCCTGATCTTGCAAATCGCATTCGCCGCCCTGATCGCAAATTGGGCAATCTAGTGGGTGATTGGCGAGCAAAAATTCCATTACACCTTCGCGGGCTTTTTTAACCATTGGTGTATCGGTGAAAACTTTCATGCCGTTAGTGATGGGCATAGCGCAAGATGCAACGGGCTTTGGTGGGCCGCCAGCAACCTCAACTAAGCACATGCGGCAATTGCCGGCGATCTCTAATCTTTCATGGTAACAAAAGCGCGGAATCTCTATTTCAGCGAGTTCGCAGGCTTGGATTATTGTTATTCCTTCTGGAACTTCGTATTCTTTGTTATTGATTGAGATTGTCGGCATTTTTTCTTTTTACTTCGTTATTTTTTGTTGCTTGAACTCACGGTAAAATGGCTTATTTCTAGTATTTTGTTGCTCAGAGGATCTGTGATCCATTCGCACAAAACACTAGAAATAAGCCATTTTACCTGCCTAGTATTGAGCAATGAACTAAAACGGAATTTCATCATCAGTTTCTTCAACTGAAACATTGCTGTTTTTTCTTGAAGAATTATCGCTATTTTCATAGCCTGAAGGCGCTCCAGCAGAGCTTCCGCCTTTATTATCAAGAATTTGCAAAGTGCTATTAAATTGCGTTAAAACAACTTCGGTAGTGTATTTTTCGACGCCATTGCTATCAGACCATTTGCGAGTTTGCAATTGTCCTTCAATATAAAGCTTGGTGCCTTTTTTTACATAATTTTTGATAATTCCAACAAGACCTTGAGAGAAGACCACGATGCGGTGCCATTCAGTTTTATCGCGTTTTTCACCAGAATTTTTATCTTTCCAGCTTTCAGAAGTGGCGATTGAAAAAGTGGCAATTTCTTTGCCATCTTGCATGTTTTTGATTTCAGGATCTTGGCCGAGATTGCCAACGAGTATAACTTTATTGACTGACATAAAAATTTATTTAGGTTTAAAAAATTTCGGGTGTAACATATGATAAATTATCATATCTCATAAATTAACGATGATTTTGACAAGATACAAGAAATTTATTTAACATGCTAAATGTGCCAGAATTAACCGTCGCTGAATTCTCGCGCTCCGTTAAGCGAGTGGTGGAAGATGCTTTTGGTTATGTAAGAATTAAAGGTGAAATTAGTGGTTTTAAGCGCGCCAGCAGTGGGCATCTTTATTTTAATTTAAAGGATGAAGACGCCCTGTTGAATGCTGTTTGTTTTAAAAACATGGCCGATCTTATTAATTTTGAAGTGGCTGATGGGTTGCAAATTATTGCTTCGGGAAGAGTTTCAACTTTTGCTGGTCGTTCAAATTATCAAATTATTGTTGAAAAAGTTGAGGTTGCGGGCATTGGTGCGATTTTGGCAATGATTGAAAAAAGGCGCCAAAAGCTTGCCGCAGAAGGCTTGTTTGATGCTGAGCACAAAAAACCGATTCCATTTTTTCCAAGAAAAATTGGCGTGATTACTTCTGAAACTGGTGCGGTGATTCAAGATATTATTCATCGTGTTGAGGCGCGCTGTCCTACGCATCTAATGGTTTATCCTAGTTCGATGCAGGGCAAAGATGCGGTGATGAGTGTGATTAAAGCGTTGTGTTATTTTAATAAATTGCCAAAAATTTTTCGTCCAGATTTAATAATTATCGCGCGTGGCGGCGGTTCATTTGAAGATTTATTGCCATTTAATGATGAAAACTTAGTGCGCGAAGTTTTTAAATCAGAGATTTCGATCATCTCGGCTGTAGGACACGAGACCGATACCACACTGATTGACTTTGTTGCAGATTTGCGCGCACCCACTCCTACCGCAGCTGCAGAGCTTGCTACACCAGTTTTAAGTGAGTTAAAAAATAATCTTCAATATTGTGGACAAAGGCTCACAAGCGTTGTAACACGAGTTTTTGCGGATAAAAAAATGCAGCTAGAAAATTTGCAAAAACACATAATTCATCCAGCAAAAACTTTGCAATATATTGTTGAAAAATTGAATTTTGCTGAAGAAAAGCTTATCGCTGCAATCACAAAAATTATTGAAAAAAATCAGCAAAAAATAAACTCAACCACAATTTCTCTTTTGCCAATTTTACACAAAATAAATTTTGCTGAGCAAAAAATTATAACAATGTCGGGATCTTTAAAATCAAGTGCTATGGCCTTTTTCAAAAACTCAGAAATTGAGTTAGAAAATTTAGGAAAATTATTAAAATCTGGCCATTATCAAGAAATTTTAAAACGCGGATTTGCGTTAATTAAAAATGAAAAAGGCGCTCTAATTTCTTCAGTGCAGCAGATAAAAATAAAAGAAGAAATTAGCATTGAAATGAGCGACGGAGATTTTTATTCTTATGTTTTATCTTGCAAAAAAAAATCGCATGAAGAAGCTGTCGAGCCTTCAGAATCAATACAAAGAAGACTAATATAATGTTAATAAAAACCCCAAAATTTTGGATGCGCAGAAATTATATTTCTTACTCTTTGCTGCCCCTAAGCTTGATATATAAGGCTGCAAAGAGGGTCATTGATTTAACGCAACAAACAACAAAAGTTTCAAAGCCAATAATTTGTGTAGGAAATTTAACTGTTGGAGGCTCTGGAAAAACACCGGTGGCATTGGCCCTTGGCAAAATTTTGCAAGAAATGAGTGTTGAATTTGCTTATTTAAGTCGTGGATATTTGGGCAAAAAAAATCAATTTGGCTATGTTGATAAAGTTAAATCAATGAGCTGTGATGTTGGTGACGAGCCCTTAATTTTAGCAGAAGTAGCTCCAACTTTTGTTGCCAAAGATCGCTTGCAAGGAGCTAGACAAATCATTAAAAATCGTAAAATTCAGGCCATTATTCTTGATGATGGAATGCAAAATAATTTATTACAAAAAGATCTTACAATTTTAGTAGTTGATTCTAAAATACAATTTGGAAATGAATTTATCTTTCCTGCGGGGCCTTTAAGAGAAAGCGTTGGCGAGGGGTTGGCAAAGGCAGATTTTGTTGTAGTGATTGGTGAGGTTGATGAAAAATTGCAACAAATTTTAGCAAATAAAAAAATTATTTCGGCAAAAATAAAAGCAAAAAATTTAGCTAATTTTAGTGGACAAAAATTAATGGCTTTTTGCGGATTAGCTCATCCTAAAAAATTCTTCTCGTTCCTTGAAAATCAAGGCCTTAATGTGGTTAATACACAATCTTTTGCAGATCATCATTCTTATAAAATTAGTGAGCTTGAACGGCTAGTTGCAAAAGCAAAAAAACTTGATGCTAAATTAATTGCAACTAAAAAAGATTGGGTAAAGTTTCCGTCAAATTTTAAAAGAAAAATTGAGTATCTTGATATTGATCTAGAATTTGTCGATAAAGAGTTTATAAAAGATCAATTAAAAAAATTATTAATAAAATAAATGAACAATTTTTTTAAAAAAATTCGCTATTTTGCTGAGGCTATAATTGTTAAATTGAGTCTAAAATTTTTTACAATTTTAGGGCCACAAAAAGCTTCTGACTTGGGGTCTTTCTTAGCTCGGATGGTTGGCAAAATACACGCAACGCATAAATTGGCGATGCAAAATCTTGGCAAAGCTTTGCCAAATCTTGGTGCCAAAGAAAAAGACCAAATCCTTGAAAACATGTGGGATAATTTAGGTCGTGTAGTTGGTGAATATGTTCATATTGTTAAAGCTACGCCAGCAGAATTAATGGAAAAATATGTTATTATTGATAGAGAAACGCGCGCCAATCTTGATTTTCTCAAGCAAAATAAAAAAGGCGGAATATTTTTTTCAGGACATCTGGGCAATTGGGAAATTGGTCCAAAAATTTTTATGCATGAAGGGTTTGAGGTGAGCACGGTTTATCGTCCACTAAATAATCCGTATGTTGAAAAAATGACAGCTTCTATTAGAGGCTCAAAGCTTATCCCTAAAGGAACCCAAGGCAGTCGCCAAATTATTGAAGCGTTAAAAAAAGGTGAATATATTTTGATTATGGCTGATCAAAAAATTAGCGAAGGTGAGCCAATAAAGTTCTTTCATGAGATGGCTGTTACCGCAACTGCAATTGCTCGTATCGCTATCAAATATGATGTTCCATTGATTCCTGTGCGCTCAATTCGCTTGGAGCATTTTTTTAAATTTATGGCAAAAATTGAAAGACCACTTGTTTTTCAAAAAACTAATGACATAAATAAAGATGTTGCAGATTTTACTCGCTTGATCAATTGCAAGCTTGAAGATTGGATCACAGAATATCCGGAGCAGTGGTTTTGGGTTCATGATCGTTGGAAAAAATAATTAAATTTGATTTTATGAAAATTGCTTTAAAAAATATTTTTGTTGCCGGGGCCTTATATCTATTGTCTTCATGCGCATATACGATGAATAGCAAAACGGTTGATGTAACAATTAGCAGCAATCCTGCGGGCGCCGATATTGTAATTGACGGCAAAAGCTATGGCAGAACGCCAGCAACTATTAACATAGAGCCAAAAAATTATAATGTGGTTTTAACCAAAGAGGGATATGGTTCAGCGCAGATAAAGTTAGAAGCTTGGCAAACGGTTAGAAGAAAAGAGGGAGAGGCGGGCAGATGTATCGCAGATACTCTTGGATCAATATTAATTTTGCCTCTGGTGTCTGTTTGGTCGGTTTATTGTCGCGATTTTAAAGAGCCAGAATATTCAGTTAATATTCCATATTTAGGCGCGCCGTCTACAGCTGGGGATCAATCTCATAACTGGCAACAGAGTAACGGCGGACAATATCAGAATTATTATCAACCTTACAACTATAATAACGCTCCTGCTTATTAAATTAAACATCAATCATCCCATCTTTTATCCTGATCGTGCGATCAAGTTTTTTTGCCAACTCAATATTGTGAGTAACCAATAAGCACGCAATTTCAAAGCCTCTAACTAAATTTTTTAACAAATCAAAAACCCTTTCCGAATTAACAGAATCAAGGTTTCCTGTCGGCTCATCAGCTAAAATCAAGGAGGGTTTTGTGATGATAGCGCGGGCGATAGCAACTCGCTGCTGTTGGCCTCCAGATAATTCTGCCGGCTTGTGATCAATGCGATTTAGCAGATCAACCTCTGTTAGAATTTTTTTTGCCTCCATTAAAGCAGAATCCTTGTCCATCCCTTGAATCAAAAGGGGCAAAGCCACATTCTCTAGTGCTGAAAATTCTGGCAATAGATGATGAAATTGATAGATGAAGCCCAAATTATTGCGGCGAATCTTGGTGCGCAAGGCATCGTTAGCTTTTGAGGCATCTATAGAATTAACAAAAATCTGCCCAGAATTTGGCGAATCTAGCAATCCTGCAATTTGCAACAAGGTGGTTTTTCCAGAACCAGAAGGACCAACAAGTGCAGCAATCTCGCCCTTTTTAATAGCTAAGCTAACATTATTTAGCGCCACAAT
Source organism: Rickettsia typhi (assembly GCA_945865905.1). Taxonomy (GTDB): domain Bacteria; phylum Pseudomonadota; class Alphaproteobacteria; order Rickettsiales; family UBA1997; genus CAMCFD01. The sequence goes on from CAMBFC010000004.1 coordinate 99,103, forward strand.
ATCATGACCACCTTGCGTAAATTTTTTGGTGATGTCAATCATTTCAAGAGCAAAGATACTCATGCGATTATTTTTTGCGTTTTTTACGAGGCTTATCATCGTCGTCGTCATCATCTCCATAAGAATCATCTTCTTCACCTTCTTCGTCCTCGTCGTCTATTTCTCCTTCTTCAGAATCATCAGCAACTTCTTCTTTATCATCATAATCAAAATCATCATCGCGCTTTGGTTTTTCTACCTTTTCGTCTGAGCCTAATTTATCTTTAGCTGTTACTACAACTTTGCCTTTTGCTTCTTCAAAATCAATTTTGTAGATTGCCGCATATTCGCAAGCAAGTCGTGAGATAGCGGTTTCATATATGATTCTTTCTGAATAAGATCTTTCACCATCTTCAATATCTCGAGTTAAATCACGCAAAACTTCGGCCAATAAAATAATGTTGCCAGAGTTGATTTTAGATTCATATTCTTGTGCGCGACGACTCCACATTCCTTTTAATTTTTTAATACCACTGCGTAAAATAGAGAAAACCTCATCCATTTGAGACTTAGAAACCAAAGATCTAAGTCCGATTTTCTCAGAATTTTTGATCGGAACTTTTATGGTTAGTTTTTCTTTTTCAAAATGCATCAAGTAGCAGCTAAAATCAGAACCAAGTACTGTTGTTTTTTGAATATCAATTATTTTTCCAATTCCGTGTGAGGGGTATACTGCATATTCTCCGATCTTAAATTCAGAGGATTTAGAGCTTTTGCTAGCAGTTTTTGGAGCGACAATTTCGGTTATTTTTTTATCGACCGCTTTAGTTTTTTCAATTTTTGGAGCAGTTTGCTTAACTGGTTTTTGTTTTTTTTCTTTTGGCAATTTTATCGCTTTAACTGGTTTTGCAACTTTTTTAGTAACGATTTTATTTTCTATTTTTGCTGTAACTTTTTTAACAGCTTTTGCTGGTTTTTTAACAGGTATATTTTTTTTATTTATCTTTGCTGCGGGTTTTTTGGTGATTTTTTTGATAATTTTTGCTGCAACTTTTTTAACAGCTTTTGCTGGTTTTTTGATTGCCTTTTTAATTGTTTTTTTTACAATTTTTTTCACCACTTTTTTTGCAATCTTTGCCTTTTTTGCTGGTGTTGCAAATTTTTTCATTGGCTTTGCAGTTTTGCTTTTCTTGTTAAGTGGTTTTGCTTTTTTTGCTGACATTTTCTAAGAAAAATAATAATAAAATTTACTGAAAGAGCCATAATACCACGATTTTTGTCCTCTTGCAAGCATTTTTTAAAAAGAAAATCATAAATTTCTTGTAGAAAATAAACGAAAATGATGATATAACCATATAGCTCGACAGTTTACAATTTAAACAAAGCAGTAATTTTGAAAAAACTTCTAACAAAACTTAAAAGGCCAAACAAGCAGTCTTTATTGATCGCGATTGACAAAATCATCGATCATAAAATGTTTAAGCCAATAGCTATTTCAATAATTACCAGCTTTATTTTATTGAACGGCATTGCGATTACAAAGGGATATATTGCTGATCGAGAAGAAAATTTGTTGCGAAAAAAAGCTGTAACGCCGATCAAAATCACTATTACCGAAGGTGGCAAAGCGATTAACTTTAATGAAGTTCAAATTTCTGAGCAGCGCGTTAAAAGTGGCGATACAATGTTAAAAATATTGACTCGGATCGGTGCGAATGAGGAGGATGTTTTTGCTATTTTAGCCTCAATGAAAAAACTTTTTAACCCGCAAAATATATCGGTTGGCGATAGTGTGGTGGTTAAGTATCGCTTAAAAATTGATGCAGAGCCCAAAGAAAAATCTGGAGAAAATTCTGGCAAGCAGGCCACAATTAATGAGGTGCGCGTTGTTCCTTCGCCTGATGTTGAAATTATTATAGTTCGCGGAGCCAATGGAAAGTATGTTGCTCGCGAGGTTAAGCAAAAATTAACTCGCTCTGTTGTGCGTTATTTTGGCACAATTAAAGATGGGCTTTATGTTGATGGCGTAAATTCTGGCATCTCGCCAACTTCGATGATGAATATGATTGGTCTTTATGCATATGAAATCGATTTTCAGCGCGATTTGTACGATGGCGATAAATTTGAAATGTTGGTCGAAAGTTTTTACACCGAAAATGGTCGCAAAGTTAAGGATGGCAATGTGTTGTTTTCATCATTAGCGCCAAAGGGCAGAAAGATTGAGATCTACGGCCACATGGTTGGTTCTCATCTAGAATATTTTGATGGCAATGGCAATAGTGTACGAAAATCATTATTAAGAACGCCGGTTAACGGTGCGCGAATTTCATCTGGTTTTGGCTTTCGCAAGCATCCGATTTTGGGATATTCTAAATTGCATAAGGGGATAGATTTTGCGGCTCCGATGGGAACACCAATTTTTGCGGCAGGTAACGGCACAATTACTTTTATGGGGCCTCATGGCGGTTATGGCAATTTTGTTACCATTAAACATAATGTTGATTATCAAACGCAGTATGGACACGCGAGCAAATTCAATAAAAAATTACGCGTTGGTTCAAAGATAAAGCAGGGCGAGGTAGTGGCTTATGTTGGCTCTACTGGGCGCTCTACGGGCCCTCATTTGCATTATGAAATTGTTTATCGCGGTAATGCGATTAATCCAGCTAGTGTAAAAGCGGTATCAGGAATCAGGCTTGCTGGCAAAGAGCTGGCGAGTTTTAATGCAACTAAATCTGAAATTGACGGATATCGTAAAAAAATTCCTAACGAAATAACGCGATCTTATTAGTGCAATAATTGCAATATTACCAAAATGAAGATTGTAAATATTTTATTTAATTACAAAAAAGCGACTCACGATAACCAGATTTTGGGTGTTGAGCGTTGTTTTATAGACTATGCCAAATATTTAACTGCCCATAAAAATGAGGTGGTTTCAGTGTTAAAAAAAGGCATAGTTTATGTTGATGATGTAAAGCGCGTTAGTGCTAAAACCGTTGAAATGAATGCTTTTGGGCATAGCGATGTTTTTACAATGTTGCGCATGGCATTTTTATTTTTAACTTTTGCGCCAGATATTATAGTTTGTCATTCGGGGCGCGCCTTGCTATTTGCTCGCATTGCCAGATTTCTTTCTTTTAAAAAAATTCCGATTGTTACAATAAATCACGGTATTCGGGTTCGTAAATTTTTAAAATCCGATTATGTTTTTGCAGTAAATTCTTATTTTACGCGCACGCTTATTGAGGCTGGAATGCCGGCAGATAGAGCGATTGCAATACCAAACATGATTGCGGTTCCACAGAATTTTGTTGCGCCAATAAAACAAAAATTCCGCAAACCTTTAAGATTAGGATCTCTAGGTCGCCTCTATCCAGAAAAATATTTCGATAAAGTTTTAAGTGCGATGGCAATTTTGCGCGATCAAGGTTTTGAATGTGAATATGTCATCGGTGGCGTGGGGCCAATGGAGGCGCCACTTGAGAAGCAAGCGCAAGAATTAGGTTTAGAAAAAAACTTCAAAATTTTAGGTTGGACAGAAGATAAAAAAACTTTTTTCGAAGGTATTGATATTTTTATTTTACCATCTTGGGGCGAAACATTCGGTATTGTTTTGCTAGAAGCAATGTTATACAATACACCGATCATAACTAGTGATAGCTGGGGTCCAGAAGAAATTATCGATGAAGGAGTCGATGGTTTAAAAGTATCAAAAAATGATGCTGAAAAAATGCCGCAACTTTTAGCGCAAGCAATTTTAAGATTAGTTAATGATGAAGAATTTGCTAAAAAGCTAGCTATCAATGCTAGCAAAAAGTTTTTTGAACAATACTCTGCCGATGTTGTTGGCAAGCGGCTCAATGATTTGTTGCAAGATATAGTTACGAAGCAGAAAAGATAAAATAACGCGTCACATAAAATGAAAATCATCGCACAAAACCGCAAAGCTTATTTCAATTATAGTATCGAAGAAGAAATCGAGGCTGGTCTTGTGCTGATTGGTAGCGAGGTTAAAGCCTTGCGAGATGGTCGCGTTAATATCAATGATTCTTATGTTGCAGAAAGTGCCGAGGGCATGATGCTGGTTAACTTGATAATCGGCTCCTATAAAGGCGCGGCGATATATACTCATGATGAAAAAAGACCACGCAAAATTTTGTTGCATAAAAAAGAGGCGCAAAAATTAATCGGAAAAATGCATGTGAAGGGCTATTCGCTTGTGCCGACTAAGATTTTTTTCAATCGGAGAAATGTTGTTAAGGTGATGCTTGGACTTGCTAAAGGGAAAAAGCTTTATGATAAGCGAGAAACTTTGAAGAAGCGCGATGAGAAGCGGCGTAATGATCGCGGCGAGGATTAGTAAGAAATGTTTTAATTGTAAAAATAATTATCCTACTTTAAATAGATCGCAATTACGGTCTTCAAGAAAGGCTGAGCTGATATAGACGATGCTCGAATGCGAGTTCCATTTTCATCGCAAGCTACGCTTGTTTTGATCAGATGAAAAGGGTGTCTGAGCAGGCGAGTATCGTCTATATTAACTCAGCCGAGGACGAAATCTAAAATGCAGCATTCCATCTTTTTGAGTCACCACGCAATCTCAACTGAAAGCGAAAATTTATATAAGTATTGAGCAAAAACCATGCTAAAAACCCTACTATCACCACTATCATCACTAAAGCGAGTAGGTCCTGCGATTGAAGAGACTTTAGTGCGACTAATCGGCAAAAGCAGAGTTTTTAACCTACTTTTACATTTCCCTCTGCATGTCGAAAAAATCATTTTTAACCCACAACTTTCCGATGTTGCAAATAATTCTCTAGTTGTTATTAGGGCAAAAATTGAAAATCATACCAAGCCTGCAACAAGTCGCCAGCCCTACAAAATCCTATGTCGCACCTCAAGCGGATATGTTACTTTGGTATTTTTTAAAATTTTTCCAAGTCAAATTGATAAGCTGGCAATAGGTCGCGAGGTAGCTATTTTGGGTCATTTGCAAAAGTCATTAGCTGAAAATCAAATCACTCATCCGCAAGAAATTGTTGATGCGGCCCTAATAGATACGCTGCCCAAGATCAATGTAGTTTATCCGATGACCTATGCTTTAACGCCAAAATTCTTGCGTCAAAAAATTGAAGAATCGTTGCAGATTTTAAAAAAAGAATATTCGCTAGAGCAAGAATGGATTGATAAAAATCTATTGCAAAGCCATAGCTGGCCTAGTTTTGTTGACGCTTTAGAAATGATTCATGATTATAAAAATGAGCAAAATTCAGCGCTTCAAGAAAATATTTTTAGAGATTCTTCCAAAAAAAATCGTGCAAAAAAACGCTTAGCTTATGATGAGATGTTGGCTTGGCAACTAGCTCTATTGTTGGTTAAACAAGCTGAAGATGTAACAAAAAAAATGCCACAAATTAACAGAAATTTTGCTGATGAATTTTTGCAAGCAATGCCGTTTCAGCCTACAAAATCACAGCTTCAAGCTGCTTTTGAAATAAAAAATAATGTGATTTCCAGCAAAAAAATGTTGCGATTATTACAAGGTGATGTTGGTTCTGGAAAGACCGTGCTAGCAATATATGCCTGCCTTCTTGCCTTTTCGCAAGGCAAACAATCTTGCATAATTGTGCCGATTACAATTTTAGCGGAACAGCATTTTAATTATTTTCAAAAAATGATGGAGAGCCTTGATTTTAAAGACTCTGCAGCAGATCTTAACCAGCAAAAAAACTCTAATTCATCGCAAAAACCAGTGCTTCAATTATTGTTAGGCAAGCAAACCAAAAAGCAAAAAGCTAAAATTTTACAAGATTTGCGTGAAGGTAAAATCGATATTCTAATCAGCACCCACGCGGTTTTGCAGGATGATGTTCAATTTAAAGATTTGGCTTTGGCGGTGATTGATGAGCAGCATAAATTTGGCGTAATGCAGCGTTTAAAATTAGTAGAAAAGGGCAGTGATGTCGATGTTTTGTTAATGAGCGCAACGCCGATCCCGCGCAGCTTGATGATGTCGATTTATGGCGATACTGATATTTCAATTTTAAGTGAAAAACCAGCGGGCCGCAAAGAAATTGATACTTTGGTAATGTCGGAAAATAAAAAAACTGATGTTTTTGTATCGATAAAACGCGCGCTGCAAAAGCAAGAAAAAGTTTATTGGATATGCCCCGCTATCATAGAATCTGAAGATGTTGAGTTGGTTGCGGCAGAAGAAAAATTTAAAGAATTGCAAGAAGTTTTTGGTGAAAAAATTGTTGCATTAATTCATGGAAAAATGAAGGAAAGCGAAAAAGAAAAAGTGATGGAAAGCTTTGCTGGTCAAGCTTCTGGCGCTAATAAAAAAAATGATATAGAAAAAAAACTTGCCACTAAAAACACACAAAATATTGAATTAGAAAACCGCATTGCGCAAGATAAAAATTTATCGCAAAGCCCACAAATATTGGTTGCAACCACCGTTATCGAAGTTGGAATTGATGTAAAAGATGCAACAATAATCGTCATTGAAAATGCCGAAAATTTTGGCCTCTCACAATTGCATCAGCTGCGTGGCCGCGTTGGTCGTGGCGAGAAGCAATCTTACTGCATTTTGCTCTACGGCAAAAAATATGGCACAAAGGGTCGCGAACGCTTGGGAATCCTTAAGCGCAGCAATGACGGTTTTTACATCGCCGAAGAAGATTTAAAAATGCGCGGTGGCGGCGAGCTTGTTGGTACTAAGCAAAGCGGCGTTCCAGAATTTAAAATTGCCGATCTTGCAACCGATACAGATCTTCTCAAAACCGCTCACAAAAACGCCCAAGTAATTTTGCACCAAGATCCGCAACTCAAAAAATCACAAAGTACAAAATTTCGCGATCTATTAAATTTATTCGATTACGATCAATGTTTAAAAATCGTCAGCGGCGGCTAGATCTCTTGTGGGCAAGCCTCTTGCCTCTGCAAAATTATTCATCTAAACTACAATCCACTTAAATTTTTTGAGCCAAAAATTGCAAAATATTCTAAACATATTTTTCCAAAATAATTTTGCCAAACCCGCAAAATCTATTGCCATAGCTGTTTCTGGAGGAGTTGATTCTTTAGCTCTAACATTTTTGCTGCACGATTTTTGCCTAGAAAATAACATTAAATTATTTGCGGTTACTATTGATCACAAAATGCGCCAATCCTCATCAAAAGAGGCTGCTGCGCTCTCCAAGATTTTACAAAAAAATAAAATCACTCACGAAATTCTTGCCATAAATAAAAAAGATTTACCCAAAACTAATATCGAGGCAAATCTTCGTGAAGCCCGCTACGAGATGCTCTACAACTTTTGCAGCAAAAATAAAATCGAGCATTTATTTCTTGGTCACCATCTTGGCGATGTTGCAGAAAATTTCCTCATCCGCCTTTTTCGCGGCAGTCAATTAGACGGATTATCAGCAATGCAAGAAGTTTTGCGGCACAAGAAAATCAAGCTTTGTCGGCCATTGTTGAATGTTGAAAAAGATGAGCTAAAAAAATATTTACAAGCCAAAAAAATCAAATGGTTTGAAGATGAATCTAACGATGACGAAAAATTCCTCCGCAATAAAATGCGCAAATTTTTTGACAGTTTTGAAGAAAAAAACCTAATCCAAAAACGCATCAAAAACGCCGCAGAAATTATCAAAGAAAGCAAAGATTTTATCGATGATGTTTTGCTGCGCGAAGCCGCTATTTGCCTAGATTTTAAACAAGACAGAAGTTCTAAAATTTCTGCAAAAGAAGCAAGCTTTACAATCAACCTAAAAAACTACCAAAAAATCCCACCAAATATTGCACTAAAAATTCTTAGCTTAGTGTTAATTGAAGCAAGTGGAAATCCATATAAACCGCGCCTCGAAGGCTTAAAAAATTTCGAGAAAAATATCCTAACCCTCGCCAAAGGAAAAAAGAAAAACTTCTATGGCTGCATGGCCTTAGGCCTAGAAAATCAAGCGGTGACAATCTATCGCGACGAAACCGAGGCTCAAAATCCACCGCAAAAATTCGATGAAAAAACAATGATTATTGACGGAAGATTTTTTGCCAAACTAGATAAAAATAAAAAACCTACAAAGTCACATAAATTCTACTTCCGCACCATTTTAAGAAAAGTTTTTTAAAGAATTGAGTTTTTAACCCGCTTTCAGCGCTATTTTTTATTTTCGTAATTGAGGTGAATCAAGAGAAATTTAAGATAAAAATAATGGATCAATTAAAAGAGAAGATCAAAAAGGTTGTATTGCAAAAGCCTAACTAGAACAGATCCTCTTCCTTCAAAATTTTATAAATTTCTTCAGTATCAACATTCTTTTTATCTGATTTAGAATAAATCGTAATAAAATAGGTTACGGCCGCGCGCTTCACATAATAAACCACCCGAAATCCATCACTCTTTCTCGCCGCAACTGAAGAATTTTTAATTCTAGCCTTATAAACCGCAAAACCCGTAAACCATTGCAATCTATCACCAGAAGCCTTGTCGCTTTCCAATAAATCAACAAAACCCAGCAAATCTTTCTCAAGATTTTTATATTTCTTTTTCAGCTTTTTAGAATCCTTAAAAAATCTTTTAGAAAAAATAATTTCCATCATTTTGCTAATTTTTTAGTTTCTTAAAAAACTCTTTCTTGCTATATAAATCAAGGTTTCCCGCGTTTATTTGATTGATGTATTTCATAATCACTGGTTTTAAAAGTTTGTCAGCTTCTTCTTCACTAATGTAATTTCCGTTGGGTTTTTTTATTGAAATTTTAGACTCACTTTTTATCACCTGCTCAATTCCGCGCAGCACAAAATCTTTGATAGATTCACCGTTTGCGCCCGCCAAAGACTTGATCATTCTGTGAATTTGATCAGGAACTTCTACAATCATTTTTTTCATATATAACTATATAAATATTAAAATATATAAATATATAAATATTAAAATATATATAAGTCAAGAAAGTTAATGAATCTCTAGTAAGGCCAATAGGCTTTGCTATCGATATCTCAGCCAAAAACTTATCTCAAAAACCTCGCAACTTAAAAACTATTAACCAAATAAATCTGTTGAATTTGAAACATTTTTAGTAAAGAATTAAAGCAATCAACCAGCATCAATATCGATAAATGAAAATCGCCCCTTACCAAATCGATCAATATATCCAAAATATCGCCAGCGCCAAAATCGCTGGAGCATTGATTTTTGGCCCCGAAGAAAGCGTTATTTCGCATCACATAAAAACCATTGCCAAAAAAATCACGCCAGATTTAACCGATCCATTTCTCGTCACGCATCTTAGTAAAGAGCGCTTCGCCCAAGATTCCTCATGCCTTGCCGATGAATTTTATTCGCTCTCAATGCTTGGTGGTCGCAAATTAATCATGATAAAAGATCCTGATGCAACTGCTACCGCAGCTCTCAAATCGCTGCTTGCCGATAGAGAAGCAATTGCAAAAAGTGAAAATTTCATCCTAATTCAAGCCGCAGATCTTGATAAATCAAGCGCTCTACGCAAGGCCGCAGAAGAATATAACAACTTTGCCGCCATCGCTTGTTATGAAGATGATGAGCGTGCCATTAAAAAATTTATCGAAGGTGAGTTGCAAAAAAACGAGATTGCTCCTCAGCCAGAATGCATACAGCATCTTTTTGATAAGCTTGGTAAAAATCGCCAAATCATTGCAAATGAAATCAAAAAAATCGCTACATACCTAGACGGCGACGATATCGAGACAAAATTAATTGATCGTGCCATCGATGACCAAGCCACAATTTCTACCAATGAATTTATCAATAACTTCATCGTAAAAAATTACGCGATAGCCGATAAACAGGCGCAATATCTGCTTAAAAACGGTTTTGATGCAATCACACTAATTCGCTTTCTTTCAAATTATCTACAAAAACTCTACAATGCTAAAGTTGCCACAGATGTTGCTGGCGTTGATTTTGAAAGCGCTATCAAATCACAAAAATTATTCTTTAAAGTCGAAGCAGAATTTCGCAAACATTTAAAATCTATCACGCTAAGCCATCTAAAAATATGGTTACAAGCCCTACAAGATCTTGAAATAAAAATAAAAACCACCTCAACAATCGATTCCAAGCTATTATTTGTAATTTTTTTGCAAGAAAATCTGAAAAAAAATTAAAGAACAGGTTGCCAAATCCATTGCAAAGCCTTATATGGCGCGATCAAACCACCACTCTCAATAATTTTATTCTTACCCTGTTGACAATTAAATATTAATGGATTATTATATTTGCCCTCGCTTTTTTTCGTGTATGTTTGTTGGTTTAAGATTAAATTCTTCACCAATATCTAGAAGAAAATTTCCAAGCGCATTCTCCTAATATCGGTTAAATCATTATTGATTAACACATTTTAGCAGAGAATTCAAACAGCTCTTTTACATCGTGAATATTTGTGTTTTTATGAAACAAGAGGCAAAGATTGAGGCGATAGTCCGTCAGTTAAAAGTATGACTATTCCTTAACTCTTTGTATTTATATATAGCCATTAAGTCTTTATTGATTTAATGGTGGGTCCAGAGTTTTAAGAATAATAAGTCGAAATCATTTTCTCAAAATTTGAGAGTTTGATTCTGGCTCAGAACGAACGCTGGCGGTATGCTTAACACATGCAAGTCGAACGGGCATAGCAATATGTCAGTGGCAAACGGGTGAGTAATATAAAGGAACCTCCCCAGCAGTAAGGGATAACTTTGGGAAACCAAAGCTAATACCATATATCACCGGGCAACCGGGAAAGATTTATCGCTGTTGGATGGGCCTTTATCGGATTAGCTAGTTGGTAGGGTAATGGCCTACCAAGGCTATGATCCGTAGCTGGTCTGAGAGGATGATCAGCCACACTGGAACTGAGACACGGTCCAGACTCCTACGGGAGGCAGCAGTGGGGAATATTGGACAATGGGCGCAAGCCTGATCCAGCAATACCGCGTGAGTGATGAAGGTCTTCGGATTGTAAAGCTCTTTTAGTGAGGAAGATAATGACGGTACTCACAGAAAAAGCACCGGCTAACTTCGTGCCAGCAGCCGCGGTAATACGAAGGGTGCTAGCGTTGTTCGGAATTATTGGGCGTAAAGCGTATGTAGGCGGTTTGGTAAGTCAGTTGTGAAAGCCCTGGGCTCAACCCAGGAATTGCAACCGAAACTGCCTTGCTTGAATTTGGTGGGGGATAGTGGAATTCTTAGTGTAGGGGTGAAATCCGTAGATATTAAGAGGAACACCGGTGGCGAAGGCGACTATCTACACCAACATTGACGCTGAGATACGAAAGCGTGGGGAGCAAACAGGATTAGATACCCTGGTAGTCCACGCAGTAAACGATGAATACTAGTTGTCGGGCTCTTAGAGTTCGGTGGCGAAGCTAACGCGTTAAGTATTCCGCCTGGGGACTACGGTCGCAAGACTAAAACTCAAAGAAATTGACGGGGACCCGCACAAGCAGTGGATCATGTGGTTTAATTCGATACTACGCGAAAAACCTTACCAACCCTTGAATCCCATTGACCGGTACAGAGATGTATCTTTGACGCAAGTCACAGTGGAGACAGGTGTTGCATGGCTGTCGTCAGCTCGTGTCGTGAGATGTTAGGTTAAGTCCTTCAACGAGCGCAACCCTCATCTTTATTTGCCATCGGGTTATGCCGGGAACTATAAAGAAACTGCCAACGACAAGTTGGAGGAAGGTGGGGACGATGTCAAGTCATCATGGCCCTTATGGGTTGGGCTACACACATGATACAATGGTGGTTACAGCAGGAAGCAATAGAGCAATCTGGAGCAAATCCCTAAAAGCCATCTCAGTTCAGATTGAGGGCTGCAACTCGCCCTCATGAAGTTGGAATTGCTAGTAATCGTAGATCAGCACGCTACGGTGAATACGTTCTCGGGTCTTGTACACACTGCCCGTCAAGCCATGGAAGCTGTTTCTACCCGAATAGGCTGAGCTAACCGCAAGGAGGCAGGTCTACACGGTAGGAGGAGTGACTGGGGTTAAGTCGTAACAAGGTAGCAGTAGGGGAACCTGCGGCTGGATTACCTCCTTTAAAGTAAGAAATCGCCTTCGGGTTGAATTTCAATTGTATAACGCTTTTAGCGAAGCGGCTATCGTCTTTATTTTTGCCTCTTGTTTTGTAAAAACACAAATTCACAATATTTAAAAAAGGGAATCAAATTAATTTTTGGTTCCCTTTTTTGTTGCTTAAAATTCGGATATTGGTAGTATCTTTTTGAAAAATAAGATAAATTTATTTAGAACTTTCTTTTCTTAACGCATTTTTTTAACTTATGCCACATATCACTATCGAACATTCGGCAAATTTTTCTTCTAATTCAATCAAAAAACTTTTTCCTGAGATTCAAAAAATTATGGCGGGGATTAAAGAAGGAAATTTTGATTTAGAGCAATGTAAGGTTAGGGCTGCAAGCTTTGATGACTATCTGGTTGGATCGTTGAATCAAGAAAAATCAGCTTTTTTGCATATTACAATAAAAATTATGGCAGGAAGAGTTGTTGAGGTAAGAAAAAAATTGGCGGAGCAGGTGATGGCTTTGGCGCAAAAATCTTATGAAGAATCAGTTTTTTCACCAAGTAGCGTAGATCAAATTTTAGCGATTGGTGAGCAGGTTGTTGATGCAATTTCTGGAGTCGCCAATCCACAAATGCCAATGCAAAACAGTGATTTGGCTAATAAGCGCTGCGATTTATCAGTTGATATTGTTGATATGGATCGTGAGACTTATCAAAAAGCAAGAATCGACGAATAAAAAAATGTTTGGAAAAAATAAAATTTTAAAACCAGAAATTCATGATGGATTGCAGCTTGAGGTGCAAGAAATTTTTGCAACTTTTCAGGGAGAGGGGCCTTATGTTGGATATCCATCAGTTTTTGTGCGGCTGGGGGGCTGTAATCTTGCTTGCGATTTTTGCGATACAGAATTTGATTCATTTGCGATGATTACGCTTGATAAAATTTTGGCGCGCGTTTTAGAATTAGCAAAAAATAGTGCAGAAAAAATTATAAGAAATTTAGTAGTGATTACTGGTGGCGAGCCTTTGCGACAGCCGATCGAAAAGCTTTGCCAAGAATTAATTGCGCGGGGATTTTTGGTACAAATTGAAACTAATGGCACACTTTTTCGTGAACTTTCACCGCAAGTAAAAATAATTTGTTCGCCAAAAAATACCGGCACAGGATATCATAAAATTCGTCCAGATTTATTGACACAAATTGATGCGTTTAAGTTTATTATTTCTGCTACAAAGCCAGAATACTCTAATATCAGTGAGGTTGGGCAAAGTGCGGCGCAAATTCCGGTTTATTTGCAGCCAATGGATGAATATGATGTGAAAAAAAATCACCAAAATATGCAACGAGTTTTGGAACTAGCGACAAAACATGGCGCACGAATTTCGCTGCAGATGCATAAAATTTTGAAGATTGCTTAGTTTATCTGAGCCGAATTTTACAATTATGCCTAAAATTGAATTGCCGCCTAAGTTTGAAACCGCAAATTGATATTTCTCATATAAACAATCACCGCCATCATCGCCGCCGGAGTAATTCCTTGAATACGCAAAGCGTTTCCTACAGTTGCTGGGCGGGCTTTATTTAGTTTTTCGCGTACCTCATTTGAAAGACTTTGAATTTTATTATAATCCAAATCGAGCGGAATTTTGATGTTTTCATCTTGGCGCAGAATTTCAATATCTTGATCTTGACGCTTGAGATATGGCTTGTAGAGAGCCGCAATAGCGATTTGTGTTTTTGTTTTTTTATCAATTTGTGCGATTTCTGCGGGCCAAATTTGCGCTAGTTTTTCAAAATTTATTTCGGGAAAGGAGAGAAGTTGAAATGCTGAGCGTACTACGCCATCTTGCTTCATCGCAAATTTTAGTTCGGCGAGTTTGGTTGGTGAAATTTTTAAGTTTTCGAGTAAATTTGTGGCGTCGTCGATTCGTTGTTTTTTTTCGGCGAAAGATTTTTGACGCTTCGCGGTGATGCAGCCGATTTTGTCGCCAAGCATTGTGAGTCTAAGATCGGCGTTGTCAGCGCGTAAGTTCAAACGATATTCGGCGCGCGAAGTTAACATGCGATATGGCTCGGTGACGCCGAGGGTTGTGAGGTCGTCAATCATTACTCCAATATAGCTCGAGGCGCGGTCGAGAATAAATTCTTCGTTGGCATTTTGTGATTTTAATGCAGCGTTAATTCCTGCCACAAGACCTTGACCAGCGGCCTCTTCATATCCAGTTGTGCCGTTAATTTGTCCCGCAAAAAATAAATTGCGAATTTTTTTTGTTTCTAATGTTGGTAATAATTCGCGTGGATCAACAAAATCATATTCAATCGCATATCCAGGCTGCGCCATCACGCAATTTTCTAAGCCTTCAATAGTTTTTAAAAACTCAAGCTGCACATCGGCGGGCAATGAAGTTGAGATGCCATTTGGGTAAATTAATTCGCTTGGATCGTAAGATTTTGCAGTAGAATCAAAATTTGGATCGCGATGATTTTGAAGGCAAGAGTTCTCAAGCGCTTCAGGTTCTAGAAAAATCTGGTGGCGCTCTTTATCGGCAAAGCGATGAATTTTATCTTCTATCGATGGGCAATAACGAGGCCCGCTTGATGCGATATGGCCACCATACATTGCGGATTTTTGCAAATTTTGCGCAATTATTTCGTGAGTTTTTTTGTTAGTGTAAGTTATATAGCACGAAATTTGTGGCGCCTCGACAGCATCATTCAAATATGAAAAAGGCTGCGGAGGCTTGTCTCCGGCTTGTTCTTCTAGTTTTGAGAAATCGATTGAGCTTTTTAAAAGGCGTGGTGGCGTACCGGTTTTTAAGCGGGCCATGGCAAAATTGTGTTCTTTGAGTCGATCAGAAATTCCGTAAGAGGGCAGCTCATTCATGCGTCCTGCGTGGGTTTTTTTATCGCCGATGTGGATTATGCCGTTGAGAAAGGTTCCGGTAGTCAAAACAAGTGCAGCGCAAGAAATTTTTTGGCCGTTATCAAGTATAATGCTAGAGATTGAATTGTTAGTGATCTCGATATCTTCTACCGAAGCAAATACGATTTGCAGCGCAGGATAATCTTCTGCTAAAATCTTATTAATCGCCTTTTTGTAAAGAACTCGATCAGCCTGTGCTCTAGGGCTGTGGACTGCCGGACCTTTTGATGCATTTAAAATTCGAAAATGAATTCCTGCCATGTCAATAGCGCGGCCCATTACGCCATCTAGCGCGTCAATTTCTTTTACAATTGTGCCCTTCGCCACGCCGCCAATCGCTGGATTGCATGACATTTCTCCCAAATTTTCAAACTTTTTTGTTACCAATAAAGTGCTAACGCCCATCCGCACTGAAGCGCACGCAGCCTCAATTCCAGAGTGTCCAGCTCCGATGATTATTGTATTGAAGTTTGTTTTAGAGATAAATGACATCCGAATATTAATCTTATAAAAGCAAGCTGGTATTGGTTTGTTTGGATAATTATAATATTAGGCTCTTTAAAAGTAAAGATATTGCGTTAATGGTTATTGGCGTGAGGGCTTACAAATATTGCTTTGAGTTAAGGCAACCTCTAAAAATCCCACCCACACACAAAAAAATCGCGTGAACAATTTTTTTAAAAATCTTTACTCCAGACTAAGCAATTTATAAATAAAAAACATCGTTTTTTACCATAAAATTGTCATATTTCTTACATCTTACGGCTTCTA
>CAMBFC010000005.1 GCA_945865905.1 Rickettsia typhi
AGCAATCTATGCAAAACAGAATCCACCGTGTGATTAAGTTCGTTTATTTCATCTATTGATATTGATTTAGAATCGATTAATTGTTTTACAGCAGGAAGATTCATCTGATCTAATGCGGTGTGCAATTGAGATATCTGAAGATTTATTGGCATTTGAGATTGATAAATTTAAGGATTTATTCTACTACAATACAATCGGCCTTACTCTTTTGAGTTTGTCCAACATAGCGATTACAAAATTCTTCCGCGCGCACCTGATCATAAAAATTGCCAACCTGCAAGCGATAAAAAATTCCTCTTTTCCCCAAATCAACTTGCTCAATAAAAGATTTTAATCCCGAAAATAATCCTGGATAAAGGCGTTGTAATCGATCCGAATATTCGTCAGCTATTTTTTTAGAAGTGAGCGCCGCGATTTGAACCCTAATATATTTTTTGCCAGTTGAGGCTGGTTTTGCTGTAACAGCAACAGCGGGCTCGCTTAAAATAGCTTTTGTTGCAACGGCTTTAGGTCTTTCTAACAAAACATTATTATCTTTTTCTTGCGGCGCATCAGAATAAACAATAATTTGTCCCGCTTTATTTTTATTGGCGCTTGCAGATTGATCTTGAGATGAAGTTACAAATTTTCCATTATTAGTTATAGATTTTTTTTCAGCTATCTCTGGTTGCGCTTTAGGCGGAAGAGCTGGGGATGACGATTCCATAATTTTTATTTCTTTTTCTTTGCCGTGTTTGCGATTGCCAAAAATATCCTCATAAATTGAATTATCAATTTTCATTGCATCTCCCGCATCAGCGTGATCGCTTTCTACAACCTTGATTGGATCGGCTTCAGCTTTGATTGTTTCAATAATTGCATTGCCACCATCTTGTGAGAAAAAATAATAAGCATTAATCGTAACATAAACAAAACAGGCAACCGAAAATAAAGTGGCACCAATAAGAAAGGCGCGTTTTATCAATCCGCTTGAGGCGCTTTCTTCTTTATGTTTAGAATAGCCAAAATCTTCCATGTTTTTTTGTAATTAACGCATTTCTTCTAAAGCCTTGATATTAAAGATTTCAAGGCCAGAAGAAATAATAATTTTTATTGCCATTAGCAAATAAATTCTCGCTTTAGTGAATTCTAATTTATCTGAAATAATGAATTTTAAATCTGGATTATCAACGCCTTTATTCCATAAAGAATGAAAAGTTGCAGCTAATTCTTGCAAATAGAACGCGATGCGGTGCGGCTCATAGTTTGCGACTGCCATTTCAATAATGCGTGGAAACGCGACAATTTTTTTGATGATTTCAAGTTCGCTTTCATCTTGCAGATTTTGTAAAACGCTGAGATCAATATGGAGAGATTCAACATTTGGCAATAAGCCTTCAGCCTTTAAATTGCGCAGCACCGAGCAACATCTTGCATGAGCATATTGCACATAAAAAATTGGATTATCTTTTGATTGTTCAACAACTTTTGCTAAATCAAAATCAAATGGCGCATCATTTTTGCGAGTGAGCATAATAAAGCGTAGAACATCGGCGCCACGCTCAGATCCTATCTCGGCGCTAAGTTCATCAATTACATCTTTTGCAGCAATAAAATTGCCAGCGCGTTTTGACATTTTTAGTGGTTCGCCATTTTTGACAAACTTCACCATTTGACATAAAATTACTTTTAACTCAGCCCTATTATCAGTTAACGCGCTTACAACCGCATTGAGTCGCTTCACATATCCAGCGTGATCATAGCCAAGCGGCATAATAAATTTTGTGGCACCGCGATTAAATTTGCTGAGAGCATAGGCCATATCTCCAGCCAAATAGGTGTAGCTTCCATCGGCTTTTTTAACAACGCGATCGACATCATCGCCAAATAAAGTTGAGCGGAATAAAGTTTGATCAGCCTCGTCATAGCCTTCGGGCAGGGCGCCGACGCCTTTTTCAGTTTTTGGTGCTTCAAGTTTGCCAATATAGATTAAGCCCTTGGCGCGCAAGAGTTCTATGGCTTCTTCAATTTTTCTGGTATCGTGTAATTCTTTTTTTTCAGAGAAAAGGCTATCATGCTTGATGCCAAGGTTGGCAAGGTCTGCAACGATCATTTTCAACATTTCATCAACAACAAAATTGCGGATTGGGCCATAAAAATCAACCCCTTCAAAGATATTATTGCCAGAATATTTTTTTAAAGAATCGCCGTAAGCCTTGTGTAGAGCATCTCCAATCGGGATAAGATATTCTCCTGGATAAAGCCCTTCGCTGATTTCTACAGCATCGCCACAGGCTTGCAAATAGCGAACATAAGCCGATTTCACCAAAGTATTAATCTGCGATCCAGCATCATTAATATAATATTCCTTCAAAACATCAAACCCAACTTTTTGCAATAAATTAGCTAACACATCACCATAAATGGCGCCGCGAGTGTGTCCAACATGGATCGGCCCCGTCGGATTTGGCGAAGCATATTCTAAATTTACCTTTTCACCATGGCCCAAATTATCAAAATCAAAGTGCCGCGCTTGCAATAAATCACCTAAAATATTATAAAAAATCTCTGCATGTAGAAAAATATTAATAAACCCCGGACCAGCAATTTCAAGCTTTGCCACCGATTCATTGTTAATATTTTTGATAATTTCAGTCGCTAATTTGCGTGGATTATTTAAGCTTTCAATTGCAGAAAATTTTTTAGAAAATATCATTGCAATGTTGCAGGCCAAATCGCCGTGAGATTTTTCTTTTGCTGGCTCAACGATAAAGCTTTCAAAATCGCGCGCTGAAATTTCAACATTGTTTTGCGTAGCAATTTTTTGCGTGGCAACAAAAAATATTTCTTTAAAGTGATTGAAAAGATTAAGCATGTGTGTTTGTATAGTAAATTCGCCTGCGCAAGCATGTTTTAAATAAACTTCTGCGCCTAGAGCATAATATATAGTTTTTTAGTATGACAAAAGAAACACAAGAAATCAACTACGCAAACAACTGGTATCTGGTTAAAAGGGTTACAAAAGAATATATCCTTCCACATCGCAAAACTTTTTTAATTTCTGTGGCATTGATGCTTGTAATAGCAGGAACCACATCGCTACACGCCTATTTAGTAAAGCCAGCGCTTGATGCTGTTTTTGTCGAAAAAAAGCCCAATGCTCTGATTATAATCCCTTTAATAGTGCTTGCGGTTACTATAATCAAAGGTTTCGCAACATATTTTCAGCTTCTTACGATGAACATTTTAAGCTTGCGAATCACTTCAGATATGCGAATCAGAATGTATGCGCATTTTATAAAATCTGATATTGCTAAATTGCACAATAATTCATCTGGCAACATGATCTCAAGCATCATGAACGAAATTGCTTCAATTGTGGGAATGATTAATACCGCAATTAATGGTTTTGTTAAACAGCTTTTTACCCTTGTGGCTCTAATAGGTGTAATGTTTTATCAAAATTTTGAATTATCACTAATCGCTTTTGTTGGGTTTCCTTTGGCGGCTTATCCGATCTATAAATTAGGAAGAAAATTGCGCAATTTTTCCTTCACAAATCAAGCGATGGCGGGCAAATTTGCTACGCAAATGAGCGATACTTTGCAATATTCTAAGCTAGTAAAATCATATAATTGCGAAGATTTTGAGATTAAAAGAATGTCTTTAATTACTGAGAGCATTTTTAAGATGGGCAAAAAAATGTCGCGCATTGCTTTAATCGCATCTCCTTTTGTTGAAAGTCTTGCTGGTATTGGCGTGGCGCTGGTTATATGGTATGGTGGACAAAAAGTTTTAACCGGAGAAACTACAACGGGTGCGTTTTTCTCGTTTTTTGCTGCGATGATGATGGCTTACAGGCCTTTAAAATCAGTCTCTGGGATGAATTCTGGGGTGCAAATGGGGCTTGCTGCAGCAACAAGATTTTATCAACTTCTTGATGAAAAACAAGAAGTTATAAATAAGCCAAATGCTGTTGAGCTCAGCAATGTCAAGGGCGAAATCAAGTTTGAAAATGTAGATTTTCGTTATCTTGAAGATAAAACTACGCTTGAGACAATCAATATTGAAATCCCTGCAGGCAAGACTGTAGCGCTTGTGGGTCATTCTGGCGGAGGAAAATCTACCATAATGAGCATGATTCTCAGATTCTATGATCCACAATCGGGATCGATCAAAATTGATGGTCATGATATTCGTGATGTAACGCTGCAATCTCTACGCGGCAGCATGTCGGTGGTTAATCAAGAAGTCATGCTTTTTGATGATACAATCATAGAAAATATTCGTTATGGCAAAGAAAATGCTAGCGAAGAAGAAATCATCAAAGCCGCACAATTAGCGGAAGCGGATCAATTTATTAAAGAATTGCCAGATGGTTATCATACTAAAATTGGTCAAAATGGCATTCGCCTTTCTGGCGGCCAAAGGCAACGGATTGCTATTGCACGGGCTATTCTTTATAATGCACCAATTCTTCTTTTAGATGAAGCAACATCATCGCTTGATCCAGTTTCAGAGAGATTAATCAAGGATGCGCTCAATAGTTTGATGAAAAATCGCACTACCTTGGTGATTGCTCATAGGCTTTCTACCGTTATTCATGCGCATAAAATATTTGTGGTTTCGCATGGAAAAATTATTGAGTCGGGAAATCATAAAGAATTGTTAGAAAAGGGTGGGGCTTATGCTAATCTTTATTCTAAGCAGTTTGATATTGAGATGGATAAGTAGGTTACTTTTATCATTATCTCAACTTAGCCTTTCTTAGGATTTTTTAGTTTGGCTTTTTAAGTTTTGATGCCGCGTAAAAAATCTTCAATACCAACTATGTTTCTTCCTTGTCGCTGTATTCTCAATGGGCGGATTTGATTTTTGTTGCATTGGATTGTGAAATTATCTGAAATTTCTCCGAGCTTTTTATTTACATCATTTTCTAAGATAATTTCTGCATCATAAATTTTGATGGTTTCATTTTGATATTCAAAATAAGCAGTTAGCGACCCGCTTAATCCGCGAATTTTGTTCAAAATTTCATCAGCGGATAAGTTCCAATCAATTTTACTTTCTTCTTTTTTTAATTTTTTGCTGAAAGTGGCTAAATCCTTGTTCTGCTTGGTTAAAACTACATTTTTATCGCGCAAATTTTTTAACGATTGCACAATCATTTCTGCGCCAAGTTGCGATAATTTTGGCGCGATATTGCTATAATTATCGCTTTTTTGCATAAGGAATTTTTCTTGCATAACCATGTCGCCACTATCAATTCCCTCATCCATTTTAATAATAGTAACACCGATTTCTTCATCACCAGAAAAAAAAGTATATTGAATTGGAGAAGGTCCGCGCCATCGTGGCAGTAAGGAGGGATGTAGATTGATGCAGCCAAATTTTGTTGCTTGCAAAATTTCTGTTGGCAAAATTAAACCATAAGCTACCACTACGGCCGCATCAGCATTGAGCTGACGAAATTCTTCTTGAATTTGTGGATTGCGCAAAGTTTTTGGAGTAATCACTGGCAAATTATGCTTCAGTGCCAATTGATGAATCGGCGAATTAGTCAATTTGTGCCCGCGACCCGCTATTTGAGGCTCTCTAGTGTAAACAGCAACAATTTCAAAACTTGGATCTTCAATTAGCTTTTGTAGTGTAGGGCAGGCGAATTCTGGCGTGCCCATAAAAATTATTTTCATGTTAAATTTGTTTTGTTATACTTAATTGCAATTAAATAATTAATTTTCAGATGACTCTAATCAATTTTTTTAAAAACAAAAAACTATTTTTTCTTGGCAATTTAATCGCTATTATTGTGATGTTTTTTGATTTATTGTCAAAAAAATTAACTTTTGCAGCGTTAGAAAAGCAAGCCCCGCAAGATTATATCGAAGTTTTTAGTTTTTTTAATCTAGTGCGAGTATGGAACCATGGCGTTAGTTTTGGTATGCTAAATAACCTAGAATCAGGCAAAATCATCTTTTCTGCAGTGGTTACAATCATCACTATTGTTATGTTGGTGTGGCTTTATCGCAACCAAAAACCATACCTTACTTGGGCGCTTGGGTTCATAATTGGCGGGGCTCTAGGCAATTTGACTGATCGGATTCAAAATGGTGCGGTAGCAGATTTTCTTGATTTTCACCTTGCATCCTATCACTGGCCAGCCTTTAATCTAGCTGATTCATTTGTATTTATTGGGGTTGCAATGTTATTAATTGAAGATTTAATTTTGCAAAAAAAATGAAAAGCGCAATTTTATTATTAACGATTTTTTTGATAACATCTTGCGGTAACAAAACGCCAGATGATCCATTGATTATTCCGCCAAATTTTTCTGAGATACCAGATCCAAATAATCCAGAAAAATTAAATGAGCAACAAAAAGATTCTGATATTGCAAAACTAAAAGATTTATTGTTAAAAAGTGAATAGAAAAAGTTTTTAACAAATTAAAAAATTTGCTTTACAAGGTTATTGATTTTCAAGATTACAAAATTTGCTGCGCAAGTGAGTTATAAAAATTAAATAAAGATTTTTCAAATGAGATATAGTGCAAATTTAAACATCGTTCTTAAGGCTATCGAAAAAGCCACAGACCGTCTACCGCGTGATTTTTCAGAGTTAGAAAACTTGCAAACAAATCCAGTTTCGGCAATCAAATTTGCTAACGCTTGTTATAATCGCATCAAAGAAATTTTAATCGAAGATCTCACAAAATTTCGCCCAGAATATGATATCAATTTTTCTGATGGAGAAAAAATTATTCGCAGTGTTAATTCAGAATATTCTTTTACAATTTTTGTTGTAGATGGCCTGAGCAGCTTGGTTCGTGGCATTCCAGATTTTACTGTTTCAGTTGCAGTTGAACATATCGGTGCCGATGGAATCAAAGAGCCAATCTCGGTTGCAATCAGCAAAGTCGTGGGTAGCGAGCTTTATTATTGTGAAAAAGGCTTCGGTGCTTATTTAAATAATCGTCGTCTTCGCGTTTCTAAAAGAGGCCTCAATGATACGCCGTTAGTATCGATAGATGATCATTCTTATTTTACAAAAGAAGTGCGTGAATCGCTAAAATTAAAAAGTTATGGTTTGCGCAGTTATGGCTGTCGCACCTTAGAAATAGCTTATTTATCAAGCGCGCGTTTTGATTTAGCTTTCTTTAAAAATTGGAATTATGAATATCTAAAACCGTTCATGCTATTAGTCAAAGAAGCTGGCGGCAAAGTAATCGAAAATGATAAATTCATTTTGGCAAGCAATGGTTTGATCGATTTTTCGCAATAATTAATATAGAAACATGCAATTTATCGATGAAGCAAAAATTTGTATTCAATCTGGTGCTGGCGGCGTTGGTGCCTCAAGTTTTCGCCGTGAAAAATTCATTGCCGAAGGTGGGCCAGATGGTGGTGATGGTGGACGCGGCGGTAGTATTATTTTTGAATGCACCAAAGATCTCAACACTTTAATTGATTTTCGCTATCAGCAACATTTTGCGGCACCTAGCGGCAAAAGAGGTCAGGGCGCTAATAGAAGTGGTCTTTCTGGTGATGATTTGGTGCTTAAAGTTCCGCTTGGCACGCAAATTTTTCGCGAAGAAACTTCTGAAATTCTTGCTGATATGATGACTCATGGTGAGCAAGTTATTATCTCGCGTGGTGGACGCGGCGGCCTTGGTAACAGCAATTTTAAATCCTCAGTAAAACAAGCGCCAACATATTCTCAACCGGGTGAACCAGGGGAAAGATTTTGGGTAAGATTGCAGCTAAAATTATTATCAGATTCTGGTTTGCTAGGCATGCCCAATGCAGGAAAATCAACCTTTCTAGCCGCTACAACTCGCGCTAAACCAAAAATTGCTGATTATCCTTTTACAACTTTAAAGCCACAATTAGGCGTAGTTTATATTGATGAGCATGAATTTGTTTTAGCTGATATTCCGGGATTAATTGAGGGTGCATCCGAAGGTCGCGGTCTTGGTGATCGCTTCTTGCGCCATGTTGAAAGATGCGGTGTTTTGTTGCATTTAATTGATTCTTCTGCAGAAGATATCGTCGAAAATTATCGCGTTATTAGAGGTGAGCTTGCTGGCTATAGCGAAGAATTGCTTGATAAGGTAGAGATCGTTGCACTCAATAAAATAGACCTTCTCAGCGAAGAAGAGCTCAAAGCCAAAACCAAAAAATTGCAAGCTTTTATCACCAAGCAATCAGGCAAAAAACAAAAAGTTTTTGCAATTTCTGCCGCAACAAATCAAGGTACCAAAGAAGTGTTGCGCGCTCTTTATAAAAATATTGAAGAATACAGAAAAAAAGATGAAAAATAGTGCCGTTTTAATTACTGGATCAGCAAAAAGAATTGGCCGTGAAATGGCTTTTATATTGGCTGCAAAAGGTTTTGATATTGCGATTCACTATAATAATTCAAAAGCAGAGGCGCTTAAATTAGCTGATGAAATTAAGAATAAATTTAAGGTGAAATCTGAAATTTTTTACTGTGATTTGCAGCAGCCCACAACTGTAAAAAAGTTGGCAATGGATGTTATAAAAAAATTCCCCAATTTAAATTTATTAATCAATAACGCTTCAATTTTTCGTGAGTCAAAATTTTTGACTGCGCCAGAAAATGAGCTATTGGATAATCTTAACACGCATTTTATTTCACCATTAATTTTAGCGAAAGAATTTGCCAAGCATGTTATAGCCAACAAAATCAAGGCTGCGCAGATTATAAATATAGTTGATAAAAATATTGTGCGTTTTGATACTAATTATTTTTATTACCTGCTTAGCAAAAAAAACTTGGCAGAATTAACTAAAATGTTAGCGCTTGAATTGGCGCCACACATTAGAGTTAATGGCATTGCTCCGGGGTTTATTTTAAATAATGTGAATGCAAAAGATGTGAGTGAAGAATATGTGCAAAAATTGGTTAAAAAAATTCCGCTACATAAAAAGGGTGATGTGAAAAATATTTGTCAAACGATTGAGTTTTTGCTGGCGAATGATTTTATTAGTGGTGAGATTATTTTTGTGGATGGGGCGGCTAGTTTGAATCATGCGGGGTAGTGTTTAAGTGATTAAGAAAAGTTTGTGAATAAATAAGGGGCGCGCTCCTCTGCTCCTCAGACAGTGATGGTCTAAGTGAGATTTTGTGTAAACTATAGTTTTGTTAGTAGACCATCAAAACTCGGCTCAGAGGAGCGCGCCCCTTCTTTATTCACAAACTTTTCTTAATTGATATTTTTTGAGGTTTTGTTTTTTTAATTTTTGAATTAAATTTTTTATGATTCCATTATCAGAACCACTCGCAATCTTTGCTGGACGCGGTGCTTTGCCGAGGATGTTGATTGATAATTGTCAAAAAAATGGCAGAAAATTTTTACTATTTTTGCTAGAATCAGAAAATTATAAAATTGACTATTCTGCTTTTAGCCCAATCAAATTGCCTTATGGGGCTGTTGGAAAATTTTTAGAAATTTTGCGACAAAATCAAATTAAAAATATTATTTTTATTGGCGCGGTTAATAAGCCAAATTTTTCTGATATCAAAGTTGATAAAAAAGGTACGATTTTATTGGCAAAAATTCTTGCAAGCAAAATTCTAGGAGATGATGCAGTTCTAAGAACAGTGATTAATTTTTTTGAAAAAGAGGGTTTTAAAATTGTTAAGATTGATGAATTTTTAAATGATATTGTTGCTCAAAAATCAGTGTTAACAAAATTGCAACCAACCACGCAAAACCTTGTCGATATTGATTTTGCAAGCAAAGCAATTAGGATGATTTCTCAATTTGATATCGGCCAATCTTTGATTGTGGCGCAAAAACAAATTATTGCGGTTGAGGCAGCGGAGGGCACAGACGCTATGCTTAAAAGATGTGGTGATCTTAATATTGCCTTTAAAAAAGATGCAATTTTAGTGAAAATGAAAAAATTTAAACAGTCGGGTAAAGCTGATTTGCCAACGATTGGAATTGATACAATTAAAAATTGTAAATTAAATGGGGTCACTGGAATCGCTATTCAGGCTGGTGTTACGCTGATTATTGATAAGGATAATGTGATAAAACTAGCTGATGAATCGGGAATTTTTTTAGCGGTGATCTAGTTTGATTCGTTAAAAAAATAGAAATTTTTCTCAATATTTGATTCAGCAAAATATATTAGAGGCGACTTCGATAATTTTAAAAAACAAAATGATAGGAAAAACTTTTTCTGAACCATCTTTAATTAAAAAACTTCCTCGTGAAGTTGAGCAAATTTTTGCAGTTTTTTTAAAAAACAAAAAACTGAATGGCGATGAAATCCGCTTGGTTGGTGGTTGCGTAAGAGATATGCTTTTAGGCTTTGAAGCTAAAGACTTTGATTTTGCTACTAAATTTTTGCCGCAAGAAACAATAGAAATTCTGGCAGAAAATAATATTCACGCGATTCCTACTGGAGTAAAATTTGGCACCATAACTGCCATTATCAATCATAAACATTTTGAGATCACTACTCTGCGTAAGGATAATGAGCATGATGGTCGTCATTGCGAACCAGAATTTATTGATGATTATTTTTCTGATGCATCTCGTCGTGATTTTACAATGAACGCGCTTTACCTTGATAATCGAGGCGTGGTGCATGATTATTTTGATGGAATTTCTGATTTAAAGGCTAGCAAAGTTAGGTTTATCGGAGATGCCGCACAAAGAATCGAGGAAGATTTTTTGCGCATTCTGCGTTTTTTTCGCTTTAGCTGTAGATATGCGCTAGAGCTTGATGATAAAGGTTTGCAAGCCTGTATTACTAATAAAAGTGGCATTAAATCATTATCATCCGATCGTATCAGAAATGAAATTTTCAAAACTTTTATAGCAGCTGAAAATAAAAAAATAATATGGATTTTTGAAGCGCTAGAAAATTGCGGTGTTATGGCTCAGATTTTTTCTGCTAAGTTACAAATTTTTAATTTACAAAAGTTATTAAAAATTGAAGAGGACTTTAAAATCAAGCTTTCTACCCATATTAAATTTGCGGCATTAGTGTTTGATAATAATATTGATCTGGAAGAAATTTTGCTTCGCTTGAATTTTTCAAATCATGAAAAAGCATATTTCAGATTTCTTATAAAAAATTATCAAACTACGCCAGCCCTTGATTATCAAGCGTTGCGCAGCTTATTGGTATTTGAAGAAAAAGATTTTGTGCGAGATGCTTATCTGCTTAATTTATCGCAAAACTTTTTTACAGAGTTTCAGACAAAGGTAGGGATTGAAGAAAAAACGGAGTCCAAAGTAAAATTGGAGATCGAAGCAAAAAATTTATTAAAAATTATTGATGATTTTTCTATGCCGAATTTTCCTATTAATGGCGATGATTTTATAGCGCGTGGTATCTTAGGAAAAGATATTGGCAAGGCTTTGCTGCAAGCAAAAAAAAGATGGATAGAGAGTGATTTTAAGCTGAAGCGCGAAGATCTGTTAAAATCCTAACATGGTTTCTATCGTTGCAATCAAAGGCTTCATAAAGGTAAGAAATAGCAAGTTAAAGGCCACAACAAAGGCAATAACAAGCTTTGGATTAAATCTATCGATAAATACCAGCTGCTGACCTTCTTTGACCTCATCAAAATACATAACTTTTACTAATCGCAAATAATAGAAAGCGCTAATCACGCTAAATAAAACCGCGATAATTGAAGTTGCGTAATAGCCTGATTTTACTGTGGCGGCGATAACATAAAATTTTGAGAAAAACCCTGCAAGTGGTGGAATTCCTGCGGTTGAAAACATTAGAATCGTTAAAAATGCTGCCATTAAAGGATTAGTTTTTGCGAGACCAGAAAAAGAAGAAATATTGAAAATTTTATTATCAGATTCATCACAAGAACCTGCAGGTTGGGTGCCGTTTTTTAATCCAAGAATTAAATTTAAAAATCCAAAATTTCCAAGAGATAAAATTGCGTAGATCACCATATAAATAACGCAAGCTTTAATGCCCTCGGGGCTTAGAGCTGAAAGGGCAAAAACTACAAATCCAACATGTCCGATTGAGCTATAAGCTAATAGGCGCTTGATGTTGTTTTGTTTGATTGCGCCAAAACTTCCAACGGCCATCGATGCAATGGCGACAAGGATCAAGACCTTTTCCATCCCGAGCCAACTTGGTGATAAATCAAGAAATAAACGCAATAAAACCATGGTTGCGGTGAATTTTGTGACAGTAGCAAAAAAGGTTGTGACGATTGTGTTGGAGCCTTCATAAACATCGGGCGTCCACATATGAAAAGGTGCGGCAGATATTTTGAAAAACATCGCAATAATGATTAGTAAAAATCCTAGAATAACCGCTGGAGGTACTGGATTAGCGCTGTAAAGATAGGTTGCGACATCAAAATTTGTTGTTCCTGAAAATCCATAAAATAATGAAATGCCTAGAAGTAGTAAGCCAGAAGCCACTGATCCAAGGATGAAATATTTCATCCCGCTTTCTGAAGATTTGGCAGATTTGCGATTTATTGATGCTAATAAATATAGTGGCAAGGCTTGTAGCTCTAAGCTTAAATAGAATGTTAAAAAATCATTAGCAGAAATTAAAAACATTCCGCCGCAAGTTGATATCATTAATAAAGCAAGAAATTCAGCGCTGATCTCTTTTTCTTTAGCGAGAAATCCTAATGATAAAATAATTACAAAAATTAACAAAATAACGGTAACAAATTTTATAAAACAAGTGAATGAATTAATAAAAAACATACCATGAAAAAAGGATCCAACGACAAATGTATTATGTGCCGTAAAATATAGAGAGGCTAGGCAGGAGAGTATGGCTATTAAATAAGAAGCGCGAAAAAATTCTGGCTTATTTTTGGCAAAAAAAACATCATTCATCAAGATGATTAATGCGCCACAAAATAGAGCTAATTCTGGATATAGTGCTGGTAAAAACATGACTGTTTATATTAATTAAAATAAGGCAACTAACGAAATTATTGGTTGTGCAAAATAGCTTAAAAGTAGATTTGGCATTATGCCGAATAAGATTACTAGTAGTGCTATGGCGCTGAGTGAGATTAATTCTATCGCGTTTAAATCGTGTAATTTTTCGATTTTAGTATTAGTGATTTCTCCGAATAAAACGCGTTTATAAAGCCATAGCATGTAGCAAGCACCAAGCACTACGCCAATAGTTGCAAGGATTGCGACGATTTTGTTAGCTTGGAAGGTTCCGATTATTGCTAAAAATTCGCCAACGAAACCGCTGGTTCCCGGCAATCCAACTGAGCCCATGGTGAAGATCATTGCGAGCAAAGCAAAGTTTGGCATTTTTTGTACGATACCGCCCATATCAGCTATTTGCTTGGTGTGAAGGCGATCATAAATTACGCCAACGCACATGAATAAAGCGGCAGAAACCAAGCCGTGACTGATCATTTGCATGACCGCGCCATCGATTCCTTGGCGAGTAAAACTGAAAATCCCCATTGTTACAAAACCCATGTGAGCCACGGAGGAGTAGGCGATCATCTTCTTCATATCCTCTTGCATCAAGGCAACTAAAGATGCGTAAATAATGGCGATAACGCTTAAAGCAAAAACTAAATCAGCAAAATATTCAGATGCTTGCGGAAAAAATGGTAAAGAGAAACGCAGCATTGCGTAGGCCCCGAGCTTGATTAAAATTCCCGCTAAAATAACTGAACCGGCGGTAGGGGCCTGCACATGTGCATCGGGCAACCAAGTGTGAAATGGAAACATTGGCACTTTGATGGCAAAAGATACAAAAAACGCCAACCAGAGCCATTTTTGATGCTCTAAAACAAGCTTCGGCAGCATATCAGCAAGAACATTAATATCAGTTGAACCAGTTGTTACATATATATAAATAATGGCAACTAAAAATAAAACTGAGCCAAAAAGTGTATAAAGAAAAAATTTGTAAGAGGCGTAGATCCTTTGCTGGCCGCCCCAAATGCCGATTATTAAAAACATCGGAATCAACATTGCTTCAAAAAAAACATAGAATAATAATAAATCTATCGCACAAAATGAACCAATGGTGAAACCTTCTAGCAGTAGAAAGCAGATCACGTATTCTTTAACGCGATTGGTTACAGAATTAATGCTAATTGCTAAACAAATTGGTATTAAAAAAGTGGTGAGAATAATCAATAAAATTGAAATTCCATCGATTCCCATATGATATTGAAAGCCTTTACCTTCTAGGATTCTCAAGATTTCTACGAATTGAAAATCAGCGCTAGATTTATCAAAAGAAAAGAGTAACTTAATTGATAATACAAAAGTAATGAAGCTAACTAAAAGCCCAAAATAATAAAAATTTTTATAATTTTTGCTTTTTAATGGAAGCAACAAAATGGCCGCTGCAATTGGCAAAAAAGTAATTAACGATAAAATAGAAAAATTGTTGATCATTTTGTGATTACTTCGTTAGAATGGCTTGTTAAGCAAATACAAATGGCGATGATAAAAATATAAATTTACGAATCAATTTAAAAGTGCTTCAGGATAAAAAAAATACTTTAGATTTAGTGCAAATAAAATTGCAGCAAAAATTACAAAATTTGGCTTTGAGTTTAAATAATAAGTCTCAGGCAAGCTTTTTGCAAAATATATTTGCGGCAAAAAAACTGCCATTGCAAGGGCTTTATATTCATGGCTCTGCAGGTTGTGGCAAAACCATGTTGATGCGAGAATTTTATGATTCTCTAGCCAAAACTTCTAAAATTTATTTTCATTTTAATAGTTTCATGCACTCTATTCATAAGGCTTTGCGAGATATTCGCCATGAAAAGAAAAAATATCAAGATGAGCTGATTGAGGCCGTAAAAAGAGTTGTTGGTGATAAAAAAGTTTTATGTTTTGATGAGTTTCAAGTGCTTGATATTGCTGATGCAATGATTTTAGGGCGAATTTTTTCCTATTTATTTGAGAAGCAAACTATTGTTATTTTTACTTCTAACTCTGCACCGCGCAATCTTTACAAAAATGGGCTTCAGCGCGAGGTTTTTCTTGAATTTATTGATAAAATTTTGCTTAAATTTTGCGAAATTTTTAAATTAGATAGCGGGATAGATTACCGCGCACTATATCGCCAAAGCCTTACCACGAGATATTTTATTGCAAATCAAGCTAATCGGGCGCAAGTCAAAGAAATTATTGCTAATCTCACCCAAAATAAACCATTAAAAGCCAAGCAAATAAAGGTTTGGGGCCGTGAAGTAAAAATCAAAAAAACCTTTGAAAAAATTGCTGTAATTAATTTTCATGATATTTGCTGCACCGAGCTTGGCGCTTCCGATTACCGCGCCATTGCCCAAGAATTTGATCTAATATTTTTTCTAAAATTGCCAATTCTTACTAAAGAGGATCACAATGAATCGCGCCGTTTCACGCTATTTATTGATGAGATTTATGAGAATAAAACCGCTTTAATTATAACAGCAAAAACTAAAATTGAAAAAATATATGGCGAAGAGCTGTTTCATAGCTATTCAGCCCGCACAATTTCACGTTTAAAAGAAATTAAATCCGATGAATATTGGCAGAAGAGCAAATTTACTAACTAAAAAATATAAAAAATGCTAAAATTTATTTTAAAAATATGGCCAGCACTTTTGCCAATTATTATCTATACAATCTGGATTTTTGTTTTTAAAAAGAAGTGCAAAAAAGATTATATTGATGGCGAATATAAAGTTGTGAACGAAAAACCAAAAAATGAAGAGATTGGCGCCTTTTCTCTGCGCAATAGTAGTTTTGTGTTAGTATTGTTTTCAACTTTGCTTTTTATAATAATAAGCTTGATTTTTATCGTAATAACTACCAAGCCGATACTGCAAAACCAAATAGAGCAACATAAAATTATTGTTGAATAATCGCTTGAATTATTGTAAATAGTGCCTATAATCCGCGCCCACCAGATTTTTATCGACCAAAATAACTTATTGCCACAATGACAGCTGGCTGATTTTTTCAGTCCTATTGGTGTCGCAAAGCTCTTACGGGCCCAAGCGATTTAGCTGTTATTGGTAACTAACCAACTAAAAATTAAATTATGTCTAAAAATAACTTACCTAAATTTACGATTAAACAGCTTCTAGAAGCTGGTGTTCACTTTGGCCATAAAAGCATGCGCCGCAACACTAAAATGTCTAAATATATCTACGGAAACCGTAATGGTATTAGCATTATCGATCTTAACAAAACAGCATCAATGCTATATAAAGTGCTTGTTACAGTTAATGAAGTTGCAAAAAATAACGGCCGAATTTTGTTCGTTGCCACTAAAAAACAAGCATCAGCTACAGTTGCTGAAGCGGCAAAAAGATGCGGTCAATATTATGTTAACCACAGATGGTTAGGTGGTATGTTGACTAACTGGAAAACAGTTTCACAATCAATCAAAACATTGAAAAAAATTGAAGAACAGCTCGCTGGTGCAGATATTGATTTCAATAAAAAAGAAAAATTGGTTCTTGAAAGAAAGCGTTTGAAGCTTGAACAAGCTCTCGGCGGCATTAAAAACATGGGCGGATACCCTGATCTAGTGTTTGTAATCGATACTTTCAAAGAAGATCTTGCAATCTATGAAGCTAGAAAATTAAACATTCCAATCATTGCGGTTGTAGATTCTAACTCTAATCCAGATGGAATCACTTATCCAATACCAGGAAACGATGACTCTGCTAAAGCGATCAAACTTTATTGCAATTTAGTTTCTGATGCAATTGTTGCTGGTCTTAGAGATAACTTGGCTGCGGCTGGTGTTGATTTAAGCTCTGTTGCAGAAGGCGCTCTTCCTGAAGTGAAGCGTTCAGCTGCTGTTGCAGATGTTAAAAAAACTCATCATGCTAAGCCTGAAAAAAAGAAAGAAGTTGCAGCTAAAATAGAAGCTCCAGCTGAAAAAGCAGAAGAAGTAAAAACTGAAAAAAAATCTGAAGCAAAGCCAGCTAAAAAACCAGCTGCAAAAAAAACTACAAAAAAATAATTATCTTGGGGTAGGGGCGTGTTAAATCGCGCCTCTACACAAATAACTAATCTAATCACTTAAATATATGGCAGACTTAAATTTAATTAAAAAACTTCGCGAAGCCACAGGATGCGGCATTGCAGATTGCAACAAAGCTTTGGCTGAATGCCAAGATGATTTTGAAAAATCAGTTGATTGGTTGCGCAAAAAAGGTCTTTCTTCGGCAGTTAAGAAAAGCGGACGCGTTACATCTGAAGGCCTTGTTGCTGTTGTTGTTGAAGGCAAAAAAGCTGGAATAATTGAAGTTAACTCAGAAACAGATTTTGTTGCGCGCAATCAAAAATTTCAAGATTTTGTTACGGTATTAGCTAAAAGTTCAATCAATTTTGGCAATGATATCGAAAAATTCAAAGCATCTACTTTTGCTGGAAAAAGCATCTCGGTTGATGAAGAAGTTAAAGGTCAAATCGGCGTTATTGGCGAAAACATCAATGTTAGAAGAATTGATTCTCTGCAAGTTACAAATGGTGCAGTTGTTAGTTATGTTCACAATGCAGTGGCTTCAAATATGGGCAAAATTGCAGTTTTGGTTGCTCTTGAATCTGAGGTTTCTGCGGATAAATTGGCTGAATTTGGCAAACTAGTTGCAATGCATATTGCAGCAGCAAAGCCTGATTCTCTTAGCATTGAATCAGTTAATCCAGAAAAATTAAAAAGAGAAACCGAAGTTTTAAAAGATCAAGCGCGCGCTTCTGGCAAGCCTGAAAGCATCATTGATAAAATGATTGAAGGCAGAATCAGAAAATATTACGAAGAAGTTGTTCTTCTTGAGCAGCTTTTTGTGATGGATGACAAAATGAAAATCAAAGATTTGCTTACAAAATTTAGCAAAGAAAATAGCGATACTAAAATCACTGGATTTAAACTTTTTATACTTGGTGAAGGTATTGATAAAAAAGAAAATGATTTTGCGGCAGAAGTTGCTTCAATGACTAAAAACTAAATTTTTATGCCAACTAAATCTGATCTAAAATTTAAAAGAATTCTCTTCAAAGTTTCTGGTGAAGCGATGATGGGAGATAAAGGTTTTGGTCATGATGCGGTTGCTGTTCAAAAAATATGTGCTCAAATTATCTCAGCTCACAAGTTGGGCTGCGAAATTTGCGTTGTTGTTGGCGGTGGCAATATTTTTCGTGGAGTCTCGCAAGCTGCTGCTGGCATAGAGCGCGCTAGTGCTGATTATATGGGAATGCTTGCCACTTGCATCAACGGAATCGCTTTGCAAAGTGCGCTAGAAAAACTTGGGATTGATACCCGTATGCAATCTGCAATTCAAATGAACAACATATGCGAGCCTTATATTAAGCGCCGCGCCGCCCGCCATCTTGAAAAAAACCGTGTTGTAATTTTCACCGCCGGAACAGGTAATCCATTTTTTACTACAGATACCGCGTCAGTTCTTCGTGCTGTTGAAATGGGCTGCGATGCAATTCTTAAAGGCACACAAGTTGATGGCGTTTATTCTGCTGATCCTAAGCTTGATAAAAATGCAGTTCATTATGATAAAATTAAATATATCGATGTGTTAAAACAAGATTTAAAAGTCATGGATCAAACTGCAATTACTCTTGCAAAAGATAACAAATTGCCAATTGTAGTATTTTCTATTAAGGGCGAAGATGCCTTGTGTAATGTGCTTGTAGGTAAGGGTAAGTTTACAATTATTAATTAATTTTTAAGCGAGCAGCAATAGAGCTGCCAAAATAAATATATCCTATGTCAGGACATTCGCAATTTGCCAATATCAAACACCGCAAAGGTGCACAAGATGCTAAGAAAGCAAAATTATTCACTAAAATTATCCGCGAAGTTACCGTTGCTGCAAAATCTGGTCAACTTGATCCCAATTTTAATCCACGTTTGCGCAGCGCTATTATTGACGCAAGAGTTAATAATATGCCAAAAGATCGTATTGAAGCAGCAATAAAAAAAGTGGCCTCAGGAAACTCCGGTGATAATTTTGATGAAATTCGCTATGAAGGATATGCGCCGGGAGGCTTTGCTATTATTGTTGAGGCGCTAACCGATAATCGTAATCGCACTGCTAGCGAGGTTCGTAGTATTTTTACTAAAGGCGGAGGCGCTTTGGGTGAAACCAATTCGGTTTCTTTTATGTTTGAGCATGTTGGCTTGATTCAATATAGTGTAAAAGTTGCATCATCAGAAGAAATGTTTGAAACCGCGATTGAAGCGGGCGCAGATGATATAGAATCTTCAATAGATTGTCATTTTATTTTTACCGCAACAGAAAATTTAAGTTCTGTTCGCGATAAGCTTGCTGCAAAATATGGTGATGCTTTAAGTGCAAAATTAGAATGGAAAGCAAAAAGTTTAACCGAAATTTTTGATCTTGAGCAGGCGCAAAAGTTACTAAAAATGATTGATGCGCTGGAAGATTGCGATGATGTTCAAAATGTTACGGGCAATTATTCTTTTGCTGCTGAAATTGAAGATAAGTTATGATTTTATCACGCAAAAAAAATATATTATTGATTATATTTTTTGTTGCGATTCTACTACTGCCTATTCTCGATAATATTCTTAATTTTTCTCCCATTCAAAATCTTTTTGAAAAAAGACTTCCTGCCTCTATGCCAAAGAAGCCCCACAATGCTTCTGAATTTGCTAAATATTCTAAAAAATTTGAAGAGTTTTTTAATGATAATTACGGCTTTCGTAAAAGTTTGATTTTTGCAAATAGCAAAATAATGGATAATATTTTTAATGAATCACCAAGCTTTAGTGCCTTGACTGGTAAGGATGGGTGGCTTTATTTTGATAACCAAAATTCATTTTTAGATGTGCAGGGTTTAGCAAAAATAGATGATCGCAAAATTGAACTCATGGTAAAATCTTTTATTAAAAATTGGCAAAATTTGCGTGCTAAAAATATTGATTATTTGTTAGTAATTGCGGCGGATAAAACCTCGATTTATCCAGAATTTTTACCTGATTTTATTAAAATTTCTAACAAAGAACATCGGATTGATAAATTTATCAATGCACTTAAAAAAGAGGCTCCAAGCTTTCCTTTGCTTGATTTGAGGCCATTTTTAAAAGAGGCAAAAAAACATGAAATTATCTATCAAAAAACCGATACTCATTGGAACAAGCGCGGTTCTTATGTTGGTTATTCTGAAATTATGAAAAAGATGAATCTTAAATATCGTTCACGAAATGATTTTGTTGATTATGAGGGCGTGATCGATGATGGTGATATTTCTTATATTATGGGCATTAAGGCAGAAAATATTGATTATAATTTAAAAGAGAATTTTGTGCCAAATTTTTATAATGTTCGCCCTAGCGAGGCAGATTACAAGATATTTAATAAGCCACTAATATATCGTAATTATGATAAAAATTTACCAATTTTATTTGTTTACAAAGATTCATTTTTTGATAATATGGCGGAATTCTTTGCTAATAATTTTTCACAAAGTTATTTTGTTAATGAATTTCCTTGTGATTTGAACATAGAAATCATAGAAAAATATCACGCAAATGTTGTGATTCAGCAGTTTTGGGAAGGGCGGATAGAAGAGGTCGCAAATGCATGTAAATAATCTAATTATACTTTTATAAAATGAAAAAACTAAAAATTGCGATCATTGGCGCTTCTGGATATACTGGTGCAGAGCTTATTAGGATTTTGCTAAATCATCCAAAGGCTGAAATAAAAGCTTTGGTTGCCAATAGCAATGCTGGTCAAAAAATGGAAGAACTTTATCCGCATTTTTTGCACTATAATTTGCCTGTTTTGGTAAAAATTGATGAAGTTGATTTTGCTGATATTGATGCGGTATTCTGCTGCTTGCCTCATACTACCAGCCAAGAAGTTATTGCAAAATTAATGACCGATAACAAAAATTTACATTTGAAAATTTTTGATCTTTCTGCAGATTTTAGATTAGAAAATGTTGAGGATTATAAAAAGTGGTATGGTCATGATCATGTGGCTGCAAATCTACAGAATCAGGCTGTTTATGGCCTGTCAGAAATTCATAGAAATAAAATTAAGAAGGCTAGTTTGATTGCTTGTCCTGGTTGTTATCCAACATCGGCGCTACTTCCACTGATTCCATTGCTTGAAAATAATTTAATTTTGCCGAAAGGAATTATTATAGATTCCAAGTCTGGAGCCACTGGAGCAGGTAGATCTCTTAAAGTTGGAAATTTATTTTGCGAAATAAATAATTCAGTTAAGGCATATTCAATTGGCAAGCACAGACATACTGGCGAGATTGAACAAGAGCTTGGCAAGGCTTATGGATCGAGATTTGAGGTTGATTTTACTCCGCATTTAATTCCGATTAATAGAGGAATTATCTCAACAATTTATGCGGATATTAATCCAAAATATTCTTTAGAAGATATAAAAAATTGTCTTCAAACAAAATATGCTGATGAATATTTTGTTCGGGTTATTGATGGTGAGCCAAATATTTCTGATGTGGTTGGAACAAATTTCTGTGTAATGGCGGCTCACCAAAATAGGGCTGGCGGCAAGGTAATATTGATTTCGGTGATTGATAATTTATGCAAAGGCGCTTCGGGGCAGGCGGTGCAAAATATGAATATTGTTTTTGGATTTGATGAAAAATCTGGATTAGAATTTGCGCCAATGTTTCCTTAGATAAATTTTTAAAGATCGCTACAAAATTTGCGCTATCTTGATTTTAAATTTTATAAAATGCCTGCAACAATTTTTGCTCCAATCACATTTCCTACTAAAGCCGGCGTTTCTCTCATAAGAATTTCTGGAGAAAAAACGCGCGAATGTCTTGAAACTCTAGGCATTGCAAAAATTCCCAATGCTAATGAAATAAAATTCTGCAAAATTTTTGATCCAAAAAATGCAGAATTAATCGACGAAACGCTAGTTTCTTTTTTTAAAGCGCCAAATAGTTTTACTGGTGAAGATGTTGCTGAAATAAGTATTCATGCCTCTTCTTTTATTCTTAAAAAGATTTTTCAGATTTTATCAGACATTGAAAATGTGCGCATGGCTGAGGCTGGCGAATTTAGCAAAATTGCATTTTTGAATGGAAAAATTGATTTGGTACAAGCGGAAGCAATTCCTGATTTAATCGCCTGTGAAACCGCGGCACAACACAAGCAAGCGCTAAAACAATTGCAAGGAGATCTTGGAAAAATCTATGAAAATTGGCGCTTACAAATTATTGAGTTATTGGCATTAATTGAAAGCTGTATCGATTTTCCTGATGAAGATTTGCCACAAAATATTATTGATGATGTATCGCGTAAACTCTCTATATTAAAGCTTGAAATCAATATTCATCTTGATGACAAAAAGCGCGGGCAAAAAATAAAAGAGGGCTTAAGCCTTGCCATTATTGGTTCTCCCAATGTAGGAAAATCTAGTTTGTTAAATTTTTTAGCAAAAAGTGAAGTGGCGATTGTTTCAGAAATTGCAGGAACAACGCGTGATGTAATCGAGATTCATTTAGAAATTGCTGGCGTCGCAGTAAAAATTGCTGATACCGCAGGCATTCGTGAAAGTGAAGATAAAATCGAACAAGAAGGAATTAGAAGGGCGTATAAAAAGGCTTTCGAGGCAGATATTAAGATGTTTGTGCTTGATGCAACTCATCCAAAAATTTCTGCCGCTGAAAAAAAATTAATCGATGAAAATACAATAATCGTCGTAAATAAAATTGATTTATTGAAGTTGGAAGCGCCAAACAAGCCATTAGAAGTAAATAATAAGAATCTTATAAATCTTTCTATCAAAAAACAGCAAAACACTGATCTGCTCATTAAAAAACTAGAAGAAAAGGTGTTGGAAATTTTGCCGCAACAATCTTCGCCACTAATCACGCAAGAGCGTTATCGCCATTTTTTAAGCTCTGCGCTAAAGGCTTTAGAAGATTTTTCTCTTGATAAAAATATTGAACTTGCTGCAGAAGATTTGCGTATTGCTTCTTATGCAATTGCAAAAATCACTGGACGAATAGATGTTGACGATATTTTGGATGTGGTGTTTTCAAAATTTTGTATTGGAAAATAAGCTGCCATTAAATAGACGCTAATTTTATTTTTTGTTTTTTAATTCTTGAACTCTTTTTTCTAAATCATTCATAAATTGATCCATTCCTTTTTCTGAGATGGCAGAATTAAATTCTGATCTTTGAGTTTCAATTAAGCTGATGCCTTCGGTAACAAAATCAAGCACTGCAAGCTTGCCGTTGCGATCTTTAACACGAAATTGAACATTGATAGTAACATTAGAATCTTTTGGTAAAAACTCACATTTTGCAACATAAAAACCACCCTGCTTGTCAACTGAAATTACATCAAACTTTTTGCCATTATAATTTTTAAATTTTGGTCCATAGGTATTAATCATGAATTGACGGTAGAGTTCCATGAAGCGAGTGCGCTGTGCTTCGTTGGCATCTTTATAGTTTTTTCCTAATACAAAATGTCCAATCCAATCTGTATCAATAACTCGATCAATTTCTGCAATAATTTTTTGTTTTTTAGTGCTTTCAGAAGTTTGTTTTTCTGCGGCGATTGAAATTATTTTGTTTCCAAGTTGATCTATAAATCTTACTACATCGTCTGAAACATTGGCGCTTTGAGCTAAGGCCGAGTTTGTTAAAAAAGTAAAAATTATCAATGCTATGATTTTTTTCATATTATTTATTGTTTTATTTTTTGATCTCGTTGTTGAATATAAACGCTTCGAATTGTCGCATATAAATCAAAGGAGTCTTTTCTAGCATCTGCAATTGGATCAAGCAATTGTTCTCTTAAATCTAGGGCTGAAAGTGTAGCATCCGCGGTTCTATATTCAATATTAATTGCATCGGTAGAGCCTCCAATTTTTAGCAAATTAAAAGCTGTGGGATCGACTGATTTATCAACAATATTTCCTCCAAAATCACGACTAGTGCTGGGCCCTAGTATAGGAAGCATTAAATAAGGGCCATTTTTTACGCCATAATATCCAAGTGTTTGACCAAAATCTTCTTCCTCATATTTAATTTTTTTATTGCCAGCAACATCAAATAATCCAACAATTCCGATAGTGGTATTGATTAAAAAATTAGAAGAAGTTGCAAGGCCATTTTCTACTTTTCCTTGAGCAAAAGAATTTAGCGCTGAAAATGGCAAAGTAAGATTTGTTACAAAGTTGTGCAAAGATTTTCTGACTGCTTTAGAAGTGTTATCACGATAAGCGCGAGTTAATGGCTCAATTAAATAGATATCGAGCGTGTTGTTGAAAGAAAAAATTTTGCGATTCATTTTTTCTAGCGGATCGTAGATTTCTTTTTGGGTATTTTTAGTGAATTCTGCTTCATAAATTGCAAATTCATCGTCATAAGATTGTGGGTTTGTTTGTGTAATTTGTGCAGAAGAAATGGTGCTATAGAAGGTGAGGACAATAATCAATGCAACTAAGTGATTATTTATCATTTTATTAAATTTCTCCTCGATTGATTTTATCTAGAAGATCTTGCGCCTTTGGATCATAGTCGGGTTTTTTGACTAAAAGCTCAGTTAGAATTTTTTTTGCTTCAAAAGGTCGTTTATTTAAGGTTAGTGAATAGGCTAATTGATAGTAAGCATCAAAATGTTCTGGCCAGAATTTTTTAATAAAACGAAATCTAAAAATAGCATCAGAAATATTGCCTTTTTCTAGGTGCTTTAAGCCAAGATTATAGTTGGTTTCAAGCAAGTTAGATACTTTTGTTTTAACATCCCCAAATTCATCTTTGGTTTCTTGAATTTTTGTTTTAAAAAAATTAATAAAGCCATGCGTTTTATCTTGTATTTTTTGCGCAATACTAACTTTATTTTCTATAGATAAATTGTTATCTTTATCCTCAGATTTGCCTCTAATAATTTTTTTAAGAATTTTAAACATATTTTATTTTTTAAAAATCAAATAACATAAATGCCAAGAAGTAATATTATTACTATTTTGTGAAAAGAAAAGATTAAATTTTTGTAGGTTTTTTTTGGTAATAATCTTTTTTGAGTTTTCTGAATAATTAGTGCCTATTTTTTTGTATTCTTTTAATGACTCAGCGGCATTTTGATATTTTTGGTTAACAATTTCTGATATAAAAAAATTTTCTTTAAAGCCAATATCTAATAAAGATTGCCTTATGGAGGCTTGATTAGCAAGGTTTCTTATTGAAAAATTGCAACCAGATTTTTTGTTGGCATCTCTTATTTCGGCAAAAGTTTTTTCAGTTGGTAGGCAAAAAATTATCAAACCATTTTGCTTTAACAGCGAATATAAATTTGCAAATAATTGCTCAAAATTGTCGATCCATTGCAGGGCAAAAGAAGAAAAAATTATATCAAAAGTTTCATTATTTTTAAATGGTAAATTTTCGATATCAGCAAGGATTGGTGTGACATTTTTTGGTCTATCTTGCCAGTGATCAAGCATCTTTTTGGCAAAATCAACTTCAAATATTTTAAGATTTTTTTGAAATAACAGAAGATTTTTTGCAATAAAACTTGTGCCTGAGCCAAGATCTAAAATGGTTGCATCATCATTGATATAATCTTTTGCTAAATCACATAATTTTTTTGCAGCGGCTTTTTGAATAAAGGCGCAATCATTGTAAATAGTCGCTTTGCTGCTAAAATTATGTTGAACGGTTTTTTTATTTATCACGCAGATTTTTTTGCTTCGCTTTCTATAAGACTAACAATGTGATCGACTAATTCATCACTGCTAACCTTATGATCAGGATGGCCATTCATATAAACATTATGGCGTCCACCCCCACCGCCAGTAATACCAATTTGAGTGTGTGCAGCTTCACCAAGACCGTTAACCACGCAGCCCAAAATTGAAATTGTTAGCGGAGTTTTTATGTGCTCAACGCGCTTTTCAACAGCTTCAACAGTTTTAATAACATCAAAAGCTTGTCTAGCACAAGAAGGACAAGAAATTAAATTTACGCCACGATGGCGCAGACCTAGTGTTTTCAAGATTTGGTAAGCAACTTTGATTTCTTCTTTTGGATCGGCAGAAAGCGAAACTCGCATAGTATCGCCAATGCCAGCCCAGAGTAGGGTTCCAAGACCAATTGATGATTTTACGGTTCCTGCGGCTAGGCTTCCTGCTTCAGTTATTCCGATGTGTAGAGGATAATCACAAACCTCTGCAAGCCCACGATAAGCTGCTACGGCCAAGAAAACATCAGAGGCTTTTACACTAATTTTAAAGTTAAAAAAATCATTGTTCTCAAGAATCCTCATGTGGCGCTGAGCAGATTCTACAAGGGCTTCTGGTGTTGGTGTGCGATATTTATTGAGCAAATCTTGCTCTAAAGAGCCGGCGTTAACCCCGATACGAATGCTGCAGCCATAATCTTTTGCAGCCTTTATTACTTCGCGAATTTTTTCATCACTACCAATGTTTCCTGGATTGATGCGAAGACATTTAGCGCCAGCCTCTGCTGCCTCAATGGCCCTTCTATAGTGAAAATGAATATCGGCAATTATTGGTACTGGGCAGTGCGGAACTATATGTTTTAAGGCTTCAGCTGATTCTTTATCGGGTACAGAAATACGCATTAATTCTGCTCCAAGCTCTGCGCATTCACTAACTTGGCGGATCGTAGCCTGCACATCAGTTGTTTTTGTGTTGGTCATTGATTGCACCGAAATTGGCGCATCGCCACCAACTGCAACTTTGCCAATAAAAATTTGGCGAGATTTGCGACGATTAATGGTGCGGTAAGGTCTTATTTCGTTTAGTTCTTGCACTGGTTTGCTTAAATAATTATGAAGATATTTTTTTGATAAAAGACAAAATATCTTTTTGTTCAGTCTCTAAAGTTTTTAATAAAAACGCCTGATCTGATTTTAAGATAGAAATTATTGAAGTAAAGTCTTTAAAACCACTACCAGTATAGTTTTGTAAGCTTTTAATTTTATTAATTTGCAGATAGCTTGCAACTATAAATAAACGAAAAATTATTGATGATAGTTCTGAGGATCCTTTAAAATCAGGAGTTTCTGAGCTTTTGTTAGAAAATGCTACAATGTTTTTTATATCTATTAAAAGTTCGGTATATTTTTTATTTTCTATTTTTGTTACAAAATTTGTCAAATTATCAAAAAATTGAAAATAAAATTTTTCGAGGTTTTTTTCATTTATTTTAAAAATATCTTCCCAAATCTCAGGACTTGAATTATCAAGGCGAAATGCAGTTTTTATAAAATCATTCTCTTGTTTTTTTGGAGAAAATTCTTTAGTTAAAAATGATAGAAATTGTGGCAAATGTGAAACTAAGGCATAAATTTCATCATGAGCCTTAGAATCAATAAAATCAGGCTTTGCACCAATTTTATTTGCTAAATTTTCAACAATTTTTATAGATTTTTCTGAGACATATTTTTCTTTGCAAATAATAAATTTTTTATCAACAAATAAATCTACCGAAGAGTTCTCAAATCCTGATTTATCTGATCCGGCAATGGGGTGACAAGCAATAAAATTTTTCTGTAAATTTTGTGGTAATTTTTTTAAAACTTCTTCTTTAAGTGATCCAAGATCAATAATTATGCTATTGTAAGGATTTATCTCAGAAATTTTTTGCAATATATCCTTGTAAAAGGCGAGAGGAGTTGCAATTACAATCAGGTCAAAATCTTTTAAGCCATCATCAAGAACTGCGAATCCATTGATTGTTCCAGACTTTTTTGCAAGATTGATTGTCTCGATATTTGTATCAAAGGCCCAAATTTCTTTTGCAACCTTATTGTGGCAAAGTGCTTTAGCAAAGGATCCGCCGATTAAGCCAAGTCCAATAATTAAAATTTTATTCATTTATTGCAATTTTTTTTTTATTAATTAGGCTTGTTGTTATATCAAAATCTTTTTACATAATGTAGACTATGAAAAAAATAACCACTAAAATAAGCACTATTTTCTTGGCTTTAATCCTGATTTCCTCTTGTTCTACAAAAACTTTAGATATCAAGAGCCCATGCGTATCAAATGATGATGGGCCTTGCGGACCAAAAAAGCCTATAAATAATTGGTGGCTTGATAAATCAGTTTAATCAAATAATAAATCTATAAATATATGTCTTTTGCAGATAAATACTCTAAAAAACCCGCAGTAACTTCAAAAAATGTTTTGGAGGAAACTCAAAAATCTAAAAATAGCATTTCGGATATGGCTGCAGCAAAGCCTGTTGTGCCTTTAAAGCAAATTGATCCACAAAAAAAGATGCAAGCTGATTTAATCTATCTAGTAAAAGGTATAGATGCTGAACGCAATGCTTGGTATTATGTTTTGGTTGAACGCTTAAAATTGCAGCTTTTTCTTAAGGCTTTAAATGATGATATAATTCATCTCGAAAATTATGGCAAAATTCTGCATTCAGCATATGGAGATGAACCGCCTGTTGAGATCACAAATAAACTAAAAGAAGAATACGGAATCAAATAATGAAAAAACTTCACCTTGTTCTGGTTATAATTTTATCCATTTCTGTTGGATTTTATTCTGCTTTCTCAATATCTCAAATTCAAATTAAGCCACTTAAGATTTCTTCTGATGCTGATTTTTCTAATCAAAAAAGTTTTCTTGATGATATTGTTTCTCGTGTAAAAAAAGATTATGTTGAAGAAAAAACTGATCGCCAGCTTTATGAATCAGCGGCAGAGGGTATTTTAACGGCACTAGATCCGCATTCTTCTTATTTAAATGAAGAAGCTCTCAAAGAAATGCAAGTGCAAACCAAAGGTGAGTTTGGTGGCTTGGGAATAGAAATTACTATAGAATCTCAAGTTGTAAAAGTTGTGACGGCAATTGACGATACACCTGCTTTTAAGAATGGGATCAAATCTGGAGATTACATCACTAGAGTTGATGGAAAAACAGTAGTTGGGCAATCAATTGATGAAGTTGTCAAAAAATTGCGCGGCAAACCAGGTACCGAAGTTAAGATTACCATTTTGCGTAAAGGTGAAAAATCCCCGCTTGAAA
Organism: Rickettsia typhi; assembly: GCA_945865905.1. Taxonomy (GTDB): domain Bacteria; phylum Pseudomonadota; class Alphaproteobacteria; order Rickettsiales; family UBA1997; genus CAMCFD01. Next base: position 29,006 of record CAMBFC010000005.1, read on the forward strand.
AAACTATCAAACGCGAAATTATTAAAGTAAAAGCTATTAAAGCTGCTCGTTTTAAAGAGGTTGCCTACATTAAAGTTAGTACATTTTCAGAACAAGCTGCGCAAGGCTTGATAACAGAATTACAAAAACTAAAAAAACAAATCGGAGAAGAAAAACTTAAAGGATTGGTTTTGGATTTAAGAAACAATCCGGGTGGTCTTTTGGATCAGGCGAATAAAATTAGTGAGCTTTTTTTGGATAAAGGAAAAATCATTGTTGCAATTGCTGGACGCGATAAATCAGAAAGTAAAGAATATCTTGATGAAAAGGATGAAAGTTTAATACCCAATATTCCAATTGTTGTTTTGATTAATGAAGGATCGGCTTCTGCATCTGAAATTGTTGCTGGCGCTTTGCAAGATAATAAGCGTGCAATAATCATGGGTATCAAATCTTTTGGTAAGGGATCAGTACAAACCGTGATTCCTCTTGCACAAAATCATGGTGCTTTGCGTCTTACGACCTCATTATATTACACTCCGAGCGGCAAATCAATTCAAGCTCACGGAATTGAGCCAGATATTATTGTTAGTGACGCAAAAATTTCTCAGGGTGAAAAAGTTGTTGATCGCGATTCTGAAGCTGATCTAAAAGGTCATATTGAGGTGCAGCTGCAAAAAGAAATAGAAGAAGCTAGGGCAGATCAAATAAAAGATGACAATATTAAGCTTTATGAGCAAGACTATCAACTGGCGCGAGCTATAGATGTATTGCGCGGAGTTAATGTTTACAAAAAAATCAAATGATTTTCTTTCGAGTTTTTATTGTTGTAATTTTTTTTATCTCTCTAATTCGCTCTGCAAATGCTGAAATTGGCTTCGCAATAGCCAAAGTTAACAATCGCGTCATTTCTTTTTCTGATCTTGAAGATCGCTATAGTTTTGTTATCTCTGAATCAAAAATCAAAGTAAATTCTGCTGAAGAAAAACGATTATTGCTCAATCAAATTATTGACAAAATGATTGATGAAGAGCTTATTCGGCAAGAAGGAGATAAACTGCGCATAGAATTAACTGATGCTGAAATTGATGGCGTAGTTGAATCTTTAGCCGAAAGACAGAAAAAAAATACCGCTAATTTAAAAAAATATTTTGCTAGTAAAAAATTATCTTTTTTTGCTTATCGCAATCAAATTAAAGCAGATTTAATTTGGTCACAAATTATTTCTAATTCTGTAAAATCTCGCATTAAAATTACTGATTCTGAGATTAAAGAATTTTTAGAGCAGCAAAAATTAAATACCGATATTACAAAATTTTTAATTGCAGAAATTTTTATTCCAGATGAAAAAGATGCGAAACTTTTAGCAACAAAGCTAGTAGCAGAATTAAAGCGCGGTGCAAATTTTAAAACTATTGTTAAACAATTTTCTCGCAGCCCTACATCAGAAGGGGATGGCGAGATTGGCTGGGTTTCTCGCGCCGATATTGATATAAAAATATATGATTCAATCAGCGGTTTAGACAAAAATGAATATTCTGATCCAGTATTTTTATCGGATGGCTATTATATTTTTAGATTGCTTGATAAAAAATCAGTGACTGAATTAAAAGAAAATGATGCCGCTGAAGCGCGTAAAAAAATATTTACCAGAGAGCTAGAAACAGAATCAAAAAGTTATTTGATTGATTTGCACAAAAATTCTTTTATCGAGGCTGATCGCGAGAAGTTGCTGCGCTTGATGTAATCGTTTAAATCCCATCAAATAAATTTCTAATACTAACCGGCACAAAAGCGCTTACTTTATTAGTTTCAAATGTAGCTTCACTATTGGGATCTAATTTTTTGTATTCATATTTAATTCCAAATAATCCACCACCCTCTCCGCCAGTAAATATACCGCTAATCACTCCTCCAATCAGTGGAATTTTTCCAATCCCAAAAAGATTGTTAATCACAAAGCCAGGAATAATCATTCCCCTGATATCATAAGTGCTATTCGCAAGATTTATTAATCCCTTAGCGGTAACGCCAATTTTGTAATTATTAGCTATGAAAGAATCGATTTGAAGATTTGTTTTGCTAAAGGTAAAATTGAGTTTAACTGTATTAAAAATAGTTTTATTATTAGAAAAAATAGCATCTTTGATGGTAGAGAAAAGAGTATTTTTTGCTAAGCTTTTAGTGGTATTGTTTTCATAAAAAGTTATATCATTGTCAATCTTAATCTCTCCAATTAGGCTTGCTAAGCCATTTGTTATTTGATTGGTGATTTTAATTTTTGCACTTCCTCCAGAAATTGTATCTGAAATATTTAAGCCCTCAGCTAGATATCCAACATCGGTAATTGCGCCTATAATAGTTGTAAAATTTTCTTTTGCTTTGCGCTCAGTGGTAGATAAATCAATAATTTGTTGTTTGCCGTAGTTGGTTTTGATAATGCTATTATAAAGAACTCCATCAACAGAATTTAATGATAAATATAGCTTGTTCAGATATTTTTTATTAACCAATAACACCTTGTCTACCGAAACCTTAAGAGAGATCTTTCCTACATCATTTGAAGAACTAGTGAATGGTAGTTTATTTTGAAGAAGAGAGGCTAAATTTAAAATTTTTCCACTAACAGAAATTATTTGTGATTTTTGTTTTTCATTATTTTGGTAGGAAAAAGAGTAATTATTTTTGCCAAAGTTTTGATTTTTTAAATTAAGATTTGTAAGTATGAATGGTGAAGTTTTAAATAATATGTTGCCAGATAACTTTGCTTCAGCAGTTATTGATTTTTTATTTTCTATTATGCTTTCTTTTTTCCATAAAATAATATCTTTTAATTGAATCTTATTATCATCGGAAGCAATAAAAGAAAAATTGATTCCACTGGGGATTAATAACTTTTTATCAATATCAAGCGCTTTAGATTCCAAGGTAGCATTCGTCAAATCAATTGATGTAATAAAGTTATTGCTATTGAAATTTTTAACAGAATTTACGGCAATAGCGCCTTTGACATAGTCATTATTAAGATTTTCTACTTTTTCATTGGCTAAAATATAAATATCTTTAAGAGTAACCGTTTCTTGTAAAGGAATTTTAATGATAAAATTTCCAATGGCATTTCCATTAAAATATTTTTCTATTTCTGCGGCAAAAGATGATTTATAGTCAGCATGTTTTATGCCATCTGCAGCATTACCAGAAAGGTTTCCAGTGATATTTAATATTGTGACTGGAGAATTGAAGTCATCGATTGCAACATTGGTATCATAAATTTTGCTGTTTAATACATTGGCGTTCGCGATAGCGATATTCATTTTATTTTTTGTAAATACCGCCACTCCTTTTAGAGCAGTAATTTTTGGAAAATATTCATCGTAATTTAGACTTAAATTGGTGAAAGAAATTTGAGAATCAATGTTATCAAGATCAGTAACTCCAGCTACTGTTGATAAAGAAAATTTTGCAGATGCTTTTTCAATTTTTCCATCACCAATATGTGAGGCCACCCAATTTCTTATATCTTGACCAGGAATAGAAATTGGCCAAAAACCTTCTATTTGACTAGTTGGAACATTTGAAAGCTTAATATCAAAATTTGATTTTTTATTTTGAGCATTCTGTAAATTTGTAACATAAAGCGACATCAATAAGTGTTTTTCTTTTATTTTGTTTTGATTATTTTTATCCATATCAAGATCAGCCTCAATAGATGATAAATTGAGAACATCAAGTTCGTTATTGTAATCGCCATTTAATATTAAATTTGAGAAATTAATTTTTTTACTAAAAAATTTAGGTAAATCAAAATAACCATTCTTGGCTTGAGCTTTAAAAGATAAATTATGAATTTGCTGATTTTTTATTGCGAAGGTTGCGGTAGCATTTATTGTTGTATTGATTTGATAGAGAATATCTAGGGCAGGGTTTAAGCTGGCAATTGATTCAGTTGTTAAATTTGATAAAGCGATAGCGCAAAGAGTATTTTTTTGTGAATTAAATTTGCAATTTGCATTCAAGTGAATATCTGCGCCACGATTAAAACTTACAATATTTATTGATGAAATTTGTAAAGCTTCGTTAGAAAACCTATTTTTTGATTCAACTTTTATACGAGATTCTTTGATAAAGATTTCAGTATCGGATTTATTTTCTTTTTTAATAATAAATTTTAGATTTTGCATTTCAAAAATTTTAATAAGAAGTTTATTATTTTTGATTGCTGATAAAAAACCAATTAATGGCGCAGAATAAATTAGGGGGTTTTGCAAATCACTCTCCGCCTTATCTAATGTTGCGTTAGAGGGGGGATAAAAAATAATTGTTGGATCAATAATTTTTATTTTACTTGGGGTAAAATTTAGCAACAGCACATTATATAAAGGCAATTCTCCTTCAATAATAGGTATTTCAAATTCTTGATTGGTGCTATCATTGTTTGATTTGTTAATTTTTAAATTATTAACTGAAATTCTGAAGCTTCCATATTTTGTGAATCCAATGTATGAACTATCCATTGTAATATCTTTGCTGAAGTTTTCTTGAAGATATTTTTCAACTTTTTTGGTAATATAGGGGAAGGATTTGGGTTTTGCTGAAACTAAAATTATAAAATAAAGCAAAATCAATGAAATAAAAAGCACAACAAAAAAGTTTATTTTATAAAATAAACCAATTTTATTTTTTTTAACATGAGTATCAGGAGACTTATAGTCATTGACCTCCTCGCGATTGATATGTTTTTTATCTGACATTTATCACAAATATTAAATCTTGCTCCAGGGTAATTTTGCCGCTGCTCTGCCATGAACAAAAACTACTTTACATATTAGGTCGTACATAGTGGTTTTTCTTTTGGTAAAGGCGTGAATTTGAATCCACATAATAGATAAAAACCCAAAGAATATATTGAATGGCGTGTAGGTAATAGCGTGAAATAATGTTAAGTTATTATTTACTAAGAATGCAAAAATATAAATAATATAAATAATAGGCAATATTGATAAAATATAATGCAGAGTTGCTGTTTTAAAGCCAATTTTTAGATGATCTGCTTTTATAATTTGGATATTCATAACTCTTTTACCAATAGTGGCGTGCCAAGCTGAAGAATTAAGGTAAGCGTGATAAAATAATCCAATTGATAGTATAATAAAATAAAAAAATAACATTTCACGAAAAGCGAAATGATTGATTATATATTCAATATGTTCGGGATTATTATTGATCGTTTCAGTGCCAAAATGTTCACGAAAATCTGCTATAAATTTTGCAATAGTATTGTTGATCCATAGAGCCCCAAGAAGTTGCGCTATAACGATTCTAAAAAACATTACGATCATCATATCAATTGAAATTGCAGTGCTTCTTTTAAAAGAGCTGACATATTCTATATCATTAATGCTGGTAGCCATATTTAGAAAAATTTATTGGTTTATCATCGTTATCAAGTATTGTGACGCTCGGTTTTTTTGTGGCATTTTTTAAATAGCCAATGGCAGTGATTTTTATTTTTAAAGCCTTTGCTAACTGTAAAATCTTTTTTTCAGCAGATTTTTTTGCTGTAAATATTAACTCATAATCGTCGCCAGCACTAATTAAATCAAGCGGAGAAATGTTTTTTAGTAAAGTTTTTTTTGTAACTGCAAGAGGAATTCTGCTTTGATAAATAAATGCCGATAGATTTGATTCTTCGCAAATATGTTGTAAATCAGCCAATAAGCCATCAGAAACATCAATAGCGCAGCGCGAGAGATTGTTCAAAGCAATTGCTTGTCCTAGTTTAATTCTTGGAGTTGGAAAAAAGTGTTGTGCTAAAAAATATTTTTTTTCGTCAGCGCTTAAATCAAGTTTTGAATCTTGTGATAACATTAATCCTATAGCGGCATCGCCAATATTTCCTGAAACAAAAATTATATCACCATTTTTACCATTTTTACGCAATAAATTTTGATTTTTTTTAACTATACCAAAAATTGTTATTGAAAAAAATAATTTGCCAGATGTTTTTACTGTATCGCCACCAATTAAAGAGAGGCCAAATTCATCTTGTGATTCTTTAAGGCCGCGAGCAAATTCTGTAAAAAATTTCTTATCCATTTTATTATCTTTAGAAAATCCCAACATATAATAAATTGGTTTTGCGCCAGCGGCAGCAATATCAGAAAGATTGGATCGCAGCAACTTTGAGGCAATTTTAAATCCTCCATCTTTTCTTAAAAAATGAACATCTTCAACAATCATATCTTTGCTGATGACTAATTCTTCTCCTTTTTTTAAGGAAATTTTTGCTACATCATCAGCCAAATTTTGCGCTGCGGCAATAGAGTTTGTTAATGGTTTAAAAAATTTATCAATAATAGAGAATTCGGCTATATTTTTTGCCATTCTTAAAGTTAATTATATTGAAAAATCAATAATTATTCTATTTGCAATAAAGTGATTTAATATCTTTCCTGCATCAAATTCTTTTTTTATTTTTTTACAGATTTTTTGATAGACTTGATAAAGTTTTTTACCTTCACCAATTTCAATTAAAAATAAAAATTCGGCTTCAGATAGTTTTGCAACCAATGGCTGCATGCTATTAGCCACTAATATAAATTCAGCTTTTTTGCTGCTAGATTTTTTTTCTTTATTCCAAATTGAATAAATTGGAAATTTTGAAGAAAATAAAACGCATGATGGATGAAGAGTGAATGACAGATTTGAAAAATTCTCTGGAGATATTTTTTTAAACTTTTTTAGAGGAAACTCATCTTTAATTTTTTCAGCAAAAAAAGTTTTATAATGCGCTAATTCAAGCGTGGCAAGATCTGGCAAATAGCCTAGTTTATGTTTGCTTAATATTTTGTTTAGAAATTGTGGAAAAAATTCACCATATTCATCAAGATTTCCACTATGTGAGTAATAAGATTTTATATATTGTTCAGCAAAAGCAGAAAATTTTTTATCACCAATAATTTTATTAGTTATATTAAAAATCGCAGATAAAACAGAAGAAAAATTGCCAAAAACATTATTGCGATAAATATTCAAGCGCGCTAGAGCCTCAAGCTTAGAATAAGGAGCGAGAGAGTTAATAATTTTTAGTTTTTTATCATCATATAAATGAGCAAAAAAATCTTGTTGTAGACTCAATAATGTTGTCGAGTTTTTAGAATTCATCAGGTCGGTTTTTTTATTGATCCTTTAAGGAGAATTTTTTTAGCCTTCTCAGCCTCACTAACAAAAACTTTAAATTCTGGAATATCTTGATCCCATTCTAACAATGTTGAAATTTTGCCAAGTTTTTTAACTGCATACTGATAAAGCTTCCATACCTCATCGCAAACCAAATCATTATGGGTATCGATCAAAATTTGTTGATGTTTTTTGCCATCAAAAATTTTAGCTTTTGAATGTCCTGCCAAGTGAATTTCTTTGACAATTTTTTTATCAATTTGATTGAGATAATCTATCGGATCAAATTCTGCGTTATTTTGCGCGCTCACATAAATATTATTGACATCAAGCAACAGTTTGCAGCCAGTTTTTTTTGTAATAATATTAATAAAATCAACTTCACCCATTTCAGAATTTTTATAAGCCAAATAAGTTGATGGATTTTCAATTAAAATTTCTCTTCCAAGAAAATCTTGCATTATAGAAATATTGTCAGATAAGGCTTTTATAGTCGCTTTGCTGTAGGGTAGGGGCAATAAATCATTTGAGTGTTTCTCATCAACCAAGCCCCAAGAAATATGATCAGAAACTAGAAATGGATCAATAACATCAATTAACTTCTTAAGTTTTGTAAGATGATTTAAATCAATTTTTTGAGCTGATCCGAGAGAGTTTCCGACCGAATGTAGACTGATAGGAAAATTTTTTCTAACCTCAAGAAGGGTTGCTACTGAAGATGCTGCAACATTGTAATAATTTTCACTATGAACTTCGAACCATCCAATTTTTTGTGAAACTTTTTGGTGATTTTTAAGAATGTAAGGAATGTGTGGAGAGCGAAGCCCAACACCGACAATATTTGGCGAGGATGGACTTTTTATTAACTTCATTTGAATCAAAAAAATTAATTCTTTTTAGCGGTAGATTTTTTAGCTTTGCTAGTTTTTGCTACATCAGCTTTAGCTGCGGCACAGCCATTTTTAGCGCCACAATTGCAAGATTCTACTTTTTTAGCTTCATCTTTAGAAGCGGCACATTTGTGAGAATCTTCCATAGCCTTGCCTTTACAGCTATTTTTTCCACCACATTTGTGAGAATCTTTTCCGCTTAACATAGAGCAAGAAGAAAGAAGGCCTAAACTTGCAACGGCAGCCACCATTGATTTAATAAATTTTTTGTTCATAATTGTTCTGTTTTTAATGATTAATTTTAGTTTGCAATGCTTTTTATAGCGTCGATCAACTTATGCTCTGTTGCAATAAAGTCAATTTTATTTTTTTAACAATATATTTTTTAACACAATGATTCAGCAAAATTTTCTAAATGATATTACAAAAGAATTAGAGTCTCTCAAAGAAAATGCTCTTTATAAAAATGAATATCAAATTATTAGCGCTCAATCTTCAGATATCGATATTACCATTAATGACACAAAAAAACGAGTTTTAAATTTTTGCGCTAACAATTATTTGGGATTAGCAAATAACAATAATTTAGTTGAGGTTGCTAAAAAATCTCTCGATAAATATGGTCTTGGCACCGCTTCTGTGCGTTTTATTTGCGGCACTTTTGATCTTCATAAAATATTTGAAAAAAAGTTGGCTGAATTTCTTGGATTTGAAGATGTTATAACTTATTCGTCATGCTTTACTGCTAATGGCGGCTTGTTTTCAGCTCTGTTAGATGAAAATGACGCAATTATTTCTGCTGATTTAAATCACGCAAGTTTAATTGATGGAATTAGACTGTGCAAAGCTGCGCGCCATTTTTATAAATTTGATGATATGGCAGATTTAGAGAAAAAATTAAAAGCCGCACAAAATTCTAAAAATCGATTGATTGTTACCGATGGCGTATTTTCAATGGATGGTGATATTGCTAAATTAAAAGAAATTTGTGATTTAGCTGATAAATACAATGCGATGGTTTTAGTTGATGACTCGCACGCAACTGGATTTATTGGTGCCAATGGTCGTGGAACATTAGAAATGTGCGGAGTTGAAGGTAGAGTTGATATTTTAACCAGCACCATCGGAAAGGCTTTAGGTGGATCTGGTGGTGGTTTTATCGCTTCTAAAAAAGAAATCGTTGATAAGTTGCGCAATAAAAGTCGCCCATATCTTTTTTCTAATAATGTGCTGCCAATGGTTGCGGCCGTTGGAATTGAAATAATCGAAATGCTTAAGCAATCAAAAAACTTAATTAAAAAATTAGCCGATAATACTGCTTATTTTAGAGAAAAAATGGTTGATGCTGGTTTTGATATTAGAGCTGGCGTGCATCCAGTAGTGCCAGTGATGTTTGGGGATGCTGTGCTTGCGGCCAAGGTTGCAAAAATGATGATTGAAGAAGAGGGTATTTATGTTGTCGCTTTTTCTTTTCCTGTAGTGCCAAAAAATGAAGCGCGAATTCGTGTGCAAATTTCTGCTGCTCATGATAGAGAGCATTTAGATCGGGCTATCGCTGCATTTATTAAAGTTGGAAAGAAATTAAAATTAATTTAAATAACAAAGCCTATGTATAGCAATAGAAAAAATAACTCTCACAGTCACGATCGTCGCGATAATAATCGTCATGAAAAACATGATTCTTCTTCTTTGGCGCCAACAAAAAAATATAGCAAAAGTATGATTTTATTAAAATCTACAGTATTTGCGCTTTTTATAGTTTTAGTGTTTTCGATAGCGGCGTTTGAAATTGTGCGTCATAATAAAGAATCGCAAAATACTATAGTATCAAAATGCCCAGAGGTGGCAAAAATAAATATTGCACATGGCATTGATTTTATCAAAGAAGATGGTGGAGTTATAATGGTTTTAACTAAGATTTTTGATGGGAAGCAAGAGTTAGTAAGGATTGACCCTGAATGCGGCAAAGAGCTAAGTCGGATTAAGTTTTTTGTTAATCAGAACTAATCTTGTTTGAGGCCGATCTACTATAATCTTTTAGTGCTTTTGGATGCAATATTTATCCCTTATTCTACCTATCATCATCTAAAGGGATTTTTGCTGATTCTTCAAACTTCTTCTTATTTTTTTTATTAAAAGCATAAAAAATGGCGTAACAAAATGTTGTGAAAAAAAATATTGTAGCAATTGTAGCTGCATTATTGATGATGAAGTTCATTATTTTTTCTCTTTTATTGCGGGCTCATATTTTGAAAAATCAACTAAAGATCCAAGCATTTGCAGATAAGCAACTAAAGCGTCCATTTCAGAAACGCGATCAGGGTTACCATCAAAATCATGGATGTTTATTTTTTTGCCGTATCTTTTTTCTAATCCAGAAGTATCGCGATCATTTGATGCTTGTAATACGGCATCACTGACGGCGTTTTGTTCCATCTCATCAGTATATGGCGTGCCAAGTTTGCGCAATACAGCAATATCATCTTGTAGACCAGAAATATCAGCATCTCTTTCAACTAAAAATTTATAACCAGGCATGATTGATTGTGGCACAACTGAACGCGGATTTACCAAATGCATCACATGCCACTGATCAGAATATTTGCCACCGATGCGCGCTAGATCTGGCCCCGTGCGTTTTGAGCCCCATTGAAAAGGAAAATCATACATGCTTTCAGCCGCAAGTGAGTAGTGGCCATAGCGCTCAACTTCATCACGCAAAACACGAACTTGTTGTGAATGGCAGCCATAACAACCTTCGCGCTTATAGATTTTTGATCCTGCAAGCTCAAGCGGGGTATAGGGCCGCATGCCTTCAACTTTTTCGATTGTGGTTTCAATACGAAAAAGTGGGGTTATTTCAATTATTCCTCCGATTGAAATAACAATCACGGTTAGTATTAAAAGTAATATCGAGCTTTTCTCGATTTTATCGTGTTTAAACATAATAAAACTTTGCTTATTTTGCTTGCGCAATAGGTGCGTAGCGAATTGTTTTGTAAAAATTATAAGCCATTAAACAGGCTCCGATAAGAAAAAATATTCCACCAAGTGCTCTAGTAAAATAAAGTGGATGCGTTGCAACAACTGTTTCAATGAATGAATATTGTAAAAATCCCATATCATCATAAGCGCGCCACATTAGGCCCTGCATAATGCCAGAGATCCACATTGCGGTAATGTAGAGAACGATACCGATTGAGGCGAGCCAAAAATGCACACTAACCCACTTGATTGAGTATAGATCTTTTTTATTCCACAAGATTGGTACCATGTGATAAAGGGCGCCAAAGCTGATCATTGCAACCCAGCCAAGAGCGCCAGAATGCACATGGCCGATTGTCCAATCAGTGTAATGAGATAGCGAGTTAACGGATTTTATCGCCATTAATGGGCCTTCAAAAGTGCTCATGCCATAAAAAGCGACGGCAGTGATTAAAAAACGCAACACCGGATCTTCGCGCAATTTGTGCCATGCGCCAGAGAGAGTCATTATACCGTTGATCATGCCGCCCCAAGATGGCATCCACAGCATGATTGAGAATGTCATGCCAAGAGTTTGCACCCAATCAGGCAGAGAAGTATAATGCAAGTGATGTGGGCCTGCCCAAATATAAATAAAAATCAAAGACCAAAAATGTAAAATTGAAAGACGATAAGAATAAACTGGGCGACCAGCTCTTTTAGGAATATAATAATATAAAATTCCGATAAATCCGGCAGTAAGAAAAAATCCAACCGCATTATGACCATACCACCATTGGATCATCGCACTTTGTACGCCACCAAATAATGAATAACTATAACCAGAATCGATACGCAATGGAATCGCTAAATTATTAACAATATGCAAGATTGCAACCGTAACAATAAAAGCCAAAAAGAACCAGTTGGCCACATAAATATGGGGCTCTTGACGATTTTTTAATGTTAGAATAAAAACAAAAAAGTAACAAACCCAAACTATGGTTAGCCATAAATCAGCATACCATTCTGGTTCAGCATATTCTTTGGCTTGTGTAACGCCATTAAGATAGCCAATCGCGGCCATAACAATAAATAATTGATAGCCCCAAAAAATAAATTTAAGTAAAGAATCGCGGCCCCAAAGTCTTGTTTGACAAGTGCGCTGCACCACAAAAAAACTTGTAGCAAAAAGAACATTTCCACCAAAGGCAAAAATAACTGCAGAAGTGTGCAGAGGGCGCAATCTGCCAAAGCTTAGCCATTCAATATCAAAATTTAAAAGTGGAAAAGTTAGTTGCGAGGCAATGAGAACACCAACCGCAAATCCGACGATTCCCCAAAAAGTGGAAGCTAATGTGAATAGTTTGATTATATCGTAGTTATAATCGACTGAAGCTTTAGATATATGGTTTGAGGCCATTGTTATTTTATAATTAGTTCGAGACCCATAACGCCAAGCGCTATGGCATTAATTAAAATTATTGTTTTAGAAATCAACTTGAAATTAATGAGTTTCAAGAAAAAATATCCTCCAGAAGCGGTAAGAAAGAGAGCCGGAAAAGTCATGATTCCGAATAAAAACATTCCTAACGCTGCAAACATTGGATTGGCGATTGATGCCGAAAGAGCAAATGCCCCATAAAGCAAACCGCAGGGAATAAATCCTAAAATTATTCCCAATAAAAATCCATTAAAACCATATGGATTTTGAAAAAGTTTTTTTAATATTGACGGATTTTTAATTTTTGGCAAGTTAAATGGCAATTTAAAGGTAAATTTAAATATTTTTTTGCCAAAAAGGTTTTTTAAGAAAAATGCAGAGGCGAATAAAAGCAACATTCCGCTTATGATATTAAATCCATTAATTTCTTTAACATTTTTAGTAATTAAAGAACAAAAAAATCCAATAAATATATAAGTAGTGATTCTTCCGCAATGATAAGGCAATAAAGCCATGCTGCGCAATTTTTCAAAACGCGAAAAATGGGATAGAGAAATATTTTGTAGGCGATTTGAAACTTGGGTTAGCACAAAGGGGCCGCACATTGCGCCGCAATGAGTAAAGCCACCAAAAAAACCGAGATTGATCAATGATATTAAAATAGTCAAATTATAGCTTTGCATTTTTTCAAATGTTTGTTTAGTCTTACTCGCAGGTGTCTTTGTTATAAATATTCATTAAATAATCATGAAAATAAATTTTTCTAATCCTATATCATTTTCTGCTCTTAAAAATTCTGTACCAGTTTTAATTTTAACTGAAGAAGAAGTAAAGAAATCAACTTTTTCACCAGTTAAATTTGCTAAAGAACAATTTGATTTTACTGGAAAAAACGGCATGCATTTGGTTTCGTTTGAAGGTGGAGTCATTGCTGTTATTGGAATTGGCGAAGAAAAAAAATTAGATGCAAATTCTTTACAAAAAACTGGAGCAAAAATTGTTTCATTTTTAAATGCTTCTAAAATAAAAGATGCAACATTATTTTTTGGATTTGAAATTGATGCAAGCGGCAAAGTTAAGCCAAAAGGAAAAAATATTGAAAATCACTGCAATTTAGCTTTTGGAGCGGTTTTGCAAAGCTATCGTTTTAACAAATATTTTGAAAAAAGAAAAAAAGATAAAGAACTAAAAATCGCCGCCATTAGCGTTGCCACAAGTGATTTAATTTCAGTAAAAAAAGAATTTTCTGAGTTAGAAATTTTAGCAAAAAATATTTTCTTCGTTCGTGATTTGGTCTCTGAACCATCTAATATATTGAATCCAGAAAGCTACGCAGAAATTTGCAAAACTCTAAAAAAAGATGGATTAGAAGTTGAAGTACTTGGTGAAAAAGAAATGACAAAGCTGGGAATGGGCTCGCTTCTTGGTGTGGGACAGGGTAGTGATAAAGAATCGCAATTAGTTATATTAAAATGGAATGGCTTAAAAAACTCTAAAGAGCAGCCAATCGCCTTTGTTGGCAAGGGTGTAACTTTTGATACTGGTGGAATTTCAATCAAGCCAGCAAATAATATGGAAGACATGAAAACCGATATGGCTGGCTCGGCTGTAGTGGTGGGATTGCTTCGTAACTTGGCGCAACGCAAAGCAAAAGTTAATGCGATTGGCGTTATTGGCATTGTAGAAAATATGCCTTCAGGCACGGCGCAACGCCCCGGAGATGTGGTTCGCTCAATGTCGGGACAAACTATTGAAATTATCAATACTGATGCAGAAGGCCGTCTGGTGCTGGCTGATGCGCTTCACTATACTAATACAAAATTTAAGCCAAAATTTATTATCGATCTTGCAACCTTAACTGGAGCCATTGTAGTGGCTTTGGCCGATGTTCATGCTGGGTTATTTTCTAACGATGATAATTTATCTGTGCAGCTTGAAAAAGCTGGAAAAGCCTCAGGTGAAACGGTTTGGAGACTTCCTCTTGGTGAAGAATATGACGAAATGATCAATTCTGATATTGCTGATATGAGAAATACTGGCTCAGGAAGAGGCGCTGGAAGCACTACAGCTGCACAGTTTCTAAAAAGATTCGTTGGTGATACAAAATGGGCACATCTTGATATTGCTGGTGTGGCTTGGAAAGGCAAGGGCGATCCTTTGGCAGTTAAGGGCGCAACAGGATATGGTTTGCGTTTGCTAAATCAGTTGGTAAAAGAATTTTATGAAAAAAAAATTAACTAAAATATGCCTCCTAAAAAAACTATCGTTATAAGTGCACCTATTAATCCTATAAAACTTGCAACCAGCAAAGGCAGCAAAGGTTTTAGAATAAGTTCTCCTACTGATCTTAGATGGCAACCTTCCACGCCAATGCGCGATGTGATGTCTAGGGCTCAAAATATTAATCCAGAAAATAGAATAAAAAACAAATTTGTCGATCTACTTATTGCTAAATATGAATCTAATCAATCTCGTCAAGCAATAGCTCAACCCGTTAAAAATATAGAAGTTGTTACAAGTACAATTGAGTTAAAGCCTCGTATTTCTAAACCTGTTGATAGAAGTTTGATTAGTAGAGTTGCTCAAACAATAGGATTAAGAAAAAAGCTTGATAAGAATGATATCGGTGCTCCTATGCTTCAGCCATTGAATTTTCAATTGAATGCCAGTAAAGAACTAAAGGCGATGATGGTCAACGCTACAACAATTGCTACTAATAACAAGTTAACTACTATAGGATTATCTCGTATTAATGAGGAGATGGAGCAATATAAAGGTAAAGGATCGAATAACATAGATGTTTCTGATGTTTCTTCTGAAGAAAATTGGTCAATTAGTTCTGACTCTAGTTTCTCAAATAAATACAGAACCCCTAAAGAAAGCAATAGAAAGGATGAATATATTTTTGTCGGATCAACCATCAAAAAATTTTCTCCTGTTATTGCGGGGCCTTATCCAGCTACAACGGAAAGACTCTTAACTAGAGTCTCTGTGGCAAAAACTCCTATACAACAACCAGTATTTGAACAAGAAAAAAGGCTTCAAAAACCTATAATCCCATTAAAGCCACTAAATCTTCTTGCTAAATCATCGCATCCTCTTCGGCCTACACAAAATAATTCTTTGCCAGAAATTACTGGCGTAAAAATAGCTTTAACTCCAGCTCCCTCATCTATTTCCCGTAGAGAGATACCGCAAACTCCCAGTACACTTACTCGAAGTAGAATCATAAAGGGCGTAGCGGTCGCATCCACAACTTCTCTTATCCAAAGCAATGAAAAAAGCAGGAATCTTTAATATTTCTATTGACATTTGACTGCAAAAGATATGAAATTTCGCGCTCTTCTTTTTTGATATCTCTATTTTATCAAAATTTTTGATTGATCTCTTTAGTGAGAGCACGTAGCTCAGTCGGTAGAGCACCTGACTTTTAATCAGGTTGTCGATGGTTCGATTCCATCCGTGCTCACCAATCCTCAAGCGGGTTGGTGAGTTTTTCATTTCTCCGCATATTCATCCATATTGAAAGTTACATAAATCAGCTTAAGATTCTTACCTATTTTTAACTATTATAAGGTTTTTGATGAATGGCAAAATTGCAATTATAATCCCTGCTCGCCTAGCTTCGACAAGGCTTCCCAATAAACCATTGGCTGATATTTTAGGCAAAAGCATGATTCAGCGCGTTTATGAAAAAGCCGTTGAAGCTGATCTGGGGCCAGTTTATATTGCTTGCGATGGCGATGAGATTGCTAATAATGTTAGCAGTTTTGGTGGAAATTTTATTATTACCAATCCCGATTTACCATCAGGAACAGATAGAATCTATGCAGCTTCACAAGCTATTGTGCAAAAATTTGATTTAATAATAAATCTGCAAGGTGATCTGCCAAATATTGATCCCAAGGTGATTCGTGCAGCTGCTGAAGCTGCTTTAAAGCATGATTGCGATATTGCAACCGTTGCCTCAAAAATAAAAAATCGTACTGAAATTGCCAATCCAAATGTAGTAAAAATTGCCGTTGCTTTTGCTGCCGATAATTGTGGCAACGCCCTTTATTTTTCGCGCTCGGCGATCCCTTATAGCAAAGAAAATAGCGGCGATTATTTTCATCATATTGGCATTTATGCTTATAAAACTAAGGCTTTAGAGCGATTTGTTAGCCTAAAACCATCTGCATTAGAGCAGCGCGAAAGCTTGGAACAGCTGCGCGCGCTTGAAAATGGTATGAAAATTATCGTAAAACTTGTTGACGCGCACCCGCTTTCTGTGGATACTCAAGATGATTTAGAAGTTGTAACTAAAATAATTGCTAGCGAATAGATTTTTTTTAAGTTCAAAAATACATGAAATCGATTAAAAAAACTAAAAAAATTATTGGCTGGAAGGAGTGGTTTAGTCTTGATTGCCTTGCTTTGCCTGCAATTAAAGGCAAAATTGATACTGGTGCCAAAACTTCTTCTTTGCATGCTTTTAATATTAAAAATTTTTATATTGAAGATATTGAATATGTGCAGTTTGAAATTCATCCTTTGCAAAAAAATAAAAAACTGGTTAGGCCTTGTGTAGCAAGAGTTGTTGATCGTCGTATGGTTTCAGATTCTGGTGGAAAAAAAGAAAAAAGATTCGTAATAAAATCTGATTTATGCGTGGGGGAGAAAAAAATCAGAATTGAAATCACTCTTGCCAACCGAGATTCTATGGCTTTTAAGATGCTTTTGGGGCGTGAAGCAATAAAACAGTTGAATATGTTGGTGGATAT
Source organism: Rickettsia typhi (assembly GCA_945865905.1). Taxonomy (GTDB): domain Bacteria; phylum Pseudomonadota; class Alphaproteobacteria; order Rickettsiales; family UBA1997; genus CAMCFD01. Next base: position 46,225 of record CAMBFC010000005.1, read on the forward strand.
CTCTAAATCATTTGTTCTTGGAAAAGAAAAGCGCAGCGAAATTTTAAAATTATATAAAAATTGTAAGCCACCAAAAATTCACTTATGAAAATAATCTTATTGGCATCGAATCCTAATCTCTATTCTAACCGCAGAATCATTGAGGCTGGAACAAAGCGCGGACATGATATTAAATTTATCAATGTTGGCGAATGCTTTATAAAAGTTGCAACAAAAGCTTCAGAGATTTTTTTTGATGAAGGAAAAAAAATTGAAAATATTGATTATGTAATTCCGCGCATAAAGCCCTCGATGACCTTTTATGCTTCAGTAATTATTCGTCAGTTTGAAACGATGGGAATCAACTGCCTCAACGCCTCAGATGCTATAACAAAATCTCGCGATAAACTTTGTACGCTGCAAATATTGGCGCAACACGGTATTGGCGTGCCTGTAACCAGCTTTGCCAATTCTTCTTATGAAACAAAAGATATTATTAAATTAGTTGGAAGCGCGCCATTAGTGGTTAAATTGCTTGAGGGAACAAAAGGTGTTGGTGTGGTTTTGGCAGAAACTAACAAAGCGGCAGAAAGTGTAATCAATGCTTTTCGCAGTTTAAAGGCAGATATTTTGGCGCAACAATATATCAAAGAATCAAAAGGCCACGATATTCGTTGTTTTGTTATTGGGGATAAAGTTGTTGCTTCGATGCAGCGCGAGGCTCAGGAAGGCGAGTTTCGTGCCAATATTCATCTTGGTGCAAAAGCGCATGCGGTAGAAATTACTGATGAAGAATATAAAATGGCGATAGATGCAACGCGCATCATGGGGCTTGATGTTGCGGGTGTTGATATGGTGCGCTCTGTTTCGGGGCCCAAAATTTTAGAAGTGAATTCTTCACCCGGATTAGAAGGGATTGAGGGCTCTACTGGTGTGGATGTAGCCGCCAAGATGATCGAGTTTATGGAGCAAAAATAATGAGCAAAAAAATCGAGATCAATAAAATTTTCCCCTCACATGGTGAGCAAAAATGTGAATTTATTCTAGGCGCACATAATGCTTCGCAGTTTCCAGAAACCAATTATCCAGAATTTGCTTTTATTGGCGCTTCTAATGTTGGCAAATCTAGTTTGGTTAATGCGTTAACTTCGCAAAAAGTTGCAATCGTTTCTAATACTCCGGGGCGCACTAGACAACTTAATTTCTTTTTATTATCCGATAAGATAATTGTTGTTGATATGCCGGGATATGGCTTTGCTAAGGCTGCAGAAAAACATGTAGCCAATTGGCAGCGCACTAGTTTTGAATATTTTGCTAAAAGGGCACAATTAAAACGGGTTTTTCTTTTAATTGATCCAGTAAAAGGTTTAAAAAAATCTGATCATGATATGGCAAATATTTTTAATAGCGTCGGGATTAATTTTCAGATTATTTTAACTAAAATTGATAAAATTAGTCATGAAAAATTAGTTTTTGCAGAGAAGAAAATTCGTGAAGAAGCTAAGTTATGGGCAGCATTGCATCCAAAATTTATTTTAACTTCAAGCAAGAGAGATCAAGGGATGATCGACATTAAAAATGAAATTATTGAGGTTCTTTCTCATTTATAAATTTATGAAAATATTTTTTGTAATAATTATTACTAGTATCGCAGTTGTAGCGCTGATGTTTTTATTGAATGCTGCTAGTTTTAATGGAATTACAAAAGATAAAAATAATGATAAATCTTACAAAAAAATCTAAAGTGGCAAAAAAATAATAAGCCAACTTTTATTGCCATCCAATCACTTGATAACCCTTTCGCGCCAAGCAATTAGAAACATATCGTTGCTTGATTTGATCTGGATTAACTTTGCCTTCACCAGCAACGCCAAGACCACCTGCAGCGGCTCCAATTCCGGCTCCGACAGCTGTTCCTATTGCTAATGATTTTAGATTATTGCCAAAAATAAATCCTGTTGCCGCTCCAACAACTGCTCCAATAACTGCCTTGCGACCAGCTTCTTTCATAGCGCGCTGGGCCTTATATTGCTTGAGATATTCATCGCCATCAGCAGTGCATTTATCAATATCTTTTTGTGCCTCTTCTTGTCCTACTTGAAAATATTTTTCATTTTGGTCTAGAATTGGTTTGTAAGAACAAGAGAGCAGAGTGAGTGAGGTAAATAAAATTATAAAAATTCTTAACATAATTTTTATTTATAAATTATTTTACATTCAAAATATTTAGAAAATTTTATTATTGATGTGCAAAAATATCAATTTCTTCAAAGCCTTCTAAATCAAGCTTGGCGCGGGTTGATAAAAACTCTACACAGGCTTGAAAAATTTTTTCACGACCAGTTCTTTGCAACATCTCATCTAATTTTTCTTTTAATCTATGCAAATATAATACATCAGAAGCGGCATATTTTATTTGGCTTTCAGAATATTTTTCAGCTCCCCAATCAGAAGATTGCTGTTTTTTTGAAATTTCAACAGAGAGTAATTCATCGCATATTGCTTTTAGTCCATGAAATTCTGTATAGGTGCGAGTAAGCTTTGATGCGATTTTAGTGCAATAAATATTTTTTATATCAAGATCTAAATAATAATTTAAAGCCGCAATATCAAAACGCGCAAAATGAAAAATTTTAAGAATTTTATCGTTGGATAATAATTTTTTTAGATTGGGCGCGCCATAATTTAAGCTGCTATCAAATTGAACCATATGAGCATTGCCATCACCCGCAGAAATTTGCACCAAACAAAGACGATCGCGTTTTGTTTTTAAGCCCATTGTTTCAGTATCAATGGCTATAGAACCTTCAAACTTAACATCGTTTGGTAAATCATTTTGGTAGATGAAGTTGGTCATTTTATTTTTTTAGTTATTGAATTTTTCTAGAACTACATCATTTATATGAGGCAATTTTGCGTTGATTTCTTGCATTTCTTGCATATTGCCATTGCAGTGCAAAACTAAATCGCAGCCAGCTTTTAATACTGATTCTGTCCGGTCGCCAAAGCTTCCACCAAGGGCCTTCATCGATAAATCATCGCTCATTAAAATATTTTTAAAACCGATTTCTTCACGAATTAATTTAATGATTTTTGGCGAAATTGTTGCACAATGTTTTTGATCAAGAGCAGTGAACAAAACATGTGCAGTCATTGCAAATTTTTGTTCAGTAAAATTTTTAAAAACAGCAAAATCTGTTTTGCGCAATTCTTCTATTGAGGCATCAACAATTGGTAATTCTAAATGGCTATCAGAAGCAGCGCGCCCATGGCCCGGAATGTGTTTTATAACTGGATAAACTTTTTTTGAAAGCAATCCTTCGCACACTTTTTTTGCAAGAACAGAAACTTGTTCAACATTATCTCCATAAGCGCGATCACCAATAATTTGATGTGTTTTAGCGGTTAGGATATCAAGAACTGGGGCGCAATCTACATTTATTCCAACTTCAACTAAATCAGTGGCAATTTCTTGAAAATTTTTATAAAGCAAATCGCAAGCCTTTAGTGGATCAGTTTTATAAATTGAGGCAAAAAATTCTCCTGCAGGATAACATTTCCAGTGAGGTTCTTTAAGGCGCGCGACTCTTCCTCCTTCTTGGTCTATCAAGATTAAAACTTCACCACCCATTAGTTCTTTTAATGAAGAAGTAAGTTTTTTTAGTTGTTCTTTATTCTGAATATTTCGCGCAAAAAGAATAAAGCCAACGCAGCCATTTTTAGAGAAAAAATATTTTTCTTCATCGGTGAGGGTGAGGCCACAAATACCATATATTACTGGTTTGAAGAGTTTTTTATTATGAGATATTTGTTGTAAAAACATTTTTTTAAAAAAATTATACAGACGCGGATTATAAAATTAATTTTGTTACAGCAATTGCATCACTCTTTCTATCGTCGATTGCAATTTTTGCTATACGCATTTAATTATTATTTTAAATTTTGTGCGACAAAATCCCAATTAACTAAATGGTTAAGAAAAGTGTCAATATAAGTTGGGCGAGCATTTTGAAAATCTAGATAATATGCGTGCTCCCAAACATCCATAGTCATAATTGGCTTGGCATTAGAGGTGAGGGGGGTTTCAGCATTGCCAGTCTTAACAACTTTTAATTTTCCAGCATCTAAAACAAGCCATGCCCAACCAGAGCCAAATTGCGTTGCTCCAGCATTTTTGAATTCGGTTACAAAATTTTCGTAAGAGCCAAAATCACTTTCAATTTTTGCCAAAACCTCACCAGATGGCTTGCCGCCGCCATTTGGTTTCATTGAGTGCCAATAAAAAGTATGATTCCAAACTTGTGCCGAATTATTAAAAATGCCTGCTTTTGTTTTATCAGCGTGACTAATTTTGATAACTTCTTCTAGTGATTTGCCCACTAGATCAGTGCCTGAAAGCAAATTATTTAAATTTGTTACATATGCCTGATGATGTTTGCCATAGTGAAAGTTAATAGTATTTTCACTAATGTGAGGTGCTAAAGCGTTTTTAGCGTAAGGCAATACAGGAAGTTCGAATGGCATAGTTTTTTCTCCTAATTTTTTATTATAATTTTTTGATAAGCGATCAAAAGCTTTTATTTGGCATGCGCTAAATAAAAGGCCAGTTGAAAGCAAGCCAACTTTAATGAATTTTCTTTTTGATATTTGCATATTATTTAGCCTAAATTATTCTAGTGCACTTTTCAAGTCAATATTTGGAAGTATAATTAGCTCTGCTCTAAAATATAAATAATAATAATGTCGGTTAAATGAAAATTTCTAAAAAATCGATAAAAGCATTTTCTTTGATTGAGCTTTCTATAGTTCTGTTAATTATTGGAATTATAATTGCTGGGGTTACACAAGGTGGAAGAATTATATCTGCTATGAAACTTGCTACGGCAAAATCTATAACACAAAGCTCTTCGGTGCCCAGTATTAAAGGCTTGATAATGTGGCTTGAGCCCACATTAGATAACAGCTTTCTTGATGCTGAATCAGAAAATGGTCAAGAAATCACGGTTTGGAAAGATGTTAATCCGCAATCATCTATAAAATTAAATGCATCTGCATCTGGTGGAGCGGTTGGTATAAAATATGATGCAAATACAGTTAGTGGCTTGCCATCTATAAAATTTAGTGGCGAACCCAATACTAAAGTATTAATAGCCTCTCCTATAGCATCGAATTTTGCATCTACAGTTTTTGTTGTTTATAAACTAATTGAAACTACTAATTACTCTGAACGATATATATATAGTTGGGATACATCCTACGCTAGAATGAATCTGAATTTTCGCCTAATAGGCACCAGCAGCAATGCTTTTTTATATATGGCGATACAAAGTTTACAACTAAGCCAGAAATAGCCACAATTGTTATGACCGGCCCTCTTGCAAGTGATAAAATCAGATTATATGTGAATGGAACATTAAATAAAGAGACCGATATCACTGCCGTCTCTATTGTTTCTAATATATCTGTTTTTAAAATTGGAGAAGGTCCTCAAGCCTCAAATACTGGATACAACACCATTCATAGCGGCCATATCTCAGAAGTGATCGTTTTTGAAGGAGCTTTAAAAATAGCAGATCGAAAAGAAGTTGAGAGCTATTTAGGAAAAAAATATGGAATTAAAGTAAATTAATTTTGACATTTGTATATTTTGCCGCCTAAATTAGCGCGTTTTCAAGTTAATTATTCATAAGCAAAAATCATGAAAATTTCTGCCGTTATCGTTGCCCATAATGAAGAAAAGAACCTCGAAGACTGCCTAAAAAGCCTTGGCTTTGCTGATGAAATAGTGGTGGTGCTTGATAAATGCAGCGATGCTTCAGAGATTATTGCGCGCAAATTTACCAATAAAATTATTGCTGGATCATGGAATATTGAGGGGTCAAGGCGCAATGTGGCTCTAAGTGCTGCAACTAATGAATGGATTTTAGAAATTGATGCCGATGAAAGAATTTCTCAAGAATTAGCTGATGAGATTAAGCAAGCGATTGCTATTGCAGAACCTTGTGGCTTTTATATTCCAATTGCAAACTATATTGGCAAAAGATGGGTAAAATATGGTTGGCTGCGAACCCTTGGCGTTCTAAGGCGTCAAACTTTAACTTATCGTGGCCTTAAAAAATATCACGAAGATAAAGAAATTCACCCTACATTTGCAGGAAATTTTACAATAAAATCTTTGCAAAATCCGATTATTCATTTAGTTGATGAAGATATATCAGATCTAATTGCGCGCTTTAATCGATACACCACTTGGAAAGCCAATGATATGATTGCAAAAAATAAAATTAAGGGTGGTTATTGTAGTTTTAAATTACGATTTTTTAAATCTTTTGTGATAAAAAAAGGCTATAAAGAAGGCGGGATTGGCCTTTTAATAGCAGTGCTTGCGGGCCTTTATCCAATAATTTCATATTTAAAAGCAAAAGAAAATGAAAATCGTTAATATAATTTTGACCTCACAAAATGGTGGGGCAGAGCAGGTTTTTGTTGATTACTGTGATGTTTTAAAAAATAAATTAAATCATGATGTTTTGGCTATTATAAAGGATGATGCCCCATATGTTCATCAACTTGAAGCGCTGAATATTCCTATTAAAAAAATTAAAAATAATTTTGGTTATCATGATTTCTTTGCAATTAATTCTATAAAACAAATTCTACAAGAATTCAATGCTGATGCCGTGGTGGCTCACGCTGGCAGATCAATGATTTTGTCTTGCAAAGCAATAAAAAAAATAACCAATAAAAAGATTTTTCAAGTAGCGGTGAATCACAGCATGAATGTCAAGCGCTCAATCGGCGCCGATGTTGTGATTTCGGTTAATAAACCGATGTTCTTTAATACAATTGATCAAGGGCAGGATGAGAGTAAAAGCTTTGTAATTCACAATGCTATTGATACGACTGAAGCGATAAAAATTAAGCCACAAATTAACCTACAAGATCAAGAAAAAATCACGCTTGGAGTAATTGGGCGCTTAGATAAAGGAAAAGGTTTTCGCTATGCAGTAAAGGCGATTAAACTTTTAGAAAATAATTCTAGTGGCAAAAAATTTATTTTAAAAATTGCCGGAACCGGAATCAGAGAAAAGTTTTTGCGTGATTTGGCAAAAGAATTGCAAGTTGAAAATAGGGTTGAATTTGTTGGCTGGGTTAAAGATAAAAAAGAATTTTTTGATTCAATTGATATTTTTTTACTTACTTCACAAAGAGAAACTTTTGGCTTAGTGTTGCTTGAAGCGATGAAGTTTCGCAAACCAATAATAGCTTGTGATGCCGATGGGCCAAAGGAAATTTTGCGTAATGAAATTGATGGATTGCTGATTAGTGTAGAGCCGTTAGATAGCACGCATTATCGCATTGTTGAGGCGATAGAAAAAATGATTAGCGATCCAAAGTTAGTTAATAAAATGATTGAACATTCTTTTATCAGGTTGCAAGAAAAATTTTCTTTCGATGCTTTAGCCACCAGATTAAAAGAGATTTTTGGGAAGAAATAGACAGGCGAGGGCTTGTTTTAGGATATTGGATCGAAAAATCCATTATCTGGATTAAGAGCCATAATATCGCCAGTCTCAATATCAAAATGCCAACCAAATATATTAAGCTTATTTTTTGCCATTTGCTGAGCTATATAAGGATAAGTTTTTAAATTGCGCATTGAAACAACTATAGATTCATGCTCACAAGCTGATTGCTGAGTATCTTCATCTTTTTCTGACAATTCTTTTTTAACAGCTTCGCGCGCTTCTTCGGCAATAGATAGCCAAGTTTTCATTGATTGAGAAAGGCCATGATCAGTAGCTGTATATTTATCTGACATCATCATTTTTATACTATTACATTTTGCGTGACCAAGAACGATTATATTTTCTACTTGCAAATCATTAACGGCGTATTCTATGGCCGACATAATGCCATGAACTCCATCGGTATTATATTTTGGAACAAGCCCACCAATATTATTTATAACATATAATTCTCCTGGGTTGGTGGCAAAAATTTCTGCTGGAGCGATTCTTATATCAACGCATGAAATTATCATTGTTGAGGGCTTTTGTCCCTGAAGAATCAAGTGATGAATCGTGTCTTTTTGCTTTGAAAAAGTTGTAGCTTTAAAAACTCTAAAACCGCTGATTAGTTTTCCGATATTTGGCATATTTAATATATTAAGGGTTAATAATAAATAGCTACGAAGTGATTATTGGTCGAATAAAATTTATTATCAATTCAATTCTAATCTAAGTTTTAATATGAAGTTGTTTGTCTTTAAGTCTTGATTAAAGTGACTTGCTGTTGATCCGATTCTTATAATGGATATTACTTTACATAATATACATTATAAGACATTCTTGTGCCTTAAACACCAATTAATGCAACTTTAAGTTGATTGTTACATTAAAGTTTTTTGTAGGTTGTTTGCGCTGCCGATGCTGCCGATGCCGCACTTATTTGTGCTCCAGGAATATTATCATTATCTCCACTTACTAAACCCAAATCCCTTAGAAAATCTTTGTAATTTTCGTGAAGAAATTCACTCGATTTTGTTTTAAAATATAAGCCAATTTGAGTTTTTAAAACTTCTGGAGCAAGAGATGAAAGAACCCTGCTCTGCTTAAACATTGGATCAGTATCTTCTATTGTTCCGCCTGCGTGTCTTGCAAATATCTCAAGCATTTTATGCGTATTTTTGCAGGAAGGATTTTCTTCTCTTGTCTTCTCGGAAAATTTGCCATCTATAAATGACATATATTGATCAAAATTATCAATAAGTGCCTTATATAAAAATAGGATAGCTTGTTTGGCCCCTTCATCACCAGCTTGCTCTCTCCAATTAGTTATTAGTTTTTCCATATATTTAACAGTTTGGCCATCAAAATGCGCCTCCAGTATAAGTTCAACAGATTCACTGACTTTTTGTGCGCTAATATCGGCGCTATAAATTATTGACGCTTCCAATTTTCACCCCCTTCAGTTGTTGCTGCCGCTACTACTACTTTCACTCTTTTTGCATCTGGTGCTTGATCAACGGGCGTCACAAATTTCGTATCATCTGAAGGATAAGCACTTACATTGGTTGCGGTTAAAAAACTTGAATCAGCGGCAGCAGCAGCTTTTTTTGGTTTAAAATTACCCGCCGCAATGCTATTGAAAAATACCTCAGGATTAGAATATTTTTCGATGCTTCCAGCTTCATCTCTGTCATTAATCGAAGCAAAAGATAAATCCCGATTGTGATCCAATACAAGAAATCTTGAAGCATTAAAACTATTGCTATTGCTCGAAGGGTCTTTTTGAAGAAATTTTTCATAAGTCATTTTTTCATAAATCGATGAATTAGTAGCTATTTCTGTTAAACCTGCTGAGGGGGAAGCGTAATAACATTCACAACCTTTTTTAGGAAAGATCTCAGAATGTACGCCGCCAGAACTTACTCCAGAGTTAAAAACTATAAGTGAACCAACCGATTGAACGCCCAAATCCCCTAATTGTTCAACAATTCCTTTAATTGGAACGGAATTTTCATCTTTGTAAGAGGCATGATTATGTACATGCGTCGTTCCAACAAAAGCTAGCCATTTTAAATCTGGATTAGCTAAGTCGGGATCGGCTGATATAACATCAGCAACTCGAGAATTAAATTTTGTGAATCTATCTTTGTATTTTTGCGCTCTATATTCTTTATCACTTTCTTCTAGGCAGACAATTCTAATACCACTTTCTTTTGCTGCTTTAACTATATTTAAAAACCCAGAATTCTTAGTAGATTCACTCTTATCAAGTTCCATGTGCCCATCATCAAGCTTATGTAAGTTCTTAACCAAATCACCCGGCATCTTTTCTGGCGCGACTTCAACTCCATAATATTCATCAATTAAATGCTGCTTTTCTTGCGAAAGATGCTCTAAAAATAAAACTCGATAACCCATTTTGAACATGGTAGGGAAGTTTTGAATTAGAAACTTTTTTGAAGAATCTGAAGAGTGATTTTCTCCTATTACAATTCCTGTGTTGGATGAAAATAATTGTTCTAAATTTATTGGTGCCATTGGTGCTATTGGTACCTCGACTTTATCTGTGCGTGACATATATATTGAGTTAGTTTTTATGGAATAATTTTATCAAAATTATGTTGTGGAAACAGAAATTTTTATTCCCCATTTTTTAGACAGATAATTTTCTACTGCAAGCCTCTCTTCGATTCCCAAGCCTCTTTTAAATATTATCACCTCTGCAACTTCTATTTTTGCATAACCCATGAAATATGTAAGATAAAAATTTTCTGCGCCAATAGACATATAGCCACTAAAGCCTTGAAAAGCACTTGTATTGTTTGCTATAGCGCTTGATGAACCATTAATATATATTGATTGTTTTAAATTTCTGTTTCGAAGAGTAACTATTTTACTGCCTCCAAGCAAAGATCCTCCATTTATTGAATTAGTAATATCTAACACATAAGTAAATCGAGACATTGAAGAAAATGAAGTGAAATAAAATCTTTCACCAGTGCTAGTTCCCTCAAAACTTAAATATCCAGGAAACATAGTATTATTATAAAAATTTGCGACAAAAAATACTGTGGTCTCATTTTTTGATGAAAAATCCAAGTTACTCATTTGATTTGCGCTGACTAAAACATCATCAACCCCATCAAAAGATATAACGGGTAAATTATTTATTATTCCATCTTTATAGGTTGGTTGATTAATTCTAGTTGATTGTACGAAATTAATTTTTGATGAAGTTTGGGGATTTATATCATAAAGATTTGCTATACCAATTCCATCATCAACATTATTATCAAATGATTTATCCGAACTAGAATCAAGCCACAAAAACAAGTCAGGTATTGATGAAACCGGAGAGCTTTGTGTTGCTGATCTCGCGATAGATAATTTATATTGACGAACCAATCGGCTGCCTTGGGTTGCGCCAACTATAATAATGCCAATAATAAGAATTACGATTGAAAGCTCTATTAAAGAAAATGCTGTTTTTTTGTTTTTAATAATTTTTTTTAAATCAAAATATAGCATATAATTAAATGTTTGTGAATTTTACTAGCTTATAGATTGTTTTTTTTGGTGCAATTGTTGTGTTTGGGGTTTCAGAGGCGGCAGATACACCAGATACAAATTTAAATTTAGTAACAACTTTGTTTGTAGATGTGATTGCTGGTGAAGATGTTGGAGGTAACGCGTTTTGAGAGATGGTTGTGTTAGCAAGAACTGGAATCGGCCTGTTATTTTCCTCATCGATCAAAATATATTTTACCTTTCCATCTTCCGCCATAAATTGCTGCGGTGTTTCAGAATCTGTGGCCACAACTAGTGGCATCATTTTTGTAACGCGATCTAGATATTCTTCCAATAAATTTTGTGTTAATTTATTTTCACGATTACGCGCAATTGTAAAAGCATCAATTAGTTGCTCTTTCAGCAATTTTGTATCCATAGTTTTTATTAAATCTGATTTAGTGAAAATCAGATTTAAGCAATCACTACAATCAGAAAAAGTTGCATAAACTAGCGCGCTTTCATGTTCAGAGCTTAGAAATGCTGCATTGGCGCCCTTTTCTAAAAGCAACTCAAGCACTTTAGAATTATTGTTAATTGCGGCCCGCATTAATGGGCTCCAACCCTCATTATCAACGATGTTGACATCGGCGCCATTTTCAAGCAAAATTGAGGTTATTTCTAAATTGCCGTTGCGGGCAGCAATGTGTATAGCGGTTGCGCCACCAATATTTTTTTGATTAATTAAAAATCCCCCTGCTCTACTAAAAAATTTTACTCCATCAATATCGTTGCTCGAAACCGCTAACATCAAAGAGCTAACCCCTGCAAGATCATCATTTTTTTGACCATAAATATCATTTTCTATTTGTGCATTAATTGATTTAATTCCAAAAAATATTATCACCAAAGAAGATGCTAAAATTTTTGTCAAAGAAAAATGGTTTACGCTTTTGTGAAAAGTGTATTTTGTAAATATTTGAATAATTTTAGCTTTTAAAAACAAAATTTATTTAAATAAATTTATAGTTGAATATGGTTGCCACAAATTAGTATTCAATTATCAACCAAAAGCGCAAATTAAGATGCAATATTAAACGATTAATATTAATTTTTATCAAGAAATTTCATTCTTTTATTGCGTCATCTGTATTCGTTTTTCCCCACCTAGTTTTTAATTCTTTTATAAGGCTTTGATTCTCTGGCTTATACGGCTTTTGAATCCAAGGTTCTGCACCAGATTTTAATAATAGCTTTACAACTACATTTTTTTTATGTTTATAAGCGATTCCTAAGGCCGTTGTTCCATTATTATCGGTAGCATTAATATCAACTCCTTGCGTTATTAATAAATCGACCATTGGCAAAAATCCAACACGCGCCGCATGCATTAAATATGTGCGTCCCAAGCCATTTATATAGTTTGGATCAGCATTCATATCAATAAGAATTTGTGCAGATTTCATATCAAGCATCTCAATAGCAATATCAAGCGGTGTGTGCCCTAGAGCATTAGGAAGATCTGGATTGGCGCCCTTTGCCAAAATAGAAGTCATTACTGCATATTTTTGAAATAAGGTTGCATAAGTCAAAATAGTTTCGCCATTTAAATTATGAATATTTGGATCAAGTATATATTGGTAAGCGCTGTTAAAATAAGAAGGATTGTAACCATTAATCACTCTAAACATAGCATCAACTTTTTCCTGCATAGTCATTATAGTTGGAATATGCTTATTATCATTTCCTCGATAATTATCCAATATTGGTAATGGTGGTGGATCATAGGAAATAAAGCGATCACTCCATCTGAAAGATTTTTCTTTTGGTGTAATAAGGGGCGCTTCTATCTCAAAATCTTCATCAGAAAGTTCGCTATTTTTAGCACCTTTCAATTTGATTAAATATTCTTCGCGCAATTTATTGAGACGCTTTATTTTAGCTTCTTTTTCCCCTTTTTCTTTTTTTTCAATAGCAGTTTTTCTTTCTTGCAAAATTCTTTCTTGCAACTTTTCTTTTCTTAAAGTTTTTAAAGATTTAGTTATTGATTCAGAAATTTTATCAATTGCAGATTCTTCAATATTCTTTTCTGTTTTGATAATAAAATTTTGAATTTTTGTTAGTGTTTTTTCGGCTTCTTTTTCAATTTTAATAATATTTTTTTCAGCTTTATTCACATCTTGTTTTATTTCTTCAATTACTGCTGCTTTTTCAACTGGTGTTGTGGGAGCAGAATTGACAACGGGGTTTGGCGTTTTAAATTTTTTTTCCTTAAGTGGAGGCAAATCTTGCAATTGCAATTTTTCTTCATTTCTTATCTTGGATTTTTTTCCATCATCAACGAGATCAAGTCCTAAAGATTCAATATCAATCTTTACATCCTTATCCTTAAATGGCTCTGCTGCATCTTTTTCAGCGTTAAGAGCGGCGGTGATTTCTTCAAGTGATTGAATTTTTTTGTTTGAAGAGCTGATGCTCTTAACTTCTTCTAACTCAAGCGCAGCATTTTTGGCATCAGAGTTTGCGCTTTGATTTAAAAGAAAAATGACAGTGATTAAAAATAATATTTGTTTCATTTATTTTATTGGATCATTACCGCCAGCAGACCAAGGATGGCAGCGCAATAAGCGCCGAATCCCATTATACAAACCCCTTATAAACCCTTGTTTTGCAAGGGATTGTAGCATATATTCAGAGCAACTTGGATTAAATCTGCAAGCATTATGAGAAATGAATGGTGAAATTAAAATCTGATAAAGTCTAACAAAAAAAATCAAAATTTGTGTTATTATTTTTGCGATGAATTTATGCATAAATCCCTCCACTCCTCTTCGTTTAAAATTTTTATGTTCAATTCTTGGGCGGCTTTAAGCTTAGAGCCAGAATCACTACCAGCTACAACATAATTTGTTTTGGAAGAAACTGAGCCAACAACTTTCATTCCCAATTCTTCAGCCTTTTTCTTTGATTCAGCGCGAGTTATACCAGCTAAGGTTCCAGTAAAAACAATTGATTTGCCTGCTAAGGTTGAATCTGAGCGTATTGCAACAGTATCTTGAATTTTTAATTCAACATCAACTTCATTAATCATGCGCAAATTTTTTATATCGCGAAAATAATCAATTATTGATTCTGCCATTTTTTCACCAATGCCATCAAGTGCTACAAAGTCTTTAAAGTCTTGATCCGCAAGCATTTCTTCTTGTGTAAGTGCGGCCATTTTTATCATCTTATCTTTAAAGTTTTGGTAAGAGATAAAATGGTTTGCGATTAGCTTAGCTGTAGCTTGTCCAACATATCTAATACCAATTGCATATATAAATTTTTCGAGAGAAATATTGCGCTTTTGGTTGATAGCCCAAAATAAATTTTCGGTTGATTTAGCGCCCCACCCCTCTTTTTCTTTCAAGGGATCGCCGCTTTTTTGATCACGCTTTTCTAAGGTAAAAATATCGGTAAAAGTTTTGATTCTTCCTTCGTGAAAAAAATTTTCAATTTGCTTTTTTCCAAGACCGGCAATATCAAATGCATCTTTAGAAACAAAATGTTTTAAAAGCTCTTTAAGCTGTGCCGCACAAGAGATTCCTCCGCTGCAACGCAAGACAACATCATCCTCTGATTTAACAATTTCGGCGCCACAAACGGGACAATTTTTGGGAAAAATAAATTTTTCTGAGCCGGATTTTCTTTTATCATTATCAACCGCAACAACCTGCGGAATAACATCTCCCGCTCGCTGCACAACAACAATATCGCCTTCACGAATATCTTTGCGAGCTATCTCATCTTGATTGTGTAAAGTGGCGCGCGATACCACAACTCCACCAATATTTACGGGCTTAAGGCATGCTACTGGCGTGATTGCGCCAGTGCGACCAATCTGAATTATAATTTTTTCAATCTCAGTTTTTGATTTTTCCGCAGGAAATTTATGCGCAATCGCAAAACGCGGCGAGCGAGAAACGAAGCCCAAGCGCTCTTGAAGCACGAAATCATTGACCTTATAAACCATGCCATCAATATCATAATCAAGCTGATATCGTTTATCTTCGATTTCTTCATAAAGCTTCATAATCTCATCAACACTAGAGCAAAGACGCGAGTGAGGTTCTGTTTTAAAGCCAAATTCTTGTAATTTTTTTAATAATTCTGCTTGCGAATCGCATTTAAAATCCGCAGAAAACTCGCCAATTCCATAAGCAAAATAACTTAAATTTCTTGATGCGGTGATTTGCGAATCAAGTTGACGAAGCGACCCAGCAGCAGCATTGCGCGGGTTAGCAAAAATTTTACCCCCCACTTCTTCTTGCCTTAAATTTAGTTCAGCAAAATCTTTTTTTCCCATATAAATTTCACCACGAATTTCAAAAACTTTTGGTGGATTTTTTGCTAGCAATTCTTGTGGAAAATTTTTTATAGTTTTAACATTTTGCGTTACATCTTCACCTTCTTCACCATCTCCTCGCGTGGCTGCAAAGCACATTTTACCATCTTCATAGCGCACAGAAAAAGAAAGGCCATCAATTTTTGTTTCGCAGAAAAAATTTAATTTATCTTTATTTTCAACAAAATCAAAAAGCGTTGGAAAGGCCTCTGGATCTGACTTTTGTACAAAAAAATTATTTGATTCTGTTATTTTATCGAAACCTAAGAAACGATTTATTCTTTCAATAAAATCGGCAATATTTTCTCGCGAAAAGCCATTAGATAGCGATAACATTGGCTTTGCATGCCTTATCTTAGAAAAAATATCTAGAGTTTTCCCCCCAACTTTTTTGGCAATATCTCCATCAAAAAATTGTGGAAAACTATCTTTATATTCATCTAGTTTTTTACGCAAAAGATCATAATTTGCATCAGAAATTATTGGCGCGTCATCAGTGTGATAAGCGTTGTCGTGCCTTGCTATTTCTAACTGCAAATCTTTTATGGTTTTTGCTACATCAATCATTTTTAAACCAAATTATCATCGTTAATTTCTGGTAAATTTTTTCTTATTTTGAATAAATCAAAATCATTAAAATATTTTTCATCTATTGCATGAATATAAAAAAAAATTTCTTTAAACCCGATACAAAAAATACCTGCTGACATATTGATGCTTGCAACCATTAAAGCTGGATTAAATTTAGCATCATGATCAATTGGAACAGAATAAAGCAGAGGTCTCATTGGCTTTTTGCTGAATGCCATCAAAAAAATTAAATAACATGATTTAGCAAAGTTTTTGTAATAAAGTTTTATAAAATGACGATAAAAGCCAAGACTTAAATAAAGTAACTCACTCTCTTTTTTGATAAGTTTAAGCTTGAAAGAGGCAAAACTAACAATTGCCGAAAATATTATTCCAAATGATGCATAAACCCAAGAAACATGGGCGCTAGAAAGCATTAACCCCGCCCACAATAATAATAAAAATAAAAATAGGTTGAAAATGTTGAGCATATTTGCTTGAATGTAAGCGGAATCTGGCCGCGTAATATATATTGTTACTCAGTTTAACAACTAAACATTAATAGTAATGAAAAAAATTTTAATTGTCGAAGCAAGATTTTATCCCGAAATATCAGATTTATTGCTAAATGGCGCAATTGCTAAGCTTAAGCAAGCTGGACTTGATTATGAGGTTATTAATGTGATGGGCGCTCTTGAAATTCCTATCGCCATCTCTTTTGCTATTGAGTCAAAAAAATATGCTGGTTTTGTTGCTTTGGGCTGCGTTATTCGCGGAGAAACCTCGCATTATGATATTGTGGCCAATGAAAGCGCGCGCGGGTTGATGAAGCTTTCACTCAAAAAACATTTAGCAATTGGCAATGGAATTTTAACTGTTGAAAATGATGATCAAGCCATTGTTAGAGCGGATCCGGCGCAAAAAGATAAGGGCGGATTCGCTGTTGCGGCCTGTTTGCGCATGATAGAACTGCAAAAACAATTCGGCATAAATGATAAATAAGCTTTTTAATTTGGTCCGATTTAAAATCAATAAACCGCGATTTTTTCTTTATGCTTTTTTTGTAGCTTTTGCAATGCAGGTAATTTTTTGGTCTAAAACTGAGAGCATTAAACCAAATTACGAAATAATTCCTACGCCACCAAATCAATACTTTCTAAGCGCGAGTTCTTTTGGCGATAATGAATTTCTCTTTCGCGCTTTATCTTTTCGCATTCAAAATTCTGGTGATATTTTTCTTAAATTTACCGCGTTAAAAGATTATGATTATTTACGCCTCTACCAATGGTTAACGCTGCTTGATGGCCTAAATGCAAAATCAAATTTAATGCCCTCTTTAGCATCTTATTATTTTTCACAAACACAAAAAAAAGAAGATTCTGCCTATATTATTCAATATTTAGATGAGCATGCTAGCAAAGACCTCGACGCTAATTGGTGGTGGATTTTTCAAGCGATTAATATTGCTCAAAAAGATCTTCATGATGAAGATTTGGCTCTTAAATTGGCCTATAAATTAAGCGAAAATAACGCTCAAAATGCCCCATTATGGACCAAGCAAATGCCGGCATTTATTTATGCTAAACAAGGCAATAATTGCATGGCTTTTATAATAATACAAAAAATTATTGAGGATAATAACAGTGGTGGCCGCCAAATAAGCGTTGAAGAGATGAATTTTATGCGTTATTTTATTAATGATCGTTTAAAAACACTAAAAAATCAAAATTTTGATCCAAGAAAATGTTGAAACAAACTTTAAAAAACGAATTGCAAAAAATTATCGATTTAGCCCTTCAAGAAGATTGTGCTTTTAACGATATTACTAGCGATTTAACTATTCCTAAAAACCATCAAATCTCCTTTGCTATCAAGCCGCGCGAAGATATTATTTTATGCGGAATTGATGCGGTAAAAATTTGTTTTGATCAATTGCAAAAATCGAAGAAATTTGCTAATACAAAACTAATATTAAAAATATTAGCAAAAGATGGTGATGCTGTAGAACCTTTAAAATCAATAGCTAGTGGCCAAGGTGATGCAAAATTAATTTTTGCCGCAGAAAGAGTGGCACTTAATCTAATCCAGCATTTAAGTGGCATCGCAACATCTACAAATCAATTTGTAAAATTAATAAAAAATAAAAATACTAAAATTTTAGACACTAGAAAAACTATTCCAACGCTGCGAAACCTTGAAAAATACGCCGTTGCGACTGGTGGCGGAAAAAATCATCGGATGAATTTATCTGATATGATTTTAATTAAAGATAATCATATTGCCGCCGCAGGAAGTATCACAAAAGCAATTATTGCTGCAAAAAAAGCGCAAAAAAAATTAAAAATTGAAGTTGAGTGTGATAATTTGCAACAGGTCACAGAAGCTTTAAAATCAAGTCCTGATATCATAATGCTTGATAATATGACAGTTGCAGAAATTAAAAAAGCGCAAAAAATTATTGACAAAAAATGTTTGATTGAAATTTCGGGCGGAATTAATTTATCTAATATAAAGAATTTTGCTAATCTTGGTGTTGATTTTATATCAATTGGTGCTTTGACACATTCTGCTAAAGCTGTAGATATTGGCTTAGATATAGATTAGGTTTTGGTTTATTAGACATATAAATCAAGATTAGGACTAAAAAATATTCTTGTACAAAAAATTTAGAAAATATCACAAAAACCACCACTATGCAAAAAATATTCATCATTTTTTTTCTGCTAATAGTCACTTCTTGTCTTGCCCTCACCGATCCTTTGTTTTCAACTATCCCCAACTCTAACAATTTTATCAATCGTTTTCCTGAAAATAAAAAAGGAATAGTATTTTTAAAAATAAATTCAGATTACCTAGCATTATCATGGTGCCAAGCTAGTTTTACAAGTGAGGTAAAAGATAAAAGTTGCATTAAAATCAATCCCTCAAACTATTATCAAATAATCATGCTAGAGCCCGGCTGGTATGAAATTGAAGGCTATAGAGTGATCAATCGACGCTTTCAATCTCTAAAAACAACGGAAATTGAACCAATAATTTCAAATATAACTGGCAAAAGAAAATCACCTCCCCTACTTGCATTTGAAGTCATTGAGGGCAAAATTTTTTACGCTGGACATATCAAGTTTCATCACAGTTCTGCAAGTGGAACTTTGATTAAAGGGGATGATTTTGAAATAATAAAAAATAATTTTGCTGAAAAAAATCAAAAACAGCTATTGAAAATTTTTAAAGGTCATCAAGCGGAGTTAAAAATAATTTCTGATAAAATAAATCAAAATCCAGAAATTCTAATCAAAAATCTTGCCAAAACCAAATCTGATTTTGGCGAAGAAAAACAAATTGAAAAAAAAGAAGAGGCAGAAATAAAAAAGCGTGAACGCCAATTTTTAAAAGAACATGCAAAAAAAATGCGCTTACAAAAACAAAATGGGATTAAAATTGAAAGAAAGCTCAAAAATTATCAGAATTAGTGATAAATGAAAATTAATGAAAGAGTCTAAAAGTTAAAAAAATCATCAAAATTAATGACCAAAGCCAAATTTTTACTAGTTTTCTTTTTATTACCATGCTGCACTAATCATTCAGGCGATTCTATGGCTAAATTTCGCAACTTAGCCATAGAATCTGCAATCAATGATGAGAAAAACCATTACTCAACTGAAAAAAACCTTCTTCAAGAATACGAAAGAGCTAAAGTTGAATGGATTGACTCAAATGGTAATGTATTTAAAAGCTACAATCATAGCGAAAGAAAACTTGGGCCTTTATCATATGTTTTGTTGCTTAGTTTTTTCTTGCCGCGAAACTATCAAAATTATGAAACAATAATAACAATTAATAATGGTTTAATTACTGATATACAGAGCTTCTACGGCACTATTACCTTAGAGTCTGAATCTAACTGTAATGAGGCAATTTTTACCTGTGTAACCGCTATAAAATAAGAGCAGTTTTACCCTATTTTGGCATAATAAGATGTATAACAAGTTTGACTTTTTGTTTTAAAGCCGCTAAATACTTGCCTTCTCAAAGCTATAATTTTTTTTCACAACAAAAATATTCATGAAAAATTTATTGATCGTTGAATCTCCTGCTAAGGCCAAAACCATCGGAAAATACCTTGGAAAAGATTATCAAGTATTGGCCTCTTTTGGCCATGTGCGTGACTTGCCAAGCAAAAATGGGTCTGTTGAGCCTGATAATAATTTTAACATGCATTACGAGATTTCGGCAAAATCTATTAAAAATGTAAAGCTTATTACTGATGCCGCTAAGGGCTGCGATAAGATTATACTTGCTCCCGATCCTGATCGTGAAGGCGAATCTATTGCTTGGCATGTGCTTGAAGTTTTGAAACAAAAAAAGGCGATAAAAGCCTCAACTAAGATTGAGCGCGTAGTGTTTAACGCCATTACAAAAAACTCGATTTTAGAAGCGATTAAAAATCCGCGCCAAATTGATATGGATTTAGTTGATGCGCAACAAGCTCGTCGTGCCTTAGATTACCTAGTTGGATTCACCCTATCGCCAATTTTGTGGAAAAAACTTCCCGGAAGTAGATCGGCTGGGCGCGTTCAATCTGTAGCTCTCCGCCTTATTTGTGATCGCGAAGAAGAAATTGAAGCATTTAAAACTCAAGAATATTGGGATATTAAAATTGATCTCGAGAGTTTGAAAAACATGGCTTTTGCCGCTTCTATAGTTGAAGTTGAAGGCAAAAAACTTGAAAAATTTTCAATCACTAATGAAGCTGCGGCATCAAAGATCACTAAGCTTCTCGAGGATAAAAAATATCAAGTTGTTGATATTACTAAAAAACAAACTAAGCGTCGTTCTTATCCGCCATTCATCACTTCATCCTTGCAACAAGAGGCTGCGCGCAAGCTTGGATATTCGGTTAGCAAGACTATGATGTTGGCTCAAAGGCTTTATGAAGGCACTGAAATTGATGGTAATAACCAAGGTCTCATTACTTATATGAGAACCGATTCGATTGATATGACGCCTGAAGCAATTATAGCCGCGCGGGTTTATATTGATAAAACTTATGGTGCAAAATATTTGCCAGATACTGCAAATGTTTTTAAAAGCAAAATTAAAAACGCACAAGAAGCCCATGAAGCCATACGCCCAGCCGATTTTGCCTTTCCTCCAGAAAGTGTAAAACGCTATCTTGAGCCTGATCAATTTAATCTTTATGAATTGATTTGGAAACGCACAATTGCATCACAAATGGCTGATGTAATTTTTGATCAAGTTGTGGTTGATATTGTCACCGTTCCTTCTTATGCAAAGGCTCGTGCCACTGGATCTGTTATTAAATTTGATGGTTTCTACAAAATTTATAACGAAGATAAGGATGATGAAAAAGATGATGATGAAGGTAAGCAACAATTGCCAGAACTCTCACCTAGCGAGGCTCTGGCCCTGATTGATGTGAGGCCAGCGCAACATTTTACCGAGCCACCTCCGCGCTATTCTGAAGCGAGTTTGGTGAAAAAAATGGAAGAATTAGGAATCGGTCGACCATCTACTTACGCTTCGATTATTTCAGTATTGCAAGATCGCGGTTATGTTAAATTAGATCGCAAAAGATTTTTTCCTGAAGAACGCGGTCGTGTTGTTACGACTTTTCTCAAAGAATTTTTCGTGAAATATGTCGAATATGGCTACACGGCATCTATTGAAGACGAGTTTGATATTATTTCTGATGGCAAATTAAACTGGAGAATCTTTCTTAAAAAATTCTGGAATGATTTTAATGCAACATGCGTAGAAGTAGGTGAAAAGCCATTCGGCGATGTTCTTGAAATTTTAAACCAAAAAATCGGCGGCCAAATTTTTGGTATTGATGAAGAAGGAAAAGCAAAAAATACTTGCCCAACATGCAGCAAGGGAACTCTCGGGCTAAGGCTTGGCAAGTTTGGCGCTTTCATTGGATGCTCGAACTATCCTGAATGCAAACACACAATGCAAATTTTTGACAAGGGCGAAGAAGGCTCTGATGGCGAGCCTTCAACGGGTAAGCCAATGTTTGAACCGCGCAGTTTAGGCAATGATCCTAAAACCGGATTTGAAGTTATGGTAAAAATAGGCCCTTATGGTCCTTATTTAGAATTGATTGGAAGTGGTGGTGAAGTTTCTGCGCCTGAAGCCCTAGCTGAAGAGGTAAAGGAAGAAGTTGAAGAGAAAAAATCAAAAAAAACCAGCAAAGCTACTAAAGCAAAAAAACCTAAGAAAGAACCAAAACCTAAGAAACCAAAAATTCTAAAGCCAAAAAGAATTTCGATTCCAAAAAATTTAGATCCAAAATTAATTGAGTTGAAAGATGCGCTTGGATTACTTTCTTTGCCGCGAGAAGTTGGATTTCATCCCGAAACCGGCAAAAAAATCGTTGCCAGCATTGGGCCTTACGGGCCTTATCTATCTCATGATGGCAAATTTGTATCATTAAAAGAAGATAATGTTTTGGAAGTTGGTTTGAATCGTGCGATAGATTTAATTGCTACTGCGGCGATTAAGGTTGCAGCTGGTGGCGGAAGAAAAAGATTTGTAAAAAAGGCTAAAGCGAAGAAATAAATTTTATCTGATTTTATCTGATTTTATCCCTGCGCAAGTGGGGATTTATTTGAAATCAAAGCAGCTGATACAATAATGTCTTTTTACTAAATTAGCTGAATTGAATTATTATACTCAGTATCAATACTAAAAATTGTCTTATAAAGCAGAATTTCTCGTAGCGACAATTCTAGAGACAATTGCAAACTAACCCTCAACTCCCTAAAATCAAATCCCAAAAAACCAAGTTGAACACCATTATAAAAAAACCAGATGACCACAAAAAACAAAAATAAAATTTTTTTTCACCTCAACAAAATCACTCATCTTACCTATTTTTTAGTCATAAGCACTTTTTTTTCTACCACCACTCTAGCCCAACAGTCCCAAGATATCATCAACCAACAAGATTGGATCACCCGCAACCAGCAAAACATCCTTGAAGAAAAAAAGCGTGATAGTGAATTTGAGGCAATAAAAAAAGATCAGGATCGCAAGAAAAAAGAGGAGGAAGAAAATCAGAAACCTCAAATGTTAAGTGTTTCAGAGCAATCAACAGTTTGCTTTTCAATCAAGAAAATCAAATTTCAAGATGCAAATTCTCTATCATGGTTTCGCAAGAAAAAACTGTCTGCACCCTTTATTGGCAAGTGCTTAGAAGGCAAAGTTTTAACTGATATTGTTGCGGTAATAAATAATTATTACCAAAGCAAAGGCTTTATAACGGCACAAGTTTTAGTGCCAAAACAAAATTTGCAAAGTGGAATTTTTGAATTAAAAATTATCGAAGGTAAAATAGAAAAAATCGTTTTTGGCAAAGATCGCGTCATCGAAAAAATGCAAGAATTTACCGCTTTTGGTAATGCTGAGGGTGAAATTTTAAATATTAATGATATCAATCAAGGAATTTATCAAATTAATCGATTATCATCAAATGCGGCGGTTATGAAAATTGAGCCAGGTAGCTTTAGTGGCGATAGCAAAATTGTGATTGATAACAATAAAAGTTTTCCAGCTCGAGCAACCATTAGCAAAGATAATCTGGGTAATAAATTCACCGGCGTTCAAAGGCTAAATTTTTCTTCAAATTTTGATAATCTGTTATTTTTAAACGATAATTTAAACTTAAGTTATACCAATAATATTCATGATGATAGCCAAGTAAAAGACCTAAAAGCATTTTCGAGCAGCCTTTCAATTCCATTTAAATATAACACTTTTTCTTATGATTATTCACGCAGTGAGTTTAAGGGTCAAAGCGTTCTGCAAAATTCAATACTAACCACTACCGGCTTCTCTGATCAAAGAAAATTTACTGTTGATCGCGTTTTATTAAGCAAAGCTAATTTAAGACTTTCAACTAGCGCTTCACTCACTTCCAAAGAATCTACTAGCTATCTCAATGGAGAAAAGCAAGAAAATTCTGTAAGAAAGCTTTCAATTATAAATGCTGGATTTGCACTTTCTTTTTATCCTAACGACAAAACAAATATCTATCTCAAGCCTTCATATTCAAGGGGTTTAAAAATTCTTAATGCGCAACAAGATTTATCAAATATTAAGGCCGATACACCAAAAGCGCAGTTCGAGTCTTTTAAATTTTACGCCAACTTTTCTCACAAATTAACCATTCCAAAAATTAATGCCCCAGTAGTTATATCAACAGAAATGGATAGCCAATTTGCTAAACAAACCCTCTTCGGTTCAGAGCAATTCGCGGTTGGTGGATATTATTCGGTGCGGGGATTTCGTGAAAGCTATATCACAGGAGATTCTGGATATTATTTTAGAAACAAAGCCAGCTTCAATATTGGATCGCTAATTTTGCCATTATTTAACGCACAAAATCAAGCCTCTGGCACAGAATCAGCAAATTTCTTACAAAAAAATCTTCCTTATCTCAGCAGATTAAAGCTTGAGCCATTTTATGATTTTGGCTATGTTCGAAATAAATATAACGGCTCAGATGGCGGATTATCAGGCGCTGGCGTTAAAACTATTTTTGATAGCAAATATTTCAGCGCTTCAGTTACTTATTCTCAAGGCTTACAAAAATCACACTTAATCACCTCAGTAACAAAAGAAAATAAGCTAATTTACTTTGAGATCAGCGCTAGTTGTTGCTAGGCTAAAACCCTCTCAACCTCAACAATCTTGCGAGAAATGCGCAATGCCGAAATTATATCCTCAAGCTGATCAACATTTTTAACCTCAACATCAACAAACATTTCAAAATAATCAATATTGCGATTAGTAACTTTAACATTAGTAATGTTAACATGTTTGCGAGCAATAACAGCGGTAACATCAGCAAGGCTTCCCGATTGATTTTCAACAACAACTCTTATTCTGCTAACATAAAAATTATCATCTTTAACGCCATCTTTGAAGCAAACTTCGATTATTCTTTGTGGATTTAAAGCAATATTTTTTAAATTATTACAAGATTGATTATGAATAGTTACACCCTTCCCAGTATTGATTACGCCAACAATTGAATCTCCCGGAATTGGATTGCAACAACCACCATAATGCATCGCCATTCCCACAAGCAAACCATCAATTAATAATGCTTCGTCGCGTTTTTTATTTTTATCAGAAGTAGTTTTTAAAATTGGTGAAGGCTTGCTCTCATCTTGATAATCAGGATATAATTTTAGCAAAATATCTTGTCGCGTTACTATTCCTTCGGCAATGCGCACATATAAATCATCAACTGTTTTTGCATTGAATGATTTGAGATTTTTTTCAAATAAAAGATCGCTTAATTCAAGATTTTTTGCAGCAAAAAACTTGTGTATAATGTTGCGACCTAAGGTTTTATGTTCATCATATTTTTCATGTCGAACAAAATTTTTAATCGCCGATTTTGCTTTTGGCGTTGCTGCAAATTGCAACCAATTTTGTGAAGCTTTAGCGTTTTTTGCCGTGATAATTTCGACTTGATCACCGTTCTCAAGCCTTTGCCTTAAAGGTGCAATCACGCTATTAATTTTTGCGCCAACACATTTATTTCCAACTTCTGAATGCACTGCATAAGCAAAATCAAGCGCAGTTGCGCCAAAAGGCAAATTAAAAATATCGCCATTTGGAGTAAAACAAAAAACCTCATCCTTGTGCAGATGCAATTTATTGCGATCTAGCACTTCACTGGGACGATCGGCATTTTCAAAAAGATTGATCAAGTCTCTAATCCATTGATATTGTTCACTTTCTTTTTTTGTCTCCGCAGCATCCTTATTCGATTTTTTAAGATTTTTATCCTTATAAGCCCAATGAACTGCCACACCTAATTCTGAAATTTCGTGCATTTTTTTATCACGAATTTGCAGTTCAATTTTTTTATTAAATGGCCCTAAAATTGCCAGATGCAACGATTGATAACCGTTATCTTTTGGAGTACTAATGTAATCGCGAAAAGTATTCGGAATCATTCTGTAGCTTGAATTAATGATCCCCAGCACTCGATAACATTCCGTCACATTTTTAACAACAATCCGAAAAGCCATTATATCATGCAGATGATGAAATCCAATATTCTGATTTTTCATCTTACTCCAAATTGAATAAGGTGTTTTTTCGCGACCAAAAATTGTAAATTTAACCCTTTCGCTTGTTAATTTTTCACTTAAATTTTCAATGATTTTATCAATGTAATCTTTTTTTTGTTCACGCAATTCATTAAGACGCTCAACCACAAATCCTCTAGTCTCGGGATCGATCACTTCAAAAGATAATTCTTGCAATTCATCTTTAATTTTATTGAGCCCAATTCGCGCTGCAAGTGGCGCATAAATCTCAAGACTCTCTCGTGCTTTTCTAATTTTTTTCTCCTTCGAGGGCATATAGAATATCGTCCGCATATTATGCGTTCTATCAGCAAGCTTAATCAGCAATACACGAATATCTTCCGACATCGCTAAAGTAAGTTTGCGAAAATTTTCTGCAACACGCTCAGAAGTGGGAATTGATTCAATCTTGCTTAATTTTGTAACGCCATCAACAAGCTTTGCAACTTTCTCACCAAAGCCTTCTTCGATATCCTCCAAAGTAATTTCAGTATCCTCAACTAAATCATGAAAAAGTGCGGCAATAATTGATGTCTCATCCATCTTCAGATCAATGAGAATTTCTGCAACAGCAAGTGGGTGAGAAAAATAAGGATCTCCAGAATGGCGTTTTTGATTGCCATGGCCAACCTTAGAAAAAATATAGGCTTTTTGAATCAGAGATTCGTTGACTTGTGGATTATACGATTTGATTTTTGCGATTAATTCTGCAGCTGAAATCATATTGGATATTCTGATTTGATGATGCCTGATGCCCTAGAAACTTTGATGACGATCAAAGTGTGGAATATTAATCGTCAACTTGTAGATTTTCTCCGACAAAAGTAGCTTCTTTTAACATTTGACCTTGAACTTCTTCAATGATTTCAGTTTGAGTAGTAATATCAACGCGAGTGTTTTCAAGTGCTCCGCGATTCATGATTGAAGACATGATATTTTGTTTGATAGCATCAACATTAAGCATGTGATCACCAATTTCACGAAGCGCAATAACTGCAGGTTTTTCTTTGCGATCAAGCTCTGTAGCGGCGCCAGACAAAATGCTTTTAGCGCGATTGCTTGCAACAAGGCAAAGCTCAAAACGATTAGGAACAACTGTTACACAATCTTCAACTGTAATTCTTGCCATATTCTTAATTAACATTTATTGTTATGAAAGTGCGATTGCGCTAATTCTAGCTTAATATCATTCAATAATCAAGAAAGTTTTTCATGAGCAATATTATTATACACCCAGAAGCAGATTTTATTAAAATGAGAGCCGCTGGAAGGCTGGCAGCAGAGGTTTTAGATTATATCACAGATTTCGTTAAAATTGGCGTCACCACAGATTTTTTAAACGATTTATGTCACAAAAAAACCATTGAAAGCGGTGGTGTTTCAGCGCCATTAAACTATCACGGTTATCCAAAATCTATTTGCACTTCAGTTAATCATGTGATTTGCCATGGCATTCCTAATGATAAAGAGTTAAAAGACGGCGATATTTTAAACATTGATGTTACAGTAATTTTAGATGGTTGGCATGGTGATTCAAGTCGCATGTATTATCTTGGCACGCCATCAGTTAAAGCGAGAAGATTAACCGAAGTTACTTATGAATGCATGATGCGTGGAATTGAGCAAGTTAAACCGGGTGCGCATACTGGTGATATTGGGCATGCGATTCAATCTTACGCTGAAAAACAAGGATTTTCTGTGGTCCGCGATTATTGTGGGCATGGCATTGGCTTGATTTTTCACACTGAGCCAAGCATTACGCATTATGGCAATAAAGGCGCAGGAATTGTTTTAGAGGAAGGAATGTTTTTTACAATTGAGCCTATGATCAATGCTGGAGCCTGCGAAACCATACTTAGCAAACATGATGGTTGGACAGTAACAACGCGTGATAAATCTCTATCGGCGCAGTTTGAACATACAATTGGGGTTACTAAAGATGGTGCAGAGATTTTTACTAAATCTTCACAAGGACTTGATTTTCCGCCTTATAATTATAAATAGATGCGTTTTGTATTTAAACTTTCTAGCGCAAAAGTAATTCCTTGTGGATGTTGCCATATAAAAGAAATAACCGCGATAAAATCCGCTTTGAATAAAGTTTGATAATTTTTATCAGTGATTCCTCCAATAGCCACAATAGGCAAATCAAGTATTTCGGAAGCCCATTCAAGAATTTCTGTAGTTGGTTTTCCTTTAGAATTTTTAGTTTGGCTTTGAAAAAATGCTCCAAAAGAAATATAATCAGCGCCATGCTCTGCTGATTCAATAGCTAAATGACGAGAATCGTAACAGCTTGTTCCAATAATAAAATTTTCTGGTGAGATTTTTTTTACTTCTGCAATATTGCCATCTTGATCACCAAGATGAACTCCGTCTGCGCCAACTTCTAGAGCAAGTTTGTAAGAATCGTTTAAAATAAATAATGATCCAAAATCTTTACAAATTTTTTTTAATTCACGAGAAATTTTTATAATCTCAGAATCTTCGTAACCCTTAAGGCGCAGCTGAAAAACTGGCACTAACCCAGTTTTTAGAGCTAACTGTAGAGATTTAGAAAAATCGGGCAAGTCTATTTTTGGAGGACTAATTAAATAAATTTTCGACATTTATAATCCTTTTTTTCTTCTAAAAAATGCAGGAACATTAATCACATCATCATCCATTTTATGATTTTCTTCTGATTCTTTTTTATCATCAAAAACAGTTCCACCAAAAAATTCTTGCTTTTTTTTCATCGCTTCTTGCGATTTTTCATTAGTGATTTTATGTTTTTGTTTAGTTTGTTCAGAAGACTCTAATTCAAATTCATCTTCCTCTATCTGAGCTCTTTGTCTAACATTATTTTCTGCTTTATTTTTTCCTGAATTCATGAATCCAAATAAATTAAATCCAGAATTTTGTTCTTTTTTTATAACAATAGGTTCTGATTTGACTTGTTTATGAGGCATTGATTTTGCTGGTTTTACGACGATTTCCTCCTCCTCTTCTTCTTCGTAATTTTGTGCTATAGATTTATGATTCATAGAAAGCTCTTCTTCAGATTCTTCATTGAAAAAACTAATTTGAGTAAAATCAGAATCCTCAGAATGTCTTTTTGCTGCCAAATGATCGGCCTTGCCATAATTAACATTTTCTTCTTTTGAGTAGCCTTTTTTTGCACCAAAATTTGATTCACTGATTTCTTCAAATTCTTCATTATCAGGCTCTACAGCAACTCCTGGATCAAAAAAAGTTTTACGCATTGTGTTCGCAATTGATGAATCTTTATGTGCGGGTTTTTTTTCTAGATTAACGCGAAATTTGCTTGGCTCGTCACGATCCATTGTTTTAAAGGAGTCTTGGCGATATTCATCTTCGTCGATTCCTGTAGCAACAACTGAAATTCTGATTTTACCTTTCATATTTTCATTGAAAGCTGAACCAAAAATAATATTAGCATTTTGATCAACTTCGCGCTTGATTGTGTTAACTGCTAAATCGGCTTCGAATAGCGTCATATCTGGTCCGCCAGTCATGTTAACTAACACGCCTTTTGCACCTTTAATCGAAATATCATCAAGTAATGGATTTGAAATTGCGGCCTCGCAGGCTTCAACAGCGCGGTTTGCACCTTCAGCTTCTCCAGTTCCCATCATCGCTTTACCCATTTTTGTCATGATGGTTCTGATATCTGCAAAATCAAGATTTACCAATCCGGGCATGGTGATAAGATCAGTGATACCGCGAACTCCGGCATGCAAAACATCATCAGCCATTTTAAAAGCAGATTCAAAAGTTGTGTGTTCGTTAGCAATGCGGAAAAGATTTTGATTTGGAATTACAATCAAAGTATCAACATGTTTTTTTAGATCTTCGATACCTTTTTCTGCTGCTTCCATACGATATTTTCCTTCAAAATGGAATGGTTTTGTAACAACGCCAACGGTAAGAATTTCGCGATCTCTAGCAAGTTTTGCAATCACTGGAGCTGCCCCAGTTCCAGTTCCTCCTCCCATACCAGCAGCAATAAATACCATGTTATTGCCATCAAGAAGCGCTTCAATTTCTTCAATATTTTCTTCTGCAGCAACGCGTCCGCGATCAGGAAAAGAGCCGGCTCCTAGGCCTTTTGTGGTAGCGATCCCCAATTGGATTTTATTTGGCGCTAAAGAATTTGCTAAAGCTTGCGCATCAGTATTTGCTGCAACAAACTCAACTCCCTCAAGATTAGAGCGAATCATATTGTTAATTGCATTGCCCCCAGCACCACCAACGCCAAAAATTGTAATGCGTGGTTTTTGCAATTCTGGTTGTGGAATATTTAAATTAAGAGCCATGTTTTTAATTTTTTAGTTTAAGTTTTTTATACCAATATTAGTA
This sequence comes from Rickettsia typhi, assembly GCA_945865905.1. Classification (GTDB taxonomy): domain Bacteria; phylum Pseudomonadota; class Alphaproteobacteria; order Rickettsiales; family UBA1997; genus CAMCFD01. Next base: position 76,668 of record CAMBFC010000005.1, read on the forward strand.
AATATTTACTATTTTAAATTATTTTACAACTAATGACGCTTTAACAATTTCATCTTCTAGATTAATCGCAATATTTTTCTTTTCTTTATCAGTTAACAACTCAATAAAGTTAAAAATATTTTTAGCATATAATTTGCTGGCATCAATAGATACAAGGCTTGGAAAGTTGTCGTGACCAATGATTGTAACTCCACCAACTTGTTTGATTTTGCCAATTTCTGTTAGCGCACAATTGCCGCCGTTAACCGCCGCTAAATCAACAATTATTGATCCAGATTTCATGCCGCGCACCATTTCTTCACTAATTAAAATTGGCGCTTTTTTACCAGGAATTAATGCAGTTGTGATCACGACATCTTGATTAATTATTGTATCAAAAATTAATTTTTCTTGTAATTTTTTATATTCTTCACTGACTTCTTTAGCATAGCCGCCCTTGGTTTCAGCTGATTCATCAGATTTTACCTCTATGAATTTTGCGCCCAAGCTTTGCACTTGTTCTTTTGCGGCAGCTCTCACATCAAAAGCACAAACAATGCCCCCAAGCCTTTTGGCTGTAGCAATTGCTTGCAGACCAGCAACGCCAGCACCAAGAATCATAAACTTTGCTGCAGAAACAGTGCCTGCTGCAGTCATCATCATTGGCACACATTTTTGCATTTGTGAAACAGCATTAATCACCGCAACATAACCAGCTAAATTGCTTTGTGATGATAAAACATCCATGCTTTGAGCGCGTGTGATTCTAGGCACCAACTCAAGTGCAAAAGGCGAAACGCCAGCATCAATTAATTGTATAATTTTTTCTTTTTGAAAATATGGATTCAGCATTCCAACAAAAACCGCACCTTTTTTTACCTTAGATAAATCAATCTCATTTCTTTGCACAGAAACAATAACATCGGCATCAGGCAATATTTGCGCAACATCTTGTACAATCGTTACCCCAGCTTTGCTGTAAGCCTCATCACTAATAGCAGATTTTTCTCCCGCACCTTTTTCAACAAAAATTTCAAAGCCAATTTTTTGATATTTTGATACTAAATCAAGAGTAAGTGCAACACGATTTTCAGTAGGATTGTTTTCTTTTAAAACTAAAAATTTCATAAGAATAAAAATAAGTTAAAAAAATTTTGAGGCCACCCTCAAATTTTTTTGTGTATGGTGCGGTCGAGAAGATTTGAACTTCCACGGGTTTTACCCCACAACGACCTCAACGTTGCGCGTATACCAATTCCGCCACGACCGCATATGTTTAATTAACCAAAGGCTTTATCCGATTTAAAGCCACAACAAACATAGACATGTCAGGGTTTGGATGCGATTTTAAATCTAAAATAAAATTATCATACCTTTCAACTAAAAGCTTAGATTTTTCAATCCAGATTTTCATTGCATCAGCTTCACTGAATGCATCTTTTTTGCAATTAGAATAAACAATTTCTTGTGATATTTTCATTTGAAAAAGATACAGATCTTCAATTATTGTTTTGCTAGAAAGCTTTTGCCAGTAGCCTTCTGAAGCTAAATCAGATAATTTTGAGCGCAACCATTTTAGTGAAAATCTAGTACCTACTGCAAAATAAATTTTTGCTATTATTTTGAGATCAATTTTTGAACCATTTGTAATGGCAGAATTTTTTTCTACCTTAGCTAATATTTCAGCAATATCAAAAGCTGAGGCAACTGGATCCATCGCCGCAATTTTGCGCGCTAAAAATGGTTCAACATTGTTTAAAACATAGCGCTCAACTTTTCTTTCATAAGAATCGCGTGAAGCTTCTGCTAAAACCTGAGTTAAAATTTTCGATAATTCAGAAGCAATTTTTTTGAATCTTGCAACAATGGTCGTTAAATCTCCCGATACTTGATTGTGAAGCAGCCATAGCATTGATCGCTCAAGTAATTTATTGGCACTTAAAAACATTTGAGTTTGAATATGTGCCGCAACTGATTTATTAAGATTTTCAACATCTTCCCAAGCTTTTCTTAAGCCAAAAGAATCGCAGGTGATAATAAAACTTTTTACTACCGCAACCACATCAAATCCGCTTTCTTGCGCAATCTGATTAATGAAACTGATGCCAACACGATTAATTACAAAATTAGTAATTTGTGTAGCGATGATTTCGCGACGAAGCTGATGAGATTGAATTTCTTCAGCAAATTTTTTCTGCATCAATTTTGGAAAATATGATGAGAGTTCTTCTGAAAAATATTCATCATCAATTAATTTTGATGCTAAAATTTTGTTATAAATATCCATTTTTGAATAAGCCAACATCACGCAAAGCTCTGGGCGAGTAAAGCCAATCCTATCCACTTGTCTTTTGGCAATTTCTTTTGATGAAGGTAAAAATTCTATTTTACGATTAAGTAATCCTGATTTTTCTAATGTATCTAAAAATTGTGATTGCCCTCCCAAAGCGCTAACACCTTGGCTTTGCACGATTGTAATAACTTGAGTTTGCAAACGATTATCACTCAGCACAAGTTCAGAAACCTCGTCAGTCATGCTTTCAAGAATTTTGTTTCTTTCGGCAAGAGTTATTTTTTTGGCACGCAAAGCTTGAGTAAGTGCAATTTTAATATTAACTTCGTGATCAGAGCAATCAACGCCTGCGGAGTTATCCATAGCATCAGTATTGATGCGCCCGCCATTTAAAGCATATTCAACACGACCTTTTTGTGTAAAGCCAAGATTTCCGCCCTCACCTACAACTTTTGCGCGCAAATCAACGCCGTTAATTCTGATTGCATCATTAGCGCGATCGCCCACATCTTGATGAGATTCATCGCTAGCTTTAACATAAGTTCCAATTCCGCCGTTCCATAATAAATCTATCGGAGCCTTTAAAATAGCGCTTAGAAGTTCATTTGGAGTAAGTTCATCTTGCTCAATTGATAAAATTTGTTTTGTTTCAGGAGATATTTTTATTGATTTTGCAGTTCTTTCAAAAACGCCGCCGCCCTTAGAAATTAAAGACTTGCTATAATCCATCCAAGTTGAACGCGGCAAATTAAACATGCGCTGTCTTTCTTTGAAAGATTTTGCCGCATCGGGATTGGGATCGAAGAAAATATGCAAGTGATTAAAAGCCGCAACCATCTTGATATGAGGCGATAGCAACATTCCATTACCAAAAACATCGCCGGATAAATCGCCGATTCCAACGCAGGTAAAATCTTGCGTTTGCGTATCGATACCCATTTCACGAAAGTGTCTTGCAACCGAGATCCACGCGCCTTTAGCGGTGATGCCCATTTTTTTGTGATCATAACCAACCGAGCCACCAGAAGCGAAAGCATCACCCAACCAAAAATTATATTCTGCCGAAACTGAATTGGCAATATCGGAGAAAGTTGCAGTGCCTTTATCTGCAGCCACTACTAAATAAGGATCAATGCCATCATGCATCACAACATTTTGTGGATGAACAATTTTACCATTAATTACATTATCAGTTATATCAAGAATGCCGCGCAAGAATGTTTTGTAGCATTCAATTCCTTCTTGCAAAAATTCTTCGCGAGTCATTTTGCTAACATCTTTTTTAACAACAAATCCACCCTTAGAGCCAACAGGAACAATAACCGCATTTTTAGTCATCTGCGCTTTCATCAAACCAAGAACTTCTGTTCTAAAATCTTCATGACGATCAGACCAGCGAAGCCCACCGCGAGCTACTCTTCCACCTCTTAAATGAACACCCTCAACTTGATTTGAATAAACAAAAATTTCGGCATGAGGCAAAGGCAAAGGCAAATCAGGAACTTTTTTGCAATCAAATTTGAAAGACATGTAGCCTTTAAAATGACCATCTTGCTTGCTTTGATAATAGTTTGTGCGCAAAGTTGCATTGATCAAACCAAAGAATTTTTGAATAGCTAAATCATGCGAAGCATCGGTAACTTTATTGAGAGCAGATTTAATTTTATCAACAACTTGCGTGATTTTTTTATTACGCTCTTCTGTTTTAATTTTTAATTCTGGATCAAATTTTGCTGCAAATAATTCAACCAATAATCTGGTGATATCACTGTGTTTAACAAGGATATTTGCTACATATTCTTGATCGTGACGAAACCCTGCTTGATAAACATATTTTGCGTAAGAGCGTAACAAATAAACTTCTTTCCAATTTAATGAAGCCGAAACTAAAAGACGGTTTAAAGATCCTGCGCTCAATATATCAAGCCATATTAGAGAAATTGCTTCTTCAAAATTTTTCTTGAGTTCTTCGCTAAATTGATGGCCAGATTTGCTTAAATTTAAACTAAAATAATGAATCCAAACTTTATTATCTGCGTTAATATCAACAACATAAGTATGTTCATGAATAACGCTAAAACCAAAGCTTTCAAGGATTGGCATCACATCAGAAAGAATTAATTCGCGCTGCGGAGAATAAATTTTTAACTCAGTAACATCTTTTTCAGTTGTCGAACTATTATATAAGTTAAATAGAATTGAATTTTTTTCTAAACAGTCTTCAATGCACAAAATATCTATTGCCGCTCGTCTTGCATCAAAACGATTTGCGTAGCTTACAGAAAAAGAGTTTTTATATTTTGCAAAAATTATATTTGCTTTTTCGGCGCCAAATTTTGCAAGAACCTCATCTTTTAAACTGTCGGACCATAATTTTGTCATTTCAGCAATATCACTTTCAATCCTTGATTCATCTGGATTTGCAACGCTTTCAGTGCGAATAATCAAGTGAAGTCTGGTTAAATTTGATTCAGTTATTTGTACAAAAACATCAACAACATCGCCCTTATAAGAATTGGATAAATAATTGCATATTTTGGTACGAAGCTCGGTTGTGCTGCGCTCACGCGGAACAAAAACTAAACAACTAACAAAGCGATTATATTTATCTTTGCGTGCAAAAAAGCGCACTTGATTGCGGCCACAAATTGCAACGATTCCAGTAGAAATTCGCAGAAGATCTTGTTCGTTAATTTGAAATAATTCATCGCGCGGATAGGTTTCAATTATCGAAACTAAATCCTTATAATTATGACTTCCTTTAACAAATTCAGAAGCCTCAATAACTTTAGCAATTTTGCCATTAATTAAAGGAATTTGTGATGGGCTTTGACTATAAGCCGAAGAGGTAAAAAGACCAATAATACGATATTCTCCGATAACCTCGCCAGTGGAAGAAAATTTTTGCACACGGATTCTTTCAGCATTGGCGTTGCGATGTATTTGCGATTTATAACGCGATTTTACAATTTCAACAATATAGGGATTTTTTACTACTTCTGCAATTTCTTGCACTGAAGAATTTGCAACATTTGGCCGAAATTCATCATATTGGGCACGAAACACGCCAAGCGCCGAAGAATCAACCGGCTTTAATTTATTATTAACAAAATCAAATTCTTTAAAACCCAATAGAATAAAACTTCCATCAGCAATCCAAGAAATAAAGTTTTTGATCTCAGCAATTTCTGTCGCTGATTTTTTCTTAGTTATAATCTTATTTTGTAGCGCCTTAACACCAACAACCATCTGTTTCCAATCCTCAACGACAATTTTGATTGTTTCAAGAAGTTTGCTAATTGCATCTTTTAAAGCATCGGCATTTTGATCATCAATTTTTGAAATATGAAACTGAATTAATGATTCTGATTTAGAATTTTTATTTGCAGAAATAGATTGCAAAGCCCCTGATTTATTGCGAGTTACATCATAAATTGGATGAATAATATTTTTTACTTCAATGCCAAATTTATCAATTTGCGCCGCAATTGAATCAACCAAAAATGGCATGTCATCATTGAGAATTTCAAGAATGCTGTAATTATTTTTTGTAGAATTAGTAAAGCGAATTTTGAATTGCCCAGCCTTTTTATTTTGAAAAAATTCAAAGCTAGGAAGTGCGTTTTCGTAGAGCTCTGCGATTTTATATTGAGCAAAATCACGCTCTTGATTTTGTAAATAAAAAATTTCAATGAAGTCTAAAAAATCTTTCGATTGTTTTTTAGAAACTACAAAATCAACAACTTGCTTGATTAATTTTTGCATTTTTTTTATCCATTATTTTTTAACAAGAATCGCGATCATTTGATTTCCTTCTAATCTAGGATTAGATTCTGGCTTGGCAAAGGCTTCGGTTTGCAACAAAACATCTTTCATCATAGTTTTTGCCAAATCAAGATGGGTAATCTCACGACCTTTCATTCTAACTGATACTTTAACTTTATCGCCTTGTTCAACAAATTTGGCGACATGTTTCATTTTTACATCAAAATCATTTTTGCCAATATTGATGGACATCTTGATTTCTTTGGTTTCAACGACCTTTTGTTTTTTGCGCGCATCAGCTGCTTTTTTTTGCAACTCATAGCGCATTTTTCCAAAATTGGTGATTTTGCAAACTGGTGGCTCGGCGTTTGGCGAGAGTTCAACTAGATCAAGGCCAGCATCTTGTGCCCTTTTAATGCCTTCTTCAAGAGATAATATTCCCAACATATCAGAGTTGTGATCTATTACTCGAACCTGCGCAGACCTGATCTGCTCATTGATGCGATATGACTTGCCGGCGATTTGCTCGGATTTTTGCCCACCGCTTCTTGATTGACTTGAACCGCTATTTTGTTGTAGTTGCACGAATTTATTTGAATTGTTACTAAAGTTGTAAAATGGTGTTACAAAAAGATTAGCGCTTATTTTTGAAGCTGCAACGCTAATTGATAAACTTCTTTTTTATGCAAACCATGAATTTGCGATAAATGCTCCGAAATCTCTTTAATACTTAGTCCATTGCCAGCAGCTTTTCTGATCTCTTGCTTTAACTCTTCTTCGGTTAAAGATTTTGCGCCGCGACTAGCTTTTTCTAGGATAATCACAAACTCGCCGCGCAGTTTTTCAGAGTTTTGTTTGAAAAAATCAATTACTTTTATTAATTCATTATTAATGATTTCTTCGTGAATTTTAGTAAGCTCGCGCGCCACTGCTATTCTGCGATTGCCGAAGATTTTATGAAGATCTTCTAACATTTCTACAGCTCTTAAAGCTGACTCAAAAAATACCAAAGTATAATTTTTTGGCAATTCTTTTAGGACATTTTGGCGCTGAATTTGTGGGCTTGGCAAAAATCCTATAAATAGAAAGTTATCGCAGGCAATGCCACTAGCTGAAAGTGCCGTTGTAACTGAAGAAGCGCCCGGAAGCGGGGTAATTTTAATGTTATGTTCGCGCAAAAAACAAATTAGCTTATGCCCCGGATCAGATATTAACGGGGTTCCTGCATCGCTAACTAGGGCAATATTTGAGCCACTCATCAACATATGCAAAATTTTCTTGCGCGTCATTTCATCTGAGTTATCATTATAGACTAATAGCTTTTTATTTTTGATCTCATATTTTTCTAGAAGACGCGCAGTGATTCTGGTATCTTCACAAATTATGGCATCGCTTAGCTTTAGAGCCTCTAAGGCGCGTAATGTAATATCTTGCAAATTTCCAATTGGAGTTGCGACAACATAAAATTCAGACATGAGAAATTTATTTATTATTATATTTGCTACAATTTTTCTTACTTCTTGCGAATCGTTAAATAATTTTTCGCGAGAAGTTTTTTCTGAAACCAAGCAAGAGGCGCCATCGGCTCCTATTGCGATAAAGCCAGTGCAACAAGAAAGAAATCAAACGCCATTTCTTTATTCACGCAATTTAGATACTCTAAAGGCTAATAAAAAGAAAGTGAAGGTCGGATTATTTTTTCCTTTCTCTGGCAAAAATCGTGATTTGGGTTGGAGCCTTTACAATGCTGCTGTTATCTCACTTTTTGATAATGATATAAATCACAATATTGAACTTGTTTTAATTGATAGTAAAGATACTCCTGCAGAGCCAGCAAAATCAATAAAAGAAATCACTGATCAAGGTATTAAAGTTGTTATTGGGCCGGTGTTTAGCGGCTCGGTTGAATCTCTTGCAAAAAACTTTAGCGATAATTCTATAACAGCAATTTCACTGTCAAATAATCAACAATTAAGCGGCAAAATTAATAATGGTGGCGGAGTTTTTATCGCAGGATTTTTGCCAGAACAACAAATTGATAAGGTTGTAAGCTATGCGATAGATCATAATAAAATAAATTTTGCTGTTTTAGCGCCCAATAATCAATATGGATTAACGGTTGCAAATATGTTTAAGCGCATTGTTAAAACGCGCGATGGCACTATTATTACTTCTGAATTTTATGATTCTTCTGGTAGCGATTTAAATAAAGTGGTTGAGCGCTTGGTAAATGCATCTATGGTTCCGGCACGCTTGGCTGAAGGGCGCGGCAATAAGTTAGCAAAAAATACTACTATTAAAGATTCTGATCGCACTTATCCTCAAGTTATTTTTGTTCCTGAATCAGGAAAAACTCTCGCAAAAATTACTGATTTAATTAAGCAGTATAATACTCAAGAGCGCGAATATCAAATTATTGGCACTGCGCAATGGGATGATACTGCAACGCTAAATAGCGGCAATCTTTTTGGCGCATGGTTCGCGGCTCCTGAGCATAATCGTTTTGCGAGTTTTGAGAAATCTTATTATCAAACTTATAATAAATTTCCGCCGCGCATTGCCTCTATTGCTTATGATTCAGTTGCGGCGATTGCAGAATTGGTTGATAGAAAAGAAGGGTTGCCGGCGAATGCCGATTTTATTAATTATGTCAATCCGCAAAAAAATGGTTTTAGTGGAATTGATGGTGGTTTTCGTTTTTTGGCGAATGGTTTAGTGCAAAGAAACTTGGCGGTGTTGCAGGTTGGAAGTGGTGAATTTGTTACTATTGATAGACCGGCGGATAAGTTTTTAAAATATTAGCAGAAACTAAAATATTGTTCAGTCTTCGCGAGCAACGGAGCTGATTCTGATAAAAAACTTTCGGAACTTTGTGCGCAGGAATAAATTTATTTTTTTGCTTTGGTTTTAGCATTTACTCTAGCGCCAATTCTCAACCGCAGCGCGTTCAATTTAATAAACCCAGCCGCATCTTTTTGATCATAAACAGAATCTTCTTCAAATGTTACATGAGCTTCAGAATACAGACTTTTAGGCGATTGACGACTAACCACAAAAACACTGCCCTTATATAATTTTAGCGTAACTTTACCATCAACATTTTCTTGCGATTTATCAATTAAACATTGCAACATTTCGCGTTCTGGAGAAAACCAAAAGCCGTTATAGATAAGGCTGGCATAGCGCGGCATTAGCTCATCTTTTAAGTGAGCAGCTTCACGGTCAAGCGTGATTGATTCTATTGCGCGGTGCGCAGCCAATAAAATCGTGCCTCCGGGAGTTTCATAAACACCGCGAGATTTCATTCCAACGAAGCGATTTTCTACTAGATCTAGGCGACCAACACCGTTGCGACCCCCCATTTCATTGAGCTTAGTAAGAATTGTTGCTGGTGACATTTTTTTGCCATCAATAGCGCAAGCATCACCTTTTTTAAATTCAATTTCGATAAATTCTGGCTTATTTGGCGCTTTTTCTGGAGAAACTGTGCGCTGATAGACATATTCTGGCGCTGGTTTAGAAGGATCTTCTAAGACTTTTCCTTCTGAAGAAGTGTGCAATAAATTTGCATCAACTGAATATGGAGCTTCGCCGCGTTTATCTTTAGCGATAGGAATGCCATGCTTTTCAGCGTAAGCAATTAGCTTGCTGCGCGAGGTAAGATCCCATTCGCGCCAAGGGGCGATAACTTTGATATCAGGCTTGTTAGCATAATATCCCAACTCAAAGCGCACTTGATCATTGCCTTTGCCAGTAGCGCCGTGACAAACCGCATCGGCTCCAAGTTTTTTGGCAATTTCGATTTGTTTTTTGGCGATTAATGGGCGCGCAATTGAGGTTCCAAGCAAGTAGACGCCTTCATATAAAGTATTAGCGCGAAACATTGGAAATACATAATCGCGGACGAATTCTTCACGAAGATCTTCGATAAAAATTTGCTTCACTCCCATCTTTTTAGCCTTGGCACGAGCGGGCTCAAGCTCTTCACCCTGCCCTAAATCTGCTGTAAAAGTTATTACTTCGCAATTGTATTCTTCTTGCAGCCACTTTAAAATAACCGAGGTATCAAGGCCACCAGAGTAAGCTAAAACGACTTTTTTAATTTTTTGATTTTTCATTTCTAAAACTATTTATATGGTTTAAATTATGGCGAACCCAGCCACTACGGTTTCTATAATAAGGGAATTGCAATTTTTTTTACAATAGTTAAAGCTTTATATAGTTAATAATTATAGCAAATCGATTTATGCAAATAAAAGAAATACAGACTCGCGAAGATATCGATCAAACCTTGAATGTTTTGCTACAAATATATGATGAAATCAACAAAGACCATTATGTAGAGACTATTTTTGAAATGATGGAAGATGGCTATAAAATGGCCGCCGTGTTTGAAGATCAAATGATTGAAAATGGCCGATGCATTGGCGTTGTAGGTGTTAAGGTAGTTCATAAATTACAACATGGCAAAGCGCTTGAAATTCAAGATTTTATGATTGATCGCCAAAAACGCGGGATTGGGGTTGGCAAACTGCTGCTGCGTTGGGTTGAATGGCAGGCAGCAGCTTTTAAATGCACAAATATTATAGGAACCTTAGATACTAAGCGACAAGAATCACAAAAAATTTACTCACGCGAAAAATTTATTTTGGATGGATTTTTATTTCGCAAAAAATGTTAAATTTGATATAAAACATGCATAACAAACGCTTAAAAATAATTTACTATTTTCGCAAATATTTTGTTCTGCCAATAAGAATATTTCGGATGGCGATTGTTGATACTGTTCGTCAAGATGGAGTTGAGCATGCTGGTTATTTGGCGTTTTTAAGTATTTTTTCTCTTTTTCCTTTTCTAATTTTTTTGATTTCAATTGTTAGCTATATTGGTGGCGATGAACTTGGAATTAAAGTGATTTATAGTACAATAAATTCTTTGCCAGAAGAGGCCGCCAAGTCTTTATTGCCAAGGGTTGCAGAAATTGTCTCTGGTCCGCCACAAAGCTTTTTAACAATTGCAATTATTGGCGTAATATGGACAGCATCTTCTTCGGTAGAAGGATGCCGCACTATTTTAAATCGTGCTTATCGTGTTCATTTGCCGCCGCCATATTTGCTGCGTCGCCTGATTAGTATTATGGAATTTTTTATTCTCACTTTTAGTATTGCGGTTGGAATTATGGTTTTTGTTATTGCGCCATCAATTTTAAGTATTGAAGAAATTGAATCATCGCTCAAATTTTTAGATCATTATGATTCTCCAGAAGCGCGTCAATCAATGGTTTTTGTCTTTTTAGTTTGCGCTACTTCTTTGCTTTATTATGTTATTCCCAATGTAAAACAACAAATTACCAAAACTTTTCCTGGGGCAATATTGACGGTATTTCTATGGATTCAAACACAAAAACTATTTTCCTATTATTTAGAAAATTTTCATCAATTTAATTTTATTTATGGTGGTCTTGCCGGCATCATGATTTATCTAATGTTTTTTTATATGGTGAATTTAATTTTTATTTTTGGCGCGCAATTCAATTATCATTTTTATCGTGTTTACAAGACTTTTTTGAGACATTAATTCACCATTTTGAAAACTTTAACTCACCATGAAATTTCCATTTTGGCCCAATCCTAAAGGCTATCGCGATATAGATCTTGGCCTTACGCGAGTTTATGATTTGCTAGAACGCCTTGATAATCCTCACAAAAAACTTCCGCCAACAATTCATATTGCTGGCACAAATGGCAAGGGATCAACGCTATCTTTTTTGCGCACAATTTTTGAAGAAGCCCAATATTCAGTGCATTCTTATACCTCACCTCACCTAGTTTTTTTTAATGAAAGAATTGTTTTGGCTGGCAAAAATATTGATGATGATTTTTTAAATGAGTGTCTTGCAACCTGTAAAAAAGAGGCTTCAAAACATCCGCAAATTGAAGTAACCTTTTTTGAAGGCATTACCGTTGCGGCATTTTTAGCTTTTTCTCGCATCAAAGCTGACATTCTTTTGTTAGAAACTGGATTAGGCGGAAGGCTTGACGCAACTAATGTTATAGAGAAAAATTTGCTCAGCATTATCACGCCAATTTCTTTTGATCACACCGATTTTTTAGGAAAAACTTTAGCTAAAATTTCTTATGAAAAAGCCGGAATTATCAAGAAAAATTGCCCAGTGATTGTTGCGAAGCAAAAGGCTTCAGCGCTTGCCACAATTGAGAAACAAGCAAAAGGTCTCGGATCTTCATTAAAGATTTTTGGCAAAGATTTTGGTTACAAAAAAAGCACAAAATCAATAGAAATATTTATTGGAAATAAATCTTATGAACTTCCTTTTCCATCTTTAAATGGTGATCATCAAATTGAAAATGCAACAGTGGCAATTGCTGCTGCACTTAGTCAAACAAAGCTTCCAATTACAATTGATAGAATAAAATCTGCTCTTACAAAAACTGTTTGGCTCGCTCGTTTGCAAAAAATAACTAGTGGAAAATTTCTAGAAAAACTTCCAACAAATTATCAATTAATACTAGATGGAAGCCATAATCTGCAAGGCGCCACAACTGTGCATAAATTTTTAAAATCACAGAAAAATATCCAAAAAATAGTGATTTTTTCAATGTTGCAAGATAAGGATTGTGCCGGATTTTTGAATAAAATAAAAAGTGATGTTGATCTTTTAGTAACGCTCACAATCCCCGATGAGAGTAAATCGCGCGATAAAAATGAAATTCTAAAAATCGCCCAAAATTTAAAAATAAATTCTATCGCAGCCGATGATTTTGATGATGCTTTTGCAAAAATAAATAATTTAATTACAGAAAGAAAATCCTTACAACCAGCATTAGTAATGATCTGCGGCTCACTTTATTTAGCAGGAAAATTTCTAGAAAAAAATCAAAACCACCATTAAAAAATATGAAAAAATTCACCAATATTTTTCAACTTTCAAAACTCATATCCACAAAAAATAATATTTTCACCACAATTTTTTGCATAATATTTGCTGCATTAATTTTTAATTTATCACAAGAAAGTGCCATTTCAATGGCTTCGCGACCAAATAATCTTAATACAAAACTTGATAAAGAATTTTCTGGAATCGCCAAAGTCACCGATGGTGATTCAATAAAAGTGGGTGATAAAAAAATTCGTCTAATGGGAATTGATGCGCCAGAATTTAGCCAGACTTGCTTTGATGCTAATTATGAAGAATATGCGTGCGGCAAGATTTCTAAGGAGTTCTTGATCAATTTTGCCAATAATAAAGAGGTAAAATGTTATTACCAAAAGTTCGATAAATATAATCGCTATCTTGCCGAATGTTATGTTGGCGAAGCGATGATGAATCAAGAAATTCTACGCAATGGTATGGGAGTTACTTATACATTTGGGCCAGCAGATCCAAAAATGACAAGACTTGAGGCAGAAGCGCAAGAAAAGAAAATCGGAATTTGGCAAGGTGCGTTTCAACTACCAAAAGATTATCGCAAAGCGCATCCGCGGCATTAATTGATATTTACAAAACCTCAAAATAGTAATCTTCAATCACTTTGTTCACCAATAATTTATCACAAATTTGATCAACAACTTCTTTAATTTTATCTTGTGAAGTTTCTGAAATTTCTAGCTCTACAACCTTACCTTGTCTAACTTGCGAGATTTGTGCAAAGCCAAGATTTTTTACCAAAGATCCTTCAATTGCTTTGCCTTGAGTATCTAAAACACCTTTTTTGAGAGTGATGATGATTCTAATTTTCATGATTTAAAAAATATTTTTGAATTACGCGCTAAAATTTAGCGCAACTTTTGTAAATAAATTAAATTTTAATGCCAAGTCGTGAAGCCACTTCAGTGTAGGCTTCAACTAATCCACCTAAATCTCTTCTGAAACGATCCTTATCTAATTTTTCAGAAGTATTTGCATCCCAAAGTCTGCAACTATCAGGACTAATTTCATCAGCTAATAATATTTTTCCATCAAGATCTAAGCCAAACTCAATTTTAAAATCGACTAATTTAATATTAATATCAGCAAATAATTTTTGTAAAAATTGGTTAATTTTTAGAGTGTATTTTTTTATTTCAGCAAGTTGCTCAAAGCTTACAACCTGAAGCACATTCACTGCATGATCATCATTGATTAATGGATCACCTAATTCATCTTTTTTATAGCAAATTTCAAAAACTGGCGCTGGCAATTGCAAACCTTCTTCAATGCCAAGCCTTTTCGCCATTGATCCCGCAGAGATATTTCTGATGATTACTTCTAGTGGAATTATCGAAACTTTTTTTATTAATTGCTCACGCTCATTGAGTTTTTTTATAAAATGCGTTGGCACGCCACACTTAGAAACATCTAGCATGATACGCTCAGAGATCGCATTATTTAAAACACCTTTGCCAACAATTACATCTTTTTTTAAATTATTAAAAGCCGTTGCATCGTCTTTAAAATATTGAATTAACAAATTTGTATCATCAGTAGCATAAAGAACTTTTGCTTTTCCTTCGTAAATTTTTTCTAATTTTTTTGGTTCAGTCATTTTTATTTCATTTGTTTGTTTACGCCTCATAAGGTTGCTGCGCAATGCTTGCGAGAGAGTTTTTTTATTTTTTTTCATTAGTTAGCGAACAATTTTATATCTTCAATATTTTGAATTGAACGCGATTTTATGTTAGGACAAGTTCTTCCAACTAAACCGCAAAGAACTTTTCCTGCACCAATTTCTATTACTTCTTCAATACCGTTTTGATCCATGAATAACATGGTTTCGCGCCATTTTACTGATCCGGTAATTTGTCTTATTAGCAATTCTTTTATTTGTTGAGAATCTGTAACTTTTTGCGCCGTAACATTTGCTATCAAAGGCACTAATGGTGATCTAACCTCCGCGTCAACCAAGGCTTTGGCCATAGCAAAAGCTGCATCAGACATTAATTCTGAGTGAAAAGCACCACTAACTGGCAACATAATTGCGCGCTTTGCACCCTTTGCTTTAGCGATTTCAAGCGATCTTTCGATTGCAGATTTTGATCCGCTTAAAACAATTTGCCCAACAGAATTATCATTAGCAACTTGACAAACCTCTCCAGCTGCGGCTTCTGCGGCTATAGCTTCTGCAACTGCAATATCAACGCCAAGCACTGCAGCCATTGCACCTTGTGTTTTTTCACCACATTTTGCCATAGCGCGTCCACGAATTTGCAATAATTTTGCAGTGGTTTCAAGGCTTAAAGCTTTAGAAGCGCAAAGCGCTGAATACTCTCCTAAAGAATGTCCCGCCACAAAAGAAGCCATATCAACAACTTTTTTGCCAAATTCTTTTTCTAAAATTTCGATTATTGCCATCGAAACAACCATCAAAGCTGGTTGCGCATTTTCTGTTTTAGTTAGTTCTTCACTAGGACCTTCAAACATTATCTTTGATAAATTTACCCCAAGAATTTGATCAGTTTTTGTAAAAATTTCACGGGCGCAGGCAAAATTTTCATATAGATCTTTACCCATTGTGACAACTTGCGATCCTTGTCCCGGAAAAATTAATGCTGTTTTATTTTTCATTTAAAATTGATGTTTAAAATTTTTTGAATATTTCTCTAAGATTTTTTGCACTTCAGATGAAATGGCTGGATTATTGAGTGCAAAAGCAATATTTGCCTCTAAATATCCCAAAACATTTCCACAATCATATCTCTGCTCGTCAATTTTTTGATAATAAAAAGGAGATTTTTTGCACATTTTTTTCATCGCATCAGTAAGTTGAATTTCATTGCCAGAACCAACTTCGAAATTTTCTAAATATTGAAAAATTTCTGGCTGCAAAATATAGCGACCAGTAATAGCAAGATTTGATGGCGCATCTTGCGGCTGAGGCTTTTCAACCATATCAATAATTTTATCCTCACCTTTAATTTTGATGATTCCATATTTTGAAGTATCTTTATTTTCAACTTCACCAACGGCAATAAAATTAGAAAGCTCACCTTTTTTATAGTAAGCATCAATCATTGTGCCAAGAAAATTGCGCTTGCGACCTTTGGTTTGAGCCAACATTTCATCAGCTAAAATTACTACAAAAGGTTCGTCATCAGCAATAAAATTGCGGGCACACCATACTGCATGACCCAAACCTAAAGGCTTTTGCTGACGAACAAAAGCAATTTGCCCAGCGCCAGGAAGCCACGCAATAACCTGTTCTAACTCTTTTGATTTATTGCTTTCATCAAGTTTAGATTCTAATTCATAAACATGATCAAAGTGATTATTGATAGCATTTTTATTGCGCCCAGTAACAAAAATAAATTTTTCTATTCCTGCGTCGCGCGCTTCTTCAAAAGCATATTGAATTATTGGTTTATTGGCAATTGGCAACATTTCTTTTGGTAAAGATTTTGTTGCTGGCAAAAATCGTGTACCAAGACCACCAACCGGAAAAACTGCTGTTTTTATTTTTTTCATAAAATTTATATATTTTTAACCGTCGATTTCTTCTTCAATTTTTAATTTGCGATAAAGTGTTGAGCGAGCAATGTTTAATTGCTTCGCTACCTCAGAAATATTGCCGCTGAATTTTTCCATTAATTTGCGCGCAATTTCTTCTTCAATATCAGAAAGCGATTTGCAAACTCCTAGTTCATTAAAAATTTCAACGGAATTATCTGCTATTAAAGAAATTCTTTTTTTAACTAAATCAGATTTTTTATTATTATCAAATTGAATATTTAATAGCTGCGGAAAATGTTCAACCTCAAGAGAATCAGTATCGCAAAGCACTACCGCGCGAAAAATATAATTTTTTAACTGCCTAACATTGTCTCTCCAATCACAATTTCCTAATAAATTTGTTACAGCATCATTGATTAATTTGATTTTTTTATTTTCATTGATACTAAAGGTGCGACAAAAATGTTGCGCCATCATCATAATATCTTTTTCACCACGATCTTTTAAAGAAGGAACAGTGATTGGAAATATTGAAAGGGCATATCTTAAATCTTCACGAAATTTTTTTTCTGCCACTAATTTAGCAAGATCTTTGCTAGTTGAAGCGATAAGGCGAACATTTGCTACAACTGCTCTGCTGCCACCAATGGAATAGAATTCTCCATCTTGCAAAAAGCGCACCAATCTTGTTTGAATTTCTGAATTAAGGGCGTCAATTTTTTTGAAGAAAATTGTGCCGCCTTCAGCTTCGCGAAATTTGCCAATTTTTGATTTATTGCTTGAAGCGCTTTTTTCTACGCCAAACAAATCTTCAATAGCGGTAGCGCTATCAATCATATCGCATTCTATAACTACAAAAGATTTGCCTGATCTTACTCCTGAGCCGTGTATAGCGCGAGACAATAATTCTTTTCCAGAACCTTCATCTCCTTTTATTAAAAGTGGTATTGAAAGATTCGTCGCTCTTTTTGCTAGATCAATAGCTTGAACCAAAACATCGCTCTGACCAATAATATCATAGAAAGCCACTTGATTTTGATCTTTGCGCACTAAGTTTGAAACTTGATATTTTAGATTTTTTTTATCAATGGCGTTATTAATTGAAGCGGTAAGACGCGCAAAAATATCATCTTTGCCTTTAATTATGTAATCAGTAGCGTTAAGATTTATAGCACTGACTGCTAAAGAAATATCTTCACTTGCAGTCAGTACGATTATTTGAACATTTCCTTTAATGCGCTCAATTTTTCTCAAAACAGTTAAGCCATCAACATCGGGCATCGACAAATCAAGCAACATTACATCAATATCATTAGCCGTAATACCATCAATTACTGTTTTATTGATAAAAAAATCGATTACTTCAATACCGCTATTCATGATTAAAAAATTATGGCCCATATTGCCAATAAATTTTTTAAGAATTTTGCACTGCGTTGGCTCATCATCAACAATTAAAATATTACGCTTTGTCATTTTTAAACTTTATATTTCATTTTAAAAAATGCACTTTCGTGTCATTTTAAATTTTATAACGCTTTTAATTTTTTTTCTTGCAGAAGCTGAATTATTCTTACCGCAGTTTCTTCGACTGATTTTTTTGTCACATCAATAACTGGGCAATTCAATTTTGCAAATAATTTTCGCGATTCCGCAACTTCCTGCTTTACTGAATCTAAATCAATATAATCTGTTGAAGTTTCTTGTCCAAGTGAAATTAATCTACTTTGTCTGATTTGGATTAGTTTTTCAGGATTAATGATTAAACCAACAATTAATGGTTTTTTCAAATCAAAAATGCTTGGGGGCACTGTTTCTGCACTAACAAATGGAATGTTAGCTGTTTTATATCCGCGACAAGATAGATAAACACTGGTTGGAGACTTAGAAGTGCGCGAAACCCCAACCAATAATATATCGGCATCATATAAATCCCAA
This sequence comes from Rickettsia typhi, assembly GCA_945865905.1. GTDB lineage: Bacteria > Pseudomonadota > Alphaproteobacteria > Rickettsiales > UBA1997 > CAMCFD01. The sequence goes on from CAMBFC010000005.1 coordinate 95,087, forward strand.
TGAGCCTGACCATCATCGTGGTTCATGGTATAATTTATTGCCTCAACACGAGAGAAATATTGGTCATCCAACAAGTGCTGACGGCCAATCACATTGCTAATATTCATCCCCAAATAGTTTGAAAAAGTCGCAATAATTGGCGTTAAAACTGGAACATAAGGAACCTGTAAATCAGAGCAATGTTTTTTGATAGATTCGGTTAAATCATCTTCTAAAATTGTATAAAGAACAATACCGGGGCTTTGAGTGATTGATTCTTTAACTTTTTCAATTTGAGCCTTGGTTCGTGTTAGCGGCCACATAAACTCTTTAGCTTCAACATTTTCAAATTGCGACATCACGGCGCGAGCCACAGAAATCAGAGTTTCTCCGGTTGAGTCAGAAATTAAATGTAGGTTAATAATTTTTTTTGATTCACTCATTTTATTTTTTTGCCATAGAAGGAATATTCATATCTGCATTTACTATAACGGTAACTCTAGTACCCTGAGGCACTCTAATTGCTGGGATAACATTAACATTTTCACCAACAATTCTTGCTACCGTATCAGTAATTGTTTTACTAACATTATAAACCGCTTGCGTTGAAGCGTTACCTGTTGTGGTTGTTGTTCCTTGTTGCGGATTTGTGGTTGTAGTGTTAGAGCCGTTACCACCAATTAAACTTTCTGCTAAAGCTACGCCACTAACCGCAAGTATACTGGTTAGCAAGGAGTTAGTAATCGTTGATCCATATTTATTATCAACATCGCCCGGAATACCAGCGCGGCCGAATTGATCTGAGGCTACCGACGAGATTGCCATATCAACGCCATCTGGTCTAATTAAACGCGTCCAAGTAATTTGCACCCTACCCTGACCACGAACTATTTGACTTGAATAGGTTCCAAATAAACGCGAGCCACGAGAAATCAAAACTTCATTGCCCGCTTCACCATAAACATCGCGACTAACAATTGCTCGCACCGAACCAGGAACCTCGGTGTTAATTGCTGTTTCTAATACCGCAGTAAGCAACTTGCCTTGCGCTACCACATTGGCCCTATTATCAACGAAAGTTGTTTTAACGGTAACTTTGCTTTTATCAAGTTTTTGTATCGCGCTATCTCCAAGTGAAACAATATTTTTATCATAGCCAACACCAAGAGCCGGACCAGACCCACCCGATACAACGATAATTGGAGCATATTTTGGATCGCTAATTTTTAACTCAGCCTGAGCCTGCTGAGCACCACTTGCTTGAGCTGCCGCAGGCTGTTGCCCTGGTTGCAATGGCACTTGTGGCAATGCTGGAGAAGTAGCTATTTCTTGTGATAGCTCTGGTGATATAGGCTTAGGCTCTTCTTTTGGCTTTTCAATTAAATCTGCAGCAACAAGCTCATCATCCTCATCATCACTTTTTAATTGTGGCAATTTTGGAATATCGGGTGTTTTTGGCTTTTCCAATAAATCAACATCCTGTTTTGGTCTCTCTTCTTTTTTTTCTATTTCATACAAAGATTTGCCATCGCTTCTTGCCACAGAAGAATCACGAGTTGGAGCGGTTGAAACAGAAACTTCTTCTAATTTATCTTGTGGCTTGACATCAGTTTTAAAAAATAAAAAATAAATAACGCCAGTAACCAAAAGGGTTGAAGCTACAATAATAAGCAACTTACCTTTTTTTGCCGCAGCAATTGAAGGCCCCTCAGATGATACATCTGCATCTTCTTGTGTCTCCTTCTCATTTTCTTGATCCGGATCTGGTTTTTTAAAAAATTTACTTTTCATAACGAGCTAATGTATCATTTTTTAAAGTTTTAAACTAAATTTAATGTATGTAAAAAATCTTTGATCATAGCAAAAACCTCTTCCTTCCTATCCCCATTAATAATCACATGATTTGTAAAATTAGGCTCAAATAGTATTTTATTTTTTGATTTAATATTCTCGTAAATCATTTTACCACTTATTGGATCGACCACAGGATCTTGAGATGCTTGAATAATTAAGGTTGGTACTAAAATTTTTTTTAAAGATTCGTGACATTCATCCATTAACTTTCCTAACTCTTCAACACCTTTTAAATAATTTCGAGAATAATTAAAATCAGGATTTTCTGGGATATCATCAACATATTCAAGCTTACCATGCTCAATATGCAACTTTTCTAGCATTTCATTCCAAATATTTATGCCAGGAACCATTTTAGCACGGATGCTTTTTAATTTTAAAGCAGCATTAATTGATACAATCGCCGACAATCCATGTGTTTTATGTGACGCCGCAACAAGACTTAAAAGCCCCCCAGTTGAAAATCCCACTACAATAACTTTAGAACAAATACTGCGTAATATAGCATAACCACGCTGCAAAGAATCGTTCCACTCTTGCCATAAAACATCTTTGATATTAACTGGCGAAGTGCCGTGGCCCCTAAGCCTTACAACATAAACCTTAAAACCAAAACCATTAAAAAAACTTGCTAAAGCCGCAACTTCTCTAGGAGAAGATTTGTAACCATGGCAAATTAAAATCCCAATTTTTCTAATTTTTAACGAAGTTTTTATTTGTGAATTTAAAAAAAATGGCCTTCCAACTGATTTGTCTTTAGAAAAATTTTTATCAAAATAAATTTGATAATCCGCATCATAGATTTCTTGATCTTTTTTGCACAAATCATCAAAAGTGAGTTTGCGCAAATCATCAAATGACATTCTACAAATTTTTCTAACAATATTTTTAGCAATTTCTAGCAAAGAAAATTCATTATAAATTACACGCAAAGTATTTTTTATTCTAATGGAATGAAAATCATAATCTTTGTTTAAAAACTTTTTATTAAGACGAATTAGACCGCCTTCCATCTCTTCAATATCACCAATATTTTTTGCTAATTGAAAAACACTGTCAAACTCTGCATGTTTTTCATCGATAAGAATTTTAAACAGATTTTCTTCGACAATGCTTTGATTTAAACGGTATTTACCACTTTTTTTAATCATCAAAGCCGAGATATAGATGATTCTTTTTAAGTGATCGATAGAAATTTCTTTTTCTGCAATATGTTGAATTGCGGCACTAAAGATGTGATCAAGATTTATCTGTAAATCAGAATAAATTTTTGCCATAAAATCTGTTGTAAGACGATTTTTAAAGTATTTTATAACAAAATTTGTTTTGGTTTCATTTTTTATAACTGGAATTTGATAAATGAGTTCGCGCGCTGATTTTACATATTCTGCAATACTAATTGACTTGCTAAAATGCAGATTTATTTCGGCCGACGATAAAAGATTTCCTTCGATTTCAAGCTCTTCTGCTGCTCTCTCAGGAATTTTACTTACTAGTTTTCGTGCCAACATCTCGATATTATTTTTGCCTGGTCGAATTGGATAATAGCTTACCGACAAAGGAACGATATATACATCGAGATTTTTTAAATTTTCATTATATTCAATATTAAGTGCTTTTTTAAAACCATCTAAAATCTCTGTATTATTATTTTGATGCGCCTCAATAATATCTTGGCGATATAGATGCGCCTTTAGCGCCAAAACTGCAGAACCTGTTCTAACTGCTCCAGTGCGATATGGAGTGTGATTAATAAACAATTCTCGTTTTTCGATTTCTTTGCTTTTTATCATACTGCCTTCTGGATAGATCATCCAGTCATATTCAGCGGTGATTAAATCTTTGAGAATAATGCGATCACGATGAGTATTGTCGGTAGAAATAGCACCCGCCCTCTCAAGAAATCTACCAAACATTCCGTGATGCAGTGACGAATCGGCAAGGCAGCGCACCTGTCTGCCAGTATGTTGATAAATTAAATATGGAATAAGAAAAGTTTCAAAACGAGTAAAATGATTAGCAACAAACATAACTGGCTTATTGGGCAAATTTTCCAATCCTTCGACCAAAAATTTTGAACCAATAATTTTGGCAATAAGCTTGATGATTAAAGCGCTATATCTAAAAGTTTTTGTTGCCATTTTTTAAGAAAACTTTTTTGCTAAAAACTCTTCATTTAGTTTTTTTAACTCCGTTATTTCGGCCTCTAGTTCTTGATTTTCAAGGCTTGAAACGATTTTTATTTTATCTTTTAGTACAAATCCAATTTTAAAAATTGCGATGTTATTTTCTTTTGCCTTTTTTCTAAAATTAGATACTAGCAATGGATCTAGAGCCACAATGTAGCGCGCCTGATCCTCGCTAAAAAATAATTCATTATCATTAATGTTGGTTATCGTCTTTAATTCAGCAATATCAATATCGCAAGCCAGTTCATCAGAGCACATTTCAAATAAAGAAACCAACAGTCCACCATCAGAAATATCGTGGCAAGCATTGATGGTATTGGTTGCAATAAGATCGCGCACAAATTCACCATTTTTCTTTTCTTCAATTAAATCAACTTGTGGCGGCTGATTGCGATTTTCAATTTTTAAAATCTCACGCTCATAAAGCGAAGAGCCAATGTGCCCCGCGGTTTTGCCAATAATAAAAATTTCATCATTAAGTGATTTAAGATTAGCACTACATCTTTGAGTTAAATCTTTTAATAAACCAACACCACCTATTGCAGGAGTAGGCTGAATTGCCTTACCATCAGTTTCATTATAAAGAGAAACATTGCCCGAAACCACTGGATAATCAAGCGCAAGGCAGGCTTCGTTGATTCCTTTGATTGCGCGCACAATTTGCCCCATGATTTCTGGTTTTTGTGGATTGCCAAAATTGAGACAATTAGTTATTGCAAGGGGTTTTCCGCCAACGGCAGAAATATTGCGATATGTTTCTGCGACCGCTTGTTTAGATCCTTCAAAAGGATCAGCCTCAACATATCGCGGTGTACAATCTGTGGTGATTGCCAAAGCTTTTTTGCCGCCATGAACCCTTACCACCGCTGCATCCCCACGAACATAAAGTGTATCATTCATCACCTGACTATCATATTGTTCGTAGATCCATTTTTTTGAAGCGAGATCTGGCGTTTGAAGCAAAATACGCAAATTTTGTAAAATCTGATTTGACATGTCTTAAAAATTGTTTAGTTTTTATTACTAATAATTAACCTTTTCTGCAAAAAATAATCAATGTCTAATATAAAAGTTATCTCACAATATGTTAAAGATCTCTCTTTTGAGACCCCCTCTAGCCCCCAGATTTTCTTGGCCAATCAAGGAAAACCGGATATCGACCTTTCTATCGACATTGATGCTAAAAAAATTTCCGATGAAATTTATGAGATAATTCTCAAAATTAGCGCTAACGCCACAACCAAAGAGCACAAAATTTTTCTTTGCGAAGTCTCTTATGCTGGTCTATTTGGCCTACAAAACATTGAAGCCGAGATGATTGAGCAAATTTTACTGATTTATTGTCCAAACTTACTTTTTCCTTTCATCAGAAGATTAATTGCCAATTTAACTAGTGATAGCGGTTTTCCGCCACTAATGATTGACCCAATTGATTTTGCTGATCTTTACGCTAAAAGAAAAAAACTCACTAATTCTGAACCAATAAGTAACACTAAAAACTAAATTTAAAAACTATGAAAAAACTACTTCTTACAAGCGCCCTCGCCCTATTTGCATTCTCTGCCAATGCTGCAGAATCTTATAAATTTGATCCGCACCATACTTCTATTGTGTGGACCGCAAACCATTTTGGCTTTTCAAATCCTAGCGGAAAATTCTCTGAAGTTGAAGGAGATTTAACCCTTGATGAAAAAAACCCTGCAAAAAGCCAAGTTAATGTTACGGTAAAAATGGTAAATCTTTTTACTGGATATTCTAATTTTGATAATCACTTAAAAGGCAATGATTTTTTCAACATAGAAAAATTCGCTACCGCAACTTTTGTTAGCAAAAAAGTTACAATCTCTGGCAAAAATACTGCAAAAGTTGTTGGTGATTTAACTTTATTAGGCGTTACAAAACCGGTGACTTTAAGTGTAAAATTAAATAAAATTGCAGTTAATCCAATTTCTCAAAAAAGAACTGCGGGCTTTACTGCTACAGCTCTTATCAAGCGTTCTGAATTTGGAATCGACTATGCTATTCCTTCAGTCGGTGATCATGTAAAATTATTGATAGAAGCGGAAGCTGCGGTTATTGATGATGAAACTGAATCAAAATAAATATAACTATGAAAAAATTATATTTTATCACCGCTCTATTTTTAATGGCGCCCTTTATCGCAAGCGCCACAGAATGGAAAATTGTTCCCGATCAAAGCAAAATTGAATTTGTAGCAATGCAAAATTCTTCAAAAGTTTTGGGATCATTTAAAAAGTTTTCAGGAAAAATAAACTTTGATCCAGCTCAATTAAAAACTAGCAAAATTGAGATTGAAGTTGATATTGCTTCCGCTGCTTCATCTACAACTGATGCAGCTTCAACACTTCAAGCTGAAGATTGGTTTTCTTCTAAGATTTTTCCAAAAGCAATTTTTACCGCAAATAAATTCACTAAAATTTCTGATAAAAAATATAATGCTGAAGGAAATTTAGCAATTAAAGGCAAAGTGGTTGCAGCCACTCTAGAATTTATTTTAGAAGAATATTCTGCGACAAAAGCTAAAGTTGTTGGATCAGCCACAATTAAGCGCTCTGATTTTGCAATAGGAGCAAAAGATCCTGCAAATGCGCATGGTATCGCTGATTCTGTGGTTGTAAGCTTTATAGTAAATGCAATAAAATAAACCGAAACAGCTTGTTTTTTTACAAGCTGTTTCTATGATTCACTTCCTTTCTAAAAGATTCACTTCAAAAGAATGGAGAAATGGCCGAGCGGCTGAAGGCACTTTCCTGCTAAGAAAGTATACGGGTAACTGTATCGAGGGTTCGAATCCCTCTTTCTCCTCCAACATTCAATTGCAAACCGAATCATTTGCTAGAGGCGTTTCCGAACTTTTTATCATTTGTGGACAAATATTGGTTTAATATATAAGATAGAAACTAACTCAAACTTTTCACCATAAAGTAAGATAACTCAGATGAGAACTTTTTCAATTTTTTGGCGACTGGCTCGCAATTTTTTAGCGAGGCTCGCAATTATATCTTTGCTCTGTGAGCAATTTATTTTTGTTTTTTCTTCTACCGCTCAAGCTGCAGAACTTCCTATTACTTCCGATGGTTCAACCAATACACAAATTGATCGCGCTGCGAATAATGTTCCGATTGTAAATATTGCCGCACCTAACGCTGGCGGGCTTTCTCACAATAAATTTGAAAATTACAATGTGAACCCGAGTGGTTTGATTTTAAATAACGCCATTGGCAGTCAAAATGGTGTTATTCAAACTCAGATTGGTGGACTTATTAATGATAATGCGAATCTCGTAAATTCTGGTGCGGCTTCGGTGATTTTGAATGAAGTTACCTCGAATAATATTTCGCAGATTAATGGTTATACAGAAATCGCTGGCAAAAAAGCTGATCTAGTTTTGGCGAATCCGAATGGCTTTGTGATGAACGGATCGGGGTTTATTAATGTCAGTCGTTTTACAGCGGTTGTTGGTTCGGCAAATCAATTTAATCCAAATCCTGCTGATCTTACTTTTAGATTAAGCGATAATGCCTACGCTGTAACTCACGGCTTTTTGCCGAAGTTGACGATTATGGGAGCTGGTATTGATTTGGAAAATACTACCTCAACTGATCTTGTTGCAAATGTTATGAATATCGTGGCGCCGGTTTATGCCGGAACTAATGATGTTAATTTAAGAACCGGTGATGATTCTTTTAATTATCTAACCAAAGCCGTTACTTCTGACAACACAAATCCTGGCAGCAATCTTCCTGATGAAGTTGCAATTGATGCTTCTGCTCTTGGAAAAATTCAGGCTGGTAGAATTTTTATTGTGGCCACCAAAGAAGGATTTGGGATTAAATATTCTGGTGATCTTTTGGCTTCACGTGCAGGAATTACAATTGATAACCAAGGCGATATTGATTATAACAACATCGCATCAGAAATTGGAAACATCTCGGTTACTTCACAGAAAGGCTCGATTACGCAAAGAGGAATTTCTCAAACTAAAAATTCCAGCAACGATCTAACTTTAAATGCTTTTGGCGATATCACCAATTATGGACAGTTTTTAAGTGCTAGAAATATCAATTTAATAACTTCCGCAACTTTCAATAACCAAAGCGCTGATCTTAACCTAAGCGATAACGACTTCACAATTTCTGCCGTTAACTTCACCAACCTTGGACAAATTGCTGCTAATCGTGATTTAAATATTACCGCAACCAATAGCTTAACAAACTCGGCGCAGCTTGTGGGAGGAAGGAATCTTACTCTTACCGCATCACAAATCACCAACGATGATTCAATTTATGCTAACAACAAAATCACCATAACTTCCACCAATTACCTCACCAACAACAAAGATATAATTTCGCTGGGAATAGCAAGTGATGATGGAGTTACCATCAATGCCAAAACTCTCAATAATAATAAACGCATCGCTGCTAAAAATAATGTCACCATCAATTCAAATGCGCTAAATAATAACACCTCAAATAGCAGCATTTTAGCGCTTAACAACATCAACCTAAATGCAACTTCAATTGATAACAGAGATGCTAAAATTCAGGCGGCAAATAGTTTAACTTTACGCAATCTTGCGTTGAACGCTTCTGATATTGCATCGCAATTTTCAGTTACAAATCAGGCAACCACTATCAAAAATACTGGTGGAAATTTTTATGCAGGAAGTCTTCTTGATTTTGATTTAGGAAATACTGATTACACAATTCTTGACAGTTTGCAAAGTGCTGGCAACACAAAAATTAAAGCGGTTAATATCACCAACCAAACTAACCTTCAGGCCAATGGTGCGATTGAAATTATTGCCACTGACAAATTCACCAATGGCGTTTTATCGGGAGATAATTCTAACAATAAAATAGCTGCTGGAACTGCTCTTAGCATCACGGCTGCAAATCTTTTAAGTAACTACGGAACTCTTTCTTCAAATACCAATCTTACTCTTACTTCAACCAGCGGCAATATTAACAATAATATAAATGCTGAGATAATTGGCGGAACCGGAAGGCTTACTCTTTCTGCTAAAAACGGAACTGTTTATCAAAACTCGCTGCACTCAATCGTTGCTAATGGCGATTACTCTTTAGATGTAACTGATTTTGTAAATACTGGTCGTGTTGATGTGGCGGGAAATTTAACTCTTAATGTTGCGAACAATTTAACCAACGAAGCTGCGGCGATGATTTATGCTGGCGGTAATATGGAGCTGAATGTTGTGAACAATTTAACCAACAAGTCAGGTGCGGTTATTTTTTCTGAAGGAAATTTAACAATCCAAAAATATGCTCTTACTAATCCGCTTTACAATGCAGCAAATAACAAAAGCAATCTCGTAAAAAATATTTCTGGCCAGATCATTTCTTACGGCGGCAATATGCGAATTGATGCCGCAACCATTAGCAATGAAAGAGCCATCAATCCTTTTAATTCTGTTCTTGATCCACAAACTAACGGCACAATTTACGGAGCACCCTCTGCTAGTGTGGATCAATATAGCTGGCAACTAAACAATGATGGATGCTCCGGGCATAAATGCGGAAACAGATATTGGGGATATTACGCCAGGCAGTTAACTAATTCAGGTTCAATTGCTGGCGTGATTCAATCTGGCGGAACGCTTACTGTTAATGCAGGAACTTTGGACAATCTGGCTTCAAATATTTCTGCTGTAGGAAATATCACCATCAATGCTGATACTTTAAATAACCATTCGATCAATGACTCTGGCCTTTACTATATGGTTACTACTTGGGGCAGCAGAGATATTTACTCTCTTGGGACCACAAACTATATAAGACATGATCCAGGCAATGGGGGTCACTCAGGATCGCGCTTAAATTATAATGACTTTGCGCAGAATAATCCATCAACTATTAAATCCGGCGGATCAATCACGCTTAATGTTACAAACAATGTCAGCAACGCGACAACCAATTCAAATGCTTCTACAAGTGCAATTGCGACTCAAGCCCCTAGCCTGACTAATGCTCTTAATGTTTCTGATGTTACCACCAATGGCACGATCAGCGTTGATTTGAGTAATTATTTTAATGGACCGAATACCAACGGACTATTCCAAAAATCTACTAACCCAAACGGACCATTATTTGAAACTCGTTCTGAGTTTCTTGATCAATCACGCTTTTTTGGATCAAATTATTTTTATCAAAGAATCGGTCTGAATTTAACTGATGTTCAAACTGAGTTTGAGTTAACCAGCAAAAGATTGGTTGGTGATCAATTTTTCCAAACAAAAATTATTGAAGAGCAGCTTAGAACTATCACCAAAAATTCTTTCCTGCTTTCTTCAAGCGAAACCAACGTTAATAACGAGATAAAATCACTTCTTGATAATGCTGCGGATGAATATGCTCGTCTTGGCTTAACCACAAATACTGCTCTGACTAAAACCCAAATCAATAACTTACAAAAAGATATCGTCTGGTTTGAAACACAGGTAATTGATGGCGCAACTTATATCGTTCCTAAAATTTATCTCACACAGGCGACCCGCGATAATCTTAAAAATGGTAACATGACAACCAGCGCCACAATTTATGCAGCTGGTGATGTTAACATTAATTCAAGCAACGGAAAAATTACTAACGCTGGATCAATCACAGGAAATAATGTTGTGCTTGCTTCGAGTGGTGATATTTTGAATAAGAATTTTTCAAACATTACCGCACTTAATGCACTTTCCCTTACTTCAACTACCGGATCAATTTCTAACTTCTCGCAGATTAAAGCTGGTGGCGCTTTATCGCTTACTGCGGCAAAAGACGTTACCAATTCTTCAACTGTTTTAACTAACGATTCTAACCTTCTTGCCAGCGGAATTTCTGGTTATGTTTCTAATGGCATGGCATCTTCTGATACAGGATTCATCCAATCTAAAACTCTTGAAACTGCTGGGATTACTGGAGGATCAATCGCCATTAACGCTGGCAATGATTTCAATAATTATGCAGCAAATATCACTGCAACAAAAAATGATTTAGGTGGCGGGACAACTACTTCCGGCAATCTTTCAATAACAGCTGGCGATGATGTTACTATTGATACTCTGCAACTTAGAAACAGAACCCAGACAAGCTGGGGGCATGCTAGTAAAGGCGGAACAAGTGTAACGGATACCACAACCAATGTCGGCAGTGAAATTGCCAGCGCTGGAAGTTTAACTTTAACCACAACTGGTCTTGGAACTAATAATGAAGAAGCAACTGTTGATGTAAAATATGCAACAGCGCAAACGGAGTATAATTCTGACTTAACAACTTATAACCAAGCAGTAGCAGATTATCCTGCAAAATTAGCCGCTTATAATGATGCGTTAGCGGCTTACAATGCTGCAGTTAGCTCAGGTAGAAAAGGACATCTAGTTGCACCAACTGCACCTGGAGCTCCAGTTGCACCAACTGCTCCGGTTTACTCTGAAATTATGGCGAGCGTTGATAATGGTGGAAGTGATATAAAAATTGTTGGTTCGAATATTTCTACAACAACAAATGGCGCTAATATCACACTCGATGCCAATGATTCGGTAAATATTGCCTCAGCCGTTGATAGTTCTTACAAAATGGAAACTTCTAACAAGAAAGGAACTATCGTCCAGAAATCATCAATCAACATTAACTCTTCTACAACTAATGTCGCTTCCAATATCACCTCTATGGGCGATGTGGCAATTACCTCTGGTTTAGATACAAATATCATTGCTTCTAATCTTTCTGGATCAGGCTCTGGGTCAATTATTTCAGGTGGCGATACCAACATTTTTAATGCCACCGACACTTCTTATTCTTACTCAGAATCAACCAAAACCAGAACCGGCTTACTTCGTCAATTACCGGTTTATGGTGAAATGATCAGTGTTTTAAGCGCTGTTTACAGCCCTTATCTCAGTTTAGAGAATGGATTAAGCGGTGGCAATCTTGGTAAGATTCAGCAAGTGCAAGGCACTGATTATCACAAAAGCAATTTAGCCAACAGTTCCACCACCGAGAAATTAGTGGCGAGCAATCTAAATTTTGGTAACAATCTCACCATCGGTTCTAATGTTGATATAACAGTTAAAGCATCAAATCTCACAACCACTTCTGGTGACATTCTTCTTGCCGCAAATGGTGATGTTAATATTTTATCTGCCGCAGAAACATCAACCACTAATAGAAATTACCGCGATAAATCTGACCGAGCAAAAGAAAGAGGAAATACTGATAACACTGAGATTAAAAACATTTCATCTACAGTTACTTCGGGAAGTGATTTAAGTATTATTTCTGGTAACAACACCACAATTCAATCTTCTAAATTAAGCTCAGGAGATAATCTAACAGTTGACGCAGGAAACAATCTCCTTCTTGTAACCGCAAAAGATGCTTCAATTAAGAATCACGAAAGTAAGGGTGGAAACGCTTATGCTTTCTCTAACGGAGCTTCGGGTTATGTAGATGTTAAAGCTGTTAACAACGAAATCGCTTCAAATGCCAATAGTGCCACCATCAACAGCAATCTCGATTTAAACGCCACTAATTCTATCGTAGCGCAATATAGAGCTGGGACAATGGAAGATGTGTTATCTTCTGCTAATAGCAGCAATCAGCAATTGGCTTATCTTAAAACTGTAAATGATTTAGCGCAGGCTAATCCGAATAAAGTTACGCTCGATCCAATTGCTGATACCATGAAGCAATGGGATCAGACAACAAGAGGATTGACTGGCGCTGGAACTGCCGTTGTTGCCGTAGCAGCAATTGCAGTAACTGTTGTAACTATGGGCTCAGGCGCAACTTTAGGCGCAGCAATGATGACCGCAGTTGCAGCATCGGGAACAGCAACCGCATCTGTTGCAGCCACAAACGCTTCAATGAATACTGATAGTTCACTTCTTGGCTCAACAAAATCAATCTCTAGCAACACTTGGAAAGCTACAACCTCTGAAGAATCAATCCAAAATATGGCAATTGCCGCTGCCACCGCAGGAGCTGCCTTCGGAGCTTCAGCTTATTTGAGCGGCGCTTCATCAACTGCAGGAGCTGGAAGCAGTGCGACAACATCAGCAGGAAGTAATGTAGGAGCAGCATCAAACACAGCAACAGCAGCCAATACAACGGTTTATGTTAATCCAAGTCTATCAAACGCCACAGTTCTTACAAGCAACACAGCAAATAGTTCGTCATTCTTAACCAACCTTGGCAACGCAACAGTTAAAATCGGAACAGCTACAGGAAGCAATATTTTAGCAACCTCAGCCATCAAAGGACAATCAATCAACGAAGTAATCGCAGCTCAAGGTGGAGTTGACAGAGTAATTTTAAACTCTGCTCTGCAAATTGTGGGTGAAGCTGGAGCT
>CAMBFC010000006.1 GCA_945865905.1 Rickettsia typhi
GCAACCTCAGCCATCAAAGGACAATCAATCAACGAAGTAATCGCAGCTCAAGGTGGAGTTGACAGAGTAATTTTAAACTCTGCTCTGCAAATTGTGGGTGAAGCTGGAGCTATGCAGATTGGTAATGCGGCTCATACCGGTCAAATTACTCAAGGACAACAAATTGCTCTTCATGCGGCACTCGGTTGCGGTATTGGCGCTGGAATGTCTGGGGGTGGAAGCGGATGTGCTGCAGGAGCTGCCGCTGGAGTTATTGGTGAGTTAACCTCTAATGCAATGTATCAGGAAGGCAGAACTAATCCAGATGGAACTCTAATTGGATTTAGCAGAAATACTTCGATTGCTATGGGTGGATTATCTGGATCACTAGCTTCAGCATTTACTTCAATCGCAATTGGTGATGATGATAATAAAGTGGCTAAAAATGTTTATGCTGGGAATTTTTTGGGGACGAATGCGGCGGCGAATAATGCAACATACTTCAAAAATAAAAAAATCTCGAACTATCCGAAGGATAAAGATTATGATTTAAATGTTGGCCTTCAATACAGTACTGGTCCAGTTACTGTAAATTACGGCACAGATGGTGTTGGAGCTACTGGTAATGCCATCCCAAGTCTTGGCGTTAGTGGATATTTTAACTTCACTCCTAGAGGAGAAAGCGTCAATATTGGGATGAGTTTAGGTATAAAAGATACTATTACCTTAGATGGTTTTTATACAGATAGAGGAAACTTAGGTTTTGGAGCTACTGCCGGTTTTGCAATCGCGCCACCAGTTTTAATAAACTCTTCAGTAGATTTAGGACTTAATAATCAATCAAATATAAAGAAATGAAAAATATAAAATTTAATTTTGCCTGTTCTAAAAATTCTAAAGCTAGTTTAATAAAAAAAGTATTTTTTGGATTTATCTCACTACTTCTAATTATTGACATAATCTTGTTACCATTCGTTACCGAACCATTTGTTTTTGAAAATGGAATAAGTGAAGAGTACGTTTTTGGGGTAATAATAGGGCTTATTGTATGGTCCTGTTTTGTATTTTTAAATCACGCAGATTTGAAAAAGATAGCAATATTAAGTTTTGAAAACACGATTTTATTTGCAAAAACATACCCTGAAAAATCAAAAGAGCGATATTACTGTCAGTTAGATTTTTTTCTTAAAGTAGTAACCGCAGCTTTGATTATAGTAATTTTGTTTGGTTTGTTTTCGATAGTAGATCAATACGATCTAATGTTAAAAAATTTTTATATTTTTTTAACTAACTAAAATGTCTAGTATACTTACTACAAACACCAGCACAGAAAATAGTTCGTCATTCTTAACCAACCTTGGCAACGCCACAGTTAAAATCGGAACAGCTACAGGAAGCAATATTTTAGCAACCTCAGCAATCAAAGGACAATCAATCAACGAAGTAATCGCAGCTCAAGGTGGAGTTGATAGAGTAATTCTAAACTCTGCTCTGCAAATTGTAGGTGAAGCTGGAGCTATGCAGATTGGTAATGCGGCTCATACCGGTCAAATTACGGGGGGACAACAAATTGCTCTTCATGCGGCACTCGGTTGCGGTATTGGCGCAGGAATGAGTGGTGGTGCTAGCGGATGTGCTGGTGGTGCGGCAGCTGGAGTTATTGGTGAGTTAACAGCCGACTCACTTTACCAAGGAGGCAACGGAACTCTTGGAAATACAAATCAAGCTAGACAGATTGCAATTTCTGCTGGCGGTCTTTCTGGAAGTATAGCTTCTTTGTTTACTTCAATTGCTCTTGGTGATGATGATAGTAAAGTTGCTAAAAATATTTATGCGGGGAATTTTTTAGGGACGAATGCAGCGGCGAATAATGCGACGGTAGTTGTGACTGGAACGGATAAAGATCAACAAAAGTCATCTTCGAAAGATTTAGATCAAGATTTTAGAGAAGCAGTCGAAAAAAATTTTGATGAAAAGCTAACTGATTTTGAATGGAGCGGTGGCAATACCAAAGCAGCAAGATTAGAAGCTGCTCAAAAATTATATAATATTTTTGAAAATTATGAATTTGCGCCTGGAGAGAAGTTGAATCTAATCGGTTTTTCTCATGGAGGAAATGTAATAAAAGAATTTACTCAACTTTATGATGGGGAGAAAAAAATTGACAACTTAATTTTTCTTGGAACCCCGCATAGAGTAGATTATCAAGTTGATCTTAGAGATCTGAATTTTTATGCAAATAGAATTAGTGTATCCGATATTCGCGATGGTGTACAAACTAGAGGATACATTGATGGCAGCGTATATAGAGGAGGTATTACAATTCCACGAGATATAAGGATGATGTCTGGATTTATCAACGTTCGCGCAGATCAAAATTTAGGGCCAATCGCTAATCATATCAATCTTCCATCCGTTAATATTTGGAGAAAAAATGTTGAGCCATATTTAATAAATAACAAATAAATATTTTATGATAAAAAAAACTTTTTTAATTTTCTTTTTTACTATTTGTGTTTGCTGCATCAAATTCAATAATCAGTCTTCTGTAAAAAATTTATCTACATCAATGCAGGAATTGAATATAGATACAGCATTAATCATTGATTCAGAAGCCATAGATGATTATCCATTATGGTCAACTGACTCAAAATTTATCGCAGCCAATATTGAAGGAATTTGGCATAAATATAGACTCACTAACATTAAGTTAGAAAAAGCAGATTGGCATAACATAGAAATTGGAATTATGACTACCAAAAATTCTGATTCTTTATTAACAGCCATTGAGCAAGAAAAATTCAATATAACATTAAAATATGATGTGCGCAAAATATTAACATCTACAGGAGATAAAATAGAATTAAAGCTAGGTGGATTTTCAACATCTCTTATTTTAACAAAAAATGGACAAAATGCGAAAGTTATATGGAAAAGTAGTCTTGAAAATTGTCATAGCCTTTCTCTTTCGCCAGATGAAAAATTTATTGCCTATTTATGTGAGTTAAACGGCTTATTTATTATGAAGATAAAATAAGAAGCTATAAAAATGCAACAAATACTAAATTTTAAAAGTTCTTACGATATAAATATCACTTCTGGCCTTGATACAAACATCATCGCATCAAACCTTTCCGGCACAGGCTCTGGATCAATTATTTCAGGCGGCGATACCAACATCTTTAACGCGGTTGATACTTCTTATTCTTACTCGCAATCTTCTGAAACTAGAACTGGCTTGATTCGCCAGCTGCCTATCTATGGTGAAATGATCAGTGTTTTAAGCACTGTTTTAAGTGTTAATCTAAGCACAATCAATGGACTTACTGGTGGTAATCTTGAAACAATTCAAAGGGCTAATGGTACAGAATATAGCAAAAGCAATTTAGCCAACAGTTCCACCACCGAGAAATTAGTGGCGAGCAATCTAAATTTTGGCAACAACCTAACTATTGGTTCTAATGTTGATATAACGGTTAAAGCCTCAAATCTCACAACCACTTCTGGTGACATTCTTCTTGCCGCAAATGGTGATGTTAATATTTTATCTGCCGCAGAAACATCAACGACCAATCGAAATTACCGCGATAAATCTGACCGAGCAAAAGAAAGAGGAAATACTGATAACACTGAGATTAAAAACATTTCATCTACAGTTACTTCGGGAAGTGATTTAAGCATTATTTCTGGCAATGATACCACCATTCAATCTTCTAAATTAAGCTCAGGAGATAATCTAACAGTTGACGCAGGAAACAATCTCCTTCTTGTAACCGCAAAAGATGTAGCAATAAAAAATGAAGAAAATAAAGGCAGAACTGCTTATGCCTTTTCAAATGGAACTTCGGGTTATGTTGACGTTAAAGCGGTTAATAATGAAATTACTTCAAACACAAATGGCACTGTTAACAGCAATCTAAGTTTAAATGCCACTAACTCTATTCTGGCGCAATATCGTGCTGGCACTATGGAAGATGTAATATCTGGGGCTAATACTTCAAATCAGCAATTGGCTTATTTGAAAACTGTTAATGACTTGGCGCAGGCTGATCCAAGCAAAGTCACGCTCGATCCAATTGCTGATATGATGAAGGATTGGGATCAAACTACAAGAGGATTGACTGGAGCGGGACAAGCGGTAATCGTAGTTGCAGCTGTGGCAATTGCAATCGGAACTGGTGGAATTGGTAGTGGAATATCTGGAGCAATGATGACAGCAGTTGCAACAACAGCAGGAACTACGGCGACAATAAGCGCAACTAATGCGAGTATGAATACCGATTCTAGTTTTGCTGGGTCGACTAAATCTATTTCAAGTCACGCTTGGAAGGATACTACGAGTGATGAATCGCTGAGGAATATGGTGATTGCGGCGGCGGTTGCGGGAGCAGCTAGTTGGGCGGTTGAGGCTAGTGGGGGGACTGCTACTGTAGAGAAAGGGAAGGATTATGCAGTTTATAAGCCAGATCCAGAACTAGTAAGATCTCGCCCTGATTTATATTCCAATTATAATGGTGTAATAGATCCGTCCGTTAATAATATTGGCAAGGCAAACTTAACCATGGATGTGAGCCAAGTCGGTCAACCAGTCCCCTCTTACTCTAACAATCCATTTACTTCAAGTTTTTGGCAAGGATTTGATAAAGAAAGTGGTTTTATCTCAAGCGGCGCAAACAAAATTGGTGGTATGAATGGAATGTCAACAGTGCATGATCCAGCAACTAACAATATCTTTTTTGAAAACATTCCACTAATAACTCAACTCAGTATACCTCCAGCAATTTTAATAGAATATTGTGCTATATCACCTGCTGCTTGCGCTGCTGCAACTAGCAAATTTAATAATAACAATTTTGGTACTCAAAAATGATAAAAAAATTACTTATATTGACCTTATGCTTAATTATCTCTAGCTGTGGCGGAATTAGTGTCGGAGCTGGTATAAAATTTAAAAAACCAGTAGACGCAAAATCATACGCGGGAAATCCTGGTTTTACAAAAGACGTAGTTAAATTAAGTAACAATACCATTATTGGCTTCGAAAGACCAATCGGAAACTGTGGAGCGGGAGTAACATTCTTTGGAATAATATTGCCAGTGATTCCAGTATGGCTAAATCTTAATAGTTGTGAAAAGAGTTTCAATATCAATATTTCTAGCCTAGAAGTTTCAAGTGCAAAACTTAAGTATAACAATATTATCTATGATTCTGTTGCAGTAGAAAAATTAGTAGAACCTTACAAAACTAAATACGAATACGGCAAGAAATTTAAATTCAAAATAGACAACTTCTGGAAATTCCGCATGGCCGACGACAAAGCCATAATAATCATCGGCAAAACAAAAGAAGGAAAAGAATTTACCGAAGAACTTCCAATAAAATGGGGTGTGGCACTTTATAATGAATGGTCTTTTCCATAACTATGTTTTTTTTATTTTAACGATTAATTCAGCATTATCCAACAGCTCTTTAATAAGCGGTGGATTATGATGATGAATTAAATAATATGACATTTATTAACTAACGACCCACTTAAATTTATGAAAAAACTTCTAAAGCCACTAGCGCTTCTGATTCTTATGACATCTGTTTCCAGCTGCATGGCTGTTAGATCGGACAAGTATCTAGCAGTAACACCGGAAGAGCTAAAAGTCACATCAAGCAAAAAATCAAAAATATTTATCGATTGGGGATTTGATTCTTCGTTTTTTGGTCAAACCGGACAAAGCACTATCAATAAGCTAAAATCTGATCAAAAAAGAATTTTAAATGATGTTATAGTTGAGTCTAATTGCTGTGAAATTGTTAATGAAAAAGAAGAAGCTAATATTTTTATAAATGGCGCGTTTCATAATGATAGTAGTAACGCCTCATTGGTTTTTGCGATGATTACCGGATTTTCCATGTATATAATTCCATCATGGGGAAATTCAAAAATGAGAGTATCTGCAAAAGTTGAAAATGGTAAAATTTCCAAAGAATACGACCTTAATGACTCTATGCTTTTTGCTCAATGGCTACCTTTTATTGTGGTTCCAATTTTTGCTGGAAATCAGATAAAAGTTGAAGGCGAGGTAAACAAAAACCTCTACAAAACACTTCTGGCTCAAATAAAAAAAGACGGATTTTTTGGGAAATAAAATTGTGCTAAATAGAGTCAGGTTAGCTGAATTTTCTTTCAGCTGTAAACCCATGTTTAATTCTGTCATGACATACGGCAAAGGTCTTTGTAGCAACAAATGTTAAAGACGGGAAAAGTGCTAAATATTACTAAATAAATGACTCAATATTAAATTAACAAATATGGCCCTTATTAAATCAAAGAAATTCTTAACGACATTACCGCTAATCCTGCTTTTATCAGCCTGCCAAAGCACAATCGCCTCCAAAACTTTCAAAAGAGATGTGGATGCTACAAGCGACTCATCAAAAACAGTCGTTTCAACTTACTCAGGAGGAGAAGTAACACTTAAAGATGTCAATATTGAGCTAGAAAAACTTATCGTTCAAAATGCAAAGCTAAAAGGATTAACTTTTGACAGACTTTCATCTGATCAAAAAGAAGCCATCATCAAAGAAGTTGTGTTGAAAGAAATAGCTTACAAAGAAGCTAAAAAAAGAAGCCTAAACAAAGATAAAGATTATCAAGAAGCGTTAAAAGTTTTTGAAACTGAATTGCTAAAACAAAGACTGTTTGTTGCTCTAGCCAAAGAAGCATCAGATGAAAAAAATGTTAAGAAAAACTATGATGAATTAGTCGCCAAACTTAAAGATAAAAAAGACCTAAGAATCAGCTATATCATCGTTAAAACGCAAAATGAAGCTGAGGCAATTTATCAAACAGTTTTGAGATATCCAAACTCATTCACCTCTCAAGCTAAAAGAAAATCTCTCGACAAAGAAGTTGCTAAAAAAGGCGGAGATCTTGGATTCGTTATGGAAGATTCACTTTCTGCAGAAGTTGCTGCGCAAGCTAAATTGCTAAATAAAGGTCAGATCGGCAAACCAATTCAGGTAACAGATAAATGGGCGGTCATCAAACTTGAAGATGCAAGACCAGCCGAAATTACACCTTATGAAAAAGCGAAAGATGCTTTGGCTCAGAGCCTTGCTAAAAAAGCGATTGAAGATTTTCTCACGCAAAGCCTTGAGAAAGCAAAAATCAGCATTTTGGTTAAATAAAACTTAACCAAAAATGGCGGCAAGAAAAAACGCAAATTCAAGAACTCAGAAACTTACTCTCGCCACCCTGCATCTTGCCGCTATTTTATTTTTCCCAAATTCATCCCATGCACAAACTGTCGACCAAAACGCTATTAACCAACAAGACTGGATGACGGTTAAGCCTCATTGTGATGAACGATTTTGGATAGATTGGTATGGTGCCTACGAAATTGATCCAAAAAATCTAGCCATATGGATTTGCGTTAAAACTGATAAAACAAAATTAAAACTTGCTTCCGATACTCAACTAAAAACTAGACTTAATCATTTATTTATTAAGTATGATTATCCAATTCAAGCAAGATCGTTAATCCAAGTTGGATTCGAATCTCAAGAGACAGTTAATAGAGAATCGCATGGAAATTGGTATCATCACTTTAAATGAAGTAATTAGTTAATATGAAAAAAATAAAATTGATAATCCATCTTCTCAAACCAAGAGCAACCGGAGAATTACAAACAAAAAACAATTAAATCTCATGACAAAACAAAACTTAAAACCAGCAATAAAATATCGCCCCGATATAGATGGCCTTAGAGCAATTGCAATTATTTCGGTGATAATTTTTCACTTTTGCAACCTACTACCAAGTGGCTATATCGGTGTTGATATCTTTTTTGTAATTTCGGGATTTTTGATCACAAAAATTATTTTGCAAGAACATGAATCCGGCCATTTTAGTTTTGTAAATTTTTATGCCAGAAGAATATTGCGGATTTTTCCTGCTTTGTTTTTAATGCTTTCAGTAAGTTTTATTTTTGCAGCCTTAATATTGAACACCAAAGATATGATCTGGTTTTCAAGAAGTATGCATTATTCTTCTTTGCAAATATCAAATTTCTTTTTTCAAAGAACCATCAATTATTTTGATGCCAATGAAGGATTTGAACCACTTGTTCACACTTGGTCTTTGGCGGTTGAAGAGCAGTTTTATTTATTGATGCCGGCAATTATAATTTTTTTATTGAGCTTTAAAAACAAGAAAAACGCATCATTTTACGGCATAATTGTTTTGTCACTAATTTCTCTTATTGCAAGCCAAATACTTGTTTTTGCTAATCAAAAAATTGCCTTTTATTCTTTGCTTTCAAGATTTTGGGAGCTAGGAATTGGTTGCTTACTTGCCTTTGATAAAATAAAAATTTCTTCCGACAAAATCAATAAATCACTTTCTTTATTTGGTTTAGCACTGATTTTATTTTCAGCATTTGCGCTAAATTATTCTTATTTTCCCGGATTTTTGGCGATGATCCCCTGCCTTGGCGCGGCGCTAATAATTTTAACCGGAAAAAGCACTAACACTTTTGCAGCCAAATTACTTTCTGGCAGATTTTTTGTTTTTACTGGACAAATCTCTTATTCACTTTATTTGTGGCATTTGCCGTTGCTGGCTCTATATAAAAAATATCAAGCAAATTCAGATTTAAGCTTGGTTGAAAATTTTATTTTAATTATAGTTTTGATCGCAATTTCTATAGCTTCATGGAAATTTGTTGAACTGCCTTTTAGAAAAAAATACGCCTCTTTTTTAAACCGCAAATATGATGGAAAAATTAAATTTCAGCATCCGTTTCTTGCGGCAACAATTTGCATTTTGCTTCTTGCGGCAATTTCAACAATTTCACAAAAAACTAATGGCTTTAATTTTCGATTAGCAAAAAGCGATTTGCTTAACGCTTCAAACCTAGATCAATATGCCGAATTTGGCAAAAAATGCGGCATTGGAAAAAACAGCGCACCATTTCCCAATATTGATGAATGCGTAATTGGCAAAAATCAAAAAAACTATGAAGTGGTGGTTTTTGGCGATAGCCATGCCGGACACTACTCGTCAGCCGTTTCTAATTGGGCAGAAAAACACGATTTATCAACAATGTCTTTTTATCTTTTTCTCTGTCCACCAGTTATCTCTGATGAAAATGGTTTGGCAAATCAAAAATGTCAAGATTATCGAGCTCAAATAAAACAAATTTTGCAGAATAAATCTCACATAAAATATGTTTTTATTGCAGGAAGATGGAACGATATCTCGGATCCAATTTTATTTAAAAAACAAATTGCGGATACAATAAATTTTTTAAACTCTTTAGATAAAAAAATAATCGTGATGGGATCGATTCCCGATTCAAGATTGGCAGGCGCAAAAACCACTCCCTTAGAGTGCATTGAAAATAAATTAACGCCAATACAAAAATTTTTTCCAACTAAAGATCAAAACTGCTCAGATCTTCCCCTCTCTGCCTTTAAAAAACAATTTGAATATGCAGAAATTATAAAAGATATAGTAAAAAAATATCAAAACGTCACTTACTTTGATCCTTTTCAATATTTTTGCGATAGCCAAAATTGTTATTTTATTAAAGACAAAAAATTGCTTTATGCCGATAAAGATCATCTAAATATAAACGGATCAGAATACATTAAAAATTTCATTAAAAATTAACCGATGAAAAATTATTTTTTAATGACAATTTTTTTGTTATCCTCATTAAATTCTTATGCGGCAAATGTTGATCAAAACACCATCAACCAACAAGATTGGATCACGCGCCAACAACAAAATAAAATCGAAGAAGATCGTCGCCTAAAAGAGCAAAAAACCATCTACAAAGAACGCGCTCGCAAGAAAAAAGAATCTGCGGCAGAAAGCAAAAATCAAACTTCAGCTTTGGGCAAATTAATAGAATGCTTTCCGATCAAATCAATCATTCTGGTCGACGCCAATTCAATTTCTAAGCATCAACAAAAAAAATTAACCTCACCTTTTATCGGCAAATGTATTGAAGCAAAAACCCTAACCGAAATTATCATCGCAATTCAAACTTTTTATAATGATGAAGGATATATAGCGTCGCGAGTTGTTGTGCCAAAACAAAATATCCAAAGCGGCAATTTAGAGCTAAAGATTTTGGAAGGAAAAATTGATGAGGTGATTGTTGGTGATAATAATTTCACTGATAAAATGCAAGAATTTACCGCTTTTGGCCTAATGGAAGGCGATACGCTAAATTTAGAAGATATCAGTCAAGGGCTTTATCAGATGAACCGCTTACAATCAAACAACGCCACGATGAAAATTGAACCAGCGGTTAATGAAGGCGAAGCCAAAGTTTACATCGCCAATCAAAAAATATTTCCAGCGCACGCAACAGTTGGTTATGATAATTTGGGAAATGACTTTACAGGAGTAAAAAGAACGAACTTTTCTGGCGGTTTGGATAATCTGCTTTCGTTGAATGACTCTATCAACTTAATCTACTCGACCAATCTCAGCGATAACAGCCAAGAAAAAGATATTAAGTTATTTACTTCCGGCATCTCAGTTCCCTTTGGTTATAACACATTTTCTTACGATTATTCAAGATCAGAATTTCGCGGCACAAATCCGGGAACTAACGGACCAATTCGTTTAACTGGTTTCTCAGAAAGAAATAACGCTACAATCGACCGCGTTCTTTTAAACAAAGGCAATTTCCGCCTTTCAACCAATGCTTCGCTCACAACCAAATCATCAGCCAGCTATTTAAATGGCGAAAAAATTGAAACTTCTGAGCGCAAATTAACCGTGGGCAATATTGGTTTTACAATTTCCAATTACTTCAAAAACGGCGTTAATCTTTATCTTAAACCAAGCTATTCCAAAGGCTTAAAATTACTTAACGCCAAACAAGATGGATCAAATTTAACCAGCGACACACCAAAAGCACAGTTCGATTATTTCAAACTTTACGCCTCAGTTTCAAAAAGATTAACAATTCCAAAAACTGAAATTCCATTCACACTTTCAACAGAAATGGACAGCCAATATTCCAAGCAAACTTTATTTGGTACTGAGCAATTTTCTGTCGGCGGATATTATTCGGTGCGCGGTTTTAGAGAAAATTATATTGTTGGTGATTCAGGATATTACTTCCGCAATAAAGCTAATTTTAACATCGGATCACTTGTTGCGCCTTTTGCTAAAAATAACTCTGAAGGAATAATCGGTAAAAATCTCGTTCATCTAAACAAATTTTCAGTAGAACCATTTTACGATTACGGCTATGTCAAAAATAAATATGTCAGCAATGGCGCAGATGGAAGGCTTGCTGGCGCGGGTGTAAAAACCTTATTTAACAGCAAATATTTTAACGCTTCTCTTACTTATTCTTGGGCAACTAATCAATCGCGTTTAATTACTTCGCAGAAGAAAGAAAATAAAATGCTTTATTTTGAGGTCAATTGGCTTGATTTGTGTTTTTAATCAAGCTAAGTTGCCTTGAATTTTAAAAAATATAAAAATATTCAATACTAATAAAATCATAACAAGAATAATCTTTAAGATAAATCATTTCTGGTAAATTTTAATAGAATTATGATTTATAACGCTTTGTTAACTTAAATCATTTTATTGAAGTTATCTCATGAACAAACTTACTCATCCAAAATATCGCGCTGATATTGACGGGCTTCGCGCCATCGCTGTTTTGTTGGTTGTATTTTTTCATGCCGGACTTGGAAAAGGAGGGTTTATTGGCGTTGATATCTTCTTTGTTATTTCTGGTTTTTTAATTTCCACGATTATTTTTGACAATCTTGATTCTGGGCGCTTTAGTTTTTGGCAATTTTATGAGCGTCGCATCAGAAGAATATTTCCCGCCTTGTTGATAGTCTTAGTTTTTACTCTCGTTTTTGGATGGTTCACTTTATTTGCTGACGAATATAAGCATCTCGGCAACCACATTTTTAGAAGCTCTTATTTTTTCTCTAATTTTACACTTTTAAATGAAAGCGGCTATTTTGATAACGATTCTGAAACTAAGCCATTACTACATCTATGGTCTTTAGCAATTGAAGAACAATTTTACATTATTTGGCCACTGCTTTTATTGGGTATATCAAAATTAAAAGATTGGAAATGGCTTTCTTGCAAAAAAAAGCTCGCCTTTCTTGCAATGACTATCTTCATTTTACTAACCTCTTTTTGTTTCAGTATTTTTGAAATTTATCATAATAAAAGCGCCGCATTTTATCTGCCTCAAAGTCGCTTTTGGGAATTATTAACTGGATCGGTTTTGGCATATTTAACATTTTATAAAAAAGATCTTTTAAAATTTAATGGGGATAAAAATATTTACAGTAACTTAATATCCCTAGTTGGAGCATTATTAATTGCCATTGGTGTAGCTTTTATTACCAAACAAAAATCTTTTCCGGGCGCTTTAGCCTTACTTCCAACTATAGGCGCTTTTCTTATTATTTTTGCAGGGCAGCATGCTTGGCTTAACAGAACTATTTTACAAAATAAAATCTTGGTTTGGTTTGGATTAATCAGCTTTCCCCTTTATTTATGGCATTGGCCACTACTTTCTTTTGCAAGAATAGTAGAAAGTGAAAAACCTGCAGCCATTATAAGAATTATCGCCGTTATAGTTTCAATTTTTCTAGCATGGCTCACTTATAAATTTATTGAGAGGCCGCTGCGTTTTGGTGGATCAGCAAAAATTAAAGTTACCGCTCTCATAATAACAATGGTTGGAATTGGATTTGCTGGTTATTTGGTCTATTTTAAAGATGGTTTTAAATCCAGAAAATCAATTGAATCATATAAAGTTAGTGATGATGATTTAATAACTCCAGAACTCACCAGAGAATCGGACAACTCATGTGATAAGTTTGGTTTTGGAAAAAATATTGTTTGTTTGATAAATTCAACGCAACCAGAATTTTTAATTATCGGTGATAGCCACGCGATGTCTTTAAATTCTGCCGCCTACTTACATAAATCAAATTTAAAAACAATTTTGATTTCTCAACATGATTGTCGTCCATTTGAAAAATATGTTGAAGGTTCGCAAAATTATTGCACACAAATAGCGATCGATAGCAAAATAGCCGTTACCAAATTTAAATCTATTAAAACCGTAATCATCAACACCTTTTATCCCGATAAAAATGGATTTAAAAGATTGAATCTTCGCAATATTAATGATCCCAATTCTAAAGAATCTCAGCAAGATATGTTTGTGAATGGTTATAAAGACTTAATCAAAGATTTAATTTCTGCTAAAAAAAATGTGGTCTTTATTATCGACAATCCAAGATTAGAACATGATCCAAAGCGTTGCCTTGCAAGACCTCTTCGATCTAAGCCAGATGACTGCAAAATTGATAAGAAAGTTATTTTAGAAAGACAATATCTTTATCGTCAAAAAATTTTAGAAATTCAAAAATCAATTCCTGAATTAAAAATATTTGATAGTTTAGATGCGTTTTGTGATAAGGATTTTTGCTATTTTAAAGATGATAAAAATATCTTTTATTTTGATAAGCATCATTTGAGCGTCTCTGGCAGTAAAAAATTGCTTGATGGCTATTTGCAAAATTAATCAGTGCTAGAAAACTTTTTATCACGCTGATTCTTTCTTATAAATCAGCAACACTCCAATCGCAAAACAAATAAAAGTTATCACCCAAGTTGAGGCAAAAATTGGAATCAATCTCGAGGACCCCAAAGCATTAATAATGCTAAGTGAAATGTATAATCCCAAACCACAAATAACCCCAATAAATAAAGTAAAAATCGCCATTCGATCACGAAAATTATTGATGCCAAAATAACAGGCAATCAAAACCATCGCTAAAAATAAAATTGGCTTACTTAATAAACTATAAAAATAAACCTCAAATTTAACTGACTGAAAGCCAGCAGATTGAAGACTTTCGATCAATCCAGGTAATTCAAATAATGAAAATAATTTTACATTTTGAAAATTGCTAACAATCTTATCCATAACAAAATTTGGCTGAAGATTCGTTGGAATAATATATTTTTCAATTTTGCGATTGAGAGAATCTGCATCATTTAAAAGAACATTGAACAAAAGCCACTTTTGATCACTCAGCAACATTTTTTCTGCATCAATTTTTCTATAAAATCGCCCTTCTTTATCAAAAAACCATACCGAAACATTATTTAGTTCGGCATTTTCTCGATATACTGTTCTGGCTTGAATTACAAGCTCTTCACCATCTTTTTCTAGACTGGGCTGCTTAAGCCAAATGCCGTTGATTGTAATGGTTGCTGCGCGTATTTCGTTTCTAATGTATTTGCCTTCAAGCGCATCAAATTGGTGGGCCATTAAAATTGAGACTGGACCAAAAATTGTAATCCAAAAAATACCCAGCAAAAACGCAGAAACAGCAACGGGCTGAACAATTTGCCACAAAGAAAATCCACAAGATCTAATAACAGTAATTTCACTTTTAAGTGACAAAAAGAAAAATGTAATAATCGCCGCAAACAACACCATTGAAGGAGCTATATCATTTAAAAAATCAGGCACTTGCAAAAATGCCATAGATACAATCATTATAAAAGGTGCACTAGAGCTAGATCCTTTATCAATAGCCTCAAGCAGATTCACAAAAAAAATTAACAAAGAAAACGCCAAAGTAATTTGCAAAAATCTGATAAGAAAATTTTTTGCGATATAAAGACTAATTTTTCTTGGCAGCGAATTTTTCATTTTTATAAGTGTTTGCTTTTAGTTCATAAAAAGCGATGACAAAGAAAATTATTAAATGTAAATAAAGCATTGGAATCAGCGCTAGAGAGGTTTCTAATAATCTGTAAATCATGATTGTGATTCCTAAAAATAATATACCCACAATAATTGCGGCAACAATATTAAAATTATTGCCTCTGCGATTTAGATCGCCACGCAAAATAAATGCCAAAGCTACCATCACCAAAATCGTAGACATTAAAGGATAGGTTATTCTTTGCTGCAATTCAATTTGATATTGTATTTTATCATCAAAAGTTGAATCGTCAGCTGGATTTAGTAACTCATTTACAAATCTTTCTTTGGCTTTCCAGCGCTTTTGCAAAGAATTATCCTTGTTATTGTCACTTAAATTAACAACATAATTATCAAAACTTAATATTTCTTCTTTGTTATCTTTATAAGCAAATCGTTGCACGGTTCCATCTTGCATATAAAGCAATAAGCTTGCGCTTTCAAATTTTAAATTTCCTGTTTTGGCGGTTATTGTTGTTGAAACCTCTGAATTGCGCCCGTCATGCAATAAAATTCCAAAAAGCTGATTATTATCATTTTTATCTTTGACATAAATTGTTAGATTTTTTAACTTTTCAAAAGCGCCTTTGCTGAAGGATAAATTGCTATAATTATTCTCAAAATTTGTACGAACAGTGCGCAACTTTTTATTGGCTAGAGGCATCAAATAAAAAGAAATAAAAAAACAAAATAGAGTCAAAAATGCCGCAACTAAAATTGCGACCTTACTAATAGCAATTTTTGTGAGACCAGAATTTTTTAGAATAGTGATTTCATTGTTAAGAAGTAGACGATTGTAGATTAAAAGCACTGCAGTAAAAATCGAAATCGGAATAATAAACAGCAACAGCCACGGCAAAATCAGCACGAATAGCAAAAAAAATTGCCGCAACTCAACGCCATTTTCAGTAATATAATGCAAAAATGCAATCGTTCGACTAAACCAAATCAAAATTACAAGAAGCGATAATAATACAAAAAAAGCGGTTACAGTCTTGTAAAGAATGTATTTGTTGTATAATCTCACTTTTTTTATTTTAAATTTAAAGCAATAGCGTCAAGAATTTTATGTCAAAAATCAAGATCATTCTGAACGGAGAAGAAAAAACTTTATCACAAAAAATGACAATTGCTGATTTAATTGCTGAATATGGTTTAGATATGAAGAAAATCGCTATTGAAAAAGACCTAGAGATTATAAGCCCCGAATCTTTTGCAGAAATAATTTTAGATGAAGGAAGTAGAATCGAAATTGTTCACTTTATTGGTGGCGGCTGATTATTTTGAATTCTCTTTATAGGTTATGACATTATTGCCACGAACTAAAATATAACCTTCATCTATAATGCTCGGCCATGATTTTCAAATAAAGGTTTTGCATTTGGATCAGAAACTTGAGTAGAAGTCGCTTGTTGTTGTGCCTGCAAACTATAGTCTTGCGTATAAGGATTGGCGCTTGCCTCAAGACGATGACCTTCGGTTATGTTACTAAAACTTTGATGTGCAGCCTTTGCTGTATCTATGTATGGGCTCATAAAAAATTTTAAACCGCCCCAAAAAACACCAGAAGCAGAATCTGCTAAACCTTTTATAACACTATCATACTGTAATTGTGTAGAAAATAATTTTTGACGGACCACTGACCAGCATAGATCCATAGCATTAAGAGTTAACGCCACAGTGCCAACGACAACCGTATGAAGCAGCGCCAATGGAACAGCAATTGGTGCCAACAAACATTTTCCAATGAATTTTGCAATACCTCCAATAGTTGATGCGGCTCCCATCTTAATTAATCTCTAAAGTTAATAAATTGTAGCGGCAACTCATAGCTGCCTGCTCGTAGCATGTTCATTATTTGTTGCAAATCATCACGATTTTTGCCTTCTACCCTCACCTCATCACCCCTAATCGAGCTTTGCACTTTTAATTTTTTCTCTTTGATTTGCTTGTTGATTTCTTTGGCAACTTCTTGCTCAATGCCATTTTTTAATTTTACTTCTTGGCGCAAACTATTGCCACTGGCCGCTTCTTCTTTTTGAAAATCAAAAGCCTTTGGATCTATGCCCCGCTTAACTCCGTGAGTTTTGATAGAATCGCGAATTGCTCCCATTTTATAAGAATCTTCCGCCGCTAATTTGATGATATTTTCTTTATGATCCACTTCAATTGAAAATTTTGCCGCCTTAAAATCATAGCGGTTGGTAAGCTCGCGCAATACAGAATTAATGGCGTTGTCAATTTCTTGCATATCTATTTTTGAAACAATATCGAAACTAGGCATAATAAATTTTATTAATTATAACATATTTTTAAGCATTTGCCAAGGCATTTTTTAAATCGTCAATTAAATCATCAATATGCTCAAGCCCAACTGATAGGCGGCACATTGATTGACTAATTCCAATTTTTTCTTGCTCTTCACGCGAAATATTCGAGTGAGTAGTGGTTGCTGGATGCGTAATCAATGACTTAGCATCACCAAGATTATTTGAAATGTCAATAATTTGCAGATGATTCATAAAGTTAAAGGTATTTTTTTTGTCTCCTTTTACTTCAAATGCAATCATTGCACCGCCATTAATCATTTGCTTTTGAGCCACATCATATTGTGGATGAGATTTTAATTGCGGATATAAAACTTTAGCAATTTTTGGATGCGATTCTAAAAACTGTGCCACCTTTAGGGCGTTAGAGCAATGGCGCTCCATGCGCATTGAGAAGGTTTCGAGAGATTTATAAATTACCCATGCATTAAAGGGGCTCAAGCAAGGCCCTGTGTGGCGATGAAATGGCAGCAGAATTTCTTTGATGAATTTTTCTGATCCCAAAACACAACCACCAAGAGTTCTGCCCTGCCCATCCATATGTTTGGTAGTAGAATAAACTACCACATCAGCGCCAAGTTGCAAAGGCTTTTGGCCGTAAGGTGAAGCAAAGATATTATCAACAATTAATGATGCGCCATTTTTTTTGCAAAGTCTTGCCACCATAGCAATATCAACGATCTCAAGGTTTGGATTGGCTGGCGTTTCAAGAAATACAACTTTAGTATTAGCCTTGAAAGCCTTACTCCAATCAGCCTCAGCAATAGAATCTACCAGAGTAACTTCAATGCCATAATTAGGCAAAATTTTAGTCGCAATATGAAAGCAAGAACCAAATAAAACACGCGAGGCAATAAAATGATCACCCGCTTTAATTTGACACATAATGCTTGCAAACACAGCAGCCATGCCGCTTGCCATAACGCAGGCAGCCTCTGATTCTTCAAGCAAAGCCAGTTTATCTTCAAGCATTTTAAGGCTAGGATTAACATAACGCGAATAAACAAAACCCGGCGCCTCTCCATTAAAGCGGCTTTCTGCCGTTTCGGCATCGTTATAACAAAATCCAGAATTAAGAAAAATTGCCTCAGAAGTTTCACCAAATTCTGTTCGCAAAGCTCCGCCGCGAATCAGCTTAGTATCAAGATGTGCCGTGGTTGAAAGTTTTTTATTTTTGTAATTTGTCATATCAAAATTATGTTTATAGCAGAATTTTTGTTGCGTAAATCTGCATAAATTTTATTAGAAATCCGCACTAAGCGGGCGCAAAATATAATCGCGCGAAATAATTGATAGCCTAGGAAGGCATTCGTGTGGATTTTAAAAAAACTTGGCTTGTTTTATATTTTTGGCTCATTATTTATCTTTTATATTCAGCATCATTAGCAATTCTTCGGTTTCTTTTGG
This sequence comes from Rickettsia typhi, assembly GCA_945865905.1. Lineage (GTDB taxonomy): Bacteria > Pseudomonadota > Alphaproteobacteria > Rickettsiales > UBA1997 > CAMCFD01. The sequence goes on from CAMBFC010000006.1 coordinate 18,502, forward strand.
TAAAAATTCTACCTTAACCGTTGTTGTGCCTTTTTCGCGATAACCCATTAATTCTGCCGCCCTTTCAGAAACATCGATGATTCTGCTTTTAGCAAATGGTCCGCGATCATTGACTCGAACCACAACACTTTTACCGTTTTCTAGATTAGTAACTCGAGCAATAGATGGCAATGGCAAAGTTTGATGCGCGGCAGTAAGAGCGCCAGAGTTATAAATTTCTCCATTCGAAGTTTGTTTGCCATGAAAATCATCGCCATACCAAGAAGAAACACCAATTTCTTCATAATCATCATATTCTTGCGGATAATAAAAAATATCTTCAATTTTATAAGGGTTACCAACCTTATAGCGGCCAATATAGCGGCCATCACGCATGATATCTTTTAGATCAGCATTGATGTTATCATATTTTTGCGGCAGCTTATTTTCATCGCGAATAGCATTAAATTTTGGCGTTTCAACCCCTACCGCCATTGATTCGCTTGGCTTAATGCGATAAGAGAATTTTACGCTGCTATTTTCTGAAATTGGATTTGTTGCCTCAGCGTATTTAGCTTGATGTGCGTGAGCTTTTTTATAATATTTATATTTTGGCTTTTTGGCATCAGAGCAAGCAAATAAAAGCGCCGCAACAATAAAAATTGTAATTGAATTTTTCATTTTTCTATTTTTATTGTTATTATTCATTTTGTTTTGCTGCAAAAGGATAATTAAAAGCGGCAAATGGAATTGCCTTTTCCCCAAAAAGCATTTCTTTGTTTAGAGAAAATTCTACTTCAACATTGGGCAAATATTCATTTTTTACAATAACAAATATTCCGTATTCCGCAAACAAATTAGCGAAATATCTGTTGTTGCAGATATTTTTAAAGCGATATTTTTCACTCAAAAAAATTTCATTTTTAATAGTAAAATTTAATTTTTTGCAGAAATTTTCAAAATCTTTAATTGAGCAAAAATGAATATTTGGCGTTTCATACCATTGATATGGAATTGTTTTATTAACTGGCATAGTGCCTTTAAACATAAGGTGATAACGATTTTTAATGTGAGCAAAATTTGGCAGAGAAATAATTGCATATTTCGCAACGCGCAACATCTCACGCAAAACTTCATCTGGCTTTCGCGTTGCTTGAATTACTTGGCTTAAAATAGCGTAATCAAAACTTTGATCGGGATAATAGCCAAGATCATTTTCTGCATCACCATGAATTACTGATAATCCGCGAATCATCGCTTTGCTAACCAGTGCTTGTGCCACCTCGATTCCACGACCATCAGCGTTTTTATTATCACGCAAATATTGCAATAATTCACCATCACCACAGCCAATATCTAAAACACGCGAATTAGGCTTAACAAAATCAGAAATAATTTTTAAATCTTTGCGAATAGTTGAAAAATTTTCTTTTTTCATATTTTAAATAATTTTATTTAAAATTTAAAAAACCAGTTACAGTATTTTTTAACGATTCATTTTCAATTAGAAAAGAATCATGTCCTGCCGTTCCTTCAATTACAACCGCGCTAACATTGATTCCACAGGCCATTAATGCTTGAGTAATTTTTTTGCTTTCGCTTGGCGAAAATAGCCAATCATCAGAAAAAGAAATAATACAAAAACGAATTTTTTTATTTGATGATGTGCTTTTAAATGCTTGGCTTAATACGCCATGAAAATCGTTTTCTAAATCAAAATAATCAACTGCCTTTGTAACATAAAGATAAGAATTTGGATCAAAGCGATCAATAAAAGTTGTGCCTTGATGATGCAAATAATTTTCAACCTGAAAATCAGCGTCAAAGGTATAAGAGAGCTTCTCTTTGCTTTGCAAATTACGCCCGAATTTTTTTTGCAATGCGCTTTCAGAAAGATAGGTAATATGAGCAGTCATACGCGCAAGCGCCAAGCCTTTTGCTGGATAAGTTTTTCGCTCTAAATATTTGCCCTCATTCCATTGTTCATCAGAAACAATCGCCTGTCTGCCAACTTCATGAAAAGCAATATTTTGTGGGCTGTGATGATAAGATGTGGCAAGAGGAATAACTAGATTGATTTTTTCTGGATAAAGCACAGACCAGCTCAAAACCTGCATTCCACCCATTGATCCACCAATTACTGCATGTAATTTGTTTATTTCAAAATGTTCAATTAGTAAATTTTGCGCCCGCACCATATCATCAATTGTAACCATTGGAAAATTCAATCCATAAGGTTGATTAGTTTTTTTATCAACTGATTTTGGCCCAAAAGAACCCATGCAACCACCCAGCACATTAGAACAAATTACAAAAAATTTGTTAGTATCAATTGGCTTCTCGGGCCCAACCATAGAAAGCCACCAGCCTGCTTTGCCGCTAATTGGGTTTGGTGATGCAACATATTGATCTCCTGTTAAAGCGTGGCAAATTAAAATTGCGTTGGATTTTTCTCGATTTAATTCACCATAAGTTTGATATGCAAGAGGAAAGTTGCTAATTTCGTAACCGCTGCTAAGTTTTAATGGTTTTTCTTGCGCCAAAAAAACAACATCGCCAATTTCATATTCTGTATATTTTGGCCCAAAGGGCGCTTTTATTTTCATTAGAAATAAAATTTTTAAATTTATAAAACATTAACTACCAACGATGAAAGATCAACCAAATAAAAACTACCAAACATCTTTAAATCAATGCCGCAGCGAGATTGACGCGTTTGATGCTAAAATTTTAGCACTATTTGAAGAAAGAATGAAAATCGTCGCTAAAGTGCGCAAAATTAAAAAAGAAAATGGCGAATCATTCTTTATAAAATCAGCGCGCGAAGCTGATATGATCAAAGATTTAATTGCCAAGGCTGATCCTATTCTACCAAAATCAATGATTGTAAATATCTGGCGAAAAATTATTACATCTTCCAATATGCTAGAACAGCCACTTCGTATCGCTATTCACAATCCAAATAAATTATCTGATTATACTTATTTAGTGCGAGAATATTATTCTGATTTTGTACCATTAATAACTCATGATAGCGTAAATAATGTTGTATTAGAAATTGAAAAAAACAACGCCCAAATCGCTATTTTCAACCTTCCGCGCCTTGGATCTGAAAATAATATTGATGATATTAGTGAAGATTGGTGGATCAATCTAGCGAACAACAAAGCTGGTTTGCGAGTATTTGCTAAAATTCCCTTCATGCAATATAGCAACCCCGATAAACAATCAGGAAAAGCCATAGAACTGGTTGCAATGGCTATCAAAAAATCAGAGAAATCACAAAAAGATTGCAGTTTATTTTGTATTGAAGTTTCTAGCGATGTTTCAAAATCTCAACTTTTATCAGCAATGATTGATAATCAAATTGAAGGAAAAATTCTTAAATCTACTAGATTAAAACAGGTTGACGATATTATGTTTTATTTAGTTGAAGCGCAGGGCTATTTTGATGAAAATAGCGAAGAAATTAAAAAATTAAGCAAATCCAAAATTCATCCATTTATAAAGATTCTGGGCGTTTATCCGAGTGAAATTTCTATAAACTAAAAAATATTTCGCTTTTTTTAAATCAGGTTTCTGCAAATTGTTTTTTTTGGTAAATAAATTTTAGTTAATAAAGGTAAAAAAGCCATTTTAAACAGTTATTGACAATAATCCTGCTTTTTCTTAGAATAAAATCCCTCTCTTTAGTTAGAGAGCCTTCCCTAATATAATAATTAGAGAAATTTTTTAGGGCAAATCTGGCTTGCGGCCTTTATTAGCGCAGCTTTGTAAATCCTAAAAAAAACTGGTAATAACTAAAAAAAACTTAAAATGACAAAAAGATTAAACGCAAAGAAAAAAATCTCCCGCAAAATGGGCGCCAGCCTTTGGGGACAAGCTAAAGATCCTTTCGCAAAAAAGAATTATCGCCCCGGCCAACATGGCAAATCGCCAAAAGGACGCGGAACCGACTACGGCACGCAGCTTAGAGCCAAGCAAAAAATGAAGTTTTGCTATGGCAACATTTCTGAAAAACAGTTTTATAACACTTTTCAATTAGCTAGCAGCACCAAAGGTGATGTCAGTGAAAACTTCATCGGCCTACTTGAAAGCAGATTAGATAGCGTTGTTTATCGCGCTAACTTTGTTCCTACAGTTTTTGCAGCTCGTCAGTTTGTTAGCCATAAACATGTTACCGTTAACGGCAAAACTGTTAACATTGCATCTTACAGATTAAAAATTGGTGATGTTGTGCAAATCAAAGAAAAATCACGCAAAATGGCGGTTACAATCGATGCATTACAAAAAATGGAACGCGATGTGCCCTCATATTTGTTGCTTGATAAAGATAATTTTACCATAAAGTTACACATGCAGCCTTCATTCGCTGAAGTTCCTTACGCTACTGAAATGCAACCACATTTGATTACTGAGTTTTATTCTCGTTAATTTTAGTTGGGCTTTAAATTTAAAAAGGGAATCCAATTTATTATGGATTCCCTTTTTTGTTGGATTTATTTTGCAAAATGTTTTTAGCAAATACCGTCTCAATTGAACAATGTTTATACAATCAAACGATATGAAGGAATTGTAAACACAGTATTAACCTCACCACTCATTGATCCAGATGAGATCTTAAAAGAACATCCTTGCGCATCGCTCGCTTGAATGATTTTTTCGCAATCAAGATTATCGCGAACACCCTTCTCATCAAGTTTTGATTTTAGATAAAAAATCAACACCATTTGATTTAAGCTATCCATCATCATTGAGATTCTAATTGAAGATTCAGAATCAGCCATAATAACACCAGCGATAATTTTTTTGATCACCTCAACCAAAGCTGATTTATCTATTTTAACTTTTGGCAAAAATTCACTTTCATAGGGGCGATCAAATTGCACACGACCTTTTAATTTTTCTGGCAAGTTTAAAATAGCATGATCAACGAATTCAGAAAGCGCAAAAATTTCTTCGTTTTCATTGAGCTTGCTTTCGATTACATTGTGATCTAGAGCGTTGCTAATCGCAGCTTTAAGCTTGATTGTATCAAGATAAATTTTATTGATATCTTCTCCATAACGACGATGTGGAAATGGCCCGTAAGGCTCTTCTTTTAAGATTGACAGCATTTGCGAAATTGTATCAAGATAAGAAGCGACCTCTGTTGGCAATATTGTAGAAATTTGGCTCTTAATATTTTTGATGCCAGTATTGTGAATTTTTTGCACCTTCATTGCATTGCCAGCTTTTTCTTTTATTTTGGCAATCAGAATATCAAAATCGATTGGCTTAACAAGATAATCATTAGCCATTAAATCAACGCCTTTCAAAATATTATCTTTTTGCCCTAAAGCACTGAGAAAAATAAATGGAATAGCATTTAACTTATCTTTACTTGTTCGCACCAATTTCAGGAAGCCATATCCATCAAGCTCTGGCATCATAATATCAGAAATAATTATATCAGGTTTGTGAGTCAAAAATCCTTCATAACCTTCTTTGCCATTGCCCGCTTCAAAAACTTCAAAACCTTCATCGCGAAGAATCTCTGACATTGTATCGCGAATTTCGTGCTCGTCTTCAACGCAGAGCACTTTAATTTTTCTTTCTTCGTTCATATTTATAATAATTTTATTCTAATACTTTTGCGCCTTCAAAATTGCGCAAAATTTCTCCGATAAGATCATCGCCCACATCATCATTAGCTTGCTGTTTTTTTTCAGCAAGAATATTTTGTGGCAAATCGTTATTTTGTAGCAAAATGTTTTTTAAATCTGGCAAGGCTTGCAAATGGCAAATTCTCATCAGCAGCATCTCAAATACCATTTTTTGTGAAGAAGAAAAATTAATTTCACTATTTCCCTTAATCAACATTTGCCAAATTCTTGCCAAAGAAGAAAGTGATATTTTTGCTGCAATATTTTTAATTTTTGTTTGTAAAGAATCAGGAAATCCTTCACAAATATAATCTTGCACAAGCTTGGTTTTAGTGGTTTTGTGAGTAATTTCCATTAAATCTTCAATGAGCTGCAAAATATCAGAAGACACCGAATAAATTTCATGAAATTTTTTAAGCGCATTACCAAAATCACCATTTAATAAAACTTCTAATAAATCAATAACTTGCGCGCGATCATTGAGGCCAAGCATTTTTATCACCACATCTGAAGCAAGAAATTTTTGATGATTATTAGCTGAAAGCGCTTGATCTGTAAGCGATAATGCATCTCGCACCGATCCTTCTGACATTTGCGCAATAAGCTCTAAGCCTTGCAAATCATAATCAAAACCTTCTTTTTCGAGAATATTTTTTAGATGTTGCACGATTTCTTTTTCATCTAAGCGGCGCAAATCAAAGCGCTGACAACGCGATAAAATTGTAATTGGAACTTTGCGAATTTCTGTAGTAGCAAAAATAAATTTAACATGTGCTGGCGGTTCTTCTAGGGTTTTTAGCAAGGCATTAAAAGCGCTGTTGCTCAACATATGAACTTCATCAATTATATAAATTTTGTAGCGCGCCATCACAGGAGCGTAAGCGATAGAATCAATGATTTCGCGAATATCATCAACGCCGGTTCTGCTAGCCGCATCAATCTCAATCACATCTTGATGGCGTGAGGCTGCAATAGATTTGCAATTGTCACAAACGCCGCAAGCCATAGCCTGAGCGCCCATTTCAATATTTGTGCAATTAATAGTTTTGGCAATAATTCGTGCCGTAGTGGTCTTTCCAACACCGCGAATTCCGGTTAAAATATAGGCGTGGTGAAGTTTATTATTTTTGATCGCATTAGTTAGAGTAGTAACCAAAACGCTCTGCCCCACGACTTCATCGAAGTTTTGTGGACGATATTTGCGCGCCAGAACTAAATAAGAATTTTGCGACATTATTTAACTAAATTTTTGATAGAAAGGAAACAAGCAGCTCTGGGCTTGCAAAACAAGGGCTTCAATAATTTTGCAAGTGATGAGAGCGACCCGATGCAAATCATTATGGCTGCTTTTTTTCAAACCTGACCAGATTAGCGACTCAAATCGCCCGCTCTCACCGCTATTAATTATCGTGAAAAAAATGAGAAGTGCAAGGCGTTTTTGTGAATAAATTGGTTTTTTATGCACAGATATAGTTTATTGAAGAGAGCAAAATGCACTCTTCTGATTTTTAGTGGCTTTAGCCGCTGCGGCCTTGCCAACTTGCGTTGCCGGCTCAGCTGACTGAATAACCTCTTTTTTTGATGCTTTTAATATAGAATCAGATTCTTTTGCCACGCCATTAAGCATTTTAGTTTTTAATAAATCTGGCATGGTTTTTTTTACTGTTAGATATGCTGCAATTTTTGCCGCTTTTTCATCAACATTATCAGGGCCTTCCGCCGCAAGAATCTCATATAAATTATCTTTATTTACTCCCAACTTATCAAAAAAATTCCAAACATCTCTAATAATTTTAGGATCTTGTGAAGGATCATAAAACTCTTTTTGTAGCTCTTGAAAAAAAGCAGTTGGAAAAAGCCTTACCTCATTCATAAATTCGTGCTTGAACGGATCTGGTTGCAAATATATAAGATCTCTTTGGCTAGATCCAGAAACAGTATAAAATAAATTGCGAAAATAACTAAATAAAATTTGATCACATGGATCTTCTAATAAGCGCCCATATACAAAAATATTTGCTTGATTGGTAATATTAACAGAACATCCGTCTCCCGCAAAAGCTACGCAAAATTCTGATAAAACATCTTTTTGTCTAAAAAGATGCGCCAGCAATGTTCTTGATTGATTACAAAAACCAATAAATCTACTTCTCTCAATATCACTTAAATCACTTAAATCTTGCTTAAAAATTTTGCTAAACAATTGAATGATATAATCATCCGAACATTGATGTTGTAAATAAATTTTGAATTCTTCATTTGCGACCACTCTTTCTTCTTGCGCTAAAGAATCGTCATCAGAAAAATTTATTTCATATTTAGCAATTTCTTTTGGGGTCAAAATGCTAATCTTGGCTTTTGGCGCTAAATATCCACATATCGCTTCTCCAACCGTTGGAAAAGAAAGATCTCGTCCAAAATTATACTTAGCACAAATCTCGCTATATTCTTCTTTACTTAACCAATGCTTAAATTCTAACAGAGAATAGGAAAGAATTTGTTGCACTAATTTATCTGCTTTTTTTGGTTCTAATAATTGCAAAAAATAACTTATTTGATCTGGTAAATAACAAAGAAAAATTTCTTCTAAACTTACCTTCTCCATATCATCCCTTTGAAAACGACGACTCAAATTTGCTAACATTTCAGCAGTCACATAATCTTTGATTAGAAGATTTGCGAAACAATCTTTTATAGCCGAATATTTTGGTAAAAGTTTTTTATTATTTTCATTATTAGCAAATCGCATTAAGGCGTCCCATGATTTATTTTCTCTCAACACCCTTTCAAAATAATTTTTTAACTTCAACGCTCTATCTTGGCTCAAAGACTCAATAATTGACTGCAATATTTCCAACTTTGAATCATTTGTCATTTTTCCAAATTGCAGAATATTAGAAGCTAATTTTGTAAAAAATTCAAATTTTTTTTCACTATTTTCACCATACACATCTTTTGAAAAATTAACAATTTGATGGGCAGAAAAATATTTCTTAAAGATATAGATTGCAGCATCTATATTACTTCTTATCTCAAATTCATTATACTTAAGAATCTCTATAAAATTTTGATATTCCTCATCTGATCTTGGTTTATTCAAATTATCTAGATATGATTCGATATATTGATTTTTTTTTGCAGAATTTGTAACTTTTGATAAAAAATCGGCCAATTCTTTTTTGGTTATAGTTTTAACATTTTTTTGAAACCATCTATCCGTCACTCGATCTATCATCGCTTGCTTATCCAACAAATTAGCATTTGGCATAATACTGATAAGCTGCTCTATGCTAAAATTATTTTCTGGATTACACTTTAAATATTCTGACGCTGCCAACATCGCATCACCATTATCTATATCAAATAATGTATTCAAAATAGGTAATAATCTTTTTGATAAAAAATCATTTTTTGCATTTTCATATAGACTTCCCGATGCGCTTGACGCTACAGAGTTAGTCGCGGGATTTTCAGATCTGTGACTAATGTATTTTTGAAAAAATTGTCCACGCAATTTGATATCTATGAGAGCAGCAGCATCTTCAAATTTATTATCCACGCTTTTAGCAAGCCATTCCAACAACAAATTATCATCAACAGGCGATGGAGCATAAGCGGCCGACAAATCCCCCAAAGAAAGATTTTCTTGTTTTGAGGCCCAAGCACGAGCTATTGCTGGCGGAACATCTTCTATATTATGAATCAAGCCCCTAAACTGCTCCAAATTACAATTGTTGCTCTTAAAAAATTCTTCAAAAATTGCGGGCTCGGCTTTTACTTTTTTAACAATTTTTAAAAAATCTTTGAAACTTATCCCATTTTTTATAAAAAAAAGCGCTAAAGCATAATTTTCAGGAGAAGAATTTGCAACTACCGCATCAATTGTTAATTGATTTTCTGGTTTTCTTTGCCACAAGTCTATCAAATCATTACTATTAAAAGCTGGCTGCTCATAATACCCTTGCTTATATTTCCATGTAGACATTCCAATAAATATGACAAAGATAAATTATTTTCAGGTTTTTCTAAAAATAATTTTATGAATTCTATGGGAGCAATGTTGCGCAAACCTAATCCAAAGGCTTGAATGACTATGTCTTTAAAGGCATCTGCATCAAAATTATTAGCATTAAAAAAATAAGCCTTTAAATGACCTGCATTTAACTTTCTTGTCTCTATAAGCTCCAATAAATAATGCTTTTTTAATTGAGAAATGTCAGGCGAGCTAGGCACCTCAAGCATTGCTTTAGAGTGAACACTTATTTGACCATCCATACAAGATCCTTATTTACAAATTGCCCGCATGCGCGAGTAAGCTTTAGCAATGCCCTTCAACGAATATTCATCAACCGCAAAAGTGCCAATCGCCGAATCGGCGCGCACCTTAACTATTCCACTGGTTAACATTTTTTGGATTATCACAACATCATCATTTTTGTTGCGCGCCCAAGCCATATCTTGATTGCTTGGCAATTGAAAACGCTTATCATCAACCGAGATCAAAACTTTGCTATTTATTTTATATTCAAAGCCAGAATGAATGCCAAGTTCTTCAATGCGGCGATTTTGATAACGGGTGATTATTATATAAGATTCGCTGCGAACGCTTTGATCAGATTCTGTTTTTGTGGGACGCGCTACCATGTAGCATTTTTTTTCTTCTAGCTCATCTCCTTGCAATTCGTATACTGTCCATTGAAAAAAAGAACTGTCGATTACTTGCGCTTTAGCACCTTGGGCGATTGCTAGAAATGCAAAAATTATTATTATCAATTTTTTCATGTTCTTTATTTTTTTCTACTGAAAGAATATAACAAAATGTCTAGCAAATTTTCTTTATAAATTGAATCAGAAAAAATTTTTAAATTTTTAATCGCAAAATTTTTATATTTTTCTGCTAAAGCAAAAGAATCTTCAAAACCGTTGTATTTGTTGATCAAATCACATATTGCTAAATATTTATTTTGATCTTTTTGCGCAGTCATTAAATTTTCTTCAAGCAAATTTTTGATTAGTTTTTTATCAGAATCATCAGCTTTTTTATAAGCAAAAATAATTGGCAAAGTAACTTTTCCTTCAAAAAAATCATTGCCAATATCTTTACCAAGATCTTTTTCTTGCGCTTTATAATCCAAAATATCATCAATGATTTGAAAGACGATTCCAAGATTTTTTCCAAAGTCACGCAGGGCTGATATTTCTGCTTTTGAGCGATTATTTACCAGCGCGCCACATTCAGTTGCGGCAGAAAAAAGCACCGCGGTTTTGCCAAAAATTATCTCGAGATATTTTTCTTCGGTTATATCAATATTGCTAGAATTTTCGAGCTGCATAACTTCACCATCTGCCATCACACTTGAACTTTTAGCCAGCAATTCAAGCACTCGCAAATTGCCATCACGCACCATTAATTGAAAGGCGATCGAAAAAATATAATCTCCTACTAAAATACTAGGTTTATTATCCCAAATTGCATTAGCGGTTTTTTTGCCGCGCCTTATTTCGCTAGTGTCAACAACATCATCATGCAATAATGTTGCACTGTGAATTAGCTCTACTGCGGCAGCTAAATTGTGATGCCGTGCAACAGAGCCATTTTGCAATAACACCCTTCCAGCTTGATCTGAGCACATTTTTGAGGCCAAAATCAACAAAATCGGCCGAATTCGCTTGCCGCCAGATGAAATTAAATGATGGGAAACTTGTTCAATCAAGGGGGATTTTCCAACAGAAAATTCAAGAATAATGCTATTAACCTGCTCTAAATCTGCCTTTAACGCTGCGATAATTTCTTGGATTTTATTCATTTTTTTTCAGGAATTTGATTGTGAACACCAACATAACTTTTCTTATAAAGTTCGTTACGATTTTGTTCAAGATCTTGCTCAATTTGATGAGTTAAATAGAGATTTTTAATATAGGCGCGATCACGAGCGCAGCAGCTGAGCAGCAAAATTATCAGGATATTGCTAATTAATGTTTTCACTAGAATTTTGATAAAGCGTTATAATTTTGCTGCGACATTCTTCAATTTTTTCCATGATTTCGTTAAGCGTTAATCTAACTGTTTCAATCACCTGATATGATTCGCCATTTTTTACATATTCAATATATTGCGTAGTTAATTGATCAGCGTACTTTTCTAGCGTATCAACAACAGATTCTACAATAACAAATTGTTCATGGGCAAGCTTGTGCGAACTATCTTCAGCGGCTTTTACTAAACGATCTGCATAATTATAATATTCTATAATTTCGTTATAGGTTTTTTCTTGTCGCGAAGTTGCCATTTGTAAATTATATATTGATTGCGTAGTTTGTGTAGCCATAAAATATTCCATATTCAATAACATTCAAGAGCATATAAATCAATATATTCATTATGTCGCGATCAATTGTAATAAATCTCTTATGATTAATTTTAAAATTTTAACTCTCTTTCCTGAAATGTTCCCAGGGCCGCTTGCTGCTTCGGTTACTGGCACTGCCTTAAAAAATAATTTATGGTCGATTGAGGCGATTAATATTCGCGATTATGCTAAAGATGAGCGTGGCACGGTTGATGATGTTCCTTACGGTGGTGGGGCTGGGATGGTTTTGAAGGCTGATATTGTGGCGGATGCGATTGAGGCGAATATTTCGATATCTTCTACAAATAATGATTCTCAAACAAATTATACACGAACAAAAATTATCTATCTTTCGCCACGCGGAAAACTGTTAACACAACAAATCACCAGAGAATTAGCGCAAGAAAAAGAAATTATATTACTCTGCGGACGCTATGAAGGCGTGGATCAACGAGTTTTAGATGAATTAGAAATTGAAGAAATTTCTATCGGTGATTATGTTTTATCTGGCGGAGAAATCGCTGCCTATCCTTTTATTGATGCGGTTCTGCGCAATATTAATGGCGTTCTCGGCGATGAACATTCTTTACAAGAAGAATCTTTTGATATTGATGGCAAAGAATTATTAGAATATCCGCACTACACCCGCCCTGCTTCATGGCGAGATCGTGAGGTTCCGCAAATTTTAGTTTCTGGTCATCATAAAAATATAAAATCTTGGCGCTTGGAAAAAGCAATTGAGCTTACTAGACTTAGGCGCGACGATTTATATAAAAAATTTTTATTGCAAAAAAATAATTAATTTATGAAAAATATTTTAGCTTATCGCGGAATCCTTCCAACTATTGATTCTTCGGCATTTATTGCTCCCAACGCTTTTATTAGCGGAGATACTAAAATTGGCAAAAATTCGAGCATTTGGTTTGGCTGCGTAGTACGCGGAGATGTTGAATCCATTAGGATTGGCGATAATACCAATATTCAAGATAATAGCGTTATTCATGTTACTCGCGCTAATCATGCCGCCAATAAAACTGGAGATAAAGGCGCTCCTACACTGATTGGAAGCAATGTTACCGTTGGTCACGGCGCAATAATTCACGCTTGCATAATTGAAGATAACGCCTTTATTGGTATGGGCGCAATCGTGATGGATATGGCCCGCGTTGAAGAATATGGAATGCTTGCGGCTGGCGCGGTTCTAACTCCCGGAAAGGTTGTAAAAACTGGCCAATTATGGGTGGGAAACCCCGCAAAATATTTTCGCGATCTAACTGATGTAGAAAAAAACTACATAAAAATCTCAGCCGATAACTACGCTGAATTAGCGGCGGAGTATAAATAATGTCATTTTTTACCCAACCACAAATTGATAAAATAATTTCTTTTACTTTTGAGGCAGGAGAAATTGCGCGAAATTTTCAAAAATCTCGAGATTTTATTATTACAATAAAACCTGATAATACTCAGGTTACAAGCGCTGATATTGCTGTTAGCAAATTTCTTAACCAAAAATTATCACAAGAATTTCCACAAATTCCTATTATTTGCGAAGAAGGAGATTTGCGCGAAATTTCAAGCGAAATTTTTTGGCTAATCGATCCAATTGACGGAACTTCTTCTTTTATAAAAGGCAGCGATGAATTTGCTATAAATATTGCTTTAATAAAAAATGGCAAACCTATTTTTGGAGCACTTTATGGGCCGCGTTTTGAAGGTGGAAAAATGGCAGTTATAAATTCTGAAGATAAAGTTATAATAATTGATGAATCTAGAAATATCAAGCCTTTGAAGGATATTTTATTAACTACAAAAAACGATTCTTCAAAATTAAAAATTATCACCAGCAATAAAACTCATCATAACGAAATCACAAAATATATCGCACAATTTCATCCAAATTATATTGATAATTTTATCATAAAACACCTTTCTTCGGCAGTAAAATTCTTCCCTATTCTTGAAAATCAAGCCGACTTATATATCGCTTTTCGCAAAATGATGGAATGGGATACTGCGGCCGGACACGCTTTGGTTGATTTTGCTGGCGGCAAATTAAAAAATTTGACATTGCAAAATTCGTTATATGTAATTGATGGCGATTTGCGCTATAAAAAACCAAATTTTACTAATGAATTTTTTGCTTGTTATAAAGCATCTTTTAATTAAATTATGATCAAAGAATTTACGATTAACTGCAATTTTAAAACAGCAAAGGCACCAGTAACCTTCTATGTTGGCGATCCTTCTGATGAAAATCATCCAATTCATTTTCAAAGCAAATGGCTTAGTGAAAAAAAAGGCGGCTCGGTTCCTAAGGAAATTTTTGATTCATTTGCAGAATTGCAAAATATCGCTATCAAAAATCATGTATCATTTCAAGAGCTTTGCGGCTTTGTGATCGAAGAAATCAACAGCAATAAAGCTACAATTAATGAGCGCAGCAGAATCAACAAAAATTTAACGATAATACAAAAAAGAGAGATAGAAAAACAAAGTATTTCTGCAGAGCAAGTGCCGGTGGCCCCTACTTTAGAGGCCTCTACTGCAATAATATCTCCTGCTGCAGAAGCTCCAAAAACTCCTGTTGCAAAAGCGCCCGAAGCGCCAATGCAAAACACAACTAACCAAAAACAATAATGAAAAATAAACTAATCGCCGTCTTAATGGGCGGCTGGAATTCAGAAAGAGAAGTTTCTTTACGCTCGGGAGAGGCTGTCTATCAGGCTTTGATCACACTTGGATATAAAGCAGAAAAAATTGATTTTGGTCGAGATATCGTAGAAAAATTGCACGCTATAAAACCTGATATTGTTTTTAATGCATTACATGGACAATTTGGTGAAGATGGCCGCGTGCAAGGCCTGCTTGATATATTGAACATTCCCTATACTCATTCTGGCATTTTATCTTCGGCGGTTTGCATGGATAAAATTTTTACTAACAAGCTGTGCGATGCCTCTGGCATTACCTCACCACAATTCGAAATTTTACATAAAGGCCAAGATGAAGAAAATAAAAAACTAATCGCCAAAATAGGAAAACCATTTGTAATCAAGCCAGTCAACGAGGGATCGAGCGTTGGCGTTGAAGTAATTTTGGCAGAACATTCTTTTGATATCACAAAATATGAATGGAAATATGGCGACAGACTTCTCGTTGAAAAATATATTGCAGGACAAGAAATTCAAGTTGCAGTCTTAAATGGCAAAGCTTTAGGCGCAATTGAAGTTCGTCCCAAACATTTATTTTATGATTACGAATGCAAATATACTGCTGGCATGACTGATTATATTATGCCCGCTGAAATCAACGCCGAAAAATACGCCGAAGTTCTTAAAATTGCCGAAAAATGTTATGAGGTGGCAGGCTGCTCTGGCGTTACTCGAATCGACTTTATATTAAACAATAAAAACAGTGGCGATAACAAATTTTATTTACTCGAGGTCAATACTCATCCCGGATTTACCGCAACTTCTTTAGTGCCAAAAATCGCTAAATATGCTGGCATTTCATTTGAAGAAATTATTGAATATTTAATCAAATCAGCAAGATGCGGAATTTAAAAAAATATTTTGAAGATTTTTTACTCGAAAGCCAGATTATACGCCGTTTTCGCAGCTTTTTTAATTTAACTTTTTTTCCTTATTTACAAAAAACATTACTCACAATTTTATTAATTATTGTAGTGATTTTTTTTGGCTTAAAATTTTTTAAACCACAAATTTTACAAAAAATAAATGTTGCAACTTCAGCATATTTTTTTCGTCATTTACATCTCGATAATTATGATTTTAGTTCAATCAAAGTTAGTGGAAATAATCGCGTCAGCACCGAAGAAGTCATCGACGCCGTTGCAAAAGCAAAAATTAGTTTCGCTAAAAATGTAGCAAAAAATACTAACGAAACCCTAATACAAACATTGGTCAAAGAGCTCAAGCAAGATCTCCATTGGATCAATCAAATCAACATCACGCGAACACTTCCTAATATTTTAAATGTTTCAATTAGCGAATATGAACCTTTTGCAATTTGGCAAAATAATGGACAAAAATATGTTATTGATAAAGATGGTAACAAGATAAAAATTGATAATGATAGCACCGAGTTCGACCATCTTGTTATTTTGTCTGGAAATGACGCCAATGTTAATGTAAAATCACTTTTTAATATTTTTGTTATCAATCCAGAATTCAGCACCAAAATTTATTCTGCAACTTGGATTGGCAATCGCAGATGGGATATTCGCTTTGAAAATGGCTTGCTGGTTAAGCTTTCGGCCCATGATTTACAAGAAGCTTGGCAAAGTTTAATTAAGATCTATAATATGCAAGGATCACTAACTAATTTGCAAATGATTGATTTGCGGATTGAGAAAAAAATTTACCTGAAATATTCTGATAGCGAAATTAAAGAAATACGCGATTTTAAACTATAACACATAATGGCCAAAACTTCTCACAGAGGAAAAATCGTCGCCTGCCTTGATATGGGTTCATCAAAATTGATGTGCCTGATTGCTGCTGTCGATAATGAAGAGATCAAAATTCTAGGCTACAGCCACAAGGAAGCGCGCGGCATTGTTGGTGGAGCAATTTCTGATATGCGTCTTGCCCAAAAAGCCATTACCAACGCCGTTTCTGAAGCTGAAAGAATGGCTGGCCTTAATATTGAAAGATTGCTTATTGGCCTTTCTGGCAGCCAAGTAGTTTCTAGTCGCAAAGAAGAACATGTTAAAATCGCCTCTGATATGGTAAAATCAACTGATATTGGCATTTTAGCGAACAAAGTTCGCAGTGAATTTCGTAAAAATAATCGTGAAATGATTCATTTAATTCCACTGCAATATCGTATTGATGATTGCTCTTCGGTACAAAATCCGCGCTATATGTCGGGCGAAAAACTCTATGCTAAATTTCATACAGTTTCAACATCACATACAACAATTTTAAACATAGAAAACTGCTTTAAAAGATGCCAACTTTCTATCAACAATTATGTGGTTGAACCCTATGCATCAGCCCTTGCTTGTCTATCTGAAAATGAAATGACAATCGGAAGTTTAGTGATTGATATTGGCGGCGATGTCACTTCTTTTTGCTTAATAATGGAAGGAAAACTTGTTTATGTTGGACATGTGCCAATCGGGGGCAATCATATCACCAAAGACATTGCGACCATTCTAAATATAAATTTTTATACTGCCGAAAAAATCAAAAGCTTAAATAGCTCACTAATCATTAGTCCGATTGAAGAGCGAGAAATTATTAAATTTAAAACAACAGATTCTGAAAATATCGGATTAATTAAAATCACGCGCAGCGAGCTTAAAGATATAATAAAATCAAGGGTTGATGAGATAATAGAAACCACCAAAGAAACTCTTGAAAAATCTGGAGTGCCAAGCTTTTTAATCAATAATATTGTATTGACTGGTGGCGTTACTGGCATTGTTGGAATCGATAAAGCAACTGCAGATATTTTTGATCGCAACACTCGAATTGGTTATCCAAATCAAATTGAAGAAATTCCTTCGGAGCTTGCTTTTCCTACTTACGCATGCTCTCTTGGCATGTTAGTTTTTTTAAAAAATCTTTATTTAAGAGAAAAAATTAAAGATGGATTTGAAACTAAAAATAGCTGGTTTAGACGATTTATTGAGAAGCTGGTTGCGGTTTAGACCTCAAACCGTCTCTTATCAGCATAATAAACCCCGATTAATTTTACATTCTGCGAAAAAAAGCCAAGCTCACTCAACGCATCCGCAACCGCTTTTTGCGATGGATGACCGACAATAGAAATAAAAAATTTCGCCTGTTTTGATACTCCCCCAGGAATATAACTTTCAAGTTTTATCATATTAATATTATTGGTAGCAAAACCCCCGAGCGATTTATAGAGAGCTCCCGTAATATTTTTTATTGTAAAAAGAACGGTGGTAATAACTGGCGCAATTTCTGGATTTGGATCGGCAAATTTTTTGGCAATCACCACAAAAATTGTTACATTATCCGCACCAGAATCTTGTAAATTTTGTTGCAAAATATTCAAACCATTGATCTCGGCCGCTTTTTGCGAACAAAGTGCTGCTTTGGTTTTATCGCCTGTTTTAGCAACAAATTCTGCCGCTTTTGCAGTGTTAGAATATTCGCGCAATTCTACTTTTAATTTTTGTAAATTATTTTGACATTGCATCAAAGCTTGTGGATGAGAAAAAACTTCTTTAATATCTTCAAGCTTAGAGCCCTCTAATCCCACTAAATGATGCTCAATTGGAAAAAAATGTTCTGCAACAATCGCCACATTGCTATTTTGCAATAAATTGTGAATTTCAGAAACACGACCAGCATAAGAATTTTCTAGCGGAATCATACCATAAGCGGCCTCACCTTTTTCAACCGCAGCAAAAACATCGGCAAAAGAAGTATAAGATTGCGCCGCAAAATCTTGATAAAATTTGTGGCAAGCCAGATCAGAATTGGCACCAACCACGCCTTGAAAAGCAATTGTTTTTTTCATAAACTAAAAAAATATAAACCAAAATCAGCAATTTTTAAATTGACAATGAGCTCGCAAGCGAGATAATTAGCCACCTAAGCAATTTATAATGTTTTTTAAAAAATGACAGAAAAAACACATTTAAAAAAATTTACAGCTGACTGGAATCCTTATTCTTGGAGAAATTTTCCTATCAAACAGCAGCCATCTTACGATGATAAAAAAGAATTAAAAAAAGTTGAAGCAGAGCTGGCAGACTTTCCTGCGCTTGTTTCATTTGATGAGATCGAAAAATTAAAAGCTGAACTTGCCTTAGTTTCTGAAGGAAAAGCGTTCTTGCTGCAATGCGGCGATTGTGCCGAAAGTTTCACTGAATTTTCTAATGACAATTTAAAAAGTTTTTTTCGCACACTAACCCAAATGACTGTTACGCTGATGCAGGGCGTTAAAAAACCAATTGTTAAAGTTGGAAGAGTTGCGGGTCAATATGCTAAGCCAAGATCACAAGAAGATGAAACCATTGACGGCGTTAGTCTTCCAAGCTATCGCGGCGATATCATCAACTCGATTGATTTTACAAAAGAGGCAAGAATTTCTGATCCGCAACGCTTGATTCAATCTTATTTTTATTCTGCTGCATCACTAAACTACCTACGCTCGCTTGCTTTGGGAGGCTATAGCAGTTTAAGCAAAGTTAACCAATGGAATAAAGAATTTGTTCACAACTTAAATAGCAAACGCAACACTGAAGAAGTATTAAACAGAATCACTGATAATATTGCTTTCATTGAAAGCTGTGGACTCAACTCTGCCAACATTCCACAGCTTGCTACGGCAAGTTTTTTTACATCGCACGAAGCTTTGTTATTAAACTATGAAGAATCTTTTACGCGCCTAGAAAAAGAAACCGGCAAATTTTATGATTTAAGCGCGCACATGTTGTGGATTGGGGATCGCACACGCCATCCAGATGAAGCCCATGTTGAATTTATGCGTGGAATTGCTAATCCAATTGCATTTAAAGTTGGGCCCTCAATCCACAAGGATGATTTATTACGCTTACTCGATACCCTCAACCCACACAACGAGGCGGGACGCATCACGCTAATTTCTCGCATGGGCGCTAATAAAATTGAAGAGCTTCTGCCGCCTTTAGTTAAGGCCGTTCGCGATGCTGGCAAAAAAGTTGTTTGGTCTTGTGATCCAATGCATGGCAACACTATCAAATCTTCTAGCGGTTATAAAACTCGCAAATTTGATGATATTTTAAGTGAAATAAAATCTTTCTTCGCGGTGCATAGAGCTTGTGGCACCTACGCTGGAGGCATCCATTTTGAAATGACTGGCCAAGATGTTACAGAATGCTTGGGCGGTAATCAAAAAATTGACGACAAAGATTTAAAAGATCGCTACCATACTCATTGCGATCCACGCCTCAACGCTTCACAAAGTGTTGAGTTGGCGTTTATGATTGCAGAAGAGTTGTTGGAAAAAAAATAATGAACCAATGACAAAACTTAGAGCTATTCTTATAAACAGATTTCCGCTTTTGCAGGAAAGATAAATATACATTATGAAACAAAAATTCGGTATTATTTCTCTCGTTGGCGCGCCAAATGCAGGAAAATCAACACTTACCAACACGCTGCTTGGGCAAAAAATTTCTATCGTTTCGCCAAAAGTTCAAACTACTCGCAATGTGATTAAGGCGATTTTGGTGGAAGGCGATACCCAATTGGTGTTGCTTGATACACCCGGTGTTTTTCTGCCTCGCTCCGATAAAATTCTTGAACGCCTTATCGTAAAATCAGCATGGCAAGGCATTCGTGATTCTCATTTTGTATGTTTTTTAATTGATGCAGAACGCGGCTTGGATGAAGAAAATCAACGCATTATCAAAGAGTTGAAAAAAAATGATTTCAAGCCAACAATCATCATTAATAAAGTTGATTTAGTAAAAAAATCTCGCTTACTAGAAATTGTTGCAGGGCTAATTCAAATTGGCCTAGATGAAATCTTTATGATCTCTGCAACCACTGGTGATGGCCTTCCAGAGCTTAAAGAATTTATGCTAAAAAAATGTGCTGATGGCCCGTGGCAATATGATGAAGATAACATCACTGATGCGCCAATGCGAGCAATCGCTAGCGAAATCACCCGCGAAAAATTATTCATGCATCTCCACGAAGAATTACCTTACTCTCTTACGGTTAAAACCGATGATTATAAAATTGCTGAAAATGGCACTATAACAATTCATCAAACAATTTTTGTTTTAAAAGAGAGTCAAAAGGGCATCATTCTAGGGCGCAATGGCGGCTTGATAAAAGAAGTTGGCATGGAATCCCGCAAAGAAATTGGCGAAATTGCTGGCGCTAAAGTAAATTTATTTTTGTTTATTAAAGTTAAAAAAGATTGGATGCAAGATCTTGAAAGCTATGAAATGAATGATTTAAGTAAGTTGCCACAAAAAAAGAAAAAATAATCACGATCAACTAAATTAGAATAAAAATGGTTTCAACAATTGACGAAGCAGAAGTAAAAAAATTCTCCGACATAGCAGATGAATGGTGGAGCGAAACTGGCAAATTTAAGCCTTTGCACAAGTTTAATCCGATTCGAATTTCTTATATTCGTCAAAAAATTGTTACACATTTTTCTCGCGATGAAAAATCTACAACTGCTTTAAATGGATTAAAAATAATTGATATTGGTTGCGGTGGCGGATTAATTGCTGAGCCATTTGCCCGCATGGGCGCTGTCGTTACAGCAATTGATGCTTCAGAAAAAAATATTGCAGTTGCAAAAATTCATGCAGAAAAATCTGGATTAAAAATTGATTATCGTGCTGCTGAAGCAAATCAAATTAGCGAAAAATTTGATGTGGTATTTGCCCTTGAAATTATTGAGCATGTGGCTGATGTTGCTCAATTTGTAGAAGATTGCGCATCTTTACTTAAAGATAATGGAATATTATTTATCGCCACTTTAAATCGCACTTTAAAATCTTTTGTTTTAGCAAAAGTTGGCGCCGAATATGTTTTGCGCTGGTTGCCAATCGGCACTCATGATTGGAATAAATTTTTAAAACCATCAGAAATTACGAATTTTGCAAATGGCTTTAGCCTTGATTTGCAAGGACTTTCTGGCTTTAGCTATAACATTTTAAAAGATGAATGGAAAATTAATGCGCAAGATTTAGATGTGAATTATATTGCCATTTTTTTAAAAAAATAACTCTTGAATCCTATTTTGTTTTTTATTGTATTAAGCTAAATACTAAATCAACTTCCGCAATCAAAAGAATCTTGTCCGGCTAACACCGCAACAATTGTTGGCGCTCCAAACATAGCCGCAATACCCATTGCAACTCCAATCATAAGGCCCCAAGAAACCCTTCCGGTAAAAAATCCAATGCCAAGTGAAATAATTGCAAAAGCCGCAAAAGTCTTACCAGCGTTGCCAGTTACAAGCCTCATAGCGCTACACATAGTTGAAGAAAGAGCGTTATTATTAGCGTTATAAGAGCCGTTTTGCGAAGATGAATTATCTGCATTGGATGACGATCCTTCTGATGATGTCGTGGCTTTTTGTGGTAACGGTGCTGGAGGATTTTGTACCGAATTGTCTATAATTTGAAATTCACATATTTTATAAAAGCCATATACTGGATCACCAAAAACCTCATTGTTGCAATTCACTGAATCGGTATAAGTGCCTTGGCTATAAACTCCATCTATACCATAACGAACATAGGCAGTTCCATTAAAATTACAAACCCCATTTTCACCAGCACAATAAGTCCATTCATCATTCGCTGCCAAAGAAATATTAAAGCAAAAAGATGATAAAATAAATAATAAGGTAAATAGTAGGTTTTTTATATTCATATTATATCGAATGGCGTGTCAAATATTTTTAAAATACCGCAATCCTTATACTTGTTAAAATTAAAAACTCGTCTATAAACTAAAAATAAAAACGCGTGAATCATATATTGCGCTATTTTCATGCAACCTATTTTTAAGCAACATTGAAAATAATATTATCTTGAAATATTTAGATGAAAATTATCAATATTTTTAATTAAAATTTGGTTTCTTCAACGCGCAAAAACTTCACTTCTTTTACTAAATTTTTATCAAGATTTTTTAACAAATTAACTAGCATTTTTTCTTGAATATCAAAAGTTAATAGAGCGCATATAATCTCATCATTTTCAACTTCAATTGACTCAGATTTTCTTTGAAAAAAACTTTTATTTTCTGATTCTAAATTTTCAGATTTGACGAAATTTTTCTTCTCTGAAAAATAAGATTTTTCAACTTTAATTTCTTTTAAAAATTTTGGATCCAATTTTTGTTCTTGTGCCAATTTTTTATCCAAAACCAATTTAATAAAATAACGCCCCAATCTATCTTCAATCTTAGAAACCAAAGGCTCTACAATATCAAAACTTTTTACACCAAAGATAAAATTATGACGATCATTTGCTATGTCAATTAAATCTGCAACTATTGCAGAAGCAGTTGGAATGCCGCCAGCACCACTTCCAACCACAAAACTATTTCCAGAATTTGAAGATTTTGTTAAAATTGCATTAAAAGATTCATCAACATTAGCAATTTTTTCTAATGCGCAGACTAGCGCTGGATAAACAGCTTTAAAGGCTCCACCATTTTTATAAACTGCTATTAATTTTATTTTATAGCCCAATTCATCAGCCAAACAAATATCATCAATAGTAATTTCTGAAATTCCTTCAACAAAAAGATTATAAAAATCTGGCTTAGATCCTGAAGCGATTGCGGATAATATTGTTAATTTATGCGCAGTGTCAATTCCTTCAATATCAAAAGTTGGATCAGATTCTGCATATCCCAAGGCTTGCGCCTGTTGAAGCGCCGAAGCAAAATCAACATTTTCATTTTTCATTTTTGTCAAAATGTAATTGCAGGTGCCATTTAAAATTGCGTAGAAATCCTTGATTTTATTGGCCGCAAGAGATTCTTTAAAAATTTTAATCATTGGGGTTGCTCCACCAACTCCAGCTTCAAAATAAATATGAGATTGATGCTTTTCCGCTAAATCAGAGAGCTCAACGCCTCTTGTTGCAATTAAAGCTTTATTCGCAGTAACAAACTTTTTGCCATTTTTAAGCGCCGCCTCACAAACCTCGCGAGCAATGCCCTCTCCGCCAACAACCTCAACCACTACATCAATTGTTGGATCATTCGCCAAATCAAGCGCATTGGCATAAAATTTTACTTTATTTTCATCAATAAAATCTTTTTTGCCGCGAGCCGAAACCGCAACAAGCTCAAGCTCATTTAGAGTTTTTGCATCAATAATTTTTTTATCTTTGATTAGAATTTCATAGACTGATTTGCCCACAACCCCAAGACCAACAAGGCCAATTTTTATTTTTTTCATTTTATTATTTAATTTTTTTTAGACAGCTAGAGTGAAAGGGGCAAAGCGCCCAAGAGAAATTATGTGCGCGTCGAGCGCATCGTCATGCAGCAAAATGTGGTTATTTGGGCAATAAAAATGCTCATCAATAGTTGTTTTGTTTAAGTCAGCACTTGGTTTTACAGTTTAAACGGTTTAATATCAAGAAATTAATATTTTCTTTTAGAATAATTTCGCACATGTCAAAAAAATCTCATTATCCAGAACCGAGCCAGAACCTTGATTTTGCTGCTTTAGAGCAAGATGTTTTAAAATTTTGGCAAGAAAATAAAATTTTTGAAAAATCAGTTGAGATTAGAAATTTTGCTCACGATGAAGAAGATAATGTCTCTCCCGTTAAAGAGCCGTGCGCCTTGAAGGATCACGCTGGTTGTCGCCATGATCATGTTGCACAAAAACACGAATTCGTTTTTTATGATGGCCCTCCTTTTGCCAATGGCCTTCCGCACTACGGCCACTTGCTTACAGGCTTTATCAAGGATATTTTTGCGCGCTATCAAACCATGAAGGGCCACAAAGTTGAACGCCGTTTTGGTTGGGATACTCATGGCTTGCCGGTAGAAATGGAAACCGAGAAGGAGCTTACAGCCAAAGAGGGTCGCGCGATTTCTGGGCAAATTGCAATTCAAGAATATGGCATTGAAAAATTTAACGCCGCCTGTGAAAAATCGGTGATGAAATATGCTGATGAATGGAAAAATTATGTTGGTCGCCAAGGCCGCTGGGTTGATTTTGATCATGGTTATAAAACCATGGATATCAATTATATGGAATCGGTGATTTGGGCCTTTAAGAGCTTGTTTGATAAGGGTTTGTTGTATGAAGATTTTCGGGTGATGCCTTATTCTTGGGCTTGTCAGACGCCGGTTTCTAATTTTGAGACGCGGATGGATAATGCCTACAGACAGAAGGCGAGCAAGGCGGTGACTGTGGCGTTTGAACTTAATGATGTTGCTGCAAATAAAATAAAATCATATATTTCAGAATCAGAACTTCCAAATGCAAAAGTAAAAATTGTCGCTTGGACTACAACCCCATGGACCCTACCCTCAAACCTTGCTTTAGCAGTAAAAAATGATATTAATTATGTCGTAGTAAAATCAGGCGATAATATTTTTATTTTAGCGGAAAATTTGGTTGAAAAATTTTCTAAAGATTTAAATTTAGAAAAAGATTCAGATAAAGCCAAAATTTTTAAAACTTTCAAGGGTGATTATTTAATTAACACAAATTATAAACCACTTTTTCCATATTTCACCAAGCACGAAAAAATTGCCCATAACCCTTGCGCTTTCAAAATTTTGCACGGCGATTTTGTCACCACCGAAGACGGAACCGGCATCGTCCACATCGCGCCGGGCTTTGGTGAAGATGACCAAATGCTTTCAAAAGCCAACGGAATTCCTACTCTCTGCCCCGTCGATGAAGGTGGAAAATTCACCTCAGAAATTTTCGACATAAAATTCCCTGATGGCTTACAAGCCTTATCCCTCAAGGGTCGCAACGTTTTAGGATATGATGATAATCGCCAACCCAATAAAGAACACGATGTGAATGACGATATCATAAAGTACCTCAAAGCTACAGGCGCGTGGATTAAAACCGAACAACATCTCCACAATTATCCACATTGCTGGCGCACTGATACCCCGCTAATCTATCGCGCTGTAAGCTCGTGGTATGTTGAAGTTACAAAAATTCGCGATCGCATGGTTGAGTTAAACTCTGGTAAACCAGTTTTTAACCAAGCAAAACTTCCACTCACCCTAACCACGCCACGCCTACGCGCTGAACTTGCTGGCGAAAAACATTTTGATAAATTACAAGAAATTTTCTCTGATGAAGAAAGCAGAAAATATTTTTATTTTTCTAGCACGCCAATTTATGATAAACATCATACTCATTATGCAATAAAATGCTGGGAAGAGCGCTTAGAAAAAGGCTTGCCGCGTTTTGCATTTTTTGATAAAAATAATAATTTTATCGCAATTGCTGGTTTTGCTTTTTACAATCCTAATTGTGAAAATTTTGAAAATGGGCGCGTAGAAATTTCTTATCAAGTTGATAAAGCCTTCTGGAATCAAGGCTTTGCAACTGAAATTACGCAAGCTTTGATTGATTATGCTTTTAAATATTATCCAATTGATATGGTTGTTTCGGCAACTGTTAGCGATAATATTGCTTCACAAAAAGTATTAGAAAAATGTGGCTATAAGCTAGCGCGCAAAAGCAAAAATTCTTATCCCAAAGGCGATCACGGCACTGATTATGAAGAATATTATTATGAATTAAAAAGGCCCAAAGCAGGAATCAACTGGATTCCTGACCATATCAAAGATGGACAATTTGGCAAATGGCTTGAAGGGGCTCGCGATTGGTCAATCACACGCAACCGTTTCTGGGGCTGCCCTGTGCCTGTTTGGAGAAGCAAAACTGGCAAAATAAAAGTCTTTGGATCGCTTGCAGAAATTGAAAAAGCTAGCGGCAAAAAAGTTACAAATTTACATCGCCCTTTTATTGATGAAATTATTTTTGAAGAAAATGGCGAAGAATATAAACGCGTCACCGATGTGCTAGATTGCTGGTTTGAAAGCGGTTCTATGCCTTATGCGCAGGTTCATTATCCGTTCGAAAATAAAGAATGGTTTGAGCAAAATTTTCCTGCTGATTTTATCACTGAATATGTTGCGCAAACTCGCGGCTGGTTTTATACGCTGATGGTTTTATCAACCGCTTTATTTGATCGAGCGCCATTTAAAAATGTAATTTGCCACGGCACAATTCTTGATGAAAATTCGCAAAAATTATCGAAGCGTCTTAAAAATTATGCCGATCCGTTAGAAGTTTTTTCTAGCGTAGGATCAGATGCCATGCGCTTTTACATGATTTCTCAACCAGTAATGCGTGGACAAGAATTGCGTATCGATAAAGAAGGCAAAGCATTTCATGATACCTTGCGTTTAGCAATCAAGCCGATGATTAATGCTTATAATTTTTTCTGTCTTTATGCAAATTCTGATGGAATTAAAGCACAGAGAGTTGAATATCATCGCAACTTTAATAACACGCTAGATCGATATATTTTATCAAAGCTGAAGGCTACAACCACAAGCATTGATGAAGCGATGAAAAATTATGATACCGTTGCTGCTTGCGAAGAATTCAGTCAATTTTTTGAAGCATTAAATAATTGGTATATCAGAAGAAGTCGTCAGCGTTTTTGGAAAAGTGAAGTAGATCAAGATAAGCAAGATGCGTATGATGTGCTATATAGCGTGTTGCTGACAATGTGCGAAGCAAGCGCGCCACTATTGCCATTTACAACAGAATTTGTTTGGAGCGGGTTGACTCAAATATAATATTCAACCCAACCCTTCTCTGCTGCGGTAAGTTCTTTTGCCGTTTGAGCCACTACTGTTGCATTGCTGGCTAAATTATTAATCACAACTGCCGCTGGACCAATTTTAGCACCTTTTCCAATTACAATATTGCCAATAATTTTTGCACCAGAACCTATAATAACATCATCTTCAATTGTTGGATGGCGCTTGATATTTTCCATAGTGCGGCCACCAAGAGTAACGCCGTGATACATTGTAACATTATTTCCGATAACCGCAGTCTCGCCAATTACAACTCCAAAACCGTGATCGATAAAAAAGTTTTTGCCGATTTTTACTGCTGGATGAATTTCTATTCCAGTTAAAATTCTTGAAATATGGGCTATGAAGCGAGGTAAAACGGGGATCTTGAGATTATATAAGAAATGCGCAATGCGATGTAAAAAAATTGCATGAACCCCCGGATAGCATAAAATAATTTCTAAATAACTTTTTGCTGATGGATCTTTCTTTTTTATATTATCTAAAAATTCTTTCATTTTAATTGTGATTTATTTTTTACTGACAGATCTTTTTATATCATCTATCCGCTGTTATAATTAATTTAATAGCCTCTAGCGCCTCTATTATAGAGGATTTGCGAACTTCGTTTCTATCTCCGCTAAAATTAAACTTACGAACAATAATACGCTGCGGACATTTGCGATTCAAGATCGAAATATAAACTAGACCAACTGGCTTTTCTAATGATCCTCCTTCAGGGCCAGCGATTCCAGTGATTGCAATGCTTATATCAGCGGTAGAATTCTTTATTACACCTTGTGCCATGCTTACAGCCACCTCACCGCTTACTGCGCCATATTTATCTAGCAGTTCTTTTTTTACTTGCAGCATTTCGATTTTTGCTTGGTTTGAGTAAGTTATGAAGGCGCGATCAAAAACTTTTGATGAGCCCTCAATATCGGTGAATAGAGCGCTTAATAGGCCTCCTGTGCAGGATTCTGCTATGGCAATTTTTAGGTTTTTTTGTTCTGCAGTTTTTAGAATTTCAGAGGCTTTGTTTTGTAAATTTTTTGTGAAAAACATTTTTTTTGGTTTTTATATTTAGTTCTCGCGTGTTGAGTTCTCGGATTACAGATAAATCAATTGCGGCAAGATAGTTTTATTTCGCGCGCAAGCACAGCTACATAAAACTATCTTGCCGCAATCGATTTATCTGTCACGGGTTTTATTGTGAGGTAATTCACCGCGCAGTTTTCACCACAATCCCACCATCTTTAAAATAAAGAAAATGTCCACCCTTTTTCAACAAATCCAAATTATCAATTAAAATATCACTTTTCAACTCACATTGCGGAACAGCGTATTTTCTACTTAAATTAACTATCGCATCAAATTTCTCACCACAAATTTCCGCCACTTCCATTCTTTTTAAAATAAAAAATAATTTCTTATTTTTATAAAGAATTTTGCAACGATCTTCATTGCAATCAATGCCTGAGAAAGCTAGAGAATCCTGATTAAAATCAGCAAAAGATTTAAATTCTAGATCATTCATTTTTTGCATTAATGAATCGCGTTTTTTTGATGGGCGCAAATCTTTTGAAAAAACTAAACCATTTTTTTCATTGTAAATTGCAAAGAATTTTCCTTCGCTATCAATTAAAATATCTGGCTGTTTTACAAAAATAATTGTGAGAAATGATGCGAGAAAAATGAACGCTCCATAAAATCTTAATTTGCTCGAACAGAGACAAAAAAACAAACCTCCAAATAATGCAAGAGCGAGGCCAATTTTTGGCATTTGTGGTGAATAAAAATGCGAATAAGATAAATTGCTGACAAATTTTGAAATATAGACAACCCAATCGATTGTAATGCCCATCGGGATTAGAGCTATTTTTTCTAAACCAAATGGCATTAAAAAAAATGAAAGAAATCCTAGCGGCATTGTAGTAAAACTTGTCAGCGGAATTGCGATTAAATTTGAGAGAGCGCCATAAACAGAAACATCACCAAAATAATAAATTATAAATGGTGCGGTGGCAATTTGCGATGCGGTAGAAATCAAAATCATTTCAATAAAATATTCCAAAAACTTTTGTTTTTTATTCGGTTGCGGTGATTTGAATTTTGATTTTGACCATATTTCATGCACAGAAACCAAAGCCAACATTGCTGCAAAAGAAAGCAAAAAACTTATTGAAAAAACATTATATGGATTAAACAAAATCAGCACAAAAGCACCAAGCATAATTGATCGCAACGGATCAATTTTTCGATCAAAAAATATTGCCAGCATAACCAACAAAACCGCTACAAAGGAGCGCACTGCCGGCACTGGTGATCCCGCAATTTTAAGATAAAAATACGAACTAATAATCGCCATAATCGCGGCAATTTTTTTTATATCATAATGCAGAGTTAAATATTGGCTGCGCGACAATAAAAAACGCAACGAAACAAAGAAAATTCCTGCCGCCAAACTTAAATGCAAACCAGAAATTGAAATTAAATGCACCAAGCCAGAATTACGAATTTCTGTCATTGTATCTTTGGCAATTAAGTTTTGATTTCCCATCAACAAAGCCGCCGCAATCGTTCCTTGATCGCCCTTTAGATCATCTAAAATTATTGTCTGAATTTTTTTTCGTAGCTTAGAAAAAAATTCATCAAAAGAAGAATTTTCTGATTTTTTTAAAATAATAATGTTACCACTAACATATCCTTGAGCCCCTATTCCCTTGGATTGCGCATTAAAAGCAAAATCAAAATCACTGATAAATTGTCGCGGCTTAAATGGCGCTAAAGATGCGCGAAAAAAAATTTCATCACCAATTTTTAAATCTTCAGATGCTCGTTGTGAAATTACAGAAATTTTCGTAGGAGGCTTGGGATATAGCTCACGGCCATCTTTTTCTTGCCAATTAACTATTTGATAATTTGTTGCTTGATTCAAAAAATCACGATCAATCTCTTGAAAACCATCAAGATTCATGAAATTTTTTATAATATATTTTTCAGTAATTTGTTGTTGTCTTGTAGAAGTTTTTTTCTTACTTTGAAATTGTGATTTATAAAATACAGGATCCGAAAGCAGCAAATTCATGCCTTCGTGATGATTAACTTTATTAGTAAATTTATTGATATCGACAACCTTAGCTTTTACATCAACAAAAATTCTCCCCGTAACTTGCGTATAATTATTGGCGCATTTTTGATAAAATAAACTATAGAGACATCCAAAAAGAAAAGCAGCTAAAGCAGCAAAAATAAAAGATCGATAAGAATCACGATTTAAAAAATAACCAAGAAGAGAAATAGCAAAAATAATTGCAGCAAGAATTATTTTTACAACAGAAAAATTATCAAAAAACAAAATCGCAAAATAAGCCCCCAACCCAATTAAGACAGGTATCCAGAGAATTATTTTAGTATTTTCAATAGTGAGAATTTCTTCAAAAAATGTAGTGATTTTTTGCACAGCCTGATGTTAAAAAGTTTATCATTCGTTAAGATAAATCACCTACCGCTTATTAGCTAGGAAGAGGGTCTGAGGCGAGTTCTGCGCTTCATCGCAAGCTACGCTTGCTTTAATCAGATGGGCGCGGTGTCTGAGCAGCAGACCCTCTTCCTAGCTAATAAGCGGTAGGTGATTTATCGTGAAAGCATAATCTAAAATAACCCTAATAACCCCAAAGATTACTCTTAAAATTCGCAGAAATAAATTTTTGATGCACCACAAGATCCTCTTCTAAAACCACAAACCCCCTAGACGGAATAGCCTTTCTCACCATCTCAACAACATCATTTTTATCTTCAGACTCAATCTTCTTAGCAGTTTCAAACCCAAGCCCCGCCTGAGCCCCACCCATTAATTCAATATAAACATCCGCCAAAAGCTCTGTATCAAGCAACGCACCATGCTTTGTTCTTTTTGATAAATCAACGCCAAAGCGCTTACACAAAGCATCGAGAGAGTTGGGTGATCCGGGAAATTTAGCGCGCGCCACCATCAAAGAATCCACCACGCCAACTTTTTCTATCAATGGCATGCCACACAATCCAAGCTCAAAATTAAGAAATTTTAAATCAAATTCAGCATTGTGAATGACCAATGTTCCACCTTTAATAAAATCTAAAAATTTTTCTGCAACATGATTAAAAATCGGTTTATCTTGAAGAAATTCTGTAGAAATTCCGTGAATTTTAAACGCCTCATAAGGCACATCGCGACGAGGATTTACATAGGTATGGAATACATTGCCCGTTTTGACTTTATTGATTAATTCAATGCAGGCAATTTCAATTACTTTATGGCCACCGCGCGGATCAAGACCCGTAGTTTCAGTATCGAGACAGATTTCGCGCATTGTTATTCTGAGATGAAATTATTTTTTGGCTGGCAGAATGATCTAGAGCTTTCTGCTTTAACGAAGCTTATAACTTCTTGCACAACCCCTTGATCATAATCAGCAGCAAGCGCATTAACACGCACGAGAAAACTTTTATCACTCACAGTAAATAATGTTTTAAAGAAGTTACGCAAAGCGTGAATTTCTTCACGCGGCATATTGCTGCGCTTCATTCCAACTAGGTTTAAACCCGCTAAAGACGCGCGCTCTCCCATCACCATGCCATAAGGAATAACATCGCTTTCAACGCCAGACATACCGCCAATCATGGCTCCACGACCAACACGAACAAATTGATGCAAGGCCGAAAGCCCACCAATCACAACATTATCTTCAAGTTGCACATGTCCCGCAAGCGTGACATTGTTAGCTAGAATAACATTATTTTTGATCACACAATCGTGTGCTATATGCACTGCAACCATCAATAAGCAGTTATTGCCGATAATGGTTTGCATCGCGCCATCTTTGGTTCCGGGATGAATTGTAACATGTTCGCGAATGCGATTATTATCACCAATAATAATGCGAGATTTTTCACCAGCAAACTTGAGATCTTGCGGATCCTGACCAATTGCCGCAAAAGGAAAAATTATATTTCCCGCTCCAATTTCAGTAAAACCCTCAATCACAACATGTGATTTTATAATAGTATTTGCACCAATTTTAACATTTTCACCAATAACCGAATAAGCGCCAACCTCAACGCCCTCGCCTATTTGCGCCTTATTAGAAATAATGGCTGTTGGGTGTATTTTATTCATTATTTTTTAGCTTTATTCTTATCAACAAACATAGCAGAAAACTCTGCTTCTGCAACCTTTTGACCAGCAACCATCGCCACTCCAGCCATCTTCCAAACACTAGAACGACCTTGAATAGTTGTAATATGCAATTCTAAAACATCGCCCGGAATCACTGGTTTTCTAAATTTAACTTTATCAATTCCCATAAAATACACCAATTTATCTTCGTTATTTTTTTCAGCTGAAGAATTCATGATCATAATTGCTGCACTTTGTGCCATAGCCTCAACAATCAGAACTCCCGGCATAATTGGACGATCAGGAAAATGCCCTGTAAAATGCGGCTCGTTAAAAGTAACATTTTTAAAACCAATCGCCTGTTTAAAAGGTTCTAAAATAGTAACTTTATCAATTAATAAAAATGGATAACGATGCGGCAAATCTTTAATAATTTGCTCGATGCCAATTTCAATTTTTGTAGGTTTTTCGTCTGTCATTTTGTTTTATTTTTTAAGTAACAACTGCCCATAAGATTATTTTCGATTACAAAAAATGCAAGTATAGTAAAATTTTTCTTGATTCAAAAGGCCTTAGCGGCTTACAATGGCCTTCCTTAATTTTTTTTAAAATGACAAATAACAAACTTGATCAAAAATTTAGCGGCGCAGAAATAATCCTCAAAGCCTTTGTCAATGAAGGTGTAGACACTATTTTTGGCTATCCTGGTGGCGCAATTTTGCCATTTTATGATGCGCTTTTTATGCAAAATGAAATTCGCCACATTTTAACGCGCCATGAACAAGCGGCCGCTCATGCTGCCGAAGGTTATGCGCGTTCTACTGGCAAAGTCGGCGTAATAACCGTTACCTCTGGCCCTGGAGCAACTAATGCCATCACCGGCCTTACAGATGCCTATCTCGATTCGATTCCTTTAGTTTGTATTTCTGGTCAAGTTGCTACTGGCTTAATTGGTACTGATGGCTTTCAGGAGGCTGATATTACTGGTCTCACGCGCTCTTGCACTAAACATAATTATCTAGTCAAAGATGTCAAAGATTTGGCTTATATTATTCATGAGGCCTTTCATATAGCGCGCTCTGGTCGCCCTGGTCCAGTTTTAATTGATATTCCTAAAGATGTTCAAAATAATAAAACCACTTATCATGGCAAAATGAAGATTGAGCGTAAATCTTTTCAAACTAAGCCTTATAATAATCCTATTCCTCACGATCAAATCGTTGCGGCTGTTGATTTGATGATCACTGCAAAAAAGCCAATTTTCTATACTGGTGGCGGCATTATTAACTCTGGTGAAAAAGCTAGCGAGCTTTTAACTGAGCTAGTTCGCGCCACAGGATACCCTATCACCAACACGCTGATGGGCCTCGGTGGCTTTCCCGCTTCTGATCCGCATTTTATCGGAATGCTAGGAATGCACGGCACATATGAAGCCAACATGGCAATGCATGATTGTGATGTAATGATAAATATCGGCGCGCGCTTTGATGATCGCGTTACGGGACGAGTCAATGCATTTTCGCCAAACTCAAAAAAAATCCATGTTGATATAGATGAAACCTCAATTGATAAAATTATTCGCGTTGATGTTTCGATCACCTCTGATGCCTCGCAAGCCTTGCAATTATTGCTTGCAGAATGGAAATCGCGCCAATTAAAATCACGCCAAAAAGATATTTCACCTTGGTGGGATCAAATTAAAAAATGGCAAAAAATTGATTCACTCTCTTATGAAAAAAGTGATGTTAAAATCAAGCCAGAATATGCTTTGCAGGTTTTAAACAAGCTCACACAAAAGCAACAACCATTTGTTTCAACCGATGTGGGGCAGCACCAAATGTGGGCCGCGCAATATATTCAGTTTGATAGCCCAAAAAAATGGCTTACTTCTGGTGGCCTTGGAACCATGGGATACGGCGTTCCAGCGGTCATTGGTGCACAAATTGCTAATCCTGATGCGCTAGCAATTTGTATCAGCGGCGACGCTTCTTTCATGATGAATATGCAAGAATTGGCAACGATCACGCAATATAAATTGCCAGTTAAAATTGTTATCCTCAATAACCGCTACATGGGCATGGTGCGCCAGTGGCAAGAGCTCATCTATGATAAGCGCGAAAGTCAAACTTATATGGAATCTTTGCCTGATTTTGTTAAACTAGCTGAAAGCTTTGGTATCAAAGGAATGCGCTGCGAAAATCCAAAAGATATTGAGGCACAATTTAAAGAAATGCTTGCACATCCGGGGCCGGCGCTGTTTGATTGCATGGTTGATAAGGCAGAAAATGTCTTCCCAATGATCCCTGCAGGCGCCGCACATAACGAAATTTTACTTGGCAAACAAGCGAGTTTATATGTGCAAAAAGATATGAACGCGGTTTAAAAAATTTATGACTGATACAATAAAAAAACATGTAATCGCTATTTTGGTTGATAATGAGTTTGGTGCATTGGCACGCATTGTTGAGCTCTTCTCAGCACGCGGCTGCAACATTGAATCACTAAATGTAGCGCCAGTTAGCACCGATAAAAAACTCTCGCGCATCACCGTAACAAGCTATACCAACAGCAAAACCGCCGATCTAATCTGCAAATTATTAGTAAGAATCGTCTCAGTTTATCGCGCCATGGAACTTACCAAAGAGCGCGGCTATATTGAGCGCGAGCTTGCTTTAGTCAAAGTGATTGGTGATGAAACTAAGCGTGAAGAAGCAATAAAAATTGTCGATAAATATCGCACTCATATCGTTGATATCACTGGTGATTCTGTAGTTTTTGAAATTATCGGAACATCAGAAATGATTGATGAGGTTTTAGAAAAACTTTCTGTTCTTGGGCTCGATGGAGTATCGCGAACAGGCGTTGTTGCTGGCTTTAAGGGCGATAAAAAGCTCAATAACCTAGAAAACAACTAAATAGTTGATTTTTTAATTCAAAAAAACTAAAATCCCCCGCAGAAATGCTATTAACTACTAAATTATCTCTATATGGCTGGTAAACCTAAATCTTCGAAAGCTAAAAGAAGCTCTGTTCTATTCAAAATGGTTAGCGCTGCTGGCACTGGATTTTTCTATCTTGCGCGCCGCAATCCTAAGCAAAAACAAGAAAAAATGGTGTTTTCTAAATATGATCCAATCGTTAGAAAACATGTTGAGTTCAAAGAACATAAAATGTCATCATAATTTATGGCCATTATAATCTTGGCCAATAAATTTTAGCTATTTACGAAAGTCGACGGAAATGTCGGCTTTTTTTTTGAAAAAAAATTAATAATTTATGAGCAAGCAATCAATTTCGCATCTTTCATCTGATATTATCGCAACCGTTGAACAAGCTGCAATCGCTTGCTATGATTGGATTGGCAAAGGTGATAATATGGCGGCAGATGCGGCGGCAGTTAAATCTATGCGCTCTAGCCTCAATAAAATGAACATTGCTGGCACTATTGTGATTGGCGAAGGCGAACGCGATGAAGCGCCGATGCTTTATATTGGTGAAAAAGTTGGCATTAAAGGCGCAACACACAAGGTTGATATCGCCCTTGATCCACTTGAAGGAACAACGATTTGCGCCAATGCTGGCGAGTCTTCTCTGGCAGTAATAGCCTTTGCACAAAATGGTGGATTTTTGCATGCGCCCGATGTTTATATGGAAAAAATTGCAGTGGGAGCTGGCTTGCCTCTAGGCGTGGTTGATCTTGATAATTCTGTGAAGGTAAATTTAAGCAACATTGCTAAAGCAAAAAAATGCGCCATTTCTGATTTGGTGGTGATGGTTTTAGAGCGCGATCGTCATAAAAAATTAATTGCGCAGATCCGCGAGGCTGGTGCTCGCATTCGCTTAATTGGTGATGGCGATGTTGCGGGAGTTATTGCTTGCACCTCTGCAGATACAAGGGTTGACGCCTATATGGGAACTGGTGGCGCACCAGAAGGTGTACTGGCTGCAGCCGCTCTACGCGTGATTGGCGGGCAAATGATGGGTCGATTAATTTTTGGCGATAACAAAAAACAAATGGATCGCGCTAAAAAAATGGGGATTAAAGATTTAAATAAAAAATATAGCGCCGAACAAATGGCTAAGGGTGATGTGATTTTTGCTTGCGCCGGTGTAACAGATGGCTACATGCTTAATGGGGTTTGCAAAAAAAATGGTAAAATTTTTGTTAACTCACTTTTGATGGATTCTCGCGGCAAAAAAGTTATCAAAACTTTGTCGGAATATTTATAAAGATAATTCACGGAAAAATTGTTATTTTATAATTTTTCATTTAATCTGATCTGATTAAATAATTTCCGTTTTTAAAATGTCCGATATAAACCAACAATTTCGTAAAGAATTATATAATCCAGAAGCCGAGCAAATCATCTTGGGCACGATTATTCTCAATAATGAATATCTTAATCGCGTTAGTGAATTCCTGCTTCCAGAGCATTTCTATGAACCTGCGCATCAAAAAATTTACTCACAAATTTTACACAATATTGAGAAAGTAAATATCACTGCCAATCAAGTTACGCTGAAGCAATTTTTTGAAAGTGAAGAAACCCTTAAAGCCGCTGGTGGCGCGCTTTATCTTTCTACTTTGCTGGCCTCAGCTTCGATGATTGTTGATATTGCGCAATATGCGCGCTTGATTCACGATTTGGCTTTAAAGCGTGAATTGGTGATGATTGGCGAAGAAATTGTCAACAAGGCCTACAAAACAGATGATCGCACCAGTGCGGATGAGCAAATTGAAAGAGCTGAAACTAATTTATTTAGTCTTACAAATCATGGCAATGGTCGCAGTGATTTTCGCAATATATCTGTTTCTTTGACAGAAACTCTTGAAAAAACTACTATTGCGCGCAAGAGAGATAGCCATATTAGTGGCGTATCTACTGGCTTGGCAGATTTAGATCGCATGCTTGGAGGAATGCAAAATTCGGATTTAATTATTTTAGCAGGAAGACCTTCAATGGGAAAGACCGCCCTTGCAATCAACATTGCCGTGAATGCGTGCAAATTTTTGAACAAAAATCTTGAGGGGAAAAATAAAAAAGCGGTGGGGTTTTTTTCACTAGAAATGTCTGCCGATCAGCTAGCAGCAAGGATTCTATCGATGGAATCAAGTATCAATGCAACAAAATTTCGCACAGGACAATTAAGCGATATGGAGTGGGAGGCAATAGCAGCCCGCTCTGCTGAGATTTCAAAATGGCCATTTTTTATTGATGATACTCCAGCACTTTCAATTGCAGCAATTCGCACACGCACGCGGCGCATGATTCGCAAGCATAATTTAGGTTTGGTTTTAGTTGATTATTTGCAATTAGTGAAGGCGGTTGATTCTCGTGGTAGTGCGGTTGAAAATCGTGTGCAAGAAATTTCGCAAATTACACAAGGATTGAAGGCCTTGGCAAAAGAATTTAATATTCCTGTGATGGCGCTTTCGCAATTATCGCGGGCAGTTGAACAGCGAGAAGATAAGCGGCCGCAACTCTCTGATTTGCGCGAATCAGGATCAATTGAACAAGATGCTGATGTGGTGGCGTTTATTTATCGCGAAAGCTATTATCATGAACGCAAACAACCTCCAGAAGCTGATGTGGCGCAGTTTGAAGCGTGGAAAATTCGTATGCAAGAATTGCGTAATTTATCCGAGGTTATGATTGCTAAACAAAGAAATGGGCCAGTTGGCAATACACATTTATTTTTTGATGCAGAGTTCACGCGCTTTGGCAATCTTGATATTCAACATCATAATAATTTTGATTAAATAATTAATGATATCACATAAAAAGAATCACAATCCCAAAGTTCACATATCTCGCTTAGTTCATCGCAATGATCATAAAACTAAAATTAAGCGCGAAGGTATCGGCAAAATTTCACGCAAAGATTTTTATATAAATAGTATTGCCACATCTTGGTCTAAATTAATATTTTTTATCATTTTTTTATATATTACTCTTAACTGTTTTTTTGCCTCACTATATTTATTGCAAGATGGTAGCATTTCAAATGCTCGCGCCGGATCTTTTGTTGACTCTTTCTTTTTTAGCGTTCAAACATTGGCAACAATTGGCTATGGCGCAATGAGTCCGCAAACAATTTTTGCAAATATTTTAGTAACGATTGAGGCCTTTATAGGATTGCTTGGATTAGCACTTGCAACTGGTATTGTTTTTTCAAAATTATCTCGACCTTCAACTCGCATTTTATTTGGACATAAAGCACTAATTTCTTCGCATAAAAATATCAATTGTTTTATGTTTCGACTAGGAAATTTGCGCAATAGCCCAATTGCCGATCCAATAATTAAAGCTGTTTTTATTTGTGATGAAAAAACTGAAAATGGTTCAACCAGAAGAGCTTTTTATGATTTAAATCTTGTGCGCAATAATGTGCCATTACTTACTCCAAGCTGGACTGCAAGGCATCATATTACAAAAAATAGCCCTTTGCATAACATCACAAAGGAAATTTTAGAAGAACTAAATATCGAAATTATAGTTTCGGTAACTGGTTTTGACGAAACTCTTTCACAAACAGTTCGTTCGCACCATTCATATATCGCCAAAGAAATCGCTTTTAATGGTAACTTTGTTGATATCATGAGTTGGGATAAAACTGGCGCTATAAATGTAGATTATAAACGCTTTCACGATATTGTTTATTCACAAAATAAGTAATGAAAATTCTTGGAATCGAAACATCTTGCGACGAAACTGCTGTTGCGATTGTTGATGATCAAAAAAATATTTTAGCGCAGGTTATAAATTCACAAATTAAGTTGCATGAAAAATATGGCGGCGTAGTGCCAGAGCTTGCTGCGCGAGCTCATATTGAAGTTTTAGATTGCTTAATTATCGAAGTTTTGCAACAAGCAAATTTAAAATTGAACGACTTAGATGCAATAGCAGCAACAGCTGGACCTGGTTTAATTGGCGGCGTAATTGTTGGCTTGATGACAGGAAAAACCCTTGCTTCAGTTTTACAAAAACCTTTTATTGCAGTAAATCACCTAGAGGCGCACGCTTTAACGGCACGCTTGGTGCAAGATGTTGAGTTTCCTTATTTGCTACTACTGCTTTCTGGTGGACATTGTCAAATTTTACTGGCACAAGGCGTTGGCCAATATAAAAAACTTGGCGAGACCATTGATGACGCCCTTGGTGAAGCCTTTGATAAAGTAGCACAAATGCTTGGATTGCCCTACCCTGGAGGCCCTGCAGTTGAAAAACTTGCACTTAGTGGCGATCAAAATAAATTTAAATTTCCACAACCTTTGATTGATTCTGATTTTGAAAAAAAACATCTTTTTGATTTTTCATTTTCAGGATTAAAAACAGCAGTGCGCCGACAAGTTGAAAAATTATCTGGCGCAGAATTTTCTCACACAATATCACATACAAAATTATCGAATCAAGAAAAGGCAGATATTTGCGCTTCATTTCAAAAAACAGTAGTGGCAATTATTTTAAATCGTCTAGAAAATATTTTTTATTATAAATTAGCAAAAATTTCTGATATGACTCAAGGCCTTGTGAAGCAAGACTTGTTACACAATAAAAATTCTGTGAATAAAATTGTAATTTGTGGTGGAGTAGCAGCAAATCGTTATATTTTTTCTCAATTGGATGAATGGGCGCAAAATAATTCTCTAAAAATTATCACACCACCATTAGCTTTATGCACTGATAATGCAGCAATGATAGCTTGGGCTGGAGTTGAAAAAATGAAACTAGGATTAACCGATAGTTTAGATTTTAAGCCGCGAGCACGCTGGGAAATAAGCGAATATAGCGAAAAAACTTTGATCTAATAAACTAACCTTTAAAATTTTTTATGACAAAAATATCAAAAATATTATTTTCAATTTTTTGCCTTAGCGCAATTGTTTCTTGTGGAAAAAAAAGTGGATTAATTTTGCCCGAAAAAGATGAAAATTTAAGAATTAAAAGATATCAAAAAATCAACGAGGGCTATGGAATCAATGATTCTGACAAAGATTTTAAATATTATTATGATAGAGATCAGTCTAAAAAAATAGAAAAATCTGAAAAAAAAACTGACTCAAAACTTTCAGATAATTCAAAATTTCCGAAAAAAGCTGCGGAGAAAAAAGCTAGCGAGCAAGATGGAAAAGGAAATAATCAGCAACAATAGTGTTATATTTTTTTGACTTGAAAGCAAAACATCATCACCAAATTCTTTCACTAATTCAGTGCGCACCTCTTGATCACTTTTTCCTTCGGAGATTTTTTGACGAATTAATTTGCGCATTTCAGAGGAAAATTCGGTATTTGAGCTTTCGATTGATTGACCACTACAAACTAAGCATTTTACTTCGAGAAATAATTGCATGGCGCGTTGTTCTTGCGCTAGATCTTGCAATCTTGCCTCGGGTGATAATGCTTGAGCATTAATAGATAAAAAAATAATTATCGCAAAAAATATTTTACAAAAAATTTTCATCAATTGTGCCTGTAAAAATTTTTTTATAACCACCCGTCATAATAACTGGCAATTTATCACCAGCCCATTCTATTACAAGATCGCCACCTTTAAAGCGTGTCGTAATTTTATCATTTTTGATTAGATTATTTTTTATTGCAGCAGCCACAACCGCACAGGCACCAGATCCACAGGCTAGAGTTTCTCCCGTCCCTCTTTCCCAAACACGCACCTCAATTGTTTTATCGGAAATTATTTTAGCAAACTCAACATTAGTTTTGTGTAAAAAAAATGGATGATTTTCGATAGCGGGGGCAAGTTCAAAAAAATCTGCATCACTTGGCATATAATCTACAAATATAACTGCGTGGGGGTTTCCCATGTTAACGCAAAAAAATTCTAGATCATCGAAGAGAAAATTTTTTTCAAAAACAGGAACTCGCATTTCAACAGAAATATTATTTTCGCTAGAAATATAATTATCATTGTGGCGCCAACAATTTAAAAGACCTGCAGCGGTTTCAATTACGATAGCGGCGGAGTTTTTTTCTTCCATAATAATTGATGCAACGCAACGCGTAGCATTGCCACAAACAGCTGATTCAGAACCATCGTGATTGTAAATCTGCATAAAACATTCAGCGCGAGAAGAATTTTTTATAACAACCAACTGATCGCAGCCAATATTTTTGCGATTGCAAAGTTTTTGAATATACAAATCGGAAAGTTTTATTTTAGAAATGCGCGCGTCAAAAATAATAAAATCATTTCCTGCGCCATTCATTTTTAAAAATTGTAGCATTTGATAGAAAAATTATTTCTTTGCTCTTTCGACATATTCGCCATCGGCGGTTTTTACTACGATTAAATCTCCCGATTCAACAAAAGGAGGAACCAGTGTGCGAGCCCCATTTTCAAGGGTTGCTGGCTTGTAAGATGATGAAGCGGTTTGTCCTTTAACAACAGCATCAGCGCTTTCAACTCTAAGAATTACTGTTTCAGGAAGCGCAATTGAGATTGGCTTATTGTTGCAATATTCAACCGTAAGTTTCATTTCATCTTGCAAAAATGGTAAAGAATCGCCAAGCAAAGCTTTATCAAAATTTAATTGTTCAAAGCTCTCCATATCCATCGCCACAAGCTCATCTTGATCCATATATTGATATTGAAAATGTTTGAATTCAACAAAAGCAACTTCAACATCTTCTGACGAAGAGAAGCGGGTGTTGGTTTTTGTGCCAGTTGAAATATTTTTTAATTCAAGTTGGATATAAGCGCCACCCTTACCCGGCTTAACATGGTCGCGTTTTACGATTGACCAAAGTTGATTTTCAAATTCAACTACATTGCCGACACGAAGAGAGTTTGCGTTTGTTTTCATTGTTTATCTAGTTAGAGTTTTGGATTAATTTAAATTCTTAACAATCTCTTCAACCACTTTTTTTGCATCACCAAAAATCATGAGAGTGTTATCATTGTAGAATAGTTCATTTTCAACGCCAGCGTAGCCTGCACTCATTCCGCGCTTAACAAAAAATACTGTTTTTGCATAAGCAACATCAAGAATTGGCATGCCATAAATTGGGCTAGTTTTATCAGTTTTTGCTGCTGGATTTGTAACATCATTTGCACCAATTACAAAAGCGATGTCAGTGGCTTTGAATTCGCCGTTTATTTCTTCTAGCTCAAAAACCTTTTCATAATCAATGTTAGCTTCGGCTAATAATACATTCATGTGCCCCGGCATTCTGCCTGCAACTGGATGGATGGCAAATTTAACTGTAACACCTGCGGCTTCAAGAAGTTTTGTCATTTCTGCAACGGCATGTTGAGCACCAGCAACCGCCATTCCATAGCCCGGAACGATTATTACTGAACCAGCAGATTTCATCATATAGGCCGCATCTTCAGCGCTGCCTTGCTTGACAGGTTTTTCTTCTTTATTGCTATCGGCGCCAGCACCTTGAACTACATTCTCTGCGAAGCCACTGAAAATTACATTGACGATTGAACGGTTCATCGCTTTACACATGATGTAGCTTAGAATGGCACCACTTGCACCTACTAACGCACCAGTGATGATCAATAAACTATTGCCCAAAGTAAACCCAATGCCACTTGCCGCCCAACCAGAGTAA
Source organism: Rickettsia typhi (assembly GCA_945865905.1). Classification (GTDB taxonomy): domain Bacteria; phylum Pseudomonadota; class Alphaproteobacteria; order Rickettsiales; family UBA1997; genus CAMCFD01. Next base: position 61,546 of record CAMBFC010000006.1, read on the forward strand.
GAGTTAAGCATTGAAACCACAACTGGCATATCTGCGCCACCAACTGGAGCAATCAAAACAAAGCCAACAAAAAATGCTAATAAAGTAAGCAAAATAAATAAAAATTTTGAACCAAAAATAACAAAGGCAATCAATAAAAAAGCTGAGGCGCCACCAATATATTTTGCAGATTTTTTAGGATCTTTGAAAAATACCATTTTTGATTTCATGTTGCCGTTTAACTTAAGAAAGGCAACGATTGAACCGGTAAATGTGATTGCGCCAATGATAACACCAAGGCCCATTTCTATAAGGCTGCTAGTTTTTATTGCACCATCTTCTTTGATACCAAAAGCATCAGGAAGCCATAATGCCGCTGCTGCGGTAAAAACTGCTGCCAAACCTACAAGCGAATGAAAGCCCGCAACTAGCTGAGGCATAGCTGTCATCTTAACTTTTTTTGCGATGAAATATCCAATTCCAGCACCGATTGAAATTGCTAATAAAATAAGAAAAATATGATGAACTTGTGGTAAAATAAGAGTTGTGATTATCGCTAGACCCATACCTGCCATGCCACAATAATTGCCGATGCGCGAGCTTTTTGGCGAAGACAAAAAATATAGCGAAAGAATAAACAAAACTGCAGAAATTATATAACAGATATTTACAAAACTATGCATGGGAAAATTATTTTTAGTTAAATTATGCCTGTATTTATCAAAATTTAAACAATACCAACTTTTAAACAGTCGTGAATATGTAAAATTCCTACTACTTTGCCGTTTTCAACAACAAAAAGATTTGTGATTGATTTTTTATTTAACAGCGCAATTGCTTCAACTGCAAGCATTTCTTGATTTATCGTCGCAGGATTTTTTGTCATAATTTCATCAGCAAAATGTGTCAAAAAATTGCCATCGATATGGCGTCTTAGGTCTCCATCGGTTATAATGCCGATTAAATTTTTATCACTATCAAGAATTGCAGTGCAGCCAAGATGCTTTGAGGTCATCTCTAGCAAGACTTGCGACATTTTTGTTTTTTGATCTATTTGTGGAATCGCGTGACCTTTGCGCATAATATCAGCAACACGGATAAAGGCAGCGCCCAGCTTTCCACCTGGATGGAAGGTTCCAAAATGCTCGGTGTTAAAGCCTTTAGCATCAATTAAAGCCACAGCAATAGCATCTCCAACGGCAAGCATCATTGTTGTAGATGTGGTTGGAGCATTGATTTTATTGGCCTCTCCGATTTCTGGCAGCACCAACGCCACATCAGCGCTTTTTGCTAATTCAGATTCGGCGCGCCTTACAATGGCAATTAACGGAATATCAAAACGCTTGCAGTAAAAAATAATATCGCGCAATTCTTTGGTTTCTCCCGAATTAGAAAGCAAAACAACTACATCTTGCTTAGTAATCATACCAAGATCACCGTGACTAGCCTCAGCCGGATGAATAAAAAATGATGGCGTGCCAGTTGAGGCAAGCGTTGCGGCAATTTTATTGGCAATGTGACCACTTTTTCCCATGCCACTAATAATGATACGACCTTTACAATCTCTAATTAGATCGATTGCTGTGATAAAATTTTGATCATAAAATTCAATCAAAGACTCTAGGCCAAGGATTTCTTGCTTGGTTGTTTTAATCGCAGAAATGATGTAAGGATTCTTTTTTATTGGCACTTTAAGTATTTTTAGTTTATAATAGATAAAATCTATAATCGAAAATTAAAAATTCCAATATGTTTTCTCAAGAACAACTTCTACAAGATTTTATTGACGCGAAAGCGATCTTGCGCGGACACTTTATTTTATCTTCTGGATTACATAGCGATACTTATATGCAATGTGCCCGCGTTCTTATGGATTCTAAGCGCGCAGAGAGATTATGTTCGCAATTGGCGCAACAATTAGTGGCTCAATTAGGCAAAAATTTTGCTGATATTGTGGTTTCGCCCGCTATGGGCGGTGTTGTGGTGGGTTATGAATTAGCGCGCCAACTTGATTTGCCCGCTATTTTTTGTGAGCGCGTTGATGGCAAGTTTCAACTGCGGCGCGGCTTTGAACTTGATTCATCGCTTCGTGTTTTAGTGGTTGAAGATGTTATTACAACAGGAAAATCTTCACTCGAAACTTTTGATTTAATCAAAGAATTTGGTTGCAAAATAGTTGCTGAAGCCGCTCTGGTAGATCGCTCAGGTTCTGATCTTGAAAAAATTTTACAAGTTCCTGCCATCACTTTATTAAAGCTTGATATTAAAACTTTTGACAAAGATAATGTTCCTAATGAACTTAAAAATATTACAGCTATAAAACCCGGAAGTCGCTTTATCTCTCGCTGAGCCCAGCTAAATGACAGCCTATTTGAACTGATAGGCCCCCAAAAATCAATAAGATGAAAATCTATACCAATAAGCTTGAAGAAGTCGTGCTTAGTGAACGCGAAATCAATATTTCGTTTGAATTTTTTCCGCCAAAAAATGATGAAATGGAGGAAAAATTATGGGCCTCTATTGAAAAATTGCGCAATCTCAAGCCATCTTTTGTCTCTGTAACCTATGGGGCTGGAGGTTCTACACGCGAAAGAACACATAATACTATCAAAAAAATTCTTGATGAAACATTGCTTAAACCCGCATCTCACCTGACTTGCATCGGCGCTTCAAAAGAAGAAGTTGACGAAGTTGCAAATAATTATTGGGATATGGGAGTGCGCCATATTGTAGCCTTGCGCGGTGATATGCCTGCTTCTAGCCCTAGTTATCAATTACATCCTCAGGGTTATAAACATGCTAATGAATTGGTTGCGGGATTAAAAAAATTACATGATTTTGAGATTTCAGTTGCAGGATATCCAGAAAAACATCCCCAAGCAAAATCTTTTGATGATGATATTGATAATTTAAAACGCAAAATTGATGCTGGTGCAACGCGTGTGATTACGCAATTTTTCTTTAATACTGATGCCTATTTTTCTTTTGTAGAAAAGTGCCAAAAGCGCGGCATCAATGCACCAATCGTTCCCGGAATTTTGCCAGTTACTAACGCAAAACAAGTGAAACATTTTGCTAAAATGTGTGGCGCAACAATCCCGCGTTGGCTTTCTGATATGCTGATTGGGCTTGATGAAAAAGAAGAAACTCGCAAATTAATCGCCGCAATTGTTGCGGTTGAGCAATGCCGAATTTTGCATAATGGCGGCGTTAATGATTTTCATTTTTACACCTTGAACCGCGCCGAACTTACAACTGCAATTTGCCATGTTTTAGGGGTAAGATAATTTAGATTGAATTTTTACTCACAAACTAGAAAATAAAAAAAATTTATTATCTTATTAATAATTTAAGTGAATTAACTTTAAATATGATGCGAATTGGCGCTTGCGCCTCTGAGCAATCATGTTTAAAGTTAATTCACTTAAATTATTAATGAGATAATTAACCAATAATAAAAAATATGCCAAAAGAAGATTTATTAACAATGAACGGAATTGTCGTTGAAGTTTTGCCTAACACAATTTTTCGTGTTGAGCTAGAAAACGGCCATGTGATTGTTGCGCACGCTTCTGGCAAAATTCGCAAAAATAAAATTCGCGTTTTAAAAGGTGATAAAGTTGAGATAGAAATGACAACTTATGATTTAACAAAAGGTAGGATCGTTCGTCGAAACACTTAGTCTTTGCTATGCGCTTTTGACATTGCCATTAATTTTGCGTTCAAGCGGTGCCATTCACGAAAAGGAATTGCTGGCGCACCACCAACCGCCCCCATTGCTGGCACATCTCGCATTACTCCACTCATTCCTGCAATTTTTGCACCATCATTAATTGTAATATGGCCACTGATTGCCGCACTGCCACCAATTTGTACAAAATTGCCAATTTTTGTGCTGCCAGCTATTGCCGTTGTGCCAGCTATTACTGTGCCTTTGCCAATTGTTACATTATGGCCAATTTGCACTAAATTATCTATTTTTGTACCCTCGCCTATTATTGTGTTTTCTATAGCGCCGCGATCAATGCAACTATTGGCGCCGATTTCAACATTATCAGCAATTTCAACTAATCCGAGCTGAATTATTTTGTGATTTATTCCTGCATTATGGGCAAATCCAAAACCATCTTGACCAATTTTTGCACCAGTATAAATAATACAATTATTACCAATGATTGCATAAGAAATAACTGCGCCAGCATTAACTATAACATTATCACCAATAATGCAATTATCCATGATACAAGCGGTTGGAGCGATAAAACAGTTTTTGCCAATTTGGACATTTTTTCCTATATAAGCAAGGGGAGCAATTTTAGTGCCCGCTCCAATTTTTGCAGTTGGATGAATTGTTTTTCCTTCGATAAATTCTGGCGAATTTTCTTGATAAAAAGCAGCGGCAATTTGCGAATAAGCGAAGTAAGGATTTTTGCTGATTAACAAAATTGCGTTAGAATCTGCAGACTTGCTAGTATTGTTTTCGTCAAGCAAACAAAAACCTACTTTGCTTTGGTGAAATTTTTCTAAATATTGAGATGAATTTAAAAATGAAATTTGTTTTTCATTAGCTTTTTCTAATGTTGCAATATCATAAATTTTTGTTGTGAGATCAACTTGTTTATTAAGCTTTGCGCCAGTGATTTCAAGTGCTTGTGCTAGTGTTAAAAATTCTACTTTTTTGTGAAAAAAATTTGCTCTGTTCATTTTTAATAAAATAATTTGGTTTATTATGCAGGCTTTATCTCGTTTCCAGCATCAGCTCCGCGAAAATAAACCTCTGAAATATAACGCTTTCCACTGCCGCCTCGTTTGAGCTGAACCACTATATCAACAACATTGCGAATATAAGAAGAAATTTCTGATGGCGTCATGCCAAGACCCGCTTGCATCACCATCATTTTTAATTGTTCGAGGGCCATTTTTGGCGTATCGGCATGCAAAGTAGAGATTGATCCGGGATGACCAGTATTGATTGCGCGCAAAAAACTAAAGGCCTCAGAGCCGCGCAACTCACCAACAATAATTCGCTCTGGACGCAGACGCAGACAGGCTTCGATTAGTTCTTGAGTTGTAACTTTTGATCGACCTTGTCCGCCTTTTGACGCCAATAAATGAACTTTATTTTCGTGCGAATTAAGATTTATTTCTCGCGCATCTTCAACGGTAATAAGGCGCTCTTCGTGAGGAATAGCGCGGATCATAGCGTTGGTAAAAGTAGTTTTACCAGTCGATGTTCCTCCCGAAATTATGATATTTTTTTTGTAAATAACGGCGCGCTGTAAAAAATCTTTAATGCGATTCAACTTTAGTAGTTTGGCTAAAATCACATCATTTTTATCAGCAACCTCACCAACTGCAACCGCATCAAACATGCCCATTTTATCATAATCATCAAGGCTCCAGCTCATCGCAGAAGGCTTACGAATCGACATTATGACGCAAGATTGCTCACAGGCTGGAGGAAAAATAATTTGAATACGAAAACCATTTGGCAGAGTTGCCGAAAGAAGAGGCTCTTCTTCACTAAGCCTTTGTTCTGTAGATTGCGCAACTAGTCTTGCCAAAGATTTTAAATGCATTAAATCGAAGCTGGGCAATTCTTCGCGCAACATTTCACCGTGGCATTCGATCCAAGCTTCGTGTGGGCGATTTATTGAAATTTCATTAACGCCTTCACGATCGAATATTTGCTTGATTGGCAACAGATATGAATCGAGAGCAGCAATACTCATTTTTCAATTCGAAAAAATTAAAAGGCAAATAACAAGCCAACTAAGCCGACATAGCCTTGATTGTCAAAAATTTGTTTTGCAGTAGTTGATGCAATATCTGAAGCATGTGGTTGATTTGAAGTAAATTTAAATTTTGTGACTTCAATATATGGCATCAAGCCACGCGCCATTTTGTAATCGATACCAAAAGATTGTGCCTGATATTTATTTTTTTGAAAATCACTTGAGATTGTTGTGACACTAAAAGCAATTGGGCCAAATTCATAAGCAAGACCGGCTGTGTAATATTTAGCACCTGCAAATTTTTTGCCTTTTGTCACTGGATTATTGCAATCTTGATTAACTAAAGTTTGTTGCGAGCTGTAATCGCAAGAATAAATTCCTTGATTTTGTTGTAACGAAGTACCCCAATAACCATAAGATCCACCAAGGGTAAAGCCAAAATAAGTGACCATTATTCCTGCATCATATGAATTTAGACGATCACGAATTACTGCTCCAGCAGCCGTTGTAGCGGCTTTTGAATTTTGAAATTGACCATTCTCACCCGTTACTGAAGTAGCAAAACCAAGATTGCCGATATTATTGGAATAATTTACAGCCCAACTCACAATATTTTTTATATTGCCGGCATTATTTCCATTAATAACCGCAGAGGTTCCAGTGTTTCCGGTATCTGGGGTGAAGCTTCCACCAAGTTGCCAACCGTTGATTCTTGGTGTGTAATAGCTGATTTTTGTTGCGTCTTCCATTTGTCCAAAAGAACCATTTTTTACTCCCAAACCGCTATTCGTAACATTGTTTCCGTCAATTAAGCTATTATTATTGAAGCTACCGTGAATTGCTGGATCAGCATTATTATTATAATTACCATCCGAATTAGTGAGAGTGGTGCCATTGTAAAAGCCTTTTGCGTATCCGCCATGAGCAACAGGAGATTGTGGAATTAAAATGAAACGCGGCATTTTAACATTGGCGCAAGTATTAGCCGTTATACCTAGGCCACCTTGGCAAACTGCAACACCGCCAGCATTTTCAACTTGCGTTGAGTTTGCTAACATTGGCGTGTTGATATATTCGAGATACTTTCCGTTGATACCACCAGCAGCGCGAGCAAAAACTGAGGGCCCTACCTTCATTTTTTGGTTGGCGGCAAGGTTGTTACCAAACTCGAATTTTCCGGCTTGAGATTCTGTGAAAATAAATGATTTATCGGCGTTAAAACCATTGCCGCGACCGTTGGGCGTAGTATCTGCCTCAAGCTCAACAATTGCACCATATTTTAATCCTGAATCAGAGATTGCACCAACCTTTATATAAATTTCAGAATCATTAGCAAAGTTAGTTTTGCTCGAATAGCGATTTGGGGTTCCGTAAAATTTTGTATTATCAGTTAGAATCTTGTTGGTATCTTTGCCATTTGCATCTACGGGGGTATCGGGAAGACGATCTTTTGAATAGGCCTTGCTTTGTGAAGCGCTTTCAGCTGCAAAATTAATAAAACCACCCACAGTAACAACTGGTGTATTGGGATTTTGGAATAATTCGTTAGGAATAGTTTGCGCTAAAGCCGTGCTTGAGGTAAATAGAGAAGCAAAAATGATTTTTGATATATTTTTTTTAATCATCGATATATTTTGAAAGCTTGATTTTATTGGTGCCAGAATAATAGTATTCTATATTTAAATTAGCGATTAATTTTACAAATTTCAAACTAAAAAATTAATTTTTTATAAATGACTTATCTTCCGCATTGGCCAATTCCATCCAGTTTTGGTAAACGCCAAATCAATTATGAAACAATTTTTTTGCGAATGGGTGAAGTTTTGCAAAAATTAGGTAATCCGCAGCAAAAATTACCACCGGTGATTCATGTTACAGGCACAAATGGCAAGGGTTCGGTAATAGCATTTTTGGCCGCTATTCTTAAGGCGCGGGGCCTTACAACACATATTTACACCTCGCCTCATTTGCATGATTGCAATGAAAGAATTGTGCTTGCTGGCGAAAAAATCTCGAATAATTTTTTGTTTGAAGTAATGGAAGAGGCTAGAATTGCTACAAAAGCAACGCCTTTAACATTTTTTGAAGGATTTACTATTGGAGCCTTTTTGGCATTTTCTAAAGTGCCAGCAGATATTTTGCTGATCGAGTCGGGGATGGGCGCAAGAATTGATGCAACCAACATTATTGAAAAAAAATTAGCCACAATTATCGCGCCAATTTCTTTCGATCATACTGAATATTTAGGCGAATCAATTGCTCAAATTGCGGTTGAAAAAGCTCATATTATAAGGCCACAAACATCTGTTATTATTGGCCCACAACCAAAACAAGCACAAGAAATTATCGAAATAATTGCTTGCGATCAAAATGCTTCAATGATTCGTTACGATCAAGAATTTTCAATTATTTTAGATGAAAATAATGATCGCTTTGATTTGCGATATTTTAAACATGAATTATACGATTTACCCCGTCCTGCATTAGCTGGACAGCATCAATATATTAATGCATCAATTGCGATTGCAACGGCTTTAACTTTGCCATTTTCAATTAGCCAACAACAAATTGAATGCGGCTTAACTAATGTTTATTGGCCAAGTCGTTTAGAAAAAATCAGCAATAATTTTAGCAAAAATCCTGATAGCGAAATTTTTATTGATGGCGCTCATAATCAATCTGGCGCATTTGCAATAGCGCGCTTTATTACAGAAAAAAAATCTGAAGATTTAGCAAAAAATTTGATAAAAAGAAATTTTATTATTTGCGGTTTTACAAAAAATAAATGCAAAAAAGAATTTCTACAAAATTTTGTTGAAGTGGTTGATTATACAATTGCGGTGCGAGTTGATGGCGAGCCGAATCCTGAAAATTCTGAAGTTATTTGCGAAGTTGCTAAGCAAATCGGATTAGCGATAAAGCCTTGCGATGACTTGCTTAATGCGATTTATGATTTAAATAAAATAGCTGGTGATGATGCTTGCAGAATTATAATTTGTGGATCGCTTCATCTAGCACGCGATCTGAGAAAAATTTTAACTACAAAGTTCAAATGATTTTTCTTGTGCTAGATTTAGCTCTTTTTCTAATTTTATCTTAAGCAAAGCTTCTCCTTCTTTGGTTATTTCACGATCAACCAAAATAAAATCACTACAATAAAAACATATTATTGCAAATGGTAGCGGCAATTTAAATTGATCCCAACTTTTGAACTGTATGAATCGAGAGCATGAATATGAAGCTGGCATTATTGCTGCGCCAGAAATTTTTGCCATGCCGATAATTTCACTATTTATTTTTTGATTAGGGCCGCGCGGTCCATCTGGCGTTATTCCAAAAGCTTTGCCTTCTTTTAATCCACGCACTATTTCTCGCAAAGAATGCAAGTTTATACCGCGACTTTTTTTGCGGCCATTTTGCGATGAACCATAAATATTATAAAAACCAAAAGCCTCCATAACTCGCCCTACAAATTGGCCATCTCCATGCCGCGAGGCTAGAGTTATAAAACGATAATTTTTATTGGCTTTTTTAATGGCAAATCTTGCGATAAAAGGCATCATCATCAAGCGATTATGCCATGAGGCAATTATCACTGGGTGCTGCTGTTTTGCAGCTTCTAAATATGCTTCACAATTGATAAATTTTCTTTTGCTAGAAATATAAACAAACCACATATATCCAACAATAAGCCAACATATTAAATTTTGTGCTAATGCGCTATAAAAAAGGCTGCGAATAATTTTTTTTATCTTGGTTTTTATATCATACCATTCAATTTTATAAGCAAAAATTTTCCACTTTTTAATCATACTTTATTATTTTTTTACTAAACGCAGCGCAATTGTTAATAGACTAAGGTTTGCAAAATATGCAATAACTTGCAAGCCAGCTGGGCGATCAATATATCCAAGAAAAATGTGGAATAATTTTCCTATAATACTGGTTTCTAATAAAATATTTGAGCTATCCCATATTGGATCGCCTAATGCCGGCATGATATCTGCCCTGATCCAAAAACCAAATGCTTGCGCCATAATTCCTGAAGCGATAAATATTAAAATCCAAGTTGTTACAATAAAAAAATATTTACCAAAAATTTTTAACATGCCAAAATAAAGCGCCAGACCTAGAGACAGGCCTAAAGACAAGCCAATGAAAAGACCTATAATAATTTTATCAATTGCAAGGCCTGAAATATAAGAGCTATAAGTAAAAAGAACAATTTCAGCCCCTTCGCGCAAAGTAGAAAACAATACTACAAACAATAGGCTGTAGAGTGGAGCCTTGCCACTAACAATAGATTTGCTGAGCTGCTTTAACTCACCAGACAGTGATTTGGCATGTTTTTGCATCCAGATAATTGTCCATGAAATCATGGTAGCGGCGGTTGCAAGAATTATTCCATTGAAAATTTCTTGCCCCAATCCATCAAAAGTTTCAGAGATTAGATCAGTAAAAAATGCTAGAGCCGCCGATAAGATCAAACCTAGAGTCAGGCCACCAGCAATCCATTTGCTGCGACCTTCAATATTTTTTGTTGCAGCGGTTAAAATGCCTAAAATTAATGATATTTCTAGGATTTCACGAAAAACAACTATTATAATTTGTAGCATTGTGGTAGAATTTTTTGGTTATTTTGATTCGAGATCTCGTCCTCGGTGAAATTATTTTATTGAGCTAGGCCATTGCTCAGAGGCAAGCCAATTCGCATGACCTAGCTCAATAAAATAATTTCACCTTTCTTGAGATTTTTTAGAATCTACATATCTAGGTTATTTGCCTGAACAGTAAAAAGAAAGTATAAATGACATCTCGAGATCTTTCGCTTTATATTCACTATCCGTTTTGCAAATCAAAATGCCCTTATTGCGACTTTAATTCGCATGTGCGCGACAATATTGATCACGCGGCATTTTTGCAGGCCTATCAGAATGAAATTGGATTTTTTGCACCGCGTTTGAAAGGCCGCAAAATTAAAACTATATTTTTTGGCGGAGGCACGCCTTCATTGATGCCTTTGGCATTAGTAGAAAAAATTCTTACTACAATTTCTAATTGTTGGCAGCTAGATGAAAGCTGCGAAATCACGCTAGAAGCCAATCCAACCTCATTTGAAAGTAGTAAATTTGCTGATTTTAAAAAGGCGGGCATCAACCGCCTATCCATTGGGGTACAGGCTTTAAACGATGCTGATTTAAAATTTTTAGGACGAGAACATTCTGCTGCAGAAGCGATTTTTGTGATAAAAAATGCTGCACAAATTTTTGAAAATTTTTCTTTTGACCTTATTTATGCAAGACCACAGCAAACCCTTGAATCATGGTCGCATGAGCTTCGCGAAGCTTTACAATTTAACACCAAACATCTTTCGCTTTATCAATTAACCATAGAAAAAGGCACTAAATTTTTTGGCGAATTTAAGCAGAAAAAATTTGTAATGCCAAATGAAAATCTTGCAACTGATTTTTATAATATTACCAACGAAATCACTGCCGGCAAGGGTTTAGAGCTTTATGAAATTTCAAATTATGCCAAAAAAGGTTATCAATGCAAACATAATTTGGTTTATTGGCAAGGTGGTGATTATTTGGGAATTGGTGCTGGTGCGCATTCTCGGGTTTTTTTTGATGGAGAAAAAAATCGTAGCGCCGTTATGATGTTGCATGAGCCAAAACTATGGCTGGATAAGGCATTAGAGCAAGGCGCGGCAACTCAAACAATAGAAGAAATTTTTACAACAGAAACACTGGAAGAGTTGATTTTAATGGGCTTAAGGCTAAAAGATGGAATCGATAATAAAATATTTCAACAATTTTTTGGTAAAAATATAGTTGAGATATTTAATTTTCAAAAGCTGCAAAGGCTTGTGGATGAAGGCTTGATTGAGGCAAACGATAAAAATGTAAAAATCACTGATAGAGGCAGAATTTTAACTAATGCTATTATTGTTAAAGTTACGGAGGCAATTACCTCTAACTTCTAATTATCTAAACTCCGATTCTTACCCTCACCTTTTTTAACAACCAACGCTACCAAAAACCAGTACTGCCAATTCTAGAATCATAAGCACCGCCAATCTTCCAAATATCGCCAACATTTGCATCCTCAGGATCGTAACGAACATCCCCCGGAGTTGGAGGATTACCAACACTAGCGCGCAGAGTTCCTAAGGCCGTTTGACGACAAAAGTTGTAAGCATCAAAAAACACCAAATTGTAGTCAGAAAAATGACGCTTTATATCCGCTGTATCGTTCCAATTTACATCTTTGAGATCTTTTGGATAACGCTCTTTAACCGCTTTTATATTAGGCTTTGTACTTACAATATCAACATCGCGGCTCCAGGTGTAGAAGGTCATACCAACTGATCCAGCAAATTGTGTTCCAAGGCCAGATTGACATCCATGAATCCAGCCAAGATTAAAACCCGAACTACCACCTTTTGGCATCATGTCAAAAAGATAGCCGTTAGGCTTATACCAATGGCGATTTGTTGCACAAGAGGTTAAAATCAAAATGAGAAATAAAATTTTAAGGTTTTTCATTGTCCAAAAAATTGTCCTTTAGAATTGCCGGCCCAAATTGGATTAACATCAAGAACACTGCTTCCCGAGCCAAGATTTTCAACCACGCCATTAACATTGCCACCAAAACTCATATTTAAGATTCCATCAAACATGCCCGAAGTTTCATCATAATTTGTTTGGTTATAAAACCCCATACCAATATCATTACCACTACCCGCAGGAAATAACCCCTTATCAAAAGATGGCATTTTGCTGGCAATAATTACAAGAAAACAAGCATTGTAGCCCCGTTTATAGCCAAAACGATAATCTTTATTATAGTTTAGCGAGGTGTCATATTCATACTTAAACATTGTGCGGTAAAAAAAGTTGCCGCGCGAATAAAGAATTTGCGAACATCCATGCTTAAAGCCTTTTCTAAATACTGGCGAACCCGGTGGACTTGGCACATTAAAATTGCGCAAAAAATTATCGGTGGCGTCGCTTGTGAACCAACGACAAGAAGCAAGATTAAGTGCGACTAAAATTAACAAGGCTCGAAATAAATTTTTCATCTATAGCCCCCAAACATAGATGACCATAATGTAGAGGTTTGTTTAATTTCTTCAAAACGCATACAATACCACAAAGCATCTCCCCAGCCAGTGCGATAATCTGCGTTATTAGCCTTAGCATAGCCATCAACTCGATTATTGCTATAAAACATGCGATAAAATGTGTTGACTGAAGCTACATGAATACCAGTTTCGCAGCCATCAGCCCAACCGCGCTGAAATTCTGGACTGGCATCAGCAAGCTCTTTTTTAAAGGCGCCTATTGCTTTCTCAGGAAGATAATTACGACCAATATTTCGCCTTGTCGCTTCAGAACAGCTAGAAATTAGCGTTAACAAACTCAATAAAATAATCGTACTTTTAATTTTGCTTTTCATAAAAATTATTCTAATGGCCCAACATAAGCGCTTTTTATCGAAAAAGTACTAACATTTTCAAAGCAAGTAAATGCCGCATCAAGCCATCCGGCAGCAAAAAGCGGCTCATGATGATATGCACCATCACCATAATCAATAGGGTAAACAAAGCTATTAACGAACATACCTCTTCCGCCAGAACTAAGACCAGTTCTGCAACCAGCGCGCCAACCAGCTTTATATTCTGGCGGCCCTTCTGGCAATGCAAGATCGGTGGTATATGGCTGATACATGCCGTTGCTGCGACAAGAAAATAAAAATAAAATCAAAATTAAAGTGGCTTTTTTCATATTAAACTACATTCCAATCAAGCATATAAGTGCAATGTTCAATACCATCTTCCCATCCAGTGCTGTAATCTGAATCACTTACCAATCTCTTTGGATCAATTTTATGTTTATTAACTTCGCCAAGTAAGCCTTTGGCAACCGCATCCCAAGCTGATCCGCAGCCATCGCGAAAACCTTCACCATAGGCAGTATCTGCAGGAGGAAGACCTTTTACGCCCGTTAAAGGACGAGGCCGCGCGCCCCATTTCCAACTAGGAGGCATTGGTTCAAGAAGCACTTCGCAAGCACTTAGAGTAAGTAATAAAACTGCAATTGAAATACATTTAAAATATCGCATCTATTTAAAAATTTGTTGCAAAATTTTTGCGATTTCTTTAGCAAAATTATTTTGACCGAATTGCTTGGTAAGCTTTAAATAAGTCATCGCAGTAAAATCGCAATATTTTTCTTGTTCTTGATTAATTGTAATGATTTTTTTGGCAAGCTCTGGTGGATTTTTATTATCGAATAATAAACCATTTTTTTCATTTTCAATCAAAAACTGTCCACCAACAGTATAAGATGAGATTACTAAAGTCGAATATAAAAATCTCTTTAAAATTACTAATCCAAATAATTCTTCACGCGGCGATACGCAAAAAATATCAACATCCTTGCGCGACTCAATACTCTCATACATAATCTGTGAATAATTTTTTAATTTAAAAATTTTTTTACATTAAAAATTTTATAATTATCATAGCTATTATCAGAATACGCCCCCAAACGATTGGGCATTAATTGCATTTAAAATTCTTATATGAACTACCAAAAAACAAATTATAATCAATCATCTACCAAAAAAACTTCGATGCCAATAACGCTAAATACAATTAACTAATTTTGGGCTTAACATTATTTTTATCAAAATGATGTTATGCTTTTAAAAAAACTTACAACTAATTTTAAAAAATGACCGAAGAAATAACCTTACAAGATCGCTCTATCATTGAGATAAAAGGCAGTGATCGCAAAAGTTTTTTGCAAGGATTAATCACTAATGATATTAATAAAATCGGCGATAATAACTTGATTTATGCAGCAATGCTTAATGCTTCGGGGCGCTTTTTATATGATTTTTTTATTTTTGAGAAAAATGATTCTATATTTTTGGATTGCCTTGGCTCTAGGCAAAATGAGATTATCACTAAATTAAAATTTTATAAATTACGCACGCAAGTTGAAATTATCAAGCATGATGATTATAAAATTACACAAAACTTTGATAGCCCTGATAGCTCTCGGGGCCTAGCTTTTAAAGATCCGCGTCACAAAGATTTGGGATATAGAATTTATAATATTGCAGAATTTATTGATGAAGATGAAGAAGAAATATCATATTCTATTAATAAAATTTGGCACAATGATAATGATGCGCAAACAAACGACCTTACAAAATATCACTATCGGCGCATTTGTTTAAAAATTCCTGAAAGTGAACATGATCTCACTTACGAAAAATCAATTATTGCAGAATTTAATTTTGACAATCTCAATGCCATTGATTACACAAAAGGCTGCTATATCGGTCAAGAACTTACAGCCAGAACACATCACACTGGGCAAATTCGCAAAAAAATCTTCCATGCTACAATTTCTGATCTAACTGAAGTTGAAAAGAACAGCGAAATTTCTTGCGAAGAAAAAAACAGCGGCATAATTTTATCTACAGCTTATTATGAAAACGAACTTCATGCTTTAGTATTAATTAAAATCACCGAGGATGATGCAGAGCATGAATATAAATTTCAGAATAATAAAATAACCATTATCAACTGATGCAAATTTATTTACCAATTGCAGAAATTCCTGTAAATATAATTCTTATTCTGCTGCTTGGCCTTGCAACCGGGTTTCTCGCTGGCATGTTTGGTATTGGTGGTGGATTTTTAGCGACACCGTTTTTAATGTTTATCGGGGTCTCTCCAGCCGTTGCAGTAGCAACTTCTTCTAATCAAATTGTTGCCGCTTCTGCCTCAGGATTATTAGCCCATTTGCGCAAAGGTAGCGTTGATGTTAAAATGGGATTATTCCTTATGCTTGGAGGCTTCATCGGCTCTACATTTGGCGTCTCAATCTTTCGGCTGTTACAAAAATCGGGGCAAATTGATCTTGTAGTCGGTATAAATTATGTAATTTTTCTCGGCTCAATAAGTATTTTTATGCTAATTGATAGCGTTAAAACAATGCTTGCCAACAAATACCATCTCTCTCTCGAAGAAAGACAAAAAGAAGAAAGTGCTTGGTTTAAAAACTTTTTATTACATTTAGATACCCTGCCCTATAAAATTTATTTTCCTAAATCAGACATCACAATTAGCGCCCTGATTCCAATCGTATTAAGCATAGGAATCGGTATCCTTGTTGCTTTAATGGGTATTGGTGGCGGATTTTTAATGATTCCAGCGATGATCTACATTCTGCGCATGCCGTCCTCAGTTGTGGTAGGAACCTCTTTATTTCAGATTATTTTTATCGCCAGCAACACAACTTTTTTACAAGCATTAACCAATCATACCGTTGATATTGTATTAGCATTTTTAATGGTCGTCAGCTCTTCGATTGGCGCGCAAATCGGCACCCGCGCTGGTTATAAAATCGATGCTAATAAAATGCGAATATTTTTGTCTTTGTTGCTTTTGGCGGTATGTTTTAAGATGTTTCTGAATTTATTTACTACGCCAGAAAGTCTTTATGTCATCGAAATTTTAAAATAGATGAAAAAATTATTGATAGTTTTATTACTGCTCATAACCCAAACCAATAGCGCTTCGGCGCGCTCGATTATTTCTGGAATTTCAACCAACGAAATCAATATCGATACCAATTTTAACGGCACAGAAATTTTACTTTTTGGTGCCAAGGGCGATGCGGGAAACATAGTAGTAGCAGTACGCGGACCTAAAAAAAACTTCCTCGTCACTAAAAAACAAAAACTTCTTGGCATTTGGTATAATGGCGATCGCATCAAATTTAAAGAATCTTCTAGCTACTATTCTTTGTTCTCAACTTTTAATGATGATCAGGTCACCAATCAGCTATTATCAGAACTCGAACTCGGAACCGCCAATCTTAAATTCTCCCCTTCCAACAGCAATTTTAGCAATGATAAAAAAAATGAATTTCAGCTACAATTAGTCAATAAACTAGAAAAAGACAATCTCTATACCAGCGGCGCCAACAAAATTGAATTTCTTGATGAAACCCTTTTCAAAGTGATCTTACATTTTCCAAAAAATATCGCTCGCGGCGTTTATACTGTTGAGATTTACTTAATTAATGAAAATGATTTAATTTCATTTCAATCGATTCCAATTTATGTAAATCAAGTTGGAATGAGCGCTACAATTTCTGATCAATCTTATCAACAACCATTGCTTTATGGCCTGATTTCTGTTATCATGGCCCTTGTAATTGGCTGGTTGGCCAACTATTTATTTGTGCGCTTTATCGCTAAATAAATTTTGAATTTTTCAAAATATTAAAAATGATTAAATTTAAAAATGACTGATATTATCCCAACAATTTTGGTTTGCATTGATACCACAAACGCTTCGGCAGTAACGCTGCGCTATGCTTGTTTAAAAGCAAAAAAGCTTGGCTTTGCAGTACAAATTTTGTCAGTCATGGAATCTTCTCACAAAAATCTTTTATTCGGATCACATGTGATTGGCCAAGAAAAAAGAAAGCAGCTTGAGAAATATTTGCAAAATTTAATTAATGAGATGCAAAAAGAAATCGCCATAATTCCGGTTGTATCAATTAGAGAGGGCGATATTTCAAGTGAGATTCTTAATGAAATAAAGTCAATGCCAAGTTGTATGATGCTTATATTTGGCAAATCTCATAATTCTAAAAGTGATAATACGGTTTTGCCAAAAATTGCGCAAAAGATTGGTACAAAAATTAGAATTCCGATTGTGATTGTGCCGGAGAATTTGGATGAAGAGTTGTGTAAGTTGATGGTTTAAGCTCTCGCTTCTGCGATTAATTCTGTGATTGGCGATCATTTTATGTAGCTGTGCTTGCGCGCGAAATAAAATGATCGCCAATCACAGAATTAATCGCAGAAGCAAGATCTCAACCCAACCTAAATTACAAAACCCCTTCCACCAACCCAATCGTCTTCACATCCCCAATATGAAAATACCTACCCTTCAATTCCAACCCCTTAATCCTAGCAACCTCACCATTCTGAGAAACCGCCTTCTTATAAAAATAACTCATCGAAAAACACTGTTCTAAATCCTGATTTAAAATCACCGGATTAACCACTTGCACACCTACAAAAACATGACTCTGCGCCTGATTTTGTTTTTTATAAAGCGCCCCTGTTTTTGCATCAAAATCAAAATCACCCTTCCCGTCATATCCCAAAATTTCTCCAGTTTTTTTAAGACCCAATAATATATCGCAATCCTTGGGGTTGTAGGCGCTGCAGATTTCTTCAATATCAAAAATTCCATCAATATCTTGCCACAAAATATCACCATTAATCAATAAAATTGGCTGTTCTGGATCAAATTTTTTATTATTCATGGCATAAAGCAACCCTCCGCCAGTCTCTATTTTAGAGGTCTCACGCGAGAAAATAATTTTTGGATTATTTAATGAACGCAAATGTTTTTCAATTTCATCTGCCAAATAAAAGCCATTAACAATAATTTTTTGAATTTTAGCGATTTTATTGAGTTTTTCGATGCTATAATCTATAATTGCCTTGTTTTTGATTTTAACCAAAGGCTTGGGGATCGTGTCTGTAAGCGGTCTCATCCGCTCTCCGCGACCTGCTGCAAATATAAAGCTTTGAGTAATCAACATTTTATTTTAAATTTCGAATTTAGTGTTAGAATATAAATCAACAATCGCTTTTTGCGTTAAAAATTTCAATTCAATTTTTTAAAAATGCTCTCTTCTTGCGAATCAAACCCTACCAATAGAAAAAAAGTTATCATTCTGGGATCAGGCCCCAACCGCATCGGACAAGGAATCGAGTTCGATTATACTTGCGTGCATTGCGCTTTCGCCCTTAGAGAAGCAGGCATCGAAGCCATTATGGTAAATTGCAACCCCGAAACAGTTTCTACTGATTACGATACTTCTGATCGCCTTTATTTTGAGCCACTAACCGCTGAAGATACTATTGAGCTCATCAAAAAAGAAATGTCGAATGGTCAATTACTCGGAGTTAATGTTCAGTTTGGAGGTCAGACGCCGCTTGGCTTGGCGAAGTTTTTGCAAGATGAAAATGTTCCGATCATTGGCACTTCTCCTGATATGATTGATTTGGCTGAAGATCGCGATCGCTTCAAACAATTGTTGCAAAAACTCGGGTTAAATCAACCACAAAACTACATCGCTTATTCTGCAAAACAGGTTCTTGAGCAAGTAAATGAAATTGGTTTTCCTGTAGTTGTTCGTCCCTCTTATGTTCTTGGTGGGCGCGGCATGGCGATAGTTTATGATGAAGCATATTTAATGAAATATCTTGTTGAATATGCCGAAGTTTTTGATAGCGGCCCATTACTTCTTGATAAATTTTTAAGTGATGCAATTGAGGTTGATGTTGATGCGCTTGCTGATGGCAAAGATGTTTTTGTTGCAGGAATTATGCAGCATATTGAAGAAGCGGGAATCCACTCCGGAGATTCAGCCTGCTCGATCCCACCATTTTCTTTATCACAAAAAATTATGGATGGAATCAAAGATGCTACCGTCAAACTGGCTCTAGCATTGAATGTAAAGGGTTTGATGAATGTGCAATATGCTATCAAAGATGATGTAATTTATGTGCTCGAGGTCAATCCCCGCGCATCTCGAACTGTGCCATTTGTTGCTAAAGCAACAGGTTTTCCTATTGCTAAAATTGCCTCGCTAATCATGGTGGGCAAGCCTTTGAGCGAATTTAAATTGAAGGATAAAAAGTTTAATTATTTCTCAGTAAAAGAAGTAGTTTTTCCATTCGCACGCTTCAATAACGCCGATATTATTTTAGGGCCAGAAATGAAATCCACTGGCGAAGTTATGGGAATTGATAAAACTTTTCCACTAGCTTTTGCCAAGGCGCAATTGGCTGCAGGCTCTAAATTGCCAACTGAAGGTCTTGCTTTTATTTCAGTAAAAGATTCTGACAAAAAAGAACTTACTGCCCTAGCAAATAAATTAATTGCTATCGGTTTTAAAATTGTTGCAACTCGCGGAACCGCTAAATACCTAGCTGAAAATGGCATCGCAGTTACAATCGTAAATAAAATTACTGAAGATAAGCCGCATGTTGTTGATATGATTGAGCGCAAAGAAATTGCATTAGTGATCAACACAACTGAAGGCGCGCAAGCTACCAAAGATAGTTTTTCGATTCGTCGAACTTCTTTTATGAAAGGCGTAACCTACACTACAACAATGTCTGGTGCAAAAGCTTTGGTTGATGCGATTGGTGCTTACAAAGATATTGGATCAAAATTTGAAGTGCGTGCGTTGCAAGATTTGATGTAATTTTATTTTGTGATTTTTTTATTAGAAATCACAAACCAAGCACTCTCGGCACTATATATTGCAAGGGCTGACCAAATAATTGTAAATCCAATTATTTTAGCAGTTTGAAAAGGCTCATCCCATAAAAACACTCCAAGCAACATTTGCCCCGTGGGAGCAATATATTGTAGCAACCCAAGCAAATAAAGCGGCAAACGCCTTGCTCCAGCAGAAAAAAGCCATAATGGAATAACTGTAATCGGCCCCGCCAACATCAATAATAAGCGCACAGAAACATCTCCTTCAGCAAAAGAGCTTTGATCATTATAAGCCATTAAAATTAGCCATATCAGCGCAAAAGGGGCCAACAGAGCGGTTTCAAGCGATAATCCTTCTAAAGAATTAAGCTTGGCGGTTTTTCTGATCAAGCCATAAAATCCAAAAGTTAATGCTAGAGAAAATGCAATCCACGGTATTTGTCCAGCTTCAATTGCAAGCCACAAAACTCCTAAAGCTGCGATGGCAACAGCGCACCACTGCAAAGAACGCATTCTTTCATTAAGAAAAAAATATCCCATCACCACATGCATTAGCGGCAAAATAAAATATCCCAAACTTGCATCAACTACATGATTAGAATTTACTGCCCAAATATAAATGAACCAATTTATCGCAATACATAAAGAACTTGCTACAAAAGTTAGCAATATTTTGGGATTTGTAATCACCGCCTTGAGCCAGCTAAAATGGCGCTTATAAGCCAATATCATTATCACAAAAATCAGTGACCACAACATGCGATGCAATAAAATTTCTAGCGAAGAAACATCTTTCATTAGCTTTAAATAAAGCGGCAACAATCCCCATAAAAAACTAGCCAGCGCTGCAAAAATAATCCCTTTTTTCATGCTATTTTTTGTAAGATTTTTTTTGCCTGCATCTTGGTATGAGCCTTAGAAAATTTTGCATGAATCACAAAATCAGATCTTTTTTTGCGCTCTTCATTGCTAATTTGAAATTGAATAATCTTTGTAAATTTTTTTTCTAAATCTTGCTGAGATTCATTTTTATTACGACTAAAAAATCTTCTTTTTTGTAGAGATGGCGGAATTAGTAATGATATTATTTTATCACACTCATAACCTTGTCTTTCTAGAAGCAATGGGATATTAAGAACTACGATTTTTCTTTTTTCTTGGCGTGATTTTAAAAGAAACTGATCATATTTTTTTCTTATGATTGGATGAACAATTTCTTCAATAATTTTTAATTTTTTAGCATCAGAAAAAACAATTTTTCCTAGAATTTTACGATCAATTTTTTCATCAACTACGCTTTGTGGAAAAAGTTTTTTTATCTTAGAAATAAAATTTTTATCATTATCATAAATTTGATGCACCTCAAAATCTGCATCAAAAATAGCTGCACCATTTTTAGCAAAAATATCCGCTACAAAGTTTTTTCCTGAAGCAATTCCACCTGTTAAACCGATTATTTTCATATAAAATTAATTTCCCATAAAAGGCATGAGTAAGATTTTGCCAATCAATACAACGGCATCAATCGTTACAGTAATTGGTGTCAGTGCTATTTTTTCAACTTTTTCTGTGCCAGAAATAGACTCGTAGATCTTGATCGAATATTGTCGATTAAGATGAAAAGAAACATTAGATAAATCTCCATTGGCAAGATATCTTTTTCCGTAAAGCTTGATTCGCGCTATTAATTTTTTATCAGAATCGTAGAAAAAACCAAGATTATTTAAATGCTGCTCAGCAACCGGATCTATTGTGGCTGTATTAATCTCTATGGTAACAGTGGCTTCTAACTCATTTGATCTACTTAATTTTACATAAGTTTTTGAACTAGAAATAGACATTAAAAAGCGATATGGCGAAAATAATAATTGCTTCATTATGCCGCCATTTTCATTAAAAATGTAATGATACTTCTCTCCTAGAAACGCAACATATTGGCCATCTTGACTGACCATAAAAATCCCCAACTTTTCTTCATAGTAATTACTCCATAATTTTTGCGTTAAATTACATGAGGTAAAAAACAGAAAAACCAATAATAAAAATGCTGATTTATAGCGCATAATTTTGATGGCAAATTAATCAATTTACCGCAACTTATTCAAGTTCATGCGGAATTTTTACTCCCAAATTTTTTAAATGACCACGCAGATTATTTTTTAATTCTTCTAAATCTTTTGCTGAACCAGCTTCACATCTTGCCACTAAAACTGGTTGAGTATTTGAAGCGCGAATTAACCACCAACCCTTATCAGTTGTGATTCGCACACCATCAACATCATTAATATTTAAGCCCGAATTTTTTAATTTATTTTTTAACTCATCAACAATTGCAAACTTTTTTTCATCCTCAGATTCAACACGAATTTCTGGAGTAGAAAAAGTTTGTGGCAAGGCTTTGCGCAAATCAGAAAGCTTGTGCGATGATTGCGCAACAATATTTATGATTCTGATCGCAGCATAAAGGGCATCATCATAGCCGTGATTTTTATGGGCAAAATATTTATCGGCGAAGAAAATATGGCCCGACATTTCACCGGCAAGTGGCGAGTTTGTTGCTTTCATCTGTGCTTTCACCAAAGAGTGACCAGTTTTCCACATCATCGCTTTGCCACCAGCTTTTTTAATTTCGTCAAACAAAACTTGGCTCGCCTTTACATCGGCGATGATTACAGAATCAGGCATTCTTGCCAAAACTTCACGCGCAAAAAATATCATTAATTGATCGCCCCATAAAATTTCTCCCTCATCATCCATCACACCAATGCGATCACCATCGCCATCAAAAGCAATTCCGATATCGCATTTTTTTGCTAAAATCTCGCGCTTTAAATCTTCGAGATTCTTTGGCACAGTAGGATCAGGATGGTGATTAGGAAATGTACCATCAATATCTGCAAATAATAAAAAATGTTCACCTTTAATTTGCTGCGAAACTTTTTTCATCGCATGACCAGCAGAACCATTGCCCGCATCCCATGCAATTTTTAATTCTCGCGCCGGATTTTTTGCAACATGATTTTTTGCCAAAACGCAATCGGCAAGAACACGATTTACATAAATATCTTCAATATCAAAACTTGAGAGACTGCCTTTGCCATCAACAAAATCGGCCTCTGCCGCCATTTTTGCTAAATAAGAAATATCATCGCCAAAAAATGGACGCTCTTTTAGCAGCATTTTAAAACCGTTATGATCTTTAGGATTATGCGAACCCGTCACCATAATTCCTGCATCGCATTCAAGATGATAAACCGAAAAATATAACATTGGAGTTGGGCCAACACCAACATCAACAACTTCTAAACCAGATTCAAGCAAAGCCTTGATAAGCTGCGCCTTTAAAGCGGGAGAGCTCATGCGCCCATCGCTTGCCACCGAAATTTTCTTGCCGCCATTTTTGTGCAAAAAACTAGCGAAAGATTTGCCAACAAAAAACGCATCTTCGTCATGCAAAGTTTTGCCATAAACACCGCGAATATCATAAGCGCGGATTATTGAATTATTAAATTTGTGATTCATAAAAATTGTTTTTAATTTTTTGCGAAATAGTCGCGAATTAAATTTTTCCAATTATCGGCGAAGAAGGTGAGGCATATTTTTTCTTTTCCATTCTGCCCGCTAAAAACGCGGCGCGACCAGCTTCAATTGCAAGCCTCATCGCATGTGCCATTAAAACAGGATTTTGCGCTTTGGCAATTGCAGTATTCATCAAAACGCCATCGCAACCAAGTTCCATAGCAATTGCGGCATCAGATGCAGTGCCGACTCCTGCATCAACCAATACAGGAACTTTTGATTGCTCGATAATAAATTCTATGTTGAGACGATTTTGAATGCCAAGACCAGAACCGATTGGAGCCGCTAGTGGCATGATCGCACAGCATCCAATATCTTCTAATTCACGCGCCACAATTGGATCATCAGAAGTGTAAACCATAACTTGAAACCCATCTTTAATCAGCAATTCTGCAGCTTTGATCGTTTCAATAACTTTGGGATAAAGAGTTTTTTCATCAGCTAAAACTTCTAACTTCACTAGATTCCAACCTCCTGCCATGCGAGCTAAACGCAAGGTGCGCACGGCATCATCGGCAGTAAAGCATCCTGCGGTATTTGGCAAATAAGTGTATTTTTTTGGATCAAGAAAATCTTGCAACATTGGCTCATTTTTCTTCTCGATATTGACACGACGCACTGCAACAGTGACAATTTCTGCACCCGAAGCAGCGATGGCTTCGTGGGTTTCGGTAAAATCTTTATATTTCCCCGTGCCTACTAATAAGCGGGATTGAAAGGTTTGGCCGGCGATTATTAATGGATCTTTCATAATATAATTTTAATCATAATCAGAAATTTGCTCAACACTAACAACTTCTGGAATGTAATGTTTTAACATATTTTCAATACCATTTTTTAGCGTAATAGTAGAGCTGGGGCAGCCAGAACAAGAGCCCTTCAGCTCTAACATCACCACGCCATCTTCAAATCCGCGAAAAATAATATCGCCGCCATCCATTGCCACAGCTGGACGAACTTTGATTTCAATCAACTCTTTTATTTGCTTTACAATTTCGCTATCATTTTCATCAACCATTGATGATGTAGGGGCAGAGGCATCATGCATTACTGATTTTTCTGCGACAAAAAAATCCATTATTGTTGCCAGAATTTCTGTTTTGATTTTTTTCCACTCAATTTCATCGGCCTTTGTAACAGTGATAAAATCGCGGCCAAAAAATATTGAACTCACGCCATCAATTTTAAATAACTCTTCTGCAAGCGGTGATTTCAAGGCCTGTTCTTTGCTTTTAAAATTCGCCGTATCATTTTCCATCACCACAATTCCATCAGGAATAAATTTTAAACTGGCTGGATTTGGGGTTTCTTCGGTTTGAATAAACATATTTATAATTATTAAAATTACTCTGAGTTGCCCTATTATAAAGGATCAAGCTTAATGTTAAACATTTTATTTTAACCACCAACTATCAACCGCCAGCGAAT
Source organism: Rickettsia typhi (assembly GCA_945865905.1). Classification (GTDB taxonomy): domain Bacteria; phylum Pseudomonadota; class Alphaproteobacteria; order Rickettsiales; family UBA1997; genus CAMCFD01. The sequence continues at coordinate 86,608 of CAMBFC010000006.1, forward strand.
ATTTTGGCTGCGTTTTTGGCATCACAAAAATGTCGCGATATAGGATTCTGTAGGTGTTGTTGTGCCATTGCGGAATCGTATAATAATTTTCCAACAGCCTTTTATCTAAGGCGCGACAGAGCGCAACCAACTGATTTTCACTCTGCGCCTGCGAAATTTTTTCTACCAACCCATCAACTTCTTTATCATCCAAACCAGCAACATTCTGCGATCCGACAATATTTTTTTGCGATGAATGCCAATATCGCATCAGCTCATTTCCCGGAATTAACGATTGCCCAAAAACCGCCACAATAATATCAAAATCAAAATTTCGAACCCGCGCCGCATATTGATTTTCTTCAACAAAACGCGTTCTTGCTAAAATTCCTAACTTGCGCAAATTTTTTACAAAAGGAGCAATTACCATTTCAAAAGTTTTGGAATCAATGATAAACTCAATGGTGACCGGCTTTTGCGACTTTGGATCAATTAATTTTCCTTGCACAATTTTATAGCCAGCATCACTCAAAATCTTTTTTGCAATAATTAAATTATCGCGCCCAAAGCCCGCTCCATCTGATTTTGGCAATGTAAAAGGATGCGAATTATTATAATTATAAGAAAATTTTGAGTTAGCAAAATAACTTTCGGTGCGCTTGTAAGAGCCATAGAATATATGGTTGCGCAGCCATTCAAAATCAAAAGCAAAAGTGAGTGCTTTACGCAAATTTATATCTTGAAATTTCTCGCGACGCAAATTTAAAACAAAAGTTTGAACCCCAGCTGGCAGATCATTGACGATTTCTTTTTTGATGATTTCACCATTTTTTACTTTTTCAATATTGTAAGAATTAAACCAATTGCGTGAAATATTTTCTTGGCGCAAATCAAATTTTTCCGTCTTAAAAGCCTCAATCAAAACATTGCTATCGCGATAATAATCGTAAGAAATTTTGTTAAAATTATAGCGCCCTTTATTCACCGGCAAATCAGCGGCCCAATAATTTTTTACACGCTCATAAATAATTTTTTTACCCTGCTCTACTTCTTTTATTTTGTAGGGCCCAGAGCCAAGTGGAAAATCTAAAGTTGTTTGATTAAATTGATGATTTTGATAATAATGTTTTGGCAAAATTTTCATCGAGGCAACCAACAAAGGAAGATCGCGATTTTGATTAGTTTTAAAAATAAATTTCACTTCATAATCATTAATTTTTACAACATCCCGCACCTGAGAATAGGCCATTTTATAGGTTGGATGACCCTCATCAATTAATTTATGAAAAGTAAAAATAACATCATCAGCGGTAATTTTTTTATCATCGTGCCATCGTGCATTTTTGCGCAATTTAAATGAAAGGGAAAATTTATCAGCAGATAATTTCATCGATTCAGCCAACAGCCCGTAGCGTGAAGAGATTTCATCATCAGACCCTTCGGTAAGAGAATCATAAATTGAATCTATGCTGGCAGCGGCCAAACCCTTTAAAATAAAGGGATTAAGGCTATTAAAAGACCCTTCAACACCAAGCTTAACCTCGCCGCCCTTAGAAGCAGTAGGATCCACATAATCAAAATGCCTAAAATTGGCCGGATATTTTAAATTGCCAAAAACTGAAATACCGTGCTTGAAACCATCGTCAGCCCTTGTAAGATTAGGATTCAAAAATGTTAAAACCAGCAAAACTGGCAGGATTTTTTTCACGAATAATATAAAATAAATGCAGTTAATTCGTCGCCTAAACCATATTCTAAATCAACCTAACGGCAAGAGGCAAGAGTCGGTTTTAACAATCGGCAATTTTGATGGTGCTCATCTTGGCCATGCTCAAATAATAAATAAAGTCACAGAAATTGCGCGCGAAAAAAATATGTTGGCAACAATTTTAACTTTTGAACCACATCCAATATTGCTCTTTAAGCCAGATCTAGCAAGGGATTTTAGACTCACATCCTTGGCGCAAAAATTAAAAATCTTTCGCGATAAAAAAATTGATCGCGCCATTATAATACCTTTTAACCGCGATTTCTCTGAGCTCAGCGCCAAAGATTTTATCAAAAAAATCTTGGTTGATGCACTTAATGTAAAATATTTAGTAATTGGTTATGATTTTATTTTTGGCAAAAATCGTGAAGGAAATTTACAATTATTAGAAGAAGAATCCAAGCGCTACGGATTCAATATTATCAACATTGCAGCGCTAAAAAAAGATGCCGATATTTATTCTTCTAGCCTGATTAGAAATTATATTAAAAATGGCAAAATTAAAGAGGCAAATCACGCGCTGGGCGCAAATTTTGCTATTGAAGGAATCGTCAATAATGGCAAAAAATTAGGTAGAACAATTGGCTTTCCAACCGCCAATATCAAGGCTAAACCGCATATTATAAAACCAAAATTTGGTGTTTATCAAGTGAGAGCAAATATTGCGGGAATAAATTATAATGCGATAATGAATTTTGGCCTTAAGCCTACAGTTTCAAGCGGTTTAGAGTCGCTTTATGAGGTTCATATTTTTGATTTTAACCATGATATTTATGGCCAAAAAATTAGGATTGAGCTGATCGATTTTATTCGCGAAGAAAAAAAGTTTGCCTCGCTAGATGATCTAAAGCAGCAAATTGCGATAGATGTTGAGTTAGTTTTATCTAGATAAAAATTTTATCCCAAGATTATAAACGCGTCCAAGCATTCATTTCAAGCCTTGACGCATTATAAGCGCCTAATTACTATATGATTTAAAATTAAACTTAATTCTTAAATTATGCAAAAATTTACAACTCTAACTGCAACAGCTGCGCCACTTGATTTGATTAATATTGATACCGATATGATCATTCCAAAACAATTCCTCAAAACCATTGAGCGCACCGGTCTTGGCAAAAATTTATTTCACGAGATGCGTTTTGATCTAGAAGGCAAAGAGATCGCCGATTTTATTTTAAATCAACCTGCCTATAAAAATTCACAAATCTTAATCGCAAAAGATAATTTTGGCTGCGGATCTAGCCGCGAACACGCTCCTTGGGCCTTAAATGATTTTGGTATTAAATGTGTTATCGCCCCATCATTTGCTGATATTTTTTTTAATAACTGTTTCAAAAATGGTATTTTGCCAGTTACTCTAACAAGTGCTGAGGTTGATGAATTATTGGAGTTTGCAAAAGATCATGGCAATTCTATAACCATCGATTTGCCAAAACAGAAAGTTCACGCTGCAAATAAAATTTATCAATTTACCGTTGATCCTTTTCGCAAAAATTGCTTGATTGAAGGGCTTGATGATATTGGCTTGACGATGAAAAAAAGTGATAAGATTGATGCGTTTGAAGAGGGTAATAAGAAGAAGGTTTCTTGGTTGTATGCCTAATTCTTAAAAAAATTAAAAATGATTTTATATTTTTAAGAATTGCCACCCGAAAAATTATAGCCAAATTTTTGAAAAATATTTTCAAAACTAGGAAAGCTAGTCGCGATCATCGATCCATCATCAATTTGAACGCCATTCTCTAAGCTTAAACCCATAATCAAAAACGACATCGCAATTCTGTGATCCATCGCTGTGGCAATTTTTACTTGCGATTTTGGCTGATTTATTCCACCCTGCACTTCTAAATAATCATCACCCATTTTAAGGGTGACGCCGCATTTTTCTAGGTTCTGCGCGATCATTAATAAGCGGTTACTTTCTTTTACTTTTAACTCAGCGAGGCCATTCATTTTTGTAACGCCTTTAGCGTGAGAAGCAGCAACAGCAAGAATTGGATATTCGTCAATCATAATTGGGGCGCGGCCTGCAGGCACTTCAATTGCATGTAATTTGCTTGATTCAACTAGAATATCAGCAACCATCTCACCGCCCACCAGCCTTTGATTTGTAAGCTGAATCGACCCTCCCATCTCTTGCAAAGTTGTGATAATTCCATCACGCAAAGGATTAATGCCGACATTTTTTATTACAATGCTAGAGCCTTCAACGATTAGAGCCGCAACGATTAGGAACGCTGCCGAAGAAATATCTCCCGGCACAATAAAATCTTTTGCGTCATATTCTTGCATTCCTTGATAAGAAATTTTTGTACCATTTTCACCATAATTTTCACTGGTAATTTTTAACCCCAAATAACGCATCATTATTTCACTGTGATCGCGACATTTTTCTGGCTCAATAATTGTTGTGAGACCACGGATATTAAGGGCTGCGAGCAATATACAACTTTTAACCTGCGCCGAAGCAACCTTCATTTTATATTCAATTGGCATCGCATCTTTGGCGCCGATAATTGCAAAAGGCATGAGATTATTTTGTCTTGCAATAACTTGCGCGCCAATCTCACGAATAGGCTCAAACACTCGCCCCATCGGCCTTTTGCGCAATGAAGAATCTCCTGTAAAAAATGATGTAAAATTATACGGAGCCACCAAACCAGCCATCAAACGCGATGAGGTGCCCGAGTTTCCCATATCAAGAATATCGCTCGGCTCTTGCAAGCCAGACACTCCGCAGCCATTAACTTGCCACTCACCATTGTCATGCTTAGCAATATCAATGCCCATCAATCTTAGAGCAGCGGCAGTTTTAAGCACATCTTCACCTTCAAGCAAACCACTAATTTTGCTTTTTCCATAAGCCAAAGCAGAAAAAATTAAAGCACGATGTGAAATTGATTTATCGCCCGCAACAGCAAATTCGCCCTTTAGAGAGATATTTTGTTTATAAGAATTTAGCGGTTTCATTATTTTATTTGCGTTACAATTATTGGGCCTTAATTTATCTACCTTTATAAGCCGCCTAGTTTAGGGCCGCTAGATTTTAAACAGACTCAATAACTATTGTAAATAGATAATTATGCATAAACCTGATAAAAAATTGATGTATAATCAATCAAAAAAACGCTGGCAAAATGCTGAAGCATCGCTTACTGGCATTATGGCAGGCTTTGAGAGGGTAAGTGATATTGATATAAAAGATTCTTGTTTAATTTTAGAAAATCTAATTTCTACCAAACAAATAAATCCAAATCGTGCCATTGACTGCGCCGCAGGGATTGGCAGAGTTTCGCAATATGCACTAACAAAATATTTTAACAAAATTGATATTCTTGAACGAGATCAAAAATTTATCGAATATTGCCAAAAAAATTTCGCTAAAAATCCTAAAATTGAAAATATTATTTGTAGTTCTTTAGAAGATTTTCAGTTTGATAATTTATATGATACAATCTGGGTACAATGGTGTTTGCAGGATCTGCAGGAAGATGATGTGATTAGTTTTTTAGTTAGATGCAAAAATAATCTTACAAATGACGGAGTTATTATTGTGAAGGAAAATATTTATATCCACACGATAGTTGATGAAGATTATGGCAATGAAATTCGTAGCGATGATTTTTTGCGAGATTTATTTGCAAAATGTGGTTTGGTGGTTTTGCAAGAAAGCAGGATTGCTGGTTGGCCGGATGATTTATTGCCTATTGGGGTTTTTGTTTTGCGGTAAATTCTTTTGTTGTTCAAAATTATAGATCTCACCTCCGGCTGGAGAGCCTGTCGCCTATGCTCTGCTGCTCAGACACCCTTTTTATTTGAATAAAGCAAGCGTAGCTTGCAATAAAAATGGAACTCGCCTCAGAGCATAGGCGACAAACTCTCCAGCCTTCCTCTTGTTTGGTAAAATATTTTTTCTCCAGCAATTGATTAAAGTAATAATATAAAAGCGCAAAATATCCCAACTCTCTCTAATTTTTTGAAAAAAAATTAGAGTTGAAAAAATTAAGGTTGGGAAGTTGTTTTTATATGCTCTGATGCGAGTTCTGCATCCCATCGCAAGCTACGCTTGCTTTAAATCAGATGGGCGCGGTGTCTGAGCAGCAGAGTATATAAAGCAACTTCCCAACCTTAATTTTTTCAACAACCCGCAAACTAGAATTATTTTATTTAAAAACTTCCAAACCAATCATCTCCTCAAAAGAAGGCCTTTTTCTAATCACTCTAAATGTATCCCCATCCACCAAAACTTCCGGAATTAACGGACGACAGTTATATTCATTAGACATAGACGAGCCATAGGCCCCAGCACTTAAAAACACCAACAATTCTTCCGCTTGTGGATTTATAAATTCACGATTTTTTGCAAGAATATCAGTGCTTTCACAAATTGGCCCCGCTAAATCATAGAGTGCTTTCGCGCCGTTTTTTTGTGCCACTGGCAATACTTCGTGATAAGATCCATAAAGCCCCGGACGCGCCAAATCATTCATGGCAGCATCAATAATTATAAAGTTTTTTTGTGCAGTTTTTTTAATATAAATTATTTTTGTTACCAAAATTCCAGCATTGCCAATCATTGCCCTGCCTGGTGCGATGGTTAATTTTACTTTTAATTCTTTAACAATTTTTTTGATTATTGCCGCATATTGCGCAATATCAATTGTGGTTTCATCTTGATAGCTAATGCCTATGCCACCGCCAAAATCAAGGCTTTGAATATTATGGCCATTTTTTCTTAAATCTAAACAAAGCTGTCTGATCTTGGCAAACGCCACTTCAAAGGGTTCAAGCGTAGTAATTTGCGAACCAATATGCGTTGAGATGCCATATATTTCAAGGGCTGGAAGCTTTGATGCTGCGGCATAAACTTCTGCTGCCAATTCTATATCAACACCAAATTTATCACCTTTTCTGCCAGTTGAAATTTTGTCGTGAGTTTTTGCATCAACATTAGGATTAACTCGCAAAGAAAATTTTGCTTTTTTGCCAAGCTTAGAGGCAACAGCATTTAAAGCATACATTTCTGCTTCTGATTCAACTGAAAATTCTTCAACGCCAGCATTTAAAGCATATTCCATTTCTTCTTTTGTTTTTCCTACACCAGCAAAAACAATTTTTTTTGGGCTAATTCCCGCTTTAATTGCGCGATAAACTTCACCGGCCGAAACCGCGTCAACACCGCTTCCAAGCTCTGCAAGAATTTTTACAATACTTAAATTGCAATTGGCTTTAATTGCGTAACAAATTTTATAATCAACATCAGCAAAATTATCAGAAAAGTTTTTATAATTTTCGATAATTGTTTTTTGTGAATAAGCGTAGAATGGCGTCCCTACTTGTTTGGTAATATCTGCGATTGCAATATTTTCAAGAAATACTTCGCTATTTTGACTGCGTTTTTTATAGGAAAGATGTTTCATTTTAATAAATTAATTAATTCTTTAACAATTTTTTCTTCATCAAATTCAAATTTTTTGTTATCAATAATTTGATATTTTTCATGTCCCTTGCCAGCTAGAATCAAGATATCAGAAGCTTGCAACATTTCTAGTGATTTTTTAATAGCAGTTTTTCGATCAGCAATTTCGATAGTTTTTTTAGCATCACATGCTGCAATAATTTCTTGACGAATTGCAGTTGGATCTTCTGTGCGCGGGTTATCATCCGTTACAATCACAATATCCGCAAGGAGCGAAACAATTTTACCCATGATTGGACGCTTTTTATTATCGCGATCTCCGCCACAACCAAAAAGAACTAATAATCGCGATGGATCTTTTTTTGCAGAAGTATGATTGGCTGCAAAAGCTTGATCCGCCTTATTCAGCATATTGCGCGCCAGCTTTAAAACATTCTCTAAGGCATCAGGTGAATGAGCAAAATCAATAAAAATTTGTGCCTTATTCGGCAAAATAGCTACGCGCTGCATACGCCCTGCCGCTGCGTGCAAATCAGAAAATTGTAACAATAATTTTTCTAACTCAGCCTCATTTAAAGCATGCTTGGCCATAACCATACCAAGGGCGCACAAACTATTATAAGCCTGAAAATCTCCAGCAATATTTAATAATATTTGGTATTTTTTTGACCCACACAAAAACTCAACCAACTGCCCACCATCTTGTTGTGCGATTGTAATAATTTTTAAATCATTAGCCTTAAAACCATATTCTAAAATATGATGTTTTTTAGCCTGACACATTTTTTTTATCTTAGAAAATTCTGCAATATCAGCGTTTAACACTACAGCTGAGCCATTTTCCATCGCTGCTTCAAATAACAACATTTTACACAAAAAATATTCTTCCATCGTTTTGTGATAATCAAGATGATCTTGTGTAAAATTTGTAAAACCACCAACCCCAACCTTTAAACCCGCAATCCGAGCCTGCTCAAGACCTATTGAACTTACTTCAATTGCCACATCATCAACAGCATTTTGTTTTAAATAAAATAGATTTTTGTATAAAGAAACAATATCTGGAGTAGTAAGCTCGAAGCTCTCCAGCTGTGCTTTTATAGCATCATCACATACCACACCTAAAGTGCCAATTGAAGCAGATTTTTTGCCGAGAAAATTTAAAATTTGTCTGATAAATTCGGCGGTAGAAGTTTTGCCATTAGTGCCCGTAATAGCATAAATATTAGTTGGAAGCGGTGTATAAAATATTTTTAAACATTCAACCAATAACAAAAAAGGATTTTCTGTTTTAATAGAAATTATTGCAGGATCATCATAAAAAACTTTTGCCACAATAACCTTTGCGCCCTTTGCTACAGCACTTTCGATAAAATCAGCACCATTTTTTGCTTTGCCATCAAGTGCAAAAAAAATCGCTGATTTTTCTGCAGAAATTTTGCGTGAATCAATAGCAATATCAAAAATTGAAACACCACGAAGCTGCTCTGGGCCTTGCTTCACAGCAAATTCAACTTTAACTTGCGATAGAAGATTTTGTAAATCCATAGATCATCTCATTAATTTTTTTTGCAGTTGCTTGCGGATTTTCACTTTGAGTAATAGGTCTTCCAACCACTAAATAACTGGCTCCATCTTGCAAAGCCTCAACAACCCCTACTGTTCTTTTTTGATCATCATTGGTTTTTTCGAGACGAATTCCTGGGGTAACAATCGCAAAATTATTACCTAATTTTTCGCGCAATTTTTTTGCTTCTAATGCCGAAGCCACAACGCCGTCAAGCCCCGCTTTTAAAGCTAAAGCAGCTTTTTTTATCACCAATTCTTCAACAGAAAATTTTGCATCAAAACCCATCTCTAACAAATCATTTTGTGCCAAACTAGTGAGAACCGTAACTGCTACAATCTGCGTCTTGCCCTTATTTTCTGCGGCTCGCGCCATCATTTCATAATTTGCACAGTGAATTGTAAGCAGATCGACATCATATTGTGCAAGGTTGCGAACCGCTCTAGCAACGGTTTCTGGAATATCATATAATTTTAGATCAGCAAAAATTTTTTTATTTTTTAATTTGAGAAATTTTATCATCTCAAAATAAGAACCACTCATCATCATCTCAAGGCCAATTTTATAAAATCCAACTTCATTGCCAAGATTTTCAACGATTTTTTTAGCCGATGCAAAATCAGGTGTATCAAGGGCTAGAATCAATTTATCCTTAGCGAGAATAGTCATAAAATTACATCTTTTGTTCTTTGCCAGAAATTATGCGTTTGATATTTTCTTTGTGTCTCATGGCTATTAAAGCACATAAGAAAATACAAAGAAAAATTTCGCTAATTGGCGCAGAATAATGCAAAGCCGCAAATAATGTGCAAGCAATTGCAGCAAGCGAAGCGACCGCAGAAATACGAAAAATAAGAAAAACTATAATCCACATAATAACACCGATTAATCCCACAACTGGATCAAGAGCCAAAAGCACTGCCAGAGCGGTTGCAACGCCTTTTCCACCTTGAAATTTTAGATAAATTGGATAGATATGAGCTAGAACCGCAACGATAGAAACCAGCACTAAGAATAAATGCAAATGAGAAGACTGCTCAAAAAAGAAGCGACCAAAAATCACCATCAAGGCCCCTTTAGCACCATCTAAAATTAATGTTAGAGCGCCAAGTTTTTTGCCAGCAATTCGCACAACATTTGTTGCGCCAATATTGCCAGAGCCGCTATTTCTGATATCTTTTTTTAAAAAAAACTGCGTTACAACAAGGCCAAAAGGAATGGCACAAATAAAGTAAGTTGCTACTAAAAATAAGAACTGAAGAATTATTATCATGCTTTATTATTATCATTTTTGTTTTTTCTAAAAGCGTCAAGAGAGACTACTTTAGCTGATAAATCAACCTCTGGTTTTTTGTTTTTGGTTTCATTTTTATTGGCGTGATCAGTGGAATCATTGAGACTCTCATTATCCAAATCATCGTAATTAACACTAAATTTTAAACCAAAATTCATCGAAGGGTCAGAAAATGATGTTATGGCACGATAAGGCACAACTAATTTTTCGTATTTTCCTGAAAAACTTAGAGATATTTTGAACAGGTCTTGCTCAACAACAAGGCTTTTATATTGGTGCTGCATCACGATTGTCATCTCATCAGAATATTTTTCTTTGAGTGATTTTGGCAAAATAATGCCAGGAAAATTCGTTAAAAATGTGAGAACAAAATAATGCTTGCCAAGCAAACCTGTTTTTTCAATTTTTTTGAGAGTATCGTGAATGACTGAGCGCATTGAGCTCTCGATGATTTCGTCGTAACCAATTAGATCTTGCATAGTGTGATTTTTACCCCCCTAAATCCCCCTCTAAGGGGGACGGCGTGCTTTTGCTGCGCTTACGCAAGCGCTGGTCACTTATTTCAGGAAGTTCTTTTTAATAAAAATGCCGGTTTTTCTGTTGACAGGAAAACCGGCAAACCCCGATAAGCTCTACTTATACTAAGCCGCTACTGCAGCTAGAGTAAATTCAGAGTTATCATTAGCAAAGTTATCGTTTGCATTTATTGTTTTTGAACGGATACCCTAAAAGCTTGCGCCTCTAAAGCCAACAGTATCTCAGTTGAGCGAAATCAATCTTTTTATTATGCATGTCGAAGTTAAGTCACCCCCGTGTGGTTTTTTAAAACTCCCTTAAGAAGACGAGCCAGCGCTTGCGTAAGTGCAGCGAAAGCACGCCGTCCCCCATCGGGGGATTTAGGGGGGTTTAAAAAACCCTGGTGGAGGTGTCGGGTACTGCCCCCGAGTCCATGTCCATCTATTTTAGATTACATTTATCGCCATATCTTTAGTCTTGCGACCAGAGCCTCATTAATATAATCATTAAAATAAAATTATCAAGAGCTAGCTTGATTGCGGATTGCAAGTTGTAGCGCTATCCAGACAAGTAAATTCAGCCTTTCAAGCAAAAAATTAGCTTCTAACGAGTTGACTATAAGTTTCCATTAAATCTAGCGTAATTGGGCTGATTTGCGGATATTTATATTGCTCACCAATAACGCCAACCCGCGTGATTTCAGCGGCGCTGCCAGTTATAAACACATCAACCGCATCAGATAATTCTTCTGGCTTAATGTGGCGCTCAATAACTTTTAGGCCTTTAGCGCGCGCTAAATCAATCACCGTTAAGCGCGTGATTCCATTGAGAAAGCAATCAGGCAGCGGCGTGTGGATCTCGCCATTTTTCATTACTAAAAATAAATTTGCCCCTGTTGCTTCGGCCAAGAAGCCACGATAATCAAGCATCAACGCATCATTATAGCCATTTTTTTCTGCCTCATGTTTGCTGATGGTGCATATCATGTAGAGGCCCGCTGCCTTTGCTGCAACTGGTGCCGTCTCTGGCGAAGGGCGCTTATATTTTGCGAATTGTAATTTTAAACCAGCGCGGCGAGCCTCTTCAGAGTAGTATGCGGGCCAAGTCCAACAGGCAATTGCCATATGAATTTTGGTTTGTTGTGCCGAAATCGCCATTTGCTCTGAACCACGCCACGCAAAGGCGCGTATATATCCATCAGTAATATTTTGCTTAATAATCGCCTCTTTTTTTAAACGATCAATTTCTGCCGCCGCGTAAGGAATTTCAAAACCAAGAATTTTTGCCGAATTATGCAAACGCTGCGCATGCTCAATTGATTTAAAAATTTTTTTATTATAGACTCTCTCACCCTCAAACACGCATGAGGCATAGTGCAAGCCATGATTTAAAACATGAACCTTAGCATCTTTCCATTCAACAAATTGGCCATCATACCAAATAAAGCCGTCGCGTTGATCAAAGGGAATTATATCAGTCATAAATTTATACTAATTATTTAAATATTCGTGATATTGTAGGGCTTATTTTTTAAATCTAAATGTGAAAAAAGAATAAAATGAAAAATAAATTCATGCTAGAAGCCTTGAAACAGGCCGCAATTGCAGCATCAAATGATGAAGTGCCAGTTGGAGCTGTAGTAGTTTGCGATGGAAAAATAATCGCCCTTGGAAGCAATAAAAACCGTACCAATATTGATCCCACAGCCCATGCAGAAATTCTAGCTTTGCGCGCTGCCGCTATTGAAAAAAACTCAGCAAGATTAGATGATTGTGATTTGTATGTTACTCTAGAGCCTTGTGCCATGTGTGCTGCGGCGATTTCTTTGGCACGCATTCGCAGTGTTTTTTATGCTTGTGGCGATAAAAAATTTGGCGCAGTAGAAAATGGTATAAGATTTTTTGCTAGCGGCTCTTGCTTTCATCAGCCAGAGGTTTATTCGGGGATTGGTGAAGATGAATCGAAAGAAATGCTGCAGAATTTTTTTAAGAAAAAAAGAGAAAAATAACCGCATAAATTCGCAGTTATTTTTCTCTCAAATAACTGAATTTATTTTGCTTTTTCAACATCAGCAGCAACGCGCACTTTGATCATTTTATCTGGGCCGTTGACTTTTCCACCGCTACCTGAGCCTTTTTTGATTTTGTCGACCAATTCCATACCTTGAACCACGCGGCCCCAGATTGTATATTGACCATCAAGAAAACGAGAATCAGCCAAAACGATAAAGAACTGACTATTGGCGCTATCAGGGTTTGAAGCGCGAGCCATTGATACCGCGCCACGAATGTGAGGCTCGTCAGAAAATTCTGCTTTTAGATCAGGCAAATTGCTGCCACCAGAACCTGTTCCTGTAGGATCGCCTGTTTGCGCCATAAATCCATCAATCACGCGATGAAAAACTATACCATCATAAAAGCCTTTTCTAGCAAGGGTTTTGATGCGCTCAACATGCTTTGGCGCAATTTGTGGCAAGAGCTCGATTACTATGCGGCCAGTTTGTAGATCGATATAAATAAAATTTTCAAGATCGCGCGCGCGCCACTTGTTTTGAGCTTCAGCAATATTCATTGTAGCAAAAATTAAAGTTAAAAAAGTAAAAAATCTTAGACAGAATTTCATAAATTACCTCATTAGTAAAGTGTTATTATAGACACAAATTAAACTATCCGCCAGCCTTAAAGTGAACTGCCTTTCAATGGTTGGCAACACAACATAACTATCGCGAATAATATAACTAACTTGATGCTCTCCACCAAAGGCGTCAACCATGTTAATTGTTGGCACTATTAAGTTATCATTAGCAAATTGCATCAGGGTTTCTTTGCCATTATCATAAACTTTTAATGGTATTATATTATCTGATTTGCCTGCAAGGCTATAATCAAAATTAAGCTCTAATCCTTCTGGATTGCGATGTATTGCTAGAATATTTTCTTTGTCAGAAGAATCGTCCACTCTTCCTGAAGGAAAAGAAGATACAACTTTTGGCTTTAAAGGCTTTACTGGAACTGGAACTGGCACACCTAATTGAGGCGGAATTGGCAAAGTTTGACCAATTTGAGGATAATAAAAACGCACAGTGTAGACAAGCTCTTCATCCGCCTTGCCATCATATTCTCCAGACCTGATATCAAAATGATAGGTGCGCTTGCTAGTGATAATTGTCATATTAGTGTGTGCAGCAACTTCGAGTGGACGAATGAATAGCCTTTTGCCCGCAGGAGTTATACGCCACGCAAAAGCTTCACCAATTGAGATCATTTCTATTTCTTCATTATCAGCAAATTCGATGAATGATTGATATCCATAATAAAATTTTAACTCATAAACTTCATTTGGGTTATAAACTAAAGTACGAATTCTTGAATCTGTAGTGGTTGGAACTGGCTGCGCCAAAGAATTTGAAGCAAGAAGAATTGCTAAGACAAAAGATGAAAAAATAATTTTCATGAAATATTTTAGCTGCATTAATTTAATAATTAAATACTTCATCTGCAATCAAGTATTTATTGACTTGAAAGCCTAATGGATTAATTAATCTTTCTTCTAAATTTAAATCAAGATTAGCAAAATAAAAACCCATTGTAATAACTTCGTCCTTCATTTGAGGATCAAAGCCTTCTCGATTTACTTGGCGCACTAAGCGAATTTGAGCAACATTGGATTCTGGAAATTGTACGGATTTGATACGAACTTCGATTGAAGAATTGGGCCCTAGATCTTTAGCGTTAACACGACTACGAAAATCTGTGTAAATATTTGGAGTAGAAAATAGCCGAACTTTTTCTGCATCTGTTTTATAGGTTTTTGGATCGTAGGCGCTGGCTGATCTAACAAATTGATTGATGAAATATTTGCGAATCATTTGATCGCCAGTAAAATGATTTGCTGTCATTAACTCTACGATGGTAGGAACGCCAGTTTTTTGCTCAACCTCTATCACATATGGCTCGAGAGATTTTGATGACATAATATTTTTTACAAACACCACCGCAATTGCCACCGCAAACATTGAAACCAATGTAAATAGCAATAAAATATTGCGCTGCACTAAAACCATCTGATAGCGATTGGCATACCAACTTTTTATTTTTGGTGTAGTTTTTTTGGCGCTAGCAGCGGCAGTTTGTGGGGCCGTTGGAGCTATATTTGTTGTTGCTTTTGATGTCTCTGGCATGCTTGAAATTATTGGCTTCTCGCTACTTAAGTTAATTAACTAACAACTATGTAAATAACTTGATTAGTAATATCAAGATGTTTTAAATAAACACAAGATTTTATTTTAATTTTTATTACAACAAATTTATTACAACAAATGAGTTTTTTGGATCAAGGTCGCACTCCTCTTTTAGAAAGAGTCAAGTTGCTCAATTGGCAGCTAATTTCACTAGTAATAATTCTTAGCCTTATGGGGTTTTTGATGCTCTATTCTGCTGGTGGCGGGCATTTTAGGCCTTGGCTTATTCGTCAATTAGTATTTTTTATAATATTTTTTCCTGTGATGATTGGCATCGCAATTGTTGATATAAAAATCTGGTTTAAAAGCGCTTATTTTGCTTATGCATTTGCTTTGATGTTAGTGATAATCGTTGATATTGCTGGTCACAACGCTCTTGGTGCAACGCGTTGGTTTAAAATTGGATCACTGACAATTCAGCCTTCTGAAATTATGAAAATATGTATGGTGCTAGCATTGGCGCGCTATTTTTATGATGTAAATCTTGAAGAAGTTGGCAAACTTTCTTACTTAATTGTGCCTTTTTTAATGATTGCAGTGCCCGCTTTTTTTATTTTTCACCAACCAGATTTAGGTACCGCTTTAATTCTTACCTTAGTTGGAGTTTCAATGTTATTTATCGCTGGTGCAAAAATGTGGAAGTTTGTCGTTGCTGGCGTGGGAGCGCTTGCAGCGATTCCATTTTTGTGGATTTTTGTGCTTTATGATTATCAAAAACAACGAGTTCTGACTTTTTTAAATCCAAATAGTGATCCACTTGGCAGTGGTTATAATATCATTCAATCGAAAATTGCTATTGGTTCGGGCGGATTTTTTGGTAAAGGCTATTTAAGCGGAACCCAAGGCCAGCTTGATTTCTTGCCTGAAAAGCAAACAGATTTTATTTTTACAATGCTATCTGAAGAATTGGGTTTTGTTGGTAGTATTTTTACAATTGCAGTTTATTGTGGCGTGTTTTTTCTTGGCACCGCAACGGCGATGAAGATACGCCATCAATATGGGAAATTGCTGGTGATGGGAGTGATAAATATTTTATTTGTACACATGTTTATTAATATTGGAATGGTGACAGGATTACTGCCTGTTGTTGGAGCACCTTTGCCGTTTATTTCATATGGTGGTACAATTACGGCCTCGATGTTGATTGGATTTGGCCTGCTGTTGAATGCAGATTTGTATAAGCAGGCAAATTTGTAAAGGTTATCGCAATTAATTTATTACTCTTCAAGCAGGCTAATCACGCCCTTCTTATATTGCTTGGATTGTTCAGTTTTCCTGCATTTATAGCTTTGACCGCTGTTGCTGGCTTAGCTGCTGGTGGCTTAGCTGTTACTTTACCTTGAATCCAAGCATCAATATCAGGATCTCCTATTCTTATAGAAAAAACCTCATTAATTTTCTTTGGCGTTATTAAGTCCACGACACTCTTGTCAGGAATCTTGTTAGGATAAAGAATAGCAAGAGCGATTGCGTGCCTAGCAGCTTGTTCGGAAGAGGTCAATTTAATACTTCTGAATCCGCTACTAAATTGTTTAAGCAAAACTTTTTCGGTAACTCCTTGAATCATTCCACGATCTGCGGCAGTTTTTAGCGCCTTATTCAGAATTAATTTGCTGTTCTCCGTATCATCACCCACGCCACTATCATTGTCACTATTGTCACTACTGCTACTACCTTTTGTTACTGCAGCAGCTGCTGGCGCTGCATTAGCCACTGTAGCTACTACTGGTTTCTTCTTTAATACAGGTATCAGTGACCCTGTCTTAATCGCATGCGCAGGATCAAAAAGATCTAGAACACCTTTATAAATTGTTTTATCTAATTTATTTTTTACATAATCACCCAACAACCTGCCTTGCATTTCACCATCTCTCTCTAAAACAAAAGTCTTATTAACAACACCCTTTTTTAATAAATTTTTCAAATATAATGGCTGAAAACTTACTACAGCACGGACTAATCTTGATTTTTGTAAATTAGTTAAATTATTAAATTGCGCACCGCTTTCTAATAGAGCAATAGCAATAAAAGCGTTAGATTTATCGACAGCTGTCTTGCTTAATACATGCTGCAATAAACTTAATGAGTTATCATTATTTTTCACTGTGGCATTAATATCTAAGCCATTTTTTTGAAAATATCCTAGAACCCCTTTAACATTTTCTAGATTCTTTTCATTGACATTTTTTAGGTTTTCTACATAGAGCTGCAAAAAGGATTTTCCTTCACTAGCCAATATTTCACCCGATTCTTTGCTGCGACTAAATGTTTTTATTAAAGATTTTAGATTTGCGAATTGTTGGCCTGATTTCAGCTGTTGTGCAGTTACCGTGGCTACTACATTTACACCTCCAAGCAATTTTACTAATGTATGAGTTTGATATAAAATTAGACTACTTTTCTTACTACCATCATCTTGTTTTATATATTTGGCTGGATATTGCAGATCATAAAACCCACTCTCAAGAAAATAATTAACTGCATCAGTATTATCGAGCGCTACAGCCTTTTGTAATGGTGAAGACCGATTCCACATTCCCACATGAATTTTTCTTTCAATTCCATCATCAGCGTTAGTAGATAATTCTTTTAGCACTTCCACCGACAATTCGATCTCCGGCTGATTTTTACCAATAATAGCTAAGGTTATATCGTCCCTTACTAAGTCATCTGCCGTTTGCTTAGATTGCCCTATGGGAGGAGCTATTTTTGCTTGGGGATCTGTGACAGGGTCACCAATATTTCTCGCCATTTTATCATAACGCTGTGGGTCTAGCTCTTTGTAGTAAGCGAGATAAGTTTTGAATTGTTTCTGCGCCTCATCAGCATTTTGCTGTAAAAATTGACGGCATATTTTTGTGGCTTGGTAAGCAGTGGTTTTGTAAGTATCAACTTTGATTTCTTGTTGATATTTTGCCGAATAATCTTCGAGGAATTTCGTATCGCCAGCTAAATCTATGGCATCTTTTATACCGGCCATAAACTCAATAAAGGCAGCTTTTAGATTTGGATCTTTTGCAAGATTGCTCTTTATTTTTACGAGCAGCTTGTCATCTACTCCCTCTTTATAGCCATCAATAAATGCCTTAGCCTCAGCCTCAATAGATTTCTGACTTCCACTATTGGGACTTTTTTTGATCGAATCAAGCTTTGCTCTTATTTGGGTAACGGCAGATTGCTTACTCACTTCACCTATCTCTTCTCCCGCCAAAAAATGCAAAAAAACCCTTGATTGATTTGATCCATATATTCTTTGCGGATTACTGCTATCGTTATAGCCACTAACTAATGGAGCGTTATCAATTTTAACCGGCTTGCCATTTTTATCGCTTTTAAGAAAATTACGTGAATTCCAATCATACTCTCCTAAAACATGAACCACTCCACATAAACGCGCATAATTTTGAATGAATTCTTTATCTTCAATTTTTTTAGGAGCGCCATTTTCTAGAAAATAATTTCCTGCAACAGCATCATCCCATTTTGTAGCAAAATAAGGCTTGCCATCTTCATCAGCAATAAGCACGCCTCTTTTAATTACATATTGCTGATTAGATAAAACGCGCAATAATTGATTGCCAAAATGCTGCGCAACCGAATCAGTTGGTTTTTCAAGGAATTTTTTTGTACGATTATCTTCTTTAATAATTGAAAAATGAACCGCACCCGAAGTGTGAACGCCAGCAACTAATTCATCTTTAAGATTTTTATACACATCACTGGATGCATCCCGCATATCTGTTCCGAAGATATTGCCTACTAATGCCTTACGTTTTTTCTCAAAAGTTAAATCTTTACTCAAAGGCTGCTGATCGATGAATTCTATAAGAGATTTATCTGCCGTATTTTTCTCGGCGTAACGAGCTATCTCCACCCCGTCAACTTGAAAGTCTTTCTTGATCCAACCTTTGGTTAACAGTGTTTTTATATATTGAGGATCGTGCTTTAGAGCGCCTTTAACTAAACTAACTTTTTGCGCCTCATCAAGATTAAAACCAGCACTATTTTTTAACAAAGCAATCGCCACATAAGTAGCACGCTTATCAATAATTTGACCAGCTGAAGCATCAGAAGCAATCATGTTAACGGCTATTTGCAGAGGGGTTATCGGTGCGTGACCAGTCTCGTGAAATTTCTTATTAACTTTAACGCCTTTCTCAATTATATAGCGCAGAACTTTTTCTATCTCGATTTGGCTTTCATTTGGATTTTTTCTGGCAATATAAGTTTGCAATAATGCATCAGTTGGAATTGCGAATAGACGAACTAGCTCCTCCACAGCTTGAAGAGTGACCGTACCAGAACTCAGTAAGGTATATAATTTGCGGGTTTGCGTTAAATGCCATTGAGAGAGAGTAGGTCGAAAGCCAGTAGAATTTGTGCCGATTAAAACAGGGCCAGAATTTGACGCAAGATTATAACAACCCTGCTGGATAAAAAAAGGAACCGCCTGATTATGATCTAAATCTAAAGCACTATTAGCTGCACTCTTCAGGTCTGAAACAGCAGACTGTTCTGCAATGGCTTTGATAATTTTTATATCACATTTATTTATAACAGCAAAAAGCAAAGGGGTGAGGCCTTCTAAATTATAAATTTTACTGATGTCTATCCTACGAAGAGAGTGAAGACTTCCTTCAACAAGCCTTATGTCGTTGCTTTTGATATCCTCAAAAAACAGGGCTTTTGAAGCTTCCAATTTATTATCTTTTGACATAATTCTCCTTGTTATAATTAAAATATTTTAAGCCTTACTACCACATGTTTCAATCCGCTTAACCATCTCACCCCTGAAGTTTTTTATAAGCCCCTGCACTGGCCAAGCCGCAGCATCACCAAGCGCACAAATTGTGTGTCCTTCAATTTGTTTGCTTAAATCGTAAAGCTTATCAATTTCTTCAACCTTGGCATCGCCTTCAATCATGCGATCCATAATGCGCATCATCCAGCCCGTGCCTTCACGGCATGGCGTGCATTGTCCGCAAGATTCATGTTTATAAAAATGCGAGAGGCGCGCGATTGCGGCGATGATATCGGTTGATTTATCCATCACGATAACAC
>CAMBFC010000007.1 GCA_945865905.1 Rickettsia typhi
ACTGAAATGGTTATGCCTGGCGATAACACTAAACTTTCAGTAGAGTTGATCTCTCCAATCGCAATGGAAGAAGGTCTTCGCTTCGCGATCCGTGAAGGCGGCAGAACTGTGGGTGCTGGGGTTGTGGCTAAGATTATTAAGTAAGAATATACTAAACATGAGAAAATTATTATTAGTTGTTTCTCTTTTAGTTCTTGCTAGCTGTGGAGATCTTAAAACTCACGGCAAATTCATCACCGAGCAAAAAGATGCTTGGATGGACGGCTATGGACCAGGAGGACATCCATATTATGAAGAAATTGACAGAGAATCAAAAGCCGATAAAGGTTTAGTTTTTTGTCGTGCAAACACCAAAGAAAACGGCACTGCTGCGCCTGTTTGCTATAAACCAAAATTTGAATAATATACGCATAGGAGCGTAGCTCA
This sequence comes from Rickettsia typhi, assembly GCA_945865905.1. Lineage (GTDB taxonomy): Bacteria > Pseudomonadota > Alphaproteobacteria > Rickettsiales > UBA1997 > CAMCFD01. Next base: position 427 of record CAMBFC010000007.1, read on the forward strand.
ACTGGTAGAGTAGCGGTCTCCAAAACCGTTGGTTGGGGGTTCGACTCCTCTCGCTCCTGCCACCATCCGCTTTTGTTATGGCGTGAATGGTTTAATAGAATTACAAAATTATGATGTTGCTAAATTATTTCAGGGATACTGCTGACGAACTTAAAAAACTTCACACTCCTTCAAAAAAAGAAACCTATGTTACAACAATAACAATAATCGTCACAATAATCGTCTTTTCTTTGGCGGTTTTATTGGCAGATTTTGTTATATCAAAAATCATGGGATTAATTTTCGGTTTATAAAAATAAGATCAAGAAATTTCTAAAAAAATGGAAAACGCAACAAATCAAAAATGGTACATTTTAAATGTAATGGCCGGCCAAGAAAACAAAATAGCCTCTGAAATCAAATCAATGATTTTGCGTGGCAATCTAGATAAAAACATCCTTGATGTTCTGGTTCCTTCAAAGCAAATCATGAAAATCAAAAAGGGCCAAAAAGTTCAAGAAACACAAAAGCTTTTTCCCGGATATGTTTTTATCAATGCCAATATCAATTCAGAAGCTTACAACGCATTAAACTCAATTCCAAAGGTTATAGGTTTCTTGGGTGGAAAAAACACTCCAGAAGCGGTATCTGATGCTAAAATGCAAGATATCCTAAAAACCTCAAGCGAACAAACCGTCAGCAGCAAACATGTTATTTTTGAAGCTGGTGAAACACTAAATGTGATTGAAGGTCCATTCGAATCGTTCTCGGGAGTTGTAGAAGATTTTGATATAGAAAAACAAAAAGTCAAAATTTCGATCTTGATTTTTGGTCGCGCAACCTCAGTAGAGCTTGACATCAATCAAGTTGAAAAAGTATTATAAAAATAGATCCAAAATCAGTAAATTTAAATTATTTTAAAAATATTTAAATCTACCTATTGCAACTTATTTTTTTAAGAATATAATTCTAGGCCCTTTAAAACAAAAAAAGCTTCGTAAAGTTAAAAAAGATCTAACAAAATAAGAATTTCTCAACATGTCAAAAGCTAAAAAAGAAGTATTAGGTTTAATCAAATTGCAAGTGCCTTCAGGCAAAGCAAATCCATCACCTCCAATCGGGCCAGCTTTAGGTCAAAAAGGTCTTAACATCATGGAATTCTGTAAGCAATTCAATGCTTTAAAATTCGAATATGATTTAGGCACTCCGATTCCAGTTACAATCACGGCTTACAAAGATAAAAGTTTCACTTTTATCACCAAAAATCCTCCAGTATCATTCTTGATCATGAAGGAAATTGGTTTGCCAAAGGGCTCTTCAAACCCAGGAAAAGAAACCGCTGGCAAAATTACCCTTGCTCAAATGCAAAATGTTGCCAAGAAAAAAATGGTTGATATGAACACCAACGATCTGAACGCCTGCGTTCAAATGGTTAGAGGTTCAGCAATTTCAATGGGTTTAGAAATAGTCGAATAATTTTATAAAATAGGCGCGCCAAAATAGGTCGCTAAGATTTTTAATCAGGATATTTACAAAATGGCAAACGAAAAAAAAGTAGCAAAAAAATCTGCTAAAATTAAAAAAGAAAAAGTTCAAATCGTGAAACATTCTGCCGCAACTATCGAAGAAGCGGTCAAAAAAATTCACGAACTTTCTTCAGCTAAAAAGCGCAAATTTTCAGAATCAGTTGATATTGCGGTCACACTTGGTGTTGATGCAAAACAATCTGATCAATCAGTTCGTGCATCAGTTTTGTTGCCAAATGGTTCTGGCAAAAAAGTTAGAGTTGTGGTTATTACTGCTGACGAAGCAAAAAAAGATGCCGCACTTAAAGCCGGAGCTATTCTTGCTGGATTTGATGATGTTGTGGCAAAAATCGAAGGCGGCTTCGTCGATTTCGATTCTTGCATTGCAACTCCAGATATCATGGCAAAAATTAGCAAAATCGCAAAAATTCTTGGGCCACGCGGCCTAATGCCAAGCCCTAAAAATGGCACCGTTACAGCAGATATCGCAAAAGCTGTTGATGAAGCCATCAAAGGTAAAGCAAGTTTTAAAAACGATAAAGCTGGGATTGTTCACTGCTTGGTCGGAAAAATCGAATTCAGCGCCGAAGCTTTGGTTGAAAATATCAAAGCCGTAGTAAAAGCTTTAAAAGATGCTAAACCAGAAGGTGTAAAAGGAAAATTCATCAAAAAGTTTTACCTTAACACTACAATGGGGCCATCGGTTGAAGTTTCTGCCGACGCAGTATAGTGATTTTATTTTTACGCCACACAAGTGGCGCCCCGCTTAGCGGGGATCCCCGATATACCGAAATGAATTTATTTTATTAGGTATTTCGGTATATTATTAACGCATAAATTTTTGTGTTGGCGCTTGTCGTCCTTCACTTCTGTTTAGATTAAAAAATATTTATGGCAATTAACAAAACACAGAAATCAGAAATGATTTCTTCGCTAAAAGCTAGTCTAGCAAGCGCGCAATGCATGGTTGTAGTGCATTATCGTGGCATGAGCGGCAAACAATTATATAATCTTCGTGTTAGCTTAAAAGCAAAAGGTTGTGGCATGAAAATCGCCAAAAATACCTTAACAAATCTTGCTATTCAAGGCACAGAATTTGAAGCCGTAGCCTCACATTTAAAAGGACCGACAGCAATTCTTTATTCTAAAGACCCAGTGGCTTTAGCAAAGATCATTGCTGATACCAAAAAAGAAATCGAGCATTTGCAAGTAAAAGTGGGTTATCTAGATAAGGCTCTTATCCATGATAAAGATATCACTAACTTAGCAAAACTTGGTTCTTTCGAAGAAGTGAGAGCTTCTTTCTTGGGCCTATTGGTTTCGGTACAATCAAATTTTGCACGACTTTTGAAGGCTCCAGAGGCCGGTTTTGCAACTTTGAAAAAAGACTAATTCTATTTTACTAACACTTAATATTTTTAAACATGACTGCCAATCTAGAAAAACTTAGCGAAGAATTATCAACATTAACAGTTCTTCAGCTTGCTGAATTAAGCAAAAAGCTTGAAGAAAAATGGGGCGTTTCTGCTGCTTCATTTGCTCCTGCTGGCGGCGGTGCTGCTGCAGCTGCTGCTCCTGTTGAAGTTCAAGATAAATTTGAAGTTGTTCTTACTGCTTTTGGTGAAAACAAAATCAATGTTATCAAAGAAGTTAGAGCAATCACCGGACTTGGCTTGAAAGAAGCTAAAGATCTAGTTGAAGCTGCTCCTAAAACAGTAAAAACAGATGTTTCTAAAGCTGACGCTGACGAAATCAAAAAGAAGCTTGAAGCAGCTGGCGCTAAAGTTGAATTGAAGTAATATTCTTTAATTATTTTTGGCCAAGTCTATTTAATTAGGCCTATTTAGGCCCATTAAATAGACTTGGCTTTGGCGTTTTTTCAGTTTTATTCTTGCAAGCCATGGGGCGCAAGAATCAGAATCAAACTAAATAGAGGGGTTTTTGGTGATTCAGAATCGTAGTTTTGATCAAGTTGTGCTTAGAAAAAGTTTCGGCACTAACAAAGATAAAGAGGCCATTCCTTACTTGGTTTCGTTGCAAAAAAATTCTTATGAGAAATTTTTGCAAGCAAATGTTGATCCGAAAAAAAGACAAAATGTCGGCATTCAATCAGTATTTAATTCATTTTTTCCGCTTTCAGATTCGTCCGAGCGCATTACCGTTGAGTTTGTCGAATATTCTTTAGGCAAGCCAAAATATGAATCTTCCGAATGTCTTTCTGCGGGCAGAAGCTTCTCAATTCCTTTGCACGCGCAATTGCGTCTGATTCTTTGGAACAAAGAAGAAGGCTCTGACATCAAAGAAATTCGCTCAATCAAAGAGCAAGAAGTTTATCTTTGTGATGTTCCTTTGATGACCGAAACTGGCAGCTTTATTATCAATGGCGCAGAACGCGTTGTTGTTTCTCAAATGCGTAGAGCTCCCGGTGTTTTCTTTGATAGCGATAATGCTAAGATTTCTGATTCAAAATCATACACGGCAAAAATCATTCCACATTTAGGCTCTTGGCTTGATATGGAATTTGATACTAAAGATGTAATGTATTTTCGCGTTGATAAAAAACGCAAAATCCCAGTTTCTTCATTGCTTCGCGCAATTGGAATGTCTTCAGAAGAAATCATTCGCACCTTTTACGGCGCGGTTGAAATCACCCTTACTAAAAAAGGTTGGGCAACTAAGTTTGATGGAGAAATCTTCATCGGCAAAAAAATGCCTTATGATTTGATCGATGCTGAAAGTGGCGAAGTGCGCGTTAAAGAAGGTATTAAGCTTAATCGCAAATCACTCGAAAAATTATACAACGAAAAATTCACAAGCTATATTCTAAGCGATGAAATCTTGCCTGGTTATATCATGGCACAAGATTTAATTGATCCAGAAACTGGCGAATTGCTTCTTGAAGCTGGTGGAATCATCACTTCAGAAAGTCTTGAAGTTTTGAAAAAATTGAATTTCTCTAAAGTTTATATCGTAAATCCGAGTAAATCTGAAATGGGACCTTATCTTTACAACACAATGTTGTTAGATAAAAATCAAAATCAAAAAGATGCGCTTTATGATATTTATAAAGCAATCAAACTTGGCGAAGCCCCGTCTTCACTTGATGTAGCAAAAAATTATTTTGAGAATTTATTCTTCTCTGACGCTCGCTACAACTTATCTGATGTTGGTCGTATGAAAATGAACCATCGTCTTAGCCTAGAAATTGGCAAAGATGTGTTACATTTAACTTATGATGATATCAAGCAAACAGTTAAAATTTTAAGTTTAACTAAGCACAATGATCTTAAAACAGATGATATCGATAACTTAGCAAACCGCCGTATTCGCGCTGTTGGAGAGTTGGTAGAAAATCAAATGCGTATCGGAATGGCGCGCGTTGAAAAATCTGTGATTGAAAAACTGAACTCGGTTGAAGTTGATACAATCATGCCGCAAAGCTTGATCAACTCTAAACCATTGATCACTGCGATTAAAGATTTTTTCGCTACTTCGCAGCTTTCACAATTTATGGATCAAACTAACCCACTTTCTGATATTACGCATAAGCGTCGTCTTTCAGCTTTGGGGCCCGGTGGACTTACTCGTGAACGCGCTGGTTTTGAAGTTCGTGATGTGCATCCTACTCACTATGGTAGAATTTGTCCGATTGAAACCCCTGAAGGTCCGAATATCGGGTTGATTAACAGCTTGGCTACTTATGCTCGCGTTAATGATTTTGGTTTCATCGAAACTCCTTATTGCAAAGTGATTCACGGTAAAGTTACTGATGAAGTTGTCTATTTATCAGCAATGAACGAAGTTGATCATGTGATCGCTCCTTCAACCGTTGAAGTTGATTCTAAAGGTGTTATCAAGGCCGATCTAGTAAATTGCCGTAAAAACGGTGAATTCGTAATGATGACCCCAGACAAAATTGATTATGCTGATGTTTCAACTAAGCAAATTATTTCAATTGCAACGACGCTAATTCCTTTCCTTGAGAATGATGATGCAAATCGTGCTTTGATGGGTTCAAACATGCAACGCCAAGCCGTGCCTCTAATGCGTCCAGATGCTCCTTTAGTGGGAACAGGAATGGAAGCGATTATTGCGCATGATTCTGGTGCGGTTGTAAAAAGCAAATTTGCTGGTGTTGTTAAATTTGTTGACGCCGCAAAAATTGTGATTGAATCAACCACCTCAGAAGGTCTGCCTCATATCGAAATTTACAATTTAGCAAAATATATTCGCACCAACCAAGATACTTGCATCAATCAGCATCCAATGGTTGCGCTTGGTCAAGAAGTTAAGGCTGGGCAAGTTCTTTCTGATGGCCATTCAATCGCTAACGGCGAAATTGCTCTCGGAAAAAACGTTCGCGTGGCTTTCATGCCTTGGAACGGCTACAACTTTGAAGATTCCATCATCATTTCTGAAAAATTAATTGCTGATGATACCTTCACTTCGATTCACATTGAAGAGCTAGAAGTTGTCGCTCGCGATACTCGTTTAGGGCCCGAAGAAATCACTCGCGATATTCCAAATGTAAGTGAAGAATCTTTAGCTAAGCTTGATGAAGAAGGTATTATTCATATTGGCGCAGAAGTCAAAGCTGGAGATCTATTGGTTGGCAAAACTACGCCGAAAAGCGAAGCGCCAATGACTCCAGAAGAAAAACTTCTTCGCGTAATCTTTGGTGAAAAAGCCTCTGATGTAAAAGATTCATCGCTTTATGCTCCTACTGGTATTGATGGCGTTGTAGTTGATGTAAAAGTCTTCTCGCGCAAAGGTATCGAAAAAGATGAACGATCGATCTATATCGAAATGCAAGAAATTGAAACCCTATCTAAAGCGAAAAGCCTTAGAGTTGGTTTTCTTGAAACCTCATCTAGAGATGCTTTGATTGAGTTATTCATCGGCAAAAAACTTGTTAGCAATGTTGATAAGTTAAAAGCTAAAACAACTCTTACTGAAGCTGATTTGTCAGAATTATCAAGACATTTGCTGCTTAAAGTGGCAGTTGATGATAATAAAACAATGGATTTGGCAGAAAAAATTGCCAAAGCTCACAGCAAAGAAGTTGCCGAAATCGAAAGAGATTTTGCCGATAAAGTTGCTAAAATCAAAGCTGGAGATGAGCTTGGACAAGGTGTTCTTAAAATTGTTAAAGTTTATCTTGCTTCAAAATATCGCTTACAACCGGGTGATAAAATGGCGGGACGCCATGGCAACAAAGGTGTCGTGTCCAAAATTGCTCCGATTGAAGATATGCCTTATTCTGAAGATGGTGAACCGGTTGATATTATGTTGAACCCTTTGGGCGTTCCTTCTCGTATGAATATCGGTCAAATTCTTGAAACCCATTTAGGATGGGCTTCGAAAAACTTGGGCAAACAAATCGGACAAATCGTTGATGATATCGCTGCGAAAAAAGCTGATATGGTCAAAGAATTGCGCGAAAAAATTCTCCAAGTTTATAGTTCGCCTCATGAATTGCCGGTTATTTCTGCGATGAAAGATAACGAAATCATCGAATTTGCTCACAAGCTTAAAAATGGCGTGCCATTTGCGACTGGCATTTTTGACGGAATCAAAGAGCAATACATAACTGATCTATTAACGGTTGCAGGGCTTGATAGCTCTGGTCAAATCAATCTATGTGATGGTAAAACTGGAGAACAGTTCGATCGTAAAATCACCGTCGGTTACATCTACATGCTGAAACTGCATCACTTAGTTGATGATAAGATTCACGCTCGCTCGATAGGGCCATACAGTTTGATCACGCAACAACCTTTGGGCGGTAAATCGCACTTTGGTGGACAAAGATTCGGAGAAATGGAATGCTGGGCGTTGCAGGCTTATGGCGCTGCTTACACTCTACAAGAAATGCTCACGGTTAAATCTGATGATGTGGTTGGTCGTATCAAAATTTATGAATCGATCATTCAAGGAAATCAAAACTTTAATTGCGGTATTCCAGAATCATTCAATGTTATGATCAAAGAGGTTCGTTCTCTTGGCTTAAACATTGAATTGGTTGAAAAATAGTTTTTAAAATCTTCGCAAGTGGGCGCAACGCCCCTTGCACGATCTTACAAAATAAATAAAAAAATATGTCATTAGCAGGAACTTCTTCACACGGTCTTCTAAGTCTTAACTCCAATAGCGCAGTTGACTTACTCGATTTTAACGCAATCAAAATAACGATTGCCAGCCCGGATAAAATCCGTTCATGGTCTTTTGGCGAAGTTTTAAAGCCAGAAACTATCAATTATCGCACATTTAAGCCTGAAAGAGACGGTTTATTCTGCGCTCGTATCTTTGGCCCTATCAAAGATTATGAATGTTTATGCGGAAAATATAAGCGCATCAAATATAAAGGAATTGTTTGCGAAAAATGCGGCGTTGAAGTAACATCTTCAAAAGTTCGTCGTGAACGCATGGGTCATATTGAACTTGCGGCTCCAATCGTTCACATTTGGTTCTTAAAATCACTACCTTCGCGCATTTCAACACTTCTTGGTGTTACACTTAAATCAATCGAAAAAGTTATTTATTTCGAAAATTATGTAGTAACTGATGGATTAATGTCGCCAATGAAAGAAGGTGAAATTTTAAGCGAAGATGAATATGCTAAAGCTCAAGATGAACATGGTATTGGCAGTTTTATTGCTGAAATGGGCGCAGAAGCCGTTCAGCGCTTGTTGCAAAAGCTTGATTTAGCTAACTTAAAAAAAGAATTGCGCGAAGATCTTGCTACGCAAACTTCTGAATTAAAAAAAGAAAAAATCATCAAACGCCTAAAGCTTGTTGAGCAGTTTCTTGAATCTGGTAACAAAGCTGAGTGGATGGTAATGAATGTTCTTCCGGTTATTCCGCCTGATATTCGCCCATTGGTAATGTTAGATGGAGGTCGTTTTGCTACTTCAGATTTAAACGAATTATATCGTCGCGTTATCAACCGTAACAACCGCTTGAAACGCTTGATCGAACTTTCTGCTCCAGATATCATCATCAAAAATGAGAAACGCATGTTGCAAGAGTCGGTTGACGCCTTGCTTGATAATGGTCGCTCTGGTGCTATCGTTAAAAACTCAAACAAAAAACCGTTCAAATCTTTGAGCGATATGCTTAAAGGCAAGCAAGGTCGTTTCCGTCAAAACTTGCTCGGAAAACGCGTTGATTATTCTGGTCGTTCGGTAATCGTGGTTGGTCCTGAGCTTAAATTGCACCAATGTGGTTTGCCGAAGAAAATGGCGCTTGAGTTATTCAAGCCTTTCATTTATTCAAAACTTGAACTTTATGGAAAATCTGCCTCAATCAAAATCTCGAAAAAGATGGTTGAAGCTGAGCGCCCTGAAGTTTGGGATATTTTAGATGAAGTTATTAAAGAGCATCCAGTATTGCTTAACAGAGCTCCAACTCTACATAGACTTGGCATCCAAGCATTTGAACCAGTTCTTACTGAAGGCAAAGCAATTCAATTGCATCCACTAGTTTGCGCTGCTTTTAACGCCGATTTTGATGGTGACCAAATGGCTGTGCATTTGCCTCTTTCTATTGAAGCGCAAGTCGAATGTCGCGTGTTAATGATGTCTACAAACAACATCTTAAGCCCTGCAAATGGCAAGCCAATTATTGTGCCTTCTCAAGATATTATTTTGGGATTGTATTATTTAACAATGGCTTCTAAAGATTTTGACAAGCAAAAAGCTCGCCCTGTTGCTGATGATTATGAAATGGAGCATGCGCTTCACATTAAGGCATTAACAATTCACGATAAAATTCTCTATCGTTTTGTAGTTAAAGGCAAAGATGGCGAAAAAAATAACATCAAGGCCGATACTACTCCTGGACGCGTTGCAATCTATAACGCTTTGCCAGAAATGATGAAATCGGATCTTGAAATTGCTAATAAAGTGATGACAAAAAAAGCGGTGACGAATCTTATCGATACCGTTTATCGTAATTGCGGACAAAAAGAAACAGTTATGTTCTGTGATAGAATCATGGCTCTAGGCTTTAAAAACGCTTGCTATGCCGGTATTTCAATCGGTAAAGACGATATGATCATCCCTGCAACTAAGCAAAAAAATGTTGCTGAATCTTTTGCTAAAGTTAAAAGACTTGAGCAGCAATATCGTGAAGGCTTGATCACTACAGGTGAGCGCTATAACAAGGTTATTGATGAATGGACTCATTGCACCGATAAAGTTTCGAAAGAAATGATGGCGATGATTTCTAGCTATAATTCTCCGCGTGAGGCGAACAGCATTTATATGATGGCTGATTCTGGCGCGCGTGGTTCTGAAACTCAAATCAAGCAGGTTGCTGGTATGCGTGGTTTGATGGCTAAACCATCGGGCGAAATTATCGAAACTCCAATCGTTTCAAACTTTAAAGAAGGCCTAAGTGTTACAGAATATTTCATTTCTGCTCACGGTGCTCGTAAAGGTTTGGCAGATACAGCTTTGAAAACAGCGAACTCCGGTTATTTGACTCGTCGTTTGGTTGATGTTTCACAAGATTGCATCGTTACTATCGAAGATTGTGGCACTACAGAAGGCTTGATTGTTGAGCCAGTTCTTGATGATGCTCGCGTAGTAGTTTCTCTTGCAGAGCAAGTATTAGGACGCGTTCCACTTGAAGATGTAAAATCTGGTAAAACAATTGTTGCAAAAGCTGGCGAAATGATCGATGAGACAATCGCTGATGCAATTGGCAAATCAGGCATCAAATTGATGAAAACTCGCTCAGTTCTAACTTGCAAAGCTAAAGATGGCGTTTGCGTTAAATGTTATGGACGCGATCTTTCAAACGGGGATATCGTTGGTATTGGCGAGGCAATCGGTGTTATTGCAGCTCAATCAATCGGAGAACCGGGAACTCAGCTTACAATGAGAACCTTCCACATTGGTGGTGCGGCGCAAAGAGGAACAGATCAATCTTCGATTTCTGCTATTTCTGATGCGGTTGTTAAATTCTCAAATAAAGGAACGCTGATCAATCGTGAAGGAAAAATTATCGTTACTAGTCGTAACTTTGAAATCACTTTGCTTGATCCAGCTGACCAAACTGAAATTCATAGCTATAAATTGCCTTATGGTGCAGCAATCCTGCATAAGAGCGGTTCTGTAGTACAAAAAGCAATGCATTTGGCTGAATGGGATCCTTATAACATTCCAGTTGTTGCCGAAGTTGATGGCGAAATCAAATATAATGATTTGGCAGAAAGCATTTCACTTCGTGAAAGAATCGACGAAACTTCTGGTGTTTCAACCAAGATCGTAATGGATTGGAAACAATACAGTAAGCAAGATTTGAAGCCTAGAATCACTATTGGCGATAAAGAATACTTGCTATCAGTTAACACAATCGTTGGCGTTTCTAACGGCGATGATGTAAAAGCGGGTGATGTTATTGCAAGAATTCCGAAAGAATCTTCAAAAACTCGTGATATTACTGGTGGTCTTCCACGCGTTGCCGAATTATTTGAAGCTCGTAAACCGAAAAATGCTTCAATTATCAGTGAAATCGACGGCAGAATTGTATTCGGAAAAGATTACAAAACCAAGCGCCGCATTATTGTACAACCTGAAGACGCTTCTAAAGAGCCAATCGAATATGCTGTTGCAAAAAACAAACATTTATTTGTTGGTGAAGGTGATTTTGTTCGTCGTGGCGATATCTTGGTTGATGGAAATCCAGTTCCACATGATATCCTAAAAATCCTTGGTATGCAAGCCTTCGCCAACTATATGGTGAGCGAAGTGCAAAAAGTTTATCGTATGCAAGGTGTAAAAATCGATGATAAACATATCGAAGTTATTATTGGCATGATGATGAGACGCGTTGAAACCGTTGATTCTGGCGATACTACGCTTCTTGCTGGTGAAGTTGTCGACCGCGATGTATTTGAAGCGATCAATGTTAAAATGATTGCTGAAAAATTGCGTCCGGCGCAGTGCAAACCAGTGTTGCTTGGTATTACTAAAGCTTCATTGCAAACTAAATCATTTATTTCTGCAGCTTCTTTTCAAGAAACTACGCGAGTGCTTACTGATTCTTCGGTGCAAGGCAAGTTTGATGATTTGAAAGGCTTGAAAGAAAACATTATCGTTGGTCGTTTGATTCCTGCGGGAACAGGCTTATTAACGGCGCAATACCGTGTTGCAGCTCATGCTACAACGCACAGCAAACCAATTGTGCAAGAAATGTTTGTTGAAGAATAATTTCTTATTGGCAATTAAAAAAAATATGGCGATCATCTTTAGGATGGTCGCCATTTTTTTTGTTTCAATTTGTGTTTGGATCTCGATTTACAGATGAATCATCTCCTGCTTATTGATTTTATTTCGCGCGCAAGCACAGCTACATAAAATCAATAAGCAGGAGATGATTCGTCTGTAACGCACAGCGTTTGAGGCATTTATCGCTAAACAAAAACTTTAAACAACATCATGCAACAAGGTTGGTTTAACAAATTTAAAAAAAACAAACGCGGACATTATTCTTTTTTAATTTTTGCAGTTATTTTTTCTCTCACATTTTTTGCAGAAATTATTGCTAATGATAAGCCGATAGTGGTGCGGTTTCGCGGTGATTTTTATTTTCCGATTGTGAGCAAAATTGCTGAGACAAAATTTGGTGGTGTTTTTGAAACTGATGCTGATTATCGAGATGTTGCGGTGCAAAAAATGATTGAGAAAGATGGTTGGATGATTTGGCCTTTGCTGCGATTTTCTTATGATACAATAAATTATAATTTACAAACTCCTGCACCTTCAAAACCTACGGCGGAGAATCTTCTGGGCAGTGATGATAATGGTCGAGATGTTTTAGCGCGAGTGATTTATGGTGTGCGTATTTCTTTGATTTTTGGGATTGTGTTGACATTTTTTAGTGCAGTAATTGCAATTTTTTTAGGTGCGGTTCAGGGTTATTTTGGTGGGTTAATTGATATTTTTTTGCAGCGATTTAGTGAGATTTGGTCGGCAATGCCAGTTTTATTTTTGTTGATTATAATGTCTTCAATCTTAGAGCCAAGCTTCTTTACCCTTATTGGCTTGATGTTGCTTTTTAGTTGGATATCTTTGGCAGTTTATGTGCGTGCAGAATTTTTGCGCTTGAAGAATTTTGATTTTGTAATGGCGGCGAGGGCTTTGGGCGCAAGCAATTGGCGTATTATAAGCAAACATATTTTGCCCAACGCTTCGGCGGTGATTATTTCTAACTTGCCGTTTTTGTTGAGCGGAGCAATTATTACGCTAACTTCGCTTGATTTTCTTGGGCTTGGAATGGCATTGGGCGAGCCGTCACTCGGCGAATTATTGGCGCAGGGAAAAAATAACATCAATGCTTGGTGGCTTGGTTTGAGCGGTTTTGTGGTGGTTTCGGTTATTCTAACTTTGCTAATTTTTATTGGTGAGGCTGTGCGCGATGGGTTTGATACACGAAAATAATTTTGCTAACACAAGATTGATTTTCTTAAACTGCTATTTTCTAAATATTTCTTGAACATTTCTGCAAAAGCGCCTAATTTCAATGCTTTCAAAATAATAAATTATCTTAAACATGCCGATCGAAATTTTAATGCCAGCCCTTTCTCCTACAATGAAAGAGGGAAATCTTGCAAAATGGTTAAAAAAAGAAGGTGATAAAATCAAGGCCGGCGAGGTTATTGCTGAGATTGAAACCGATAAAGCGACTATGGAAGTTGAAGCGGTTGACGAAGGTATTTTGGGCAAAATTGTTATTGCGGCAGGCACCGAAAATGTTGCGGTGAATAGTTTGATTGCTTTGCTTCTTGAGGCTGGCGAAGATAAAAAAGTTCTTGATAGTTATAAAGTTGTATCAGGCGGAAGTGCTTCAGTTGCGGCTTTGGCCCCAGTTGAAGAAAAAAAATCTCCACAAATTGCTGCAGTTTCTAATTCTAGCAATGTGGCTGCAACCTTTGATAATAAAGGCTTAAAAGCTAGTCCTCTTGCCAAAAGAATTGCTAAAGAAAATAATGTTTCACTAGCGCAAATCAATGGCAGCGGCCCTCATGGACGCATTATTAAAGATGATGTTTTATCTTTTGCTGGCAGTGGATCAGCTCGCGCAGGCTCTGTTTATCGCAATTTGCAAGAATTTACTGCAGTTAAAAATAACAATATTCGTAAAGTTATTTCGAAGCGCTTGCTAGAATCTAAACAAACAGTGCCTCATTTTTATCTTTCTTGCGATTTGCAAATTGATAAATTATTAGAGTTAAGAACAGCTATAAACTCAGTTGCAGAAGGCGCTGACGGAATTGTTGCTTATAAAGTTTCTGTTAATGATGTTGTTATTAAAGCAGTTGCAATGGCTTTGAAAAAAGTTCCACAAGCAAACAGCTCTTGGTCTGATGATGCAATTTTGCTTTATAATAATATCGATATTTCAGTTGCAGTTGCAATTGATGGTGGATTAATTACGCCAATTATTCGCAATGCTGATCAAAAATCTATCGCAGCAATTTCGATTGAGATGAAGCAATTGGCAAAAAAAGCTAGAGAAGGAAAGCTACAGCCTGAAGAGTTTCAAGGTGGTGGATTTAGTATTTCAAATTTAGGAATGTTTGGTGTTGATAATTTTAATGCCATCGTTAATCCGCCGCAAAGTTGTATTTTGGCGGTGGGGCGCGGTATCGAAAAACCAATTGTAGAAAATGGCGAAATCGCAATTGCTACAGTTATGAATGTTACTCTATCTTCAGACCACAGATCTGTAGATGGTTCGGTTGGCGCAGAATTTTTAAAGGCTCTAAGAAATTATATCGAAAATCCTATTTTGATGTTGATTTAATTTTTTGTGTCAGTTAATTTTGGCTTCGAAATTTTTTGTTTTTTTTCTCAACTTTTATTTAATAAATTATGTCAAAAGCAGTTAAAATAGCTATTGTTGCAGTTGCAGCATTCTTATCATTCGTAGCTGGTGTTAAATACGCAGAACAAGTTAAAGGACACGCTAGTTGGATGTTTGAAAGCAAAGATGATGAAGTTGCTCTTCCTGATCTTTCTAACGAAGAAATTGATGGCGCGAACAGCCCTGAACAAGATATTTTAAGCAACGGCAAAGCTGCTCCAGAAGCTGCTGTTGAGGCTGCTGCTCCTATGGACGCAGTTGCTGCTCCAGAAGTTGCTCCTGCTAAAAAGTAAGATTGACCTAAGTCTATTCTGGCGTCAGAAAGATCTCATTCTTTCTGGCGCTTTTTATTTGCTATGAAAACACACCACAAAAAAAAGCCACCACTCATCTTGCTTCTCACCTTGCTTTTTTTTGCAACAAATTCTTACGCCATAGATAACAGCCAAACTGATCGTTCACGAGTTGTGGCGCCTCGCAATGATCGTTTCAATCGCAATGATCGCGTGCGTAAATACATCAATTTTAGTGGCGAATATGAATCTGATCAAAACAGCAAACAATATGTTGTGTCGACCGGCCATTTTTATCGTAGCAATAAATGGATTAACGAAACCGACTTTCTTTATCAAAAAGATTATTCACAAAAATCTGCTAATAATTATGAATTAAAGCCAAGCTCTGAGCTTTATGATTTTCAAATGTCGAGCAAAATTGTTATTCCTGATACGCAAGATTATATCGTTTTATATACTCGCGATAAATATAATCCGCTTTCTACTTATTATTATGATCTCACTAACGCCGCGGGTGTAGGGCGTATGTTTTTTGACGATTTGTTTGAAATTGATGTGGCAATTGGACATAGCGAAGTTAAAGAGTATGATCAAAAAACCACGCTGATTCCTTCATTTCGTGCTGAGTTTGATATTTGGGAAAAGCTTCATTTTATTCAGCGCGGCTACATGTATTTTAGTGATGAGGCGAACGATTATCAAATGCGCACAAGGTTGCAATATCCGATTGGCAAACAACTTTATTTGCAGGTTTCATATGATACAGATAAACGCACTTACACCAATAAGGCCAAGCATGAGAAGGTGAATGAAGTGCATCGCAGAATTGTTTTTGGATTTCGTTATGATTTGGGCAGCAATTGATTTGGGGCAAATTATTTATGGATGAATATCTTTTTTCTCAGAATTTATATCATTATATTTTGCAATTTCTGCCTTTAATTCTTCATCAGTTAAGTCGCTGCGAAGTGCTTCAGTATTGACCTCGTGATAGTTGCCATAAATATCAATAATCTGTGTCATCTCTTTTTTCTCGCCTTCGATTTTCATTTTTTCTTCCGCGATTCCGCGATTTATTTCGTGCTTTAATTCATCTAATCCCAATTCTTTTTCAACTGATTTTAGCTGAATTTTTACATCATCAATCAGCTTGCGCGCCTTATAATAAAGCTTGCCGAAGAAATGGGCAATTTCGGGCAAATCTTTTGGTTTGATAAAAATTATTGCGACGAGTAGGACCAGAATTAATTCTGCGAAAGAGAAGCCAAGCATGATTTATTTTTAAATTGGAATATGAATTAAAACCCGCAAACCCCCAAGCGCACTATCGCCAAGACGCATTCTGCCTCCATGAGAAGTTACCGCATCCATCGCAATTGCAAGACCAAGCCCAGAGCCGCCGCTAGTCTTTTGTGATTTATCAAGATTGCGTGAATTATCAATGCGATAAAAAGGTTTGAACACATTATGGCGTTCATTTTCGGGGATTCCGGGGCCATTATCATCGATCAAAATCATCAAATTATTTTGGCTGAGTGAGGCAGAAAAAATAACTTTATCGCCATAATTAAAAGCATTATCAATTAGATTAATCAGCGCGCGCTTAAGAGCCAACTTCTTCAACAGCATTTCAAAATCAACAGGAACATTAATTCGTGTTTCAATTTCTTTATTTAAGCGCACATAATAATTGGTAATTTTTTCTAAAAATTCGTGCAAAATAGTGGGCTTGGCCTTTTCTCGCTCTTCATGTCGTGCAAAATCGAGATATTCACAAATTAGTTTTTCCATATCATTAATATCTTGCTGCAATTCTGCAACATCATCAGAATTTTTTGTCATTTCAAGTTGCAGTTTCATCCGCGTGAGAGGCGTGCGTAGGTCGTGTGACACTGCAGAAAGCATATCAGTTCGTTGCGAAATTTGTCGCACAATGCGTTCTTTCATTTTTATAAAAGAAATTGCCACCGAACGAATCTCGCGCGAGCCGCTAGGGCGAAAGTTTGGCACATCTTGCCCACGACCAAATTTTTCTGCCGCTTTGCTTAATAAACTAATTGGGCGCAATTGGTTTTTAAGAAAAATAATCGAAATAAATGAGGTGATTATGGCGGTTGTTAGCATCCATAAAATAAAAACATATTTGCTTGAGCTAGTGATTCTTTTTACCGGAACATCAAATGAGAGTAGGCCGCTTTTGGTTTGCACTTTAACAATAATAGAGTTTGCATCTTCAGGATTTTTATAAATTTCGTAAGGCGTGAATTTGCGGTTTTCAAGCTCAGATTTAAAGCGATTTAATGGATCAATCAGTGGAAATAAATTAAAATATTGATAAATTTTGCTGCGCTTCCAATCAGAATCGGCAATTTTTGATTTTTTCTTAAATTTGCGCCTTTCTTCGAACGAAAAACTTAGATCAATATTTGTTGAAAAATCATGCAGCAAGGCTTGGCGCTCGATATTTCCTACTGAACTTTTTACAAAAGCCATTTCGGAGACAACGCTGCGCGCCATATGTTTGCTGATCGAATCAACATAAACATAGAAAAAAACATAAGTCGTCACCATTTGCACAACCAGCGTTGGTATGGCAATTATCAGCAAAAATCGGCCGAAAAGCGAGCGCGGCAGTAGTTTTTTTAGTTTCATTTATGAAAAAATGCTTTATTGTCTTAGAAAATTTATTGTGCTTTAAGAACTATAATAAACATGGATTACAAAATCACAGCAAAAAACATCAACCTGTTTTATGGTCAAAAGCAAGCCTTATTTGATGTTAACTTGAATTTTAAAAAAAATAGCGTCACTGCTTTAATCGGGCCTTCGGGCTGCGGCAAATCATCTTTTTTACGCTGCATTAATCGCATGAATGATACTATTTTAAGCTGCAAAATTGATGGCGAAATCGTTATTGATGGTCAAAATATTTATGATGACAACCTAGATTTGGTGCTGCTTCGTGGCCGTGTTGGCATGGTGTTTCAAAAGCCCAATCCGTTTCCTAAATCAATTTATGATAATGTGGCTTATGGGCCCAGAATCCACGGGCTTTTTAACAGCAAATCGCAGCTTGATGAAATTGTCACTAAAAGCCTAACCAAAGCAGGATTGTGGAATGAGGTTAAAGATCGTTTGCATGATCAAGCCTCTGGCCTTTCGGGAGGGCAACAACAACGACTTTGTATTGCACGCACAATTGCTATTGAGCCTGATATTATTTTAATGGATGAACCTTGCTCGGCCCTAGACCCAATTGCCACTGCAAAGATTGAAGAATTAATTGATGATCTCAAAGAAAATTTTACAATAGTTATTGTGACCCACTCGATGCAGCAAGCAGCAAGGGTTTCGGATATGACAGCCTTTTTTAATATGGGCAAAATTGTTGAATATGATACTACTGATAAAATTTTTACTAACCCAACAAACCAACAGACACAAGATTATATCACGGGTCGCTTCGGTTAGAATTTTGATAATTTTTACGCATATTAAATGAAAATTGCAGTCATTGGTACAGGATATGTTGGATTAGTTTCGGCGGTTTGCTTTGCAAAGCTAGGCCATGAGGTTGTAGGTGTTGATAAGGATGCGGCGAAAATTTCTGATCTGCAAAAAAATATCATTCCAATTTTTGAACCGGGTTTAAAAGAGCTTTTAATCGCAGTTAAATCTGATAATAAAATCACTTTTACCACAGATCTAAAAACCGCTTTAAATGGTGCGCAAGCAGTGTTTATCGCAGTTGGAACGCCGCAAGATGAAGATGGCAGCGCTGATTTAACCTTTGTAATGGCTGCTGCGCGTGAAATTGCGCAATTATCTGATGATTATAAAGTCATCGTCACAAAATCCACCGTGCCAGTAGGAACCGGCGCTGTTCTTGAAGGTGTAATCAAAAAAGCTAATTCACAATTGCAATTTTCTGTCGCTTCAAATCCAGAATTTTTGCGCGAAGGAAGCGCGGTTGAAGATTTTATGGCGCCAGACCGCATAGTTATTGGATCCAAAGATGATCGTGCTAAAAAAGTTTTAAGTGAAATTTATCAAAAATTTTCAGCAGAAAAAGTTATCCACACCGATATCACTACAGCCGAGATGATTAAATATGCTTCAAATTCTTTTTTGGCGACAAAAATTTCTTTTATTAACGAGATTTCTGATCTGTGTGAAAAAACTGGCGGCGATATAAAACAGCTCGCAAGTGCCATTGGGCTTGATTCGCGCATTGGTAGCAAATTTTTAAATCCCGGTCCGGGGTTTGGAGGATCTTGTTTTCCAAAAGATATTATGGCCATTATTAATGTGGCAAAAGCAAATAATGTCGAACTGTCTCTGATCAGCTCTGTCATAGCTTCCAATGTGTCGCGCAAGAAAAAAATGGTGCAAAAAATTAGCGATGCACTTGGCGGAAATATCGCAGGAAAAAAAATCGCGTTGCTTGGCTTGGCTTTTAAAGCAAATACTGATGATATTCGTTACAGCCCTGCTATTTCTATTGCGCAGGCATTGTTAGAAAAATCAGCAAAAATTAACGCCACCGACCCAGAAGCGATAGAAAATTCGCGCAAAGAATTAGGCGATGTTGAATTTTTTGCCGATCATTACCAAGCCATAAAAGACGCGGATTTAATCGTGATCGCAACTGAATGGAAAATTTATTCTGAGCTTGATTTTGATAAAATAAAACAGCTTACAAAATCGCGGATTATTGTTGATTTGCGCAATCTTTTGGATTCTGCAAAGGTTGCGGCGGCGGGGTTTCAATATTTTTATATTGGTGGGAAGGTTTAGAGTTTTAGATCTCGTTTTACAGCTTAATTATCTGTTGAAATTGAATTTATTTATCGCAAGTAAATCATTTTATTTTGCGCGCAAGCACAGCTACATAAAATGATTTACTTGCGATAAATAAATTCAATTTCAACAGATAATTAAGCTGTAACGCACCAATTTTGTTAGTTTGTTTTAAATATTCTGCAAAGGACTTGTTGTTAGTTTTTTGCAAAAGATTTACGCATTATTCGTAAGATAGATTGATTGTCTAATTAGGGGCTCTGAGGCGAGTTCTGCTTTTATCGCAAGCTACGCTTGCTTTAATCAGATGAAAGCGGTGTCTGAGCAGCAGAGCCCCTAATTAGACAATCAATCTATCGTGAAAACGAGATCCAAAAACACGCACCACAAAAAATAGTTAAACATTAATAATAAGGTTAAAATTGAATGATTAATCGCAAAACTTCAGTTCATCTACAAGATTTTCCTGACACTTCTTTTTTTGATAGCAATCAAGAATTAGTCGCCGATATGGATCTTGTTCGTGCTATATGCAGCACGGCTCTATCAATTCGTGATAATAAAAATTTGCGCGTGAGATTGCCGTTAAATGAGTTGAAAGTGATTGGTAAAATTGCCAATAGAATATTGCCTTTCAAAGAAATTATCGCCGAAGAAGTAAATGTAAAAAATATTGTAATTGAAGAAAAAATCGAAGGAACTGCTGAGTTAAAATTGCAAATTAATTTCAAAAAAATTGGTGCAAAATATGGTTCGCGAGTTAAAGAAATCAATGAGGCAGCGCGCAAAGGTGAATGGAAAAAAATCGCCGAAAAAGAAATTGAAATTGCTGGCATAAAATTGATTGATGATGAGTTTGAAATTAAATTGATGACCAATAATCAGAACGATAAAAAATTTGTGATTGCAGCACTTTCAACCAATGATTGCTTGGTTTCGCTTGATATTGAAGTTTCGCAAGAACTTGCTGATGAAGGTGTGGCGCGTGATATTGTTCGCGCAATTCAACAAAGCCGCAAAACCGCTGATCTTAATGTTTCTGATCGAATTGAAATCATGCTTTTTTCACCAAATAAAATGATTTTGCAAGTGGCAGAAAAATTTTCTTCTTATATTTTGCAACAGGTTTTAGGCTTGAATTTAAAGGTTGCAAGTGATATCGAAGAAGTTAAGTCGCAAGCAAAATTTTTCTCCGAAACAAAAATTGATGATGGCGAAATTGCCATCGGTATCAGCAATAAATAAAAACAAATGCGTCCATCAAAAAGAGCCCCAAACCAAATGCGTCAAGTCACCATCGAAACCGGCGTCAACAAATATGCCGAAGGATCGTGCCTGATAAAATTCGGCAACACCCATGTTTTGTGCAACGCCTCAGTTGAAGAACGCGTGCCACCATTTTTAAAAGGAAAAAAACAAGGCTGGGTTTCGGCAGAATATTCGATGTTGCCAAGATCTACTCACTCTAGGATGTCGCGCGATAATAACGGCAGACCAAATGGTCGCGCGCTAGAAATTCAGCGTTTAATCGCCAGATCTTTGCGCTCAACTATTGATATAAGCAAGCTTGGCGAGCGTCAAATCACTATCGATTGCGATGTGTTGCAAGCAGATGGTGGAACGCGTTGCGCCTCAATCACTGCCGGTTTTGTGGCGCTAAATTTAGCGGTGAATAAAATTCTCGCGCAAGGCCTAATCAAAGAAAATCCACTGACAGGTTCTGTGGCCGCAATATCTTGTGGCATCTACAACGGAGAGGTTGTTCTTGATCTAGATTATGATGAAGATTCAAAATGTGAGGTTGACAGTAATTTTATTTTGAATCAAAATGGTGAAATTATTGAAGTGCAGGCCACTGCAGAAAAAGGCTCAATGAGTTTTTTGCAGATGACAAAAATGTATGAATTGGCTAAACAAGCGGCTTTAGAGCTGTTAAAAATTCAGCAACAGGCATTAAAACAAATCGCGTAACACATCAATAAATATGGCGGGATAGCTCAGTTGGTAGAGCAGCGGGATCATAATCCGCGTGTCGGGGGTTCGATTCCCTTTCCCGCTACCATTTCTTATTTTTTTTGGGATCGCTCGGATATTTTACAAAGATAATCTTACAAATTTTTATCCGGTAATATGTTCAAACAAAACCGAAGATAAATATCTTTCGCCGCAAGATGGCAAGATAAACACGATTAATTTTTCAGCATTTTCTGGTCTTTGTGCAACTTGTAGAGCGGCGAAGGCAGCGGCTCCAGAAGAAAGGCCACTTAAAATTCCTTCTTTTAAAGCCAAATCACGCGCAGTTTGGATTGCATCTTCATTTGAGACGGTGATTATTTCGTCAATCAGGCTTGTATCAAGGATTGCGGGCACAAATCCTGCGCCGATTCCTTGAATTTTATGTGGCCCCGGTTGGCCACCAGAAAGCACTGGGCTCGAAGCCGGCTCAACAGCGATGACTTTAAAATTTGGATTGCGTTTTTTTAGAACGGAAGCAATGCCCGTAATGGTTCCGCCAGTTCCAACGCCAGAAACTAGAATATCAATTTTGCCATCAGTATCGCGCCAGATCTCTTCAGCTGTAGTGCGCTGGTGAATTTCAACATTGGCTTTATTGTTAAATTGTTGCAAAATAATTGAATTTTTAATTTCTTTTTGCAGCTCTTCTGCCTTAGCAATTGCACCTTTCATGCCTTTTGCGCCTTCAGTTAAAACTAATTCTGCGCCATAGGCTTTTAGCAATTTGCGTCGCTCAATTGACATGGTTTCAGGCATTGTGAGCACTAAGCGATAGCCTTTAATTGCCGCCACAAAAGCAAGTGCAATGCCCGTGTTTCCTGAAGTTGGTTCAATTAATGTATTTTTTTCTGGAGTGATTAGGCCTTTTTTCTCAGCATCTTCTATCATATTGGCGCCGATGCGATCTTTTACCGAACTAGCGGGATTAAAAAATTCTACTTTTGCCACTACTTTTGCCGCAGAATTATTCATGCGATTTAGCTGCACCAAGGGAGTATTTCCAATTAATTCGATAAGATTTTTTGCGATTTTCATGAAATTATGATATTTGGTTTAGAAGATGATTCAAAATCCTAGACTCGCACCACTCTAACTTCAAGAATTTTTAGGAGGAATAAATATGCACATCAAAGACTTGCTTTCGCAAAGTTATTTTATAAAATGATAGCCCATTTTTGATTATGTTAAATCAGTTTTAGCAAATCTTAATTTGTTGCAATCGCTCTATTTATATGATTGAGTGAGACTTTTCAATATCCAATTTATGTCGCAGAAATTAGCACAAAACCAAGAATTTTTCAGCACCAATATTATTTTTATTGAAGAATTATTTCAAAAATTTTCGCAAGATCCATCTTCAATTGATCCATCTTGGGCAAAATTTTTTACAGAAAATGTCGATGAAGTTAAATCAATTTTAGCGGATTATAAAGGTCCGTCTTGGGCGGCGCGAGGCTTAAAAATTATTGGTTCAGAAGATTATGATATTTCTATAAATTCTAAAAGAGAAATTGCAAAAACAAAAGATGTTAAGGGTGAAAAACCAGCAGCAGCAAGCGTTGGCAAAGATTTAAACATTCGTGTTAGCAATTTAATTGCAGCCTATCAAAGATTTGCACACTTAGCGGCAAACCTTGATCCGCTTGAGTTGCAGCCCAAAAAATATGTTGCTGAAATTGATCCAAAAAATCACGATTTAAACACTGAAGATCTTGAAAAAGAAATCCAATTAAATGGTGTTTTGGCTTTGCAAAAAACAAAAATCTCGCAAGTGATTGAGCGTTTAAACCGCTTATACACTGATTCTATCGGCACCGAGTTTGAATATATTTCTAATCGTGAGCAAAAAAAATGGCTCACGCGTGAAACTGAAAACGCGATTCTTTCTGATTTAACTAAAGTTGAAAAAACTAAAATTTTAAGTGAAGTTATAAGAACTGAGCGCTTTGAGCAGTTTTTGCATAAGCGTTTTCCGGGAGCAAAAAGATTTTCGGTTGAAGGTGGAGACGCCGCAATTAGTGCGATTGAAAAGATGATTGATGTTGCGGCAAAAAGTGGCACCAAAAAAATTGTTATTGGAATGGCACATCGCGGGCGCTTAAATACCCTTACGGGAGTTATGGGCAAGCCTTATCACCAAATGATAGCTGAATTTCAAGGCACCCCCGGAATGCCTGAAGGTGTTACAAAATCGGGCGATGTTAAATATCATATGGGCTATGCTTCAACGCGTGAAATTGCTGGCAATAAAGTTGATTTATCTTTGGCGTTTAATCCTTCGCACCTAGAGGCGGTTAATCCTGTAGTTGCAGGCAGAGTTCGTGCTAAACAAGATTTATATGGAGATTTAGAGCGCAAACAAGCGATGGCTTTGCTGATTCACGGTGATGCGGCCTTTGCGGGGCAAGGCTTAGTGCCAGAAACCCTAATGATGAATGGTGTTGCAGGCTATGATACTGGCGGCGTTATGCATTTAATCATTAACAATCAAATTGGTTTCACTGCTAATCCCACCGATTCGCGCAGCACGCTTTATTGTTCTGATCTTGCCAAGGCAATAGAGGCGCCGATCTTCCATGTTAACGGCGATGATGTTGAAGCGGTAGTTAAAGTTACGGATATCGTCACACGCTTCCGTCAAACTTTCAAAAAAGACGCGGTGATCGATTTGATTTGTTATCGTCGTTATGGTCACAATGAGGGTGACGAGCCGCTTTACACCCAACCAGTGATGTATACAAAAATCAAAGATCATCCTTCGCTAGAAAAAATTTATTCACAAAAATTAATTTCTGAAGGTGCGATTTCTGAAAGCGAATATCAAAAAATGGTCGCAGAATTTGATGCGCATTTAGCAGCTGAATTTGAAAAAGCTAAACAATATAAACCCCTAGAGCCTGATTGGCTGAAGGGCGATTGGAGCAAAATCAAAAATGGCGATAAATTGCCAATAAAAACTGCCGTTGCCAAAGAAAAACTCAAAGATTTAATCGCTAAAACTGCTGAAGTTCCTGCAGGATTCAACGCTAATCCAAAAATTGTAAGACAGCTTGAAGCCAGAAAACAAGCGGTTGCAGCCAATAAAGATATTGATTGGGGTTGTGGTGAGGCTTTAGCTTTTGCCAGCTTGCTTGATGAAGGTTATCCCGTTCGTATTACTGGTCAAGATTCTGGTCGTGGCACATTTTCGCATCGTCACTCGGTTCTTCATGATGCTGTAAGTGGCAAGAAGTATTCAATTTTTTCTAATGTTAGCAAAAAAGCTCAATATGAAGTTCATGATTCGGTGCTTTCAGAATATGCGGTTCTAGGATTTGAATATGGTTATTCACTCTCAATGCCTTATGGATTAACAATTTGGGAGGCGCAATTTGGTGATTTTGCCAATGGTGCGCAAATTATGTTCGATCAATTTGTTGCCTCAAGCGAAGTAAAATGGCTGCGCAAATCAAACCTTGTGATGCTAGTGCCACATGGCTATGAAGGACAAGGCCCAGAGCATTCTTCGGCGCGATTAGAGCGTTATTTGCAAGCCTGTGCTGATGATAATATGCGCGTTTGCAATATCACTTCGCCGGCCAATTTTTTTCACGCTTTGCGTCGCCAATTGCATTCGCAAGATCGCAAACCATTGATCGTGATGTCGCCAAAATCGCTGCTGCGTCACAAATTAGCGGTTTCTACTTTAGATGAATTTGCTGCGGCAAATTTTCATCCAGTAATCAGCGAAACCAATAAAATCAATGCTGCGGATCAAGTTAAAAAAGTAATAATTTGCAGTGGAAAAATATATTACGATTTATTTGAAGCTCGTGAAGCCTCTAAAATCAACGATATAGCACTTATTAGGCTTGAACAACTCTATCCTTTTCCGGCGCAAGAAATTCAAGATGAATTAACAAAATACAAAAATGCCGAAATTGTTTGGTGCCAAGAAGAGCCTAAAAACATGGGCGCATGGGGTTTTGTCAATGATTTAATTGAAGAATCGCTCAACGCTATTAAGCACAAAATTTTGCGTCCAAAATATGTTGGCAGAATAGCCAGTGCCTCTCCGGCCACTGGTTATGGCTCTTATCACGCAAAAGAACAGAAAAAATTAGTTGACGAAGCGCTTGCATAAAGTAAAGTTTTATTAAAGTAATAAATTTAATTTTGTAAAAAAATGACAATCGAAATAAAAGTTCCTGCACTAGGAGAATCAGTATCTGAAGCCACAATTGCTAAATTGCACAAAAAAGTTGGCGATGCAGTAAAAGCTGATGAAATTATCGTTGAATTAGAAACTGATAAAGTTACTCTAGAAGTTAACGCACCCTCTGATGGCGTGATCTCAGAGCTTAAAGTTAAAGAAGGCGCTAATGTAAAAGTTGGTGATTTAATCGCTTTGATGGAAGCTGGCGACGCTAAAATTTCTGTTGTAACAAATGCTGCAACATCGCAAGCCGCGAGTGCCGCAAAATCAAGCTCTCATCTATCTCCAGCGCCACAAAAATTAGTTGCTGAAAATAACATTGATGCATCAAAAATTTCTGGCAGCGGCAAAGATGGCCGCGTTACTAAGGGTGATGTGCTTGAAGTTATTGCTGGTGGCGCAAAAACTTCTGCTGGTGGATCTTTGGCATCAAGCTCGGGCGTTGCTGCAGTGGCAACAAGCGTTGCTTCGTCTTCTGATTTATCTAGCAAACCAGTTGAGCGTGTAAAAATGTCGCGCTTGCGTCAACGCGTGGCGGAGCGCCTTAAAGAATCACAAAATACTGCCGCAATTCTTACAACTTTCAACGAAGTTGATATGACTAGCGTGATGGCAATGCGCAGCGAATATAAAGATGTTTTTGAGAAAAAATTTGGCATCAAACTTGGCTTCATGTCTTTCTTTGTAAAAGCCTGTGTAACCGCTCTACAAGAGATTCCAGCAGTTAACGCCGAAATTGACGGTGATGAAATTATCTATAAAAACTTTTATGATATCGGAGTGGCGGTTGGCTCACCGCAAGGGTTGGTGGTTCCTGTTTTGCGTGGCGCTAATCAATTAAACCTAGCGCAAGTAGAAAAAGGAATCGTTGAACTTGGCACCAAAGCAAGAGATGGCAAGCTTGCAATCGCTGATTTGCAAGGCGCAACTTTCACTATTTCTAATGGTGGAGTTTATGGATCACTAATGTCAACGCCAATCATCAATCCACCGCAATCAGGCATCTTAGGCATGCATAAAATTCAAGACCGCGTGATGGTGGTTAACGGCGAAATGAAAATTCGCCCAATGATGTATCTGGCACTTTCTTACGATCATCGCATTATTGATGGTAAAGAAGCGGTAACATTTTTGGTTAGGGTAAAAGAAATTCTCGAAGATCCTCGTCGATTGGTGCTTGGATTGTAGTTTTTATAAGATAGTTAAAAAATAGGAACTGTTAACAAAAATATAGCAGTTACTTATTTTTTACTATCAAAAATAATCCTAGCAAAATCAGTGGCAGCGATAAAATTTGCCCCATTGTGATTTGTGCAAATAAAAACCCAATCTGCTCATCGGGTTCACGAAAATTTTCAATGATCATGCGAGAAATTCCGTAGCCGATTAAAAACAATCCGCTCAAGCTTCCGCGGCGTTTTTGAATTTGTGTAAATTTGCTTAATCCAAATAAAATTATAAATAGCAAAATGCCTTCAAGCGCCGCTTCATATAGTTGGCTGGGGTGTCGTGGTTGCTCTCCAGCATTAGGAAAAATCACGCCAAAGCTAGAGCCTGTTATTCTGCCATAAAGTTCCATATTTATAAAATTGGCGATTCTGCCAAAAAATAATCCTACGGGAGCAATAATTGCCACTGAATCCATCAATTGCAAAAAATTAATTTTATATTTGCGGGCAAAAAGCCACATTCCCAAAATTACCCCGCAAAGCCCGCCATGGAAGGACATTCCGCCATGCCATACTGCAAAAATTTCTAGTGGATCGGTGAGAAAATATTCAAAATTATAGAATAAAACATAGCCAACACGGCCACCTAAAATAATAGAGAGAATAGCCCAGACCAGCCAGTTTTCGTAGGCTTCTGGAGGCATTATTTTATGTTGCTGATTTTGTTTTTTGAGGAAAAACATTGCGCATAAAATGCCGGCGATATAGGCGAGGGAGTACCATCTGATGGCTAGCGGGCCTAGTTGTATCAAGACCGGATCAATGTTTGGTAAGATTATTGGAAACATGTGCTGAAGTTATAAATTTTTGTGCTATTCTATATTGAGAAAATTCAGTTAATTTAGAAAGTAAGTTAATTAGAAGGAGAGGCTCTGCTGCTCAGACACCGCGTTCATCTGATTAAAGCAAGCGTAGCTTGCGATGAAACGCAGAACTTGCCTCAGAGCCTCTCCTCCTAATTAACTTACTTTCTAAATTAACTGAATTTTCTCAATATAGAATAGCACAAAAATTTATAACCAGATTTAATGAAAAAAGCGATAGTTTTATTCAGTGGCGGGCTAGATTCTACAACGGTGTTGGCGATAGCCCAAAATGCTGGGTTTGAGGTTTATGCGCTGAGTTTTTCTTATGGGCAACGCCATAAAGTTGAGTTAGATTTTGCCAAAAAAATCGCACAAAAATCGCGCGTAGCCGAACATAAAATTGCCGAAATTGACCTACGAATCTTTGGCGCATCTGCTTTAACGGCCGAAATAGCGGTGCCAAAAAATCGTGAATTGGCAGAAAAAAATATTCCAATAACTTATGTTCCAGCGCGCAACACCATCTTTCTATCCTACGCGCTAGCCTATGCAGAGGTTGTTGGTGCTAGTGATATTTTTATCGGCGTGAACGCGGTTGATTATAGTGGATATCCCGATTGTCGACCAGAATTTATTTTTGCTTTTGAAAAATTAGCAAATTTAGCAACTGCTACGGGCTCTACAAAATCAAGTGATTTCAAGATTTGCGCTCCATTAATAAAGATGAGTAAAAAAGAAATCATCGAAGCGGGAATCAAGTTGGGCGTAGATTATTCAAGCACTTACAGCTGTTATGATCCAATAATTCGCGATAAAGAAGTGCTTTCTTGCGGCAAATGTGATTCTTGTCAACTAAGGCTGGCAGGCTTTCGCGAGGCTAAAATAGAAGATAAATCCAATTATGTTTCTTAGGTAGAAGTTTTTATTCCCCAACATTGTTTTAAACCATTGCTGCAAGATATTTTTTTTTCACATCCAGAAAATTTTTCTTCCCCGCAACTTGTGGCTTTTTTGCAAATTTCAACTAGTGATTGAATAAAATGTCCATCACTATTTAGTGCTGGAACCCTTAGATAATCAATGATCCCCAGCTTTTTTGCCAGATTGTAATAATCAATATCAAGCTCAACCAAGGTTTCAGAATGCTCAGAAACAAAAGCGACAGGAATTATCACGGGAATTTTTTTATCGAGAGCGCAGCGGCGAATTTCATGTTCAAGGCTGGGACCAGTCCATTGTAGGGGGCCAACCTTTGATTGATAGCAAACCTTGATATCTAACTTTGTTGGTTTGTGCCCCTCTTTTTGCAAAAGTTCTTGAAATGTTTCAACGATTTTTATAGTAGTTTGTTCAACTTGAAAAACATAGGGATCTCCTTTATCTATAACCTTTTGCGGCAATCCATGTGCCGAAAATAAAAAGCGCAAATCAGCTAAATTATCATAATATTTTCCAATAGTTTGTTTTAGCAATTTAGCATGAGACAAAATAAAATGTGGCTCTTCAAAGTAACAACAGACTTGCTGCATAGGAATTTCGATATCATATTTTTTTTGTGCAATATCAAATTTTTCAATAAAATCCACAAAAGATGATTCAGTGGTTGTGGTAGAAAATTGTGGGTATAAAGGCAATAGAATCAGGCGCTCAGGTCTATAAGATAAAATATTTTCTATCACTTGTTTTGACATTGGATGCCAATAGCGCATCGAAACAAAAACTTTAAAATCACCAAAAAATGATAATTCTTTTTCTAAGGCATGGGCTTGCGCCTCGCTAATATCAAGGATTGGAGACTTTCCGCCAATTTGTTTATAAATATTTTGTGATTTTTTTTCGCGTCGCGAAGAAATAAATTTTGCCAGCAAAAAACGAAAAGGTTGTGGCAAATTTATAATTGCAGAATCGTTAAAAAGATTGAACAAAAAAGGCTTAACCGAGCTCATTTTATCTGGTCCACCAAGATTGAATAATACTATGGCAATTTTTTTTTGATGTCTCATTTATTTTTTAATATTAACAAGTGATCCAAAAATAAAGATCACACTCAAAACCAAAACCGAAAAGGCTCCAGCAGAAATATTATAATATTGTGCAGTCACGCCAGCAAAGGCGCAAACGACTATTGCACAAATAATACTCAATAACAACATTTGCAATGCAGAATTAGCAAATAATCGCGCAATTGCTGCTGGCAAAACAAGCAAAGCAGTAACCAACAAAATCCCGACAATTTTTACAGACATTGCAATTGTAAGGGTTAATAAAATTAAAAAAATACCATTCCATACATCAATTTTTATACCTTCAATTTTAGCTAAATCATTAGCTAAATTCATTAATAAAATCTTTTTGAAAGCAAAAATAGCAAAGAAAATTATTGCTAATAAAATAGCTGTTAAAGCAATAATGTCAATATCTCCAACCGATAAAATATTCCCAAAAATATAGTTTGAAAAATCGAAATCTTGGCCAGATAGATCATTCACTACAATTGCTAAAGCAACACAAAAATAAGATGAAATTGTGATAATTGTATCTTTCGAAAAATAACGATTTTGCGCCATCATTCCAACTAATAGTGCAAAAATCATCGCAAAAAAAATTAATGACAAATCGGGATTAAAACTTAGAAATGCTCCAATTGCTGCGCCAAGTAAAATTGAATGTGAAATTGCGTCGCCAAAATAAGATAATTTTTTCCATAACACAAAAACCCCTAGCAAAGAAGAGGTTGCGGCGGTTAAAATTAATGCTAAAAAAGGCTTGATAAAAAAGAATGTAGTCATTTTACTTTTTGTATAAATAATTGCAAATCTAAGTATTTTTTAGTTCGCTATTTTTGTATAAATAATTGCTGGCTATTTCGGTTCGCAATCATATTTTTGGGTAAAAAAATAATTTCAAATCAGAAATCATGCCAGATAAACAGCAAGAATCGTTAATGAGTTTCATGAAAAAACAAGCTAGCATTAAAGTATCAAAACAGAAGAGCGCTAAAAAATCCATCACTTCTTTAAGTGCAAATAAAGCAAAAAATGATAAAAAGGATGGCGAAATCGAGTTTGTTGACGGTGAAGAAATGACCGAAGAGCAAAAATTAGAGGAAGCAAAAAAAGAATCGCGCGGCAAATTAGCTAATGTTGATCAAACAGAAATGCTCAAAAAACTTTTTATTGAAAGCATTGCAAAATATGTTTTGTTAATCACTTTATTAGTTGTATCGGCAATTGGCGTTATTAAGCTTGGACCAGTTTTTCTTGAGTTTTTGCATGGATTATTTTTCAGAGTTTTAGTTAATGGCGCTAAATGATCGCGTTTGACTTTTACAAGTTTTCATTTAAATTTAACCCTTTTTAGTGGTTTGATAATACACAAATTTACCAGCGCATGTCAAAAAAGCCAAAATTAGGACACAACTCTACAGCTGCAAAGCCAGATCTCTCCAAAAAAGATCTGCTGAAATTTTATGAAGAAATGCTGCTAATTCGTCGTTTTGAAGAAAAAGCAGGGCAGCTTTATGGAATGGGTCTTATCGCTGGTTTTTGTCATCTTTATATTGGTCAAGAAGCAATAGCCACAGGCATGCATCATACAATGCAAAAAGGTGATAAAGTTATTACAACTTATCGCGATCACGGCCACATGATTTCTGTTGGTTCTGATCCAAAAAAAATCATGGCTGAGCTTCTCGGGCGTAAAGATGGATCATCAAAAGGAAAAGGTGGATCAATGCATTTATTCGATCTAGAAAATCATTTTTATGGCGGTCACGGAATCGTCGGAGCATCGGTGCCAATTGGTGCAGGGCTTGCCTTTGCTGATAAATATAAAGGCAATAATAATGTTACTTATTGTTATTTTGGTGATGGCGCGGCCCATCAGGGACAGGTTTATGAAGCTTTCAACATGGCAAAATTATGGAATTTGCCAGTGCTTTTTATCATTGAAAATAACCATTATGCGATGGGAACCTCGCAATCACGCGCCTCTTCAAGCGATGAGCTATGCAGACGAGGTGAGGGATTTAATATTCCCGGTGTAAAAATCAACGGTATGGATGTTTTTGATGTAATTCGTGATGGGCAGAAATGCGTTGATTTTGTAAGGTCGGGCAAGGGTCCGATGCTTCTTGAGATGGATACTTATCGTTATCGCGGCCACTCAATGTCTGATCCCGCAACCTATCGCAGCAAAGAAGAAGTCAACTGCAAAAAAGAGCAAGACCCAATAGATTCGCTACGCAAGCACCTTCTAGATAATAAAATTGCTTCAGAAATCGAGATCGAAAAAATCGATAACAAAATTAAAAATGAAGTTAATGATATTGTAGAATACGCCAAATCAAGCCCTGAGCCAGATGAAAGCGAATTAATGACAGAAATTTATAAGGAATAATTTATGATCAGAAAAATTACAGTTCGTGAAGCCCTTCGCGAGGCCATGGCAGAAGAGATGCGCACTACACCCGAAGTATTTATTATGGGCGAAGAAGTGGCGGAGTATAACGGTGCATATAAAATTACCCAAGGATTATTGGCAGAATTTGGGCCAAAAAGAGTAATCGATACGCCAATTACTGAACATGGCTTTACTGGCTTGGCTGTAGGTGCGGCATTTTCTGGCTTAAAGCCAATTGTTGAATTTATGACCTTCAATTTTGCGATGCAAGCGATTGATCAAATTATCAATTCTGCGGCAAAAACTTGTTATATGTCTGGTGGGCAAGTTAGTTCACCGATGGTGTTTAGAGGCGCTAACGGCGCGGCTTCACGCGTTGGAGCGCAACATTCACAATGTTATGCAGCTTGGTATGGTTCTATTCCGGGGTTAAAAGTGGTTTCTCCCTACAGTGCAGCGGATTGCAAAGGTTTGTTGAAGGCGGCAATTCGTGATCCAAATCCAGTGGTTTTTCTTGAAAATGAAATCACTTATGGGTTTTCTTTTGAAGAAGAATATGATGAAGATCACATTGTTGAAATTGGCAAAGCAAAAATTGTGCGCGAAGGCTCTGATGTTACGATTGTAACTTTTTCACTAATGGTAAAATATGCCTTAGAAGCGGCAGAGCAACTAGCTGCAGAAGGAATTGAAGCCGAGGTTATCGATTTGCGCACTATTCGCCCGCTTGATCGCGAAACAATCATTGAATCGGTCAAAAAGACTGGCCGTTGCGTTACTGCAGAAGAAGGATTTCCTTTTGCTTCTGTGGGCAGTGAAATTTCTGCGATGTTGATGGAAGAGGCTTTTGATTATCTTGATGCGCCGATAAAAAGATTGGCTTCGGTTGATGCGCCATTGCCTTATGCGGCAAACTTAGAGCGCCTTGCTTTGCCAAAGGTAAAAGATATTGTTGCGGCGGTTAAAGAGGTTTGTTATCCGCGGTAGGTTTTTGTTGATAAGTTTTAGATCGAGTCGAATTTTTAGAACTCTAGATCTCGTCCTCGGCAAGGCTTGAAGTGAGGGGCTCTGCTGCTCAGACACCGCACCCATCTGATTTAAGCGAGCGTAGCTCGCGATGGGATGCAGAACTCGCCTCAGAGCCCCTCACTTCAAGCCTTGCCTTTCTTGGGCTTTTGTGGGTTTTTGGCTTTTTGGGTTTGGATTTGTGCATTGATTTATCTGGTATTAATGGTTTTTACACATTATTCGTAAGATAGATTGATTGTTTGGGGAAGGGGCTCTGAGGCGACTTCTGCGCTTCATCGCAAGCTACGCTTGCTTTAATCAGATGAACTCGGTGTCTGAGCAGCAGAGCCCCTTCCCCAAACAATCAATCTATTACAAAAACGAGATCTAAACACACCAACTATGAAAATCTACAATTTTGTCAAAAAGCACAATATTTCTAAAGTAGTTTTCGTTTCTTATTTTGCTTTTTTTGCAGTTATAATTTATTTTTTATTTTGTACTTTTTTTGGTCAAAAAGGCCTGTTTGCCTATGTTGCTTTGCAAAAAAAAATCGATAATCAAGATTTGATAAAGCAAGAATTATCAAATAAAATGCAAGTGAAAAAAAACATGGTAGAAGGCATGAATGTTGAATCCCTAGACCTTGATTTGCTTGATGAAGAGGCGCGCAGAGCGCTTGGATATTCAAACAAAAATGAAGTCGTAATATATAAAAATTCTGAAAAAAAATGAGCGAATTTTCTTTGAGCCGTGAAATTTCACGCAAATCATTTCATCTTTTAATTTTACTTTTTCCTGCTGCTTTTTATTTTCTAGGAAAGTGGACAGCCTTGGCAATCATAGCCCCAATCACTTTAATTGTTTTTTCTGTTGATTATTTTCGTCGCACTAATCCCAAGCTACAATTATATTTTCAAAAGTTTTTTAAAGCGATATTGCGTGAACATGAAATCACTGGCGATAAATTTTGTGGAGCCACATGGGCATTGCTTGCAGCCAGCTCAATATTTTTAATCTGCACCGAAGAAATCGCTGTTACTGCCTTTGTAATTTTGGCAATATCTGATACTTTTGCAGCAATTATTGGCAAAAGTTTTATCAGCAAGCCATTTTTTGAAAAATCAACTTATGGTTCGGCGGCCTTTTATATCACTGGTTTGATCGTGCTTTTTGCTTGTGGCGGAATGTTTCATTCAAGATTATGGTTTTATTTATTTGGATTTTTTGCACTTTTTTGTGCCACAATAATCGAAGCGCGCCCTAGTTTTTTTGGTGTTGATGATAATTTTTCTGTTCCTGTTAGCTTTGCGGCGATCATGTCATCCTTTGATTTGATATGGAATTATAGCTACTAAGAAATGCGTTTTTCTAAAGATTTTCCAGATAAATTGAGTTCACAAATTCTTGTTTCTGAAGTTATCGGAAAAAAGGTTAAGCTAAAATTGCGCGGCAAAGAATTCACTGGTCTTTGTCCTTTTCACAACGAAAAATCTCCCTCTTTTACCGTTAATGATCTTAAAGGATTCTATCACTGTTTTGGCTGCCAAGCCCACGGGGATGTGGTTAGCTTTACTATGCAAAGTGAAGGATTAGAGTTTGCTGATGCCATAAAAAAACTAGCTGATGATCACGGAATCGCGATTCCACAAGTAAAATTTGATATTGTTCGAGAAGAAAAAGTTGATCGCGATTATTTAATTCTTGAAAAAATAAACAGTTTTTTTGAAAAAAATCTACAAGAATCAACTGGGCGCGAAGCCAGATCTTATATAGCTAAACGCGGTTTAAGTGCAGAGATAGTTAAAAAATTTCGTCTTGGATATTCTCTAAGTTCTTACGATGCGTTGCATAAATTTTTATCTGCAGCAGGCTTTGCAGAGGCAGAAATACTGCGCAGCGGGGTTATTGCAAAAAATGATCAGCAAAAAATTTACGATAAATTTCGCAATCGAGTAATTTTTCCTATCACTGATAAAAAAAATCGCATCATTGCTTTTGGCGGCCGAGTGCTTGCGGCAGAAGACATGCCAAAATATCTTAATTCTGCTGAAACTGAAATTTTCAAAAAAAATCAAACACTTTATAATATTTTTAACGCAAGAAAACCAATCTTCGAAAAAAAATATGCAGTAGTAGTAGAAGGCTATATGGATGTGATTTCATTGGTCGCAAGCGGTATCGAAAATGTTGTGGCGGGATTAGGAACCGCGTTTGGCGAAAATCATTTGCGTGAACTTTTTTTAATTACCGATAAAATTGTAATCTGTTTGGATGGCGACAGCGCTGGTTTGAGGGCGGCTAAGCGTGTTGCAGAAATTGCTTTGCCTTTAATTAGTAGCAAAAAAAATATCAGTTTTACATTTTTGCCCAACCAGTTAGATCCCGATGATTTTGTAAAAACTTTTGGCGCCGCAAAACTTGAAGAAAATTTTATTAACTCAGTGAATCTATCGCAAGCCATGATAGAGTTCACTCTGCTTGATTTAGGATTAGAGAAAAAAACTGAAATTAGCGCTGAAGATAAAGCAAAAATTGAAGCGGAATTAACCAAAAAAACCGCGCTAATAAATGATGCTACCACAAAAAAATATTTCGCTTTATTTTTTAAAGATGCATTATTTTCTCTTGGCAGAGTATCGTTTAAAAATGATAAAAAATCAGCTCGGGGCCAAGCGGGCAAAGATTCTAAGAAATCACTATTTTCAGAAAAATCAGCAAATAATTCGACGCATAATTTTGGCAATTTAATCCCAACAATTTATGCCAAACCAAGCAACGCCTCTGATCATTTGGCAAAAAATATTATCGCTTTAATCATCAAGTTTCCACAATTAGCGCATCATAGGGATGAGAATTTTGACATTAAAGAGATCAGTTTTTTGAACGATAAACTCTCTAATATCAAGGATGTGGCCATAGAATTTGTTGATAATGATGATGCGATAACGACAGAAATACTGCTCTCAAGCCTAGAGAATGCTGATTTGGAGGGCGATTTTGCCGATATAAAAAATCTTCTTGCAACCATGCCTAGCCTTGATTTACAATATGAAGAATCTGGCATTGCACAAATTAGCCAAAAGATGAGCCTTTTGCTCTTAAAAGAATTACTGCTTCAAGTTGATCAACAATATAAACAATCTTTGTCAAAAATTGACGAGATCGAAACTTATCAAACAACGATAATTAATGAAAAAATAAAAGAAATTTTTGCTTATAGAAATATGCTTGAGCAAAAAATTTTAGCGCTAGAAAAAGATTTAATTTAGGGTTTTCCCTGATTCAATACAAACTAACAAAAAACTACGATGAAGAAAAAAATTGTTACTCGCATAAAAAAAATTAAAAATTTAGCGCGCCTAATCAAAAGAAATGCCAAGAGAAAAATCACCGCTACTAAAACTTTAGAGCGTAGTGTAAAAAAAGAAGCGGCTAAAAAAGCAGCGCTAAAGCAAACAAAAAAAGTTGTGCAGATTAAAAAAACTGCTGCAAAAAAAGGTGTAAAAGCAGTTGTTAAAGTTGTAGCAAAAAATACGAAGAAAGCTGCAGCGCCAGTTAAATCAAAGGCTAAAGCTGTAACAAAAATTTTGCCAAAAGCTAAAATTGTTGCAAAAAAAATAGTAGATAAAAAAGGTGTTGTATCAAAAAATCTAGCAAAAAATTCTGCTAAAGGTGCAGAAAAAAACTTTGCTAAAACAGCGACAAAGGCTGGGGCAAAAGTGATTGCAAAATCTGAAATTAAAAAAATATCCAAAGCTGAATCAAAAGCGCCATCAAAGGCCGAATTTAAGGCGATACAAAAAACTGAATCAAAAATAGCGCCAAAAGCTATCTCAAAAAAAGAAGAGCAAAAATTAATTATTGCAGAAAAAAAATCGCAATTAGTTGAAAGTGCTAAGCCGCAAACCACTAAGGATGAGGATAAGAGATTATCTAGTGAACTTTCAGAAAAATTAAAAAAATTACTTACACTTGGCAAATCGCAAGGGTTTTTAACCTATGATCAGATCAATGAGAGCATGGATTCAGATGTTGATCCTGATAAAATGGAGCGCATTCTTGATGTTTTGACCGAGTTCAAAATTAACATTGTTGAAAAAGAAGAGGATCTTGAAAAGCTCATCGAGGATGGTGTAATTGGCAAAGATGAAGAGAAAAGCCAAAAGCGCAGTGAAGATTCAGTTAAAACTTATTTAAAGTCGATGAGCACGGTAAAATTGCTTACTCGTGAAGATGAAGTTTCTATTGCGATGCGTATTGAAGATGGTCGCAACAAAACCGTGAAGGCGCTTTATCAAAGCCCGATTATCATGAAGCATTTTATTGAATGGTATAATGGTCTTTCTGAAGGCACGATTTTATTGCGCGATATTATTCGTATCGATGAAACCTATAATTCTGAATTAGAAGAATTAATTAAAAATAATGATCAACAGGCCACCGCTAATGCTGAGGCGCATGCCCATAGTGATGATGATATTACTTCAATAATTCATGATGTTGGTGAGGCGCAAGAAGATTCGTTTTTTGAAGATGAAGAGCTGGAAGAAATTGATGAAAGTGTGGTTTCATTTGTTTCGATGGAACGAATTTTGATGCCAAAAATGCTTGATTTGTTTCAAAGAATTGCAGTTGTTTGCCAAAAAATTATTGATAAATCAGAAACCAAAACTGCCTCTGATGCCAAGAAAGACAAGGATATTATCAAGTTAAAAGATGAATTCGAAAAACTCGCTGCCGAAGTTAGTTTTAATGATTCGCTGATTAAAGCCTTGGTTGATCAACTTTATGAAGGTCACAAAAAAGTTATTGATAGTGAGGTTTCTTTATTGCAGCTTTCGCGCCTTTACCACATTGAGCGCACAGACTTTTTAAAACAATATCTGGCAACTGCTGGTTTTGATTTGGTAAAAAATTTCGCCAAAAGCAAAGATAAAAAATGGCAAGATTTTGCTACAAAAGAAGAAGAAAAAATCAACGAAATTCAAGCAAAAATCGGCAAAATTGCACGAATTATTGGTCTTGAATTGCCCGAATTTAAAGTGTTAATCAATGAAATTCGCAAAAGCCAAGATGGCGAATTAAAAGCGAAAAAAGAAATGATTGAAGCCAACTTGCGTTTGGTGGTTTCGATTGCAAAAAAATACACAAATCGTGGATTGCAATTTTTGGATTTGATTCAAGAAGGCAATATTGGCTTGATGCGCGCAGTGGATAAATTTGAATATCGTCGCGGTTATAAATTTTCTACTTATGCTACTTGGTGGATTCGTCAAGCGATTACTCGTGCGATTGCAGATCAATCACGCACAATCAGAATTCCGATTCACATGGTTGAAACCATCAACAAAATTGTGAAGACTTCGCGCCAACTTACGCAAGAGCTTGGCCGCACACCTGATGCACAAGAAATTGCCGATAAATTATTGATGCCCGTCGATAAAGTTCGTAAAGTTTTGCGCACTTCAAAAGACCCAATCAGCTTAGAGTCTCCTGTTTCGGGCGATGATGAAGATTCGATTCTTGGTGACTTTATTGAAGATAAAACGGCGGTGTTACCTTTTGATGCTGCTTCGCATTCTAAATTAAAAGAAATGACAGCGCAGATGCTTTCATCGCTAACTCCGAGAGAAGAGCGAGTGCTGCGCATGCGCTTTGGCATTGGAATGGTGACCGATCACACTTTGGAAGAAGTTGGTCGTCAGTTTTCAGTTACTCGTGAGCGGATTCGTCAGATTGAAGCGAAAGCTTTGAAGAAATTGCAGCATCCGAAACGCGCGAAATTGTTGAAGAATTTCTTGCAGGATGTTTAATTTTTTGTAGTTGAATTAAATAAAAAGCCTCATCTTTTTATAAAAGTTGGGGCTTTTTTTATGGGTGATTTTTTAAGATATTGATGTGTCCCATTTTTCTTCCGGCCTTTGCTTCGAGTTTACCATAAAGATGTATCTTCGAATTTTTGTCAATCAAAAAATCCCCCAAATTATTTACTTCATCGCCGATTAAATTTTTCATAAACCCTTGCGAATGAAATTTTGTAGAGCCTAGGGGCAAGCCAGTTATGGCGCGGGCTAGCTGTTCAAATTGCGAAGTAATCGCGGCATCCATCGAAAAATGGCCAGAATTATGTGGGCGAGGGGCGAGTTCATTAACCAGCAGCGACCCATCATTCATCACAAAAAATTCAACCGCCAACACGCCTTTTAAATCAAGGCTTTGCACAATTTTAGTGGCGATTTCTTCAGCAGTATTTTTTGTTGCGGCAGAAATTTTTGCGGGATAGGTGCTGCTATCTAAAATGCCATTTTTAT
This sequence comes from Rickettsia typhi, assembly GCA_945865905.1. Taxonomy (GTDB): domain Bacteria; phylum Pseudomonadota; class Alphaproteobacteria; order Rickettsiales; family UBA1997; genus CAMCFD01. The sequence goes on from CAMBFC010000007.1 coordinate 39,870, forward strand.
GAACATTGGTGAGTGGCTCGTAGCAAGCGATTTCGCCATTTATAGAACGCGCGACAATCACTGAAATTTCGCTGGTGAAAGGACAGAATTTTTCGAGGATTAGCGGAGGTAAATTATTTTTTGCTGAAAAATTACCAGCATTTAGTGAGGAAGTTTCAGTGGCGGAATTTTGTAAAATTTTTGTCCAAGCATCTTGCGCCGAAGCTTCATTTTCTAGCACAAACTGGCCTTTTCCATCATATCCCATCGTCGCAGTTTTTAACACCGCTTTGCCGAATTTTTTTAATCCATCGAGCAAATTTTCTAAAGTTTTTATTTCTGCAAATTCAGCAGTGGCAATGCCAATTTTATTTAAAAAAGATTTTTCAAGAATGCGATGTTGAGTAATTTTTAAAACTTGCGCACTAGGATAAACAGGCTTAATAGCGTTTAAAAATTCAACGCTTGCAACTGGAATATTTTCAAACTCAAAAGTTGCAACATCGATTAAATTAGCGAATTTTTGCAACGCATTTTTGTCATCATAATTGGCGATAATACTAGAATCGGTAACCTGAATTGCGGGTGAATCAATTTTATCAGCGAAAATTATGGTTTTGTAGCCTAAGGCCTGCGCAGCTTGTGCTGTCATGCGTCCGAGCTGTCCACCGCCGATGATTCCGATGGTTAATGGTTTAATGTGTTTAAGCATTTTTAAATTTAATATCTGCTATAAAGCCACAGAGGAGTAGGATGATTTTATAATAATATAACAAATAAATGTCTCTATTTCAAGCGAAGAATTTTGGCTGATAATAATTAAGCATAAAGCACATAGCCTTGATTTCTAACAGTCTGTAAAAACTGCGGCTGTTTTGGATTGACCTCAATTTTTCTGCGCAAGCGCGTAATTTGCACATCAATACTGCGAGCGTCGATATTTCCGCAAAGCTCAGAAAGCTTATCACGCATGACCGCAACACCTTTTTGCTTGCACAAAATTGCCAGAATTTTTGCCTCGCTTTCAGTGAGATGGATAAATTCATCGCCTTTTTTCAAGCGCGATTGAGCGAAAGCAAAGGTAAAATTGCCGAATTGGCAAGAATCTTGTGATGGCACAGAAGCTTTCTCCACCTGCTTTGAAGCTGTAAAATGTCGTTTTAAAATATTGTTAATACGCAATAATAATTCTTTTGGATCAAAGGGTTTTGCCAGATAATCATCTGCTCCAACTTCTAAACCTATAATGCGATCTGAAGGCTCTCCTCTAGCGGTTAAAATCAGAATTGGCGTTGATGAAGTAGTGCGAAAAGAACTAGTAAAATCAATGCCATTTTCTTCTGGCATCATAACATCGACGATCAATAAATCAAAATCAGTGTGAGAGATCAATTGGCGGGCTTCTATAGTATCTTTTGCCAATGATACTTGAAAACCATTTTCATCTAAAAATTTTCCAAGTAAATTACGCAAGCGTGTGTCATCATCAATTACTAATAAATGTTTTTTCATAATTTTTTTAAATTTTAAATGCCACTATATCTAGCAAAGCGCATTTTATTAATTTTTCCAACATTATTTTTGATAATGTTGATAAATTTCATGATTATTCAAACTGCTCCGGGAGGGCCAGTGGAACAATTTTTGGCCAAGCTTAATCACGCTAATCATGCGAGCTCAGAAAGCGCCTCTGCCGATGGGATGAAGCAAAATATTTCAATCGACACCATCGGAGATGCCAAATATCGCGGCGCTGAAGGTGTTGATCCTGAAATTGTAAAAAAAATCGAACAGCTTTATGGTTTCGACAAACCTTTGTGGCAACGCTTTTGGTTGATGATGAAAAAGTTTTTATTTTTTGATTTTGGTGATAGTTTTTATCAGGATAAAAAAGTAGTTGATTTGGTTTTAGAAAAGCTGCCAGTCTCGATTTCTCTAGGTCTGTGGACAACATTGTTGGTCTATCTAATTTCAATTCCGCTCGGAATAAAAAAAGCCACCAGAGATGGTTCAAAATTTGATTTTTGGAGCAGCGTGGTTGTAAGCTTAGGCCATGCAATCCCCTCATTTTTATTTGCAATTTTGTTAATTGTGCTTTTTGCTGGCGGCAATTTTTGGAACATTTTTCCACTGCGCGGCCTTATCTCTGAAGATTTCTCGCAATTTTCTTGGTGGCATAAAATTCTCGATTATTTTTGGCATTTAACTTTGCCAATAATCGCTATGGTCATAGGCGGCTTTGCCTCGCTAACATTTTTTTGCAAAAATTCTTTCCTTGAAGAAATCAATAAACAATATGTTCTAACCGCTTACGCCAAGGGATTAACCCAACAGCAAGTTTTATATAATCATGTTTTTCGTAATGCGATGATGATAGTGATAGCGGGCATTCCCGCTGCTTTTATCGGCATTTTGTTTACTGGATCGATGCTGATTGAGATTATTTTTTCGCTTAATGGGATAGGGCTTATGGGCTACGAGGCGGCAGTTTCGCGCGATTATCCGGTGATGTTTGGCACGCTTTATTGCTTTACTTTAATTGGATTAATTGTTAATATTATTAGCGATTTGACCTACAAACTAGTGGATCCACGCATTAGTTTTGCACGGTTTTAGTTTTTTAGATTGTGCCTCACAGATAAATTATTGAGCGGAGGTCATTTTATTTCGCACGCAAGCACAGCTACATAAAACGACCTTCGCTCAATAATTTATCTGTAACGAAAAGTGCGTAAAAAGTTTGGTGAATAAAAAAATAAAATGAAAAACCTAATAGGATTAACCAAAGAGCAACTAACGCAAGAGCTTATAAACATTGGCGAGAAGCCCTTTCGTGCCGCGCAAATTTGGAATTGGATTTATGTTCGTGGTGTGCAAGATTTTTCTGCGATGAGCAACATTTCGAAGGCGACGCAAGAAGTTTTGGCAAAAAATTTTACCCTAGCGCGGCCCATGATCCACAAGGATTTGCTCGCTTCTGATGGCACAAGAAAATGGCTGGTAAAATTTGCCGATGGCAATCAAGTTGAGGCAGTTTTTATTCCTGAAGAAACTCGCGGCACGCTCTGCATCTCGTCGCAAGTCGGTTGCACTTTGGCTTGCAAATTTTGTCATACTGGCACGCAAACTTTGGTGCGCAACCTTGAAGCCTCTGAAATTGTGGGTCAAATCATGATCGCTAAAGATTTATTGGATGATTGGAAAAAAATCGGTGTTGGCGATGTAGCAGCTTCACCATCGCGGCAAAAAATCACCAATGTAGTGTTTATGGGCATGGGCGAGCCTTTTTATAATTATGAAAATGTTGCCGCAACCGCAAAAATCCTTAATAATGCCGATGGCTTGAGTTTATCTTCGCGAAGAATCACAATTTCTACTTCGGGCTTAGTGCCAGAAATTTTACGCATGTCAAAAGAGCTAAAAACTGCTCTAGCAATATCGCTGCACGCCACGAATGACGAGCTTAGAACCAATATTATGGCGATCAATAAAAGATACCCTCTCGATGAATTAATGAAGGCCTGCAAAATTTATAACAATGAAAATCCGGGGCAAAAAGTTACTTTTGAATATGTGTTGCTGCGCGATGTTAATGATCGCGATGAACATGCGCGCGAGCTGATTTCACTGATTAATAAATATAATTTAAATGCTAAAATAAACCTGATTCCATTTAATCCGTGGATGTCTTGCGGCTATGAAAGATCTAGCGATGAACGCATTGCGCAATTTCAAAAAATTCTGAAAAATAGTGATGTAGTGGCGCCAATTCGCAAAACTCGTGGTGATGATGTGATGGCGGCTTGCGGTCAGTTAAAATCTGATTCGCAGCGCATTTCTAAGCGCCAAAAAAAAGATGATGTGGTTGGTGGTTGAAAAAGATGGGGATGGGAGTTGGATTGGGATGCTCTGCTGCTCAGACACCGCGCCCATCTGATTTAAGCAAGCGTAGCTTGCGATGGGACGCAGAACTCGCCTCAGAGCATCCCAATCCAACTCCCATCCCCATCTTTTTCAATTCTATTTTTTTTGGCAAAAAAATAGAAGATTAAATAAAGATTGTTATTTGCTTTTACAAATTCCTATAATTAATTTCGACTTAATAGTTATTGAATAATTAATTAAAATTTTTATGTCAAAAGCCCATCAAGATTTATCTGTTGCAGCCCTGCCAGCAAAAATTCCATCTCCTGATGAATTAGCGACAATTATGGAGGCTAATTCTAACTCTTCAGAGGCAGATAAAGCTAGGGAGGGTTGGATCATGAGTGTTTCTAAAACCTTCTGCGCAGCAACTGCTGCCTTAATGGCTGCTGATGGAAAATTTGGTGATAAGAAAATGAATGCGACTGTGTTCGATATTTTGGATGAAGCAGAAAAAGAACATCCCGATCGAAAACAAAAAATAGCAGAATATAGAGAAATGATTCGAGCCAAAGGCTGCGGCGATGTAACAATGTCGCAGCTTTTAAGTCATAGAAGCGGCTTAACTCAAGGCAATCATTATTTTATGCCGGGTAATTTTAGTAATGTTGAACTTTTTACTGAGTCTTATGAATATGAAGACCCAAAAACGAAACTTCCAAAAAAGTCGGCAATTGTTACTTTCGATCCCGCTAAAAGAGGCAATGTTTTTAGCTATTGCAACCTTGGTTTTGTGCTAGCTGAAGATATGATGAGCCTTGTTGCAGATTCTGAACAAGGCTATTATGGAGAACTGCAGAACAGAATTACAAATCCTCAAAATTCTCTTGGTCTAAAACATACTAAATCAATATACGAATCAGATGAATCAAAAAAAGCTGCTAGTGAAGTTGTTAAGATTAAAGGCGCAATGTATGACTGGGGAGTTAAATCAGAAGAGACTGTTGAGCTTGATCCTTTGAAAACTACACAAAAAGGAAGCATAGCTCTTTCTGAGGGAGGTTTATGCTCAAGCGTTGGCGATCTTGAGACATTCTATACCGAATTATCAAAATTGGCCTGCGGAATTCCAAATCTTTTGCAAACAGATCCTGCAAAAACGAGAGAAATTCACGGATTTTATCTTGATGCTTATAAGGCGGGAGAAAAGTGTAAATCTGATTCGAATCGTGAATTATCCGTGTATTGTGCCAACCATTATTCTCTCGGCGTTATTATCGAAGCTGTTGATGAAAAAGGAAATGTAATTCCGGCTCGTGGCAATGAAGGCAAAACTCAAATTCGTTTTAATCATCTCGGAAATCAACCGGGAAATGATGCGGCAGTAAGCGCTACAATGCCATTTTCTTTCGCAGAATTTACATCTGGAACTGCAGATTTAAAAAAAGGTGCAAGCCCTAAATTAGATGCGTCTATAAGTCAGAAAGATGTGCTTGCCAAAGATTCTCTGCTTACAATCGTAAACTGTGACTATATCGCAGAAATTGATAAATATTTTTCTAGTAAATGTGATAAAAAAACGGATAAGCATTATAATGATGTCGATGATGAAGGTTATAATTGGCGAACATATAATCAATATTGGGAAGCGGCTCGCACAGGCAAACCTGTAGCTCAGGCTTGGCAAGCCGCCTTAACTGATGGAGACAGATTGCCATCAAACTTTAGTGAATTTCACGATGAGATTTGTGCGGCATATGCTCCAGCTAATGAAGCTTTGGCCACTTATTTTAAAGAACATTTTTGTAATGAAGATGGAGTTGTGGATAGAGCTAAAGTTAAAGAAAAACTTAAAACTGCCGCAGATTTTGAAGCAGTTAAAAAAGATATGGGTATTGAACCATTGTTGCAAACAGCGAGAGAGAAAACTCAGGAAATTTTCGCAAAATCCGATGAGCAGTTGAGATTAGAAACATTAGAAAGGCAAAACAAAATAAAGCTGTCAAAAGCTGTTGCAACTAGCTTTGTAGAAGCTTTTGCGGATAAAATGCAACCAGATGATGAAAGAAGTTTTGTCGAAAGACTAAATCTTAAACCGACAGATCATAAATCAAGGGTCACTTCGGAAAGACTTAGCGATTCTGGATCAACGCCGCCACCTCATTAACTTTTTTTAAAAATTCTCAAGAAAGGCTGAAGAGTCAGTTAGGTAATGCTTGAATGCGAGTTCCATTTTCATCGCAAGCTACGCTTGCTTTAATTCAGATGAAAAGGGTGTCTGAGCAGGCGAGTATTACCTAACTGGCTCTTCAGCCGAGGGCAAGATCTATAGTTTAACAATTAAAAAAACTTCTTAAAAAAGTTATCCGCCTTAGAATCATCAGCTTTATCGCCCACAAGATCATCCAACTTCACTAGCAAAGATTTTTCTTCCGCACTTAGTTTTTTAGGCACAGCGATAAATACTTTTATAAACATATCGCCCCTACGGCCACCTGAGCTCAACACGGTCATCCCTTTGCCTTTAAGACGAAATTGTTGCCCAGTTTGCGTGCCCTCAGGAATCTGCAATTTAGCTTTGCTATCATCAATTATCGGAACTTCAAGCGAGCCACCTAGCGCCGCGGTAGTAAATTTAATCGGAATTTCACAATAAATATCATCACCATCGCGATTAAAAAACCCGTGTTTTTTGATTGAAACAAAAACATAAAGATCGCCCGCAGGACCGCCACGAGAGCCTGCTTCGCCCTCACCAGAAAGTCTAATTTTATTGCCATCATCAACCCCAGCAGGGATTTTAACTGCCAATTTCTTCTCTTTATTAACGCGACCCTCTCCGCGACATGTTTTGCAGGGATTCTTAATAATTTGTCCGCTGCCATTACAAGTGCCACAAGTGCGCTCAACAATAAAAAAGCCCTGTTGCATACGCACTTTGCCAGAACCCTGACAGGTGTTGCAATCTGATGGCTTATCACCATTTTCGCTACCAAGGCCATTGCAAGTGCCGCATTGCGAAGGAATAGAGAAGGAAATATTTTTTGTAACGCCAGAAAAAGCCTCGCTGAGGGTGATTTCGATATTATAGCGCACATCAGAGCCCCGAATTGCCGAACTTTTCTTTTTGCCTTGCCTAGAGCCGCCCATTTCACCGAAAATATCGCTAAAATTGCTGAAAATATCGTTAAAATCGAAGCCAGAAAAATCATTGCCTTGGCCTTGACCGCCGCGCCCACCGCCAAATCCGCCTTGCCCAGCCTCATGGCCATAGGTATCATAGCCAGCGCGTTTTTGGGCATCTTTTAGCACTTCGTAGGCCTCTGTCGCTTCTTTGAATTTTTTTTCAGCCTCAGGGTTGCCGGGGTTGCGATCAGGGTGATGTTGCATTGCCAACTTGCGATAAGCTTTTTTTATCTCATCATCAGAAGCTTTTTTGCCAACGCCTAAAATTTCGTAATAGTCTCTTTTGCTCATTTTATGTTAAAAAAAATCGAATTTCAGTTTAGATAATTATCCTAATGTGGTTTTACAAGTTATTTAAGTGAGTCGATATCTCTTTCGTATCTTGATGCCTCTTGCTCAGCACTTTTTTGTTCTGCTTTAAAGTCAAGTGCTTTTTGCTTGGCGGTAGAAGCAGTGCTTTCAAGATTAGAAATTTTTGCTGTAGTTGCGGCCGATGTATCTCCCGATGCTTTTAATGACGCTATTTCAGCTTGTGCAGCTGCAGCGGCATTTTCTTGCATTTCCATATTTTGTTTTGCTCCCTTTGCCGCTCTTTCAGATTGACTTTTCATCGCACTGCGCATATTAATCAGCTGTTGATTAACGCTTTCTTTTGATCCAGATACATCTTCTGCAGTTAAAAGAACGCCACTAACGCCGCCACTTAATCCAGCGTTACCAATAGTTAATCCGGCATTACCAACAGTTAAGCCGGCATTAGATAGTTGCATGCCAAGGCTATTTCCTCCCGCAGGAGAATCTTTGGCTTGAGCCGCTAATAGTTCTGCGCGCGCTTTTGCTTCAAAAAGGCTATTTCCATCAATATCAATCAAGCCATCTTTAACGCCAGCTTTTATTTTGCCATTATAATCCTTCAAATCATCCCAATTATTGCTATTTAGTTTTGCCAAATGCAAAGCTTCGATTCTTTTAAGTTCAGTCGCGGCATCTTGACGCATTCTGTTGACTACTTTTGGATCTTTTACCGACATGATGTCTTTTTCCATTTTATCCAGCATTGACTGCTTGAATAATTCGCGTTTTTGATCGAGCGATTTTAAATCTTTGTCGAGTTTTTTTTGTAATTGGCGACCGTAAAAGCTATTTTTTGGATCACCCTTACCAAGGGCATCGATTTTTGCAGAAAATACTTCATTTAATTTTTTTCTATCATCATCATAACCACCATTTTTTAGATAGTTAGAGGCGGCTTTTTCCATGCCGGCGCGGGTTTTTTCAGATAATTGTCGCGCTTTTCTTTCGCTGCCAATATCCTCTAAAAACCTAATTCTATTAAGAGGATTGAAGCCTTTGCCAGTATTAAACCCAATCGCATCAAGCCAATTATTTTTTCTATTTTCTTCATAGCCAACTTTGCGCATGAAATTTTTGCCAGTTTCGGCAGAAGCACTTTTGCCTTTTTCAAAAGCTCTTTCTTGCTTATATTGTAAAAATTTATCTTGCAATTCAGTGTTGTGAGCGAATTTTTTTGCCGCATCACTATCGGATAATTTTCCTTTTTTATTCATAAAGCCTTTTAAGTCTTTCAAATGGCCGTTGATTGATTCGGCACCGCCCATGGTTTTATCTGCCCATTTTCTTGCCGCGGCTTTTAAATGCTGTTCCATATCTTTTCCGAGAGGGATTTTTGATGGATCTCCCGCCTTTATTCTTTTTGCTTCATCTTTTAAGAATTTTTGTAGAGGTTCTTTTTCTAGTTTTTGGGCAATGCGAGAGTCTATTTTGCTAGAGTCAAAATCATATAATGCTGCTTTTTTTGGATTATTATATTGAAAAGCCAATATTCCATCTTTGCCATTATTCATCGCAAAATTGCGCACATGTTGGTTATAGGCTAGAGTATCAGGTTTTAAGCCTTTTGATGCGGCGTCTTTTTTTCCTAGAGAAATTGCATTATCAATGACATTATCGCGCAATCTTGTGCGCACGCCGCGAACAGGAATTTTATCGAAAACTTGATCTATTTTGCCAGAAAGGCCAGATGCTCGCGATGCTGTGCGTATAGCGCGGAAAGCTGCTCCACCACCAGTAGATAAGCCATTTTTGAGGGCGCTTCCAGCTAATCCAGCCGCACCTCCCATAGCAATTCCGGCTGTTTTCATTGCGGACGCGTTATTTCCCTCGCCATCACCGTTATTATTTGAAACCCCACCAATCGTAATCAACTGCCCCGCCAAATCAGGAATTTTCTTGAGAATTTCCATCAAAATATAAATTAAACCAGCAAGCCCTAAGAACAGTCGAAACCAATCCACAAGACCTCTACCGCCTACTTCTGCCCTTAAAATTCCAAAAGAAAAAAAGCCAAAATTAATACTTTCGGTACAAACGCGATAATGCAGCATCTCAAAAAACTTGCCATCAATAAACATAACGAAAGTGAAGAGAATCAAGAATAACATTACCATTTCGAGAGATCTTGCTCCAATAAATCCCAGCCAGTTTTTGAACATATCGTTGGTTTGTCCAAAAAGTGAAAAAACAATGAAGATTGGCCCTAATGCAAGCACAAAAATTAGTTTCATCAAAGTGACCGCATAAACTAGTGCCGCAAGCAACATCACATAAGCAAAGAAAAATATTAACGCATAAATTGCTGCGATATAAACGAAGCCAAAAAAGCTTTCAAAAAATAGGCCCCAAATCTTTTTTGTAACATTGGCCGAGAAAAGAGATTTTAACATTGTATCAACATAAGAAAAGCGTGAGCCTCCTCCATCTGGGTTGCTGCTTATTGATTGGGCGATTTTTATTGGATTACTTGCCTCAATATCGTTGGTGATAAACTCAGAAAACATTGTGATCAAAACATCCATTCCATCTTTAAAAAAAGTGACAACAAATTTATTATACCAATACCAACTATCTGGAGTTGTAAAGAATATTACTAAGGATAATTTTAGTAAGCGTGACAGAAGTTCTTTTTTAGTGATTTCAACTATTCCTATTAGAGTGGCAAATCCAAAAAATGCGATATAAAGAGAGAGGCATACCTGCAAAGTAGAACTGAAATAGTTATCTTGCACAATGCTGCGATACATAAATTCTAGTACGCCACCTTTTTTGACGCCATTTTCATCTTTGACGCCCATCATAGAATCTTCAACTATTGAAACTAAAAATTCTAACAGGCCAGTATCGCCATCGCGACCGATTCCTTCAAGGAAGGTTACATTATATTGGCCAAAATTATCCGAATAATAGCGATCATGAATCATTAATTTTACGAACTCATTTGGTCGGTGATGGGTATCGTTGCCGATATCATTGTTATTGCCATTATTGCCATCCATATCATCTTTAACAAAAATGGCATTATTGGCGCTTCTAAAAACATATTTAGTTTGGTCTATGCCATTTGCATCTTTGCATTCACCATTGGCATTTCTATTGATAGAGCAAGTCGTTTTTTCTGAAAATAAGTGATAGACTCGAATTGGCGTTTCATTGCCACTTACACCAAAAAGCCCTAGATATAAGCCCATTCCAGCGCTGTATTTGCAGGCGCCGCTTTGTTTATCAGGTATTTTTATGGCATGATTTTTATCGTAATAGTTAAGTGGAAAATGATAAACTCCCTCATCAGTTACTTTGCCATTAAGTTTAGTGCAACTGCATTTTGTAGAATCGTTTTGATTGATATCAGTGGAGCAATCTACGGGAAAATCTGTGCCATCTATACCTTGTTCTGGTACAGGTTCTTGATTTTTAGCGCAAATACAATTTTCATCCTTGTTTTTTTTGGAACAAAAATTGCAAGTTGAGATGCCGCCAAGCTTAGAATCGCTTACTGCATTACCATACCAAGGAATCCAAGAGCCAGAAATGTGTAAAAGGAATGGTTTGCCATTGGCGCGAAGCCCAGTTTCATGCCATGATGCCGTTTGACCACCTTCATTGTGATTGTAGACTGTGCCGAAAATGCCGTCATTAACGGGATTGGCTTTAACTTGAACAAATTCGTTATCAAATTCATCAGCTTCAACGCAATAGTTGCCTGTGCAAGAAGCAAGTAGAATGGTCAAAAAAATCAAACTAAATAATTTAGCTAATTTTCCTTGCCAATTCATTGGGCGCTAAAATGTTATTGATTGGGGCGCGCATAATTGCGCGATAAAACTTAAATTTGGTTCTTGCAAAAAAGCTGGTACCTGCGGCCGGACTTGAACCGGCAAGAGCTTTAGGCTCCACGGATTTTAAGTCCGTTATGTCTACCATTCCATCACGCAGGCAAGTCAATTGCAATCGCTTTTTTGGAAAAGAAAATTTATAGGCAATTTTGCTTGAATGCAAGGTGTAGTTTTGAAATTTTCTGTATTGTTATAATCCAAGTGAGATTTTGAGGCTTTCTTAAGCAATAAGATCAACGACAACCTTTGTGAATTCACCAACATTCACAGATTTTTTCACCACCGCTTTACCAATTTTTTCTAACAAAATAAAAGTTAAATTTTGATGCTCAGTTTTTTTATCCTTATAAAGATGCGCGGTGAGATTTTTATGATTCCAATTCTTGCGGATTTTTTTTAGATCAAAATTTAAGCCTGATTTTTCAATATGATTTTTTATTGTGTTGAAGGTGTTAGAATCAATCATATCAAGGTTTTGTGACATTTTTGCAGCCATTAACATTCCGATCCCAACTGCCTCACCATGCAATAAATCATTAGAATAATTTAGTTCATTTTCAAAGCTGTGGGCAAAGGTATGGCCAAAATTTAGAAGCGCGCGCACACCATTTTCCTTCTCATCTTGCGAAACAATTCTTGCTTTAATTTCGCATGATTTAGTGATAATTTTTTGCAGAATTTTTGTATCATTGGCAAAGATTTTTTCTAAGTTTTGGTCAAGAAAATCGAAGAACTCTTGATCCTCTATAAGCCCATATTTCAAGATCTCAGCATATCCAGCGCAAAATTCTCTTTGTGGCAAAGTTGCTAAAAAATTTAGATCACAAATCACTAATTTTGGCTGATAAAAACTGCCAATTAAATTTTTGCCAGATTTGCTATTAATTGCCGTTTTGCCGCCGACAGAACTATCAACGCAAGCGAGAAGTGTGGTTGGAACTTGCACAAAATCAACGCCGCGCAATAAAATGCTGGCAATAAAACCTGCCAAATCACCAACAACGCCACCGCCAAAGGCAATAATTAAAGATTTGCGATCAACATTTTGTTGCAGAATTTCTTCGCAAGTTTTTTCTAATGAGGCAAAACTTTTGCTTTGTTCACCGCTAGCAACTTTTATGCTTGTGATATTATGGCCTTGCAATAGGCTCTCTAGCTGCGCCAGATGTAGCTTGGCAACATTTTCATCGGTGATGATAAAAATTTTGCTATAGTTTTTTTGCTGCAAAAAATCGGGCAAATAGTTGATTTCGCCAGCTCCAATTCTGATTTTGTAGCTTTTTTCGCCTAAATTTAGTGCAATTTCATTATTCATTTTTAATTTCTATAAAGTTATAATTGACCATTAGAAAATTTTGACTTCTTGAATTTACATATAATCATGTCTTTCGCAAAAAAAAACGCAATTCTAGTTTTTCCTGATGGCTCACATTTTTATGGATATGGAGTAGGAAAAAAAGCCATTACTAAAGGTGAAATCTGCTTCAACACCGCTATTACCGGCTATCAAGAGATTCTAACCGATCCATCTTATTGCGGTCAAATTATTACTTTTACTTTTCCTCATATTGGCAATATTGGCGTTAATTCTAGTGATATTGAGGCAAAAATTCCACAGGCTTGTGGCCTTATTATTCGTGAGCCGATCACTAATCCATCAAGCTATCGCTCACAAGATCACTTTAATTCTTGGTTGCAAAAAAATAATTTAACTGGCATTTCTGGCGTTGATACGCGCAAAATTACTAAGCTGGTGCGCGCAGGTGGCGCTAAGACTGTTGCGATAATTTATCAAGATGAAATTGATGAAAAATTAATTGCAAAAACTGTTGCAGAATTAGCAAAATCTGCTGATTTAAACGGTGTTGAACTTGCCGCTAAAGCCAGCTTGAACCAGCAATATCAATGGGGCAATGAAGGTTCGTGGCAACAAGTTGAAAATTCATATAATACAGTTGCCAAGAAAAAATTTAAAGTTGTTGCGGTTGATTATGGCGCAAAACTAAATATTTTGCGCTGCTTAACCGAAGTGGGCTGCGCCGTTGAGGTTGTTGGTGCCAAGGCTAGTTTTAAAGAAATCATTGCTCATAATCCTGATGGAATTTTTCTCTCAAATGGCCCCGGAGACCCTGCTGCAACTGGTGAATACGCTATTCCTGTGATTCAAGAAATCCTCAAAAATAATATTCCTTTATTTGGAATTTGTCTCGGCCATCAACTTATCGCTTTGGCAATTGGCGCCAAAACTGGCAAAATGCACCAAGGGCACCGCGGCGCCAACCATCCAGTGCAAAATCTTAAAACCAAAAAAGTTGAAATCACCAGCCAAAATCACGGTTTTTGTGTTGATGAAAAATCTTTACCAGCTAACGCTGAACTAACTCATATTTCGCTGTTTGACCATACGGTTGAGGGCTTCAGGCTTAAAGATAAAAAAGCTTTTTGTGTGCAATATCACCCAGAAAGCTCACCAGGGCCATCAGATAGCTTTTATTTGTTCAACGATTTTGTAGAAATGATGAAAAATAATTAACTTTAAGCTAAATGGCTCTAATCAGCACGATCTATGCCATTATTTTTTTACCGCTCGCTACATCCTTACTTTGTCAAATTTTTGCCAAAAAAAATATCTCATTCGCTCTTACAATAGCGTGCCTTCTTGTCATTTTATTCGCGATTATAAAAATAGCTCCCGAAGTTTTTTTGGCACAAACTATCAGCAATGATTTTGAACTAATGCCACTTTCGATGGCCCTTGAATTCAAGCTGGATGTGAGTTCAACTATATTTCTTACCGCAATAATTTTATTAAATTTAATCATTTTATTTTACTATCAACTCGATATAAAAAAATTTTTAGATCACAAGGATAGCAAAACTTTCTACTCTGTATATTTGCTGCGCGTCTTTACAGCCATAGGCATTCTCACCAGCAATAACTTGTTAAATTTATTTTTGTTTTTAGAAGTTTATGCCTGTAGTTTTTTTGCAATTTTCTCAATTGCCAAAGATACAAAAGTTTCACAATTATCTTTTCGATATTTCTCTTTCAACAGCGCCGCATCACTGCTCATCCTATTTTCTTTTTTAATAATTTATTTAGTTTTTGGCAGTTTAAATCTTGATATAATAAAGCAAAATTTAGTCGAAAGCAAAGATGTTAGGTTTTTTACAATCTTAGCAAGCCTAGTGTTTATTGGGTTCATAATAAAATTTTTCCCTTTTTGGATTTATTTTGAAAATCTCAAAAACAATAATTTATTAGCCAATTTTTTTGCAGTTGATTCACTTTTTATCAAAGCCAATCTCGGAATTTTCTTTGCGATCAAATTTTCCTATCTTTTTTTCATCGATCAGGCAGTTGCCTCTGTTATTATTTTTTTAGCGGCGATATTGATTTTTTACAGTCTATTTCTGCTTTATAAAACCAAGCATTTCAAGTTAATCGCAATTTATTTATGTATAATAAATCTTAGTTTAATATTAATTTGTTTGGCGTTAAACACTGCAAAATCAAGGCAGGCGGCGTTTTTTTACTGGCTCAATTTTAACTTGATCAATCTATTTCTTTTTATCTTCGCAACATTTCTCAAGCGCAAATTTAATACTTCTTCAATAGATAAAATATTACTAACTGCCAATAATAAATTTTTTGTAATGCCGCTCAAAATGTTAATTATTTTTGTGGCAGCTTTTCCTTTTACCTTTTTGTTTTATGGTCATTGGTATTTGGCTTTGGAAAGTTTGCAATTTAACGCAAAGCCCATCAGCGCTCTAATTATCTGCGTTCTGGCGATAACAAATGGCATTTCATTATTCATCGCCATCAAAATTGCAGCAAAGATTTTTACTCTACCCAATAATGATTTAGCGCCAGAAAAATTGGCCATAGAGTCGCATAAATACTGGCTCTACACCATTTCATTTTGGATGCTAGTTATTTTGGTTTATGGTCTAACTTTTTGTTCCGACCTAGTTAACAAACTATCTCTTCAATTCATAAAATAATATGAATTCATTAATTTTAGCAATTGTTGCGCTGCCTTTATTTAACTGCCTCAGCAGCATGTTAATTAATAATAACAAGATAAAAAATTTCGTTGAAAAATTTTCAATGATTGCTTTTTTTGCTATTTTAATAGGGCTTTATAACAAATTAGAAAACCTTAATCCTCTCGAAGTTATTGTTCTTGCTCCCGATCTATCTATGAGCTTTGCAATCACCAATACCAACGCTTCATACCTATTTCTGCTAATTTTTATTTGGCTCGCTTATGGCTTTTATGCTGAGCGATTTTTAGTAATTAGTGGCAATCAAAACGCGCCACAATTCAAATTATTTTTTGCCCTTGCAATTGCTTTTATCAACTTAATTATTCTTGCTAACAACCTGCTAACGCTGCTATTTGCCTATAATTGCCTTGTTTTAACCTGCTATTTTTTGACAACAAAATTTCTTTTTAAGATCTATAATAATCTTGCAAAAATTTTCACATTTTTAATGTTTGGTGAAACACTTTTATTGCTTTTTGCGATTGTTATTACGGCAAAATTTGGTGAGCAAGTTGCGTTCAATGAAGACGGCGTTCTAAATAACATTAGTGAGATCAAAACCGTTGGCCTATTTTTGCTTTATTTTGGTGGAATTTTACTAACAATTTTAGGATCATCTTATTTGCTTTATTATAAAAATTATGATGCAGATTCGCCGCTATCATACCTCTTCCTACCTTTATTCTTCGGCTTTGCCAAGCTTTACATTTTTATAAAAATTATCAGTGAAATTTTTGGAATTGGAGTATTTTCCTTAATAATCACCAAAATTGATCTTGAAATTGTGGCATTTGTTTTTCTTATCAATTTAGCAATATCAATGTTTTTGCTGTTATTTAGCCGTGATTTTAAGGCGATTTCTTTTCACTTGTTTTTTAGTCAATTAGTTGTGGCATTTTTTACCATCATTATTTACGCAATCTACAGCGAAGAGGCTATTCTAGAGGTTTTGCCAAATTTTATTCTTTCAATTACTTTAGTTTTTTTAACTTTTTCCAATCTAATTTTATACCTTAAAAAAGCTGAAAACAAAGAGCTAAGCGGTCTTTTTTATAACATGAAAATCACAGTTTTATTGCTATTATTTGGCTTCCTAAATTTAAGCGGAGTCTTTCCAGCGCTTGGCATGGTAGAAAAATATTCTTTGCTAAAAATTGCATTACAAAATAATTTATTTTTAGTACAAATATTTTTTATCACCAATTCAATTTGCCTATTTTTGTTCACAATAAAATTATTTTTTCCGCTATTTTTAAAGGCAGAAACAGCAAAATCAGAGCATGATAAAAAATTAGCAGAAAAAATAGACACGGCCTCCAGCCTTATGCTAAGTGCTTTGGTAGTTGCTGTTATAATATTTGTATTACCAATAATTCAATTTTTTTCTAAATAAATTAAAAATATTCAATTAGCATTCACGCACTAAAAACAAAATGGAAAAAAACTTTATTGATCAACTCAGCAAAACAATTTCAAAGCTTCCGGGCTTAGGGCCGCGCATTGCCAAGCGTATTGTATTGCAACTTGCGAGCAACAAACAAAAATTATTATTGCCTTTAATTGAGGGCCTTCAGGCTTTAAATGATAGAGTTCACAAATGCAAAATTTGTGGCAATTTAGACGAGGGCGAAATGTGCAATATTTGCAAAAATCAGCGCCGCGATTCAAGTTTGCTCTGCATCGTAGAAGAGGTAGCTGACCTTTGGGCAGTAGAGCGCGCCGAAAGTTATAGCGGAAAATATCATGTTCTAGGTGGCAAATTGTCAGCAATTAGCGGCACAACAATCGAAGATTTAAATCTCGATTCACTTCACGCAAGATTAAAAAATGGCGAAGTAAAAGAAATAATAATTGCCACCAGCGCCACAATTGATGGCCAAACCACGGCGCATTTTTTAACCGAAGATCTAAAGGAATACGGCGCCAAAATAACGCATCTAACCTACGGAATTCCACTTGGAAGTGAGCTTGATTATTTGGATGAAGGCACGATAAATATTGCCTTTAAAACTAGAAGTGAATTTTAATATAATTAATAAATAGCGCTAAAATGCGCAATAAATTCGCAAAGACTTAAAATTCATAATATATCTATTTATGCCATCAATCGCACTATTCGAACCAGAAATTGCTGGCAATGTCGGAACGATAATTCGCACCAATGCGTGCTTTGATGCGCCGCTTCACATCATAGAGCCATGCGGTTTCCCCTTTGATATGCAGCGTATAAAAAAATCAGCCCTAGATTATATTGAGCACACAAAAATTATCCGCCACGCCTCATTTTCAGCATTTTTTCAAACAGAAATCATTGATAAAAAATGCCGTTTAATTTTAGCAACAACCAAAGGATCAATCGATTATCGCAAATTCAAATTCCAAGAAAATGATATAATTCTTTTTGGCAAAGAAAGCGCTGGAGTGCCTGAAAATGTGGCTTTGCAGGCTCATGCAAAAATTTTAATCCCAATGCAAAATCAAATGCGTTCACTAAATATTGCGATTTCTTGCGGCATTATTTTAGCGCGCGCCGTTGCAACATAAAAAATCACTAAACCATAAGGTGACACTTCACGGTTTAATAATTTTGGCAATTCTAATAAATGGCTTTTACTTATTTAAAATTTGCCATTCGTGGCAGATAAATCATCGACTGCTTATTGATTTTATGTAGCTGTGCTTGCGCGCGAAATAAAATCAATAAGCAGTCGATGATTTATCGTTAAAGGAGATCTAAACACAAAGATTTACCACAGCAAAGATCCAGAAAATCACAGCACTAATTAATTCCGCGGCATCACATCCAAAATTGGCGCAATATTTTTAACAACTCTCCCCGCCACGGGCGCCGCAACCATCCCGCCAGTATTAAACGAGTAATTAGGATGATCCAAAACCACATAAACCAAATATTTTGGCTGCGAAATTGGAAAAACCGCAATAAAAGAAGCGATAGTTTGCGTTTCATTATAGCCTTTTCCTTCAACTTTATTCGCCGTGCCAGTTTTGCCACCAACTTCATAACCTTCAATATTAGCAAAGCGTCCTGTACCTTCCATTGCAACCTTTCGCAGCATTACACGCATAATCGCCGAAGTTGATTCTTTGATAATACGACGACCATCGGGCTGTTTTTTTAGCTTTAAAAATGATGGATTATAGAAAATTCCGCCATTGATAATTGCCGCAGTCGCAGTAGCAATATGCAGCGGCGTAACAGCAATACCGTGGCCGTAAGAGATTGTATATAAACTAATATCGCGCCAATCTTTCGGATAAATCGGGCGACCAAGCCCCGGAAAATCAACCTCCAGCTTCTTCAAAAAATTAATATCTTTCATAAAATCACGCTGATTATCGATACCAATTTTTTGCGCGATCTGCACCGTTCCTATGTTGGAGGAATGTGAGAAAATTTCTGCAACAGTCATCTCGCCCTTAAATGGGTGATCATCTTTAATAGTAAAGCGCCCGTATTTGATTGGGTCGGAGACATTATAAACATCATCCATCGTGATCAAATTTTTTTCAAAAGCGATGGCATTAGTAAAAATTTTGAAGATCGAGCCAAGCTCATAGACGCCGTTAGTGACGCGGTTAAAGCGTTCATCCTGCGATGCATCTTGCTGCAAATTGGGATCAAAACTTGGCAATGAAGAAAGCGCCAAAATTTCGCCATTAGTAACATCCATAACCACGCCAGAAGCGGCTTTAGCCTTGAATTCTTCAATGCCATTCAACAATTCATTATTGAGAATATCTTGCACACGCACATCTGCCGCCAGCTGCAGCTTTTCTTCTTCGCGCAACAGTGATTTATTATATTGCATTTCCATGCCCGCAAGGCCCTGCCGATCTAGGTCTACATAGCCAACAAGATGCGACAAAATTGATCTTTGCGGATAAACCCGAATGCGATCATCCTCAAAAAGCAGGCCCGCCATTTTTAAATTTTGAACCCGCTCTTCTTGTGCAGGAGTAACATTGCGGCGAATTAACACCCAACCCTTATGGCTTTTATTTGATTTGCGATCAGAGATTTTTTTGATAATTTCTTGATAAGTTAAATCAGGAAAAATAGTGACCAAGCCTTTAGCAATAAGGTTTGCATCCTTCACCAAAATATTACTAACATAAAGTGATTTTGTTTTTAAATCAGTAGCCACCAAAACATCATTGCGATCAACAATATCGCCGCGCTTATTGATTTTATTGAGGTCGTAGATGAATTTAATTTTGACCTTATCGCCAAATCCCGCCAAAAAAAATAGGCGCAAAATAATGGCAATAAAAATTGTTAGGATAAAAAAATAAACAAAAACTAAGCGACTTTTTTTAAGTTCTGCAATTGCCATTTTAAAAAATTTGAAATTTACAAAAGCTGATCACAAGATTTGCGATCAGCTCTGTAAAGCAGTAGCAGCAAGGTTATACGCCAGTTTCGCCAATTAGTTTTTTTACTGCTTCAACCGAAGTTTTAAACATCGCTGATTCTTGTTCGTTAAGTTTTACTTCAACAATTTTTTCAACGCCACCAGCGCCAATAACCGCAGGAACGCCGATATATAGGCCTTTCACGCCATATTCGCCATTAAGATTTGCCGCAACTGGCAAGATTTTTTTCTTATCAAGCAAATAGGCTTCAGCCATTGCAATTGCTGATGTGGCAGGAGCATAAAATGCCGAACCATTGCCCAAAAGTTTTACAATTTCTGCGCCGCCATCGCGAGTTCTTTGCACGATTTCATCAATTTTAGTTTTGGTTGTCCAGCCCATCTCGATCAAGTCAGGCAAAGGGATCCCGGCCACTGAAGAATAGCGCACCGAAGGCACCATAGTATCGCCATGACCACCCAAAACAAAGCTACGAACATCTTCAACCGAAACATTAAATTCATTCGCCAAAAACAATCCAAAGCGCGCAGAATCAAGCACTCCAGCCATTCCTACGACTTTATTTGTTGGCAATCCAGAAACTTTTTGCATCACATAAACCATTGCATCTAGCGGGTTGGTGATCACAATTACGAATGCATTTGGGGCGTGTTTTTTGATTCCTTCAGCAACAGTTTTAATGATTGAAACATTAGTGTTCATCAAATCATCGCGTGACATTCCGGGTTTGCGGGCAATGCCGGCAGTTACAATAATAACATCTGAGCCCTCAATATCAGCATAAGAATCAGTGCCAATCATTTTAGAATCATATCCTTCAACCACTGAAGATTGTTCAATATCAAGAGCTTTGCCCTTTGCCACGCCAGAATTCACATCGAATAAAACCACATCACCAAGATTTTTTAATCCAGCCAAATGGGCCAAAGTGCCACCAATATTGCCTGCGCCAATTAATGCGATTTTGTTTCTTTTTTTCATGATTTAAAATAGTTAAAATTATTAAATGTTGAGACAGCGTCTAGATCTGATTTTAAGCAGGCGCGCGCTAAAAATATATAGCTTTTTTTAAAAAAATTTAAACTAAAAATCTAGCAATTGTTGCTAAAAATTAATAATGCTAAATTTTTAAATGATTTTTTATTGCTTCGGCAATTTCAGCAATATTTTTCGTGCCATCAATCACAATAATTCGAGAGTTTTTTCGTGCCATTTGCAAAAATCCCTCACGCGTTTTTTGATGAAAATCCTTGCCAAATTTTTCATAGCGATTATTTGTTGATCGCCCCTCAATTCTTGCAAATGCTAGCTCTACTGGCACATCAATCAAAAAAGTTATATCGGGCACAAAATCATCAATCGCTAAATTTTTTACTTTTTCAATTAAAGCAAGATCGGCGCCAAAACCAAATCCTTGATAAGCAAAAGTTGAATCAAAAAATCGATCTGAAATTACGATTTTTCCAGCTTTTATCGAGGGCTTAATTAATTTTTCAACATGCTCAATTCTTGCAGCAAAATTCAAAAAAATTTCACTTTTTGCTTCAAGTTTCGCAATATTTTCATCAAGCAAAACCCCGCGAATCAGCTCTGCAGCAGTCACACCTCCGGGTTCGCGAGTAATGATTGCATCATAATTTTTTGTAAGTAAAAATTCATGCAACATTTTGGATTGCGTTGATTTTCCTGATCCCTCAATGCCTTCAAAAGTAATAAATTTATATTTCATAGATGAATATTTTAATAAGTGGTGCCAATAGCGGTATAGGCCGCGCCCTTGCAATCGCATATTCTGCGCCTAACATAAATTTATTTTTATGTGCGCGCAATTTGCAAAAGCTACAAGAGGTTAAAGAGATTTGTCGTGAATTAAAAGCTAATGTTTTTATTAAATCACTTGATGTTAAAAATGAAGAAGAATCGCGCGCATGGATTCAAAAAATAGAAGAAAATTACCCGCTAGATTTAATAATTGCCAGTGCCGGAATCTCTGCTGGCACTAGTGGCGGCATTGAAAGCTCTCAACAAATCAAAGAAATTTTTTCAACTAATATCTACGGAATTCTCAACATTATTAATCCCGCGATTGAAAAAATGAAGCAAAGAAAATCGGGGCAAATAGCGCTACTAGCCTCTCTAGCTGGCTTTCGAGGTCTACCATCTGCTCCAGCATATTCTGCTAGCAAAGCGGCGGTTAAGGTTTATGGTGAGGCTTTGCGCGGCAACTTAGCTGAGTTTGGAATCAAGGTAAATGTGGTTTGCCCTGGTTATGTAAAAACCCCAATGACTGATGTGAATGATTTTCCAATGCCATTTTTAATGCCAGTTGAAAAAGCAGCAAAAATAATAAAAAATGGCATCAGAAAAAATAAATCACGAATCGCTTTTCCATTTCCACTTTATTTTGTGGTATGGCTTGCAGCCTTGCTTCCAACCAGTTTAACCGATAGAATTTTTGCAAAATTGCCCAAGAAAAAGGCTTTATAAAGTGGGAGAGGGTAGAGAATTAGGTTTGAGTTATAAATTATCTCGTGAGTATGGGAGAGGAGCTCTGAGGCGAGTTCTGCGCTTCATCGCAAGCTACGCTTGCTTAAATCAGATGAACGCGGTGTCTGAGCAGCAGAGCTCCTCTCCCATACTCACGAGATAATTTATAACTAAAACCTAATTCTCTACAATAAACCCATTTTCCTTAAAAATATTCTTCGCCTGCGTCGTCTTCAAAAACTTCAAAAATTCTCGCGCAATATCCATATTATCACCAGCAATCACCAGTGCTTGATAAAAAAGATGCTGACTTTTCTTGCGCGATAAAATTCTTAACTCATCGCGATTATTAACCTGACTCGCCAATAAAATCGCATAGCTATCGGCATTATCTTGCAATAAATTTGCGATTGACGATTTATCTTCACTCAGTTTTGTAAATAGCTTAATATCATGAATCTGTAGTGATTCTATGATATTTTTGCTATATTTTCCTAACGAAGAATCTTCGTTATCGATGATTAAATTTAAGTGATTTTGGTTTAAAATTTGTAACGCTTCTTCAAAATCAGGATTTTTTTCTAGCAAATAACTTGGTGCTGATAAATTATCATGAGAGGTTACCAGAACTAGATCATCGCTAGCAATATGGCTAACATTATAAATATCAATCAGGCCTTTTTGCTTCAAATTAAGCAACCAATCTTGGTGAGCCGAAATAAAAACATCCGCTGGTTCACCAGAGTCAATATCATTGATTAAGTCAGCAGCAGAAGCAAACCCCACCGAAACAATCACCGCATTTTTTTGCGAATAAGTGCGTGAAATTTTAGTGAGGGCAGCAACCAAATTGGGCTCAGCAAGAACGGTTAAGCTCTTGATTTGAGAAGCATTAACCGTGGTTGCGCAAAATAAGAACAGCACCGTAAATGCCAAAATATTTTGCAATAATCCACGGCCAAAATTTAAAATCATACCGATAACATAGTTTTGCGTTGATCGTCAATTTCATCAAATACCTCTTCCCATGTTCCAGTAGTAGATGCCTTGCTATATTCAGTAACACGATTTTCGAAGAAATTTGTATGCTCAACGCCGTTCAAAATTTCATCCAACCAAGGAAGTGGATTATTATCGATCATATAAATATCCTTCAAACCTAGCTGGTTCAAGCGTCTATCGGCAATATAGCGAATATATCTTTTTACTTCGCGAGAAGTTAATCCTTCAATATTTCCCATTTCAAAAGCCAAATCGATAAAGGCATCTTCAAAATGCACAATCGTCGCGCAAGCTTCATACAAGCGGCCCTTTAGTTCTTCATCCCAAACTTCAGGATTTTCTTGTACAAAAGTACGGAATAATTTGATGATCGAAGCTGTGTGCAAACTTTCATCGCGCACCGACCAAGCCACGATTTGCCCCATTCCTTTCATTTTGCCAAAGCGCTGAAAATTCAACAAAATCGCAAAAGAAGCAAAAAGTTGCAATCCTTCAGTAAAGCCACCAAACACCGCCAGAGTAGTCGCGATATCTTTTTTGGTAGCAACACCAAATTTATGCATGAAGTCATATTTATCCTTCATCTCTTTATATTTCATGAAAGCAGAATATTCTTGCTCTGGCATGCCAATAGTATCAAGCAAATGCGAATAAGCGGCAATATGCACGGTTTCCATATTAGAAAAAGCCGCCAACATCATCTGCACTTCTGTTGGTTGAAAAACCCGCGAATAATGCTTCATGTAGCAGTTATTCACCTCAATATCTGCCTGAGTAAAAAAGCGAAAAATTTGCGTCAAAAGATTTTTTTCTCCCGCAGTTAAATTATGCTTCCAATCGCGCACATCATCCGCTAAAGGAACTTCTTCAGGAAGCCAATGAATCTGCTGTTGCTTAAGCCATGCATCATAAGCCCAAGGATAGTGAAAAGGTTTGTAAATCGGTTTTGAATCTAGTAAAGACATAAATCAAATTATTGTTAATCTCGGATTATAAATTTAATTCTTTTTTAAAAGAAACGAAAGGAGTTTTTTATTTTTTTTTAGCAACTTTATAAGTCCAACATTAATAAGCTGCGCGAAGCAATTTGCAGGTTTTTTATCGCGTTAAAAAGAAAAATCCACCTGACTACTGAAAAAATTAGCTAACATTGCAGAGCCTTGAACTGGGTTTAGTTTTTTTGGCTTCGGGTTTACTGGCGCTTGCCGCAGGAGAAGCTGCTTTAAAATGCCTAGATCCTATCTCTGAAGTGCCTTGAGATAACGCAATTGCTTTAGCTAAATCTTCATCCTGATTCGTACCTTCTGACTGACTCGCAGAAATTGCTGCATGAGCATCGCCTCCACCCTCTAAGGATAACGCAATTGCTTTAGCTAGCTCCGCATCCTGATTCGTGGCAACAAGGCCATCAAAACTTCTCCTTAAATTCTCAACTCTTGTCATCTTATCTACCAAATTTTCTTCTTGTTGACCATAAGTGTCTAACATCTTTCTTAGCGCTGGAACAGTTGTTCTTATTGCTCCCACATAATCATCGCCCACAACTAAAGGATCAATAAAATCCTTTATAGATAATTTGCTATCAATTGCCCCCAAATCCTTAAATCTATTAAATTGATTAGAAAATGCCTGATAATTTTCTGTATTTTCTCTTAAATGCCCAAGATGTTCTGCTGAGCCATTTGCCGCTTGAGCTGCAAATTCCAAAACTTGATTATTATATCCAATTCCCATTTCTACATCAATAAGGGCAGCAACAACCCTTGTAGGTCTCGCACCATCCCTTGATAACTCGTCAACTCTTCTAACATTATCAGGCTCGTCATCAATATAAATTGCGACTCCTCCTCCCCTCCTAGCAACCTCAAGGCCCTGAAGATATGATAAAACTTGAGCTTTTTTGTCAAAGCGCTCATCTCCCGATATAACTTGAGCATCATCAGCCCCAAGACCAGATCCCGTTATCACTGCACTTGCTTGAGTAATATCTGCTTTTGCCAAAGCTGAGCCCTCTACAACCTTAAATCTTTTGTAATAATCTCCGGGTTTGCGACCTGGAAGCAGATCATTTGTGATACAAACAGTTATTTCCTTCCCAAGAGCGCGTGCAATTTCTGCCTCAACTTTTTGCAATCCCATGTTGCGCCAATTAACATTTTGATTTTTTATTGCAGATCGCAAAAATCTTGCTCCAAAGGCAGTAGCATTTCTTCCAGTAATTTCAGCGCAATCAGCAATATTGCCTTTATTTGCTGCAATAAACTCAAGCACAGCATCGTTGTAGAAGCCATCAATATTGCTAACCATGCAACCATCAACATCGACTAAAAAGGTAAATTGAGGTAAAACTTTAGTCGGCATAAAATGAATAAATTATTAGATAAAATAAATCTTTCCCAAAGTTAGTAAATTTTTTTTAATAAAAGCAATTAAATTAAAAATAAATTATTCCCCTTTGTATATTTTACTTGCAGGCCAAGAGATAAAACTTAAGGCTCAATATATCAAAATAGTTTTGCCAAAAAATACTTGACTACATTCCTAGGTTTTTTATAATTAACAGCCAATAACAACCCAAAAACTTTTTAAATTATATGTCAGTATTAGTAGGAAAAAAAGCCCCAGATTTTACCGCAGCAGCAGTTATGGGCAACAATGAAGTCAACGATAAATTCAATCTTCACGCTTTCTTAAAAGGCAAAATCGGCGTATTATTTTTTTACCCACTAGATTTCACTTTTGTTTGTCCATCAGAAATCATCGCTTTTAATCACCGCCTTAAAGATTTTCATGCCCTAGGCGCAGAAGTCATCGGCGTTTCAGTCGATTCACATTTTTCTCACATCGCATGGAAAAATACCGAAGTTAACAATGGTGGAATCGGCCAAGTGCAATATCCACTAGTTGCAGATTTAACCAAAAACA
Organism: Rickettsia typhi; assembly: GCA_945865905.1. Taxonomy (GTDB): domain Bacteria; phylum Pseudomonadota; class Alphaproteobacteria; order Rickettsiales; family UBA1997; genus CAMCFD01. The sequence goes on from CAMBFC010000007.1 coordinate 65,951, forward strand.
TCGCTCGTGATTATGATGTTTTAATCAATGAAGCCGTGGCTTTGCGTGGCACTTTCTTAATCGATCAAGATGGCGTTGTTCGCCACCAAGTTATCAATGATTTGCCACTCGGACGCAATATCGACGAGGCTATCCGCATGGTTGAAGCTCTAAAATTCTTCCAAGCTCATGGCGAAGTTTGTCCTGCAGGTTGGAACAAAGGAAAAAAAGGTATGAAGCCAAACGCAGCAGGCGTTGCTGAATATCTTGCCGGCAATGCAAAAGATTTGTAGTTAATTTTTGAGGGGCGTGCAGTTTTTTGCTTCGCCCCCCAATTGATATATGATTTCAATAAGGCAAAAAAAACTTCGCTTGACTTGAAAAACAAAACAGCTAAATTATTTGCCCCTTGAAATAAATAGTTTGATAAATACCTAGGGAAAATTATCACACAGCAATAAATTTTAATATTTTTAATAAATTTTTCGATGCCAACAGTTAATCAGCTTATCAGAAAGCCAAGAATCGGCCAAACCAAGAAGAACAAGGTTCCGGCTATGCAAGGATGCCCACAAAAAAGAGGTGTTTGTACCCGTGTTTATACCACAACTCCAAAAAAACCAAACTCAGCACTTCGTAAAGTTGCGCGCGTTAAACTTACCAACGGACATGAAGTTATTGCTTACATTCCGGGTGAGGGTCATAACTTGCAAGAACACTCTGTTGTCGCGCTTCGCGGTGGCCGTGTAAAAGATTTGCCGGGTGTGCGTTATCACTTGATAAGAGGTTACTTGGATACTCAAGGCGTTAAAAATCGCAAACAATCTCGTTCAAAATACGGTGCACAAAAACCTAAATAGTTTCTCATATTATAATATTTTTTAAGTTAGTAAATCATGCGTAGAAGAGCTGCACAAGTAAGAAAAATCATTCCAGATGCCAAATATGGCGAAATCATCGTTTCTCGATTTGTTAATCGTTTGATGGATGATGGCAAAAAATCAGTTGTTGAAAAAGCTATTTACCAAGCTTTCGATGAAATTGAAAAAAAATTCAAAAGAAACCCAGTTGAGGTTTTTAAAGAAGCTATGGATAATGTAACTCCAAAAGTTGAAGTTAGATCTCGCAGAATTGGCGGCGCAACTTACCAAATTCCAGTTGAAGTTTCTCCTAGACGCGGTTCAGCTTTGGCTTTAAAATGGCTAAAAATTGCAATCTGCAATATCAAAGGAAAAGGCCTATCTAACAAAGTTCAATTCGTTATTGTTGAATCTCTAGAAAATAAAGGTTGGGCAGTTAAAAAACGCGAAGAAGTTTTCAAAATGGCTGAAGCAAACAAAGCTTTTGCTCACTATCGTTGGTAGTATTAAGCAAAATTATTTTAAAAAAGGTGGTCGCAAAATTTGTGGCCACCTTTTTTTATGCAAAATTGTTTAGCTTTTTAGAGTTGCGCTAATATATTTTGCGCCAATTAAACATTTTAGAAAAATTTTATTAATGATAAAATCCCCTCAATTTGATATAGTAATTCCTGTCCATAAAAAAGACCTGGCCATTCTTGAATACTGCATTGAAGCAGCTCGCAAGAAGATTGTGGGCGTTAGAAGAATCATCACTATTTCACAAGAAAAATACACCGATAGTGCAGAATGGTTTCCTGAATCACAATTTCCTTTTTCAATGGATTTTGTGCGCCAATATACCGGCGGATCTTGTGGTTGGTATTTTCAGCAGCTTCTCAAGCTTTATGCCCCGCTAGTTATTCCTGATATTTCTGAAAATGTTTTGATTCTTGATAGTGATACGGTTTTTTTTCGTAAAACCAAAATGTTTGATAATTGCGGTCGGCCATTTTATAACACCAGCAAAGATACTAAAATATGTCACAAGCCTTTTGATGTTGAGGCTGAAGAGCATATTAATAAATTATGGCCAAAAATCTCGCGTACCAATCTTCCCGTTGAATTTAAAGAAATTTCTGGTGTTTGCCATAGCATGATGTTCAATCGTGAGATAATCACCGAATTGTTCGATAAGGTCGAAAAATATGATGACAGCGGCGATAAATTTTTTAAAATTTTTTTAAAGCATGCTAACCATGGCCACTCTGCCTCAGAATATCAAATTTATTTTAATTTTTTACTAATTTTTCATAGCAAAAAAATTGCGATGAGAAAATTAAAATATAAAAATACCGCCGATCTCAATATTAAAAAATATCGTAAGCGCCTAAAATATAGTTATTGCTCTTTCCATTCTTACTTGCGAAAAGGACTTTGCAATTCTCCGCGCGTGAAAATAGAAAATTTCTTCAAAAAAATCTGGCACAAATTATTTGAAGTAGAGCAGTGGAATATTGGCATTGCAAATTGCAATATTGCACAATTTTTAACAATGCCAAATCAAAAAATTCATTGGCTAAAAAACACGCCACTAAGTGAATTTAGAGCCGATCCTTTTGGTTTGATAAAAGATAATAAAAAATTTATCTTTTTTGAAAAATACGATCGCATCAAAAGAAAAGGAAAAATTTCTATTTTAGAAATAGGCGAAAATCTTAAAATTATAAGTGAAAAAGATGTTTTGGAAAAAAATCACCATTTGTCGTATCCTTATATTTTTTCTCATGAGGCAAAAAATTACGCCTTAGTTGAAAGCCATCGAGCCAAAGAATTGGTGCTTTACGAGGTTTTGCAAGATTTGCAGCTTAAAAAAATCAAAGTGATTTTTGATAATTTGGAGGTAGTTGATCCATCGATTATTTTTTATGAAAATAGATTTTGGCTATTCTTTTCTTTAGCCAATGAGGGTGATGCCAATCTTTATATTGCATATGCAGATACATTGGAAGATGTATGGAAAATGCATCCAAAAAATCCAGTAAAAAGCGATGTTGCTTCGGCGCGTTCTGCTGGTGAAATTTTTACGCATAATAAAATTTTATATAGACCGGCGCAAAATTGTTCTCGCAGTTATGGTGCGGCAATCATGATTAATAAAATCATACAATTAACAACAGAAGAATTTGAAGAAATTGAAGAAATGGAAATCGCGCCAAATCAATTGGGGCAATACCCTCTCGGTCTTCACAATATTGCATCTTTAGGAAAAAATGTTACGATTATTGATGGTAAAAAAAGATTTTTCGTGCCACATAAAATTTTTATTTATCTCGCTTTTAAAGTGAGAAAATTCTTAATCAAGTTGTAAATAAGTTTTATAAAAAAATTTAAATTCAAAAAAAGATAAAATTGTGCAAATCGCCCTTCTTTTGAGACAAAGATTTAAACATTGGCGCAAAATCTTAAAAAAAACTAAGTATAATCTGTTATAGCAAGCAAAAACCTCTTGTAAATTACCTAAACGGCCCTACAATGTCGCGCCTTTCATTATTAAAACTAAACAAAAACTGCATTTATGGCACGCGTAATCGAAATCGAAAAATACCGCAACATTGGCATCATGGCGCATATTGACGCTGGTAAAACTACTACCACTGAACGCATTCTTTTCTACACAGGAAAATCACACAAAATTGGCGAAGTGCACGATGGCGCTGCTACAATGGATTGGATGGAACAAGAACAAGAGCGCGGCATCACCATCACTTCTGCCGCAACAACATGTTTCTGGAAAGAGCATCGCATCAACATTATCGATACCCCAGGCCACGTAGATTTCACAATTGAAGTTGAGCGCTCTCTTCGCGTTCTTGATGGCGCAATTTGCGTATTCGATGCCGTTGCAGGTGTTGAGCCTCAATCAGAAACAGTATGGCGCCAAGCTAACAAATACCGCGTTCCACGCATGTGTTTTGTTAACAAAATGGATCGTACTGGTGCCAATTTCTACCGTTGCGTCGAAATGATGAAGACCCGCCTTGGCGCTAAGCCAATCGCGATCCAATTGCCAATCAATCAAGCTGAAGATTATGGCGGTTTGATCGATCTTGTAAAAATGAAAGCAGTAGTTTGGAAAGATGAAACTATGGGCGCTGATTTTACTTATGAAGAAATCCCCGCTGATCACAAAGAAAAAGCCGATGAATATCGCGCCATGCTAGTTGAGGCAGCTGTTGAGCAAGACGATGCTCTTATGGATGCTTATCTTAACGGCGCCGAAATCTCTGAGGCAGATCTTAAGCGCTGCATTCGCAAAGCTGCAATTGCTGGTGCTTTTGTGCCAGTTTTAAACGGAACTGCCTTCAAAAATAAAGGTGTGCAAACCTTGCTAGATGCAGTAGTTGACTATCTTCCAAGTCCTGTTGATATTAAAGAAATCCCAGCGATTAACTTAAAAGACGATCAGCCAATTGTTATCAATTGTGGCGATAAAAAATTCGCAGGTCTAGCTTTTAAAATCATGACCGATCCTTTTGTTGGTTCGCTAACATTCGTTCGTATCTACTCTGGCGTGCTTACAGGTGGTTCAGGCTTAGTCAATACCATCAAAAATTCAAAAGAGCGTGTCGGCCGTATTTTGTTGATGCATGCCAATAACCGTGAAGATATAAAAGAGGCTTTCGCCGGCGATATTGTTGCTTTGGCGGGCTTAAAAAATACTACAACAGGTGATACTTTGGTCGAGCAAGGAAATGATATCGTGCTTGAACGCATGATTTTCCCAGATCCAGTAATCGAAGTTTCGGTTGAGCCAAAATCTCAAGCTGATCAAGAAAAAATGGGTATGGCCTTGGGCCGCTTGGCTTCAGAAGATCCTTCTCTTCGCATTGAATCAGATCAAGAATCAGGTCAAACCATCCTTAAAGGCATGGGCGAGTTGCACTTAGAGATCATCGTTGATCGCATGAGACGCGAATTTAAAGTTGAAGCGAATATTGGTCAACCAAAAGTAGCTTACCGCGAAACCATCACTAAAAAAGTCGATATCGATTATACGCACAAAAAACAATCAGGTGGTTCAGGACAATTCGCTCGTGTTAAAATCACTTTCGAGCCAATCCTAGATGCAGAAGTCAAAGAAAACTTCATCTTCGAAAGCAAAGTTGTCGGCGGACGCGTTCCAAAAGAATACATCCCTGGTGTTGAAAAAGGTCTTGAATCAGCTAAAAATAACGGCTTCCTAGCTGGTTATCCAGTGGTTCGCCTTAGAACAACACTTACTGATGGCGCTTATCATGATGTCGATTCATCTGCATTAGCTTTCGAAATCGCTGCCCGCACCGCTTTCCGTGAAGCTATGGAAAAAGCTGGTCCAGTTATTCTAGAGCCAATCATGAAAGTTGAAGTTGTAACGCCTGAAGAATATATGGGTGATGTAATCGGCGATATCAACTCTCGTCGTGGACAAATCATCAACCTAGAGCCACGCGATGTTGCGCAAGTAATCACTGCAAAAGTGCCTCTAGCAGCAATGTTTGGTTATGTAAACTCGCTTCGTTCTTTATCACAAGGTCGCGCCAGCTACGCTATGGAATTTGATTGCTATGAGCAAGTTCCTAACGCAGTTGCTGATGAAATTAAAGCGAAAAAAGTTTAGTTTTTTGTCTGCAATTATTTTTTTGGGGAGGGTATCTTGATTGATATCCTCCCCTTTTTTGTTTTATTTAGATCTTATGCCCTTGCTTAAGCCTGCCTTCAACAAATAATTCACCTGCTGTTTATTAATTTTATTTCGCGCGCAAGCACAGCTACATAAAATCAATAAACAGCAGGTGAATTATTTGTAACGCACAGCACAATGTTTTAACAAGCCAAATCAAAAAAGCCTACAACGCAGCACCCCATGTCACAAAAATAAATATACTTGCAAACATCAAATATATTTATTAAATTAATTGCAATGCGCAACTAATCTAATAAATTATGTCTCAAGAAAATATCGATAATCTCCGTCATTATTCACGCAAAATGGTGCGTGAATTAGGAATATTAGAAATTGAAAAAGATAATGATAAGGCTTCGCCGCAGCGCTGGCATGCTTTAATAGAAATTTCACAAACCCCAAAAATCACCGTTTCGCAATTGTCACAAAATCTGGTTTTGCATATTTCTACTGTTTCGCGCATTGTAAACTCAATGATTGAAGATAATTTGGCGCAGTATGATTTAAATTCTGATAGACGCGAAAAAGCCCTGCAGATTACAGCGAAGGGATTAAAAGAGCTGAAAAGAATCGATGATTTTTCCAATTCTAAAATTGTTAATGCCTTCAGATTTCTTGGTGAAAAAGATCAAAATCAAATTGTTGAAGCAATCAAAAAATATAGTCTAGCGCTTGAGAAGAGTAGGGTTAGCAATGAGACAAAAAAAATAAAAATTCTCACCGTTTCAACTTCGCGTTTGCTGCGTCAGCAAATTAAAACTATGGTGGCAAATATTCAAAAAAATGAATTTGCGATCCCCGTTACTGATGAGACCAACGCCTGTATTCTTGATATTGAGAGCAATTTTTATTATAATAATTCTTACAATTTTTGGTATGCGGTTGATGATGTGGGTGCTTTGATTGGTTGCATCGCACTGCGCAAAATTGATAAAAATAATGGAGAGTTAAAAAAGCTTTTTGTTGTCAAAGAATATCGCGGACAAAAAGTTGCTCAAGCCTTGATGAATAAGCTTCTAAAGGCTGCGCAAGAACATAAATTTCAGCATTTATATTTAGGTACGGTAGATGTTTTAAAAATGGCGCAAAGTTTTTATTTGAAATATGGATTTAAGAAAATCCCCAAACAAGATTTGCCAAAAAGCTTTGATATTTGTGATCTCGACACCTTGTTTTTCAAGGCCAAAACTAGTGAAATAATATAAACCAAAAATCTTTTTCACTTAAAATACGAGATTCAAACATAATTCAATGAAACATTACGATGTAATAATAATTGGTGCCGGCGCAGCAGGATTGATGTGTGCTGCGGTTGCAGGCAAGCGTGGTCGTAAAGTTCTATTAATTGATCACAGCAAAAAATTCGGAGAAAAAATTCGTATTTCTGGTGGTGGTCGTTGCAACTTTACCAATATTCACACCACGCCAAAAAACTTTATTTCACAAAATCCGCATTTTGCGGTTTCGGCCTTACAGCGCTTTACTGCAGAAGATTTTGTTGCAATGGTTGAAAAACACCAAATCGCTTTTCATGAAAAAACTTTGGGGCAATTATTTTGTGATTTTTCTTCGCAGCAAATAATTGATATGCTGCTTACAGAATGTAAGGAAGGTGGCGTTGAGATTTTATTAGAAACTCTGGCAAAAAATATTAAAAAAATCGAAAAAAAATCGCAATCAGATAATTTAAATTCAAAAGCAAGTGGCCCGTCACATCTTGCAGATAAAGGCTTAAATGCTGCTACAAAAAATATCTCTTACAAAAACTTTACGCTAAAAATCGAAAATAAAAACGCTGAAGAAGCTTTGCCAGAGCAGGTTTCGTGCCAATCTTTAATAATTGCAACGGGCGGATTATCAATTCCAAAAATGGGCGCTAGTAGCTTTGGTTATGATATCGCGCGAAAATTTGGCATAAAAATCATCGAACCTTTTCCAGCGCTTGTGCCTTTAACGCTAGATAAATCAACACTCGAAGTCAGCAAAAATTTAGCAGGAGTTGCGGTTGAGGCGATTGTTAGTTGTGTCACGCAATCAGATCTGGCAAGCTTTGTTAGTGTTTCAGCAAATTTTGCAATTTCACCGCAACTAGTTTCAAGCCGTAGCAATAAAGGCTCTGTGGCACAACAAGCTTTAAGTCTTAACAATAAATATTCTATGGCGCAATCAGCTTCAAGTTCTAGCAATAAAGGCTCTGCAACCCGAATAATTTCTTTTCGTGAGGCAATTTTATTTACACATCGCGGTCTTTCTGGGCCAGCAATTTTACAAATTTCTTCTTATTTGCAAAAAGGCCAAGAGCTCACAATTAACATGGCTCCAGATCATAATATTTACGATATTTTTCTCACCGAAAAAAAGCAAAAACCCAAGCAAGAAGTGATAACAATTTTGCATAAATATTTACCAAAAAGTCTCGCCACTTATATCGCACAAAAGCACAATTCGCAAGGATGGATCGCAGATATCGCCAACCAAAAACTAAAAGAAATCGCCGATGATGTAAATTCATGGAAGCTGCTACCAGAAGGAAATGAAGGCTATGCCAAAGCCGAAGTAACCGCGGGAGGCGTTGATACTAATGAAATTTCCTCCAAAACTTTTGAATGCAAATCGGCGCAAGGGCTTTATTTTATTGGCGAGGTGGTTGATGTTACGGGTCATCTAGGAGGATTTAATTTTCAGTTTGCATGGGCTTCCGGCGCAGCAGCAGGCGCCGTTGCTTAGGTTTTGTAATTAAGTGGATTCAAAGTCAACCAAGGCGCGGTCAAATAATTAGCAAAGCTCAACAAATAAAAAATAATTACAAAAAATATGCAAAAACAAACCTACCAATATGGCATAGAAGCCGAATTAAAAGCAATTTCGCATCTAGAAAATAAAGGCTACAAAATAATCTCACAAAGATATAAAACAAAATTTGGTGAAGTAGATATTGTTGCAGAAATCACAAAAACCCTTGTTTTCATTGAGGTTAAAGCACGCAAAAATCAAGAATTAATCGAAGTAATGTTGCGCAAATCACAAATAAACCGCATTCGTAATACCGCAAAATATTTTTTGGCAAAAAATTCTAAATATCAAAATCATGATGTGCGATTCGATTTTATTCTATTCGAGCAAACCCTTGAGCCGCAACATTTTGAAGCCTTTTTTGAATAAAAATAATTATAAAAAATCAACAAAATAAAAAAAACAGTAACTTTTTTCACTTTTCCACTTGCATTTTATTTTTTGATCACAATAATTATCGTCCCTTTATTTATCTGCAGACAGATGTCGAGCAAAAAAATGGGTAGAACAATATTTCATCGAAGCATTGATTTCGCTGGTTACAATTGATATCTAAATAAACAGTATTTTTCAAAAATGCACTTCCAAAAATTTAATTTTTGGAATCATTTTTAACATCGTTAATAAATTGGTAAGAATTTAAGAATAATATTTTATGACCAAACAAACCTTCCAACGCACCAAACCTCACGTCAACATCGGCACAATCGGCCACGTTGATCACGGCAAAACAACTCTAACCGCAGCTATCACCAGCTTTTTATCAAAAAGCGGCATGGCAGAAAAACGCGGCTAT
>CAMBFC010000008.1 GCA_945865905.1 Rickettsia typhi
GTGACAAGGGATTTTTGCGACTTTTGAGCTGGATATGCGCAGAATATGGCTTCAAATGGTTAGAAATTGTGGAGATTGTGGAAAATAAAAGTGGTTTTTGTTTTTTAGTGGGTGGTTTTTGTTAATTTTTTTGGAATTTTTTTATGGATGAGGTTTTGCAACAGTCTCATTAAGTTTTTTTGTTGCCTGCAACAATTTTCTTAAATCATCTTCAGCAACAGCATTAAGAGAATTATTTTTGGCAAATTCCGTTGGATTTAAACATGAAATTTTTAACTCAATTCCACTCCCAATTACTGATGTAATTAATTCAATAGTCCTGTTTAAATCTTCGGTAGAATCGTTGTAATCTTTGATCACAACATAGTTTATTTTATAGCAGTTTCTGACCTAAGAAACATGAATTCCTTAATCGATTCTAACAACTTGATTAAATTATATCCTGGCGCCTTGGCATAAAGGTATTTTATTTTTTCCTCATTCCAGTGAGGAATACCAATTTGCAAAGATCTTAACGGAACTTTGCTTTGCGCTAGTTTAACCAGAGATTTTGGTACCGCACCCATAGTTGAGATCTTAAATTGTAGATCGGGATGCATCTTCAATATTTTTTGCGAGGCTTCTATGATTGTATCAATGATCAGAGTTGGTTCTCCAATTCCAGAATAAAAGACATCTTTTCTGACATTGCTAAAAGATGGAAAATCACTTTTATAAACCGAAATAAGCTCTTGCACTTGCTCAGCCATCCCTTCTGCATTTAAAGTTTTAATCGGAGATAGGGTTCCGGAAGCGCAAAATAAACATCCTACGGCACAACCAAAAGATGTAGATGGCTCAAAGGCAACATTGAAAGGAGTTCCATTTTCTTGCAGATGAAGGTAGTAAGATGATTCAATAACTTTATCAAAACGCCTAACATTCAAAATAAATCTTTTAGCAACCTGAGTATTCCAAGCAGAGCCAGCAAAATAATATTTATCACTTACGGTATCAATAATATCATAGCTTGCAGAATCCCAATTTGATTTTTTCATGATAATATTTTAATTGATCTGAAGTGCTGTCACATCCGTAAGGCCACTAATCAATTATTCTAAAATATAGTTATAAATCAAGAAATATAATCTAGATTTACATCTTCATCTGTGCTGAAAAGATAATTCCCAAGGCTTCGTAGAATCATTTTTCTATTTTCATGATTTTATTTTGTGATTGTGAATAAAATTATTTATTTTATGGTTTGCCTTTAGTGTACCATATGGGTTTTAGAAATAGCCAAATTTTTTAATATGTTTAAGGTTAACGGCGTAAAAATTGCTACTACAAATTGTGGAATAAAATATAAAAATCGGGATGATCTTTTATTGATCTCTTTTGATGATGAAGCCAATGCTGCTGGGGTTTTTACTACTTCTTCGATGCCTGCAGCTTCTGTTGTTTGGTGCAAAAAAAATATTAAACAAGGTTTGGCCAAAGCCTTGATAGTTAACGCAGGAAACGCCAACGCTTTTACTGGAAAAATTGGCGATAAAACTGTTATTGATACTGCTGATGCTGCTTGCAAAGCCTTGAAATGCAAGCCTTCACAGGTTTTTATTTCTTCTACTGGTGTGATTGGAGAAATATTAAAATCAGAATTAATCACTAAAGCAATTCCCAATTTAGTCAAAAACTTTACGAATGATGAAGCAGCATGGGATAAGGCTTCAAAAGCTATCATGACCACCGATATCAAGCAAAAAATTGTTAGCAAAACTTGTAAAATTGATGGTAAAAAAATTACTATCACTGGTTTTGCTAAAGGCTCTGGAATGATTGCTCCCAACATGGCAACCATGCTTGGATATATTTTTACCGATGCTGATATTTCATCAAAAGCCCTAGCCTCTTTGCTAAAAGAATTTACCGCAGATACCTTCAACGCAATCACTGTCGATTCAGACCAGTCAACGAACGACACTGTTTTATTATTTGCTACAAAAGCCGCAAAAAATAAACAAATTACCAATGCCGCTGATACAAAATTAAAAGAATTTCGCAGCAAATTAAAAGAGTTGATGCTCGATCTAGCCCTTATGATTGTAGTGGATGGCGAAGGTGCACAAAAATTAATTGAAGTAGAAGTTGAAGGCGCATCAAGCAAAAAACAAGCGAGAGAAGTTGCCTTCGCAATCGGCAACTCACCTTTAGTTAAAACCGCCCTCGCCGCTGCCGACCCTAACTGGGGAAGGATCGCAATGGCCGTTGGAAAATCTTGCAAAGAAACTTCACCACAAAAATTAATTATAAAAATTGGTCAATATCAAATCACTAAAGATGGTGCCAAGCATCCAAATTATGTTGAAGAAAAAGTGCATCAATATTTAAAAAATAATCAAATAAAAATCACCGTTAATTTAGGAATAAAACCAAAAGCCACCGCTAAAAAAGCAACTATCTGGACATGCGATTTAAATGAGGAATACATAAAAATTAATAAATCTTACAGAAGTTAATATGTCAGAAACAGTACAAAAAAAGTTTGAAGAAGCTCGCGATAAACTTGCTGCATCATTAAAAAATCTCGAAGAAATCGCAATTGCAAAAATTCATGAAACTTCTAAAAATTCACGAATGATGCTTGATATCGCAGAAGGCGATGAATCCTCGCTGCGCGCCAAACTTTTTGAACAATCTTCGATCATTTTAAATTTGAGCGAAGAGCTAAATAAAATCCAAAAAATTACCGGCGAAACAGATAAAGAAAATGATTTTTTAAAAGATAAAAACAGATTTTTTGCTGACAAAATTTTTAAATTTAAAACACAAGGTTCGAACTTAATCCAAGCCATCGAATCAGATTTATCGAGGGTTAAAGAAATAATCAAAAACCAATCATAATATGGCGATAATCGAAATTGCTGTCGGTCGATCAAAATACAAAATTGATTGCCCTGAAAATGAAAAAACAAAACTACTTCATCTTGCAAATAAACTAGATGAGCGCATCAAAACATCACTAAATAATTTGCAAAACATTGATGAAAGAACTCTATTGTTGATTACCGCACTAACTCTTCAAGATGATCTAGAATCAAAGCCTCAAGCCACTATTCAAAGCAACAATGAAAACAACATATCAGAAAAAATAGATGATAATGATATATATGCAGCACTAACAGAAAGCATTGAAAATGTTGCTGATTACATTGAAAAACTTGCAAAGAAGATCGAGAATTATTAAACTATTCACGACTGCCAAGTAGGACAGGAGTTTAATTCTATTGTCCCATGTTTGTTAGCACTAGAGGTCACTGTACGCGATCCGTGGATCCGAGCACACTTCTTACTATTTGACTTTTTGGACTCAAATAGAACATTCTTTCCATCCGCTTGGTGGTTATTTTATCTGCAATTATTTTATGTTAGACGAAATTCAGCTATTCAAAAATACCTTTCGCACCCTATATAGAAACAAGCGCTCTCGCCTTACTCCACAAGAAGTTGAGCAAAAATCACAAAAAATAAATCAAAATTTTATCAATAATTTATTGCCAAAAATTTACAATAAAAATCCTCACGCAATATTTTCACTTTATATTTCTAATGGCCAAGAAGTCTCTACCAATCTAATCGCAGGGCATTTCATCAATAGAAAAATTAATTTTGCTTATCCAAAAATCATCAAACAACATTATCATTTAGACTTTGTGCTGAATGAGCAAAATCAAGTGTTTGAGCCCAATTCTATTTATCCAAAAATTCTTGAACCGCGCGATGGGAAAAAAGTTTTACCCGATATTTTAATTTTACCACTATTAGCCTTCGACGCAGATTTGACAAGACTTGGCATGGGTGGAGGATTTTTTGATCGCACAATTGCGTTTTTAAAAAGCAATAAAAAAATTATCACTATTGGCGTGGCTTATGATTTTCAGAGATCTCCTAGCCTTTTACCTCACTACAAAACCGATCAAAGCCTTGATTTCATTGTGTCGGAGACAGATATCATTTTTGCGAAGCCTCACTCTCTTTGATCAAAGCTAACTTTATTTGATAAAAAAATTGTAAATAATAGTTGCTTTAAATTTCATGTTATTTAATTTCATTGGTCAACTTGTTGCCGTTGTTGGCACTGCGCACTAACAAGTGTACGGTTTCATCATCAGCAACTAGTTAGTCAATTTTAATATTAAACTAAAGAGATCTAACAATGCATAAAACAGACTTAGTAAAAGAAATTGCTAACCAAACTGGATTGTCACAAAAAGACGCTGGTGCGGCTCTAGAAGCATTCTTAAAAACAACTACAAAAGCTTTGAAAAAAGGCGATGTAGTTACTTTAATCGGTTTCGGAACTTTCAAAGTAGTAAAAACTGCTGCTAGAAAAGGTCGTAACCCACAAACTGGAAAAGAAATCCAAATCAAAGCTTCTAAAAGAGTAAAATTCTCTGCTGGTAAAGCTTTGAAAGATTCTGTTAAATAGTTTACTTTTAAAAGACCCTCGCGCAAATATGTGCGAGGGTTTTCTTTTGCATATTTTTATTTTTGATAAAATTAGTTGTTTTTTTATAACTGATAAGTATCATGTTTGTCCCTTTTTGTCTTCTTTAGATAATTAGTTAGCATTGCGGGTGATTAGCTCAGTTGGTAGAGCATCTCCCTTACAAGGAGAGGGTCGGCAGTTCGAGCCTGTCATCACCCACCATCGCAATTTCACCGTTCAATTTTCCTCTTTTTGAAAGGGGGTGTAGCTCAGTTGGTTAGAGCGCATGCCTGTCACGCATGAGGTCGCGAGTTCGAGTCTCGTCACTCCCGCCATTTTACTCTTAGCAGGGTTAGTGGCTAAATAAAATCACCTTCTCAACATCTGCAAAACCAACCGCACCATTTTATCTTTTTGCTTCGGATCACTCTCAGCAATCAACAAAGTTAACACTGTCAACGCTTGCGGAGTAATTTTTGCCTGATCAAGTAAATTACATTTTCTTAAAAACCACACAAAAGCAAAAGCGCCACATCTTTTATTTCCATCAATGAAAGGATGATTTTTTACTAAAAAATAAAGCAGGTGCGCCGCTTTTTCTTCTAAGCTAGGATAAAGTGCTGCACCACCAAAAGATTGCATCACATTACCAACAATTCCCGCAACACTTTGTGCTTCACGCTCTTTAGCAAAAATTGGGGTCGCCTCACCTTTCTTTAGCAATTCGATTTTTAATTCTGTGATTGCACTTTCTAATTCTTTGGCAGCTAGAGAAACTGATTTTTTAGTTTTGCCAATATTTATAAGCTGATCTTTATCATAAGCATCTAATGATAGCCATGTGTCAGCAAAAGCTGAAATTAGACTTAAAACATCTTGGTTATCAATTTTTTGACTAGAAGGAAGAAGTGTTTTTATATTTTCAACTGCCTCTAAAAATTGGGAATAATTTTTGGCGATATGCTTTTTGTTAATGACAAAGCCTTGCGATACATATTCCTTTAAAACCTTTGTGGCCCAAATACGAAACTGTGTTGCTTGTTTTGAATTTATACGATACCCAACAGCAATGATTGCATCAAGATTATAGATTTCTATAGAGCGACTCACCTCTCTTTTGCCTTCTTTTTGAACTGTTTCCATTTTGGAAACAGTTGCTTTTTGCAAAAGCTCTCCTGACTCAAAAATATTTTTTAAATGTTTAGAGATTGCAGATTTTTGCACTCCGAATAGATCGGCAATTTGATTTAAATTAGCGACAATTGTTTGCTGATTCTTATTGTAAGAAAGTTCAATTGCGCCATTCTTTGCTTGATAAATAACGCTGTTATATGGTGATTTTTTTATGGTCATTTTTTAGGTGTTTTAGTGTTATTTAATCAGCTTTTTATCGAGAAAAGCTGCTGCCATCCCTTTGCGATGTTTTGGGTGCTTGACTCGCGGCCTCAACATGATTGCCAGACTCTATATGATTAGGACCTTCTGGAAAAAGGGATTGTACCCATGATCCTATTGATGGCGATGGCAAAGGTGTTTGAGCTTTTGTTCCCTCATTTACTTGAGATGATGGATGCTCTTTTGGATTCAAAGCCTTGGCAGCTTTAGTAACAAAATCTTGCCATGAAGACTTGTTATTATCCCCATTAGCATTAACAACAGCAACATCAAAAAAGGCTGCTGCAGTAATTTTATTAATATTATTATCGTCAAGCAAATTTTCCGCCCCTTGTTCAATCTCTGCTATCGCATCATGAGAAATAACTTCAACCACAACAGATACAGCATGAGCAAGATTAGAAGCTCCCCGAGCAACCTCTGCCAATAAAGTAAATATATCAGGACCATTATTTTCTTTCAATTCTTCTGATGACCTATTGGCCAATCTAAGCAATTGCTCTTGCTCTCGAAGCTCTTTAATTTTGCGCTCTTCATCTATAGATCTTTTTGCTAAGGCCATTTGTTTATCAGCCTGCTCTTGTTCAGATTGCCCCTGAGAAGGATTCGTTTGCAGCTGCGAAGATTTATTATTCTCAACAACCTCAACCGTTTGTTTTTCTAAAGTGCGAACATTTTCAGTCAAATCGCCCGACAAAGATTTTGTTATATCAAAAATTGGCCTTTGCATTGCCTTTGAAACCAGATCCATATTTTCCTTCAAAACCTCTTCCTCTGGATTCGCCGATGAATATTTGCCCTTGATTGTACGAGCTCTTGATTTTACTAATTCTTGAACCGCTTCATCGCCAGCAAGCGCAGCCTTCTGAACATCTTCTGGAGTAAATGCAAATTTTGCATCAGCTTCTTTTTGCAAATATTCTATAAAATCTTTATCACGACGACCAATCGCCATATCAAGAGCGGTAAAACCATTGCGATCCTTAACATTAAAAAGGTTCATAGGTGGTTTAAGACCCTTCCCCTGCGCAACCAAATATTGTAAAGTATTTCGGTCAACACCAAACAAAACCGCCATATGGGCAATATTTTTACCATCCGCAGAAACCGCACTGATATCAGCTCCAGCTCTTTCTAACTCCTGCATCGCGGCAACATTATTCTTTCTTCTCAGCATTGCCGCCGCCAAAGGGCTCAATCCTGTATTTAAATCAAAGGAACTTAAGTCCTTAACACCCATTTGCTCTGCAAACTCTAAGCATTTCGACATTTTAATATCCGAAGCGCAAGCAATAACAAAAAGCGTTCTCGCAATTTCTGAACCTTGAAGTTTTGCTCTTTTTTTACTCTCTAAAATTTGAGCGATTTGCTCTGGCGATAAGTTTTTGATTCCTTCGGGTGTGGCAGCTTTTTCTTCTTCAAACTCATCAAAAGCTTTTTGCTCAATTTCTTCTATTGCAGCTTGACAAGCTTTTAAATGCTCTGGCAACTCAAGAAACATTGCCCTCTGCTCAGGCGTAAAATCTTTCCCTTTTTTATCTGCTTTGATTTCGTTAGCTACTCCATCAAAATATTTTTTTAGATCTTTTGTAAAATCAGTTAGCGAAATTGGTTCTTCTGACGGCATAATTTTCTAAAATAAATTACCAACGCAAAACAATAGAACCCCAAGTTAAACCACCACCAAGAGCCTCCATCACCACTAAATCACCTTTTTTAATACGATTATTTTTGTTTGCATAATCAAGTGCCAAAGGAATAGAAGCCGCAGAAGTATTAGCATGATTTGCAACAGTAAGAATAATTTTTTCATCCACAATACCCAGCCGCGAAGCTACAGAAGAAAGAATGCGTGCATTAGCTTGATGTGGCACCAACAAATCAATATCGCTTGGTTTCATCGAAACTTTTTCTAACACATCAATCACCGATTTTGCCATTTTATCAACCGCATGCTTAAAAACTTCTTTTCCCGACATATGAATAACGCCGCTTTGCTGGTTAAAAGAAGGCCCGCCGCTAGTTTTAAGAATATCATTCAACGATCCATCAGATGAAAGTTTGCTTGCCATTATACCGCGCGTTGAATCATGCGAAGCTTGCAAAATCAACGCTCCTGCACCATCGCCAAAAAGCACACAACTATTGCGATCTTGCCAATCAACAATGCGCGAGAGAGTCTCAGCACCAACAACCAAAGCGTTTTTCACCTGCCCTGATTTTATAAAATTATCCGCAACCGATAAAGCATAAACAAAACCTGAGCAAACCGCCTGCACATCAAAAGCAAAAGCATTTTTTGCGCCAATTTTAGCTTGAAGTGTTGTGGCTGTAGCAGGAAAAGTAAGATCTGGTGTAGTAGTTGCAACAATGATAAGTTCAATTTCTTCAACTTTTATTGGTACTGAAGAAGAGGCGATAGCCGCGCGAGCCGCATGAACAGCAAGATCAGAGGTTAATTCACCTTTTGCCGCAATATGTCTTTGCTTGATTCCTGTGCGTTCAAAAATCCACTCATCGCTTGTATCTACTGTTTTTGAAAGATCATTGTTAGTAACAATTTTTGCTGGCAAATATGAACCAGTAGCAACAATAACACTACAAATTTTTGACATAATTATGCATCCTTATTTTGACTTTCAGGGCTTGCGGCGACAGGAGTTTCAGCGGAATTCATAGGCTTCATTTCCTCCATAATGCGCTCATTAATTTTATTTTCTACTAAAGAAATCGAAACTTTTATAGCATTAGCAAAGCCAATGCGATCAGTGCTGCCATGGCTTTTAACTACAACACCATTTAATCCAACTAACATTGCACCATTATGCATTCGCGGATCAACAACCTTGGTAGCCCTTGTGATTGAAGGCCCCGCAAATAAATATCCCAATTTTGACCAGAACGATTCGGTAAAACCTTCTTTGATAATGCCTGCAACTAACTTAACCGCACCTTCAATTGCCTTCAAAGTTATATTACCAGAAAAGCCATCGGTGACTACAACATCAACGGTTCCTTTCGTTACATCATCACCTTCAACATAGCCATAAAAAGCATCTCTTAGATGGACACTTTCTTTAATTAAATTAGCAGCATTTTTCACTGCATCATTGCCCTTAGCTTCTTCAGAGCCAATATTTAGAATGCCAATTGTAGGATTTTCAATTTTTAGAACCACCCGCGCAAAGGCGTGCCCCATCACCGCAAATTGATAAAGAACTGCAGCGTCACATTCAACATTGGCGCCCATATCAAGCATTACTGTAGCTTTTTTCTTTTGATTGGGAATAGATGTAACAATGGCCGGACGATCAATTGACGGCAAAGGACGCAGCACAACTTTGGCCATCGCCATTAGAGCGCCGGTGTTTCCTGCTGAAACGATAACATCACTTTCACCTGCTTTAACAGAATCAATCGCTAATCGCATGCTTGATTTGGTGCCACGGCGCAAGGCGTTGGAGGGTTTTTCATCGGCAGAAATTGCCTCATCAGTGTGAATTATTGTGTAGCGATCTTTGAGGTGGCGACAATGGCTTAAAATAGGCTTAATTTTAGCCTCATCACCAAACATCAAAAAATGCACATCAAAATTGGTTGAGGCTATAATATCAGCTCCTTCAACCACGATTTGTGGGGCTCTATCGCCCCCCATGCAATCTAGAGCAACCGTTAATTTTTTCATTAATTTATGAAAAGCTGTTATTCTTCTTGAACAGTTTTTTTCTTTTTGGTTTCAAGGACCTTGCGTCCGTTATAATAACCATCAAGAGAAACATGGTGCGAAAGTTTAAGTTCGCCAGTAGTTTTATCGGTTAATACTTGTGGAAGACCAGCATCGTACGAGCCATTGCTGCCTCTTCTCATGTTGCGTCTTGATTTTGATTTCTTTTTCTTAGGAACTGCCATATTATTTTGTAATTACAATCTTGTTTTTTAAATAGAAATGAACTTTACTAGACTCTTAGAATCGCTTAAGTTCGTGGTGAACTGCATCATGATACAAAACAGTTAAATAAAATCAATGTTAAAGTTCGCTAAAAAGAATTTTATTTGTTTATTGTTGCTGATAGCCCTCGCTTCCTGCATCTCTAGGACCAACAAACATGGTTATATGTTTGATTTATCCGACCATGACCAACTAAAAGAAGAAATCACTACTAAAGATGTCGTTTTGCGCATTATGGGCTCACCTACCCTAGTTGCTGATTTTAGCGATGAAGAAACTTGGATTTATTTTGCTGAAGATGTCAAAAGTTTATTATTCTTTAAGCCAACAATTGCTAGTCGCGCGATTATTTCGATCAAATTTAACAATGATGTAATAAAAGAGTTGCAGCGTTTTGATTTATCAAATCAATCAGATCTAGAATTTGCCACAAATTACACCGAAGTTAAAAGCAATCAAATCGGTTTCTTTAAATCAATCTTTAGTAACATTGGACAAGTTAAACCTCAATAAAACATTATTATTGATTGCTCTATTGCTTTTTCTCCTGCCATCTTGCAACGATTTCAAATTACAACCATCTCATACCGAAGTTATTTGCCATGAAGCTGGCATTAAAATGCTAATTCGCCATACAACAAGTGCTGATTTTTGGCGCGCATTAGAAGAATTTGACAAAATAAAAAAAGAACGCGGCACTAACGAAAATTATGTTGTTCTTATTTTTCAGAATAAACATAGTATGCAAATTAAAGGTATAAAATCAGAAGAAATGTTGCAAGGCTGCGTGGCTGGTGATGTGAACTGGCATCATATTAGTCACGAATATACAATTTATTAATTTATGTTATCGATCTCTTTCAAAAATATTGATAAAATACTTTTTCGTGCAACGCCAATTTATTCGCTGGTATTTTTCAGGATATCTTTTGGACTTCTAATGATTTATCAAACTTATCATACCATTTTTTATACAGGTATTATTAAGCGGAATATTCTTATATCAAAATTTCACTTTAAATTTTATGGCTTTGAATGGGTCAATATATTGCCCTTGGATGGATTATATTGGTGTTTTTATGCTTTACTTTTTTTAGCAACATTAATCACGCTTGGTGCTTTTTATCGTATTGCCATAATTTTATACACAATAATTTTTACCTATGTATTTCTGATTGATCAGGCATATTATCTGAATCACTTTTACTTGGAGATCTTATTGGCGACCTTGCTGTGCTTTATGCCAGCGCATCGTTATTTTTCACTTGATTCTTATTGGAATCCAAAAATTCATACCACTGTAATTAGTTTTTGGCCCGTATTTTTACTGCGCGCGCAAAAAGAAATTTTTCTATTTTATGCTGGATTTGTAAAAATTAATTATGAATGGCTTCATGGCATGCCACTAAGAATATGGCTTAGTGGTGGATCAGAAATTCCTCTAATTGATTATCTTTTTAAACTAGAATGGATGCCATATATAGCTTCTTATGGTACTATTATTTTGCATTTAGTTGGTGCGCCATTATTATTGTGGAAACCAACCAGAATTTATATTTTTTGTATTTATTGCGTTTTTCATCTCGTTAATTCAAGTACCTTCGAAATCGGAGTTTTTCCATTTTTAACTATTGCAGCAACTACAATTTTTTTTGCACCCGATTGGCCAGCAAAAATTTTAAAACTAACTCAAGAGCCAAAAAGCCACTTTCATCCACCTTCATTACAGATAAAAAAAATTACTATTTTTCTACTTACTTTATGGATAGTAATTCAAGTTCTTATGCCGTTGCGTTATTTGCTTTACCCCGGAAATGTGCTATGGACTAGAGAGGGACATAAATTTTCTTGGCGCATGAAAATAGCCGACGCAAAAGGATCATCTGTATTCTATGTTACAAATCCCAAAACAAAAGAATCTTGGAAATTTGCGCTTGATCACGAGCCAAAATCGCAATCCCATTGCATACCAGAAATAATTCTAGAAACCGCGCATATAATACAAAAAGAATGGCTCAAAGAAAAAGGGCAAAATGTTGAGGTGAGAGTTGATGCAAAATGTTCTTTAAATGGTCGCAAACCGCAAGTTTTGATAGACCCCAATGTTGATTTAACAAAAATTGAAGATAGTTTTAAACATAAAGAATGGATAATGCCTTTTGATCAAACTATGAAATATGAGCAATAATATTATTTTTTTCGATGGAATTTGTGTTTTTTGCGACTCGTTTATCAACTTTATTGTTAAGCGTGATAAAAAGAAATTATTCAAACTTTGTCATCTTCAATCAGATTTGGCGCAATCTTTTGCTAAAAAAAATAATTTTGTCATTGATAAAAATAGTTTAATTTTATTCCAAAATGGAAAGTTTTTTAACAAATCATCAGCGGTAGTTGTAATTTTGAGAGATCTTGGTGGCCCTTGGATTGCTCTATCTTTATTGCTGTTTATTCCAAAAATTATTCGTGATTTTTTTTATGATTATTTTGGCAATAATCGCTATCGTTGGTTTGGCAAAAAAGAAAGTTGCACTGTGGATAGAAAAGAGATTGCTGATCGGATGAAAATTATCTAAGAAATAAATTCTGACTTAGATAATTTTCCAAGCAGATTCATCAGCAAATAATTGATGTAACATTTTATTGTTTAATCCATGACCAGATTTTGAAACATTAAAATGTCCAATTATATAATGACCAGCAAGATAAATATCGCCGATAAAATCTAGGGTTTTATGTCGCGCGAATTCATTTTCGTAGCGCAAACCGCCAACATTTACTATTCCATCATCACTAATAACAATAGCGTTATCAAGCGATCCGCCTTTAGCTAAACCATTTTTATTGAGATATTCAATTTCATTTTGAAAACCAAAAGTGCGCGCCATGCAAACATCATTTTTGAAAGATGCAAAAGTTGAATGATAGCTAAATTTTTGCTGCTTAATTTGTTTGTGATTGAAATCGATATGAAAATCAACGGCAAATTCTTTTGCTGGTTCAACCTCAATAAATTTATCACCATCTTCAAAGCGCAGTTTTTTGGTGATTTCTATAATTTGGCGTGGAGCGTCTTGCACAGTGATTCCGGCGCATTCAATTAGAAAAATAAAAGGCTCAGAACTGCCATCCATAATTGGCACTTCTTGATTATCAATTTCAATAATAAGATTGTCGATTCCCGATCCCCAAATTGCCGCCATTAAGTGCTCAATTGTAGAAATTTTAACGGCAAATTCGTTAGCAATTGTGGTACCTAAATTTGTTGTAACTACATTTTTATAATTAGCTTTAACAATTGATTTGATTGGCTCAACATCAGTTCTTTTAAAAATTATACCGCTATTTATTGGCGCAGGAATAAGATTTATTGTGACTTTAGAACCAGAGTGGATGCCGATTCCTGAGCACGAAGCCTCGCTGCTAATAGTTTTTTGTGATATTGTGTGCATTTTTATTTTCTATAAATTTATTCATCATTTTAATGTTGCAAAATCACTAAATTATTCGTCGTCATTTTCAACTTCTTGCAGAATTTTTTCTTTATATTTATCAAGCTCATCAAGCATATCATCCTTATCTTTATATTTAGAGATAGCAGCGCGACGCCTTGATTTTAGATCTTTGGTAACTTTTTCAACTACAGAATCTGCGGTGATATTAAAGTGCTTGTAAAGATCTTCAGCCTTAGCAGAAGCGCCAAAAGAAGACATTCCAACAAAGATTCCATCTTCGCCAATATAGCGACGCCAGCCTTGTTCAACACCAGCTTCAATTGCAACTTTAAGAATGTTTTTTCCGCCTAAAATTTTATATTTATAAGCTGGATCTTGTTTTTCAAAAAGATCAAGACATGGCGCTGAAACCACACGCACGGCTAATCCATGAGAATGCAATTTATTTTTTGCTTCCATTGCAATTGATACTTCTGAGCCAGTTGCGATAATTATTGTATCTGGTTCGATGCCAAGTGCTGTATCCGAAATTATATATGCACCATAGCCACAAGGGTTTTGCTCGCTCGAATATTCAGAGGATAAAAAAGCAAGATTTTGTCTACTTAAAACCATTGCTGATGGAGAATTTTTGTGGAGCAAAGCTTGCTCAAAGCAGGCGATTGTTTCTAGCGCATCTGCTGGGCGAAAAACATTAACATTGGGAATTGCTCGCAAAGCAGCTAGATGCTCAATTGGCTGATGAGTTGGACCATCTTCACCAAGTCCGATTGAATCATGGGTAAAAATATAAATGACTCGCTGTTTCATCAATGCTGCCAAGCGAATTGCTGGCTTCATGTAATCAGAAAAAACTAGAAAGGTGCCGCCATAAGGCAAAAATCCACCATGAAGCGCAAGGCCGTTCATGATCGTTCCCATCGCGTGCTCTCTGATTCCGTAATGAATATAATTTCCACTGAAATCTTTTTTGCTAATCGCTTTGCTGTGAGAAGTTTTAGTTAAAACTGATTCTGTTAAATCAGCCGAACCACCAACTAGCTCTGGCAAAGATGCCGCGATAAATTCTAGAGCAATTTGTGATGCTTTGCGTGTTGCTTGTTTTGGTTTTTCAATGAAAACTTTTTGCTTTAATTGGTTTAATTTTTTGTGAAAATCTTTAGGCATTTCACCTTTAAGGATGCGCTTCAAATCTAATCTTTTGCCTTCATCTAGTGTTTCAAAAAGAACTTCCCATTCTTTAGAAATTTTGCGCGATCTTTTTCCCGCAACTTTCCATTCTTCTTCTAAATTTTCTGGAATAATAAAAGGCGAATGTGGCCAATTTAATTTTGCGCGAACTTTTGCGACTTCTTCAGTGCCAAGGGGTGAGCCATGCGCTTTTTCTGATCCAGCTTTGTTTGGAGAACCAAATCCGATGGTTGTTTTGCAAGCAATCATTACGGGTTTATCAGAATTTTGTGCCGCGTCTAATGCTGTTCTGATTTCATCAAAATTATGCCCATCAGCTTGTAAAACCTTCCAACCACAGGCTTCAAAGCGCATCTTCATATCTTCAGAAGTAGATAAAGAAACATCGCCATCAATTGAGATTGAATTATCATCCCACAATAAAATTAATTTATTGAGAGCCAAATGCCCCGCAAGCGAGATGGCTTCTTGGCTGATACCTTCCATCAAACATCCATCACCAGCAATACAATAAGTTTTGTGATCAATAATTTTATCGCCAAGCCTTGCTGCAAGCATCTTCTCGGCAAGAGCCATTCCTACTGCATTGGCTAAACCCTGCCCCAATGGACCAGTTGTGGTTTCAATCGCATCTAGCTCACCAAATTCTGGATGGCCAGCAGTTTTGGAATGAAGCTGGCGGAAATTTTTTAGATCATCAATTTCAATATCTTTATAACCAGTAAGATATAGTAGCGAATAAAGCAGCATTGAACCATGTCCAGCAGAAAGCACAAAGCGATCACGATCAAGCCAACGCGGATTTTTTGGATCAAATTTGAGAAACTCAGAAAATAAAACTGTAGCGACATCAGCCATACCCATTGGCATACCGGGATGACCCGAGTTAGCGCGCTCAACGGCATCGATTGAAAGGAAGCGAATGCAATTAGCCATTTGTCGAGCTAATTCATTATCAGTTTTTTTCATATTGCTTTTTTTTACGAATTGTAAGAGATTCTGATATAGAAATTGCAAAAGAGGTTAAATATAACAACTTAAGCACCTTATATAATAAGCAGCTATTTTTTTTAATAAAGAAAAATTCTTCATGATCAAATCAAATTCTTCAAAAACAAAAAGAAGCCATTTGCCTCTTTTTAGACTATTGCCAAATGTTGTAACGCTAATCGCAATCTGCATTGGTCTTACAGCTATAAGGTTTGCCATGGAGGGAGACTTCATCAAAGCCACTGCCTTTGTCATCATTGCCGCCTTTATGGACGCGGTTGACGGCCGTCTCGCTCGCTTTTTAAATTCTACTAGCGATTTTGGCGCGCAGCTTGATTCTCTAGCTGATTTTGCCAATTTTGGCGTTGTTCCCGGATTTGTAGTTTATATGTGGGTCAATTCTTTTGCTGATATTCGCGGCTTTGATTGGGCGATGGTGCTTTTATTTGCAATGTGTGATGCTATTCGCTTAGCCCGCTTCAATGTTGATTCTAGCAAAGATTCAGTTAACCCAATTTTAGAAAAATATTTCTTCAAAGGCATCCCTGCTCCTTGCGGCGCCTCAATGGCAATGTTGCCAATGGTTTTAACTTATGAATTTGGCGAAGGATTTTATTCTAATCCAAGCGTGATTATTGGATATGTTATGTTAGTGGCACTTCTTATGGCTAGCCGCATGCCGACAATTTCAATTAAAAAAATTCCTGTTCGCAACGAATATGTTTATTTAACTTTATTGGTTTTAGGGATTATTGTTATTGGTCTTTTAGTTGAACCATGGCTTACTCTGGCAATTGTTGGCAGCACTTATGCAATTTCGATTCCTGTTACAATTTTTTACTTTCTTAAGCTAAATTCTAGCTCTTCACAAGAACAAAAATAAATAAATTATGAAAAGAAAAATTCTGATTATAAATGGCCCAAATATTAATTTGTTGCACAGAAGAAATAAGGCAATTTATGGCGATTCTAGCATCGAAAAAATCGAGCGCAATTGTTATGATTTAGCTGGCGAAATTGATATTGATTTAACTTTTAAACAATCAAATTCTGAGGGAGAAATTGTTACAACAATTCAACAAGCTATCGATGAATTTGATGGCATTATAATCAACGCTGCCGGCTATACCCACACATCTATAGCGATTCGCGATGCATTAGAAATGTTTCCTTATCCAAAAATTGAATTACATATTTCTAATATTTTTAGACGCGAGGCGTTTCGTCATCACTCAGTTTTATCTGCCGTGGTTGATGCGGTGATTTCTGGTCTTGGCGTTAATGGCTATACTATTGCTTTGTTGGCAATTGATGGATTGATCAAAGATATCACTAAATAAATCTAATTAGTGAAACAAGTTTGCTGCGTAATCCAAGCTCCATAAGGACCACATTTTTTGCTGCGCAGCACTGTATTTGGAGTTGTGCAAAAAGAATTTACTCCAGCTACTTTGTAATAAGATGTTTGTCCATAATAAGCCGTTGTATAATTTGTATCTCCTGCACACGGAATCAAAAACATCGCATTAAAATCTATCACCATCTGACTTCTGGTTTTATAAAATACTATATCATCAAATACATCGCTGCTTGGATTAGAGGCAATGAATGTTACTCTAGTTTCAAATCCTGAAACCAATCCATAATTAGCAGTATATGGGGTTATTGCAGTGTTAACTGAAGTAGGATAATGCTTCTGCTCATAAGTATCAGTAGAAGTTGCGCTATTTTGCGTTGTTAAAGTAGAGTTAAAAGCGCCATATTTATTTTGTCCCAAACTAATTAAAGCAAAAGCATTGCCATCAATAACATTAGATGTAGGAACTTGTAAAATTCTAATAACAGATGTGGCATCTGTCTCTAAAAAAGAACTAAAATTTGTATTTGACAAAGTAGTTGATGGATAATCTGCGGCGGTGAGATTTTTATTTACAACATAAATCAGTTTATTACCAAAACCATCTTCGGCTAATTCTTTTGGCAAGCCTAGAGCTGCAATAGGAACCATACCATAAATTATTGCATTTTGCGCGCTTGATTTATAAACCCCAACCGCCGAGCAACCCCCTGCACTACCAACTGAATCACCATAACCAACACTATCGCGAGCAATAATTAAAGAAGCAGGACAAGGCAAACGATAATTGGTTGTAACAAAATTACCCAACGCTTTATAAATCGCATCCATGCGATCAGTAGTATTTTTTATTTTTGCATTATTTAAAGAAACCGTTGAAGCAGAAAGCGCACCCGCAATCACAATAGAAATCACCACCAATACAATTGATAATTCAATCAAACTAAAAGCGGTTTTATGATTTTTTTTCATTTTAAGGGCAAGATATTTTAGTGATTGAAGTTCCTAGAATGCCACATTCAACACTTGGAATTATACTAGCATTTGGCGAGCTGCAAGCAGTAGTGCGATATTGAGATTGACCATAATAAACACTAGAATATCCAGACCCCGGAGAAGCGCAAGGCACTAAAAATTCTCCCGCAAAATCAGCGATCATATCAGTGCGTTTTTTAGCAAAAACAATATCATCAAATGTTTCGCTATCATAATCTGAGGCAGTAAAAGTAATGGCTGAAGCGCGCGAAGAATTAACGCCAAAAGCAGCATTAGAACCAATGATACTTGTTAGCATATTTTGCAGCTCATAGGTGCTGGCTCCGCTTGATGAATTTTGCGTTGAAGATCCCGCGTTAAAAGCGCCATATTTATTGGCGCCAAAACTAATTATAACAAAGGCATTATAATCATTTGCAGCAGCCGACGGCATTGAAATTGTAGCAGGCATTGTTGTGGCACTTGGCACAAGATAACTAAAGCCATTGGCGCTAGTTGTCGTTGGATATTCTTTTTTTGTATAATATTGATGTACAACATAAGCAAATTTACCACCAAAACCATCTTCGGCAAATTTATCCGCAAGGCCAAGCGCTGCAGCTGGCACCATGCCATAAACTGGCAGAGGTGATAAAGTTGATGAGGTATAGACTCCTGATCCACTACACGACCCCGCAATGCCAATTTCTGCACCATAAGCAACTTGAGTTTTAGTGAGGGTTAAAGATGCTGGACATGGTAATCTGTGATTTTTTAGCATAAAACGCCCCAGCGCTTTATAAATCTCATCCATGCGCTCTTTAGTAATCCTGACTTTCTCGTTATTGATGACAACGGTTGATACCGTAAGCATTCCAGATATAATAATTGAAATTATCAATAGCACAATTGACATTTCAATCAAACTGAAGGCGCTTTTGTGACGATTTTTTTTGCTTATTCTCTTCAACATTTAATTTAATATAAAGACAATTGACTTATAATTTTTCTTTAGCATAATTACTGGCCTTAATTATATCCGTGGGGACATAGCTCAGTTGGTAGAGCACCTGCTTTGCAAGCAGGGGGTCAGGAGTTCGAACCTCCTTGTCTCCACCATATATTTATCTAATTTTATATTTCTTATCTTTTAGCCTAGTTTTTTACGCAAATTTTCTAACATATCTGTCGTCATTTTCGCTAAATCATATTCTGGTTTCCAGCCCCATTGGTTGCGGCTTGCAGAATCATCGATTGATTTTGGCCATGAATTTGCGATGGCTTGACGAAAATCAGGCTTGTAATCGATTGAAAATTCTGCAATATGTTTTTTGATCTCACTGGCAATTTCTGCACAAGAAAAACTTATTGCTGCAAAATTAAAGTTGGAATGATTTTGTAATTTAGAAAAATCTGCTTCGCCAAGATCAATAGTGCCGCGAATTGCATCTGGCATATACATCATTGGCAACACGGTATCAGCTTCAAGAAAACAAGTATATTTTTTATGCTTGATCGCTTCATAGAAAATTTCAACCGCATAATCAGTGGTTCCGCCGCCTGGTAAAGTTTTATAACTTATTAATCCGGGATAACGCAAGCCACGAATATCCATTTTATATTTTGCCACATAATAGTCGCAGATCAACTCTCCCGCGGCTTTTGAAACACCATACATTGTTTTTGGCAAAATAACTGTTTGCTGCGGAGTATTATCACGCGGGGTTTCTGGGCCAAAAACTGCAATTGAACTTGGACAAACAATTTGCGCCACACCTAGCTCTCGCGCCACTTCAAGCACATTATACAAACCAATTATATTTACATTAAAACATAATTGTGGATTTTTTTCACCTGCCGCAGAAAGAATGGCTGCTAAGTGATGAATTGTATTAATGTTGTGTTTTTTTACAACTTGCGCAAGACCATTTTTATCAAGCACATCAAGTTTTTCATAAGGATAAAATTCTTCAGCAACTTGCGCAGAATCCTTTACATCAGAAGCGACAACATTTTGTGCGCCATATTTTTTGCGCAATGCAGCAACAAGCTCTGAACCAATCTGCCCTAGGGCTCCTGTTACTAATATTTTTTTCATATTTATTTAAAAATTTTGGTAAAAATTGTATCAATATTTTTTGTGTGATAAGAATTGTCAAATAATTCTTCTAATTTTTTATCACTGATTTTTCCTTTTATTTGAGAATCATTTTTTAATAAAGTTAAAAAATCAGCATCTTCTTGCCATACTTTCATCGCGTTATTTTGCACAATTTTGTAAGCATCTTCACGCAAGATTTTTGCGTCCTCAATTAGTGCCAGAAGAACTCTTTGCGAAAAAACTAAACCACCGAGGCGATCAAGATTTTTTTGCATATTTTGCGGATAAACTGCAAGATTTTCGATCATGCCCGTTAAACGAACTAACGCAAAATCTAGCGTGACAGTAGCGTCAGGCGCAATCATTCTTTCTACTGACGAATGCGAAATATCGCGCTCATGCCAAAGTGCGACATTTTCTAATGCAGGCACCACCGCGCTGCGCACAATGCGCGCAAGGCCGCAAAGATTTTCACTTAAAATTGGATTGCGTTTATGCGGCATTGCTGAAGAGCCTTTTTGCCCAGCTGAAAAATATTCTTCCACTTCTAAAACTTCAGTGCGTTGCAAATGGCGAACTTCAGTTGCAAGATTTTCGATTGATGATGCAATCACGCCCAGCGTAGCAAAAAACATTGCGTGACGATCGCGCGGAATCACTTGTGACGAAACATCTTCTTCTTGCAACCCCATTTTTGCGGCAACATGTTTTTGCACTGACGGATCAACATTAGCAAAAGTGCCTACCGCACCAGATATAGCACAGATTGCTATTTCTTCACGCGCTAACTTTAAGCGCTGCAAATTGCGCTTAAACTCGGCATAAAAACGCGCCAATTTCAAGCCAAAAGTAACTGGTTCTGCATGAATGCCGTGAGAGCGACCAACGCAAATTGTGTGTTTATGCTCAATAGCGCGCTTTTTTAGGGCCGCAAGCAACTTCTCTAAATCTTCAATTAATAAATCTGCGGCTTGCGCTAATTGTTTAGAAAGGCAAGTATCCACCACATCAGAGCTAGTCATGCCAAGATGCACGAAGCGTGAATTTTCTCCAATATGATCAGCGAGATAGGTAAGAAAGGCAATAACATCATGCTTGGTGACCTTTTCAATCTCCAAAATTTTTGCAATGTCAAAATTATTTTCGAGTTTTTTGGTGCTGCTCCAAATTTGTGCAGCAGTGCCAGCGGGCACCAATCCTAGATCTTCAAAGGCCTCAACTGCAAAAGCTTCGATTTCGAGCCAGATTTGATAACGGTTTTGATCGGTCCAAATTTTTGCCATTTCTTGGCGAGTATAGCGCGGAATCATGTTGAGAAAATTTTAGGTTTTAAAAATTATTCCAAGACTAGCAGCAATAAAGGAATATTTCAAATTAAAACAACTGGCCTAGCAATCAATGATCCCCGACCTATTCAATTTGATCAATATATCCTTTTATAACATCAAGCCCAGCCTGCCAAAACTCTGGCTTGCGAGCATCCAAACCAAATGGTTCAAGCATTTCTTTGTGATGTTTTGTGCCGCCACTTTTTAGCATTTCTAAATATTTTTCTTCAAAGTTTTTTACCTTGCCAGATTTATAAACTCCGTAAAGCGAATTAACTAAACAATCACCAAAAGCATAAGCATAAACATAAAATGGCGAGTGAATAAAATGCGGAATATATGACCAGAAAAATTTATATTCATCTTCATATTTAAAGATTGGACCAAGACTTTCTTTTTGCACTTCCATCCAAAATTCACAGATTTTTTCTAGTGAAATTTCGCCATTTTTTCGCGCATCATGAACTTTTTTCTCGAAACTTAAAAAGGCGATTTGCCTTACGGCGGTGCTGATCATATCTTCAACTTTAGCGGCAATAATTAATTTTTTCTTCTTCGCATCTTTTTCATTTTTGAGAATTTTTTGAAAAGTTAATTGCTCACCAAAAACCGAAGCTGTTTCTGCTAAAGTTAGCGGAGTTGAGCTCATAAAATAGCCCTGCTCTTTTGCTAAATACTGATGCACGCCGTGCCCCAACTCATGCGCCAAGGTCATTACATCGCGAACCTTGCCTTGATAATTCATCAAAATATAAGGATGCACCGATGGAACACATGGATGCGAAAAAGCCCCCGAATCCTTACCACTCTTAACTTTTGCATCGATCCAATTCTTCTCAAAAAATATTTTTCCTATTTTTGCAAGTTGAGGAGAAAATTCTTTATAAGCATCTAGAACCAGATTCTGCGCATCTTGCCACTCTATTGATTTATTTTCATCAATGGTAAGTGGCGCATTTCTATCCCAATAATTTAGTGATTTTTTTCCTAAAATTTTTGCTTTAATTTTATAATAACGATGTGAAATTTGTGCATAATTTTCGCGCACTTTTTTTATTAGAATTTCAACAACTTCATCTTCAACAAAATTGCTCAAATTGCGCGACTGCATTGGATTGGTAAAGCCGCGCCACTCATCATCAATCGCCTTATCTTTAGCTAAAATATTAGTAATAAAAGCAAAAAGTTTGCTATTATCTTTTAAAGTTTTTCCAATTGCTTTTGCTGCATCTTTGCGAACTTTTTCATCACTATGACTCATCAAATTAAAAATTTCCTGCGAATTTAAAACCTTATCGCGATAGCTAAATTGCAGGTTGTTCACCGTTTCATCAAACAATCTCACAAACGCCGCTCGCGAAGAAATATTTTTTTCTAACGAAAATTTTTCTAACTCATGACTAAGCTGATATTTTTTGAAAGCCCTAATATCGCGGATAAAAGGCTGATATTTTTTTAACGCCACAGATTGCTTCAAAAATGCAGCAATTTTTTTGTCATCAATTAAATTTATTTCAAGCGCAAAAAAAACTAGATCTTTCTCAAATTTACTAATTTTTTCTGAAATATTTTGATAGAAAGAAACATTATTTTGATCAGATAAATTAGAAGCATAAATCAAATAAGAATAGCTAGAAATCTTTCCCACCTCTTCTGATATTTTTTCATATTCAATAATTGCCAAAGCAAGCTGTGAGGCGGATAAAAGCCCAACTTTTTTTAAATATTTTTTAACAAATTTTTGCGTTGCGTCAGAAATTTTTTTTAGATCATCATTAATTTTTTTATCTTTTGTTGAAGAATAAAAATCTCGTAAATCCCAAGTTGGAAGTTGTTTTTTCATATATTTTTAGTTTTTTTGATCGTACCTCATAGATAAATCAAGTGTTGCGATAGTTTTATTTTGCGCGCAAGCACAAAGCCCCATAAAAAAATTACCTCTCAAACACCGCTATAACCTCAAGATGCGGACTAGAATAAAACTGATCAATAGCAGAAAACTTAACAATCTTAAACCCCTCATCCAACAAAATCTTTGCATCTCGCGCAAAAGTTTTAGGATTACAAGAAACATAAATCAAATTCTGCAATTTAGAATTAGCAATTTTATAAATCTGTGGACCAGCGCCATTTCTAGGTGGATTGATGATTGCTAAATCAAATTTAAGCAACTCTCTTTCACTAACTGGATACAACATCAAATCACGATGCTCAGTTTTTACTCTATTGTTAAAACCATTTTTTGTTGCATTTTTTGCAATTGATTTGACCATATCTTCGCTTCCTTCAAAAGCGTGAATTTCTTTAACCAACTCGACAATCCCAAAGCTGTAAGCGCCAAAACCAGTATAAATATCAGCAACAATAATTTTTTTATCAAATTTATTCTTTATAAAATCAGAAATTACTTCTGTAATTTTATGCAAACCATTTTTTGTTGCTTGAATAAAAATATCAGAACCTAAATCTATTTTAAAATTTGGATAATAAATTTGATTTGGTTGCAAAATTATAATTGGCGTAATTGTATTTTTTAATCGATAGGAAGCGTTGATTTTAATGGTCTTAGCAAAGGTTGTGATTTTTTGAATCTGCGAAAAATTTAGCTCTCTAGCGCAAGAAAAAACTACATCAATAATATTATCAAAAGCAGTAACTGCAATTTGCAAAATGACATTAGCTTCAAAGCTTTTGCAAAATTCTTGTAATGGCAAAATTAATGTCGAGATTTCTTTTTGCGCAACATAGCAAATATCTATTTCAACCAGATCTTTGCTGCCTTTAGCAAAGAATCCCAATTTATTTTTTGTATCAAGCTGCAAAACAATTTTTCTTCTACTATGAGGTCCAACAGAGAAAAATTCTGGATTCTGTAAAATATTTTGATTTTTTATATCAACAAGAATTTCTGCCAAATCTTTTTTAAGACTATCAATTTTTATTTTTTGATATTCGTCGTTAGAAATGTCAAGATATGAGCAGCCTCCACAACTAGGAAAGAAGCGGCATCGCAAGTTTTGTTCGTTATTATTTTTCATCGGATAATTTTTATGATTTCTTTCTTCTGCGAAACAATCCACTGCTTAATAAAATATTTAAACTACCCGAAAAATAGGCCGCAACAAAATAAATTATCAATCCAATAATGATCATTATGATTAACTCAATAATACGATTCACAACTTCACTTGCTGCAAAAAAATCTTTCATCAATAACAGGGTAACGGCCATCAAAATAGCCGGCACAATAATTTTTAATAGTTTGGATAAAAAGTTTTTTTCAAAATAAAAATGTTTTTTGCTTAATAATCTTGTAATTAAAAGCGCTAAATTTAGGTAAGAAGAAATAATCGAAGCAAGAATTATTCCCACATATCCATATCCTTGAAAGAAAAAAACTGCATTTAAAACCGCATTACTAAACAAACAAATTATTGCAATCATCATTGGTGTACGAGTATCGCCGCGTGAGAAGAATGCTGGCTCCATAACCTTTACCAAAACATAAGCGGGCAATCCATAAGAATAAAATTGCAAAGCTCGCGCAACAAAAAAGCTTTCTTCATGAGTGAATTTTCCGCGCTCAAAAAGGGCCACAATAATAGGATAAGCAAGACAAGTAAGTGCAAGAGTTGCAGGAATAACCATGATCAAACCAACTTCTAGCGCCAAATTTTGCAACTTAATTGCGCCATCAATTTCTTTATCTTTAATTTTGCGCGACATCGCTGGAAGAAGTGCTATTCCTATTGCGATGCCAATCATTGCTAACGGCAACTGGTTAATGCGATCAGCATAATATAGGTAAGAAATTGCACCCGTAATCATACTCGCAAAAATCGAATCAACCAATAAATTAATTTGCAAAACATTAGCACCAATCACACCAGGTAATAATTTTTTGAAAAATTTTTTAATATCAGTATTGCGAAATAATTTTAATGAAAATGATTTGGGATAAAGCAACATTCGCTCTTTAATAGTAAAAGTAATCAACCATAAAAACTGCAAAATCCCCGCAATAAAAACACCCCAAGAAAGAGCGTAGGCATAGTTTGGAGCCATTGATCCAAAAACAAATAATGAGGCAATCAAAGTAACATTAAGAATTATTGGTGATGAGGCCGGAACTGCAAATTTGCCAAGAGAATTTAATATTCCTGAGCATAAAGCCACCAAAGAAATAAAAATTAGATAAAAAATTGTGATGCGCGATAAATTAACAAGAAGGGTAAATTTTTCTGGATCACTGACAAATCCGGGAAAGAGAATTTTCATCAAAAATGGCATGAAAATTTGAAATAGCAAAGTGAAGATCAGCAGCGAATAAAGCAATATCGAAAACACATTCTGCGCAAAATGTTTTTCATCCATATCACTATTTTTATCACGCAATTTATCGACAAAAATCGGCACAAATGCTGAGTTCATCGCACCTTCTCCAAATACACGGCGAAAAAAATTTGGCAAACGAAATGCTGCAAAAAAAGCATCAGACATCATGCTAACGCCAACAAATTGTGCGATCAAAATATCGCGAACAAATCCGACAATACGAGATAGGGAAATAAAAAAAGAAACCGTAAAGGCTGATCGCATAACTGACATCGGACAACTTATTTAATGAATATAAGGCGCGCAATTTTAATGAGTAATATAACCCACAAAATTAGTAAAAAATAACAGATCAGTAGCTATACACATTGCGATAGGATTCCATTTTGAAATAGATTCTTGCAAAAGCAATTTTCTCATAAATGAGCGCGGAGCGTTCTTCCACTTCTCTTCGCGGATCTTTTTTTGTTCTTCTTTAGTTAATTGCGGCTTTTTTGGTTTGCATTTTATTAAAGCATAAATATGCCAAATAAAATAAATCATCCCAATCCAAGAAAGCAATAAATCAAGAAACTTAGAATCAATTTTTAAAATAATAGTATCTACAACTAAATAAAAAAATGCGTAAGCAAGCAAGCCCCACCAGCGAATCACGATCTTAATATCTTCTTGACCTTTTAAACAAGCTCGAAAAGATGCATCGATTTTATGTAATATTTCTGTACTCATAAATTATTTTTTATTATTTTCTGGAATAGCATATTGAGTGCCTTCCCATGGCATTTCAAAATCAAATTCACGAAATTCTTGCATCATTTTTACTGGCTCATAAATCACTGATTTTGATATTTCGTCATAACGAACTTCTTTATATCCCGTTAATGGAAAATCTTTGCGCAGCGGATGACCTTCAAAGCCATAATCGGTAAGGATGCGACGCAGGTCAGGATGATTCGCAAATTTAATGCCATACATATCAAAAGCCTCTCTTTCAAACCAATTAGCAGTGCTAAAAACCGCTGAGGCTGTAGGCACTTGTTCACCATCATTTAAAGCAACTTTAACCGTGATTCTGTTATTTAATTTTAAGCTGAGTAAATTGTAAATAACTTCAAACCTTGGCGCTCTAATGCCTAGAAGATCTGCACCAAAAACATCAAGCAACATTTTGAATGATAATTTTTCATCATCACGAAGAAATGTTAAAAACTCGACAAGTTTTTCTGCGGCAACATAAATGATAAGATGATCGTGCTTGATTGGGCTCGAGGCCTTTGCATCAGCAAAATTTTCTGTAATATATTGCGATTGTTTTTCTAAATCTTGAAACATTTTCTAAAAAATTTAATTTTATCTTCTAAATAAACCGCCAGTTCTTCTGATTCTTTTTTGCAACATCAAAACTCCGTATAGCAACGCTTCTGCTGTTGGCGGACACCCGGGAACATAAATATCTACCGGAACAATCCGATCGCAACCACGCACCACAGAATAAGAATAGTGGTAATAGCCGCCACCATTGGCGCAAGAGCCCATCGAAATAACATAACGCGGCTCTGCCATTTGATCATAAACCTTGCGCAAAGCAGGCGCCATCTTGTTGGTAAGGGTTCCTGCAACAATCATCACATCAGATTGGCGCGGTGATGGGCGAAAAATAACCCCGAAGCGATCAAGATCATAGCGGCTTGCCGCCACTTGCATCATCTCAACAGCGCAACAAGCAAGACCAAATGTCATTGGCCATAAAGAACCGGTGCGCGCCCAATTAACAAGGTTATCCAGCTTTGCCACTACAAAGCCACGATCGTTTATTTCATCAGTGACTTGGTTTAAAACCGCGTCTTGATTGAGCGGACTCAAAGAAACATGCATATTATTCGATTAAAAAAATTAAAATTATCTCCACTCAAGTGCGCCACGCTTCCATTCATAGATAAAACCAATGGTAAGCAAAGTAAGAAAAATCATCATCGACCAAAAACCTGCAGCGCCAATATGCCTTAGAGACACAGCCCACGGGAACAAAAATGCCACCTCTAAATCAAAAATAATAAATAGAATTGCCACCAAATAAAACTGCACATCAAACTCGTTGCGCACAGGTCCCTCGCCTTCAAAACCGCATTCATAAGGAGAGATTTTTTCAGAATCTGGACGCCTTTTAGCCACGATGAATGGCACGATAGTAATAGCAATTGAAAGGCCTAAAGCAATTATAACAAACAACAAAATTGGTAAATATTGTGCCGAAACAAGCGCTGCCTGAGAAGATAGAAAGTGCATTATTGATTAATAAATTAAAATTTTTATCATATATTAAATTAATTTTTAACCAATACAAAATCAAGAACATGTTTACAGGATTATTCACAGCGATCGTTACGCCCTTCAAAAATGGTGCAATTGATGAGGTTTCGCTTGAAAAATTAGTTGAGTTTCAAATCGCTGGCGGAGCAGATGGAATCGTGCCCTGCGGCACTACAGGAGAATCCCCTACTTTATCTCACGAAGAACATAACCGCGTTATTGAAATTTGCGTTAAAGTTGCCAAAAAACGCATTCAAGTCATTGCTGGCACGGGTTCTAACGCTACAGATGAAGCGGTTATGATGACCAATCACGCTAAAAAAGTTGGCGTTGATGGCTGCTTGGTTGTTGCTCCTTATTATAACAAGCCAAATCCAGAAGGTCTTTATCAACATTATAAAGCTATCAATAAATGTGGCCTTCCAATCATTATTTATAATGTTCCGGGGCGTTCTGTTGTTAATATTTCAGATGCAAATATAGCGCGCATGGCGGCTGATTTTGAAAATGTTGTTGGAATCAAAGATGCCACGGGAGACCTTCTGCGCGTTGCTACACTGCGCTTATTGATCAAAAAGCCTTTTTCTTATTTATCGGGCGAAGATGGTACGGCTGTAGGCTTTAACGCCATGGGTGGCAATGGTGTAATTTCCGTCAGCTCAAATATTGCACCAAGATTATGCAAAGATTTACAAGATGCTTGTGCTAAGGGTGATTATAAAAAAGCGCTGCAATTGCAAGATTTGCTCACTGATTTGCATGAGGCAATGTTTTGCGAGACTAATCCGATTCCTGTAAAATATGCCGCAAGCTTGATGGGATTGTGCTCTGCTGAAAATCGCTTGCCGTTGGTTGAGGCTAGCCAAGCTTCTAAAGACAGAATTAAGGCGGAAATGAAAAGGGTTGGATTGATTTAATTTTTACTCAACTTCCTTCGTAATCCAACCACCACCTAGCACGCGAGAATCTTGATAAATCACACAAGCCTGCCCCGGAGTAATCGCGCGGGTCATTGATTTCATCACCACTTCCGCTTCATTATTTGGCAAAATATAAATTGTAGCATTTTCTTCTTCATGATTTGAGCGCAGGCGCACCTTGGCTTTAAATGATACTGATTTTTCTGTCGCAAATTTTTCTACACTAGCTTGATCATTGGTATGATTTATTTGAGAAGCATCAATCAACCAATTAACATCACGCATAATAAATTTGCGATTTTGTAGATATTTTTCTTCTCCAACTAATACCCTATTTTTTATAGGGTCAATTTTGACTACAAACAAGGGCTCTGGATAAGAAATACCCAATCCCCTTCTTTGCCCTAAAGTAAAATTTATAATCCCATCATGCTTGCCGAGAACTTTTTCTGTTTCAACATGAACAAGCTCACCTTGCTTAAAGGCTGTAGGGCGCATGCGTTTTATCACTGAGGCATAATCACCATTTGGCACAAAGCAAATATCTTGGCTATCTGGCTTGTTTGCTACTTCTAAGCCATAATTTTCGGCCATTTTGCGCGTTTCTTCTTTATGCATTCCGCCTAAGGGGAAGCGCAGAAAATCTAGCTGTTCTTGAGTTGTAGCGAAAAGAAAATAGCTCTGATCTTTATTTTCATCGATCGCTTTGTGCAGTTCTGACCCAACTTCTCGACGCACATAATGACCCGTCGCCAGCACATCGGCCCCAAGGTCTCGCGCCACTTTCATCAAATCACGAAACTTCACCGATTGATTGCATTTTACACACGGAATTGGCGTTTCGCCGCGCAAATAACTATCAGCAAAATCATCCATTACCGCCTCTTTAAATAGGCTTTGATAATTTAAAACATAATGCGGAAAATTATGCTTATCGGCAACTTTTTTTGCATCCATGATATCAACACCAGCGCAGCACGCGTTCTTTTTTTTCAGCGCATCACCAAGATCATAAAGTTGTAAAGTAATACCCACAACATTATAGCCCTGCTCTTTTAAAAGACAGGCAACAACAGACGAATCAACGCCTCCCGACATTGCAACTACCACTTTTGTATCCGCTGCTTTTTTGTTAATCCCTAAAGAATTTAACATTACGAAAAAATAAAATTTCTATTGAAAAAGAATCATAGCTACGAAAGTATAATTACATGCTTACAACTAATCAACATATCTATATTTTATGGACAATAAAAATGCCGCTAATTCAGCAAAATTAACCCTGCCAAATGGCAAAGAAATCATGCTGCCAATCCACAAGGCATCAGTTGGGCAAGATGTAATAGACATTTCTGCGCTTTACAAAGAGAGCGGCATGTTCACTTATGATCCGGGGTTTTTATCTACCGCTTCATGTGAATCACAAATCACTTTTATTGATGGCGATCAAGGTATTTTGCGGCATCGCGGCTATTCGATTGAAGATTTAGCGCAAAAAAGTGAGTATCTCGAGCTATGCTATCTGCTGATTCACAACGAATTGCCTTCACGCGAGCAATATGAAAAATTCAAGAAAAATGTTAAGGCCAACACTTTAGCGCATGAGCAATTGCATATTCTTTATCGCGGCTTTCCAAGACGCGCGCACCCAATGGCTATAATGGTTGGCGCCGTTGCATCGCTTTCGGCTTTTTATCACGAAACCATGCATATTAACACCGAAGAAGGCAAGCTGGATGTGGTTCACAAAATCATCGCCAAAATGCCAACGCTGGCTGCAATGGCTTATAAATACTCGATTGGTGAACCAATTGTTTATCCACAAGACGATCTTGGTTTTGCTGAAAATTTTCTGCACATGCTGTTTGCAACGCCAAACAAAAAATACACCGTTAGCCCTACAATCGCTAAAGCGATGGAGAAAATATTTATTTTGCACGCTGATCATGAACAAAATGCCAGCACTTCAACCGTAAGGCTTGCCGGCTCTTCTGGAGCAAATCCTTTTGCTTGCATTGGCGCAGGAATCGCCTCACTTTGGGGCCCCGCCCATGGTGGCGCCAATGAAGAAGTTATCGAAATGTTGCAGCAAATTGGCACAGTCGAACGCATCCCAGAATTTATCGCTCGCGCCAAAGATAAAAATAGCGGATTTCGTCTTATGGGTTTTGGTCACCGCGTTTACAAAAATTATGATCCACGCGCCGCAGTTCTTAAAACTTCTTGCGATGAAGTGTTAAAAGAGCTTGGCATCACAGATGATCCGCTGCTTCACATCGCAGTAGAGCTTGAAAGAATCGCTTTAAGTGATGAATATTTTATCCAAAGAAAACTCTTCCCTAATGTCGATTTTTATTCTGGAATCATTTATAAAGCCTTAGGAATTCCAGCAAGTTTATTTACTGTAATTTTTGCTGTTGCCAGATCTGCGGGATGGATATCTCAATGG
This sequence comes from Rickettsia typhi, assembly GCA_945865905.1. GTDB lineage: Bacteria > Pseudomonadota > Alphaproteobacteria > Rickettsiales > UBA1997 > CAMCFD01. The sequence goes on from CAMBFC010000008.1 coordinate 31,224, forward strand.
AAAGAAATGATCGAAGATAAAGCCTTTAAAATCGGACGCCCGCGCCAACTTTATACTGGGCATGTTACAAGAGAATATGTTGATATTAGTAAGAGATAATTTTTTAAAAAAATGCTCATAGAATCAATTATAAAAAAGGTAATCACAAAGAGCTCAAAAAAACTCGTGGCAACAAAACCAGATGAGGATTTTTTTCCTTATGTTTGTCACTATGATCCCAGCACAATTTTAACCAAAAATGGCGAACTTTTACAAATTATCCGCATTACTGGCTTTAGCGGAGAATCATCTTCTTCTGATCTAATTACCTTGCGCGATACTCTGCGCGATTCAATTGCCGAAAATATCAAAGAAAGCAAATTTGCTCTTTGGTTTCACACAATTCGTCGCAAAAAAAATATTGTTCCAAAAGGTGAATATAGCGATTTTTTATCAGAAAGAATCCACCAAGATTGGGTTAAAAAAAATAAGTGGGATGAGCAATATGTGAATGAACTTTACATCACAATAATCACCGAAGGATTTGATACTTCGATTCAAAATATGCACGCCTTCTCGCGCTCTTTTTCTCGCAAGGCAACCTTTGGTTTGCACACAAAATTTCTTGCAGAAAGTTTCAAATCTTTGAGTCGCGTTTCATTATCAATTCTTGCTGATATTGAAGATTATGGCGCTAAATTACTTAATATTAGTGAATGGGATGGCGTTTTATATTCTGAGCCAATGCGTTTTTTTGGCAAAATTGCTAACCTCTATGAAGATAGATATCCACTAGCTGCAAACGATATTTCAAACGATCTTGCAACTCACAAAATTGCCTTCGGAAATCGTGAACTAGAAGTATCTGGACCAAATAATAAAAACTTCGCCGCGATGCTTTCAATCAAAGAATATCACGAAGTTTCTACCGATGCACTTGAGAGAATTTTGCAATTACCTTTTGAATTTATCATCTCGCAATCTTTTGATTTTTCTGTTAATAAAAAAGATATTGAGGAACAGCAATATCAAGATCAAATTTTGCGAATTAGTGGCGATAATGATTTTCGTAATCTAAGCGGAATCGGCGATTTTATTGCCAGTGATACTAATTCTGAAACTGATTATTGTCGCATTCAAAGCAGTGTTATGCTTATAAATAGCAGCAAAGAAGTGTTGGAAAAAGATATTTCTTCTCTTGTTGAAAAATTTAGCACCTTGGGCTTTATTTTGGTACGCGAAGATATTTTTTCTGAACATTGTTTTTGGTCGCAATTACCGGGAAATTTTGCATTTTTGCGTCGTCAAAAAATTATTAACACTGCGCGCATTGCTGGCTTTGCCGCATTGCATAATTTTCCAGCTGGATCAATTGATGGAAACCACTGGGGCCCAGCTATTACAACACTCAAAACAGTTCTGAAAACTCCTTACTTTTTTAACTTTCACGATAAAGATTTGGGTCATTCTCTTGTTATTGGACCAAAAGATTCAGGCAAAACAACGGTAACTAATTTTCTTCTTACTGAAGCTCACAAATTAAATAATAAGATTTTTTATTTTGATTCTAATCAGTCGTCTAAAGTCTTTGTTGAAGGGCTTGCTGGCCAAAATCATATCTTAACTAAAGATATCAATAATCCGCAATTCTTGCAATTAAATCCATTTTCTTTGCCAAAAAATCAAGAAAATGAGGCTTTTCTTGTTTCTTGGATCAAAGAACTTGTGGTATTTTTAAAAGGAGAAGTTCCTGAAAATGAAGTGGCGTTAATTCCAGAAATTATCAAACAAGTTTGTGCCACAGCATCACCAAGCTTTCTTACTGCTTTTGATGCATTTGCCAATAAAACCCCAGCTCTTTACGAAAAATTAAAAATTTGGGGCGCCGGAAAATTAGGCTATATTTTTGGCTCACAAAATGAAATTGACTGGAAAAATCCCGTTCACTCTTTTGATTTAAGCGAGATCATAAATCAAAAACCGGTTCTAATTCCTGTAATCAGTTATTTGATGCAAAGAATTGAGGCAAACCTTGATGAAAAGCCAGCTATTGTAGTTTTTGATGAAGCCTGGGATTTGCTTGATAACGCAATAATGGCCCCAAAATTAGAACAATTTTTGCAAAGATTGCGCAAAAAAAATTGTATCGTAATTTTTCTTACAACCAATAATGATGAAATTGACGACAGTGCTATTACAAAAACTATTAAAGAAAATACCGCCGCACAGCTTTATTTGTCAAACCCCACACCACAAGAATATTATAAAACAATTTTTGATTTAAATGAAGAAGAGTTTGATATTCTAAAAATGATGGAAGAAAAAGATAGAAACTTTCTTCTCAAGCATCGTGGCGATTCAATAATCATCGACCTTGATCTTCGCAGCTTCGCCGAAACTCTACAAATTTTATCTGCAGATTCCGTTACTATCGCAGCAATGGAAGAAATTATTTCTTCTTATAAAGCAAAAAATTCTGGATCTAACCCAACTGCAAAAGATTGGATTCCTCAATTAGTTGAAGTTGCAAAAGAAATAGAACAAGAGAAGCGCGCCGCGGCAATTCAAAAGATGCGCGAAGCGAAGGCTCAAGAGAGAAAAAACGAAGAAACATGATCCTTTCATTAAATTTTGTAAAAAAAACCTTTTTCATTTTTATAATTTTTACTCTTTTTGTTGCGTGCAGTTCTCAATTTTTTATCAATTCTAGCAATAGCGAAATTCAAAAAATTGAAAGAGAAGATCATCAATTTTGTGTTTCTCTTGGTTTAGATTTTGGTGAAGATGCATTAAAAACTGAGATTTATTGGCGCTGCAAACTCGCCTTAGCAAAAAGCAAAATAAAAGCAGATGCTCTTACTCCAGAAGAGATCAGACTCAATATTACAATTAAAAAACTGATCACCAATATCACGAAAGATTATAATAATTCTTATGAAAAATGGGGCGATAGCAGAAACAGTTTATTTGATAACAATGATCACCAAACTTGCATAACTCAGGGCCACAACATTGATTCTCTTGAGCAAGTCGCCGTTGAAGATTATTTTATTTGCCGCAAAAGATTGCTTAATGATCAACAAATAATTCCACCTTATCATAAAACAGAATATTTTAAACGCCCGCAAGACAGCTATACCATTGGCTTTGCTATAAATAAAAAAACTGATCGAGATATTGCAAACTTTGAAGCAGTAAAAGCAAAATATCCAAAATGTGCCAAACTTGATTTTAGAGGAGAGGATTTTAAAATTTGCAAAAATGATTATGATCAACAACGGCAATGTTTTAAAAAAATTAATAACTTAAAATTTAAACGCGAGTTGCAAGAAAAAACAGCTTGTCAAAAAAAAGCCTATGTGAGATTTCCTGATTCGATGCTAAAAAAAGATGATAAAAAAATGGAAGAAATTGCCAGCGCCAACAGAAGAGCTGATCTTAGCAATAGCAGCAATTTTTTTAGTATTGGACTCAACGAAGAACAAATTGTTAAATTTAAAGGAGCGGACACCACAACGGCAACAAAAGATGCTCCAGAAAAAGAGGCTTTTCCTAAAAAAGATGTTGATAAAAAAATTGCTGATACAAAAAATGTTCTCGAAAAAGACGATGAGCAAAAAATTGCAGAAAATATCATCGAAGATTTTGATAGCAAAAATCACTTATATGATAAAATTGATCTCACAAAATTGCGCCAAAGATTTATTTTTTCTTGCCAAAAAGCCCTTGATCCAAGCCTTATAGAACATGGCATCAAGCTGCAAAAAAACTGCGACTCAATCGTAGAAAAATGGGAGGAATAAATGAGCATAAATAATCTCGCCAGTTTTGCTGTAATAGAAGAAAAATCCCGCGGTCGCCTTTATCAAGAAAATTACGATGATGCAAAATATCGCTCAATTTTTGGCCGTGATCGCGATCGCATTATAAATTCTTCGGCCTTTAGAAGGCTGCAATATAAAACGCAGGTTTTTACTAATGATCAGGGCGATCACTATCGCACTCGCCTCACCCATTCACTTGAAGTAGCACAAACTGCGCGCTGGATTGCTGGCGGACTTGATGTTAATAAAGATTTGGCCGAAATTGTTTCGCTAGCTCACGATTTAGGTCACCCTCCTTTTGGCCATGCCGGAGAAGACGCGCTAAACGAGCAAATGCGAAATATTGATGCCGATATTGGGTTTTCACACAATTTGCACACGCTAAAAATTATCACTAAAATTGAAACGCGCTTCATCGAATTTGAAGGATTAAATTTATCATGGGAAGTTTTGGAAGGCGTGGTTAAACATAACGGACCAATTGCCAAAAAATCACTTAATGAAAATGTATTTTTCTATCTCAAAGAATATAATCAAAAACATGATTTAGATTTATTTCGCTTTCCTTCGCTAGAAGCTCAAATATCAGGCATCGCCGATGATATAACTTATAATAATCATGATATTGAAGATGGTTTAAGAGCCAATTTATTCAAAATTGAAGAGCTATTAGATTTGCCTTTAATTGGAAAAATTTATCGCGAAATATTAACGCAATATCCACAAATTCGCCGCGAAACTTTAGCAGGAGAAGCCAAGAAGCGCATTACTCTAGCAATGGTTGTTGATGTAATTCATAACACGCAAAAAAACATCGCTCAAGAAAAAATTATTAGCGAAGAAGATATTCGTAATTGCAATAAATCTTTAGTAAATTTTTCTGAAGAAATGGAAATAGCTCATCAAAAGCTAAAAAAATTTTTGATGAAAAATATGTATCGTCATAACAAGGTCAACCTAATGACTCAGCGCGCCTACATGGTTATTGATAGCCTGTTCAACGATTATTTTAACAACCCAGATCACCTGCCTGATAATTATCACGCCCTAAGCAAGAAAATTTCTAGCAAAAAAGAACTGGCCGAGCTAGTATCAGACTATATCGCTGGCATGACTGACCGCTTTGCAATAAAAGAGCAGCAGAAATTATAAAAATATTGAATGCAAAATTTCACTTTTACCATCCTAGAAAATCAAGTTGGCATTCGACTTGATAAATTTCTTGCAGAACAATTTCTTACTTTAAAACCAGAAATAACTCGCAGCAAAATTCAAAAATTAATTGAAGATGGAAATGTTGTGGATTCAAGCGGCAAGGCTCTTGATAACGCATCACAAAAAACCAAGTTAGCGCAAGAAATTATTGTTACGCTAGCTGAAGTTAAGCCATCGCATCTTACCGCCACAGAAATTGCTTTTGAAATTGTTTATGAAGACGATGATTTGTTGGTGATCAACAAACCCGCTGGGCTCACGGTTCATCCCGGTGCAGGCAATCAAGATAACACTTTGGTCAACGCGCTTTTATTCACTCACAAAAACCGCCTTTCAGAAGTTGGTGGAGAATTTCGCCCCGGCATCGTGCATCGCCTAGATAAAGACACTAGCGGCTTAATGCTAGTTGCAAAAAATGACTTCACTCATCAAATTTTAGGCAAAGCTCTGCAAGAAAGACAAATCAAAAGAAACTACCAAGCCTTTATTTATGGGGTTCTTAACCCAAAACAAGGTCTTATCAACAAAAATATTGTGCGCAGCAGAACAAATCGCACCAAGATGGCGGTTAGCAGAGCTCTTGGGCGCAACGCTATTACTCACTTTCAAACTAAAGAAATTTTATGTGATGGATTTGTCAGTTTGATTGAGTGCAAGCTAGAAACTGGCCGCACTCATCAGATTCGTGTTCACATGGAATCACTCAAGCATTCTTTGGTGGGTGATCAAATTTATAATGGCAGCAAAAAAACTGCGCCAAAAGATTTTGACGAAAAAACCAGAAAATTCATCGCAGAATTTCCGCGTCAGGCGCTGCATTCTTACAAAATTAGCTTCTTGCACCCGCGCAGCGAAAAAGAGTTAGAATTTGAGGTCGCTTTGCCAGATGATATGCAAGCGCTTTATGATTTGATAAAAATTGACTCGTAAACATTCAAGCCATGACGCACGCCTCTTCTTTCTTGCCTGATTCCAATTTTTGTGATGCACTAGGACCAACAACAGCAACTGGGGGATTGACCGCAGAAGCTGAAATTTCTAATTTATTTTCTTTTGCAGCCAAAGCTATATTGAAAATCACAGAAATTGATTCGGATATTTCTTGCTGCAAAGCTAAATCTTGCGGATAACGAAGGCCATCCAACTGAGAAGTTTTTCTTCTTACATCTATTAGAATATCTTGAGACAAATAATCTTTGCATTGCTTAACGCCATCAACGGCCACACTAAAAGATTGAATAAATTTATCTTTATCTGCTACAGCCTTTCTTTCTAATTCAATAAGATCATCTTGAATATGCAGATTTTTTTCTTTGTATTTCTTATACGCTTCAATATCAACACCATCTTCAGAATAAAAGGCTCCACGATTTATTAACCCCGCCACTAAATCAAAATTGTCCATCAAAATTGCCGCCTCTAAAGGAGAAATATTTTGCACACTCTCATCATCAACAGCCATCAAGGCCCTGCAATTCAAATCCGCTTTATTATCTAATAAAAATGATGCGATTGTTTCTCTGTTGCTCAAAATAGCATAAAGCAGCGCTCTATCCATATTAATATCCAAATTAGCATCTTTTATTTTGCTAACCAATAAATGCAACGAAACAGCCTTTCCTTCTTGAGCACAAAGCTCTAATCCTCCCTCTATATCATCATTATCGGCTTTATCAAACAACTCCTCTATTGCGTAATCATACCCTAACTTACAAGCTAGCTCAAACGGAGATGTATTATTTTTTTTATTTTGATAAATCCGCTTTCTATCTTCAACGCCCTCTATCTGGCCTATCTTTTGAATTGCAAAAGATAAAAGCAAAGCGTTATTTGATGCAACTATTGTATGCAAAAAAAATTGGTCACGCTCAAAAATTTCTGGGGTTAATTTTTCTATTCTGGCCTTGGCCTGAATATGGCGCCATATTCTTGATGATACAGGATATCTGTCCCTATTATTGTCTCTTTCTAAGAAAAAACAAGGAATTGAAATTGCTCCATGAGTCGATCTAGCTGGGGCCGTTACAGAATTTATTTTAGAACTATCAAGATTAGTATTGATAATTTCTTTCGCAAGAGACTCAACTAAAGCCGCAGCGGCAATTGTTCCCGAAGACATTGAAGAGGCACTACTTTTTCTAGAATATGTCGCAGCAACCTCTCGACAACTATTATCTGTCTCTCTTATTAAGTAAAACAAAGGATCTGGATTTTTCTGATCAATATAATGCTGCAACACATTAAATGTTAATTTGGATTGAATAGCTCTTTCTGAAGATAAATTTTGTATATTTTTTTTATTCTCAAAATCAATCTCGCAACCCCTGATCAACAAGGCCTCGGCAACCTCTCCCGCATGAATAGTGTGCCCACCAAAACTTTGCTGCGCCAAAAAATATTCCAACAAAGTTGAATCAAAATCACTAGAGAAAGAGGTCGGAACTCTATATTTCTCAACATTATCCGTGCAACTAATCGCGCCCAACATTATCTCCTTATCCCAAAACATAAAATTGCTAAGCATTCTCACGATTGGCAATTTACCTCTCTCGCCAAGTTGATTGAAATATTTTCTACTATCATCAAAGGATAAAAAATGAGCAACCGCCTTATTTCTTACCATAGAAATAGATTTCTTTTCTTGAGCGCTAAGCGGCACATCATTTTCGGGGAAAAAAGTTGAAGCATTTGATAATAAATCCCCCACCGTATCATGACCAACCATTTCATTATCTGCAAAAATCTTTGCAATCTGCGCAATAGCCTCGTCGGCGTTTTTTTGCTGCAACAAAATATCAAAACACTGATTTAAAATTGCATTGGTAAGCATATTTATTTAATGTGGATTAAAATTGAACTTCTTCCATCTCATACATCCGTCTATAAAGCCCATCTTGCGCCATAAGATCTCGATGCGTTCCAATCTCAGCAACTTCACCATCTTTAATAAAAATAATTCGATCAGAATTCATGATTGATGAAAGTTTATGCGCAACACTAATCACCGTTTTGTTATGCGCCAAATTATTGATAATTTTCATGATCGCTTGCTCATTTTTATTATCTAGCGCCGATGTTGCCTCATCCAACAAAAACACTGGAGAATCTTTGATAATGGCCCGCGCAATTGCAATTCTTTGACGCTCTCCACCAGATAATTTTATACCCTTTTCGCCAACAAAACTATTGATTCCCTCGGGCAAGTTTTTAATAAAATGTAAAAATGAATGCTCATCAATCATTTGTTCTACATGAGCCTTGGTGATTGACTTATCAACATAGGCGATATTTTCAAAAATCGTGCCAGAAAAAATAAAACTATCTTGCGAAATATAAGAAAAATTCTGGCGCAAATCAGCGAAAGATAATAATTTTATATCAACATCATTAATCGAAATCACCCCCGAATCAACATCATAAAAACGTAGTAAAAGCTGCAGAATCGTGCTTTTGCCACTGCCGCTAGATCCCACAATTGCAACTTTTTCACGCGGTTTTATAGTGCAACTAATATTGCTAAGAGTGATTATTTCTTTGCGCGAAGGATAGGAAAAATTTACATTTTTAAAATCAATTTCAACTTCTTTTGCCAGCAAAAATTGCCGAGGATTTTCAACTTCTTGCACTTTTGATTCTATCTCTAATAACTCAAAAATTCTACCCGAAGCCGCTGCGGCATTTTGCATTTGACCCGCCACTTGACTAAGCGAAGCCAAAGAAGTTGCAACAATAACTGAATAAAAAATAAACGAAGATAGCTCTCCAGAAGAAATTTTGTGCGCCAAAACATCATGCCCCCCAGACCACAAAACTAGGGCAATCCCACCAAAAGCCAAAGAAATAACTATTGCAATTAAAAGTGAGCGAATTTTTATTTTTTCCAAAGCAACATTCAAAGAACGATCTATTAATCCAGCAAAATTTTTTATTTCTTTTTCTTCACAAGAATAAGATTGAATTGTTTTTATTCCCCCAAGGGTTTCTTCAATATGCGCTCCAACTATAGCTATAGCCGATTGTGATTTTGTTGACAATCTTTTGATTAGTTTTCCCATCACAAAAATCGGCACAATCGCAATAGGAATTATCATGATTGAAATCATTGTTAGCTTAACGCTGGTACAAAATAAAAAACCAATGCCTCCAATAAAAAGCAAAAAATTACGCAAGAAAAATGGCGCCCCATTACTTATAATATCATAGATAATAAATGTATCGAGAGTAAGACGAGAAACAATATCTCCGGTTTTAGAAGTTTCAAAAAACTCAGCCGAAATACTAATAATGTGATTATAAGATTTTTGACGCAAATCAGCGACTATTTTTTCAGAAATGCTGTTGGCCAAACTAGCACGATAATATCCTGCTATCGCCATTATTAAAACTGCCGCAACAAATATTCCCAAAGAAATGTTCAGAAAAAATAAATTTTGCTGCACAAAGCCAAAATCAATTAGATATCTAATCGCTTTACCAAAAAATAAAATCATTAGAGCAGTAACCCCAAGAGCCATTAGAGCAAAAAATAGATCGGTTTTATAGGGCTTAAAAAATGGCAATAAACGCAGCAAATCAGAGTAGGATTTTTTTTCTAATTTTTTTGAAGATTTTTTCATTATAAAGAATTGTGCGCCCCATCGCAAAGCACACCATTTTTGCTGTGTTTGCAGCCACAAAAATAAACTCGCTTACTTTCTAGCGCTTCATAAACAACTGATTTCATCGCACTTGTTCCATCAGCGTTTTTGTAAGCCTTGTGAGATCCATCACAAAAAGGTTGATTTTGCGAAAGACCACAAGAGCACCAAAAATATTTTTTACCAGCCTCAACATCAACCTTAAAAGGAGCCTTTGCAGCAATTTTTGGCAATTTTTCTTGCATAAATATATTAATTAAAACTTAAAGAACTAAATCGTTTACAGCATCAACATCAAAAATCTCAAGACCAGCTTTTTGTATGCGCTCAAAATATTTTATTTCTTTGAGAATCTTGATTTCGCTTGGCGAATTAATCACAAAAACAACTTTTGATCCAGTGAATTTTATTTTTAACAAAGCTGCTAATTTGCGGGCCGCATCACTATATTTTGCATTAGAAATATAGATAATATATTTATCCAATTTTTGCTTTAAGCTTTCAATGGCCAATTCTTTGTTTAAAACCTTTGCCTTGTCATATTCTTGAAAATAACGCATCGATTTAAAATCAAAAACATAGATTGCCTCATCTTTTAAAAATATCAAATCACAAAGCAGCATTTTTGTTTTTTCAATATCAAGCGTGGTGCTGGCAATATATTTTTTATTTGCCTCATGCCCAGAAATTTTGATATTTTCTATTATGCTCGTAATTATTTTTGCCGAAACAGAATCAATCTTGGCTGGAGCAGTCTTTGCAATTGTTGAACCCACAGATGATACGGCTTTATCAAGCTTTTCATTAACCAGATCACTTTTTTGCTTAAAAGATTCAACATTTTTAGAAATATTATCCAAATATCCATAAACGCTTTTAACGGTTTGATCAATAACTGCACGACTTTCAACGGTTTCTTCTTTGTGATTTTGGCTCAATTTAACAAATAGATCAGCTCCAACTTCTGTGATAGTGTGTTTGGCATCCGCCATCGCCGCATCTTGAATATTTTTCCAATCACTCATGCGCTTTTGAATTTCTTGCGTTTTTTGCAAAGCTAGTTCAATTTGTTTTTCTGCCTCAAGACGCAAACGAACCTCACCTTCTTTTTCTTTGTGCATTTCATCGATAGAACGAAGCAATTGTTTTGACTGCTCGGTTTCGGCCTTTAACTCACTGGTTAATCTGATATTTAAGGATTCTTTTTCTGTAATTTCGCGATTTAAACGCTTTTCAAGATCACGAATTTTAAAAGTTGAAGTGATTCTAAAATGCGAATAGCGAAAATACAAAATTAGCATCATCAGTGCCAAACCAATATTGCTGATAATAATGTAAATCATATGAAAATTATATTTTTAGATTGTCAATTAATCTAACTCCCCGCAAATAGACTGCAATAAATATCCGCAAATTTTTTGTTGATTTTGTATCGGTAACAAGTTGCAAATTTTCTTCATCACGAACTTCTAAATAATCCACTTCTTCAAAACCCAACTCCAATAATTCGATAGATTTTTTTTGCAAAATATCCTTAACATCGTCACCCTTTTTTATTTCCGATTTTATTTCTGATAAAACCTTAAAGATGTTTGCAGCGTTAATTTGCGAAGCCTCATCTAATCTTTGATTGCGAGAAGAAAGAGCCAAACCATTTTTTTCTCGCACTATTTCATGCGTCAAAATTTTAACTGCAAAATTTAAATCCTGCACTAATTTTTTTATCACCAACACTTGCTGAAAATCTTTTTCACCAAAAATTGCGATATCAGGATTAATTATATTAAATAATTTTGCCACCACCAAAGCAACGCCATCAAAGTGCCCCACTCTTGTATGACCACAAAGACAATCAACAAATTTTGTCACAATAACTTTAAAGGCAAAATCATTATTTGGATAAATTTCTTCTTCACTTGGTGCAAAAACATAATCAACGCCGCAGTTTTCAAGCTTTGTCAAATCTTCTTCTATGGTTCTTGGATATTTTTGATAATCTTCAACATCATTAAATTGTGTGCGATTAACAAACAAACTTACCACCACAATATCAGCCTCTTGTTTAGCTCGCACAACTAAAGCAATATGCCCGCGATGCAGCGCCCCCATAGTTGGAACAAAAGCAATTTTTTTGCCAAGCTTTTTTTCTTCCGCAAGTTTTTGTGTTATTTGCGCGATTGTTTTTGCCGTAAACATATTTTTACTTATTTGGTATTAGCTTGTGGCTCACAGATAAATTGTGATAGATAAAATCCTCCAAACAAATCACCGATCCAAGCTTAAAAAATTCCTCATCATGAGTTGCAAGCACAACAACCCCGCTATTTTCAAGATGCGTCTCAATCAATCCCTTCAACAATTTTTTTCCTTCAGCATCCAAATTATTAGAAGGCTCATCCAAAACCCAAATTGTTGCAGGGCAAGCCAAAAGCCTAGCTAATTGCACCCTTTTTTGCCAGCCAGCCGATAAATTTTTAACTTTTTCTCTTGCTAAATCTTCCAACTTAAAAAATCGCAAAGCCGCAGGAACCAACATTTCGCTATCATGCAGCTTGGCATAAAAATGCAGATTATCCAAAACGCTAAGATCTTGCTTCAAAAAATTTTTATGTCCAATAAATTGCAAATCGCCATTAAAATCATCACGAAAATTCTCGATATTTTCACCGCTCCAAAGAATTTTTCCATTAGATTCTTTATAAACGCCTGATACAATCTTCAATAAAGAAGTTTTTCCTGAGCCGTTTTTTCCGCTAACAATTAAGGCCGACCCCAAAAAAAGCGAAAATCCAAGCCCAGCAAAAATTATTTGCTCATTTTTTTTACACTCAATATTTTCTAGTGTGAGCATTTTATTATAAATTTATGTCGAATATCAAATTCTTCGAACACTCTACCGTTAAAAATCCAAAACATCTAGTGATTTTCTTGCACGGTTATGGCGCCAACGGTGAAAACCTACTCGATTTATCGCATGAATTCGCCCATGTTATTCCCGATGCCAATTATATTTCTCCCAACGCCATAGAGCCATGGGAAGGAGGTTTTCCTAATTCTTATCAATGGTTTTCGCTAGCAAATTGGGGATCAGATCGCGATATCGATAAAGTTGCTCAAAACATAAAAAACGCCAGCAAAATTCTCGGCACTTTTATCCAAACCCATCTCGATCGTTTTCAACTAAAACCCGAAAAATTATTTTTGGTTGGATTTTCTCAAGGCGCGATGATGAGCCTTTATCAAGGCCTTTCAATGGTTGAAAAACCTGCCGGCATCATCTCTTATTCTGGCAAATTAATTTTGCCTGAACATCTCGGCGAAATCACGGTTTCTAAACCAGATATTTGCTTGGTGCATGGCAAGCTTGATTCTGTGCTGCCTTTTACAAATTTTTTAGAAGCAGAAAAACTCTTGCAACAAAATAAAATTCCGTTTGAATCACATGCGGTTGAACATCTTGATCACACAATTGATATTCACGGCATTCGCGCTGGGATGCATTTTGTGAAAAAATTATTAGAAAATTCACCAAAATAAACTCTACAAAAAACATGAAACTCTCAAACTATTTTCTACCAACATTAAAAGAAAATCCAGTCGATGCCACCATCGCCTCGCATCAATTAATGATCCGCGCTGGCATGATTCGCCAAACTGCATCAGGCATTTATAGCTGGCTACCCTTGGGACTAAAGGTTTTGCGCAATATTGAAAACATCGTGCGCGATGAATTAGACAAAGCCGGCGCCATCGAAATTCTCATGCCAACTATCCAGCCAAAAGAGCTCTGGATCGAATCTGGCCGCTATGATGATTATGGCAAAGAAATGCTACGCATCAAAGATCGCCACGACCGCGATATTCTCTACGGCCCTACGCATGAAGAAGTCGTCACCGATTTATTTCGCAAAAATGTTACTTCTTACAAAGATTTGCCAAAAAATCTCTATCAAATTCACTGGAAATTTCGCGATGAAATTCGCCCAAGATTTGGTGTAATGCGCGGCCGCGAATTTTTAATGAAAGATAGTTATTCGTTTGATCTAGACGCTGTAAGCGCGCGCCAAACTTATGATTTAATGTACACAACTTATTTCAAAATTTTCAAGCGCCTCGGATTAAAACCAATCGCCCTGCGCGCCAACACTGGAGCAATTGGCGGCGATCTCTCCCACGAATTTCATGTGTTAGCAGATACCGGCGAAAGTGCAATCTACTACGATAAAAAGTTCGATGAACTCTCTGCCAGCAAGGATTTCAACATCGAAGAAATGCAATCAGTTTATGCAATGGCCGATGAATTACATATTGCAGAAAAATGCCCAATCCCTGCCGATCAGCTCGCCTCAAGGCGCGGCATCGAAGTCGGCCACATTTTTAACTTTGGAGAAAAATACTCAAAAGCCATGGAAGCCTCAGTCACGGGCCCCACAGGAGAAAAACTCTACCCAAATATGGGCTCATACGGAATTGGAGTTTCGCGCTTAGTGGCCGCCATCATTGAAGCCAGCCACGATGCCAACGGCATCATCTGGCCAGAAGCCGTCGCCCCATTTCAAGTAATATTGATAAATTTAAAAGCAGGAGACGCCGCTTGTGATAAGCTCTGCGAAGAAATCTACGCAAAATATCGCAGCAAAAATATCGAGATTTTATATGATGATAGCAAAGCGAGCGTGGGTCAAAAATTTTCTGTCGCAGATTTGATCGGCGTGCCAACCCAAGTGGTTGTAGGGCCAAAAGGCGCAGCTAATGGAATGGTAGAAATAAAAAATCGCGCCACTGGCGAAAAAAAAGAAGTTGCGATTGGCGAGGTTTAAAATCAGAATCGCCAAACAACTACACGGGGATAGGAATAAATAATAAAAAATATGAACTATATCATACCATTACTTCCGCTTAATAATGATTTTGACTTAAAACCAATTCTAAAAAAACTTACCAAGGCACATCGTGCCCTAGCCGAACTCAAAGGCGTTGCCGCGATTATTCCTAACCAAGATATTTTACTTAATACCTTATCTCTGCAAGAAGCAAAAGACAGTTCGGCAATTGAAAATATTATAACCACTGATGATGAGTTATACAAAAGCGACGCGATAACTCAAAGCTTTGCCAGCGTAGCAGCAAAAGAAGTTTATAACTATGTTGCGGCTTTAAAAAATGGTTTTGAAAAAGTTAAACAAACAGAATTACTAACCAACAATCATATTTTAGAAATCCAAGCAAGACTAGAAGAAAATAAAGCGGGCTTTAGAAAATTACCCGGAACTGCTTTAAAAAATGATAAAACTGGAGAAATCGTTTACACTCCGCCACAAGATATAGCCCAGATTCAAGATCTAATGTCTAACTTAGAAAAATTTCTTAACGATAACGAAATTTCCGATTTAGACCCACTAATTAAAATGGCAATAATTCATCATCAATTTGAAAGTATTCACCCTTTTTACGATGGCAATGGCAGAACCGGCAGAATTATCAACGTTTTATATCTCGTGAAACAGGGCCTACTTAACAGTCCAGTGCTTTATTTATCGCGCTACATCAATCAAAATAAATCAGACTATTATCGCCTTCTGCAAAAAGTGCGCGATAATAATTCTTGGGAAGAATGGGTGAGTTTTATTTTAGATGGCGTAGAACAAACTTCGCGCCAAACCACCTATTTGATACATGGCATGAAAGATTTGATGCAAAATCATAAGCAAAAAATAAGAAGTGAATTACCTAAAATTTATAGCCAAGATTTGATTAATGTAGTTTTTGGCCATCCTTACACCAAAATAGATTTTGTTATGAGAGAAATTGGCGTTAGTCGCCTGACGGCAAGTCGCTATTTAAAAGAGCTGGTGCGTATTGGATTAATGAAGGAAGAAAAGAAGGGACGCGATAATTATTATATCAATATTGAGCTTTTTAGCTTGTTGAGCAATCCTAACAGTTATAATTTAGGGTAGTTTTCTATACATATTTTTCTAATATGTATAGAAAACTAGCTTTTTCTATACATATTAGAAAAATATGTATAGAGGCGCAGCTAACGGCGCAGTAGAAATAAAAAATCGCGCCAAAAAAGCAGCGCCTCCAAAGCAAACCTCAAGATAAATCTACCGATAATAATACCGACACTGCAAAATTACCACATTACCACATTTATCAGTTCGATAAACCAGCCGATTATCCCCAGTAATTCTGCGCGACCAACATCCAGATAAATTATATTTTAAAGGTTCGGATTTGCCAATGCCAGCAAAGGGATTAAGCCTTATACTATCTAGCAATTCTTTAATTCTTTTCACAACTTTCACATCATTTTTTTGCCAAAATTTTAAATCATCGGCAGCAATTTTTGTCCATTTAATTTCCATGGCTAAATATTTACTTTTACATATTTGCCATCACGATCTTGTTGCAATGCTTCATTTAAGCGGCGTGAATTTATTGGATTTGATAATAAATGGAGAGTTTCTATTAGCGATTCATAGTCATCGCGCGCAATCATTACAACATCAGAATGTTGTTTGCGCGTAATAAAAAATGTTTCTTTACTTAATTCTATTTTACTTAGAACAGAGCTAAGATTTTGTCGCAAAGATTTCTAGGTTATTGTTTCTGTTGCCATTTTATTGGTGCAATTAGATAATATTATATGTACATAATAGCTGTACATGTAATATTATCAAGCATTTGCTTTTTAATTGAAGAATCTTTTACAAAAATTTCTCTACCCACAAAACTAAACCGGCTTTAAGTTTCTAATGCTAAATAAGTTTTTGGATTACTACAAATCCTCAATCCTAAACTCACTATAACCCTCATAATAATAACTAACATCAATACCTTTCATAAAAATTTCGCGATCATTTATCTTATCAGTTAGCGCCCCTTTAAGAAGATATTTTATCTCAATATCTTTAACCGTGCTCCGCTCCATCGCCGTTAAATAATCAGATTTATCAACAACATTCCAATCAATTATTTGCCCAACCTCTTTTTTTAACATCAAATCTAGCCATATGCGCGTAGCACGCCCGTTGCCTTCGCGAAACAGATGAGCAATATTCATTTCTACATATTTTTCGATAATCTCGTCAAAATTACTTTGTGGCATTTTAGTAATATGTTTGAGAGACTGCTCTAGATACATCAGCGGCACAAAACGAAAATTTCCTTTCGCAATATTCAAAGAGTTGTTTGGCTTTTTGCTTGCTAATTTTTTCTTCTGCCTTGTTGAGCTCAAGTTGGTTTGTAATGTTTAATTTATTTAGCAAAAGCATTTTACCCTCCTTATAAGATATCATTTATTAGCTCTTCAAAATCACCCCAATCAATGCCAAAACTTCAACTATTTTATCCTTATCTATTTTTATAATCAGTTTAGCCTTTTATTTAGCGCGCGCTCTGCCACCGGCCAAAACAACCGCATCAGCAGAAGAAGGGCTAGATTTTGGCTTCGCCAGATCGTTATATGTATTCACATAATCTAGCAAAGAAAGGCCTGTTTTTTTAAGAATAGTTTTGCCTGTATAAGTGCCCTTATAAATTAAACCAGCAATTTCCTTAGATTTACCACCTTGTCTAGGATTATACTTTTCACCTTCAGCTCCTAACAAACCCTTAAGTGTGTTTATACATTGCTGCGCTCCTTTTTTATCTTGTTTAGTCATTTTGCATTCTGCATGATTTATAAGCTCAGCTATAGAATTTATAATCTCAAAACTTACCGTTACACTTTCTACACCACCATTATCCACTTGGCGCTTAGTATAAAGATTTTGTGATGTGCTTGCAGCCCCCCACATCGTTGTGATATACTCAGCCTCGCCCCATATCGTTCTATTTTTCTTCGCTGATGAAGGGGTTTTTGCTTTCGGATCACCACCCACTGCGGCGGTTATTGCATCAGTTGGCACGGCAGCAGAATATTTGGTGGCATCAAGTGCTTTCATCTGTGCAAATACTTCTTTTTCTGATTCAAGCGCCGCTCTTTCTTTCGCAAGCTTCTTCTCTTGATCCAAGACAGCATCTCCTCTTACTGCAAACTCATCTCGTTGCCTTTGCAACCCAGCTTGTTGATAACGCAATGCCTCAGTATCGCTTGCTAATTTGGCTTGCTGTGCCTGTAGCAACAAATTTATCGCATTATCTAAATTTAAGAATTTCTCCTCGTCTTTGCCATCATTAGGTGGAGCAAAATTTGACCCATCAGCAGAAATTGCAATCTGAATCGAATTATTTTCTTTAAGGGTAAAAATTCCTACAAACCCACCATCTTGATTTTCTACATAAATAACATGGCCATTCTGATAGTTTATTTTTTTTGGATAACCATCACCATCAACACCTGCGTCCACTAGCATCTTCAACCTACCATCCAAATTTTGCAACCGACCCATATAGGTTTGCTCCTGCGCAGATAGCCTCTCGATTGCTGTATCGGCTAGAGTGGCGACAGCTGGTTGCGATAACCGCTCTCCCCCAGCTTGCGCTGTTTCTACAACACCTTCATTACCAGCAGCCAATGCTAGTTTTGCCGTTATAATTGCTAATTGCAACTGCTTCTCTAGCCTTTCAATCGGTTCTAATTTCAACTGATTATCTATCTTTAGATTCTGCAGCTTAGGATCTAGATTGGGTATCGCAGCCAACGGCACCACGAGTGTCTCTGGTCTTGTTAATGTATCCAATTTTTGTTGCAGATCTCTTTCTTTTCCGACAGATTCTTTAAGCTGTATTTCTAATTCTGCAAGCCGCCTATCCTTATCAGTTAGAACTTTATACCTATCCTCAGTCAACTGAGTTTGAAGATTGCTAATTGTAGCATCTTTCTCTGCAAGCCCTACAGTATTAACTTGCAACGCCCGTACCTTATTCAATAGTGCCTCATCATCATTATTATCAGCGCCAACAGCAGCACTAACGCTAGACGGATGTAATGCTAATATTTCTATGGCTTCAGCTAGTTTTGTCTGTAGCGCCTGAACAGTGTTAACGGGATTTAATAAAATTTCATACCCATAATTTTTCCGCCCCCTAAAAAGATTAGCAAAAGCCTTTGTTCTTTCTTTAATTTTGCTAAATAGCGAATTTTTACTTTTCACATCACCACCTCCAAGATCTCCAAGGCTATCTACAACATCTTTTAGTATTGCAACTGCTGGATGTTTATCTAGCCCTGATACCATTTTTTCAAGATCGCTTCTAAGTTTAGCAAGTGTGTCAAGGGCTGTTTGTCTTTCTTGTTGCGCTACTAGTAAAGCAGAGTTATCTGCTGGCAGTGCCACTGGCAAAGTAGGGGCTATCCGCTTTAGATCAGTAAGTTCTTGAGCTATAGTCTTAGCAGCTTTCCTCTCTTGTAGTAATTGAGTTTCTAATATTTTAATATTTTCTTCTCTTTTATATCTTGCATATGATTCTTGTTCCAACTGCTCTTCTTTGAACACCATATTCCTCTTAAAAACTAGACTGTCTTCAGTAGATTTTGCTTGTTCCCTAAGAAGGAGCTGCTCTGCTTCAGCAAGCTGCACTTTTAATTGATGTATTTCATCTTCAGCACTCTTATCACCCGCCACCACACCAACTTCTTTACCATCAATCTTCGATTTTAACAAATCAATCACTACCTGTTGCGATGCTGCTTGTGTTTTTTCAACACCAAGTTTTGTCTGAAGAGCTAATACGCTCTCACTAGAATCATTCGCCCTAGCTCTCAAGTTCTTATTTTCTTCCATCAATCTTGTGTTTGCAAGGCTAGAATCATGATCTTGCTTGCTAAGCTTAGCTATCTCTTCATCTCTTTGAGCACTTAATCTTGCTACATCCAACGCTTTCAGCACTTCCGACTCCTGAAGCTTAGTAAGCTGCATCTCGAGCTCTGTATTTTTCTCCGTAGTTTCCCTAAGCACATTCATCTGTTGTGCAAGACAAGACAATAATTCATCTGTTGTTTTATTGGTAGTTTGTGGCTGAGACCTTGCTGTAACGGGATCATCTGAAATTATCCGCAACGATACTGCCTGAAGATCCCTCTGAAGACTCAGATTGTCTTCTATTAATTTCTGCATCTTCGTCGCATCAAATTGGCTACTTGCAGGTTTTGGCGCCTCTTTATTAGTAGGAGAGAAAATACTAAGTATCTTCTTTTTAGGGGTGGCTATTGGCACAATAGCTAATGCCTCTATTCTTTTTTTATCTAGCTCTGAGACAGCTTTAAGATTATCAATTATCTTCTGTAAAATCCTAATCTTTTCATCCTTAGGATCTTCTACTACCCCAGCTATATCAACATATTCTCCTTTATTTACTGAATACGCCGCAGATATACTAAGATATTCTGAGCCTTCTGCAGACGCGATACCATCATCTGCAGCAACTCGCGCCGCTGGATTGCTTTCCAACGCCCCCGCCAATAAATCTTTAATAGCTTGAAGCTCTGCTATCGCTTTATCCCTTGCTTCGCCAACCGAATCTTTGTAACTATTCACAGTAGCAATCTTATCTTTTTCTGCCTGCAAAGCCTCTTCCTTCTCTTGAAGTTTTTGTAACGTATTTTTATTAGCTATTGTCAAAGTATTGAATGCTGTGGTTTTAGTTTTCAAAGACTCTTCCGCCTCAGCTAATAATTTTTTCAACTGCCCAACTGAATCTTCTAGCTGCGCTTTTTCCGCTTTCCACTTCGCAAGATCTGCTTCATATTTTGTCGTCGCATCTTGTAGTGATTTTTCATCTGTTATAGCTTTCAGAACTGCTATATCTCTTTCCGCTGTCAGCTTAGTGTTTTCAGTCTTTGCCTCTGTAGCTTTTTGATGCAAAGTATTAACTTGTACAGACAACGCCTCTTGAGCAGCGGTATTACCGCCACCTACCCGAGTCAAGGAGTCAGAATATTCCAACTCCTTCTTCTTAAACTCTTCATCCTTATCTATAATCACCTTCTTTAAGGCTTCCTTATTTAGCTTTAATCGATCAATTTGTAAGACTCGTTCCTCCTTATTTTTCTTAAGCCCCTCAATCTCTTCCGATCGAACTCTTAACAACTCTTCTTGAGCTTTATTTTTTACACTGAACTCTTCCAAACTAGCATTAAGGGCATCTTTTGCTGTTAGCAACCATTCTCGTTCTTGTTTTAAGGCTAAATTCTCTTGCTGAAGAGTGCTTATGAAACTATCTTTAGTGGACATCTCAGCTCTCAGACTTGCAATCTCAGTTGTCCGCTCTACACCTTTCGCTTCTAATTCTAGAATCTTTTTAGCGCTAGCTTTCGCTGCATTCTCTAACTGAGCTATTTTTACTCTTTGCTTGTCATTTGAATCATTTGCCTGTTTCAAACTTTGTTCCAAAGTTTGAATTTTATTTTCTGAAGTATTTATTCTAAGAATATTCAACTGCGCGGCTTCTTCTAATTCCCTTATTTTCTCTTCCGCCCGCCTTAACTTCTCCGTCTCTTGAATAAGGAGATCCTCCTTCTCCGCTACTTTTTTAGCAGCACTACCGACCCTATTAGTCTGTTCTGTCTGCGCATTTTTAAGAGTAGCTGTGGCCTCAGCAATCTGTGCTCGTATTCTTGCTAATTCTTCCTCAAGTAACGCCCTCCCCCCCCTCTCACTTGAAAGATTTAAAGTTATTTTGTATTTGAGCAGTTCATTTTCTGCTAACTGTTGTTTAAATTTCGTTTGTATCTTCTCAAGACGAGTCATTAATGATAAAAGAATGCCTACACTCTTATCAGTGGCTTTAAAAGAATAAACATCTTCAATCCCAGCGATTTGCTCAAAAGCAGCAACCTTATCATGAAAAACACGAAGTGTTTGCTTAGTTTCTGTATATTTTGCCTTCTGAACAAGCAGCTCTGCCTCTTGCGCATCTTTTTCAGTTCGTATTATTGCTAGCTCTGCAGCATGTCGACTTACTAACTCGAGAAATTTAGGATCGCTATATATCCCTTTTTGCAACAATTCATTTCGCTTTAGTGCCTCCGCTAAATCATTCTGTGCCTGAAGCAACTGCTCCTGAAGTACTGTCAAATTATCACCAGCAGGATCTCCTACTTTTGCAGCGCCTTGATCAGGAGACTTGGCCTTCTTAGCTTCCTCGAGTTGAAGCGATAAGTCTTTCACTTGCTCTTCTAAGGCTGCAATAGCTAGAGACCCTGTGATTTCGTCCAAAAGATTACTTTCGACAACAGCCTCTGGACTAGCTCCTCTCATGTTTGCAATCTCTGCTTTGTACTCTTCTCGCAATCTTTCTCGCAGCTCTAGTAATTCTTTCGTATGCCGTGCTGTAAGCTCTGTTATCTCAAGCTCTTTCTGCTGGAACAGAAATAGCGAGCTCGCCAACTCACTTTGATGAATAATTTTTATCTGTCCAGCTTCGAGAACCAATTCAACATTCCTTTTCGCAAGATCTTCGAGCGACCATCTTAGGCTCTCATTTTCTAACCGAAATTCTGCTGCATCACCTGCTTCACTAGCACCTATTGCTTGCGCTTTTGCAAGGGCTTTTGCTGATTCATCCTGCACAATCTTCAGCATTGCATCATGGTCTTCTTTCTGAATCTTCAATGCCGCCTCATGCTTAGCCTTCAAATCATGAATGGTTTTCCTTAAAAGAGTATTATTCCCCTCTAAAGCTTTGATCCGTTCATCGCGCACACCCTCTTCCACTTCACTTAATTCAAGCGTATCATTTAGTGTTTTTATATTTCTATTTAAAAAAACCATCCCCTTCTTCAGCTCTTCCTCACGATTTGCGCCCTCTAGCGCTAAAGCAAGTGCGCCCTCTAAGTACTTTATATGCTCCTCAGCCTTACTCAATTCTTCCGCCAAATGTTGAGAACCTGTAGAAATTTTAACATTAATATCCTCTTTGTGGGCTACACCTTTGTCGTTGCCGGAAGTAGGCAAAAGATGAGCCGATAAAGAGAGATATTTTCGTTTAGATTGTTCTAGTTCATCTGTTAAGGCCTCTATTTTTAAGTCATATTCAATTATTGTAGTCATCGATTGTGTGGCATATCCACTCAATTTCTCATTATCCTCTTGCAACTTTTTCAACTGCTCTCTCAATTCATCATTCTCTATTTTCAATCTCTCCAATTCAGCATTATCTTGGACTTGGCGACTCTCAGGGGTATAAGTTTCTGGCAGAGCTGCAAAATGCTTGGAGAAACCTGGTATGGCTGGAGTAGAAAAAGCGAGCGGGCTTTCTACTGGCTTTGCCATATTTCTTAATGCAGATGCCCCAACACCCACTTTTCCAAGTAATAATGGCGTACTATAACTACTACTTGCACCCTCACTTGCGAAGATTGGCAGAAGCTTACCCCTGTGTTCATTAGCATTAGCATTAGCATTAACAACCACAGTAGGTATTGGAGAAACTAATGATGGAGGCGAATTCAAATCTATTATACTCTCAACGACTGGTCGTTTCACAAGAGATGGAGCGCTCGAAGAAGGATGACTGGACGAACTACCTCCTAGCTGCGACGAGCGTAACTCGTTGTCACCTTTTATCCTAGCTGCAGCATTTTTTGCTGATTCTGCTTCTGGTAACCCAAAAACATCTTGAACAAGATTAGGATCAACAGGAGTGCTGTGACGTTCTACTGCACCCCCAGGTGTTCCTAAAATTTGCTCCTGCCTAACTGATTTATAAGCTTCAAACGCTCCCGAAGCGTTCTCAATGACTGCAGTAACCTCAGGAAAAAAACCAGGAAGAGTCCTACTCTTTAGATTTGGTAGCCCTGCTGCTCCTTCTTTCTTAGACATAAAACCCCCCATTAAACTTTAAAAAACTAACCCAACCCCGCAACTATACCCCATTTCACAATCTCAATCAAGAACTTTCTTCACCCGCAAAAAATAGTGGTCGATAAAGCTACGCCTCAGCAATAAATTCTATCAACGGTGATGTTGGCACTGTAAATTTCAAGCAGATTCAAGAGTAAATTTTTTAGTTGTAAATTTCACGCCGATGCCCAATCTCAACAACGCTCACTATCAGTTTTTCATCTTCTTTGGTGCAAATCAGGCGATAATCCCCTACCCTAAATTTATAATAACCTCCAAATTCTCCCACTAGCGCCTCTAGATAAGCCGAAGGATTTATCATTAGTTTAGTTAAAATCGCTTTTTTCAATCTCGACTGAACTTGCTTATCCAAATCGTTAATTTGTTTTTGCGCTTTTTTGGTAAAAATTATTTTCCAAGCCATTAATCAATATTTTTAAAAACTTCATCAAATGAGACAAAGTCGTTATTGACTCGGGCAGCTTTTAAAGTTTTTCTAGCATTCAACATATCTTCCATATCTTGAGAATTAGCGCCCAGAACAATCTCTAAGCCCTTTTTTATATAATAGGTTTTTGATCTGCCTTCA
The DNA here is from genome assembly GCA_945865905.1 of Rickettsia typhi. Classification (GTDB taxonomy): domain Bacteria; phylum Pseudomonadota; class Alphaproteobacteria; order Rickettsiales; family UBA1997; genus CAMCFD01. The sequence continues at coordinate 55,261 of CAMBFC010000008.1, forward strand.
AATTCTGCAACCTTTTCAAGCTTGCGAGCTAATTTCTCATCGATGTGAGCAGAAACATTGACTTTCATATTTACTTAAACATTAAATTGTTATTCTTAGTTATTTTACTAACTTTACTAAAAATAGTCAAGTATGGGTTTTGATCATTTTAAATCCGCCTTCACAACTTTTGCTAATAATTTATGAAAAACGATTATATTATCGCGTATCTTGTAATACCATTTCCACAAATAAAAACCACACTACCCCATTGACATAACAACCAAAACCATTTACTAATTATAATAAATTATATCAAACAAATTTATTATAATTATGCCTTCAAGCACAAAATTAATAGATCAAAACCTATTTGATCAAGCGGTTAGTGAGTTGCAAGCCATTGGAAAATATGCAAAAACGGCAATAAAACTACAATCAATTATAAGCAGCAAAGAACATAATATTTTACAAACTGCCAAATTTTTAGGCCTCGATAGAACATCCATCATACGATGGATAAAAAGATTTAAAAAAGATGGCATAGTGGGCTTGGAAGATAAAGACGGAAGGGGTAGAAAATCTATTTTTACGAAAGAAATTAAAATAGAATTAAAAAAAATTATTGAGCATGATCACTGCGTAACTTTAAAAAAATTAAAAATAGAAATAGAGAAAAAATTTAACATTAAATGTTCTAAATCAGCTCTTCATAATCAGGTTAGGATTCTTGGGTATAGAAATATCACTGGAAGACCTCAACACTATAAACAAGACGAAGAGAAGCTGGTGGAATTTAAAAAAAAAGCTAATAGAAATCAAAGGACAAAATCCAAATAAACCAATTTTATTTTTTGATGAATCGAGATTTGGAACTAAAACAAAAACTGGACTCGGCTGGTTTTTAAAAGGAAGCAG
>CAMBFC010000009.1 GCA_945865905.1 Rickettsia typhi
GCTTGATCAAATAGGTTTTGATCTATTAATTTTGTGCTTGAAGGCATAATTATAATAAATTTGTTTGATATAATTTATTATAATTAGTAAATGGTTTTGGTTATTATGTCAATGAGGTAGTGTGGTTTTTATTTGTGGAAATGGTATAATACACACATCGTATCACGATTTTAGGTTTGAGGCAAGTATTTTTTGCAATAGTTGATTTGCCTCTTAATTATCTCGCGGATGAAACTGCGCATAAGCACTAAGCAGCCGATCCTTATCCACCTTGGTGTAACGCTGCGTCGTCGACAAACTCTCATGCCCCAGCAATTCTTGAATCGTGCGCAAATCACCGCCCGCAGCCAGCAAATGCGTGGCAAAAGAGTGGCGGAAGGCGTGTGGCGTGATCGTTTCAGCCAAATTTAAATGCTGGCGAATATTTTGCAACAATCTGCTAAAAAGCCGCGCCAAATAAGGCTTGCCGCGCGCGCCAAAAAATACTGATTGTGTTTGCAGCGGTTTAAACGGGCACTGCGCCAAATAATCATTGATTCGTTTTCGAACAATTGGCAGCAGTGGAACCATGCGCTGCTTGTTGCCCTTGCCATCAATTATCAAAAAATCATTGCCCGTTAAAGATTTTGGCGTGATGGATAGAGCCTCTGAAATACGCAATCCGCAGCCATAAATTAAAGTTAATAATGCGAGATCGCGCTTAATTTGCCATTGTTCTTTTGGCGCATTCTCCCGAATCGCCGCCATAATCTGATCAATATCCACGCCATCCACCGCTTTTGGCACCGATTTTGCAATTTTCGGCGTTTTTATTTTTTCAATATCAGCATTTTGCAATAAATTATTTTTGCTTAAAAATCGAAAAAAACTGCGGAGAGATGAGAGCCCGCGCGCATTAGAGGCATTAATATGATCTTCTAACCTCACCGAAAGCCAACGACGAAAATCATGTAAAGTTAAATTTTGCAGCGTATCTTTATCGATGATTTTTTCTTTGCTGCGAAAAATAAAATCAAAAAAATAATTTAAATCGGTGCGATAAGAAACCAGCGTATGCGCCGAATATTTTTTTTCTACCTCAAGAAAAACAAAAAATTTTTCCAGCAGTTTTTTAACCTCGGCAGAGCACTGTTTATCAATCTCTAGGGCTTGTATCATTTTTTGTTTTATTTGGGTTTTAACTTTTTAAAACCTTTTCAAAATCCTCTATACTTTTAATAATTTCAGAAAATTTAGGAGGATGTTTAAAAAACATTCCCTTCATTTTAGCATAATCATCTTCCAGTTCTTTTATTCTTTGATTTGGTGGGGAAAGCCTTAAATCAGAAAAGTCTTTTATTTTATCACAAGCCTCACTAGGAGCGCCAAAAGAGGCTCGACTATTTTTAATAACTGATACCAAGATATCTAATAATTTTATCGCTTCATCGCCGATTCTGGCTGTGATTAAACAATAAACATCGTAATAATGCCTAGAATAGTTACCTGCTAATTTTTTATCATTTGGGCGATCATGTATAAAATGCAATATTATCAACTTTTCAATAAAAGTTCTTTTTGCATCCAAGGTTATAACTTTAGTTGATTTAAAAAAAGCTGGTAAAATTTTTGCAGCATAAGGTTCAATTATTCTGGTTTCAAAAGGCCAAACTTCGCCGCGCGCACCGAATTCGAGTTTAATGCTTGGTTTTATATAATTATAATGGCCGAGATTGACCATAATATTAGAACCGTCCCTCGTTACAATTCTATCCTCATTATTTGTTGACAGAAATCGTTTTCCATCGTCAGAAATTGGAAATTCAAAGAGCAAAGTGGATTTATCATCGGAATCAATTGTTAGATTCCAATTCTCATTTTGTAATTCTTTATCAAATATTTTGTTTAAAATTTTATAAATTTCATCTTTAACAAATTGATCACATGCCTTTCTAATTTTAGATGCGGCCGTGTTTAGATTATTAGATTGAGCAATTGGTGAAAAACAGTCTTTATCAATAGTAATATCAACATCTTCAGAAAAGCGCTCAATAAGATTATAGGATTTTGAAAGAGAGGTGCCGCCTTTAAAAACCAGCTTTCCTTGCAATTCTGGCGCACTAAATAATTGATCTAACACGAAACAAACCCATAAATCTTTTTCAACAACATCGAAGCCTAGGTCTAGCTCAGATTCAACTTTTGTAATAAGATTTTTGCGCTCTTGTTTAGATAATTTTATAAATTTTTCTATCATGCTGAAATTATTTTTGGAATAAAGCTGGCAACCCAACCATTAACATGAGAAGACATTTTGATTAAATATTTTTTGTCAACATCGTTCAAATATTTTGCGCATTTTTTGATGACAGTATCATCAATATTATTTTTACCCAAATAGTTTAGTGCGCTTAAAATTGTAATGACCAAAGGGGGCGTCTTTGGTAGTGGTTTTATTTTTACATGTTGAAAATAAATTGTTCTGTTGCTTATTTTTTTTGTAAAAGATTTGCCATTAGTATAATAAATATTTTGCGCTTGAACCTGATTAGAAATTCCTAAAAGATTTGCCGATGAGGCACCAAAAGGATAAATTGTAACCCCAGCGTTATCGGCTATTACTTTTGCAACTAAGTTAATATCTGGGGGAATTATGCCTATGTTTTTTTGAACAATAGGAAAATAATAAATTCCTCGCACCAATCTGACAATAGAGTTGTTATCAGCAAGCCTTGAGAGAGTTTTGTCGATAGTGTTTCTTGGGCCAAGATCGAGAAAATTTTTTGCGCAAAAAACCCAGCCTCTTTTTCTAGAATGAATTTTTTTTAAGATTTTATGACTAAGCATAGGTTTTTCTTGGCCTCAATAAATTATTTTTGTCATAAAAATAGGCTGTTTTTCTGACAAAGTCAACTAATTTCTAATTTTAGCCAAATCCCAATTAATAAATTGATGTAAAATTTTGGATTGATAATAATAGCTATCCAGCTTTAAAGTTGGATTTAGTTTTTCATCATCGTTTGCCTAAGCCTCATCACTTTTTAAATAGTAATGGCGGCAAAAATATGGAGTTGCGTGAATTGGCCAGCGGTTTTTTAGGCGGATTTGCTGTAAAGAATAACAAAAGAATTTCCTTAACATTAAAAGATTTGTATGATCAGATTTTTCGTTTTAGTTTTATTTTTTACCTACTCCGCCAATGCTTACGCAAATATTGCAAAATCGCAAATTATTTCGCCAAGCAAAGCGCAAATTTTATTAAAGTGGAACTCTGATGAAGGATTAAAGCGCTTTGAACGCAGCAAATATAAAAATGATTTTTATCAATTAGTCAATTTTTATCAACCACAAATTAACCCGCTTTATTGCGCCGTTGCTAGTTCGGTGATTGTTTTAAATGCGCTGCGCGAAGGTGATGTTCCTAGTCAAAAAGCGCTAGAATTTAACAAGCCAAAAAGTGAAGGTGGTGCGCTGGTAGAATTTAAATCTTATTCGCAACTAACTTTTTTAAACAAAGAAACCGATAAAATAAAGCCACGAGAAATTATCGAATTTAAAAAACCACGCGAGATAAAAAAAGGCAAAGAATTTTTTGATGAAGGCATATCGCTAGAGGATTTACAAGATATTTTGCACAAAGTTTATCAGCTAAAAGTTGAGCTAAATTATGCCAAAAAAGATGATACCCAATCAATCAGAAATTTTCGCGCCGAAATAAAAAAATATTTGGCTGATAGCAAAAATTTTATCATCGTAAATTTTGATGGCGCAGTATTGGGCGCAAGACTTAAAGGCCATGTTTCGCCAATCGCTGCTTATGATGAAGAAAGTGATTCGGTGTTAGTTTTGGATGTGGCTTTGCACAAAGAAACATGGTATTTCGCTCCATTGCCAAAGCTTTATGAAGCCATGCACAGCAAGGATGACGATGGCAAATATCGTGGCTATTTAGTTGTGGCTAAACCATAAGGTTACACTTTATGGTTTTAGAAAAGTTAAAAAGAAAAAAGAAAAGAAAAGTTAGTAGAAAAGAAAAAAGAAAAGCTAAAAGAAAGGCTGAAGAGCTTGACTAGCGAGGCTCTGAGGCGAGTTCTGCTTTCATCGCAAGCTACGCTTGCTTTAAATCAGATGAAAGCGGTGTCTGAGCAGCAGAGCCTCGCTAGTCAAGCTCTTCAGCCGAGTGCGAGATCTTTAAGATTAAGGATTCACAAACAAGATCTTTTAAAACAAAAAAGCCAAAAACTTATAAAATAAAATAAAAATGGAAGAACAACAATTAGCAAATTTAAACCAATTTCAACGCGACGCAGTTTTGCAAAGCGAAGGCCCGCTCTTAGTGCTTGCTGGTGCCGGAACAGGCAAAACCAAAGTTCTAACCTCAAGAATTATCCACATTATTAATTCTTATTTAGCCTCGCCACTACAAATTTTAGCAGTAACTTTCACCAACAAAGCCGCCGCAGAAATGAAAAAACGCATCGGCGAAGTAATCGGCGATCAAGTAAATAATCTGTGGATTGGAACTTTTCACGGCATCGCGGCGCGAATCACCAGAAGGCACGCCGAGGTGGTCGGTTTAAAAAATGATTTCACAATTATCGATCAAGATGATCAATTGCGTCTAATCAAACAAATCATCGCCGATTTTAATATTGATGCAAAACAATTTCCCGCCAAAAATTATCTCAATAAAATTTCGCGGATGAAAGATTTTGGAACGGTGGGAAGCCTGCAAAATCAAGGCCCCGCAGCCGAAAGCGATGGCGGTTTGCCAAAATTAAAAGAAATATTCGCCGTTTATCAAATGCGTCTTAAAGCAATGAACGCCGCTGATTTTGGCGATTTGTTGGCTTATAATTTAGAAATTTTTAGCAAGGCCCCCGAAGTTTTGGCGCAATATCAAGATAAGTTTCACTATATTTTAGTTGATGAATATCAAGATACCAACAATGTGCAATATCAATGGCTGCTTAAGCTGGCGGCCAAACATCAAAATATTTGTGCAGTTGGTGATGATGATCAATCTATCTATAGCTGGCGCGGCGCTAACATCGCCAATATTTTGCGTTTTGAAAAAGATTTCACCAACGCCCATGTGATAAGGCTTGAGCAAAATTATCGCAGCACCGGCAACATTCTTAAAGCAGCAGATTCAGTGATTTCTAATAACAAAGAACGCCACGGCAAAACGCTGTGGACTGAAGCAGGAGAAGGCGAGCCAGTCAAAGTATTTTCTTTTGTTGATGACAGATGCGAAGCAGCAACGGTTACCGAAACCGTGGCAAATTATTTTCGCCAAAAAAAATATAAACTATCAGAAGCGGCGGTTTTAGTGCGCGCAGGCTATCAAACTCGCGCGTTTGAAGAAGCTTTTATCAAGGCCTCGCTGCCATATAGAATCATCGGCGGCATGAAATTTTATGAGCGCATGGAAGTTAAAGACGCAATTTGCTATTTGCGCGTAGTGGCTAATCCCGCTGATGATTTGGCTTTAAGCCGTATTATCAATGTTCCAAAACGCGGTGTTGGCGATACCACAATTAACAGTTTATACCAAAAAGGCAAAAGCGAAAATAGCTCGCTATATCAAGCAATTCAAGGCGCCATCGCTGCTGAAGAACTTAAAGGAAAAGCCAAAGATGCACTAAAATCATTGATGGAAAATATTGCCAGATGGCGAGCTGCGCTAGATAACACCTCGCTTGCCGAGGCAGCAAAATTGATCATGGTAGAAAGCGGTTACATCCAAATGTGGCAAAGTGAAAACACTCTCGAATCGCAGGGAAGGCTTGAAAACATTGATGAATTTGTTAATAGCCTTGCAGAATTTTCGAACATTACCGAGTTTTTAGAATATGCCAGTTTGGTTGAAGCAAAAGAAGATAAACTAGGCCAAGATGCCATCAGCGTAATGACAGTGCATGCCGCCAAGGGTTTAGAATTTCCGCTAGTTTTTATTCCCGGCTTAGAAGATGGTGTTTTTCCATCGGGAAGATCGGTTGAAGAACGCGGCGGATTAGAAGAAGAGCGCCGCTTGCTTTATGTTGCAATCACGCGCGCCCGCAAAGAGCTCATCATGTGTTATGCGCAAACTCGTTTTGTTTTTGGCGATTATCAATCTTCGCTGCCTTCGCGATTTTTGAAAGAATTGCCAGAAGGTGTGGTGGTTACGCAAAATCAATCTTTTCAATCGCCATCACGAGATTTTTCACGCTTTTCTGCAAACCAAGGTGGGCAAAATAAACAATTTTCTGCCGCACAGTCGCAACAGTCGCATTTTGCACCAACAAAACCGCAGCAATCCGCTAGTTCTGATCCACTTTTTGGCAAAAGAGTTTTTCATCAAAAATTTGGTTATGGTAAGGTGTTTGAGATTGATGGCTCTAAGCTAGGAATCGATTTTGAAAAATCTGGCCGCAAAGTTGTTATGAAGGATTTTGTGACTTATGAGGCGTGATTTAGTGTTATGTGGCTCTTGCAATTTTGATATCAATATAAAAAATTCTTGCGCGTTTGGTGAAAATGTGTTATGATTGCGAGATTAGGTTGATTTTTATTAAATTAGGATAAATTTATGGAAGTACTAACTCCAGAACAAGCAGCACAAGCAAAAGCAGCTGTAGTAATACAGAGAGCTTTTAGAGCCTTTACAGCAAGAAGACGCGCAGCAGATTTGAAAGAATATGGCTTAGAACATTATGAAGCAATAGTGAATGGGGTTGAGGCTAAGGATGGTAAGCCGGCTACTAAAGCAAGACCTCTTACTGCTGGAGAAAGAGCGGTTGTAGAAAAGAGAGCGGCAGATACATCGCAAGATAAAGCTAGTACAAAATATACTGCAGAACAAATAACTGCATATAAACAAATATTAAAAACTAATCGTGAATTATCTGCAACAACAATCCAAGCATTTTTTAAAGGATATCGAGTAAGAAAAGCCATCAAGAACAGCGCCGCGACTACAATTCAAAAACATTGGAGAGGGTATCAAGCAAGAAATAACAATGGATTGGCAAAAATAAAACAAGAAGTACCACTAACGCCAGAGGAAGAGGAAGAGGCGCGATTAAGGGCAACAATTGTAATTCAAAAACATTTGAGAGGATATCAAGCAAGAAATATCCTCAGAGATCAAAAGGATCTCGCTCGTTTAGAAGTATTAGAAAAAAAACCCAAAAAATCTGATTTTGCTGGATTTGAAGATGATGATGCTGCCTGGATCATTGAAAGACTTAAGTTGAGAAAAAATCTAAATCTACTCAAAAATATTCCTAACCGCGAAAATCCTTCCAAAAACTATGAGGCCAATTTAGCTATAATAAAAAGATACAAGGCATTGGTAGAAGAGATAGAATCGGCGAGAAATAAAGATGAAGCTGCTAAAAAAATTCAAGAATGGTGGAGGGCTAAACGAGAGGAATTGAGAGCGAGAGCGGAAACGAAAGAGTCACCTTCACCTTCACCTTCACCTTCACCTTCACCTTCACCTTCACCTCCACCTCCACCTTCACCTCCACCTCCAACTCCACCTCCTGCAGCCAAAACAGCGGAAGAGATAGAAAGGGAAATCAGAGACTATATAGCTAACCAAAAAGATGTCACGATAGATAGCAGGCAGTTAAAAAAAGAGATGGGTGATCCAGCTAAGGATTATACGCTAGCTGCAGGTTATCAAAACCAGTGGATTGAAGGTATTTATGGTCGCGCTGTTTATACGCTAGATAGTAATGGAAATCCAATTGGTCAGCTAGATAGCAAAGGAAATCCGATTATTACGATAGATAGGGACGGAAATCCAATTTATACGACAGATAAGGATGGCAAGCCAGTTGTTACAATAGGCAATGATGGCAAACCGAGGACCTTAACATGGGATGAGCATCTTGGTTTAAAAAGGGCGCGTGGGCTTTGGCATGAAAATATCGAGCTAAGTCCGTCAGGTGTTCCAATAGCAGTTTATAGCAGTTTGCTAGAATTGCAGCGAGATATTGATGAGGTTAAGGAAAAGCATGAAGGATGGAACTTTCCCGGAGCAGTAAATCCGATGGGATTTGACGAGGTTAGAACTTCTCTCGTGCGTTATAATGATCCGCAAGCAAAAGAGTCTCGCTATATAATGTTGACTGAGACTAGAGAAGGCATAACTCAACATTTTGTGAAGGGGACCGCTATTGAGAGAAAGAAAGCTGATGCAGAGACAAATTATCAATCTGATACATATGTAGAGAATGTTACTCGTGCTTACAATAGAGTTGATCACATAGCAGATGATGCCACAAGAATGGAAACCGCTCATCTAATAGTTCGCCAAGAGCTACGCAGTACAATGATGAAGAGTATAGTTGATGAAGTTCATCAAGATCAAAAGATGCATAAAGCCTTGCGCCCACTGGATAAAGAAGATCTCAAGCGTCTTTCTGGTGATAAGGATTTTAGAGATAAGGTTGGCACAGCTTTTATGTCGCACAAGGTGCCGCCGGCAACTTTTAAAAATGGTGCGGTTTCGATATCAAAAACACATCGCGCTGCTGATATAATTTTTGATCCTAAAGCGGAGCATAAGGATTATAAAATTAATATTCCGGGAACCAATTTTTATATTGGGGTTCATATTGCGAAAGAATCTGGAAAACAGTCATGCTGTGTTAATGGCTCTTCGGTGCTTGTCCATCGCGAAAAAGGTGAGGTTTGGATTGATGATAATACTGTTCATTATCAGGATGGCAGCCCTAATGGGCCTTACGAGTCATTATGTATTCATACCGATTATTTGCAAATAAATAATGCAAAGACGAGGTATTTGGCGAATCATATCGCGGCACAAACACAATTTGGCGGCGGCGGTGTTAGGAGCGCACGAGAGATTATTGATAATTATGCGATCAAAGTTAGATCGCCATTTGGTGTGGCTGTTAAGGTTGGTGCAAAAGTTAGGGGCTCTATTCTTGATCCAATCGCGCATGTGGATAAGGATGGTAATCAGGTTAAGATTACTAAAGTATTACCAACTGTTCCTGAAATTTCTGCAACAAAGCTAGATGCTGCGGATGACCGATGGAAGGGCACTGAGCAATATGTGAAATGCTCGGTGAATTTGAGAAAAGATGAGCCAGAATGGCATAATATTACAACGAATTTGACCAGCCCAATCAGGGTATTAAAAAAGGAAGTAAAGCTTAGAGGATTAGACCTTAGCGAAAAAGATCACGACGAAAATGGAGGAATAGCAGATCCTGCGGCAAAAGCCTTAGAAACGGCATTTGGCAGCTCTATTTTTGTAAAAATTAAGCGCATTCCAAATAAAAAAGATGCTCAAGGTGAAAGACATATTGAAGGGGAATATTATCAAGATAAAAGCCCTTTTAGATATGATGCAGTTACAAAGACATATGTAGAAATAACCAAAAAAGATCTGAGGAAAGCGCTAAGAGATTTAAAAATAGAGGTGAAGGATACTAAGGGAAAAGTGACTGTTGGGCCAGATCCTCTTATTATAGATGATAAGGATATTGATAAATATGCCGATAGATTTTTGGAGCGCGTTACTAAAAAAGTAAGAGTGCGAAATTTATTGAGCGAAAATGAATTTGAAGAGAATGAAGAGAAGCTTCGTTATAATGCCAGAAATGGTCATCTTAAGAGTTATAATGATGCGGCTGGGGTTAGTGTTGAGGGGGTGGAAGATATAATTAAAAAATATACCGATCTTGATGCTGCCATTAAGGCAAAATTTGCGGCTGGCAACAATACTTCAGAAGAAATCGCTGAGTTTCGTAGCAAGATGGTTTTTGATCTTAATGCTAAGGATCCTGAAACTGGCAGAACAGCGCTGCATTTGGCTGCAATGAGTGGTCAAGAAGCTGTTGTTGATGCTTTAATGGAGGCTGGAGCTGATCTAGCTATTAAAGATCAAGATGGTAAAACCGCTGCGCAATTAGCGCGCAAAGAAGGTCATTTTAACCCAAAGGATACAAATAGTTGGGTTATAAAACTCGATCCATCGTCAGCGGTTAAGAGCGCAAAAGCTTCAAGTCTTATGGGAAGAATCTCAGGTTTGTTTAGTAGATAGAAATAAAGGCTGCTGCAAAGGTGTCAAAAACAGTGGGTAGAAATATTGGCTGTGATGTTATTAAATGAAGCTAAAACTTTAGCTTCAACATCTCTAACTCTTTGGCGCGATCACGAGCCTTGCCGGCCTTTTCAAACTCTAGGTTGGTGGCGTGATCTACCATTTCTTTCTTCAGCGCTTCAATTTTTTTATCTAGCAGATTCAAATTTCCTCCACGCGCTGCAACCAATATTTCTGCCATCTCGTCGCTAATTCCTTCTTTCATTATCGCGGCTTTTTTGCTGTATAAATTTGCCAGCGCAGAGCCGAGAGCCTTGTTGGTTGTAGTTGGTGTGATGTTGTGCTTTTTATTATAGGCAATTTGAATTTTGCGGCGTCGTTCTGTTTCGCTGAGCGCATAGGCTATCGACTTGGTTTCTTTATCGGCGTATAAAATCACGCGTCCTTCAGAATTGCGGGCGGCGCGGCCGATAGTTTGAATTAGCGCGGTGTTGTTGCGCAAGAAGCCTTCTTTATCGGCATCGAGAATTGCAACTAGCGCGCATTCAGGAATATCAAGGCCTTCGCGCAATAAGTTAACGCCAACGAGGCAATCATACTTGCCTTGGCGCAGCTCTTGGATGATCTCGATGCGATCTAGAGTATCAACATCAGAATGCATATAGACAACATTGATTCCCACTTCATTTAAATAATCAGTTAAATCTTCCGCCATTTTTTTGGTGAGGGTGGTAACCAGTGTGCGAAAGCCTTGCGCCTTGGTTTTTTTTACTTCGCCGATTAAATCATCGACTTGCGTTTTGGCGGGTTTTACCGTGCAGATTGGGTCGAGCAAGCCTGTTGGGCGTATGATTTGCTCGATTATTTCGCCATCACATTGTGTGGCTTCATATTTGCCGGGAGTGGCAGAAACATAGATGGTTTGTGGCTTGAAGGCTTCCCATTCAGCAAATTTTAGTGGGCGATTATCGAGTGCAGAAGGCAGGCGAAAGCCGTGGGCTGTAAGCGTAGACTTGCGGGCAAAATCGCCTTTATACATGCCGTCAATTTGTGGAACAGAAACATGGCTTTCATCGACGAAGAGTAAAGCATCTTTGGGCAAATATTCGAATAAGGTTGGCGGAGCAGCGCCGGCGCCTCTTCCCGTGAGATAGCGCGAATAATTTTCGATGCCTTTGCAAGTGCCAGTGCTGAGGATCATTTCCATGTCATAGGTTACGCGCTGTTGAATGCGCTGCAGTTCGACTAGTTGATTTTGTGATTCGAATTCTTCGAGGCGAATGGCGAGATCGGTTTTTATTTGCTTGAGAGCGTCATGCAAACGGTCTTGCGGCGTTACATAGTGCGTGCTGGGATAGAGTGCGATATCGTTGACTTTAGTGTAAATTTCGCCAGTTAGCGGATCGAATTCTGAAATTTCATCAACTTCATCGCCGAAGAAATTTATGCGCCATGCGCGATCTTCAAAATGCGATGCGAATACATCCACCGTGTCTCCGCGCACTCTAAAACTGTTTCTGGTGAAGGCGATATCGTTGCGTTTATATTGCAAATCGACTAGGCGCAGGAGAAATTTTTGGCGGTTGAGATGTTCTCCCATCTTGATGCGCAGCACCATCTTCGAATAAAATTCTGGCGAGCCGATACCATAAATGCAAGAAACAGAAGCGATGATGATGGTGTCGCGCCTCTCAAACAGTGCTCGCGTGGCTACATGGCGCAGGCGATCGATTTGTTCGTTGATGGCGCTGTCTTTTTCGATATAGGTGTCGGTCTTAGGGATGTAAGCCTCGGGCTGGTAGTAATCGTAGAAAGAAACGAAATATCCCACTTCGTTATCGGGGAAAAATTCTTTCATTTCGCCATAAAGTTGGGCGGCGAGGGTTTTGTTGTGGGCCATTATCAGGGTAGGGCGCTGCGTGGCTTCGATAATGTTCGCCATGGTGAAAGTTTTGCCCGAGCCGGTGATTCCTAGGAGGGTTTGGTTTTGTTTTTTGGCTTCAATGCCTTTTAGAAGCGCGGCGATTGCTTGCGGCTGATCACCTGCGGGTTTAAATTTGGAGTGGATTTTGAATTTGGGCATTTTTTAATTTTTACGCTTTTTTTCCGATGAACATTTTCAGCGATTGATTCACTTTTTGCAAAACTAAATTTTCGGATAATTTTTCTAATTCTTTTTCGGTGGATGTAATCAAATCGCGGTCTTGTGGGTTTTCTAGTAAATTTTCTAATGTGGATAATTTTTCTGTGATGGCGATTTTTTCTTCTGTCGAAATAAATTCGCCGAAGGTTTTTAGATCGTCGTGCAAAATTAGTGCGCTTTGTTTTGCTTCGCTCACTGTTTCGGCGAGGAGGCGATTTTTTATATCGGCGGCGGCATTTTTCATTGAATCGAGTAGCATGGTTTTAACCTCTGATTCATTGATTCCATAGCTTGGTTTTACTGCGATTTCTTGGCGTTGGCCGGTGATTTTTTCTTCGGCGCTAACGGTTAATAATCCATCAGCATCAACTTTAAAAGTGACGGCGATGCGCGCCATTCCTGCTTTCATTGCAGGTATATTTTTTATTTCAAAATTTGCTAGTGAGCGACAATCCTTGGCAAATTCGCGCTCGCCCTGAACAATATGCAGCTTCATGCCATTTTGATTATCGGCATAAGTAGTAAATTCTTTGGTGACCGAAGCAGGAATGGTGGTGTTGCGCAATATTACCTTATCGATAATTCCACCCATCATTTCGATGCCGAGTGAAAGTGGAACTACATCGAGCAATAAATTATCGTGCGAGCCGCTCAAATTAAAAGCCTGCCAAGCCGCGCCAATGGCGACTACGCGATCTGGATCTAGATTAGTGAGAATTTTTTTGGCACCAAAAATTTCTGCAAGTTTTTGATGAATTAATGGAATTCGCGATGAGCCGCCAACCATGATTACGCCTTTAATATCAAGGGTTTCAAGGTTTAGATCTTCAACTAATTTTGTGGTTAGCAAAATTGTTTTGTTAATTTTTTCGGCAATTATTTCTTCAAATTCTTGGCGCGAAATTGAGAATTTAAAATTGCCGTTAAGGCTTGAAAAATCTGATTCTACGGTATTTTGCGTCGATAATTTTTCTTTAATTTCACGCGCCATTTTTTTTGCTTCCAAAAAATCAATCGCAGCTTTTTTTTGAATCTCACGCGCTAATAATCCATCAAAATCATCACCACCCAAAGCGTTATCACCACTCACTCCAAGCACTTTAAAAACACCTTTTTGCATTTTTAAAATTGATATATCAAAAGTGCCGCCACCCAAATCGTAAACGCCATAAATTCCTTCCGAAGAATTATCGAGACCATAAGCAAGCGCCGCCGCCGTAGGTTCATTAACCAGTCGCAAAACTTCTAATCCCGCTAATTGCGCTGCTAGTTTTGTGGCATTTTTTGCCGCTTCGTCAAAATAAGCGGGCACGGTAATTACGGCTTGCGTGATTTTTAAAGGCGAAAGGCCTTTGTTTTCAAGGCTCAAACTAGTTTTTGCCAAATTTCTCTCAGCTAACTTTTTTAAATATTTTAAAATTTCTGCCGAAATTTCTTCAGGAGAATATTTTTTTTCACCAATCACCAGCTTTACAGAATCAGCGCTTTCATCAAATTGAAATTCAGAATTATTAGCAATATCGAGCAATCCTTTTCCCATCAATCTTTTAATTGAAGAAATTTTAATTTCATTTTGCACAACATTTACATTATTTCCTACAGCCACAACATTGCCCACCGCATCAAATCCAACAATTGAGTGATGCAATTCTGCGCCATCTTCATCAGCAAAAAGATGCACTTTTCCATCCTCAACAATTCCGATCAGCGAATTAGTTGTTCCAAGGTCAATGCCTACAACTACGCGCTTTTCAGTGCTATTGTTAATCTCTTTTTGTGGTTCTTGAATTTGTAAAAGTGCCATTATTTGTAACTAATTCTATATTAATTTTTTTTAGGATTTATTTGCGCAAATCTTGCAAAATTTTATCAAAATATTTTGTGCGGATTAAAAATTGCGCAGCGCTTGCAAAGTCTTTATTTTCAAGCTTTGACGCAATATTTTCAAGTAGAGATTTTATTTCACTTTGCAAATATTTTTTTATTTCCAGAATTTCTTGCGGTGACGAATCGAGAATTTTTTCTTGAATTTCTAATACCTCGCCAAGCGTTGCCATGTCTGGCTTTACAGCGCCCCCATCTTTTTCAACATCAATGCCATTTAATTGCAAAATATGCGCCGCGCGACGCAGAGGATTTTGCAAAACCTGGTAAGCTTCGTTAACTAAAATAGAATTCTCAATCTCGGCAACCCCCGCTGAATCAGGATGAAACTGCTTTTGAAACGCAAAATATTTTTCCTCAAGCGCATCTAAATCAAGAGAAAATTTTGTTGAAAGTAAAAATAATTCGAAGAAATTTTGCATTTGATAAATTTAAATCTAATTATGAGTTTGTTATTTTTTAGGTGATTTTTTATTAACAGAAATCATTTTTTTAACCTCTTTATCAAAATCACTTTCAAATATTTTATCTTGCATGACGCGAAATTTTTCGTATTCTATTTCAGCTTTTAGCTTGGCTTCAAGCATTGAAATTTTTCCAGAATTTTTATCTTTAAGAACCGAATAATTAGAAATTTCTAAAAATTTATTAAGAAAAACAACCCAATCTTTCATGTTCATCACAATGCCTCTTATCGCTCTATCTTCAGCCAAATCAAGGTATGCTGAGATAATTCTTTCTAGTGATTTAATGCGAACTTCATCTAAATAATTTTTGGCAACCATAACATCATTTTTTAATATTTTGCCGCGTGGTGAGTTTTTCCAAGTTTTAAGGCCCATAAAATGTTTTTCCGCGTCAGCTTCGGCGTAAATAATTTCTGCGGCAGTTTTTCCTGAAATTGCAAAATGAATTTTATTCTGCACTGTTGCAAAAAAATCTTTAGTGGTTTCTGAATTTTTATCATAATCGGCCGATAAGGAATAAATATCGGTAATTTTTTGATACATCCTTCTTTCGCTGGCGCGAATTTCACGAATTTTTTCTAATAATTCTTGAAAATAATCCTGGCCGAAATGTTTTATTTGCTTTAGGCGCTCATCATCTAAAATAAATCCTTTAATGATATATTGATTTAGAATTTTTGTTGCCCAAATTCTAAATTGCGTAGCTCTTTTTGAATTAACGCGATATCCGACGGCAATTATCATGTCGAGGCTATAAAACTCTAGCTCGCGTGATACTTCACGATTTCCTTCTTTTTGAACCGTCAAGAATTCCTTGACAGTTGACTCCTCGGAAAGCTCTTCGGAATCAAAAACATTTTTAATGTGTAAACTTATATTTTGTTTTGAAGTCTCAAATAGCTCAGCCATAAGTTTTTGAGTAAGCCAAAGATTATCATCTTTAAAAAAAACATCGACATTAACTTTGCCAGTTTCGGTTTGAAAAATTACGAAATTATTGAAAATTTGTGGGTTTGTCATGGTTTTTGGTGTTGGGTTTGTTTGCTTGGTGTAGTAAAATTTTGGATGTAGCTAGTTAGATTTCGGTTAAGATTGCCTATTATTATACAATCGCTTCTCTTTAAAAGTGAAAATATATCATTTTGATTCTGAGAGACTTTAATATGCAGTTCTAGCCAGTGAGGAGCTAAGAATTGATAGATTTTATCTCCGCTATTTTCGTAAGAACTGATATCGCCTGAAATCAAATTTCTTTCCTTTTCGAGATTGATAATACAAACAGTAGAAAATATTTTTTGTTCCTCAATATTTTTATTAATTGCCAGATGCCTTTCTTTCTTGGTAAGAAATCTTGGAGTTAGATGTGAATGAGATGATTCACCTAGTTTTAAGCATATTTTACAATCTATAATTTTTGGGGATTGTTGCATAAATTCTCAAACCTTAAACGATTCACCGCAACCACAGCGCCCCTTCTCATTCGGATTGACAAAATCAAACCCTGATTCTAGCTCTTTTTCTGCATAAATCATTTGGCTGCCAATCAAAAACATCGAGATCTTTGGATCTATATAAACCGCGACTTCATCGCGCATTACCACATCATCAAATTTGCTGATATTTTTATCTTTTATCGCATATTCAATAGCGTAAGAAAGCCCCGAGCAACCACGAGTTCTGACCCCAACGCGAATGCCATCGCATGGCTCAGTGCGTGCTGCGAGCAAGGTTTTAATTTGCACCAAAGCATCGTCAGAAATTGTTACATAATCAACGATCGGGTGTCCTGTATTTGAAAGATTTAGAGCCATTTAGTTTGCATTTTTTTTCTTACGATAATCCTCAATCGCCGCTTTAATCGCCTCTTCCGCCAATACTGAGCAGTGAATTTTAACTGGTGGCAAAGATAATTCTTGCGCGATTTCT
Organism: Rickettsia typhi; assembly: GCA_945865905.1. Classification (GTDB taxonomy): domain Bacteria; phylum Pseudomonadota; class Alphaproteobacteria; order Rickettsiales; family UBA1997; genus CAMCFD01. Next base: position 16,469 of record CAMBFC010000009.1, read on the forward strand.
TTGTTGGTTAATTTTTCTGCCACTTCAAGAGATTGTCCCTTAATCCACTCAGTTGCAAGTGAGCTAGAAGCAATAGCAGAGCCGCATCCGAAGGTTTTAAATTTTGCATCAGTGATAATTCCATCATTATCAACTTTAATTTGCAATTTCATCACATCGCCGCAAGCTGGCGCACCTACTAGCCCTGTGCCGATATTTTCTTCATCTTTTGCAAAAGATCCAACATTATGTGGATTTTCGTAGTGATCTAAAAGTTTTTTTGAATAAGCCATTTTGCTTTTTTTAAAATTTAATAAAATTATAATCCCTAGGCGCTGTTGATTAAATCAACTGACGGCGCCTAATGTGATTTCCATTGAATTGAATTAACATCAATTCCCTCTTGAATCATATCCCAAAGCGGGCTTAGAGCGCGTAGCTTTGCAACCTTCACTTTAATTAATTCAATCGCATAATCAATTTCTTCGTCAGTAGTAAATTTGCCAATTCCAAACCTAATTGAAGTATGGGCAAGATCTTCACTAACACCTAGAGCGTGTAAGACATAAGATGGTTCAAGTGAAGAAGAAGTGCAGGCTGATCCCGAAGAAACCGCCAAATCTTTAATCGCCATAATCATTGATTCGCCTTCAATTCCTGCAAAACTAAAATTTAAATTTCCGGCAAAACGATGTTCGCGATCGCCGTTTAAGTAGATGTTTGGCAGCTCCATGATGGCATTATAAAATTTATCACTAAGCTTTTTAATGTGTGAATAATTTTGCGCCATTTCATTTTGAGCTAATTCTGACGCCTTTCCCAAGCCTACAATCAACTGCGTTGCGAGTGTTCCTGAACGAATACCGCGTTCTTGGCCACCGCCGCTAAATAAAGCTTTAACGCGCACTCGTGGTTTGCGACGAATATAAATTGCACCAATGCCTTTGGGGCCATATATCTTGTGCCCTGAGATGCTCATCAAATCGATGTTCATCGCATCAGTATTAAGCGGAATTTTGCCAAAAGCTTGCGCTGCATCAGTGTGAAAAAGAGCACCTTTTTTGTGACATAAAGCACCAATTTCTGCGAGGGGCTGAATGACGCCGATCTCGTTATTTAAAGCCATCACAGATACTAAAGCGGTTTTATCGGTAATTGCTTTTTCTAATTCATTTAAATCAACCAAACCATTTTTTTGCACCGGCAAAAATGTAACTGTAAATCCTTCTTGCTCTAGGTCGCGCACTGAATTAATTACGCATTTATGCTCAGTTTCAATGGTGATAATGTGATTTTTTTGTGGATAATAAAAACGCGCCACGCCTTTAATAGCAATGTTGTTAGACTCTGTTGCGCCAGAGGTAAAAAATATTTCTTTTTCATCGGCGCTAATTAAATTTGCTACTTGTTTGCGCGCAATTTCAACTAGCTCTTCAGCTTTCCAGCCATAAGAATGCGAGCGCGAATGGGGATTGCCATAATCATTTTTCATCACTTCAACCATCGCATCAATAACGCGCGGATCAGTTGGCGTTGTGGCTTGGTAATCTAAATAAATTGGTAATTTTATCATTGTAATAAATAGTTATTGTTGTGATCTCAAATAAAAAACTCGCCAAAGCTCAACAAATTTTTCTGCCTCAGCCTTTGTGTTATCAGGGCCTAGACCAATTCTAATTGCGCCTAAAAAATCTTTTTCAACGCCCATTGCGTTTAAAACTCGTGATCCAGAAACTGTGCCCGAAGAGCATGCTGTGCCACTGCTGACCATTATTTGATTCAAATCAAAATGAATCAATTGGGTTTGTGCATCGCCACCACGAATGGCGATAAAGCTTGTATTTGGAACTCGCGCCACATTTTGTGAAAAAATTTGCACATTATTTTGGGCAATTTTTTTGATTTCGGATTCAATAAAATCGCGGATCTGCATGATTTCTTGCAATTTAGCCAAGCGTTGCGGCAATAATTTTATGGCAGCACCAAAGCCGACAATCGCAGCAGTGTTTGGGGTTCCGGCCCTTTTGCCTTTTTCTTGTCCACCACCAAAAATTAGTGGACGAATATTGATTCCTTTGCGAACCAAAACTGCTCCAGCTCCTTGTGGACCGTTGATTTTATGGGCTGAAACTGTTGCAAAATCAACATTTAAATCTTCTAAATCAACAGCAATTTTGCCAAAAGCCTGCACTAAATCAGTATGAATTAATCCACCAAGTTGGTGGATAATTTGTGCCGCCTCTTTAACTGGCTGAATTGCGCCCGTTTCATTATTTGCCAACATCAACGAAACTAAAAAGTTTTTGTTAGAAGTTTTTGCAATTTTTTCGCGCAAATCTTGCAAATTAATTACGCCATTAGAATCGGTTGCCAAATCAATGATATCAATGCCTAACGGCTTTACATTATAAACCGAGCCATGCTCAAATGAGCTGCGAAAAATCTGCGCAAAATCATCAGAAAATAACACCATATTATTAGCTTCAGTGCCACCAGAAGTAAAAAAAATCTCATAATTTTGCGCCTTTAATGCCCCACTCAAATCATTGCGAGCCTCTTCTATCAACATTGCAGCCTTGCGACCCAAACTATGAACCGAAGAAGCATTGCCACTATTGGCATAGGTTTCAACGATGCTTTTCAAAGCTTCAGAAGCTAATTTGGTTGTGGCATTTTGATCAAAATTAATCATTTTTTCTTACAAAAATCATGCAATGAAATTGCGCTTAAATAATTATAGATGTTTTTTTCAAGTCCGTGCCATAAATCATGGGTTCTGCAGCGAGATTTAGTGTGGGTTTGTGCCATGATGCAGCCTTCTTTTTTATCGCCACAATTTGTCATGCGGATCGATTCTCCTGTGGCGGCAATTATTTCAGAAATACTGATTTCTTGCGGTGTTTTTTGCAGAATATATCCACCTCCGGGCCCCTTGATAGAACCGACTATTTCTGCTTTGCGCAAATTAGCAAAAATTTGCTCCAAGTAAGAAAGTGAAATATTTTGTCTTTGTGAGATTGAAAGTAGTGAAACGGGCTTGCAATTGTTTTCTGCATTGGTTTCATCCAGCAGATCAATCATTGCCATTACAGCATAGCGGCCTTTGGTGGTAAGAATCATAAATATTATATAAAGAATCAGATCAGCATTTTATAAAGACCTATTAAAAGAGTCAACCATTTTTCTATTGCATTTTAGGTATTGCTAGACTAAATTCAACGGCCCGTTTTTTTATTTGTATCAGCGGAGCCTCATTTTTATCTAATAAATATGAGGCAAAATATTAACCTTAACTTTTGCGTTTTATGACCAAAACAGCCCCACATAACAAGCAACAAATGATCGCAGATCAAGAAAAACTTTTTGCTGATGAAAATTTTGGCGCACTTCTTGAAGAATATGAAAAAACTGGCCAAAAATTAGTTGAAGGAACAGTCGTAAAAGGCGTTATCGTTGGCATTTCTGATCGCGGTGTTGCTGTTGATATTGGTGCAAAATCGGTTGGTTTTATTGATGATTCTGAATTCAAGCGCGATGGTGAAATCACCGAAGGCGAAGTTGTCGATGTATTCTTAGAAAGACTAGAAAATAAAAGAGGCGAGCTTCTAATCAGCCGCAACAATGCACGCCGTTATAATAACTGGCATTATCTAAAAGCTTGCTTAGAAGATAAAACTGTCATTGAAGGCAAAATTATTGGACGCGTTAAAGGCGGCTATGCCGTAGATGTGAACGGCATTACTTGTTTCTTGCCACGCAGCCAAGTTGATACAATGTTAATGTCTGACGACAATTTCTTGATCAACAAAACTGAAAAATTACAAGTTCTTAAAATCGATGATATTCGCGGCAATGTAGTAGTATCTCGTCGTGCTATCTTAGAAACTGAACGCAATGCCGAAAAAGATAAATTCTTGGCAAAAGTTAAAGTGGGCGATGCTCTTGACGGTATCGTTAAAAACATCACTGATTATGGTGCGTTCATCGATTTTGGAAGTTTCGATGGTCTATTGCACTTAACTGATATTTCTTGGTGCAGAGTGCGTCACCCATCAGAAGTTTTGAAAGTTGGACAAGAAATCAAAGTTCAAGTTATCAAATTTGATGAGGCTACTAAACGCGTGTCTTTGGGCATGAAACAACTTCAAGCTAATCCTTGGGATACTATCGCTCAGCGTTATCCAGTTAGCAGTGTGGTTAAAGGTGTTGTTACTAACATCACAACTTATGGCGCTTTTGTTGAAATCGAAAGTGGCATTGAAGGTTTAGTTCATGTTTCTGAAATGAGCTGGTTGAAAAACAATGCTCTTCCAAGCAAATTCTTGACTCAAGGCCAAGAAGTTGAAGTGATGGTGCTCGATATTAATCCGCAAAATCACCGCATTTCTCTAGGTATGAAGCAATGCGAAAAAAACCCTTGGCAGTTATTTTCTGACAATAACAAAGTCGGCGATGTAATTGAAGGCGTTGTGCGCAACTTCACTGAATTTGGTTTGTTTATTGGCTTTGATAGCGGTGTTGATGGCTTGGTTCACATGACCGACATCACTGCAACTGGCAATGCTGAAGAAGAAGTTAAAAAATACAAAAAAGACGAAAAAATCAAAGTTATCGTTCTTGGATCTAATCCAGAAAAAGAACGCATCAGTCTTGGTATTAAACAATTAGATAGTTCTTCATTTAAAGATGAGCTAGCAAAAATTGATGCTGAGCAAATCGTTTCTTGTGTTGTAGTTAATGTTAAAAAAGATTTCCTTGAAGTTGAGCTTGATTTCGGTTTGAAAGCAGTGATCAAAAGATTGGATTTATCAAGAAACAAAACTGAGCAACGCACTGAAAAATTTGAAATCGGCGATCGTATTGAAGCAAAAGTTACTTTATTTAACAAAGTTACTGGCAAACTTCTACTTTCAATCAAAGACATGGAATCAGAAGAGCAAGAAGCTCACATCTATTCTGGCAACAGCGGCGGCACCTCAGTTGGTGATGCATTGAAGCAGTCAATGGCAGCAGCAGCTTCTTCTGAAGAAAAAGAATAGTATGTCAGACTTATCTAACAATATCGCGGTTCTAACGCATCTTAAGGATAAAGTTCATAAATGGAAAAACATCGCTCTTTTGGGCGGTGTTATTTCTCTTTTGTTGCTACTTAAAATGTTAGCGGGCTTTGATATTGGTGGATCGGTTTCTGGTGGCGCTGATTATATCGCCAACATCAAAATCAATAATATGATTTTGGAAGATGATTATCGCAGTGAAATTCTTGCAAAAGTTCTCGAAGAAGATTCAATCAAAGCAGTAATAGTCGATATTGATAGCCCTGGTGGCGGAATCGTTGGCAGCGAAATCTTATTTGATGAGTTGCAAAAAATTGCGGCACAAAAACCTTTAGTGGTGGTAATGGGTTCTGTTGCTGCTTCGGGAGGATATATGGCGGCGATTGCTTCTGATCATATTATTGCGCATAATGGCACGCTCACTGGATCCATCGGTGTTTTAATGCAATCGGCTGAAATCACTGATTTAGCCAGCAAAATCGGTGTAAAATTACATACTTACAAATCATCTCCACTCAAGGCTAGCCCATCTCCCTTTGAAAAATCAAACGCGGCGGCTGATCGCGCAGTTGAAGAATCAATCAAAGATAGTGCAAATTTTTTCTTTGAATTAGTGCGCGCTAGAAGAGGTGAAAAATTAAACAAAGCAGAGATTAATAAAATATTTGATGGTCGTGTTTTTACGGGCAGACAAGCTTTGTTCGCTGGTTTGATCGATGAAATTGGCGGCAAACCAGAAGCTTTAAATTATTTACAAAAAAATCATAAAATTGATATTGAATCATTAGATGTGCGCGAAGTTTCTACAACAAAATTAGAGCAAAGTTTTTTTGAAAAATTAATTGGATTCTTGCCATTTTCGCACAGTGCACAAGCGCTTGATTCTAAACATGGAATTATGGCAGTTTTTTCTTTGTAATATTGTGTAATTTAGTTTGATATTTATTTTTTTTTACTTAGTTTTGGCAATTCAAATTATTAAGTAAATTTGCAAGAAATTAGCTGAGTCTTTTCGAGGTTGTGGTTTCAAGCCATGACTTCATTTAGGATTGACCAACTATTAGTTTTTTATTAACAATACAATTATTTTATGACTAACAACGAAACTTTTGAAAGAGTAAAAAAAATCATCATCAACCATCTTGGCGTTGAAGAAGCAAAAGTTACAGAATCAGCAAGCTTTATTGATGATCTTGGCGCAGATAGCCTTGACCAAGTTGAATTAGTGATGGCTTTTGAAGAAGAATTCGGTATTGAAATTCCTGATGACGCTGCAGAAAAAATCACAACTGTAGGAAGCGCTGTTAGATATATTTCTGAAAATGTTTAGATCTATAAAGTTTTTTTAAAATTAAGCCTTCCAAAAGAAATTTTGGAGGGCTTTTTTTTGGTTTGAAAAAGATGTGAGGGCCGGAGATTGGATGGCCTACTCTGCTGCTCAGACACCGCGCCCATCTGATTTAAGCAAGCGTAGCTTGCGATGGGACGCAGAACTCGCCTCAGAGCAGGCCATCCAATCTCCGGCCCTCACATCCTTTTCACTGCTATTTTTTTGGAGAAAAAATAGAGAACAATTAATTTTATCACAATGTCTGATCCTCTTAAAATATCGGCGATATCGAAATCATTTGGCGATCGAGTGGTGCTGGATGAGGTTGGTTTTTGTGTTAAAAAAAAGCAGATTTTTGGTTTTATTGGGTTGAATGGGGTTGGAAAAACTACTTTGATCAAGATTATTCTTGATTTGCTTGATGAAGATGATGGTGCGGTGACAATTTTTGGTGTTTCTAAAAATTTGCCATCATCGCGCCAAAAATTATTTTATTTGCCAGAGAAATTTTCGCCTTCGCCTTATTTAAAAGGTGATGAATTTTTGCGTTTTGTGTTGGATTTTCATGGCCTGAAGCTTGATTTAGAAAGGTTGCGCGAGCTTTGTGCAAATCTTGATTTTTCTTTTGAGATGTTGCGGCATAAAGTTACAAAATATTCGAAAGGCATGGTGCAAAAATTGGGCTTGATTGCTACTTTTTTATCAGATGCTGATTTGATTATTTTGGACGAACCGATGAGTGGGCTTGATACCAAGGCTCGAATTAATCTTAAGCGTGAATTGTTAGAATATAAAAAGCGCGGCAAAACGGTGTTTTTTAGTTCGCATATTTTGGTGGATATGGATGAGATTTGTGACGAGATTGCGGTTTTAGATGCGCAAAAAATTGTGTTTGTCGGCTCGCCAGAGGCATTTAAAGCTAGGCATCAGCAAGATGATCTTGATAAGGCTTTTTTGCGTCAAATTAGCGTTTAAAAATGATGTTTTTATGCTATAAATTTGATTAATAATAATTGATGGATTTGATCGAAAGATTAAGGCCAATTCTCAAAATTAATTTATGACTTTAATAATTGAGAGATTTAATTGAAGAATTGCAGCAAATGCCATAAATTAATTTATGACCTAGTTTTTGTTTAAAAAAACTTATATCATCGCAATTATTTGAATTTGGTTTTAAAAAATTACATGAAAACCCTAAGAATCATTTTAAATGATCAACTAAGCCATGAAATTGTAAGCCTTAGAGAGATTGATGCCGATAATGATGTAATTTTATTTTGCGAAGCCAGAGAAGAATATCAAAATGTTAAACATCATCAAAAGAAAATTGCCTTTTTAATTTCGGCCATGCGTCACTTTGCCTTAGAGCTTGAGGAGAAAGGATTTCAGGTGGTTTATGTTAAATTAGAAGATCACAAAAATAGCGGAAAAATTGAAGAAGAAATTGTTAGGATTTATCAAGAATTTCAATGCGAAAAATCAATAATTTGTTGGCCTTATGATTATCGAGTTTTAAAAAAATTAAAAAAAATAGAAAAGGTCGCGAACCTAGAAATAAAAGAAGATGAGCGCTTTTTGGCGAGCAAATTAGAATTTAATAAATGGGTTGAAAATAGAAAAGAATTACGCATGGAATTTTTTTATCGCGAAATGCGTAAAAAATATAAAATTCTCATGCAAGCCGACAAGCCAATTGGCGGCAAGTGGAATTTTGATTCTGATAATCGCAAATTTCCTAAAGAAAAATTAAAATTTCCTCAAATTTTAGGAATGGCAAATGATAAAATCACTAAAGATGCGATCAAGTTGGTTAAAAATAATTTTAGCGATCATTTTGGAGACCTAGAGCCGCTTGATTTTGCAGTTACCAGAAAAGACGCTTTGATTTTGCTTAATGATTTTATTTGCCATCGTTTAAAAAATTTTGGCGATTATCAAGATGCCATGATTGATAGCGAGCCGTGGCTTTATCATTCGGTTTTAAGTCATTATATCAATATTGGACTTTTAAATCCACTAGAATGTATTAAAAAAGCTGAAGAACTTTATCATCAAGATAAGCAATGTTTGAGCGCTGTTGAGGGTTTTATCCGCCAAATTCTTGGTTGGCGAGAATTTGTTCACGGCATTTATTGGCTTAAAATGCCCGAATATGAAAAGCTAAATTTTTTTAATGCCAAAAATAAATTGCCCGAATTTTATTGGAGCGCAAAAACAAAAATGAATTGTTTGAGTGAGTGTGTTAGTCAAACTAAAAATAATGCCTATGCGCATCACATTCAGCGCTTGATGGTTTTGGGAAATTTTGCTTTGATTGCAGAAATTGAGCCAAGCGAAGTAAATGATTGGTATTTGCTGGTTTATGCTGACGCTTGGCAGTGGGTTGAAATGCCAAATGTGAGTGGCATGATTTTATTTGCCGATGGTGGATATTTAGCCAGCAAGCCTTATGCGTCTAGCGGCGCTTACATTAATAAAATGTCTAATTATTGCAAAAATTGTGCTTATGATGTGGAGGCAAAAAATGGCGATAATGCTTGTCCGTTTAATTATTTATATTGGAATTTTTTAATTAAAAACCATGATAAATTAAAAAATAATCAAAGGCTAAAAATGATTTATTCAACTTTGATTAAGATGAGCCCAGAGCGAGTGGATTTGATTAAAAAAGATTCTGAGAAATTTTTGAAAAATTTGAATTAAAAATGACTCATAAAAAATTAAACTTACCCACCAAAGTTTGCTTTTTTTGTCAAAAAGAATTTTCTTGGCGCAAAAAATGGGAAAAATGTTGGGAGGCGGTTAAATTTTGTTCTAAAAAATGTAAATCTAAATTTGGTAAATAAAAAAAATGAAAGCATTTGAAAATAAAAATTTTTTAATTTTTGCCGGCACTTCAACAATTGCCGAAAGCTTGATTGAAAGGCTCAAGATTTTTCGGGTAAATGTTATTTTTACCTCAACAAATCAAGAAAAGGCCGAAATTATAAAAAATAAATTTGGTTATGAATATTTAATTTGTGATACAACTGATTTTGTTCAAGTTGAAGAAGTTTTTAAAAAAGCCAAAGAAAAGCTTGGAAACATTGATGGCGTAGCTAATTTTTCTGGTTCAATTTTAATTAAAGCAGCGCATCAGACTTCTTATGATGAATATTTAAATGTTGTTCACAAAAACTTAACCAGCTGTTTTGCTGTAACTAGGGCGGCGCCAAAATATATGGATAATGGAGGATCGGTTCTTTTAATTTCTTCAATTGCGGCGCAAATGGGAATTTCTAATCATGAAGCAATTGCTGCTGCCAAAGGCGGTGTTGAAGCCTTGGTGCGGTCGGCAGCTTGCACTTATGCAACAAAAAATATTAGATTTAATGCTGTTGCTCCAAGCTTAACTGCAACTAATTTAAGCAAAAATTTAACTAGCAACGAAACCATGCTAAAAGCCTCTGAAGCCATGCATGCATTGAATAGAATTGGTAAAGCAGAAGATATTGCTAGAGCTTGTTCATTTTTATTAAACCCAGATAATTCGTGGATCACGGGTCAAATAATAACTGTTGATGGTGGATTTTCGTTGAAAAATAAAGTTAGAATTTAAATGAAGAAAAAAATTGCAATAATTGGTGCCGGCCTTGCGGGGCTTGTTTGTGCCAATATGCTAAAAGAAAAAAATACAATAACTGTTTTTGAAAAATCGCGAGGTGTTGGCGGCAGAATGGCAACGCGTTATAAAGATAGTTTTGAATTTGATCAGGGTGCCCAATATTTTACCGCCAAAACGCCAGAATTTCAAAAATTTTTAGAAACCCCAATCAAAGAAAATATTATTGCCGAGTGGAACCCTAAATTTGTTGAATTTGATTTTGATAAAATAGTATCAAAAGCAAAGTGGGGCGAGCACTATCCTCACTTTGTAGCAAAGCCAAGAATGAGCAGTTTGGCTAAATTTTTAAGTCAAAATTTAGTCATTAAATCGCAAACTAAAATCAAAAAATTAATTAGAGAAAATGAAAAGTGGAATTTGATCGATGAAAATGAGAATTTTTACTCAGGCTTTGATTTATTGATTTTAGCCATTCCAAATTCTCAAGCTTTAGAAATTATTCCGACAAATTTTAGTTTTTTGAAAGAGGTGCAAAATATAAAAATGTTGGGTTGCTTTAGTTTAATGCTTGGATTTGAAAAGCCATTAGCGCTGCAATTTGAAGCGGCATTGGTTAAAAATTCTAAAATTAGCTGGATTGCAGTCAACAGCTCTAAGCCAGAAAGAAAATCATCTTTTAGCCTGCTGGTAAATTCTTCCAATACTTATGCCCAAGAAAATATTGAAAAAGATTTAGGGTTAATCAAAGAAGAGTTAATCGAAGAATTATCAGAAATAATTAAGATTAATTGCAATCAATCAGCTTATAGTGATATTTTTCGTTGGCGCCATGCTAATTCTAGCAAAATAAATGGTGATAAATTCTTTTTTGATCAAAATCTAAACATTGCTCTTTGTGGTGATTGGTGCTTTCAGGGTCGGGTTGAGTCTGCATTTTTAAGTGGCTATAGTTTAGCTAAAAGTTTGAGTTGTAGCTAAATCTGAGGCAGAAAATTTAAGGAGCTATGTTTTTTAGATGATCATTTGAATTGCCGCGAATTTTTTAAAGCAGCAATAATTTTAAAAGTAAATTTTAAGAACGAATCGCATCCTCTAATCCCTTGATTTCGTGCGCAAAAACCACATCTTTTTCTATATTTTTTTGCACAGATTTAATCGCATAAATCACCGTTGCGTGGTTTTTATTGCCAAGTTCGCGACCAATTTGCGGAAGGCTTGCTGCGGTAAGTGATTTTGCAAGATACATCGCAATTTGGCGTGGGCGAGCAATGGCGCGAGATCTTGTGTTAGCAAGAAGATTTGCCACTTTTATTTCATAGTGAGTTGCAACTGCTTTTTGGATTTTTTCGATTGAAATGCCTGCTGCAGCGCTGGTTTTGCTATATTCAGCGGCGATTAAACGAGCGCTGTCAAGGGTGATTTCTTCGTTAGCAAGAAACTTGTTAGCTAATAATTTGCGCAATGCGCCATCTAAATCACGCACTGAAGAATTGATTTTGCTTGCGAGTAATTCGAGGATTTTTCCATCAATTTCTTCGCCACTTAAGGCAGTTTTTTTCTGTAAAATCTCAAGACGATCAGCGAAATCTGGGTTTTTAAAGTTAAGAACCATGCCACCAGAAATGCGTGATTTTAGTTTTTCATCAATTGCCTCAAGATCAGATGGAGAGCGGTCGCAGACTAATACAACCTGTTTGCCATTTTCGACCAAACTATTGAAAGTATGCATAAATTCTTCTTGCGTGCCAGCTTTGCCAGCGATGAATTGCACATCATCAATAATTAACACATCAATTGAGCGAAATTTTTGTTTGAAATCCATGGTTTCATTGCTGCGCACTGATTGCACAAAGTGATACATGAATTTTTCTGCTGATAAATATACAACTTTTTTGGATTTGTTTTCATCTTTGATTTGCCAAGCGATTGCTTGCGCTAAATGGGTTTTTCCCATGCCGATTCCGCCGTGAATAAAAAGTGGAATTGCGCTATCAAACATGCTAGTTTGCGTGCCTTTAGAGCCAGCGGCGATTTGCGCCATTGCAACTGCAAGCTTATTATATTTGCCGCTAACAAAATTAGCGAAGGTATATTTTGGGTTTAATTCTGAGCCAAAAGCAAAAACATTATCATGCTTAGAAAGGTTAATAATTTTAGCGTTAGCGTTTGGCACAATTAGCGTTGGAGCTGTTTCTTTGTTGATGGCAATGATGCTAACTTTTTTAATTTGCACATCAATTGTGGCAGCGATTTTTTGTAAATTATAAGGTAATTTTTTATTTTCGATGAATTCACGAATGATCCAATCGCGAACAAATTTTGATTGCGCGCCAAAAATTATTTCATTGTTGCTATGTGAAAAAACCGAAAGTTCTGCTAACCATTTTGCGGTAATTTCTTCGCCTAAAAATTGACGACAAGCATCAAGAAAGCTATCAAGAAATGAGGTTTTAAGACATTCTTTTTTTTCACGAATTGCGAGATTTAACATCTTTATTGCCTCCAAGGTAGATGGCTGGATTTCCAGCCGTTAATATTGCCTCTATGGCCTGAATTATCGGTATCGCCCTCAAAGCCGCTTACAATATTAAAACAATTTTTATAACCAAGTTGCGTCATGTGCAAAGCCGCTTGCTGCGATCTTCCGCCGCTAAGGCAGATAAAAATCAATTGTGCTTCATGGCTATTATCGCCAAATTTTTCTTGTAAATTTGTCTCAAGTTTTGTAGTGAAATCAGGGTTTTGATTCATTGTTGGAAAGTTTTTCCATGGCAATAAGATCAAACTAGAATTGGTTTCACGAAGATCGGGAACGCCAACAAAAGTAAATTCTGCATCAGTGCGCACATCAATCAAAACTGTGTTTTTTTCATTTTTAAGCTTCAAAAAAGCGTCACTGGCAGCAATTTGTTGTATCGACATAAATTTAAATAAACTCACTAAAAAATCTGACCCAATTATCATTGCTTATCTTCTCGCAGTAAAGGTAAAAATTTTAACAAAAGGTAAATAAATTTCTTGACAGGCGGGCGAGTTAAACGGGGAGGTGTTGCGAAAGCGCGAAAGCTTAAAAATAAAGGCCGCAAGCCATATTTAACTGCCTCGTCACTAGGGGAGTATGTGACGCAATTTAAGCAAGAAATTAATTATTTTTTTTATCTTTTTGTGATGCAGATTTTTGTTGATGTGTGGAAGGTTTGCGGGGCCTATCTTCATCGAATAAAATACGATTGGCGGCACCGTCCAGATCTTCATATTGCTTGCTGTGCAAATTCCACAGAAAGGCTGCTAACCCAACCAAACCTAGAGCCAAAGTAATTGGAATCAAAAAAAGTAATACGCTCATCGTAAGATCCTTAGAGAATTAAGTGTAACCAAGATTGACGATGATGACATCGCAATCGCCGCAATTAGAGGTGTAACGGTTCCTGCCATTGCAAAAGGCACGGCAATTAGGTTGTAGGCTAGAGCCAGTAGTAAGTTTTGCTTGATTAATTTTATCGATTTTTTGGCAAGATTGATGGTTGTAAGAAGCGGAGCTAGTTGATCGCCTTGAATAATAATGTCAGCTATTGTCTGCGTAATGTCGGCGGCTTTAGCAAACGAGATTGAAATATCGGCGAAGGCCAAGGATGGCGCATCGTTGATTCCATCGCCAACCATCATGATGTTGTGGCCGCTTTGTTTTAGCTGTTGTAAAAACTCAACTTTGGTGATGGGAGTTTGCTCTGCGTAGAATTCGTCGATGTTAAGGCTGTGCGCAACATTGCTAACATTGGTTTTGTTATCTCCTGAAAGCAAAATAATTTTTTTGTTAAATTTTTGTAATTCTTTGATTGTGGATGTGGCGTCGCTTTTTAGTTGGTCTTGAAAAAGAAATAAGATTTCAGTATCGCGATATTTTAGAAAACATTGCATTGGTGCGTTGTTCTGAGATGTTTGTAAGTTTTGTTTTGCGAGCAACTGGTTTGGTATAATATTTTGCAAAATTTCTTGCGAACCTTGATTTGTAAGAGTTGAGGTGATTTGACAAAATTCTTGGCGACCCAATTTTATTTCACCGCCTTCAAAATTTGCAACCAAGCCAAATCCTTGATTTTCTAAGGATTGCAGCATAAATTTTTCTTCTTCAAAACTATTGCAAAGAGCTTGTGATAGAGGGTGTTTGCTCATTTGCGCCATTGAGGCGGCGAGTTTGTGATAAAATTTTTCTTCGGTTGCGGTGAGTTTTTTATTCAAACCAATAATGCTTGTCAATGCTGGTTTTCCTAGGGTTAGCGTGCCAGTTTTATCAAAAATTATTACATCAATTTTATTGATTTTTTCTAAAGCCTCACCAGATTTTGTTAGGATGCCTTTTTTTATCAGGCTAGAAATGGTGATGGTTTGTACGATTGGAACCGCTAAGGCCAAGGCGCAAGGGCAGGTGATGATTAAAACCGCCGTGGCATTAAGTAGGGCATCTTCAGCGCTTCCTTGTAGAAAAAAATACCATAAACAAAATGTGATGAAGGCTAGCAAATGAACGACGGGAGCGTAAGAGCGCGAAAGGCGATCGGCCAATCGAACATATTGATTTTTTTGTCCTTCAACTTTTTCAACAATATCGACGATGGCTTTTAACAGGCTATTTTGCGGGCTTTTGCTTACTTTAATTTTGAGTGGTGCGGCTAAATTTATTGTGCCGGCAAAAAGTTCATAACCTTGAGAAACCGCTTTAGGCAAGGTTTCGCCACTAATAATTGCGGTGTCAATTTCGCTTTCGCCTTCAATTATAATTGCATCGGCAGGAACTTTATCGCCAGCCACAACCAGCAAAATCATACCTTGCTCAATTTTTTTGCTGGCAATAATTTTGATGCTTCCATCTTCTAGCACTTGGCGGGCATAATTTGCTTGTAATAGAGAAAATTCTGTAGCAATAGCAAAAGCCTTCTTGCGAGCTTTAAAATCAAGATAGCGGCCAATTAGCAAAAAGAAAACCAGCATCACTGCCGAATCAAAATAAACAATTTTTGCGCTGCGAAAAGATTCGAGCAGACTAACCGCGCAAGCTAGAAAAATCGCCACAGAAATCGCCAAATCCATGTTCATCACCCGCGCTTTTAATGCGCGAAAAGCTGAAGAAAAAAATGGCCGCGCCGCATAAATTATAACGGGAAGAGCGATAAGGGCAGAAAAAAAATGCATAAAATCAATGGTGGCCAAACCCATTTTTTGCAAATCAGAAAACCATAAAATTGATGAAAATAACATCACATTGCCAGCGCCAAAACCAGCAACGGCAAGGCATTTTAACAATTCATTATTATATTTTTTTTCTTCTTCATGAAGAATTTTTTCATCAAAAGGAAATAATTTATAGCCGATTTCGTGGATTAAATTTATTAAATCATTGGCTGTTTCTGGGCTTTTGCGCCATTTTAGAGATAAATATTTTTTGGTTAAATTTATGCGCGCCTCAATCACATCTTCTTGTCTTTGTAAAATACTTTCAATCAGCCAAACGCAGGCAGAACAATGCAAACCATCAATTGCCAAAAAAATTGAATTAACACCATTTTTGCTTTCAACAAATTCTGCAACATTAATTTTTTCTGTGATTTCGGGCTTGATTTTGCGCGTTTTTTCATCGATTTTGCGCAAATTATAATAGTTGCCTAAGCCGATTTTGTTGATAATTTGATAGGCTATTTCGCAGCCTTTGCAGCAGAATTTATCTTCGGCGGTTGGGGTGTTGTTTTGGCAATGGATGCAGAGGTTGGTTGGCAAGGTATTGTTTATTTGTTTTTTAGTTTGTGCTTTCAAGATAAAACCTACTGCACCACAAATCGCTTAACTTCTTGAAAAATATCCTCTCCCCTAAAAGCCTGAACCTCAAAAACCCATTGCCCCTTTAAAGGAAAATTTATTTTAGCAAAATAGCAATTATTTTGCGGCATTAAATCTTGCACAAAATCATATCCTTCTTGCGTTGGACGCATAATTTTTACGACTAATTTAGCATTTTTTATTGGCTGGTGATTTTTATCAAGAAGGCAAACTGTAAGTGCCCCAGCATTTTTTGTGCTATTGATATATTTGATTTGCGAACTCCATTCTAGTTGCTTTTGTGATTTGACATATTCAAGTGTTTTGTTATATTCCAAGCCTTTCTGATAGCTATTTTGCGTCGCAACGCCGCGCCAAGTTTTTTGTGAAATATAAATATAGGCGAAATTTATTGCAAAAATTACTGCAAAAAATGTAAATAGAATAGCTAGCACTAAGCGTGAATCTTTGTTTTTAGAAGATGTCTCTGCCATTATTTAATAATTATGAAAAATATTTTTCGCTCAAGTTTTGCCAAGATATTCTTAATCTTCGCTGCCCTAAATCTTATTTTACGCCTTATTTTTTTAGTTTGGGAGAGAAAAGAAATTGATTTTTCACCATTATTGCTTGCTAAAATCAGTTTTGTTGGAGTATTTTTTGATTTTATCACAATATGTTATATTGCTACGCCAGCTCTAATTTATTACATCTGCGCCCCAACAAAATTTTTTAATAGCTCAAAACATCAAAAAGTTAATAAAGTTTCTTACTTTTTATTTTTATATATCATCACTTTTTCTTGTTTTTCTGAAATTACTTTTTGGCAAGAATTTCAAACGCGTTTTAATTTTATCGCGGTCGATTATTTAATTTATACCACTGAGGTCATCAATAATATTGTAGAATCTTATCCGATGGGCCTTTTATTGGCAGCCATTCTAACGATTTCGGGGCTGATTTTTTATTTTACTCGCAAAAAAATTGTCATTGTTAAGCAAGAAAATTTTAGCGCAAGAATCAAGGCTGGTGCAGTTATTCCATTAATTACTTTGGTGGCATTTTTAACAATTGATAGCTCAAAATTAACTAAAGTTTCAGAAAATAACTATGCCAACGAAATCACCGCGAACGGCATTTATCAACTGTTCTCGGCCTATCGCAATAACAAAATTAACTATGGTCAGCTTTATTCTACTATTGATCAAGACCAAGCGCTGCAAGCTTTGCGCGCCGATATTGCTCGGAAAGAACCGCATTCAAAATTTTTAAATCAAGATGATATTGAGCGCCAAATATCTAGCTTTGGCGCTGGTGGTGAAAAAAAATACAATGTGATTTTTGTTTCAATCGAAAGCTTCAGCGCTGATTTTATGCAACATTTTGGCAACGCCGAAAATATCACGCCAAATATGGATAAAATTGCCAATGAAGGATTGTTTTTTACGGGGATGAAAGCGACAGGAACCCGCACCGTTCGTGGTTTAGAGGCGCTAACACTTTCTGTGCCACCAACTCCCGGAAATTCAATTGTGCGTCGCAGTGGCAATGAAAATTTGTTCAATGTGGCAACCCCGCTAAAGCAGCGGGGCTATGATGCGCGCTTTGTTTATGGTGGCTATGGATATTTTGATAATATGAATTATTTCTACGAAAATAACGGCTTCGAAATTGTTGATCGTGCTAAATTTAGCAAAGAAGAAATAACCTTCGAGAACGCTTGGGGCGTATCGGATGAAGACCTGTTTGACAAAACGATAAAAGAGGCCGATAAATCTTTTGCTGCCAAAAAACCCTTCTTCAATTTTGTGATGACAACTTCAAATCATCGTCCATTTACTTATCCTGATGGAAAAATTGATATCGCTTCAAAGACCGGCCGCAATGGCTCGGTCAAATATACCGATTATGCAATTGGACAATTATTAGAAAAAGCGCGCAGCAAAAAATGGTTCGATAACACGATTTTTGTTTTTGTTGCCGATCATTGCGCGGGCTCTGCAGGCAATACTGATGTGCCTTTGTGGCGTTATCAAATTCCTGCAATTTTTTATGCACCAAAAATTATTGCGCCAAAAGTTTTTGCAAAAAATGTTAGTCAGATTGATGTGGCTCCTACGCTGCTGGGCATTCTCAACCTTTCTTACCAAAGCAAATTTTTTGGCCATGATGTAATTCACAATGAAAAAACTCTCGCCAATCGTTCATTTGTAAGCACTTACACCGATGTTGGATATTTTAAAAATGATAAATTATTTTTGCTCAAACCCAAAAAAGAGACAAAAGTTTTTGCGGTAAGGCTAGAAAAATATGGCTGGAATGGCTCAACTGAAAAAATCACTACAGAATATGATCAAGAAGAATTAAAAAAAGCAATCAGCTATTATCAAGGTGCGAGCGCATTTTTTGAAAATGGCAATATGAAAAATTATTCAATAAAAGAGGGCGGTATTTAAAAAAGGCAATATTTAAAAAAAGTGATAATTTAAAAAAAGTAATGCGAATAAAATAATGTTAACAAAAAACCAAATTAATTTTTTGATAATCATCGATTTAGCCTTGCTAATCGCAGCCTTGTGCTTTGCTAACTATAGTGATTTTGATGTTAATTTGCAAAATAATTTTTTTAATTATCAAACACAAACTTGGCTAATTGATGCCGATGAGCCTGTTGCAAGATTTGTTTTTTATATATTTCCCAAAATTCTATTTGGCGCAGCAATTGTTTCAACTGGTATTCTCGCGACACTTGGGTTTAAGAAAAAATCAGGATTTTTATTCGCCAATCGTCATAAATTTTTCTTAATTTTTTTGGGATTAACTATAATTCCGCTAACCGTAGGAAATATCAAAAAATTTACCGATATCTATTGCCCCAACCAGCTAGAACTCTATAACGGCAACTATCCCCATCTCAAAATTTTTGAAAAACACGACGAAAATTTTAAACAATTGCAACGCGCGCAATCGCCGCATGGCGAGCCGCAATACGGCAAACGCAATCACGGTAAGTGCTTTCCCGCGGGCCATGCCATCACTGGCTTCGCCCTTATGATTCTATTTTTTGCCCTAGAAAAAAAATCCCACCGCTATTTATCACTTCTAGCTGCAATCTCTATAGGATGGATTCTTGGCCTCTATCAAATGATCAAAGGCGCCCATTTTTTAAGCCATAATCTTGTTTCAATGCTATTATGTTTTTTGGTTGCAGCTTTGATTAAAAAGCTGTATAATAGTTTCAACTGAAGAATTATCTGTAAAGCGAGATCTAAAAATAAAATATTCAAAAAAATGACAACGCAACAAATCACAAAAAAACTAACTTTAGGGCCGCTTCCTGCATCAAGCAAAATCTATGTGCAAAGCGATAGATTTGCCGATGTAAAGGTGGCAATGCGCCAAATTCAGCTCTCTGAAACCTCTGATAATAAAAATTTTACAGTTTACGACCCTTCTGGCCCCTTTACCGATCAAGATTTTCTCGATAAAATCGATCTTAATAAAGGCCTGCCAAAGCTGCGCGAAAGCTGGATTTTAGAACGAGGCGATGTCGAATTTTATGAAGGACGAAATGTTAAACCCGAAGATAACGGCGTGGCTGCAGGCCGCAAGCCATCTGCACCTGAATTTGATTTGAGCAATTTTAAGCCACTTCGCGCTAAAGCGGGGCAAAAACCGACGCAGCTCAAATATGCTCGCGATGGCGTCGTTACTAAAGAGATGGAATATATCGCTATTCGCGAAAACATGAATCGCGAGAAATTGCTCCGTCAAAATCCGCAAACCATGCGTTATCGCGGCGAGACTTTTGGCTCTAAGATTCCGCAATTTATCACGCCAGAATTTGTGCGCGATGAAATTGCTGCGGGCAGGGCGATTATCCCCAACAACATCAATCACCGCGAATCAGAACCGATGATTATTGGGCGCAACTTTTTGGTGAAAATCAACGCTAATATCGGCAATTCGGCGATATTTTCTGGCGTAGAAGATGAAGTAGAAAAAATGATTTGGGCCACGCGTTTTGGCACCGATACGCTGATGGATTTATCTACCGGCCGTAATATCCACAACATTCGCGAATGGATTATTCGCAACTGCCCAGTTCCCGTTGGCACTGTTCCCATCTATCAAGCGCTAGAAAAAGTTGGCGGCGTTGCCGAAGAACTAACCTGGGAAATCTTCCGCGATACACTAATTGAGCAGGCCGAGCAAGGTGTTGATTATTTCACTATTCACTCTGGCGTGCGTTTGCAATATGTGCCGCTAACGGCCAACCGCACTACGGGCATCGTGTCTCGCGGCGGTTCGATTATGGCAAAATGGTGTCTTTCGCATCACAAAGAAAATTTTCTTTACACTAATTTTGAAGAAATTTGCCATATCATGAATCAATATGATGTGAGCTTTTCACTAGGCGACGGCCTGCGCCCCGGCTCAATCGCCGATGCCAATGATGATGCACAATTCGGTGAATTAAAAACTTTGGGAGAGCTAACCGAAGTGGCGTGGAAGCACGATTGCCAAGTGATGATCGAAGGCCCCGGACATGTTCCAATGCATCTCATCAAAGAAAATATGGAGAAGCAACTCGATTATTGCAAAGAGGCTCCGTTCTACACCCTTGGGCCCTTAACCACTGATATTGCCCCCGGATATGATCACATTACCAGCGCAATTGGTGCGGCGATGATCGGCTGGTTTGGCACGGCGATGCTTTGCTATGTTACGCCCAAAGAGCATCTTGGCTTGCCAAATAAAGAAGATGTGCGCGTTGGGGTGATTACTTATAAAATTGCGGCACATGCGGCTGACCTCGCCAAGGGCAATGCTCTAGCCAAGTTGCATGATGATGAACTTTCGAAAGCGCGCTTTGAATTTCGTTGGGAAGATCAGTTTAATTTGTCGCTCGATCCCGAAACCGCAAAATCTTATCATGATGAAACCTTGCCAGCAGATGGCGCGAAGGTGGCGCATTTTTGTTCAATGTGCGGGCCAAAATTTTGCTCGATGAAAATTACGCAAGATGTTCGCGATTATGCCAAAGCGCAAGAAGCCGCGAAAGGCATGGAGGAGATGAGTGAAAAGTTTAAAGAATTAGGTTCCGAAGTTTATGTAAAACAGGAGTAAATTATGCCTATCGTTAGAAATGAAGAAGCGTTAACTGATGAAAATCTGAGAAGGATTCTTTCTTATTCTCTTGCTATTGACTATGATATAGAGATAGATGGCGAGTTTATCAAAGATGAAGCTGATAAAAAAACAAAAACAGAACCTCTTTTTTTTGAAGATCGCGTCTGTCCAAACAAATATACATTTGTGCTAAACATAGCTGATGGAAATGTAATTCTTACTGCCTCAGTAAATACACCTGATTTTATAAGAGGTGCTGAAGGTGGTGAAGATGCAAGAAAGAGGGCAACTCAATTATTGAAGAGGGCTTTGACAGCTAAAGGTGTTAAAATTATCGAAAATCACAACGACTCTGTTATTTATTTTAGTCGTGAGCAGTTAACAAAGAATGATTTTTTAAAAACAACCACAATGGGTGAAGTAGATATGTTTCTTGATAAAATCAAAACAGATCCTGAAGCGAGAGAAAAATTAGCTAAAGATATACTTGCAATTGCTAATGATCTAGATTCTCACATTAATCAATCTAAAGATATTGATAAGATCAGAGCTCATAGAAAGAAGCAGTTTGAAGAGGGCGATGGCACAGAAGGATATGAAAAATCGGTTTACACTTACCCCAAACGAGAGGGCGAAGAAGAAGGGTATCCTGAAGGGTTAATAAAGCGTAAAAGAGTAAAAATTTCTGATTCTCCTTTTTGGGTTTCGATTTACGTTGTAAATGGAGAATTTGTCATTGCCACGCAAGAAGATCATATATATCTTGGCGGCACTTCACAACAGATGGTAGATTTGAAAGAAGCTCTAGAAAAAAATATAGATTTTAAAAAAGTATTTGATGCAGCCAAAAAAAAAGGTAGTGATATGGTTTATGTAGGCAATAGAATGTATTTTACCCAAAATGCTTTCAATGAGCTTAAGAAAAATAAAGAAGCAGCGATTAAAAAAGTGGATGAGCCGTTAATAACCAACACTTTAGGTGTTAATTTCGAGGGATCTAAAGAAATTATCAGCAATGCAGCAAGTGGCATATCTTTGCCTTTGCGGCAAGAAGATTTTAATGTCGCCGCAGAACAACCTATTGCCGATCAAGAGGAAACCAAAAGCAATAAGTTGATAGTAGATCGTTTTAGTTTTTATAAGACTAAGGCAGAATTAAAAGCTGCGCGCATTTTGGATTCAGGTGCAATACCTCATACGCTAATAACCGCCGCAAATCTTCAATTTCTTCCTTGCGAAGATAAAGAAAGATATAAAATGACGGCAAGAAATGTAGATGATATAGATGGCGATGGGAAAGCCAATCCACTACAAAGCTCTCGCAAAGAAACCTATGTTAAATTAAAAGGCAACTTTGCTGAACAATTACAGCCGCAAACTAAAAATCCATCAAAGGCTTTTCAACCTTATGGGGCAAGGTTTGAATGGATGCATTTTCAAGAAATTGAGGGTGGTCAAAAAATCTTTGGCACAGCTTATTTATTAAACGCAAAATTTAATAATTGTGTTTTTGAAAATGTGGATTTTTCAGATATTCCCAAAGAAGCGCGCAATTCTATTAGCTTTAAAGGTTGCTTATTTACCAATTGCAAGCCAGAAGGAATTGAAAAGCGCAATAAAGATATTAAAAATACTGGGTTGAGGGCTGAGGTTGAAGAGGTTAGGGGGATAGTGGATGCTATTACAGATCGTGATGCTATTTGGGAAAAGGCTCAAGAGAATTTGGTTGCGGTTAGAGAGGCAAGGAAAGCAGAAGTTCCTAAACCCAAAGTGAGCGCAGCAAAACATGCATCTGTTGGCGCCGAATTAACCAACTTGGTCGATAAGCTTAACGAACTAAGGAATAAGCATAAAGCTCGCTAGTTTTTCCCCCAAAAAATAAAGTTGAAAAAGATGGGGATTAAGATTGGGGGGAGAGGCTCTGAGGCGAGTTCTGCGCTTCATCGCAAGCTACGCTTGCTTTAAATCAGATGAACGCGGTGTCTGAGCAGCAGAGCCTCTCCCCCCAATCTTCATCCCCATCTTTTTCAACCGCACCCTAATCACAAATCTTAGCCAACAAACCCGCCGCTTGCTGTTTAGTATCTTGCGCCGCCTTCAAAGCCAAACTCTCACCACTAACAACATCACCTAAGTTTTTTGTAGCAAAAATCTCGCCACCATCAAAATCAAAAATAATCGTCTGCAAATTAAGAACAGCGCCCTCAAGCCAACAATATGCCGCAACCGGAGTTTTGCACGAAGCGCCTAATTCACGCAAAAAAGACCTTTCTGTTGCAACGCAAATCTCACTTTTTTCATCATTAATTTGACGCACTAACCCAAGAGCAGTTAAATCATTTTTGCGAATTTGAATCGCCAAAGATCCTTGTCCAGCCGCTGGCAGCATATCTTCAAGCGAGATAATATTTTTTGCCAAAACATCTTTTTGCATCCGCTCAAGCCCACAAACAGCCAAAATTGTTGCATCAACATCGCCTTGCGCCAGCTTGCCTAGCCGCGTATCAACATTGCCACGAAAATTTATAATTTTTAAATCGGGGCGCAGGCGCAACAAAATTGCTTTGCGTCTTGCTGATGAAGTGCCTACAACCGCGTGCTGTGGCAAATCTTGCAGTGAATTAAATTTGTGTGAAATAAAATAATCGCGGGGATTTTTTCTTGCAGTAAAAGCCGCGATCTGCGTGGCCTCGTGCACCATTGGTGGCACATCTTTTGCCGAGTGAATTGCAATATCGATTTTGTTTGCTAAGAGAGATTCTTCGAGCTCTTTGATAAAAAGCCCTTTGCCGCCTATTTCGGCGAGGTTGCGATCTTGAATTTTATCGCCAGAAGTTGTGAAGGCGATGATTTCGATTTGATCTTCGGTTAAAGAAGTTTTAGACAATAAAAGATTTTTGACATCAGCAGCTTGAATTAGCGCAAGCTTACTCGCTCTAGTGCCAATTCTCATGAGGGTGATTATCCTTGTCTAGCTTTAAATCTAGGGTTAACTTTGTTTATTACGAAAAGGCGACCTTTGCGACGCACGATTTTGCAGTTTTTGTCTCTTTTTTTAGCTGATTTCAGCGAGTTAAAAATTTTCATAACATTTAAAAATAATCTGAACTTTATCAGAAACTTTGATTTGGGAGGCAAGATTTTAGAGTAACAACTTTAAAAATCCACTATTTATTTGTATTTAAACTCAATATATTTAGTTTGGTGCAAATAATATAAGCAAATAAATCTAAAATGGCTAACGAACCCAATGTTCTAGAGGTTGAATTTAAAGAAGTTACCACTCAAAATGGTCTATTTTGCCAGTTTGATGCCCATCATGGCGTGCTTTTATTGGATGTGAAAAGTGCTTTTACAGCCAATGATTTTCAGACAATTGAAAGCATTATTGATCCATATTTTGTTGCAAATGGCGAGCTGCGCGGGGTTATTGTTAATGCAAAAAAGTTTCCTTATTGGTCTAGCTCACAAAATCGTGCCGAATATTTAGATTTTGCCCAAAGCAATCATCATAAATTTAAAAAAGCGGCGCTGGGGATGGGGGGATTTTTTGTTAAAATTATTATCAGAATTGCTAGAAGCAGGGTTCATCCCGAGGTTAAAACTTTTAAATATCAACAGATTGAGAAGGCGCAGGATTGGATTTTATCATAGCTGTGGTTTGGTTGCGCTTGTTAAAATATCGTTGCAATGTTAATTGCCAAATTAATAATCGCGCCACAAGATTCACAATAACATAACTCTCACGGATAAAACCGAATATGAAAAAATTACTATTAATTTTGCTGCTATTTCCAATAAATTCTTTTGCTGTTAGCGGAGAATGTCATCATCAATCAAATCCAATCGGATATACAAATTATGATGTGTGTGAAGTTAAAGGAACTGGCTACACCTGTGTTTCTTTGGAAGGAAAAGCCAATAGCGGCATTTCTTGCTTTCCAACAGTTGTTGAGCAAGAGCAAGAGCAATATCAAGAGCAAAATGCAACAAGGCGCAAAGGTGATTTTGGTGAGCGCAAAATTGGAAAAAATTAGAAAAATAAATAAACGAAGCGCCTCAAATTTAACACACTTTTTTCTTTTTTGAGTTTGATTTTTTGATCAATTTAAGAAGGGGGAAGGTGTGTTAGATTTAGGGGACTTTGCCATTAATATTTACCGCTCTTTCATTTAAACTTTGAGATCTTGCTTGTCGCAATCCACCATTTGGTGATCCTTTAGATAAATCTGCTTTTTGAAAGGATTTAAAAGTGCTGCCGTCGCTTATTTTTCCGTAATGCTCAACTTTCTTTTCATCAATTTTTGTTATTACGCCGTTTTTAACTTGATTTGGTCTTTCAATTACAAGTGCGCGCGCCTTTGTTCCATAAAGTACATCTATTTTTCCTGTAGAATCATCTTGAATATATATTACCTGCTTTTCTTTATAATCGGGATCATCGGAATTTTGATGATCTGGATCAAGATAGGTAAAAATTGTTTGATTTTTTTCACGATTTTTAACCTTAGATTCAAGCACAAATTCGCGGCTTTTTTTTAAAACCTGATCAATAACTTTATTTTGTTCGGTTACTTGCTTTTGCCTTTCTTTTTTATCTGATGATATTTTTTTGGTGGTGAGTGATTTAAATTCGCTCAATAATTTTTGTTCAGTTTCTGGCATGACGCTTTTTTGATCTTCTGCCGAAGCTCTAGAATCAGAAGCTGGATGGTGTTCATGATTATGATGTTCGTGATGGTGATCATGTTTTGCGACTGATTTTTTGCTTTGATGCGCTGAAGGCAAATGACAAGGACGGCATAAAGGTTCATGATGGCTATGATCATGTTTTTTTGCTTTATGATCTTCTTCATCTGCGCAAGAATGGCTGTGATCGTGGCGATGATGGTCATGGCTGTGTTTATGGTGATGATGTTTGTGATGTTTATGGCCATGTGAATGAGCCTGCTTTTGATTTTGCTTATCAAGAGCCCAATAAAAATCATTTAAGCCATATTGCTCATATTTTAATTTTTCGACATAATCAAATAACAGACATTCTTCCAGCGAATTCATGAAAGCTTTTTTCATCTCTTCATTTTTTTCTAAAGCTTCAAGATCAAAAGTAACATCATCACCCTCTATCTTAAACAGGCCGCTTCCCGCAAGCTTCTCAAAATATTTTTCTTCGGTGTTGATGCTGGTATCATGTTCATCCAAAGATTTAAGAATGGCATTTTTAATAAATCTGTCGAGCACTATGGTGTCAATTTCTAACTCTTGACAGTTTTCAAAAATCCGCTTACAAACTGGCTCATCTTGATTAAAACTAACCAAATCAAATTCAGTTTTATCATCGTCGCTAATTTCTTCTAACCCTGAAATTTTTTTCAAAAGCGCATCTCTTTTTTCGTGTTTGTCATTTCCTTTTAAAACTTTTTTAATATTTATAGCTCTTTTGAGCAGATCCAGCCTATCTTCATCATTACTATCAGATTCAGAAATTCTTGATTGATTTACTCTATGAAGCAGTTTTTGCCCTTTTTCATTACCAAAAGGTAAAGATGATAATAAAGAGCATCCAAAGCGTTTGCCTAATTTAGTTGGCAAATGTTTATCTCTGTAATTTTTTAGTAGTTTTTTTACCTCTCTTCTTTCGCCAATTTCCTGCTTAATTGTATCGAGATCTAATTTAGTGCGTTCAATGCCAAGATCGCCATTGCGGGGCTTGAATTTATTGGTCCAGATATTGTTGGTTATTCCAGTTGAAACTGCTCCTGCTGCAAGCAAGGGAATTCCTGCAATCAGTCCCGGAGCGCCAACTACAGAAAGAGCCGATAGCGTTGTAATTAAAGCTCCCGCGGTAAAAGCGGCAAATCCCAATGTATTTGCAGCGTAAAATTTTCTTTTTGAATCGGTAATTTGATTTATTTTTCTGACGCCAACTTTTACATTTAACTGAACTGCTTCTCTGATTTCTTCTGGCAATATTCTGTTCCATGTTCTCCACAGATCATAACTATTTCTTACAGTTTGGCATCCGGCATAAAGAGCGATAATAGGAAGGGCCCAAGGAGAGCTCACAATTGCCGAACTTAAAACCGCAGTCGAAGCGGCGCCATTTATAAAACCAGGAACAACGAGATTGAATTTTGTATCAAATTCTGAATATTTTAGAGTTTCTCCAAATGCTTCCAGCCTTTGAATAACGCCACTTAAATCTTGTTTATCCTTGCCAGACGCATTATCCCTACGCTCTTTGTATCCCGCAATATCTTCTTCTAAACCTTTAATTACATCATCAAGTTTTGATTTGTTATTAATGGTTCCTTTTATATTTCTAAATGCTGCCGTTAATCCTATAAGAGCTAACGGACCAGCAATTCCTAGAAAAATTCCCCAATGCGTCGAGGAAGAAAAATCAGCTAACCCTCCAAGCGAGTGTTTGTGAGCCTCAAGATTGCCGCCTTTGACTATTTCATTTAATGCGGTTGCAACTTCATCAAGATCTATCGCGGCGGCACAACAAGGACAGCCTTCATCATTTTTGCCAATCTGTTTTTTGGAAGAGCTATCTCCACCTTCGCATGGTTCGCAATGCTCATCATGCTTGTGATGTTCGTGATCTTCGTGATGATCGTGATGGCCGTCTGAATCTCTATGTTCATCATGATTTTCATGCGAATGCTCATGATCACTTTTTCTTCTTAAGTTAAAATGAACATGATCCCCGTGACTATGGTGCAAAAGAGTATACTGCTTCATCGATTTATCTTAAAATGCGCTTCTAACACCAATCATGATCGAACGGCCCGCAAGTGGAGCAATATCTTTCAAGAATGATACATGGCTGCGCGCTTCTTCATTTAACAGGTTTGTGGCTTTAAGATATAATGTAGAGTTGGTTGGCCCAATATTCATGGCATAATCCACGCCGGCATTTACCATTGTGTAACCATCTGTTTTGCGCTCAAACTGTGCAACGCGGCTTTGCGCAAATGTATAATCTGCATCCAAGCGTAAACCAATTTTCTGATATTTATAAATTGCGCTGCTGCCAATACGCAAAGGAGCAATGCGCGGCAGAGGCTTTTTTGTATCGCTGTTGCGCGCTTCTACATAATCACCACGAATTTCAAAAGCTAGTTTATGCGCATTCGCATCATAGACGGCAAATTCTGTTTTTGCTTCTGCTCCATAAAACTCGGCATTCAAATTAACATAATTATAGATTGGCAGATCGTTTTCTGGATCATTATCACCGCTTGCTACAGAGGTAATAAAATTTTGGAAGCGATTATAAAAGAAATTTACTTCACCTTTTACCGCTCCAAGTTCTTTACGAAAAGATAGATCAAGGCCTTGCGATTGCTGCACATCTAAATTCTTATTTCCAACTTCAAAAGAATTGGTTGCCAAATGTGGACCATTGGCATAAAGCTCTTGAGCATTGGGTGCGCGCTGAGTGTATGAGCTAGAAACTGCTATTGCATAACCTTTTATAGGCTTATAAACAAGGCCAGCAGAGCCACTGCCCGTTAGGTCGTTACGCGAATCAGCGGGGCCAAAAGAAGGATTTTCTTTTGCCTTTATTGTTTGATAATCAAATCTTCCGCCAAATTGAAACCGCAAATTGCCAAGAGGTATTTCTTCAAATATAAAGCCTGAATTGGTGTGAGTAGTGGTTGAAGGCAAGAAAGCTTCTGCCCCAAGTGCCGAAAAATCACTCGCTGATGATTGAAAACCCACCGCGCCTTCAAGCAGGCCAAGCTTATTATGAACTATTTCAACACGGCTGTCATAGCCGCGGTTTTTAAATACTGTGCCGGCCTCGCTTCCTTCAAATTCAGTGTGTTCATAATCAGAAAGACCGAATTTATATTTTACTTCTTTTACAGCCTTTAACGGCTCTTTATATGCGCCAGCAATATCTAGCCTTTGTTGCTTCATTCTGATGGTTACATCTGGCTCTGCAACTGTGCCATAATTAGTATTATAGTTTGTTAGAGCCGCGCCGAAATATCCTTTTTTAAAGAATTTCGAAACCCCAACTGTGCCACCTTTACTATCGCTTTGGCTATTAGGTAATTTATTTTTTGCCTCCACTTCGCCGGCAGCAAGCGGCTCTTCTGCGCGCAGGCGGCTTGAGCGCGCATATCCGGGGATATTTAAATCATCAGTTGTGCGCTTAAAACCATTCATGTGCCAAGCATAATTTCCAATACCGCCCTCTAATAATATTGATCCAGAGCGTTCTCTATTAGCAGAGTTAAAGCGCGCATCTGCGACGCCAGTGATTTTTTCTGAAATGCGTTCATCAGGAATGCGATTATCAATAACATTCACTACTCCACCTGCCGCTTTAGATCCATAAAGCAGGGCAGCAGGGCCACGAATAACTTCAATACGCTCTACAGAAAGCGGATCAATAGCTACATTATGATCTACGCTGGCTGCTGAAGCATCAAGATTGCCAACGCCATTTTGTAAAATTTGAATCTGATCGCCATCTAACCCGCGAATAACAGGGCGGCTTGCATTTGGTCCAAAATATGTAGAGCGAATACCAAGTTCCTGTGAAAGAGTTTCTCCGATAGTAGGCTGTAATTTTTTGAGCAGATCATCACCTGCAAGCACAGTTATCGGCTGTGTTAATTCATCGGCAGAGCGACCCAAGGGATTTGCTGTTACTACTATTGGTTTTAATGTTGCGGTAGGTTCATTTTTCGCAAATGCTGGAGATATTAAAAGTACAGAAAATGCAGCAAGTGCTGGTTTAAAGTGTTTCATATTAGCTTGGAAATTATTATAATTATACTTACAAAAAAATATTCGCTTGCAAAAGCCTCAGTAATTTGATATGTTATAATATAACAATCATTTGTAAAGCTATTTGTTATAATATAACAAACTTTCTATAAAATATTATTATGCCGCGTCCTTCAAAATTATCCGCCTCATCACCCGAGTTGGTGCTAAAAGTGCTACGCAGCAATGCACAACCTTTAAGCGCTTATGCAATTCTTGAGAAAGTGCAAAAATTTGGCATCAAAAGTCCGCCAATCGTTTATCGCGCTCTTGATGCCTTGATGAAAAGTGGCAAGGTACATAAAATTAATGAACTTAACACTTTTGTTGCCTGCAATTGCGATGACGATCACCAGCATTTGTTATCAGTGCTGACAATTTGTCAAAAATGTAATGAAGTTCATGAGCTTCATGATCACGCCGTCATTGATCATTTAACAAAACTTAAAGCACTAAATATTGACCTTGCCAGGCAAGCTGTAATTGAACTTCCAATTATGTGCAACAAGTGCGCGGTTTAGCTGTAATCAAAAAACAAAAAATTTTATTGTCACACATTGAAAAAATATGAAAAAAGCAATCCTATTATCTTTATTATTGGTGCTACAGTCATGCATGATTGGAGCTGGAGAAAACTCAAAAATTGAGGCAAATAAAAACAACTATTTTCCTAAAATAACCGGCATTGATCTGGATGGTAAAAAACAAGAACTTCCCGCCGTTTTTAAAAATAAATTAAACCTGGTAATAGTTGCATTTAAGCGTGAACAGCAGAAGGAAGTTGATACTTGGATCAAAGCGGCAGAGCCAATCTTAAAAGAAAATCTAAACTTAAATTTCTATGAAATTCCGTTAATTTATGAACTTTCAGCTTTTAAAAGAATGTGGGTTAACAACGGAATGCGTTTTGGAATTCCTGATGAAATAGCCAGAAAGCGTACCATCACAGTTTACACAAATCGCCAAGAGTTTTTTGAAATTACTCAAATGAAAGAAGAAAAAATTTATGCGCTATTGGTTGATAATAAAGGAAAAATTATATGGAAAAAAGAAGGCGTTGCCGATGACAAGAAAATGTCAGACTTAAAGAAAATTATGCTAACAAAATCTAGGAAGGATGATTAATTTATTTTTAAAAACTTCAGGTAATCCACCTTTTTTCCAGCTTTCTAGCTAATGTTCTGCGGTGCATTCCAAGAATGCGGGCAGCTAAGTTCGATGAAAAACCCACTAAGCCAGCATTTATCAATACTTACCTTTTTTAAAAAGGTAAGCGTGAAGCGGAGAAGCGGAGAGAAAAATGCCCCAAAAATGCAGAAAATTTTGCTGACGAGAGAGAGGAAGGTAAGCGTGAAATAGAAATTCAAATGTGGAGAGAAGTCGCAAATACAGGGCTTGGAGACGGGTAGAGAAATATGCTAAAACCTATGAGTGATTCGGTTCGCAAAGGCGTGTATGGCGGTGGATGCAAATCAGTTTGCGAACTGAGTCGCAGTTTCTTGGAACCGCTAAAATAAAGGCTCCAAAGCCACTTTTATCCATACCGAAAAGTTTGCTAAAAATCGGATGCCCTTCATCTTAGGCACTTTGCAAAAAATCGCAAGGGTTTTGCCGTGAGTTCGAATCTTCCTACGCTGCACAAATTGGACATAATTGGATATTTTTGTGGATACTAGGTGTTTGTTGCAGAAATTGTCCCATAGTGATAAAATTGCGATAATAGCAATATTATTACTATGACACCCATTGACTTAAGCTTTTTTAACGATATCATAGTCGTATAATTACTATTATCGCAATCTTTCTACTATGGCAAAGTTTTCAGAATATTTAAAAGATTTAAGAAAATCAGGGCAGCTTTCCTTCTCAATAGAAAAGGCTGCGAGCGACTTAAAGATCTCAAAACATAATGCCTTATCTTCGATATATCGCATAAAAAAACGCGGAGAAATTATCAGTCCAGCACAAGGGTTTTATGTCATAATTCCTCCTGAGCATCAATTGCAAGGTTGCTTACCCGCAGCAGAATTAGTGCCAATTCTAATGCAACATTTGGGAGTGAATTATTATGTTGGCTTACTTAGCGCCGCCATGTATCACGGCGCAACTCATCAAAAACCAAATTCATTCCAAATAATTTCTGATAAGCAAATTCGCAAAAGTTTAAAATTTGGACAAATCAGCATTGATGCGATCTACAAAAAATCTTTAGCAAACCTTCCAATACAAGAAATTGCTGTTGATAGCGGCTATTTGAAAATTTCCTCGCCAGAATTAACCGCTATGGATTTGCTGCTTTATTCAAACAGAAGCGGCGGGCTAAATCATATCGCAACTGTTCTATCAGAGCTGGTGCAATCAATTGATCTTAAAAAATTGATAGAGCTGGCAAATATCTCCAATCAGAAATTCTGGCTACAGAAATTGGGGTACATCCTAGAAAAAATTGATGCGGAAAATCCTGATCATAAACAAGAAATTATTAGCGGTCTGCAAGACTACTTATCCTCCGGTAAAAAACTCGTTGCCCTAGCGCCTGAAATTCCCGTTAAAGGCTATCCGAGATGTAAGAAATGGATGATTATCGAAAACACTTCAATTGAGAGCGACTTATGATTCCGAAGATTTTTATAGAAAAATGGCAACAAAATGCTCCTTGGCAAACCCTTGATATGGTTGAACAGGATTTAATCATCAACAGAGCTTTGGTTTGTCTTTACGACAATCAAAAAGTTAGAGATAGCCTGATTTTCCGTGGTGGAACTGCGCTTAATAAAATTTATCTAAAACCATCAGCGCGCTATAGTGAAGATCTAGATTTTGTGCAAACAAGAGCTGAGCCGATTGGTGCAACAATAGATGCTGTCAGAATCGCACTTAATTGGCTTGGTGAGCCGAACCGTCTTTTGACCGAACGATCAGCAAAATTGGTTTACAAATATACTTCAGTTAACGGCCTACCGATGAAGCTGAAAATTGAGATCAATACCACTGAGCATTTTCAAGTGTTGGATGTCAACAATGTGGCTTTTGGCTTTGATTCGGAATGGTTTAGTGGCGAGTGTCTAGTCGCGGTTAACCAGTTAGAAGAGTTGATGGCGACAAAGATAAGAGCTTTATATCAAAGACGCAAAGGCAGGGATTTGTTCGATCTGTGGATGGTATTCAGTAAAGATTTAGCAAGAATTGATGAATGCTTAAAAATTTTTAAAAAATATTGCGAACATGGCGGGTTAAAAATTTCCAAAGATTTGTTTTTAAAAAACCTCGAATTGAAGCGCTTAAACAAAGACTTCCAGCTTGATATGAATGTTTTGCTGCCTCATCAATTCCTGCCCTACAGTACTCCATTTATTCCTCGTCAAACTAACTGGAATTTCGAAGAGGCTTTTGAATATGTAAAAAGTGAAATTATTAATCGGATTTAATCGTGTATGAAAAAATCTATAAAAATATTACCAAAAAAACAAATTTAGATAACTAAAAAATAAAATAAATATGAGTGTTCCGGTTATAAAATTACTTAATTTTTTTGAAAGATTCCACGAGGCATGCAAAGGAAAAAAGCATGACCACAAGCTGATGGATATAATGCAAGAAGTTCTTGTTTGCGATAGCGAAGACGAAGTCTTTGCTGCGTATCCTATGATATCAAACCAAGTTAAATTTGCTTTTGATTTTTTAGAGAAAAACACAAGACAGACTCCCAAATCTCTTGAAAAAGTAAGATCTCATATGGAGAGCTCCATAAATCTCAGTAGAGCCTTATTATACAAAACTTTGTCTGAAAATAATCAAGATCCCAAAAAATATCCAATTTATTTAGATCAGACTATTTTTGAGTTATTCAAATCTTTTGCAAATGGCCTTCCAGTTGAGGAAGAGGATATTACTCAAAAGGACGTAGATAATTTAATTAAAGAAATTGAGGACTTAATAAGCGGTTTGTTGGATAAAAAAATTAGTTTTGGAGATAAGTTATACCTGCAAAATCTTTTAAAAAGAATGATTCTTACATTAAGAAATTATGATAAATTTAGCTTATCGGATGAATTGTTTGGAGACTCGTTATCTTTATTTTACAATGTTTCAACCAATGAAAAATTAAAGAAAGATAGAGATTTTTTTGACAAAGCAAAAAAAATATGTGGTAAAATTTTTAATAAAGTGAAACCCGACAAGGTGCAGTTGGAGCTTTCTTCTGACCCCAAGCTTTTGTTAGAGTGGAATAAT
This sequence comes from Rickettsia typhi, assembly GCA_945865905.1. Taxonomy (GTDB): domain Bacteria; phylum Pseudomonadota; class Alphaproteobacteria; order Rickettsiales; family UBA1997; genus CAMCFD01. The sequence continues at coordinate 50,409 of CAMBFC010000009.1, forward strand.
AAAGCTGATAGTTAATGGAAAATATTAATGATTTAAAAATAAATTCCCTCTCAAAATCTTCCTACATCAAAGGTTTGCAATGCCCAAAAGCTCTGTGGTTTTTCAATTATCGCAAAGATTTAAAACTTCCTCTTGATAATAAAACAAAAGCCAAGTTTGAGACTGGAAATGAAATAACCGAGCTGGCGAGGAAGTATTTTGCCGAAGGTGTCAAAGCTGTAGATGATTATTTTGATGTTAAAAAAGCTGCTCATTCTACTAAAAGCCTAATCGTGAAAAATCATCAAATCATCTTCGAAGCAACAGCGATAATTGACGCTGATGGAAGTCATGCAAGAATCGATATTTTTCGTAAAAACCAAAATTCAGATGGATGGGATTTGATTGAGGTTAAAAGCTCCACTGGTGTTGAAGATTGCCATCTTGATGACATGTCGTTTCAATATCATGTTTTCTCGAAAGCTGGATATAAAATCGACAGATGTCTGCTAATGCTGGTTGATAACAGCTATGTCCTTCAGGGCGAAATCGATGTAAGCAAATTCTTTAAATTTGAAGATGTTTCAAAGCAGATTTTAGAAAAACAAAACGAAGTTGATCATTGTAAAAATGATTTGCTGGAAGTTTTAAAGACCAAAGAAGAGCCAAAAATTATCATTGGTGACAAATGCTTCAAACCTTTTGAATGCGATTTTAAGCATCATTGCTGGAAGGAAGTTCCAAAATATTCGATCTTCAAAATTTACCAAAACAAAAAAGCTGAAGAAATTGCCAAGCAGATCGGCAGCTATGATATCAAAAACATCCCACAAAATCTTTTTCCAAGCGGCACAAAAGTAATCGATATCAACTGTCATCAAGAAAACAAAACTCATATCGACAAGACAAAAATCAAAGGCTGGTTATCAAAACTGCAATACCCTCTCTACTTTCTTGATTACGAAACTTTTAACGCAGCCATTCCAATTTTTGATGGCACAAGACCTTATCAACAAATCCCCTTTCAATTCTCGCTTCATGTTCAAGACACTCCCGACAGCGAGCCAAGGCATTTTGAATTTATTCACAAAGAAAAATCTGATCCGAGAAGAAACTTTGCCAAAAAATTGATTGAAGTTTGTGGTAAGGAAGGATCGATCGTTTGCTATCACCAATCTTTTGAGAAAGGTAGAAATGATGATTTAGCAAAAGATTTTCCTGAATATGCTGAAAGTCTGAAGCAAATTAATGCTCGAATTGTTGACCTTATCGAGCCTTTTAGAGGACGATTTATTTACAGTCCAAAACAGCAGAGCTCTTATTCAATCAAAGAAGTTTTGCCAGCATTTACCAATCACAGTTATCACGAAATGGAAATTGCCAATGGCGGTGAAGCTATGGAAATTTATCTCAATTTTCTAAAAGGAAAAAATGTTGATGAAGCCAAGATGGTTGATGACCTATTGAGCTACTGCAAACTTGATACTTATGCCATGGTTGAGTTGACAAAAGTGCTTTTGGAGCATTCCTAGACAAGAATCATTATTTTTCGCATAAATTCTTGCATTTTCCTCTATTTTCCATTAATTTCTCTCTAAGGAGACTGTTGCAAAACCTTATCCATAAAAAAATTCCAAAAAAATTAACAAAAACCACCCACTAAAAAACAAAAACCACTTTTATTTTCCACAATCTCCACAATTTCTAACCATTTGAAGCCATATTCTGCGCATATCCAGCTCAAA
>CAMBFC010000010.1 GCA_945865905.1 Rickettsia typhi
CAACAGGTCAGTTGCCCAAACTGCTAGAGATTTAGGCATTAATCACAATACTCTTCATGGTTGGATAGATAAATATTCAGATTCTCATCAAATTAATCAAAAAAATATGAGCAATGTTAACAAAGTCTCTTGTTTTGAAGAAAATAAGCGGCTTAAGAAAGAATTAGCGTTAGTTAAGCAAGAGCGCGATTTACTAAAAAAGGCAGCCGCGTATTTTGCCAAGCAATCACATAGTGTCCGAAAAAAGGTTGACAGATCAGTCTGGTGATGACAATGAGGCGAAACAAAGATAAAATACTTATGCAGAGTTGAAAGAAGTTCTTGATCAAGGAAAACCTCGTGATAAGGTAAATTTTGTTAAAAAATCTTGCTCTTTGCAACCAGATCAGCGGTTGAAAGGTGGGGGTGGTTCGACTGTTTATAATAATCAAATCTAATAAAAATATGAAAAAATTAATAAAAAGAGCGGCAATTTTTAGTTTAATATTTGTCGCTAATGCCTGCTCAACACTAGATTCAGTTCAAAAATCTAAAGGCAAAGGCAAATCAACAAATTTCTCTGCTTCTTATGATGAAGTTTTTGACGCGGCAGTTAAATCTATCAATAGTTCTCCTCGTTTAAGAATCGTATCTAAAGATAAAAAAGAAGGAAAAATTCTAGCTCATGCAGGTTTATCAATGCTAAGCATCGGAGAAAATGTGGCAGTCTTTGTTGAAAAAAACAAGGATCGCACTATAAAAGTTGAAGTTATCTCAAAAAAGGTTACCGAAGGTTCGATCTTGGCGCCTAATGATTGGGATAGTTATATCTTAACTAATATTCCAATTTATTTAAAATAATATATTCTTTATTGGGCCCTTATAAATAAAGGGCTCAATTTATTTTCTGCTTCATTTTGCACCAATTTTTACCCTTCCAAAAAAACTTATTGCATAATAAATTTTCTTTCATTACAAACTAGATCATAAGAAATGTGCTAGCCAAATTAGCACAAAAATTATAACTTAAAAACTAGATATAATGATTGAAGATTTACATCCGATCCAGCAAAAAATATTAGAGCTGTTAGAAAAAAATTCGCAAGAGCCTCTCACAATTCGTGAAATGCAAAATATTGTTGGCGCAACTTCAACAAGTGTTGTTACTCATCATATTTCTCAGTTAGAAAAAAAAGGATATATTAAAAAAAATCCATATAACCCGCGTGATTTTCAAATTTTAAAAACTCCTGAAAAAGAAATCGCTTATTTAAATTTATATGGATTAGCAGCCTGCGGGCCTAATGGTTCAGTTTTAGATGGTGATCCAATTGATCGCATTCCAGTTTCAACTCGCTTCATTCCTTTTTCATCAAGTCAAGCTTTTATGGTTAAGGCGAAGGGAAACTCAATGCTGCCAAAAATTAACAGCGGAGATTTTGTTATCGCCAAAAAAACTAACAAAGCTGAAGATGGAGAAATAGTCGTTTGCGTTAATAAAGGTGAGGCGCTAATCAAAAAAATCAAAATTGAAAATGGCGGAAAAGAAATAATTTTGGTTTCGTTCAATAGTGAATTTCAGCCATTTTTGGCAGCTCAAGATCTAGTGATTGAGGGCGTGGTTAAAGGGATTATCACCAATAAAACCCTCGGATTTTAACGGATAAACAATATGGAGGAGTGGATGTAAAAAACAAAAATAAAAATCTCAGCAACTAACAGAAGCTGTGATTAAAAAAGTAAATCAGGGGAAAATCTTTGCCGGACCCTTCCCCCGTTTTCACTTAGGTTTACCAAATCACCACTTTGGTTCTTTGATAAGCATTTATTTTATAAATTATATGAAAAAAATTTTCAACTCAGAAATTTTCGGAGCTTTTTTTATTATGTTAACCGCGCTTTTTATTACTTTTGGATGTTTCTATATGAAGTTAAACAATATCAACCCGCGCCACGCTCTTAATGCAATGATTGTTGATGTTGTTTAATATTATAATAGGAATTAAAATTTATTTAATTGTTTGAGATCCAATTTTATATCACAAATTTATGAAAATAATAAAAATTATATCTATTTTCTGTTCCGTTATATTGCTTGCCAATAAAGCTTCTTACGCTAAAGATTTTCAATATAAAATCACGCAAAAGGAAGGAATGATTGGTTGCATAACTCAAGATATATTTCGTAAAGCTATAAACTTTAGTTTAAATAAAAATGTTGATGCAATACAGGCTTTGATTTCAAGCGGTCAATGCATTTATCTTGTGCAAGGTACTTTTTTATATTCTTCTCATTCTAATTTGTGCGGTCCAAAAGATAAGGATACTGATGTATCGCAGTTTAAGCCAAATGGTTTAAATAAATTGTTCTTTTTTCCATGTGCTTCTATTAAAAACAAATAGCGAATAAATAACAATTTTATGACTGAATCACAATTGCCAATTTGTCCAAAATGTGGCTGCGAATATACTTATGGGGTTAAAGAAATGTTCGTTTGCCCAGATTGTTCACATCAATTTTTGCAAAATGATCTTGAAGCAAAGGATGAAGAGGTTGTTGTAAAAGATGCTAATGGCGTTGTGTTGGCTGATGGCGATACTGTTTCGGTTATTAAAGATTTAAAAGTTAAGGGTTCATCTGCGGTAGTAAAAGTTGGCACTAAGGTTAAAAATATTCGCTTGGTAGCGGGTGATCATGATATAGATTGCAAAATTTCTGGTATTGGTTCGATGGGGTTAAAATCAGAATTTGTGAAAAAGGTTTAGTTTTAAAAATACTTGACTTTATTTTGATTATATGAGAATCATGGATTCTTATTAAAAATAATATAAGACTATTATGCCTCCAAGAGTTCCTAACTTAACATCTGCTGTTAGCGCTTTAAGGGCTGCAGCTAATAAAGTGGCAGTTCCTGCTGTAAATGCTGCGGCAAGAGTTGCAACTGCTGCAAATCCTGTGGTCCGTAAAGATCCAATTTCTAGACTAGCGCAATCGCAAACATTATTCACACTTCCCGCTATATCGTTAGAAAAAGCGCAACCTACTTTTGATGCAATTCAATCAAGGAGATTCTCTCAATCTGCAGCTCAAAATCCAAAAAAAAGAGCGCTATTTATTGGTTACGGAAACATGGCAAAACCAATGTTAAAAGCTTTCCGTGATGCAAATCCAGATTATGAAATTGTCATATGTAGTCCAAATATATTCAATAAAGAAGATAAGCCTAAGGGGTTTGGAATATCCATTTTTAATGATCCCAAATTAGTTCCAGGAAAATTTGATGATATTTTTGTTACAATTAAGCCTCAATCTTTCGATCAAGTTTTGCCTGACTATGCCAGTAAGTTAAACGATGATGGAAGGCTTATTTCTGTGGCCGCTGGAAAAACAATTGCTGATTTGCAAAAGTTTTTTCCTGAAGCAAAAAAACTATTTCGTGTTATGCCAAATACTCCAATGCAAATTGAAAATGAAGCTAGGGGAAATGAAGGTGTTGCAGGAATTTATGCTAATTCTGCTGCTTCGCAAAGCGATGTTAAATTTGTTCAGAATTCATTCGCAGGAACTTCGGTGGTGGTTGCAAATGAATCTGAAATCAATGGCATAACTGCAATTTCTGGAAGTGGTCCAGCGTATTTTTTTCATCTTGCTGCAGAAATTTATAAGGCGACGCAAGATATAGATTATGATTTAGACAGTAAGGCTTCTGATGATGTTTCTGGTGAAGGTAAAATTTTTCAATGGATGTTGGAGGCTTGTAAATCAATACCAGAAGGGGTATTGCTTAAAGATTTTAGAGAAGAACATCCCTCTTCGTTCGATAAGAAAGTTGAAGAATTGATGTCTAAAAAAGGAACTTTGAAGGATTTCTTAATAGAAGTAGTAAAACTAAAAAATCCCGATGCAATAAAATCTGCAATGCTTTATGTTGCGCAGTGTTTTATTGATGGGGCCACAAAAGAAGAAGGTGCGAGTAAAAATGTACAATTTAGTGCCAAAGATGCCAATAACTTGGTTATGAAAACTATGGAAGGCGCTGCTGCTTTGGCTATAAAAAGTGGCGAATCAGCTGAGGCCTTGCGTGCCAAAGTTACTAGCCCTAGTGGCACTACTTTCTATGGTTTGAAGGTTTTGATGGATAATGAAGTTGATCCAGCTGCAAGCAAACCAAAAGAAACAAGACCAATGACTTTGCAAGAAATTTGCAATGGAACTCTTAGGGCGGCATGTGATAGGGCGCTTGCTTTGGGCACCCCACCAGTTGCGCCATCTCATAATGGGGCATCTAATCTTAAAGGGCCGGGCACAGCTCACTCGAAGTAATAACTAAAAAATATTAAGAGACCAGATAACTAAAAATAATTTTCTTTCTGATATTCTTGCATATAATTTAGGTCTAATTAAGATGCCTTTTTATTACTAAAACTTTCAGGAGAAAATAAATGGAATACCTACAAAATAGCGGCGGCAATATCTATATCGCGATTACGATCTCGATTTATTTTGCTGGCTTGATGTGCTTGGGCTATCGCGCTTTTCGCAAAACTAAAACTTTCGCTGATTATATTTTAGGAAGTCGCAAACTTGGCCCAATTGTTGGCGCGATGAATGTTGGCGCTTCTGATATGAGTAGTTGGCTTTTGATGGGCCTTCCTGGTGCATTTTATTTACATGGAATCAACCAAATCTGGATCGTTGTTGGTCTTGTTGTTGGCTCTTATTGTAGTTGGAAATTTATCGCTAAAAGGTTGCGCCGATATACTGAAATTTCTGGTGATGCGCTTACAATTTCTTCTTTCCTTGAAAACAGATTCGAAGATAAAAGCAGAATTCTCAATGTTAGCACGCTAATCGTCATCATTTTCTTCTTCACAATTTATATTTCTGCTGGTTTGGTCGGCAGTGCAAAATTATTTTCATCAGTATTTGATATTTCTTATTTTTTAGCATTGGTTATTTCTTGTGTTTGCATCGTCTCATATGCGTTACTTGGCGGGTTCTTGGCAGTTAGTTATGCTGATTTATTTCAGGGAATTTTAATTTTTTGTGTGCTGTTATTTGTTCCAACTTACATTATTTTGCAATCAGATTATACTGTTTCTGATCTTGTCATGAAAACAATGGCAATTGATCCCACTCACATTGATCCATTTTATGGTTTAAATTTTATTGGAATTCTTGGATTTTTTGCTTGGGGTCTCGGTTATTTTGGCCAGCCACATATTATCTCAAAATATATGGCAATCAAAGATCCTCATCGCATCGATATGGCGCGAAAAATTTGTATTTCTTGGATGACTCTATCAATGATTGGGGCCAGTGTTATTGGTCTTCTAGGTTTTGTTTATTTTTCAGGCAGCCCTTTAAAAGAACCAGAAACGGTCTTTATTGCAATGTCGCATTCAATTTTTCATCCAATCATTATTGGTGTATTAATTTCAGCAATTTTATCTGCAACGATGAGCACGCTTAATGCGCAAATTATTATTTGTTGCAGTGCTTTAAGTCAAGATTTTTATCACCGTTTTTTTCGCAAAAATGCTGGCAATAGAGAGATGCTAGTTGTTACTCGAATTTGGGTTGTGGTTGTTGCTTTATTTGCATTATTTATTGCATCAGATAATTCATCAAGCGTTCTTGGATTAGTATCGCGCGCTTGGGCTGGGCTTGGAGCATCTTTTGGGCCAGTTGTTTTATTTGCACTTTTTTGGCAAAAAACCACCAGAGCAGGCGCAATTGCTGGTGTAATTTCTGGTGCAGCTGGGGCAATTATTTTTCACGAAATATCAATTATTTCTTATGAAATTTTGCCAGCCTTTGTATTGTCAGCTTTCTCAATTTTTATGATAAGTTTAATGACGCAACATCAAGTGCCATCAAAAGTAGCGCATGATTTTAAAAGATTAAAAGAGATGAATAATAGATAAAAAATTATCAATTTATAATAAAAAAACTTAAACGAACAAATGACAAATCTTAACGAAGAAGCAAAAATTTTAGCAAAAAAATGGTTGGATAATTCAATAAAATATCAATCAGTTTCAGATAAAATTTATGCCAAAAAAATGGATAAATTTTTTCAAAATTCTGATGATAAATCTTTTGTAATTGCAATGATGGATAAGGCTTTCCGTCCTTCAAAATCAAAGGATATTGCAACTATTATTGGCAAAATTCCTAACCTAAAATTTCTTAATTTTTTTGAACAAAGATTAGTCGATTTATATAACTTAACCAGCAGTTTTGCCAACTCTGTTTCGGTTCCGTTGATGAAAGAATTTATTTATCTTACCACTTCAAAATATGTTTTATTTGGATCGGATAAAACCCTTGAAAAGCGTATTGCAAAAAATTTAAAGGATGGCCTTAACACCAATTTAAATCGCGTGGGAGAGCTTTTGCTTGGTGAAGAAGATGCGCAAAAAAGAATTGCTCAATATATCAAAGATTTGCAAAATCCTGCGATAAATTGTATCTCAATTAAAATTTCTACAATCTATTCGCAAATTAATTCTATAGGTTTTGAGCAAACGGTTGAAGAGCTGGTTAAAAGAATAACTATTATTTATAAAGCAGCAAAAGATAACCAATATGTTTGTCCCAAAACTGGGCGCAAAACTAACAAAATGGTTAATTTTGATATGGAAGAATATCGTGATTTAGCGATCACGGTTGAAACCTTCATTCGCGCGTTGAGCAAAGAAGAGTTCAAAGATTTAACCGCAGGAATCGCTTTGCAAGCCTATCTTCCTGATTCATTTTTATATTTACAAAAAATTACTGCATGGGCACAGAAAAAAGTGCAAAATGGCGGAGCCCCTGCGCGCGTTAGGGTGGTGAAGGGTGCAAATATGGATATGGAATTATTCGAATCTTTTGAAAGAAACTGGCCACTAGCGCCTTTTGATATTAAAGCGATGACTGATGCAAATTATAAACGCATGTTAGAATTTGCTTTGCAAAAAGATAACATTAACGCAGTTAGAATTGGCGTGGCTTCACACAATTTGTTTGATATTGCTTATGTTTATTTATGTGCGCAAAAAAATCAAACTCTTGATTTGGTGACTTTTGAAATGCTTAGCGGCATGTCAGAATATGTTGCTAAAATGTTTGTTAAAGAACTCAATTTAAATGTTCTGCTTTATTTGCCTTTTGGCAGCAAAGAAGATTTTATCAGCTCTATCGGCTATTTGGTGCGTAGGCTTGATGAAAATACCTCGCGTGATAATTATCTAAGATATATCAATGCTTTGGCGCATAATTCTGCTAACTTAAAAATGTTAGAAGAAAAATTTGAAGAATCTTTATATCTCAAAGAGCAAAATAAATTTGCAGTTCATCGCACGCAAAATCGCTTGCAAGAAAATTTTGCAACCGATCCTAAAACTTTTGGTGAATCATATAAATCAGAGGCTGACACCGATTTTTCTTTACCAAACAATTGTGAATTTGCTGAGCAAATAACAAAAAAATGGCAGAATATTTCTGATCTAAAAGTGTGCGCAGTTATTGCTGGCGAAGAAATTTCTCCAGCTGACGATACATATAAAATTAAAGATCACAGCACTGATGGAAAAGTTGTGGGGCAATATCACGGAGCTACAGTAGAAGAGGCTCAAAAGGCTTTGAAATGTGCTGCAGAAAATAATTCTTGGCAAAATCTTTCTGATGAAAATCGTCTAGAAATCATCGCAAAAGTTGTGGATAATTTTAGAAGAAGACGCGGCGATTTAATGGGGGCAGTTGCTCTAGAAACAGGAAAACCATTCACTGAAAGCGATGCCGAAATCACCGAGGCAATCGATTTTGGAAATTTCTACGCTTATAGTTTTTTAAAGATGAAGCATGAAATTTCTAATGATGTAAAATATGTTCCGAAAAAAACAGTTTTAGTTTTGAGTCCGTGGAACTTTCCTCTGGCGATTCCTGCTGGTGGTGTGTTTGCAGGTTTAATTGCGGGCAGCAATGTTATTTTTAAGCCATCAAATTTTGCCACACTTGTGGGATATGAATTGGCAAAATGTTTTTGGGATGCGGGAGTTCCGCGCGATGTTTTACAATTTATTCCAAGCTTTAATTCTGCTGTTGCGATGGAAATGACTCGTAGCAAATCGCTCGATATGATCGTGTTTACTGGTGGAACCAACACAGCATTATCAATCATTAACAGCAACCCAATGTTGAAAATGATCGCTGAAACTGGCGGCAAAAATGTTACGATTGTCACAAAATATTCTGATAAAGATCAGGCGATAAAAAATGTACTACATTCAGCATTTTCAAACTCTGGGCAAAAATGTTCTGCCACTTCAATTTTGGCTTTAGAAAAAGAAATTTATGAAGATAAAAAGTTTTTGCATACTTTGGTTGATGCCGCAACAAGCTTGACTGTTGATGGCGCATGGAATTTTAAAACTAAAATTAATCCACTAATCAGAAAACCATTGGCAGATTTAGAATATGCACTTACTAATTTAGAGCCTCATGAGCGTTGGTTATTGAAGCCTAAATGTCTAAACAAAAATCAAACTTTATGGTCACCCGGTTTAAAAATTGGCACTAAAATGGGCGATAAAAGCCACATGACAGAATTTTTTGGTCCAGTATTAACCATCATGAAAATTGATAATCTTGAAGAGGGAATCAAGCTAGTGAACGATACCGGATATGGCTTAACTTCAGCACTAGAAAGCTTAAATGATGATGAACAAAATCTGTGGAAAGAAAAAATTGAAGCAGGAAATCTTTATATAAATCGCTCTTCAACTGGTGCGGTGGTTGAGCGTCAGCCTTTTGGCGGCATGAACAAATCTGCCTTTGGAACAGGAATCAAAGCGGGTGGATTAAATTATATTTATCAGTTCTTTAATTTTGATAATGCTTCGCAAGTGCCTAATTTTAAGGCTTCACAATATGTTGAAATTAAAGGATATAATTTAAAAAATGTTGCAGAAGATTTAGCCAAGAATGATCGGCATGATATTTTGCCAGTTTTCAAAAACTATGTTAATGCTTATGATCAATATTTTTCGCAAGAAATTGATTATCAAAAAATTCCTGGTCAATCAAATATTACGCGCTTTTTAAAATTGCCAAATATTGCGATTAGAGCCCACCAGTCTTGCTCTGTTAAAGATTTAATTCTAGCAATTTTAGCGGCTAAAATTTGTGTAAATGAGGCTCATCTCAGTATTGAAAAAGACAATCTCATTGAAGAAATAAATAAAATTTCTCCAGCAATTTTGTGGCAGGTTAAAATTGTTATACAAAATAATGAAGAGTTCGCACAACAAATAGAAAAATTCAAACGCGTGAGAATCGTTGGCAAAAATGCACTTGATATATTTAAGCAAAAAGCTGCCAAAACAGGTTTGGCGGTGATTGGTGAAGATGTGATTTATCAGGGCAGGGTTGAGTTGCTGCATTACTTGCAAGAGCAATCTGTGAGCAATAATTATCACCGTTTTGGTTATATTGCGCAGCTGCAAAAATAATTTTAATCACTGTTTAAACTAGACTAAAAACTCGTTTAAACAGTGCTGCTAATTGATGTTTATGCGCTATCCACATGGCTCTTAGTGGCTTTTTGCCACAGTATTTTGGGCAGATTTTCCTTCCTTCTGCATTTCTGCGGCCTTATTGGTAATCATCGAACTCACCACTTCTTTTACCCCATTAAAAAGCTTGCGATCAGGATCTTCTTTGTTTGTAAAGCTAGCGCGATTGCCAAGTTTTATAACTTGACTCAAAGATGCTTTTAAATCATCGCTAAAATCTTTGCTTTTGCCTTTTTCACTATCTTTAAGCCTTGCTGCAATTGTATCGATAATTGTCATTATTTCGCTGGCAGCATCTTTTGTGCTATCGACCAAAGTTACTCCTTTTAAAGCATCATTGATTTGTGCTTTCTTGTAACTGTTTGGATCCATTTGAAGATTTGCATCAGCTGTGCTTACGATGGGAGGAGTTGTGGTGGTTGGGTCGACAGATACGGTAGGGCTTGTTTTAGCTTTTGTTGCATCAAGCTCGATCATTGCAATCAAACTATTTTTAACAATATTAAAATTTACACGAGTCTCATCGGGAGTATTGCTTACGCCACCAGAACGCTTTCCAGGTTCAATAATTTCTGATAAAGAAGTTTTTAACGCTGCAGAAAGTTTATCGCCTTTTAATCCCTTAACAGCTGCCACAGCAGATTCTATTCTAACAAGAGCTGCCTCTTTATCTTTAGGATGACCTTCAAAAATTTTATCCAAAGTTTCGGATAAAGTGCTGGCCAATCGATCAGTTTTTGGAATAAATATAGCATAACTTTTTAATTCACCATTTGCCAAAAAATCCTTCTGCTCTTCTGCGGTAGCGGGCCTTGATCCATATTTTGAATTGCCAATAATTTCATCTTTTTCTTGGCGTGATTCTGGAATTAACATAGCTTTATTTCCTTCTGCATCCTTAATCTCAATGGCTTGTTTTGAGATAAATCCTGCCGCAGTATATGTGGCGCCAGCTCTGGCATTTTCTGGATTAACCTCAACGGTTTTTTTTTGAAATGCAAATTTTCCTTTTTGTATATAGGCGATAAATTTATCAACTGCATCATTAACAGAAAGATCTGGTGTTATTTTTACTGATTCATCAGCGATTGCGCCCATAACTTTTTTAGAAAGGGTTGTTAACAAATCATCGTGAGAATCTTTTTCTATCGGTAAAGGAGCATATGAAGTTGTTAATTTTTTTTGTAGTGCTGTAAGAATTTCCATACTTTTTGGATCTTTCTTAAAAGCATCAACTCTTTTTAACCTATCCATTTGTTTTCGATCATTAGCCGACTGTGCTACGGATAACAGCGCGTTCGCCGCAGTAGAAACAACCGGAACGCTAGCAAGATCAAATACATTTTTAAGTCCACCTATAATATTATCAAACATACCATCTTTTCTCTTTGAGTCTCCCCTCCCAACTGAAGCAGCGGCTTCTAATTTATTGCTAAACTTAGCCCCCAGCCCTTTGCTAAACGCATCTTCTGATGCAGCTGTCTCTGCCGCTGTTTCTCTCTCAGCTTTAAATTTTGTTACTAAGTTAGGATCATTATTTACGGCGGCATAAAATTTCTTAGCGTTATCTAAAGAAACATCAGCAGCAATATCAGACTTTTCAAACATAACTTTTAAATTTTCAGCAACTTCAAGTGATGTTTTTAGAGATTGAAGTGCATTTTCTTTATTTGATGCAACTTCACCAAGGCGCAAATCCGTTTCTTTCTTGTTCTTTTCGCATTCCAGAGTATTTTTCCGCGCCTCTTGAATACTTGCATCAAACGCAGTAACATCAAGCGGTTTTAAAATACGGTTGCCAGTAAAAAATCTTACCATCTTACGAAAAAATGGTTTTTTATCCTTATCTATTGCCTCTTGTTTTTCTTTAATTTTGTTGGTGAGTTCAGTTTTTGCACTATCAACTTCTTGGTCTAATAATTTTAATTGTCCTACTTTAACACTTGTGGCGGCCATAGAATCAGCTGCCGCTTTGTTCATATTGGCTGATAATGATTCAATGCAATTAGAAAATGGAATAGTTGTAGGCTGATGCGTTTGTTCAAGAAAAGATTTTATATCACCTAAGTACTTTGTAAAAACTCCATCAAGCAACATATTAACCTGTAAGTCTAGACTTTTGTGCAATGCCTTATCATGCACATCCATTGTAAGATTCTGAGCAGTTTCCAATTTTGCTTTAGCGGCCTCAGCATTAGCAACGGCTGATTCAAAAGAAGTGATTTGTGGAATGTTTTCTAAAGCACCAAGATCTTTTTGCAGAGCACTCTCGGCGGATATATTCCATTCTTCTGTTCTATTATAAGAATCTCTGATTTTTTCTAAAGAATTTACTCTTAATTTTTTTAAAAGCGGTATGAGCTGATCAAGTTGTTTATCTTTTTGTAATGAGGAATTTCCGATTATTTCTTGCATTTTTTTGCGAAGATCATCATTGCTCAGACCTTGATATTCAGTATAATTTCCAATTGTAGCAATGGTTCCGTCAATTTCTTTTGTTATACTTTTTGTGTATTCTAGTAGCTCTGTATCACTTAAGGTAGATAAGGTAGATGATGTCATATTATAATTAGATTAGATTTAACGAGGTTTGGTAATTTAATTAAACTCAAATGATATTTCTAATCAATCTTAAGTGATAATTTTGAAGGTAGATAGCTCAAATCACTACATATTTTATTGTGCTAAAATATTTTCCAATTCTTCCCATCTCGCTTCTAAGTCATCAATTTTTTGTTGCGCAATAGCAAGTTCAATCGAAATATGGGCAAGGCTAGAGGGGTTGCGATCTTCGGTGTTTATTAGTTCATCATTTAATTCAAGAATTTTATTTTCTAACAGTTCGATTTTTTGCGGAATACGCTCTAGTTCAAATTTTATTTTGCTGTGAGAAGTGCGATTAGTGCGTGGCTTTACAATAGCTTGATCTAAAGATTCTGTTGTTATTGCGCTAAAATCAATAGCGGCTTGATTGGCAAGCGCTCTAGCTTTTGCCTTTGCCTCATTTTGTGCTGATATTTTTGCTGCTTCAGCCTGTTTTAAATGCTGATGTTTATATTCTAAATAATCAGAATAGCCGCCTAAATGGCTGATAATTTCGCCATCACCTTCAAAAGCTAAAATATTTGTAACAACATTATCCAAAAAATCACGATCGTGGCTAACCACTAGCAGCGTGCCTTGGTAGCTTTCTAAATAATCTTGCAACATATCCAAACTATCCATATCAAGATCGTTTGTTGGCTCATCAAGAATTAAAAAGTTTCCTGGATTAGCCAGAGTTTTTGCCAAAAGCAATCGGTTTTGCTGCCCGCCAGATAAGGTTCCGGCCATTGTTTTGGTATCTTGTGGATCAAACAAAAAATCTTTGAGATAACTACAAATATGACGCATTTTTCCGTTGGGCAATTGCACATATTCAGAACCGCTGCCACATAAAATTTCTTGAATAGAAGATTCTGGTTGAATGGCGCTGCGCTGTTGATCAAAGTAAGAAAACTGTAGGTCGCGTGCCAGTTTTACTGTGCCGCTATCAGGCAAAGTTTCGCCAACTAATAATTTTAAAAAAGTGCTTTTTCCTGAGCCATTTTTTCCTAAAATTCCAATTTTTTCTCCACGCAAAATTTTTAAAGAAAATTTATCGATGAGGATTTTTTTATTTTGCAAATTCTTGTCAGTATTGCTTTCAATCGAATCAGAATTTTCTGGCAAATCATAACTTTTGCTAACATTATTAAGTGAAGCAATAACCTGCGGCGCATCATCATTAAAATCTTTTTCTTCAATCTTCATGTGATTTTTATTGGCGTTAACCAATTTTCTTTGTGCTGCTAATTTTTGGCGCAACTCATCTAAATAATGCAAACGACCAATATTGCGTTTTCTTCTGCCAGTTACTCCTGTTTGCAACCAGCCGCTTTCTAAACCAACTTTTTTCTCTAAATTTAATAATTCGCGTTGCTCGTGATCAATAATACTTTGTGACCATTCATCAAAATTTTTATAGCCCTCATGGTTGATTTTAATAGTGCCAGCGCGCAACCAAAAAACTTTATTAGAAACTTTTTCAAGAAATTTGCGATCATGACTAATGACCAAAAGCGCACCATTGTAAGAGCGAAGATATTCTTCAAGCCATTCAATAATCACTAAATCAAGATGGTTAGTGGGTTCATCAAGCAGCAAAATATCTGGTTCAAGCACCAAGGCTTTAGCCAGGTGGGCACGGCGTTTTTGTCCGCCAGAAAGATTGTGGGTAAGGGAGTATTTATCAATCTGCAAATTATCACAAACAATATCAACTAAATATGATTTATGCTCATCCAACTTCAATTCACCCATTATATATTCTACAACCGTAAGGTTTCGTGGAATATCATCATTTTGTGTCAAATAACCAATAATTGCCTTGGGAGCAATCCATCTTTCACCGCAGTCAAAATCCATTGAGCCGTATATAGCGCTCATCAGCGAGGTTTTGCCTGCACCATTTTTTCCAATCAAACACACCCGATCGCGCGGAAATAAGTTTAAATTGAGGTTTTCAAACAAAATTTTCTTGGCGAAAGAAATTGTGGTATCGCGGATTGACAATAACGGGGAATTACGCATGATGTTTATAAATAATATTACCAAACCATATTCTATTTTCTAATTCATGTCAAAACAAGAAATAATCACACTAAAAAATGGCTTACGCCTTGCAGTTGATGAAATGAAAGATGTTGAAACCGTTTCAGTCGGTGTATTTGTTAACACCGGAAGTCGCAATGAAATGCCTGAAATCAACGGAATTTCACATTTTCTTGAACATATGGCCTTTAAAGGCACGGCAACGCGCAGCGCCCGCCAAATCGCCGAAGAATTTGAAGGAATCGGAGGAAGAATCAATGCTTACACTTCTAAAGAAAAAACCGTTTATTATGCTAAAGTTTTAAAAAAACACGCCGAATTTGCCGTAGAGTTTTTGGCAGATATTTTACAAAATTCTACTTTTGATTCCGTTGAACTAGAAAAAGAGCGCGGCGTTATTTTGCAAGAAATTGCAATGACAAACGATACTCCTGATGATATTGTTTTTGATTATTTTCAAGAAGCGGCATATCCCAAGCAAGCCCTTGGCCGTAGCATTCTTGGCCCTGTAAAAAACATCAAAAAATTTGGTCGTGATCACTTTGTTGATTATATTGGCAAGCAATATAATTATCACAATATTTGCGTTGTGGCGGCAGGAAACATCAAGCAAAGCGATCTAATAAAGTGGTCACAAAAATATTTTACCAAGCTTGGAACCGCTAAAATCAAGGCTTCAGAGCCAGCAAAATATATTGGTGGAGAATTTTGCAAAGAAAAAAAGCTTGAGCAAGTTAATTTAGTGATTGGATATAAAGGTTATTCCTATCTCGATAAAAACAATTATAGCGCGCAAATTTTGGCAATGATTTTGGGTGGCGGAATGTCATCACGATTATTTCAAGAAGTGCGTGAAAACCGCGGTTTGGCTTATTCTATTTATGCTTTCAATTACACGCATCAAGATTCAGGAATTTTTGGTATCTATGCTGGAACCACGCCAGATAAGGCTAACGAGCTAATCGCCGCCACCAAAAGTGAGATCAATAAAATCTGCGAAAAAATTTCTGATAAAGAATTAGAAAGAGTGCGTACACAATTTGAAGCAAGTTTATTGATGGCAAAAGAAAGTACCTCGGGCCGCATGCAAAAGCTTGGTGGTGATATTTTGGCCTACGGTAGAATTATATCAGATAAAGAAATTTTAGAGAAAGTTTTGGCGGTAAAAAAATCTGATGTAACAAAATTAGCGGAGAAGATTTTTTCTGGATCAAAACCAACATTTGCTGCGATTGGCAAAATTAAGTCGATTATAGTTTAGTGCCCACCGCCGCCATGGCCAACGCTAGAATTGAAAGAGTTAGCCGCATCAAAACCAGCCCCTTCGCCCAAGTTAAGATTTGATTTGGCGCTAGTTGCGCTGTTTAAAGATACATCTCCAGTTAATTTTATATCATTTCCCAATCCAAATACACCTTCTTTTGATAGGGTGGCTGGCCCTACATTTCCAAGATCATCAAAATGAAGATCGCTTAGTGCGCCTTGACCCTCTATGCCACCAGGTAATTGTATTGGAACGCCAAGAGTTGGAATTTCTGTTTTAGTTTCAATTGGGTGATGGCCAAGATGGGTATCCATTCCAGAAACCCCAGTGCCAGTATGATCGCCATGAAAATCATGTTTTTGTTGATCTCCGTGCATTTTGTTTGCGGCTAGAGATCCGAAATCTGGCCCAGCATGTGTTTCTGGCATAACTATCCTTTTATTTTATCGGTTGCTGCAATTGCGGCAATATTTAAAATATCATTTACTGATGAGCGCATAGTTATAATTTGCACTGATTTTTCAAATCCATCAAGAATTGGCCCTACAACCGTGCAGTTTCCAACCTCTTCTAACAATTTTGTGGCAATGCTTGCCGAATGCAAACCGGGGCAGATCAAAATATTTGCTGGCGCAGTCAAGCGACAGAAGGGATATTTTGACATTTTATCCATGTTAAGAGCAACATCTGCAGTCATTTCGCCATCATATTCAAAATCTACCTTCATTTCATCAAGCAACTCAACAGCGCGTTTAACACGGCTCGATTCAGTTTTTAATGCGCTACCAAAATTTGAAAATGATAAAAATGCTACGCGCGGTTCATAGCCAAGGCCACGAACTTTTTCTGCGGTTTGCAAAGCGATATTCACTAAATGTTCGGAAGATGAAAGCTCGGAGCAGGCAGTGTCAGAAACAAAAATTGTGCGGCCCTTAGAAACAACCATCGAAATGCCCAAAACAATTTTGCCTTTTTTGTTTTTAATCACTTGCCAAATATCAGTAAGTGATTTGCGATAGCCGCGAGTAAGGCCTGTAACAAGAGCATCGCCATCGCCACATGCTAACATTGACGCGGCAAAAATATTGCGATCGTTTTTTACCATTCGCAAACAATCAGAATGAAGCACGCCGTTGCGCTGTAGCTTGGTGTAAAGGTAATCAGCGAATTTGTTATTTTCATCCGAGATTGAAGCGTTATAAATTTTGATGCCTTCTGGGTTGATATTGGCTTCTTTCATGTTCTCAAGAACACGTTTTTCTTTGCCAATCAAAATTGGTGTGCCATAGCCGTTATCGCGCCACATTGCTGCAACGCGGATGATTTCTGGTTGTTCGCCTTCAGCAAAAATCACTTTTTTAGGAGATCTTTCAAGCTTTTCAAAAATCATGCTCAAGCTGTTAACAGTAGGATCGCGGCGTGCTTGCAATTGTTTGCGATAAGCATCCCAATCGGTGATTGGTTTGCGTGCAACACCGGTTTCAACTGCGGCTTTAGCCACTGCAAGCGATACAACACTGATTAAACGAGAATCAAAAGGCGTTGGAATAATATAATGTTTGCCAAACTTCATTTCTCTGCCACCATAGGCTTTGCTAACTTCATCAGGAACATGTTCACGCGCGAGCTCAGCAATAGCATGGGCGGCGGCGATTTTCATTTCTTCATTAATTGTAGAAGCGCGCACATCTAATGCACCGCGAAAAATATAAGGGAAGCCCATTACATTATTCACCTGATTTTCATAATCACTACGGCCAGTAGCAACGATAGCATCATCGCGAGTAGAATGAACTTCTTCAGGAGTGATTTCTGGATCAGGATTTGCCATCGCAAAAATCACTGGATTTGGTGCCATTGATTTTACCATTTCTTTGGTAACTGCGCCTTTAACAGAGAGGCCTAAGAACACATCGGCGTCTTTCATTGCATCGGTCAAACTGCGGGCTTTGGTATCAGCTGCGTGAGCACTTTTCCATTGGTTCATACCTTCAGTTCGGCCCTTATAAATTGTGCCTTTAGTATCGCATAAAATTGCATTATCATGAGGCAAGCCCATCGCTTTAAGAAGCTCTAAACAAGCGATACCTGCGGCTCCAGCACCATTTACAACAACTTTTATATCTTTGAATTTTTTGCCAGAAATGTGCAAAGCGTTGATAATGCCAGCGGCAGAGATGATTGCAGTGCCATGTTGATCATCATGAAAAACTGGAATATCCATTAATTCGCGCAATTTGCTCTCAATAATAAAACATTCTGGCGCCTTTATATCTTCTAGGTTAATGCCACCCCAAGTTGGCCCTAAAAATTTTACGGCATTGATAAATTCGTCAGCATCTTCGGTGCCAACTTCAATATCAACCGAATCAATATCGGCAAAGCGTTTAAATAAAACTGATTTTCCTTCCATAACTGGCTTGCCAGCTAAAGCGCCAAGGTTTCCTAGGCCCAAAACTGCTGTGCCGTTAGAAATAACTGCGACATAATTGCCTTTAGAAGTATAGTCATAAGCTAAATCTGGGTTCTTCTGAATCTCCAAACAAGGCACCGCAACACCTGGTGAATAAGCAAGTGCCAAATCGCGTTGAGTGTTGAGCGGCTTGGTTGCATGCATCGCAACTTTTCCCGGTTGGCCTTGAATGTGGAACAATAGGGCTTCGTTTTCTTTGGTGGTTCTAGTATTATTTTGCTTAGTTGTCATACATCTTTATTAGATTAAATTAAGGCTCATATGTTATTTGTTGAGAATTTAATGTCAAAAAACATTATTTAACCTTAAGTTTTGTTAAAAAAAATTAGAGAATAATATTTAGTATGAATATAAATAAATCCAAAACATTTCGTGATTATTTTACAAAATCAAATATTGAGCGTAAAATTGATTTTTTAGTATTGCACCATGTAGAGGCTGATTCGGTCGATCATGCGGTGGCGCAGTTTGTTGAACATAAAGTTAGTTCTCATTTTTTGATTGATGAAAATGGCGAGATTTTTTCTTTAGTTGATGAAAATAATATAGCCTATCATGCTGGAATCAGCTATTGGCGTGGCTTTGAGAGGCTTAACCAAAATTCAATTGGTATTGAATTTATCAATTCGGCGCCGTTTTCTAAAAAATTTGAATCAGCGCAAATGCAGTCTGGTATTGAGTTATGCCGCTATTTAATCGATAAATATAATATTGTTGCACAAAATATTGTCGGGCATTCTGATATTGCTTACAACTCTGAGGATGGCTTGTTAGACCGCAAGCAAGACCCTTCACATTTATTTGATTGGAAATTTTTTGCTCGTGCAGGTGTTGCGATTTTTCCTGAAATTTTTTTGTTGGGTGAGGGAGATAAAAAACTTTTTCAACTAAAAAATAAAGCGCCAGAAATTAAAAAAATCAAAGAAAAACTTGCACAATTTGGCTATAAAGTAAAAAACCAAAATGATGAGTTTGATTTAGAGATGCAGGCCTTGACAAGAGTTTTTAATCGGAGATTTAATCCTAGCAAATTTGAAAGCGATGCTGATTCTTGGTATTTGAGTTCGCAGATGATCCTAGATAAATTGACTAGTTTTTATCCAAAATAGTATGCGCAATAGTTACGACGGTAATCTTTTTTGCTCCCGCTTTTTTTAATATCGATGCACAATTCTCTAGCGTTGCGCCAGTTGTAATCACATCATCAATCAACAAAATTGAACTATCTTTTATTCTATCGAGATATTTTTTATTTATCGCAAAAGCCCCCTGCAAATTTTTTGCCCTAGTTTTTTGATCCAACTTAACCTGCGCCGTTGTGTATCTAGTGCGCAGCAAAATATCAGGATAAAATTTTAAGCCATTTTTTTCGTCAGGCAAGTTTTGTAAAATTGCTTTTGCCAATAAAATTGCTTGATTAAACTTCCGTTCTCGAAGCCTTTGTTTATGAAGCGGAACAGCAATTATCAGATTATAATTTTGTATCTCAGGCGCAATTTTCTGCCCAAGTATTTTGCCAAATTTTTTGCTCAAATTTGTACAATCGCGATATTTTAAATCGCCAACAATTTTTTTAAGCAAATCGCCATAGCGAAAAACTGTAATACTAGAATCATAAGAGGGCTTGGTTGTAAGGCATTTGACGCATAAAAGAGAATGGTTTTCTGTTCTTGCTTCAAATTCAGATATGAATGGTTGAGAGCAGATTTGGCATTTTGGCTCAGTAATAAACTGCAATTTCTGCCAATCATCATTGCAAAATAAACCTTCGCAATCTATGATTTTGTTGCATGCAAGGCATTTATTAGGAAAAATAATCCCAAGAATCTTTTTATAAAGTTTTTGCATTCTGGTGTTTTTGCTAAAAGTAAAATTGAAAAAAATAACCGATTTTATTTCTCAAGGTTAATGAGGATAAAATAAGAATGAAAGTGCATGTCCTCTGAGCCGAGTTTTGATGGTCTACAGAAGTATTTTAGTTTAAAAAAGATCAAGCCTAGACCATCACTGTCTGAGGAGCAGAGGACATGCACTTTCATTCTTATTTTATCCTCATTAACCTTGAGAAATAAAATTCAATATCAAACAAATGAGCGAAATATTCGACCGCAAATTACTAAAACAAAACCAATCACGAAGCTCACAACAATTTAGTGAATATAATTTTCTATACCACGAAATCGCCACCAGAATCGTAGAAAATCTAGAATTTTATTCACGCGATTTTGAAAGTTGTTTAGAAATTGAGGCGCGAGATGGCTATTTATCTAGCTTGATGCAGCAAGAAAAAAACATCAAAAATATCCAAACAATTTGCGATGATAATCTTTCTCAATTTAAAAATGAAAGCTTTGATCTAATTTTTAGCAACTTAAATCTGCATCACATCAACTCAGTGCCACAATTTTTGATGCAAATAAAAAACCTTCTCAAGCCAGAAGGAATATTCATCGCCAGTTTTTTCGGCGAAGAAAATTTATCACAATTACACAAAACAATTTTTGAAGTTGAAAATAAAATTTATAACGGAATCTCGCCCCGCATGATTCCAACGATTGATGTTAAAACCGCCGCAATGTTATTGCAAAAGGCGGGATTTTTAAACCCAGTTTCAACCTTAGAGCGCGTTGAGGTTGAATATGAAAATCCACTAAAATTATTAAAAGATTTGAAAATGATGGGACAAGGCAATATAATGCTCAAGCGCAGTCGCAAGTTTTTTACGCGTGGCTTTTTGCAACAGGTTTTGCAACAATATCACGATAGCTACCAAACCAATGATGGCAAGGTTGC
The DNA here is from genome assembly GCA_945865905.1 of Rickettsia typhi. Classification (GTDB taxonomy): domain Bacteria; phylum Pseudomonadota; class Alphaproteobacteria; order Rickettsiales; family UBA1997; genus CAMCFD01. Next base: position 20,703 of record CAMBFC010000010.1, read on the forward strand.
AGCGACTTTTGAAATTATCACGATTATCGGATCTAAATAAATAAAATGAAAAAACTTCACATCAAAACTTATGGTTGCCAAATGAATGTCTTTGATTCTGACCGAATGGAAGATTTAATGGTTGCAGTTGGATATAAAACCGTGCCTACAGCTGAAGATGCTGACATGGTTATTATAAACACTTGCCACATTCGCGAAAAAGCATCAGAAAAACTTTTTTCTGATCTAGGAAGATTGGTGCCATTCAAAGATAAAAAGCGCAAAAATGGCAGCGAGATGATCGTTGCGGTCGCTGGTTGCGTGGCGCAAGCCGAAGGTGAAGAAATTTTTCGTCGCGCTAAAGTTGTTGATATTATTGTTGGGCCAGAAAGCTACCAAACCTTGCCAGATCTAGTCGGAAAAGTTATTCGCGACAAGAAAAAACAAATAAATCTTGAATTTGCGCCAAATGATAAATTTGATTTATTGCCACAATCCAAAGCAGGAACAGGAGCCAGCGCTTTTGTTACGGTGCAAGAAGGTTGCGATAAGTTCTGCACTTTTTGCGTAGTGCCTTATACTCGCGGTGTTGAATATTCTCGCGAGGCTCACAAAATTTATGATGATGCTTTGCGCCTTGTGGATAAAGGCGTCAAAGAGATTTATTTTCTTGGCCAAAATGTTAATGCCTATCATGGTTTAGATGTTGATGGATCCACGACAACCTTGGCAAAATTGGTAGAAAAAATTGCCAAAATTCCACAAGTAGAAAGAATTCGTTACACCACTTCACACCCGCGCGACATGACTGATGAGTTGATTGCGGCCCATCGTGATATTCCAAAATTAATGCCATTTTTGCATTTGCCAATTCAATCAGGATCAAACAATGTTTTAAAAGGAATGAATCGCAAACATACTCGCCAAGATTATTTTAAAACTATTGAGAAGCTTAGAGAACAATGCCCTGATATGGGATTATCTTCAGATTTTATCGTTGGATTTCCTGGTGAAACTGATCAAGATTTTGAAGACACAATGGATTTAGTGCAAAAAATTGGCTTCACGCAATGCTATTCTTTTAAATATTCACCACGCCCCGGAACCCCAGCTGCAGAGGCTAAAATTCAAGTTGAAGAAAAAATAAAAGAAGAAAGACTAGCTCGTTTGCAAAAATTATTAACCGAACAACAGTCAGCTTTTAACAACAAATTTAAAGGCTCAACAATGCCTGTTTTATTTGAGCGCGAAGCACCAAAATCAATTGGTGGGCGCAGCAAAAATTCTTCGGCTGAGGCTGCACAAAAATTTCAACTTTGGGGCAAAAGCCCATGGTTGCAATCGGTGATTATTGATGTAGAAAATGAAGATGTGGTACAAAAATATCTAGGACAAATCGCTCAAGTAAAAATCTTACAAGCTCGCCCCAGCAGCCTTGTAGGAGAACTTTTATAGAACTAACTTTTTGTGAATCAGTTTATAAATTTATTGCGGCAATGGAATCATTGGAAAAGCGGGCTCTGCAGCTTTTGAAGCAGCGCCATTAGTGTTTCCAGCGTTGGCCTTATTCAATTGCTCTTGTTGTAAAAATGCTGGCGGAATTTTTATCTCTTCACTTCCTTCCGGAGTTCTCACCATTCCAAAATTGTTATTGCCTGAGTTATTTGCCGGAACATTTGTAATTGCAGAAGCTGGTGGTTGGTTTGGATTATCTCGTTGTGGCCCTGCTTGTGTTATAACATTTGGCGATTGATTTTGGCCAGCTCCGCCATTTGCCGCCGCTGGATTTTGTGCAGTATCTTTTTGTATATAAAGATTCTGTAAATAATTGCTCAAAGTGGGATCATTTTTAATTCTTTCTTGGCGCTCTTTAACTTTTGCTTCTAATAGTTTTTCTTTTTCAGCGCTTTCTTCATCAAAGATTTTTTTATAAGATATTATCGACATACATCTATCATCATGCCAGCAACGACCTTTGCCGCAGTCGCAGCCGTAGGTTATAGCGTTAGTACAGATTTCGTATTGATCAAATTTGCTTACACAATCATCGCCGCAACCATTGCCAAATTCGCGCCAAATTCCGTTATTTTCATTGCAAGTTTGACGATTATCAAATGATGTATGGCGCACAGATTGCGCATTAGCAAAAGAAACTGCAAGTAAAAATGAAATTAACCAAATAAATTTTTGTGCAATTTTCATTTGAAATTTTTTTGTTGAGAAACCTGTTTAAAGACAATTTTTTAACTCATTTAAAATTTCATCACCCATTTGTGAACAAGAAATTTTATCCTCTCCCAACTTAGCAATATCAGCGGTTCTAAGGCCTTTATTCAAAACATTTTCAATCGCTTTTTCAATCGCATCCGCTTCTTTTATATAGCCAAATGAATATCTAAACATCATTGCTAAACTAGAAATTGTAGCAATTGGATTAGCAACATTGCGACCAGCAATATCGGGCGCTGATCCGTGGATTGGCTCATAAAGTGCATGCTGTTTTCCGTTGATTTTTGCTCCTAGTGAGGCTGATGGCAACATGCCAAGAGAGCCTGTCAACATTGATGCGGTATCAGATAAAATATCACCAAACATATTGCCAGTAAGCATCACATCAAACTGTTTGGGATTGCGCACCAATTGCATTGAAGCATTATCAACATACATGTGAGAAAGTGCGATTTCGGGATAATCTTTTGCGCCAATTTCGGTGACAACTTCGCGCCACATTTCTGTAGTTTCGATTACATTTGCTTTATCAATTGAGCAAAGTTTTTTGCCGCGAATTTTTGCTAAATCAAAAGCAACGCGAGCGATTCTTTCTACTTCTATTGAGGTATAGGTCATGGTGTTAAAGCCTCGTCTGGTGCCATCTGGCAAGGTTTCTACGCCGCGTGGTTGACCAAAATATAAATCACCAGTAAGCTCGCGCACAATCATAATATCAAGGCCTTCAACCACTTCTCTTTTTAATGTTGAGCTATCAACTAAAGCGTCAAAAACTTTAGCGGGGCGCAGATTGGCAAAAAGTTCTAGTTCTTTTCTGATGCCTAAAAGACCGCGTTCGGGGCGATGCTTATATTCTAAAACTTCCCATTTTGGGCCTCCAACGGCGCCAAGTAAAATTGCATCAGCGGCGCGTGCAAGTTTAAGGGTTTCTTCAGGGAAAGGTGTTCCAACCGCGTCATAAGCGCATCCACCAAGTAGAGCATTTTCTGTTTCAAATTTTTTATCAGTGTTTTTGCTAAAAAAATCGATTAGTTTTTTTGTTTGAAAAACTACTTCTGGACCGATTCCGTCGCCGCTGATTAATAATATTTTTTTCATCATGTTTTTTCGATTTATTTAAATGTTTTTAGTTCGGCAAATAATTTATTTTTAAGCTCTTCACCCTTAGAGCTTAGCCATAATTCTTTCACCTGATCAAAAGAAAAATAATTAGCGCCAGTTAATGGCGAAGAATACCAAATTTTTTGATTAGCGCTGTGACGATTTATCACATATTCTTGATCGTTTTTGTGTACCAATATTGTTAAAATACCATCAGAATATTCAACATCAAAAATTGAATCAGTGTCTTGTTTTTCAATGATATCTGCAAGTTCAATAAGAAAATTTTCTGATTGTTTGTAAAAATTTAACATAAATTATGGATAAAGTTTAGTAACTTCCCAGCTATTGCCAGACTTGCTATAAAGGTCTCTTTGATGAATACGAAATTCACCTTCTTGCCAAAATTCTATTTTTTGCGGAATCAGTCTAAATCCAGACCAAAAAGGAGGTCGCATTATATCTTGATCGGCAAAATTTTCGTTGATTTGATCCAATCTTTGCTTAAATTCTTCATCATTTTTCATACTACAAGATTGCTTTGAAGCCCAAGCCCCAATTTGACTGCCGCGTCTTCGCGAAGCAAAATAATCGTCAGCTTCTTTGGCAGAAACTTTTTCTACTTCTCCTTCAAGTCGCACTTGCAATCCTAGAGCGCCCCAATAAAAGCACAAAGCAATATTTTTGTTATGAGATAGTTCTTTGCCCTTACGGCTAGTAAGGTTAGTAAAAAAACAAAATCCGCGTTCATCAAATTTTTTTAGCAAAACCATTCTTGCAGAAGGATGCCCGTTTTCATCGACAGTGGCAAGACACATGGCAGTAGGTTCAATAATCTCAGATTTTGCATTTGCTTTTTTCAGCCATTCTGCAAAAATGTCAAAAGGAATTTTGTGATCAACTATTTTCATGTTTCATTTCAATAAGTTATTTTGGATGGTTTTAATTTTATAAATAATTATGTCAAAAAAACAGGCTTTAATTTTATTTTTTAGCGCAATATTGCTCGGTTTTTTAATGATTCAACCTTTTAATTATATCTGTCGCCTTACAGATAAATGCTATCCGATCATTTTATCTTATTATTTACCAAAAAGCACGGGGAAAGAGCGTTACGAAATATTTTTTATGACCAAAAATCATTCGCAAGATATACAGTTCAAGGCTTTGTCAAGGTCTGTAGTGATTTATTCGGGTGATGATGTTTCGATAGTTTATCAGGTTAAAAATACTTCTAACCACGACATTAAGATTCGTCCAATGCCTTATGTTGAGCCAAAAGAAGTCAATAAGCATATAAAATTTTATGAATGCCTCTGTGCTCGTGAACATAAAATTAAAGCAGGTGACAGTGTTAATTTGATGATGAGATTAAATTTAGATAAAGCGATTGAGCAGGATCAGTTATTTAAAGAGAGTAGGGTGATTCTTGTGGGCTATGGTGTTGAACCTCTATAGTCGCACCAATAAATTTTGTGCAGCCAAAAATTCTTTCGCTTCTTTTATCGAAAATTCTTTAAAATGAAAAATAGAAGCTGCTAAAACGGCGCTAGAGCCGTATTTTAAGCCATCAGCCAGATGCTCTAAATTTCCAACTCCACCAGATGCGATTAATGGGATAGTTAGGTGAGAAGTGATATTTTTAAGTAATTCTAAATCATATCCAGACTTAGTCCCATCTCTATCCATCGATGTTAACAAAATTTCTCCCGCACCTAATCTTTGTGCTTCTAATGCCCAAGAAAGTGCATCAATACCAGTGGCATTTTTTCCACCATGAGTAAAAACTTCATATTTTTCGTTGGAATTTTTTTTGACATCAATTGCAACTACAACGCACTGTGCCCCGAATTTATTAGATGCATCACTAATTAGTTGGGGATTTTTTATCGCCGCACTATTAATAGAAATTTTATCAGCCCCACAAAGTAATAATTGATGAAAATCATTGATTTCTCGGATTCCGCCGCCAACAGTGAGTGGGATGAAGCAAACTTCAGCAACCTTTTTTATAACATCAAGAATAATCGGTCGATCTTCGGATGAGGCAGTGATATCAAGAAAGCAAAGCTCATCGGCACCTTCTTTATAATAAAATTCTGCTTGTTTTGCTGGGTCACCAGCATCGATTAGATTTTCAAAATTGATGCCTTTTACTACACGACCATTTTTAACATCAAGGCAAGGAATTATACGATTTTTTAGCATTAGAGCATCCTTTTTAAAACATCATTTTCTGGTTTATCAAAAAAGCGATGTTTTAGTGCGCCAGCAATATGAAATGCAATTGCTGCTATAAGAGTGTAAGCGGCATATTTGTGCGTTTTAGCAAAATATATTCCAATTTCTGGTTTGGCAGAAATTAAATTTGGCATTGTGATTGTAAAAAAATGTACTGGAAAACCATAGGCGTTAGACATTAAATATCCAGAAAAAGGCACTACAAGCATCAAAACATAAAGCAGCAAATGAACTGCATGAGAGAATAATTTTTCAATTTGCGGTAATCCTTCTGGAAGCTTAGGAGCTTTGTTTAAAAAACGATTGAAGATTCTAATAAATATTAAAATCAAAACCACAACCCCAAAAGATTTATGTAGATCATAAATTTGGAATTTATTAGGTGCATCTGCGGGCATAAAGTCTGCCATGTAGATTCCAACAATTAATAATCCAAAGATTAAAAAAGCCGCAAGCCAGTGAATAACGCGAGATGAGATATGATATTTTTTTGTCATAAAATTATAAATTTGTTAGACATATGTTGAAAATGGGCAAATTTTATCTTGGTAAAAAATTAAAAATTGTGGCCAAAACTATAATGAGCGTTTTTTCTCAACAACTTCATAGCATTCAATTATATCACCTTCTTTGATATCTTCAAAATTCTCAATTGAAAAGCCGCATTCAAAGCCATTTTTAACTTCTTTAGCATCTTCTTTGAAGCGTTTTAAAGTTTTGAGAATTCCATCATGAGCTACGACATTATCGCGCAATAAGCGAACTTTGGCGTTGCGCTTGATGATTCCATCGGTAACAAATGCACCAGCAATTTTGCCTGAAGTTGAAATTTTAAAGACTTGGCGAATTTCAGCTCTGCCGAGATATTCTTCACTTTGTGTTGGCTCTAACATGCCAGAGAGTAGGGCTTTGAGATCATCAACAATGTTGTAAATGATTGAGTAGTAGCGAATACTAACATTTTTTGCCTTAGCGAGATCTGCTGCAGCGTTATTGCCGCGAACATTGAATCCGACGATGATTGCATTTGAAACTGCGGCAAGATTAACATCGCTTTCAGTTATGCCACCAGCGGCTTGGTGAATCACTTTAATTGCCACTTCATCGGTGTTTAATTTTGTGATTGCGCCGCAGATTGCCTCAACCGAGCCATGTACATCGGCTTTAAGAATAATATTAAGATTTTTGATGCGGCTTTTTCCTGATTCGCGGAAAATATCACCAATTGAGCGCGCAGCATTTTTAAGTGATTTTTCTTCACGCTCTTTTCTTTCGCGATAAAGAATAATTTCGCGAGCATGTTTTTCTTCGTCTACTTCAAAAAATTTATCCCCTGCATTTGGCGCTTGATTTAAGCCAAGAATTTCAACGGGCATTGATGGCGTAGCAATTTTAATATTTTTGCCATTATCATCAGACATTTTGCGCACGCGACCAAAAGAAGTGCCAACAACAATAAGATCACCAATTTTTAGCGAACCTTTTTGTACCAATAAAGAAACCACGACACCTTTTGATTGATCGATTTTTGATTCAATTACAACGCCAGAAGCTTTTCCTTTGTAGGGTGATTTTAAATCAAGAACTTCTGCTTGCAGCAAAATTGCTTCTTCAAGCTTATCAAGATTTAATTTTTGTTTTGCAGAAACTGAAATGAACATTACATCGCCACCTAAATCTTCGGCGACAATTTCATGTGAAAGCAATTCATTTTTAACGCGCAGTGGATCTGCACCCGGTTTATCAATTTTGTTGACGGCAACGATGATAGGAACTTTTGCTGCTTTGGCATGGCTGATTGCCTCGATTGTTTGTTCTTTAACGCCATCATCGGCAGCAACAACCAACACTACAATATCAGTAACATTGGCGCCACGAGAACGCATTTCGGTGAAGGCTTCGTGGCCAGGAGTATCTAAGAAAGTGATGAATTTTCCGCTTGCAGTTTGAATGCGCGAAGCGCCAATATGTTGAGTGATTCCGCCAGATTCGCCATCAACAACTTTGGTAGTGCGAATTGCGTCAAGCAAAGAAGTTTTTCCGTGATCAACATGTCCCATTATTGTAACAACTGGTGCGCGCGATGTTTTTTCTAGATCAGAATCATCTTCGCCACCTAGCGCCGTTTCTACATCAGAATGTGAAACGCGTTTAGCAATATGACCAAATTCTGAGATGATAAGCTCTGCGGTATCAGCATCAATAACTTGGTTTGATGTAGCAACCATGCCCATCGAGAATAGTTTTTTTACAACATCACCAGTTTTTTCTGCCATGCGATCAGAAAGATCTGCAACCGTGATTAACTCTGGCAAATCAACTTCATGAATAATTTTTTTGTATTCTTTAGATGATTGCTGAACATGTGAATCGCGTGATTTTTTTCTTCTACGAAAGCCGCGGCCATCGTCAGAGTCTTCATCTATGATGTAGGTTAGTTTGCGAGTGTTAACTTTATTTTCTTTAAAAGCATCTTTAAAAGCTGGTTTTTTCTTTTGATTTGCGCTGTCAAAATCATCGGTGAATTTTTTATTTTTAGCGCGTGATTCTTTTTCTTTCTCGAGTTTTTCTTGTTCTTGCTTGCGACGATCTTCAAGAAGTTTTTCGCGTTCAGCTTTTTGGCGATTTGAAAGATCTACGCTTTGTTTGATTTTATCGCGAACGCTAAAGCCCTCAGTTTCTATTGGCTTAGGTTCTTCTGGCGTGATTATTTTTTTTGTTTCTTCAATAATTTCAGGAACTACCTCGATATTTTTATCTTCAACCTCTGCAACAATGATTTTTTCTTCAGCTTTTTTAGTATTTTTAGCGGTAATTTTAGTTATTTTATCGAGAACATTGTGATCATTTTCAACGCTTGCTCCAGTATTTTCAGTAATTGCTTTAACTCTAGCTTCGAATTCACTTTTGCTTAGGCCTTGAGAGGCGGCTTTATCTGAGGCTAGCGGAGTTTTTCTGCCTTTAATTGTAACCTGAACTGAAGAAGAGCTTCTTTTTTCAGCAATTTTTGGCGCAACAGGGTTGGCTGTATCTGAGGCTAGTTTTGGACTGAGCTTCAAAGTAAGCTTTGAGCGTGAGGCTGTTGAATTATCTGTTGTTTCGGTCATTTAAAAACCTTCAATTAAATTATTTTTTGGTCAATTATTCCTTCTTGTAGTAAGTTTGGCTATGACCGCGACTGAGCCACGGTTGGAGTGGTCATAGCCAAACTTACTACAAGAAGGAATAATCCCTTTTTTACGCTACTTTTTGTAAATATTCTTCTGCACGCTTCTTGATTTCTTTAGCAACATCTTCATCGAATCCTTCAATTGATCCGATTTCAGAAATTTCTGCTGAGGCAAGATCTTCAACGCTTAAGAATCCTTCAGAAGCAAGAAGATTTGCGATCATATCTTCAACATCAAGAGCTTCAACGAATAGTTTAGAAGCTTGGTTGAACTCTGTTGTTCTGCGAGTTGATTCTTCTTCTTCAGTGATTACATCGATTTTATAGCCGACTAATTTTGAAGCAAGTTTTACATTTTGTCCACCGCGGCCAATTGCAAGGCTAAGTTGATTTTCTGCAACAACAACTTCAATTAAGTTATTTTCTTCATCAACAATTACCTTGTTAACCTTTGCCGGAGTAAGACCATTGATGATAAATTCAGCAATATTTGGAGACCATTTAATGATATCGATTTTTTCACCACGCAATTCTGCGCTAACAGCTTGAACGCGGCTGCCTCTAATTCCAATGAATGAACCAATAATATCAATATCATCACGGCGAGAATAAATCGCAATTTTAGCGCGTGAACCAGCGTCACGAACAACAGATTTCACTTCAATATTGCCTTCATAAAGCTCTGGAACTTCTTGCTCAAACAATTTAACCAAAAATTGTGGATGGGTGCGAGATAAGAAAATCTGCGCGCCAAAAGGCTCTTTTTTAACATCTTCAATATATACACGAACGCGATCGCCAACTCTTAGGGTTTCTTTTAAAATAAGGCCGCTTTCATGAATAACTGCTTCATAACCCTCAACTTCCATAACTATATTTTTGAGGCCAACTTTTTTAACTGAAGCGCTGACGATATCGCCGATGCGATCTTTGAATTCGTTATATTCTTTGTTTTTTTCAGCTTCTTTAACTTTTTTGATGATCTCGTTGCGGGCAACTTGAGCAACAACGCGATTTAGATCGATTGGGGGAAGTTCTTGTTTGACTTCGTCGCCAATTTTGATTGTTGCAGTTTTTTGTTTAGCGTGAGCCAAAGTGATGTGCAGTTTTGGATCGAAATCTTCAGCATCATTTTCAACAACTTTTAATGCGTTGAATAATTTGATTTGACCAGATTTTTTATCAATTAAACATTCGATTGATAAATTATGGCCGTATTTTTTTTTGGCGGCAGCTTTGATGCCTTCTTCCATTGCGTGGATGATTTCTTGTGGAGAGATGCCTTTTTCGTGGGCGATGTTTTCTGCCACTAAAAGAATTTCTTTGTTTCCCATTACGCTCAAATTGCTAGCCATCGGTAAAAATTTTATTGTTAATAGTAATACGCGCGATCATCGGTTTTCAAAGCGATTTCAACTTGATTTAATGATTATTTATAAGGAGAGATCAGCTTTGTGACGGTGATGATTTAGTATTCTAGGTGTTCAACTTTGTAAATCAACAGACTTTTCACTCTTTATTTTGCGACTGTGTTTCCAATTTGAAATGGCGTTATTAATGATATTGCGTGAAAGTAAGAGGATGCCGCAACCAAGACCAAGCAAGAAGCAAGCAATCATTAAGATAAATAATCTTGTTTCAATTGTGAATGGTAGAGGAAAAAGATGAATCGTTATTTTTTCACGATTATTAACCATAAAAGTGATGATGCACAGCAAAATAAGCCCGACAATGATTGATTTGGCGTAATGGAGGGTTGAATTTATAATTTTGAGCATTTTAGTTTTAAGTTAAATTTGCTGAGGTTGAATTAAGATTTAGTAGTATTTTTTATTTTTGCGATTCTTTTGTTAAAAATTCTAATAACTCATTATCGATTTTTGGCTTATGGCTGAACCATTTTTCAAAACCTATTGCGGCTTGAAAGGCTAGCATTCCTATTCCAGTTACTATTTTGTTGCCGCGCGCTTTGGCATTTTTTAACAGATCGGTTATTAGTGGTTTATAAACGATATCATAAACAATTGCGGATTTTGGCAATTTTTCTAAATTAATTTCTAGTGGCGCCTGATTTAGCATGCCTAGCGAGGTTGCGTTGATTAAAATATCGCAGTTAGAAAATTGATTTTCAAAATCGTTTTTTTCTAGAAAAATTAATTTGGCGCTGTTTGGATTTGTTGGATGCAAAAGCGGTGTTGTTGCAAAATCTTGATAAATTTGATCGAATTTATCTTTGCTGCGATTGGTGATAAAAATATTTTTTACCTGAAAATCAATTATTAAACTAAAAATTATTGCTCTCGAAGCGCCACCAGCACCGATTAAAAAGGCATTTTTGTCTTTGAGTATAATGTTAGGAAGTGTATTTTTTAGGTTTTCTGCAAAACCATAATCATCAGAATTATATCCTTCTAAATTATTTTTTTCTGATTTATTTATAAATACAGTGTTTACGGCCTTTGAAACTTTTACAGAATTAGAAATTTTTCCTTGTGATTTTTGCAAAAGTTCGTGAATTATTTGAAAGACCTTTTCTTTATGTGGAATTGTAACATTAAAACCGGCGTAATCTTTTTTAACCATTGATTCTATCGCACTTTCAAGATCTTCCTTTTTTACATGAATCGCTTCATAACTACCGTTAATTTTATATTTTTGCAGCCAATAATTATGCAATTTTGGCGAGAGTGAGTGACTAATTGGATCTCCTATTACTGCGGCTTTGATGATTTTATTGATCATGTTTAAGTGGCGTCCTCTTCAGTTTTTCCTTCAATTATGCCAAGCACTTGGCCTTCAGCGGCGGTATTGTTATTTTCAGCGGCAGCTGTTTCATTGCCTTCAGAAGAACCTCCAACTTTATCTTCTTGTGGTGGTGTGGCATCTTTTGCTTTATCGGCACCACCTTTTTTATTGGTGGCGTGATCTGGCATGTATGGTTTTTGGTGTGGAATTTCAACTTTTTCAAGTAATCGCGAAGTGAAAAGCTTTTCTTTAAAGTAGATAATTTTTTTGCAGCGAATTGGTGGTTGAGACTCAACTAAGATAATTTCATCGGCGCGATCAAGTTGAATTACTTCTTGCGGCAAGAGTAGGGCGCGTTGGGTTCCTGAGACATGCAGCGATCGCGCTCCGGGGTTTAAATCAAGATATTTTGGTTTGTTGTAAGAAACTTGTTCGGCGGTTTTATTGCCGAGTAATTGCGAAATTAAATTGGCGGTTTCCATATTGTTTGCCGAGAAGGTGATTCGGTAAGTTGAGTTAGAGAGGAAAGAGTTCATGCCGCTTTCTTCGTAAATACCTTTAAGCTGCTCAGTATCTTGAATGATAAGAAAAAGACGCACGCGATAACCACGAAAATAAGCGATACCAGCTTGAAATTGCTCCATTTTGCCCAGCGTAGGAAATTCATCCATCATCATTAGCACGCCAAATTTTTCGTGCTTTTGTGGGATTTTTGAGGTGAAGAAAGCCGCTGCCTGTTGATAAAACATATTCATCAGAGGCTTGAGGCGATTGATGTTGTCTGGGGTTAGGCCAATATAAGCGGTGTGTGGTTCAGTTTTAAATTTGTGTAAGTTAAAATCAGAAGTAGCGGTTGTGGTATCAATTAGTGGGTTAGCCCAAAGCTCAAGAGACGAGTTGGCTGTAGAGGTTACGGAGCCACGCTCTTTATCTGGTTTTTGCAAATATGAAGCAATATTCATATAAGAAACAGGGTGGATTTTTTTGCCCATAGTATCAAGTACAACAGCTAGGTTGTAGACTACATCATCACTTCGTAATGTGCGAACAACTTCACCAAGAGTAGCTGGTTTTGATTCGTCAGCAACAAGATAAAGCATTATGCCTGTAAGGAGGGCGCGTGCTTCATTTTGCCAAAATTCTTGTTCTGGAAGCAAAAAACTGCAAATTTTTTGTACATCATCTACCATTTGTCCCGGTTTTTTGCTGATCCAATCCATAGGATTGTAGCAATGAGATATTCCATCAGGATCTGCAGGGTTCCATAAAAATACTTTTTGTTTGAAGCGTTTTTTGCGCCAGCCCGAGGTTAATTCGTAGTTTTCTAGCTTAATATCATGAACAATTACTGAATCTTGCCAAAATAATAAATTAGGAATTACAAAGCCCACACCCTTACCAGAACCGGTTGGAGCGAATAACAGAATATGTTGATAACCATCAGTAACAAGAAAATTGCCTCGATATTTGCCGAGCAAAACCCCGTGCTTGCTGCGCAATCCCATTTTTTTTATATCACTAGAAACGGCCCATTTTGATTCGCCAAACACTGATTCTGGTTTTTTAAATGGACGCCAATCCATTAATGGCGCGCGAAAAATAAATCCTACAACAAATAATATTGTATAAGGCACAAAAGTGCTGATTAATAATTTTGATGAAAAATGGTTATAACTTTCGGGATGAATTTTGCTGTAATTTGTTATATAAAATTGCCAGTAGGCAGCCATTGTTTTGGCTAAATATACAAATTGTTTATCGATGGATAATTGCGCGTAAGCTTGGATTACTTTCCAGCTACCGTTAATGCTGACTATTACTAGAGTGCCAGTAATATAAAAACAAAGTGCTAAAACAAAAAGCGTAACGAATGTAATTATGGAAAAGTTACGAAAATTTCGTAATAATGGATTATCGTCGGTTGCTGCCATAGTTTTAGCCTTGTTGTAAAATTTTTGCCGCGGCAAGTGCCTCTGCGGTGATTTCCTCTCCAGAAATCATACGGGCAATTTCGTGGTTTTTTTCTTCACCAGATAATTTTGTAATCACGGTTTTTATTTTGTTACTATTTTGTATTTTATTAATACGAAAATGTAAATCAGCTTTTGCGGCAATTTGAGCTTGATGAGTTACAACTAAAATTTGTAAATTTTTTGATAAAATTTTGAGGCGCTTTCCAACCGCGTCAGCAGTGCTTCCGCCGATTCCTGTATCAATTTCATCAAAAATCATTGTTGGGGCGGATTTTATTTCCATCAAGGCTACTTTTAAAGCTAGCATAAAACGAGATAATTCTCCACCAGAAGCGATTTTTGCAATATCGTCAAATTCATTTTTGTTGATTGAAGCACAGAATTTTATTTTATCAAATCCGCTTACGCCATACATATCAAGCTTTGCAAAATCAACGCGAAATTTTACATTTTCCATTTTTAAAAACTGCAATTCTTCTTCAACTTTTTTTGCTAACTTTAGTGCGGATTTTTTTCTTTTTTCGCTTAATTGATCGGCAATTTTTTGATATTGAAAAAATAATTCTTCATGCTCTTTAGCTAGATTTTGTGCGGCTTCACTTTCATTTTCAAGGATAAATAATTTTTCTTTTGCATCGGCAATTATTTGCGGCAATTCATTGGTTGTAACGCTAAATTTGCGCGCCAAACTTCTGATGTGAAAGAGGCGCTCTTCGATTTCACTGAGATTGTCGTTGCTATATTTTAGATTTTTTTCTATTGCTTCAATTTCGCTGATAGAGAGATCTAGCGAAGTATTTTGCTGGTCGATTTCTTTATCTAATTTATCAAAATCTTCTTGTTTTTCTGATAAATAATTTGTGATGATATTTTGATTGCGCAGCAAAACTTTTTGTGCCGTCAATAAATTTGAATTTGATTCGAGTAAATTTTTTTTAAGATCACTGATAAAATTTAAGATTTTTTCTTTGCCAGTTAGTTGATCTTTTTTTGTTACTAAAATATCTTCTTCGCCAGCTTCTATGTTGCTATCCTCAAGCTCTTTGATTATATAGATGAGGTAATCTTTTTCTCGCAATGCTTGGGCTTTTTTTTCTGCAAAATCACTAATTTTTTTATCACAATTTTTTAGTTTTTCATAAACTTTTTTTATTGCATCGAGCAATTCTGAATTATCAGAAAATTCATCTAATATAACGCTATGAAAAGCTGGATTTAAAAGGCCGCGCTGATCATGTTGACCATGAATTTCTACTAAAGTTTCACCAATTTCAGCAAGCAAATTAACGCCAATTATTTGATCATTAACATAAACTTTGCTTGAGGAATTTTCTTGAATAAGTCTGCGGATTCTTAATTGGCTAGGGTTCTCGGCATCAAGCAGATTGTGCTCTTCTAAAATATTGCGACAAAATTTGTTGTGAGAAATATCGAATTCAGCGTTAACCGAGGCTTTGTTTTCATGGTTTCCAATTAATCTTAGATTGGAGCGAAAACCAATTGCTAAGCCAAAAGCATCAAGTAAAATTGATTTTCCTGAACCGGTTTCGCCTGTTAAAATACAAAGGCCGGTTGGGGTTTCAGAAAAATCAATTTCGGCTTTATCGATTAAGACAATATTTTGAATTGATAGCGATTTAAGCAAGTTATATCTATAAATTGGTTATGTGTGGTGAGATCATTAAAAAATGATAATCTCACGATAATTTGAAGTAGAAAAATCTGCTTTCTTAAATTATCGCCTAACTTTAAACTATACTACATCAACTTCAAGAATTTGATTGAAGTAAATTAAAACTAAAAAATATGTTTGCTCTAAATAAGCAGCTTGATTCTGATAGCTTTTTTGTTGTCGACCTTAAATTTTGTCGTGTTTTATTGATGAATAATGCTAATTTTCCATGGCTAATTTTAGTGCCAAGAGTTCTTGATGCTGTTGAGTTAACCGATTTAACATTTGAGCAGCAAACCGAAATATTAAAAGAGCTAAATCTTGTAACAAAATTTTTACAAAAGAAATTTTCTCCACATAAAATTAATATTGGCGCGTTAGGCAATATAGTGCGTCAGCTTCACATTCATGTTATCGCTCGTTTTGAAGATGATAAGGCCTTTCCAAAGCCAGTTTGGGGCTTTGAAATACAAAAATATGATGAAAAAGTGGCACAAGAATTAATCGCTCAAATTAAAACCGAATTACTTAAAAAATGATAGAATCAAAAGAGATAAAGTTAGCTGAGCAAAGCACTTTGGCAAAACAACTTTTATACCGCTCAGTCCATCGTGGTTGTAAAGAAACTGATTTTTTGATCGGAGAATTTGCCAAAGAAAAAATCACTTCTTTTGCTGATAAAAAATTGCAATTATTCGCTGATTTTATTGTAGAAGATGATTTATTGATTTATGATTGGATTTTAGGAAAACATGAAGTGCCTCAAAAATATATTGCGATTATAGAAGAAATCAGAGCCTTTCACAAAGTTTAATCTATTGAGATAATTTTGCAGAAGGCGCTACTGGTTTTATTTTCTCGCGATAGACATACCATCCAAATACAATCTTAACCTTTAATATTCCGGGGCTTTTTCCCATAGAAACATTGATCAAATCTTCGGGGTTATATTTATGAGGCTTGATCATTTCTAGTGTAGAAATAAATGTATATCCTGGTAATTTATTAAAAAATTCACTAATGAATGCGATAGCTTTTATATCGCTTAAAGCTTCAAATGATAGGGTTCCGCTGCTATATGATACACCAAGAGTTTTGCGCTGAAAAATTCCGCCATCTAGATTTTCTGGCAATACAACTTGAATTGACGGAGCAAAAATATTGTATTTTTCTGCAAGAGATTCAAGCATTGGATTGACCTCATCCATTTTTATTCCTTGTGTGCTTTTTTTATTTTCACCAATAGTTTTCCAAACATCTTTATATTTTCTGGCATCAAGACTTTGGCTTTCTAATTCTTCAGTTTGGCTCTTAATTTCGCTGATTTCGCCGCGAATTTTTTGAACTTCTTCGCTAGTAAGATCTTGTTTATTTGTGATATAATAGTAAATGCCAATAGCGGTTGCAATCAATGCTACCGAGGCTATAAGGTTGATAATAATGTTGCGACGAAGATGTTGTGTTTTCATCAGTTAATTTTTAGTAATCGAAAAATCGATCGGAAAATTATAGTATTTTTTTGTAAAATCGATATTTCGTGGCAATTCAGAATATGAGATTTTATTTTTATCAAATGTTTTTTTAAATTCAGCGGTTAGGCCATCAAATTCGGTGAATAGATCTTCAATATCACCGCTGCGATTTGAAATTTCTCCACTTAAACTAAGTTTATAGTTTGCGTCAGCAGAAGGTGATTTGTAAGTAAAATTTAATATCGAATAAGAAAAGTTATTTAATTTTACGCCATAATCTTTGATAAATTTTAGTTTACCATAAATTTCAGGAACACTTACCCCTATTGATCCAATGGCATCATTCATTTTTCCTATATCAAGAATGCGATCAATATCAATTGTGTTGTTGGCATCAGTAAAAACTTCGCCGTCAAGTGCTGCATTTTTGATTTTAGTAAGAGATTGCGAAGCGTTTTGGCGTTCAATTTCAGCGATTAATCTTAATTCTTCAATGTCGTTTTGATCGTGAATGGCAAAAAGACAAATTATACCAATAATCATTAACAACAACAAGTTTAGATAATATGAAGAGCGAATTATTAAAAATAATTTTTCTAGAGTAGTAATTTTTGGTGTAATAAATTTTAGTAGCTTTTTTTTGTTACTGGCAAAGATTTTTGAAATTAACAAATCACAAAAATTACTATCTTTTGCAATTAAGTTATTATATCCAGAGATAGTAGCTGCTTGCAATGGCGTATAATTAACGAAGTGAAAATCAATGTTAGAAATAGTATCAAGTTTTGTTAAAATTTCTGTTGGAAAAATATTGATTATGTCAAGCTCGCTAATATGTAAATTTGGAAAAAGTCTTTTTAAATATTCGAATGTGCTGTGAATATCTTGCTCATATTTTTCTAAAAAATTAGGTTCTTCAAAATTGTAATTTACTACGCGAGTGAAAATAATCCCATCATTTGAAAACACGGTTTGTCTGATTCCGCTTACTTTATTTTGCAAAAGCAAGCAGTATAAATCATTTTTTTTGCTGGTGATTTTAGAAGAAGATTTGATGTTAGCTTTGAGAAGTTTAAATAAAGAAAAGGTTTCAATTGGCGACATATAAATGCCTAATGTGCGATTGGGCATTTCTAGTGCAAAATCAAACCACGCATTAGTGTTTTCGGAACTAGATGAAGAAACAAAAAGACATTCCCATTTTTTATCGGCAATTGGGGTATTTTTGGGATATTTGCCGTTGCCTAAAATAATATAATTTTTAAGACTTTCTTTATCGGCATCGTTGGCAATATCGCGTTTTATTAGATGAATTAAATCGCCTTTTCTGATAAAAGGATAGGTTTTCTTTTTATAGCTCTGATCAACGGTATCTAGAAGAAAATAGATCGGGGCTGATTTGTATTTGGTAAAAAGTTTTGCTAGATCTTTTTTGCTTTCTTCGGTGAATGCTTCAAAAAAAATCGCTTGTTCTATTTTTTTGCCGTTGTGCAAAGCAACCACTGAGCCATAATTTCCTATTGTTACGATAAAAGTTCTTTCTGAGATTATTTTAGCAATCATCTATAAAAGGGTGTAAATTATGAAATAAGTGTTATAACTTAGTTTAAAGCTTTACTGCGTAATCAACAACAAAAATTTGCAATGATTTTAGGAATTGGAATTGATTTAGTTAGTGTTAGTCGTATTGAGGATTTAATGCGAAGATTTGGAGAAAAATTCGCGCAAAAAATTTTTACCGCATCTGAAATTGCCAAAGCCGAAAAAATCGCTTTTGATGATAATTTTGCACCGCGTGCAATTTTTTATGCCAAAAGATTCGCTGCTAAAGAGGCTTTTGTCAAGGCTTGCGGATTAGGTATTGGTCGCGGTATTGACTTTCGTGATATTGAGGTTTGTAATGATCATTTGGGTAAGCCAATTATTAAGATTTTGAATGATAAAGAAAAGTTTTTGCATCAGCTTTTTTCTGTAACAAAACTCTCTATTCACTTATCACTAACTGATGAGGTGCCATTGGCGCAGGCAATGGTTTTGTTAGAAGGGTAGATTTAGGATTATTAATTTTTTATAAAAGAAAATGAACTACATCGTCTATGGCCTAGGTGTTTCAGGCATCTCAGCCGCCAAATATCTAATTAAAAATAATTATAAAGTTATCGTTACCGATGATAATGATGCTGCAATTGAGGCTTTTCGCAGCAAGCTTGCGCCAGAAATTTCTCAGCATCCTCAAGAAAATATCAAATTTATAAAATCTTCTGAAATAGCGAATGAATGCACCGCGGATACTGTAGTTGTCTTTGCTCCCGGCATTCCACTTTATCATCCAAAACCACATAAAATTATTGAAATTGTCAAAAAATCTGGTGCAAAATTATTGTGCGATATTGAGCTTTTTTATTTATTAAATTCTGCTGGCAAAACTTTTTTAGGAATTACCGGAACTAATGGCAAGTCTACAACCACAGCGCTTACGGGCTTTATTTTTGATGAGTTAAAAATTGATGCGCAGATCGGTGGCAATATTGGTGTGCCTTGTTTTGAATTATCAAATGTTCAAAATTATGTTTTTGAAATTTCGTCCTATCATTTAGATTTGATGGAAAAAACGCATTTTAAAACTGCGGTGCTTACAAATATAACGCCTGATCACATTGATCGTCATGGTTCTTTTGAAAATTATATTGCGGTAAAAAAGAAAATTTTCTTAAATCAAGGTGAGAAGGATTATGCAATTATTGGCGTTGATAATGAATATTCTAAAAATATTTTTACAGAATTAAAAAGTGATACAGGTTTTAAAGCCGCGCTAGTTTCGGTTTCAACGCAAAAAGTTTGCGATGGTGGGGTGGCGGTGATCAATGGATATTTGTATAATAAAATTGATGGAGCCATGTCTGATATATCTTTAGAAGGCATTATTTTAAAAGGTGAGCACAATATGCAAAATGTTGCTATGGCCTTTGCAAGCGTTTATTGCACTCTTCATAAGGTTTTAGATTCTAAAGAATTAGAGCAAAAAATTATCGCAGCAATTAAAAAATTTAAGGGTTTGCGTCATCGAATGCAGCTTTTAGGAAATATTGATGGCATTAATTTTATCAATGATAGCAAGGCTACCAACGCCGAATCTACTGAAAATGCACTAAAATCTTATGAAAATATTTTTTGGATTTTAGGTGGCAAAGCCAAGGATGGTGGAATTTCAAGTTTGCAACCTTATTTTGCAAAAATTACCAAGGCTTATTTGATTGGCGAGGCCTCTGACCAATTCGCTGAAGTTCTACAAAAAAATAATGTTGAATTTGAAAAATGTTTCGATTTAAAAAATGCCTTTAACCGAGCCTTTTTAGATGCAAAAAAATCTAGCTTAAAAGAAAGAAATATTCTACTTTCTCCAGCTTGCGCATCTTTTGATCAATGGAAAAATTTTGAAGAGCGCGGAGATTATTTCTGTACAGCATTTGATGAAATTAAAAAGATTTGAAAAGATCCTACTACTGCTTGACTTTGCTAAGGAATTAGCCCAAAAATTTTGGCAAAAAATTTGTGGATCTACAATCCTTAAAGCTTCTGCTTGCCTTTTTATTGCTACTATCATCTCGGTTATTATTTTTTCTTATAAGCCGCATGCTCAATCTTTGCCTAGTTGCAGCACCCTTGGAATAAACATTACCCCTAATGCTGGAGTAAATTGTCTCTATTTTGGTTTGCCTCTTTGCAATACCGTGCAAACGCCTCAGCATCGAGTTAATTGCGCCGATATAATTGATTTGCCGCTTTGTAGCGATATTGTTATTGGTCCCGGAGTATCACAGCAACCGGGAAAAAACTGCGTTAATCTTTGTTCTGGCCCTGCTTATGGCAGCCCCAACCCAAATAATTTAGATTTGGTGCGTTCAGTCGATTACGCTATTCATAATGTTGAATGCATTAGATTTTGTGACGATGTGGAAGCCGATGTTGTTTCTGTTCCTGGATCCAATTGCTCTCAAAGAAAATGTCACCAAGTGGCGAATCAAGTTATTCCTAGCAATGGCGTAAATTGCAATCTTTTACCTTGCAATTTACTTACTCCTGATGAGCTCAATAAGTCAAAATTTGATGATAATGAAACAAAAAAAAATAAATATTGTGAAGGAGATAATTTAAAATGTTATGAATTAACCGCATCTCAGCTTAAATATGCAAGACAGCGCTCAGTTAACCCGATTTGCATAATTCATACTTGCGAGCCTTCATCGCCATATTGTGGCGCTAATGATGTATTGAATATTATGGGCCGGCCAGGCCGAGGAGATGAATATAAACAAGCATATATAACATATGTTAATGGTGGAGTGGGTATCGAAAGTTCATCTTATTGCACTCACATTGATTGCAGACCAGTAATCAAATCACAATATCGTTGCACATCACAAACAGCAGATGGCTCTAACAACATTTATAATGTGGGCATTGAATCTTCCATTACTGGAACTAGTGCTGATATTTATCGTAATCCAAATTGTGATTCTACTGGAGGTGGTGCGCTTTGTGGTACTTTAGCTTCTGTTGGTGATCTTGCTTATAATATGGTTACTAACTATTGCTATAAAACTGTTGATTGCAATAAAGCTGAAAATAGCCAAGCTTCAGAATGTATGATTGCTCAGAATTTAGGCGGCAATAGCAGTTCTGGTGTTGATGATCCTTTTCAGTCATGGTTTTATCGCCCAGCTCCTTCGCATAAGGCTACAAATTCCGATGGTATATTATTGCCAATGAGTGATAGTCTTTGCTATAGTGAAGGACAAATGATCGAGAACAAGTGGGGTAAGTTTGTTGGCTTTAAAATTGGTTTACTCGATTTAGAATTTTGGTATCATAGCAACTGGTTTAATTCAACGCGCTCTCCCGGCGCTTGTGGTGGTTGGAATATTGGTAATACTGGCACAGGATATGTTTATGTATGTGGCACTAATTGGCTGTTATATAACAAAGCGGCGGAAGATGCTGTTTATTTTAAAGGTTACGCAACAACTGATTTTAGTGGAGCTGTTCCAAAACATAAAGTTACTGTTTGTACTCGTTTTTCAAATACGCTTCAAAAGGATGCTTGTGGAAGCAGAACCTGTGGTGTTGATGCTGCGTTCGATGATTTTACCGGTCAAGCTTGCGGGGGTGATTCTTGTGAAGAGTTGACTATCGAAGAAAATGATCCAACAAAGTGCCTCATGACATCTGGCAGTTCAATGTCTGGTGGTTGTGTTGCGCAGCTTGATAGTAGTGGATTGGTTGGTGGTTATTTGCGAGTGCGTGCGGTTAAATATGATGATAAAATTTGCGGCTTCTTTGATGTAAAAGGTCAATTTGCTTATGACAGAATGTTTTTTGATGGAAGCAGAACTATAACTTTTACAGAAGATGATCAAATTCATCCCACAACAGTTTGTGTCAATGATACATCTAGTACTGATGGATCTTGTCGTGGTTATGATAGTAATTCAAACAAGGGCTCAGCTAGTGAATGGAGAAATATGCTACAAGTTCATTATGTTGATAATAACCGCCCAACAGGTCTTCAGGGATATCTAGACAAAGCTGGTAAGTTTTATAAAGCACAAACTTGTCCAAAGGTTACTATGAGAATACCTCCGCCAGATCAATATAATATAGCAACCATAAGCAACTCCGAAAAATTATTTTCTCCACCAGTCACCATAGTTGCTGTTTCAAAAATCAGAGATGGCGAAGATGCGGTTCGTTCAAGTGGAGAAGTTTATGGCAAAACTGATTTTCACTATCCACAAATTAAAGTTCGGTTTGGAATTGAATTTTATAGAATGGGCTTAGGATTTGGTTATACTGGTGGCGCAGAAGATGCTAATGTTGAAAATCATCTATCTTCGCCAAGCTCACTAACAATTAAAACTAAGTTAGGAGGCAAAGATTATGAGGCTAGATTGTTTGTTAAAAAAGAGTTCTTTGAAAATAATCCAATTCCGCAATTTTGTCTTTATCGAAAAATAAAAGATCAAAACGGTGTTGATGTTGCGCCTTTAAATATAGGATGCGTCGCAAGAAATGCTCCTGATATTGATAACTCCAGAAGTAGAGCTATAGATCCTTCTTTGATGGTCAGAAAAGTAAGAATTGTGCCAAAAAGTGATAATGAATATAATAACGCAGAAATTAAAATAAGCTATTTAAGCGGAGGAGCTAATAAGCTTGATAATGGTTGTTCATTAGATGATACATGTACTGCAGAAATTTCTTTATCAAATCCTAGTTATAAAACCCCAGTATGTGTTCAAAATATTGAAAAGCATAAACTATGTGTTCAGCGCGAAGAATGTAGCGGAATTTATGTTGAATGTATCAAAAATGAAATTGATATAAATAATGCAATAAACAATAACGAACCTTTGGCCCGATTTTTATCTATAAGAAAAGATTGTAACGAAACTCTTGTGCCAAAATGTAATAGAAAAAAGGGTATAATCGCATATGGTGGAGATATATACAATCAGATTCCGTCCGGCGCTAATGTTCTTGCTAATGCTTATGGATGGTTTAATGAAATATGTGTTGTGAGTGGATTTGAAACTAAGTTGAGAAATATTTTGGCCCATAATATTGCTGGAGGGATAAGGGGAAAATGTGTGATTGATCTAACCAGTCCATATCTAACTGATAATAATCCAGCAACAAATTGCAATGCTGGTGGTCGTGCCCCAAATTGCATCTGTGCTGAGGCTCCGGCAGAATATGTTTCAAGTGCTAGCATAGCCATTAGATTGGAAACTTCGCATGAAGCTGGCTTGTGTATTGATATGCCGTTGCCAACTTTTTGTCCAGCAATCGATTATACCCCAGTTTCAAATTCTGATGCTGCTGATACAGAATATGTTAAATATTCTCTAGGAAACTCATCGTATAGCAATAATTTGTATAGCAATAATTTTGGCGGAGTGCATTTAACTCACCAAGATCGTACTGGAGGAGCGATTTCGGGATATGCAGAATTTGTACGAGCTTTGCCCGGAATGAATGATGTTAGTGGCGAATGTAAGGGTTTTTGGACTTATGCCATTAATTCTTCTGGAATAGCATCTTTTCCATTGCAAAGTTGTCTCAATAATGGGGGTGTTGCGGTTTGGGATAAAAATGTTAGAAATCAATGTGTGCGTTTTTCTTGTCCAAATGTTTTAACTGCTGGTCCAGATTCTGATGGGATATATCAAGGTGGTTATGGAGCAAAGGAGTCTGGTGAAGGTAAAGGAGAATCTAACGGTTTTGCGATATGGCAAAAATATACCAAAACTAATGATTTTCTTGAAACCAGAAGCGCTCAAGCCTGTATTCCAGGTTTTAAACCAATAGGAAGCTCTGCTATTACTAACTCAATCTCTACACTCATAACTTCATATTCTGGAGGAACTTTGCCTTCGCGTCAATGTAATCAACTCGGAACTTGGAGTTTGTCACCAGTTAATGCTTGCGTCAGAATTTATTGTGCGGCAACCAATCTTGCAAATCCAACTTCTTCTGCTGATACAAATTCTTGGGCAAAATGGTATGCTAATGGCGGCGCATCTTTCCCTAAAACTTATGCTTCGCGCAGCACAGTTCGTACCCAACCAGAATCAGTGTCCATAGGTCAATGTAACTCTGCCCTCGGCTTTTTTCAAGCTGGAACACCGCCAACTCGCGAATGTGACTATCTCGGAAACTGGAAGCCCGTGAAGAATCCGTGCACTACATCTTGTAACGCAATTACATCTGATGATGAAGCTTCTAGTTTAAATAATGGTTTTGCTAAATGGAATCTTGTTACTCAAGAATGGAATGCTGCTAGCCAAGAATGGAATGTTATTAATAAAAAAGTTACTGTATATGAGCATTGTGGTAATCCTGGCTGGAGTCATGATTACCTTGTCGGTGAGTATGCTGATGCTTCTCGTTCTTCTCAGTCAAGCGCTATCACGCTTACTAAAGGCATTAAAGCCACCTTATATGAGGAGGTAAATTATACTGGACGATCAGTAGTATTTACTAGCGGTAATAGTTGTTTTGTTTCCGTAAATTTTAACGACAAACTACATTCACTTAAAATTGAAGATTATATTGAGCCCAATAGTGGAGTTACTTTTGCAGGAGCATTTACTGGATGTGTTGCAGGTTACGTAACAAATCCATATCCACCAATAACCGATTCTAGAGGCGCACCTTTAGCAGCAAGTGTTGCCAATGATTTAACCAGAGCGGCACAAGATCCAAAAAGGTTGTGTAATCTTGCTGGCACTTCATCTACCAGTGTGTGGGGTGCGGTGTCAAATGGATGTATAAATAGATGTCCGGGGGTCGATCCAGTCAGTGGAGTAAATCTTGATCCGCGTATTGGCGTTGGTATCACTACTCATCCGTTTAGATCAGCAGGAGCAGCTGCAAACTATACCAAGCAAGTTAGTTGGCCCTCAACAGAATTAGGACAATATGCCTATGCAACAAATTGGGAAGGATTGGAAACATTATTCAATGCTGCACAATTTGCAGGTCCTTCAAAAACTAATCGCTATTACTTGTTGCGTCGTTTTTGCAACAATAATGGCAAATGGTCGAATCCAGAAGCTATGTGTTCAGCAAATGATGGGCAAATTGGATATGCTAAATATAATAAAAATGCTGATCCGGGATATCCAAATTCTCTTGTTGCGGGCAGTGAAGCAACTGTTGCTGGAGTGTGTCTAAATCAGAACTACTGGTATTCAAATAGAAACCAAGATCCTGCTCCACGAAAACAATGTTTGTTTGCAGATGCCAATAAATATATTGATAGGGTTTATTTAGATTTTGCTAATGGCACCAAAGATTGCGAAGAAAAATCTTGTGGATTTTATCCTGGTATGATTGGTTTGCGAGGCAGAATACCCGCTACTATTCGAGTAGCTGGGGATGATAGGTTTAAAGCAGGAAGTGGTCAGATTATAGGAACTTGTCTCAATAATACTACAAATTCAGCTGGTACTTGGGTTTATACATCATTGGCAAGTGGCGCAACTTTGCCACACACTGATTGCAAAGCTGATGGAACCTGGTCTGTTCCTGATGATTCTGGCTGTAAGTATGGCTGTGATGTTCCTGCAAGAGGAGCCAGTACTAATCTTAGCGGCTGTGGTGACGGTATTGATTATTGGATGAGTACATTTACTCTTGCTCACGGACAAAGCGTTTATATCTCTTCTTGCGATTATTGTGGCAATTGGAATGGTGGTTTCATTATGAGCGATACTTGCAATGATGGCATTCTTTTACAAAGAAATGATTGGCAAGCTGGTTGGAATTCGTGCCCTATTGATACTGGTGGTCTTGAAGGGCCTTCATATAAACATGGTGGCGCGGTAAATGGTTTAAATGTTAACGGCAATCTTATTGGTTGTTGCCCAGATTCTTTTAATACAACATTAGGCGCTAAAATGAATAAATATAATCAGCCTGTTTTTATAAGCGGGTGGGTGGACGACGATGGTTGAGGTGAGGGATTAATTTCTTTATGCATCATAAAAATAAAAATGCTAAATATAATAAAAGATTGTAAAAGGAGCTGTATTTTATCAAATAACTATCCAGGCATATCCACAACAACAGTGACCGAAGATTTGGAGATTATAGATGTTATTCCAGAGACACCGAGGTTGTCGCTGTGCTAAAGAATATATACTGAGACTGTTGCAAAACCTTATCCATAAAAAAATTCCAAAAAAATTAACAAAAACCACCCACTAAAAAACAAAAACCACTTTTATTTTCCACAATCTCCACAATTTCTAACCATTTGAAGCCATATTCTGCGCATATCCAGCTCAAAA
>CAMBFC010000011.1 GCA_945865905.1 Rickettsia typhi
CCCATTGTTGTGAGTTTTGTAATTCTGTCAGAGAAATCGAAAAATCCTAGTTGACTCATTTGATGTATTTTATTTTGTTGTAAAATGCTGTGGAAGCGGTGGTGGTATGGGTTTATAGTATTGGTTTGTGTTGTAAAATACAAGAAATAGATTATTTTTTGTGCGCTGGTGGTTTGTGGATGTTGTTGGTTTAAAAATTTTATGAGAAATAGCTTTGAGGTTTGGAGTTTTTATTTTATGGTTTGGTTTTTTAATTATTAGAGGTGGCCTTAAGTTATTTTTTAGTGTTGCGGTATAAAAATATAGTAATGAAAAATATTGCTAAGCAATAAAAAATATTCCACGCTGCCATTGAAAGGCCTAAAAAGAAAAATTGTGGATCATCGCAGCGCGCTAGAGGAGCATGGGCCAGAAGTTTTTTTAATTCTTCCATCGAGGTGTAATTTTCAATTGTTGAATTGCAGCTTTCAGAAAGTTTGAAGATTTTTTGCTCAACTCCAACATGATAAATTGCAATTGAGGCGTTGATTAGTAAAAAAAATAGTGAGAGACAAACTGCCAATTTTTTAGCTTTTTTAGTTTTAAAAAATACTAAAATTAATAAACAAATTGCAATGATGGCAATAAAGGGTTTGCGCTCATAGAGGCAGAGTTTGCAAGGAAGGAGGCCAAAAAAATATTGGCTAATATAAGCGAGTGATAAAGCAAAAATTGAAATAAAAATTAGAAAAAACAATATTTGATTTAATCTGATTTTTATCTTCATAAATTTATTTTATATAGAAATTTTTATTTTCAACAAACTTAAGGCTATGCTATTTTTGCAGAATTTTTTTTGCCAATTCTTTGCGCAGCTCAACGGCTGGCTGATCAAATGGATTTATACCTTTATATTCAGCGATTAAAATAACCTCTAAAAACATTTGCATCATTAGGGCTCCCAAAACTTCTTCATCTAATTGATTGATAGAAAAAATACGAATTGGCAGTTTTTGTTGTTTTAGAACCTCGATTGTTGTAGATTGCTCAATCTCAACAATATCAGTTAATTTTTTGCCACCAAAAAGCGTTAGGCAGTTTTTTTGATCTTTGATATCAAAATTGTGAGGATGATTTTTTTGTGTAAAAAAAGTGAAAAATTTATTTTTTGGACCATCAAGATAAAGCTGCAATTGACTATGTTGATCAACTGTTCCCATTGAATTTATTGGCGTGGCACCAAAATGATGCTTGCCAAGAGATTCGGCCCAAAGTTGGCGATACCAATCGGTAAAGTTTTTTAAACTATCGATGTAGGGCATGACAACATTGCTGTTGAAGCCTTGACGGTAAAGGTCTAGCTGGATTTCGCAGGATTTTAAAATTTCGTTATTTTCATTTTCTAAAAAATGGGCGAGAATTTTTTGCGCGCCAAGACGAATTTTTGTAGCATTAGTGCCACAAAGCAATGCAGGCAAAAGCCCTACAACCGAAAAGCATGAATAGCGCCCACCAATATTTTGTGGATGAGGGAAAATTTCGGCGCCAATTTCTTGGGCAATTTTTGCGATGGAATTTTGATTTGATTCAGTGATAAATAAAAATTGTTGCGCTAAATGAGGAATTTTTTCTTGTTGCAATCTATCGAGCAAAATCAAGGTTTGGCAGATAGTTTCGATAGTTTCGCCAGATTTGCTGATTACTAGAAAAAATGTATTTTGAAAATCGATTTCTGCCAAAGCGTTGCTAACTGTTTCGGGATCAATTGATTCTAAAAACTGTAATTTATTTTGAAATTTTAGTGAAGTAAGTGTTTTGCCACCAAGACTAGATCCTCCAACTCCAAGCACTAATACTTTTTTGTATTTAGAGATTTTTTGTGCTAATTTTTCGAAAGCCTGTAGATCATTTTCGTTAAAAATAATATCAATCATAGCCAATTCTTTGGCTTTAATTTTTTTAATTAAGACCTGATATTTTTGTAAAAGCTCTTTTGTGATTGGGTTGGTTGGGACGTTTTTAAAGCTTTGAGAATAGAGATCTAAAGGCATTGTGCAGAAATAAATTAATGGGGCCATGGCAATCATGGCTTGCGCGTGTTACAAATTTTGAGCAGTCTTGTAAAGACGCAATCTAATCCATCATTATTAGCCTGTTAAATTTTAAAATGAAGCCAAAACTTGTAATATTGATTTAGATGATTATATTTGCTCTTCATTCATACATGGCTGGGTAGCAAAGTGGTAATGCAAGAGCCTGCAAAGCTTTTATCCGTCGGTTCGATTCCGACCCCGGCCTCCAATCTCTATATATGATCGCAGATCATATATAGAGATTGGATTGGAGGTTTATCTCCCCTAAATCCCCAAGGGGATGCGTGCTTTCGCAACGCTGGTTCTGCAATTTAATGCAGAATGCGGTTTATTTTCTTTTTCTGTTATTTTTTTCTTTCACTGATTTTTGGTAGGCGTAGATAAGACGGGTCTAAATCGCTGGGGTTTTTGTTGTTTGCGAATTCTTCGTGGGCTATGAGGCCAATAAAATCAGCACTTGGGCCGTCTTCTGGATTTGTTGTGTTGCCGCAAATAAAATTATGTTGTTGGGATATTTTGGTGAATTCATCTTTGGCGACTAGTCTTGATTCTGTAAGTCTGCGTAGTTTTCCATTCTCAGAAAAAAATTCTGCTACAAAAAATTCATCCATCTTTGCATCAATGGCAGCAAGGATTGGGCCGTTGTGATCGCGATGTTTGTGGGCGATTGCGTTTAATGAATCTACTAAAATTAATGGTAAATTAGTTGCTAGTTTGAGTGCGCGAGCGCAGGATAGGCCTATTCTAACCCCAGTGAAACTTCCGGGGCCTTTGGTGGTAGCGATTAAATCTAGATCATTATACCAAATTTTATTATTGCGCAAAACATCCTCAAGCAAGATAACAAGGGTTTCAGCCTGCTTGCCATTTTCTTGAATGCTAACTAGTTGCAGAATTTTTTGATCCTCAAGAAGTGCAATAGAAAGTGAGCCATTGCTGGTGTCGAAGGCAAGAATTTTCATCAATTATGAGTTTTAATTGATAACGCCTTTAATTGTAGGAACATCAAGTGAAAAAGCTGGGATCTTGGCATCAAAGAGTTCGCCGTTAGTTTTTTCTAGCTGATAATGACCTGACATTATTCCTGAAGGATAACGCAAATGCACGCCGCTGCTATATTGAAAGGATTCGCTGGCAGTAATTTGAGGTTGTTCGCCAACAACGCCGGGGCCTTCAATTTTTTGCAATGTGCCTTGCTCATCGATGATGCGCCAGTGTCGATTTAGAAGCTTTACGCTTTCGGTGCCGCGATTATCGATACGCACATGATAAGACCATATAAATATACTGCCAAGAGAACTAATCTGGCTATCGATAAATTCTGGCCAAACAGTAATCTCAATATCGTTGGTGATGGCGTTGTAAGAGTTTTCTTTTGTAGCTTTGCTTAGATTAAATAAATGAGATTCTAAGGGCTTGCTTGTTTTTGAGAGTCGATTCATATTTTTTTGTAAATTTTATTCCGAATGAAATATAAACTAATTCTATAATTTTAATTCATGCGATCAGTTAAATCAACAACGCGGATTAATTCTTTTAAATCGGTAATGCCGGCGATGACCTTCTGTAGCCCGTCTTCAACCATTGGTATAAAATTTTTGCTGAGCAAATATTGCAATAATTCTTTTCGACTTTTTGAAGCGGCGACCATTTCGTCTAATTCGCGATCAAAGGTCAGAACTTCAGCAATAACTACTCGCCCTTTATAGCCAGTTTGACCGCATTTTTCGCAGCCAGTAGATTTAAATATTTTTTCAATGTGAGTATATTTGGAGCCAAGAAGCCTTTTTTCTGAGGCGTCGAGAGCATGTTCGGTTTTGCATTCAGTGCAAAGTTTTCGTGCCAATCTTTGTGCGACGATGCAAATAAGTGAGCCGGCCATTAAATAATTGGGCACACCAATATTCATCAAGCGCGGGATGGCGCCAAGCGCATCGTTGGTGTGTAGCGAACTATAAACTTGGTGACCCGTCATTGCGGCCTGAATAGCGGCAATTGCAGTGTCTTTATCGCGAATTTCACCAATAAGAATCACATCGGGATCTTGTCGTAACAAGGCTTTAACGCCGGCAGCAAAATCAAGTCCAATATCGCTTTTGACATTCGATTGACGGATCATTGGAATGTGATACTCGACCGGATCTTCGAGTGTCATGATGTTTTTGTCGATCGAGTTAATATAGGTTAACAGTGTGTAAAGAGTAGTGGTTTTGCCGCTTCCTGTAGGCCCCGTGAGGATTATTACGCCCTCAGGTCGTTTCACCATTTTATGCATTAAATTGATGCTATGCTCAGTAAATCCAAGTTTATCAAGTGAAAGAATCGACTGTTTTTCATCCAAAATCCGCATGACGATATTTTCGCCATTTATTGTTGGTTGCGTTGAAACACGAAAATCAATTTTTCGGCCAAGAATTTCGGAGTTAATATGTCCATCTTGCGGCTTTCGGCTTTCGGCTATGTTCATGCCCGACATGATTTTTATGCGCACCGAAATTGCTGACCAGTGATCTTTGTGAATTGAGCGAATCTGTACCATCTTGCCATCAATGCGGTAGCGCACGCGCAAGAACATGTTTTCTGGTTCAAAGTGAATATCGGATGCGCCATTGTGAACCGCATCGTTAAAAATTGAATCAACCAAACGCACCATCGGGCTTTTATAATCGCCGCGCAACTGAGATTCATCGTTAATTTTATTTACATCAATCCCTTCGATCTCTTTGAGAATCCCCTCAATCGACATTTCATAGCCGTAATATTGATCGATCGCATGTAAAATATCGACTTCAGGAACATAAACTGGATCAATACGAAAATTATTGGGAAAGCAGCGCCGCACTTGATCAATCGCAATAATATCAAAAATATCAGCCATCGCAATCGTGACGGTATCTTTAGAATATGAAACGGGAATGAGTTTATTGTGAATAGCAAACTCTTTCGGAACTTTTTTTACCAAGCGCGCATCAATAATAGAGGCTTTGATATCGAACTTTTTGATGCCAGTGGATTCGTTGAGAATCTCGCCCAAAATACTTTCAGAAATAAAACCCATTTCAACCAAAATCGCCGAAACGGTTTTAGAGTTTTTAAGCCGCATTTGCTCTTTTAAAGCAATGGTTAGCTGATCTTGAGAGATGACTTTTTTATCTAAAAGTCTGGCGCTGATATCGGTATTGGTAGAAGTGCCGGCCATTTGTTAGTTTGATTTTGTAAATGAATGCGTTAAGGTATAATTTCTCGCAATTTTTGCATATTTGTCAAGATAAAGAAAATAAAATTATGAATAATTCAGTTGTAACTCGTTTTGCTCCATCGCCAACCGGATATCTTCATATTGGTGGAGCGCGCACTGCTTTGTTCAATTATCTTTTTTCAAAGGCAAATGGTGGAAAATTTTTGTTGCGAATTGAAGATACTGATGAAAAAAGATCGAGCGAAGCGGCGATTGATGCGATCCTACAAGGCCTTGATTGGCTTGGTTTGAAGCATGATGGTGATTATGTTTTGCAATCAAAAAATTTAGCGAGGCATGCGCAGGTGGCAAAAGATTTATTGGCGGCGGGCAAAGCTTATTTATGCTATACCAGTGCTGAAGAATTAGAAGAAATGCGTGCTGCTTCTGAGAAAAAAGGCGAAGTATTTCGTTTTAAAAGTTCGTGGCGCAATAAATCGCAATCGCAAACTAGCGTGGTGAAGCCCGTAATTCGCATCAAAGCGCCGCTTGAAGGCGAGGTTGTAATAAAAGATTTAGTGCAAGGCGAAGTGCGTGTTAGTTGCAAAGAAATTGACGATTTGGTAATGTTGCGCGGCGATGGCACGCCTACTTACATGCTGGCTGTGGTGGTTGACGATCACGATATGGCAATCACCCATGTTATTCGTGGCGATGATCATTTTACCAATGCTTTTCGCCAAAAAATCATTTATGAGGCCATGGGCTGGGCGGTTCCGCAATTTGCGCATATTCCGCTAATTCACGGAGCTGATGGTGCAAAAATGTCAAAACGCCACGGCGCAACTTCGGTGATCGAATATCAGCAGATGGGCTATTTGCCTGAGTCGATGCGCAATTATTTGCTGCGTCTTGGTTGGTCTCACGGCGATGCAGAAATTATTTCTGATGCACAAGCTGCAGAGTGGTTTAATTTAGAGAAGGTTGGAAAATCACCGGCGCGCTTTGATTTTGTTAAGTTGGATCATGTGAATAAACATTATCTTGAGAAAAAAACTGACGATGAATTATTTGATTTGTTGTTCAAAACAAAAGATGGCGCTTGGATAACTGCAATTGAAAATTCATCAGAAGAATTAAAAAACAGAATAAAAAAAGCAATAAAGTTTTTGCGAGTTGGGGTATCGCGAGCATTATCTTATGGAAGTGCTCAAGGCGAAGTAAAGGCTCTGGATGAGCTATCAGCACGCATTGAGCCTTACCTAGATAAATCATCTCCTGATTTTGGTGAGGCAAAATCAACCATTCGTGATAAAAAATTAATCCTAGAAAAATTATTGCCAAAATTAGAAATGCTACAAAATTGTAATCACGATGAAATTAAAAACGCTTTAAATAATTTTGCTGCTGAACAAAATTTAAAAATTAAAGATTTTGGCCCAATTTTGCGTCTAGTTTTAACTTTTTCACCATCTTCTGGTGGAGGAATTTTTGATGTAATTGATGTTTTGGGGCAAGATGAATCAATAAAGCGCATAAAAAATGCTCTAAAACAAATTGTTGATTAAATTTATTAATTAAATAGCATCTTTTATTCATAGTTTGTCCTTGGGAGCCCCCACCTAAAAATATCCGTCATAATTCATCATGAAAAATCTTCGCACCTTTGCCTTGGCAAGTCTTGCGACATTATTATTTTTTGCCCCTAGCGCTAGTTTTGCTGCTGTGCGCGATAGTTTTTTTCTTGAATCATTTTTAACCGCCGAATATAGCGCGCCAAGATTTTATGGCAATTCAAGCAGCAAACATTTTGCCACCGATTCTATTTTTAGTCAGATCAAAAATTTTGATAATATTGCGCTTGGTTTTCATGGTCGCGTTCATAAATATTTGGGATTTAATGCTAATTGGTCGAAAACCGATTTATCTAGTCCTTCTTTGGAGGGGCATACATTATCAAAAAAAGCTAATTTGGCGATAAATTATTATAATTTTTCAGCATTATTTTTTGCACCAGTGGTTGAAGATAGCATTGTTGAATTGTTTGGAGAGGTAGGAATATCTAAGATGTCGAGCAAAATTAGTATTTTTGAAAGCAATGGAAATTATACTAAAAAACAAACTGATCAAACGATTCCATTTGCAGGAATTGGTTTTCAAGTTGCGCCATTTGAATCATCAAAAGATGCTTTTAGACTAACATTTCAGCGTTATCTAAAAAAACTAGATACGGTTGGAGCAAATTTTTCAACGATTAGAATTGGCTATATTAAAGAGTTCTAATCGTTACGCGGTGTTTTTTGTTTTGTAGAAAACAATTTATCTTTCGGAAAGCCTTCCAAAATATAAAATATAATTATTTTATGCCAAAAAACTATTTATTTACCTCAGAGTCGGTATCCGAAGGCCATCCAGATAAAATCTGCGATCAAATTTCTGATACTTTAGTTGATGCTTATTTAAAAAAAGATCCCTATTCGCGTTTGGCGATTGAAACTTTTGCCACAACAAACCGCGTGGTTATTGGTGGCGAAATTCGCGCACCATTAATTTCTAAAGAAGAAATTGAGCATTTAATTCGTGGAACCATCAAAGAAATTGGCTATGAACAAGATGGCTTTCATTGGAAAAATGTTGAAATTACTAACTTGTTGCACGCGCAATCTGCCGATATTGCAGTTGGCGTAGATGCCTCTGGCTCTAAGGATGAGGGCGCTGGAGATCAAGGAATAATGTTTGGCTATGCTTGCAAAGAAACCGATGTTTTAATGCCGGCGGCAATTTATTATTCACATCGTGTGCTGCATAATATTATGGATGCGGTGCGTTCAGGAAAACTACAGCAGCTTGGGCCAGATGCAAAAAGCCAAGTGACTTTGCGCTATGTTGACGGCGTGCCAGTTGGCGCAGAAACTGTTTTGGTTTCAATTCAACATCCTGAAGGTGTTACGCAAAAACAAGTGCGTGATGCAATCAGGCCTTATGTTGAGGCCACTTTGCCAAAAGGTTGGATGTGTAAGGATGAAAATTTTCTCGTTAATCCAACGGGCAAATTTGTGATTGGTGGGCCTGATGGCGATGCTGGTTTGACTGGGCGCAAAATCATTGTTGATACTTACGGCGGTGCGGCTCCTCATGGTGGTGGTGCGTTTTCAGGAAAAGATCCAACTAAGGTTGATCGTTCTGCGGCTTATATGGCGCGCTATTTGGCAAAAAATGTGGTTGCGGCTGGCTTGGCTACTCGTTGCACGATTCAAATTGCTTACGCGATTGGTGTTTCTAAGCCTTTGGCGCTTTATGTTAATAATCATCATACTGGTGTTGCTGGTGAAGATTTGGTGCGTATTATTAACGAACTGGTTGATCTTTCGCCGCGCGGAATTCGTACGCATTTGCAATTAAACAAGCCGATTTATAAGCGCACAGCATCTTACGGGCACTTTGGTCGCTTGCCTGAAGCTGATGGTGGATTCTCTTGGGAAAAAACTGATTTGGCAGAACAGTTGAAGAAGTTGGCTTAGCTAATACTTCCTCTTGCTTGCGAAATATTTTCTAAGCCATCTTTTTCTACAAGATGGCTTAGTTCTTTCGTAATTTTTTCAACTGAGCCAAAGCCTTGATAGATAAGGGCAGAATAGATTTGCACTAATGATGCCCCGCATTTTATTTTAGTATAAGCATCTTGAGCATTGGTGATGCCGCCTACTCCCACTAAGGCAATCTTTCCTTCAGTAAATTTATAGAAATTTTTTAGTATCTCGTTTGATTTTTCGAATAGGGGTTTGCCGCTTAATCCGCCTGATTCGGTGGCGTTTTTGCTTTTTAGGTT
Organism: Rickettsia typhi; assembly: GCA_945865905.1. Lineage (GTDB taxonomy): Bacteria > Pseudomonadota > Alphaproteobacteria > Rickettsiales > UBA1997 > CAMCFD01. The sequence goes on from CAMBFC010000011.1 coordinate 9,080, forward strand.
TTGTGGTCTGCTGATGGTGGTGTTACTGATTATTAATGCATCAATTTTATTTTTTAGGGCGATTTGTGAGATAGTTTTTTGCTCATCTATAGTTAGATCTGGAGCGACTTTAAGCCATATTGGAGTTTTTTTATTGTGCAGTTTTTCTAGCTCATTTTTTTTGCTAATTAATGCGGATAAAAATAAATCAAGCTGATCTTCTTTTTGCAAATCGCGTAGGTTTTTTGTGTTAGGAGATGATATGTTTACAGTTATATAAGAAGCGGTTTCGTAGAATTTTTCGAGTAGTAAAATATAATCACTAATTGCGTTTTCGGTATCTTTATTTTTGCCAATATTTATTCCGAGAATATTTTTGTACGATTTGTTTTTTGTTCCAAAATCATCTGTGGTTTTGTGGTTTTTTTCTACACAAGAACTTTTGCAAGTAGAATGCGAATCGGCGTAAAATAAGTTTTCAATATTTTTTGCAAACACCTCTGCGCCCTTATTATTAAAGCCTAGACGATTGATTATTGCTCTATCTTCTGCTAAGCGAAAAAGTCTTGGTTTATCATTTCCGCTTTGAGCTTTTGGCGTAACCGTGCCAACTTCAACAAATCCAAAACCAAATTGCTGCAAAGCTTTTACCGCTTCAGCATTTTTATCAAAACCAGCAGCCATGCCAATGGGGCTTTTAAAATCAAGGCCCCACAAATTTTGTTGTAAGTTTTTATATTGCTTATTTATTGCGCAACTAGTCGCTAAATTAGGAAAATATTTTAAAAAATTAATCGCTAAATTATGCGCAGTTTCAGCATCTAATTTAAAAACTAATGGGCGAAAAATTTGATAAAGATTCATGATTCGACAATATTTTTTTTGCGCCGCAAAAGCATGATAATGCTGGTTGTAGCGATGATTATTAGAATTACATCAGAAGAGCGTTTTAGTAAAAAATTTTCACTGAGTTTTTTCTTGAGTCGGATTTTTTTTCGCTCACTTGGTTCAGATGATAATGGCATGGAATTAAGGTGGATCTGGGCTTCTTGGTTATTGCGAATATTTTTCATGCTATAAAAAGCACTGTTGGTTAAATAAAGCATCGAAGAAAAAACCATAAAAAAAACAAATCCAGCGCAAATTTTAATATAGAAAGAGGGCTTGATTTGCAAGGGCTCGCTGTCAGTTTTTGTAATCGTGTCGTATTTAGTAATTAAAAATAATACCATCATTAAATAGGCGATCAGCGTTAAAACTATTTCTTTAAAAGAGTTGTAGTTGGTAATGGTGAGGCTAAAAAAAAGTATTAAAGTTAGATGGGCGGTTATTAGTGAGGAGATCGTGCTGGTGCGGGTTTTGACGGCAAAAATAGTTACTAAACAGAGGGCTATAAAAAGTAACGAAGTGAGAATTTTTCCGTCAAAAAACATCGTAAATTTTATATTGTGATCATTCTAAATACTTGACTTGTAGCGCTAAATTAAAAATAGTATATTTTTTAACTCGATGCTCTTCCTAGGCGCTGCTAGCTAACCAAGTCAATTCCATATTTTGCAAAACTATAAGGTTACACTTCACGGTTTGTTAATCGCGCAACAATTCGTTAATCGAGGTTTTGCTGCGTGTTTTTTCATCAACTTTTTTTACAATTACTGCGGCATAAAGTGAAATATCTTTCGCGCCTTTGCTTGAAGCAATATTGCCCGGAACCACAACGGAGTAAGCTGGAACGCGTCCATAGAAAATCTCACCAGTTTCGCGATCAATAATTTTTGTCGAGGCGCCAATGTAAACGCCCATAGAAATTACTGAGCCAGTTTCAACTATTACACCTTCGGCGATTTCGCTGCGCGCGCCGATAAAACAATTATCCTCGATGATAACTGGATTGGCTTGCAAAGGCTCTAAAACCCCGCCGATTCCTGCGCCGCCAGAGATGTGACAGTTTTTTCCGATTTGCGCGCAAGAGCCTACGGTGGCCCAAGTATCAATCATCGAGCCCTCATCAACATAAGCGCCAACATTTACAAATGATGGCAATAATACTACACCTTTGGCGATAAAAGCAGAATGACGCACAACCGCACCCGGTAAGACGCGAAAGCCTGCTTGACGAAATTCTGCTTCACCCCAATTGGCAAATTTTAAGGGCACTTTGTCAAAAAATGAAATAGCGTCACCGCTTGATCCCGTGTGCTTGCTGAGATAGTTATCGTTCAAGCGAAATGACAATAAAATTGCTTTTTTTACCCATTGATTAACTTGCCAGCCATCGGGTTTTTTTTCACAAATTCGTAAAGCGCCAGAATCAAGCAAAGCTAGAGTTTGATTGACTGCATCGCATGTTTCGCCTTTAGTAGAAAAATTAATTTCAGCGCGATTTTCAAAAGATTTTTCGATTATTTGAGAAAGATTTTGTATCATTTTTAAGAGTAAAAAATTTTAATTAATATCTATGTCGCTCAAGGAGATCCAACATAATTTGTTGCAAAATAGTTTTCTAAGATAACTAGATTTTATAATAAAGAAGCCGGCGGATTCTAGTATTCTAATTGCCCCATTCCAAGCTATTGCTGGTTTGGCAAGATTGACATTTTGCCGCCCAAGCAGAACTTAAATGCCCACAAGTAGAGCATTTATAATTATTTTCGCGCGTAAACATTGCGGCATTTTCTAAAAATTGATTAGCCTTTTCGTTGTTTCCTAAAAGCTTTTCAACTATGCCAAGGGCTCTATAGCTGCGATAAGTTTTTTCTTTTGCTAATGATGAATATAAAAAATCTTCAGCTTCTTTATAGCTTCCACATCTTAGAGCGGTAAGTCCTAAAGCCAAATCACCAAGATATGTTTTATTGTTTAAGGCAACCAGTTTTTTCATCGATTTGAGCCTTTTTTGTGGCTTTGTTTTGCGATTAATTAGATCAAAAATTGTGGCAAAAATTAAGCGCGGATTTTCTTTCCACGATTTTTTTATCAAGTATTTTGCACGAAAACTAAAGCCGCGCTTGATCCATGATTTAAGTAAAATTTCTGTGGCAGGCAAAAAGTTTTCATCTGATTTTAAAGCAAGTTTTGCATGACTAATTGCTTTGCCAAAAAGCCTTTTGCGATAATATCCCAAAGCTATGGCGCTGTTGATTGTAGCCTCATCTCGCTTTTGCAATTCATCGCTAAAATATTTAGCATTATTATTATCAATTAATGCTTTTGCTTCTTGCCACAATCCTTCTTTTTTATAGAGAGTGAAAAGCAATTTTATGATGCGCGAATTATCTTTTTTAAGTGATAAAATTTGTTTGGCATAGGCGATGGCAGTAGAGTTATCATGTTTCTCTAGAGCGATTTCAAAGCGACAAGTAAGCTCCATAATTTTGGCAAATTTGCTATTTTGAATTTTAGCAAAAAACTCGGCGGCCTTAGAATAATCTTTATCCTGATAATATATTTTGCCCAAGAAAAAATTATTTAATTGTGGATTTTTAATCAAAGAAGAGAGTTTTTTCTGCAAAGCAAAAGATGCTTTTGTATCATCGCTTTCTAAAGAAAGCAAAAGTTGTGAAGTAAGATCAATACCTTGCCAATGCCTATGAATCGTGGTTTCAAGGCGCTTCACATAACTTTTTTTGAAAAGTAATTTGAAGAGGCTAGGAAATTTCATCGCTAAAATTCTTGCCAAAATATAAGAGAAAATAAAAACAATCGCAGCAAAAACAATCGCAATTAAAAGTGCGGTAAGTATATCGGTTTTTGCCTCATATCCTAGCCAAGTAACAAGCACGGTGCCATTGTGATCAAGCACCCAAACCAATGAAATGGTGGCGGTAAAAGCAACGAATAAGAACCACAAAATTGTAAACATATTTGTTTAATTTTTTAAATCGAGCCGCGCAAATAGAGCAAAAGTTCTTGATCAATTTTTTGTATTTCTGCTGCCGATTTTAATGTTTCTAAAAATTCCAGTGAAATTTCTTGATAGCTTTGATCTAGCAAAATGAACGAATCTAGAGCGCTGATAAAATCCTCATTTTGTAAAAATTCTTCAGTGGTACGAATAATGCCATCAACGCTTTGCGTGTTTGAATCTAATTTGCGAATTACTACTAACTTAGAAAGATTATGGCGAATTTTTTTAACTAAACTGCTACTAGGATCGTTAGTTTTGGCGGCAATTAAATCAGGAATTAGTGCCGTAAAATTTTGCAGCAAAATTTTTGAACCGTGGAATTTTTCTAAATTTGGTTTTAGTAAAGTGATTTTGGCCTGAAGGTTTTTATCAAGAACCGCAAGGGTTTCAAGACTTTTTAAAGTTTCAGAGACATTTTGCCCAGCATAAAATCTTTGGCGCAAATCAACATAAGTAAAAATAATTTTCCCTGCTTTTTCTTGTGATTTATATTTAGCAAATTCAGTTTTTAGGCCCTGAATATCGGTTTTTAGATCGCCAATTTGTACTTGGTTTTTTAGCAGCAATTGATAGATAAATTCAGCTCCACCTTCTTTGAGCTCGGTTAGCGTAATATCAGAAAGCTTGCTATCATCAAAGGTGTCATCATGATTTTTATCATCGCTCGAAAGATCAAAAATTTCACTTTCAATACTATTAAATTTGCTAGTTTCTGTTTGCGAGTTGAGGCGCTGCATCGCTTTGAATTTCCAGTATCGAAGGCCAACATAGCCAGCAAAAATTATTGCAAAAATAATAATAATTTTTGTAAGAAAGCTAGATTTTTTTTTCACCAACTTGATTGTTTCTGACATATTTTTTTGATTCGCTATAATGATCAATTTTTTAAAACACAAAATTCAACATTCCCAAAACCAAGTTCCTTCGATGTCGCAACGATTTTATCACTCAAACACAATAGCTTAGAATCGCTAAAATATTCAAGAAGATTGTTGTTTTTCAGCAATTCATGAAATTTTTTCACGCTATTTTGCGAATAAATCAATACAAAATCAATTTTTTGTTGCGAGATTTTTTGCAAAAAATCAGTAGAAAAATTAGTGTGCCATTTTATTTTATAAGCAAGAATTTTATCTACCATAAAGCCAATCAGCTCTAGCTCTAATTTAAAATCGAGAGTTATAACATCGCCACAAAAATATAAAATTTTACCATTTTTTGGATCAAGATTTTTGATGATTAAATTTCTTAAATCTTCCGCCGAAGATTTTGTTGGATGAAAAATATTTTTATACCCGCAAGTCAGCAGTCTTTCTGCGCTTTGCAAGCCAACGGCAAAAATTTTAACATCAAGCGCTAGGTCAGAATTTATAACTGCATCGCAAGCGTTTGAGCTAGTGATTATAATGGCTTGCGGGCTTTTATCTGCAATAATGGAAGTTATGCTTTCAACAGAAAAAATCGGCTCAATAATAACATTGCAGCCTTTAGAATATAAAATTTCTGCAGCTTTTTTAGCATTTTCTTTTGGGCGCAGAATCAGATAATTAGGCATTTCATTCGTAAAAAATTGTATTTTATAACTACCTACTTGATTTCTCGAACTTAAAACCTACAATACGCCCTCTTTTTTTCCAATCGATATTAGCAAAAATATGAATATCCACGAATACCAAGCAAAGCAGTTGCTAAAAAAATTCGGCGTCGCTGTACCAGAAGGTCATCCCGCCTTTAGCGTTAAAGAAGCAGTTGATGCAGCGCAAGAATTGCAAAATAACGGCAATAAAATTTTTGTAGTAAAAGCGCAAATCCACGCTGGCGGCCGCGGCAAAGCTGGTGGTGTTAAAGTTGTAAAATCAATTGAAGAAGTAAAAGAAAAGGCTTCGCAAATTTTGGGGATGACATTAATCACTCATCAAACTGGTCCTGAAGGCAGGCTGGTAAAGCGTTTATATGTTGAAGCTGGATCAAGCATTAAGCATGAATATTATCTTTCTGCAGTGGTTGATCGCAAAAGCAAAGCAATTGTTTTTATGGCTTCAAGTGAAGGCGGCGTTGAGATTGAAGAAGTTGCGGCCAAACATCCAGAAAAAATCATCTCAGTAAAAGTTGATATCGCCGCAGGAATCCAGCAATTTCATGCGCGCAAACTTGGCTTCGCTCTAGGCTTAAAAGGCGATGTGCTTAAAAAATTCGTTAAAATAATTTTTTCACTTTATAACGCTTTTGTTGATTGCGATATGTCTCAACTTGAGGTGAACCCTTTGGTTGAAACGGCTGAAGGCGATATTATTGCTCTTGATGCAAAAATAAATTTTGATGATAATGCACTTTTCCGCCACGAAGAAATTCGCTCGCTGCGAGATTTGGATGAAGAAGAGCCGCTTGAAATTCAAGCTTCAAAATTCGATTTAAACTATGTAAAAATGGATGGCAAAATTGGCTGTATGGTCAATGGTGCAGGGCTTGCAATGGCCACAATGGATATCATTCAACTTTATGGATCATCCCCAGCAAACTTTTTGGATGTTGGTGGCGGAGCTACGCGTGAGAAGGTTACCGAGGCTTTTAAAATTATTTTATCCGATCCAAATGTTAAAGGAATTCTAGTTAATATTTTTGGCGGCATCATGCGTTGCGATATTATCGCTAACGGAATCATCGAGGCGGCAAAAGAAGTCAATCTATCAATACCTTTAGTGGTTCGTCTTGAGGGCACCAATGTTGAGCTTGGAAAAGAAATTCTTGCAAAATCAGGCCTTGCAGTTATTGCAGCTAATGATCTTGGCGATGCAGCGCAAAAAATTGTTAAAGCAGTGCAAGATGCTGAGGCGATAATCTAGGCTTGATTTGGCGATTGATCATTGTTTGAAAAACATAAGAAATATTTACAATAATTTTTAAGAAAAATGTCAGTATTAGTTAATAAAAATACCAAAGTTATTTGCCAAGGATTTACTGGGGCGCAAGGTACCTTCCATTCAGAGCAAGCAATTGCCTATGGAACAAAAATGGTCGGCGGAGTTACTCCCGGAAAGGGCGGAACCACGCATCTTGGCTTGCCTGTTTTTGATACAGTTCATGATGCGCGCAAAGCCACTGATTGCAATGCCTCAGTTATTTATGTGCCGCCTCCATTCGCTGCTGATGCGATTCTTGAAGCGATAGATGCAGAAATTGAACTCATCGTTTGCATTACCGAAGGCATTCCTGTTCTTGATATGGTGAAGGTAAAAAAAGCGTTGGCAGGCTCTAAATCTCGTTTGATCGGGCCAAACTGCCCCGGAATCATCACTCCTGGTGAATGCAAAATTGGTATCATGCCAGGACATATTCACAAATCTGGTTCGGTTGGGATTGTTTCTCGTTCAGGCACTTTAACTTATGAAGCGGTGCATCAAACAACCAAGGCTGGCCTAGGTCAAAGCACTTGTATCGGAATCGGTGGTGATCCAGTTAACGGCACAACTTTTATTGATTGCCTCGATTTATTTTTGTCCGATCCACAAACTGAATCAATCATCATGATTGGCGAAATTGGCGGTTCTGACGAAGAAGATGCGGCAGAATTTTTAAAAGAAGAAGCTAAAAAAGGTCGCTCTAAACCATGTGTTGGCTTTATCGCTGGCAAAACTGCTCCTGAAGGCCGCAGAATGGGTCACGCCGGGGCAATTGTTTCTGGTGGAAAAGGCGGCGCCGAGGATAAAATTGCTGCGATGAAAAGCGCGGGGATTGTTATGTCTGATAGTCCGGCATTGCTTGGTGAAACCATGTTGAAATTATTAAAAAAATAGAATATTAAATTTATTTTTTTGAAGGACTTGATTTAATTGATTGAGTTTTAGTAAAATTGAAATCGAAAAATTTTCTTGTGATTTTTTAAAAATCACAAATAAGCATAAAACACAAACCAAAAAGGAGACCACATGACAGACCGCAAAAAAGCCCTTGAAGCAGCGTTAGCGCAAATCGATAAACAATTTGGCAAAGGATCAGTAATGACCTTGGGCCAAAAAGCTGTAATGGATGTAGAAATTATCCCAAGTGGATCATTAGCGCTTGATTCAGCTCTAGGTGTTGGCGGTTATCCGCGCGGCAGAATCGTAGAAATCTACGGACCAGAATCATCAGGCAAAACCACTCTAACTTTGCATGCAATCGCTGAAGCGCAAAAAGCTGGCTTATCTTGCGCCTTTGTTGATGCTGAGCACGCTTTTGATCCATCTTATGCGCGCAATCTTGGCATCAATCTTGATAGCTTGATTATTTCGCAACCAGATAATGGTGAAGCGGCACTTGAAATTGTTGATACTCTAGTGCGCTCAGGTGCAATTGATCTAGTGGTGATTGATTCAGTGGCGGCTTTGGTACCGCTAGTTGAACTTGAAGGCGGCATGGGCGATAACCAAATGGGCTTACAGGCGCGCTTGATGAGCAAGGCTTTGCGCAAATTAACTTCTACAGTTTCTAAAAGCAATTCGACAATTATTTTTATCAACCAAATTCGTATGAAGATTGGCGTGATGTTTGGCTCTCCTGAAACAACCTCAGGTGGAAACTCACTTAAATTTTATGCTTCGGTGCGTTTGGATATTCGTCGTGGTTCGCCAATCAAGGATCAAGAAGAAGTTCTTGGCAACGAAACTCGCGTTAAAGTAGTAAAAAATAAAGTTGCGCCGCCATTTAAAACGGCAGATTTTGAAATCATCTATGGTGAAGGCATTTCGCGCATTGGCGAAGTTATTGAGCTTGCTTCAAAATACAATGTTATTGAAAAATCGGGTTCTTGGTATGCTTATAAAGGCGCTAAAATTGGCCAAGGCAAAGAAAATGTTAAAGCCTATCTAAAAGAAAATCCAAAAGTTGCGGATGAGCTAGAAAACTTGGTCCGTGAAAAATTAGGTATTGCGGGAAATAAAAAACCTGCTAAGATAGAGCAAGAAGTTAAAGAAATTGCTAAAAAATCAGCGAAAGCTGCTAGTTAGTTTGTTCATTTTTTTATAGGCAAAGTTCTTTTGCCTATATTTTACGCACTCGTAGCTCAATTGGATAGAGCACCTGACTACGGATCAGGAGGTTGTAGGTTCAAATCCCGCCGAGTGCGCCATTTCCCCCCTCCTTATTACTATTTTATTGATCCCCTATTTGTTGTCTCTTAGGTTGTAATGGTGGTGGTGGCGAATCTGGATGGTTTGGCCTAGGGTTTGAAGCTGGCTCATCTGTGATTGATTCATAAGGATCAAAAGGTTGTTGTGGTGTCTTAGCAAGAAGGGTTTTTTTTCGTATCGGAACGGAATAGACCGGAACTGGAACTGTGTCGCTATCTTCACTATGTCTGGCGGCGGCTTTCTCTATTTCTGTTAATGCTTGATAGACAATTTGACCCGATGCTGTATTGCTATTGCTGCTTGCTCCCTTGGCTTGAATTGAGCCTAATCGATTTTCTACGATGCTGTATGAAGCTTCGTCCTCCTCTTCATTTGTTTCGTTTGGCAATCCTGGTATGGCATAAAATGTTCCTAATCTAGTGGCGGCGACTTCTTCTGCTTGAGCAGAAATTTTGGAATTCTTCACTTTTTCAAGTTGTGGCTCCATTTTATCAAAAAGTCTATTCGGACTTCTAACTTCGACCCTAATTGGAACCTCATAAGCTGGAACAGGAACCTCATAAGCCGAAACAGGAACCTCATACATATGCGAATCATCTATAGGGGTCGGAGCTAGATAAGCGTTTTCATCTGCTCTCGTTCTTAGTTCTAAATTAATAGCTTTTGCCTCTTCTTCTGAATGTAAAATGCTAATTCTTCTAATTCTGACTTCTCGCTGAGCATCTTGTTTTTGCTTATCTTCATTATATGTATCGAGATAGTGACTAAAAACAGCGGAATTTGAAAAAATCTTAAGACCTTGCAAGCATTGTGTCACTTGAGCTGCTGGAGTAATCCTTTCAAATTCTGAGAAGGCGCTATTTCCTCCCGGATATATGTTGTGATTATATACCGCTTTACATATATCAAGATTATGTTGCGTAAGGGGTATTTTGCCAGCTTTCATCATTAGTGCAATGAAGCTATTTTTTGGAGTGTATCCAATTCCAGCTGCTGCGATTTCTTCTGGAGAAATTGTTGTCTCATTTAATCCTATGCCGTGCATTGGATTGGAATACATTTCTATGTGATCTGCCGCTGCCTCTATTTGATCTGCATTGCGGTATCTTTGTATGCCATTTTTAGCTTGAATCCATTTGTTGCGAACATATATAGCTCCAATTGCAAGTAATGTTATTGCTGTTGCTGTAACGGCAATTGGCACTGTAGGAAAACCTGTTCCACCAGCTGCGTTTGCTGGCGTGGTATTTGATGTAGTGGTAATTTCTCTTGGCGCGGTGGGGCTAAAAATGCTGTTAGTAAGCGCTTGCGGCGTACTAGAAAAGGTACTGTTTTCGGTTTCGCTAGAAGAATTTGTTGGTGCAACCAATGACGATGTAGAAGAAGTTAGAGTGCCACTTTTTGAAGTTACCGTTGTTTCAGTGGTAGTGGTCGCATTAGCAATGAATCCAGTTGCTGAAGTTGTTGTTGCGCCAGATGATGAAGTTAAAGTAATGATTGTTGGAGTTTTAGTGGTGGTTGTTGATGTTGTAGGTGTTGTTGGGTTTAGAGTGTTAGTGGTGGTAGCTTCTGTTGGGTCAATCTTTAAGGTTGTGGTGGTTGATGTGCTTGGCGGTCCAGAATGTATGTTGCTCCTGAATTTTTTTATGATTATTTAAATTCTAAATCTAGGGATTTTTTTGTTGCAGAAGGTCTTGAGCCAGCTTCTAGTCAATTAAGATTAAGAGATCGCTATGGTGTAAAAGTAAATTTTGGTTATGAAATAATGTCAAAAACTAATGTTTTTGTAAATGTAGGATTGGCAAGAAATAGCTATCAACAGAATTGGGATGAGGCTCAGCGCATGCTACATTCTTCTAAAATAGCGCCTATTTATGGAGTTGGGATAAGTTATGATTTTACTGCTAATTGGGCAGCAAAACTTTCTTATGACAGACAGAGCTTTGCTGTAAGATATATTGATAATGGCTTTAGAGATAAAATCAAGCTAGATGTAATCAAAGCTGGTGTAGTTTACAGCTTCTAAGCGTGAATCGCTCTTTTATCAACCGCTAATGCCGCCTCTTTCACCGCCTCGTTGTAGGTGGGGTGAGCGTGGCAGGTGCGGGCAATATCTTCTGCTGAACCGCCAAATTCCATTGCCATTACAACTTCGTGAATAGTGTTTCCTGCTTCACGGGCAATGATGTGCGCGCCAAGAACGCGATCGGTTTTGGCGCAAGCGAGAATCTTCACAAAGCCCTGATCATCAAATGTAGCGCGAGCTCTTGAGTTTGCCATCATCGAGAATTTTCCTGCTTTATAAGCAATGCCAGCCGCTTTTAATTCTTCTTCTGTTTTGCCGACTGAGGCAACTTCTGGGTAAGTGTAAATCACATTAGGAATCACATCATAGTTTACATGACCTTTTTGGCCTGCGATAATTTCTGCAACGGCCATGCCTTCATCTTCAGCTTTGTGGGCTAGCATTGGGCCGGTGGTAACATCTCCAATAACATAAATATTGTTGGTGCTGGTTTGCAAATGGTTGTTTTCGATGAAGCCGCGAGCGTTTGGTTTGATTCCAACATTTTCGAGCCCAAGATTATCGCTGTTTGGTTTGCGACCGATTGCAACAAGAACAACATCTGCTTGCAATGTTTCTTTGGTGCCGCCATTTGCGGGCTCAACTTCAACGCTGGCGCCGTTTGCGGATTTTTTAACCGCAAGAACTTTTGTTGATAAACGAAATTTAAATCCTTGTTTTTCTAGGATTCTTTGGAAATTGCGTGAAACCTCTGCATCCATGGCAGGCGTGATTTTATCGAGATATTCAACTACTTCAATTTCAGTGCCAAATCTGCCCCAAACTGAAGCCATTTCTAAACCAATAACGCCAGCGCCAATCACTATCATTTTTTTAGGAACCGCTGTTAAATCAAGCGCACCGGTAGATGAGACAATTATTTTTTCATCAATTTCTACTCCGGGCAATTTTGTAACTTCGCTGCCAGTGGCGATAATAAAATTTTTGGCAGTGAGTTTTTGTTTAGAGCCATCTGTGCCGATAACTTCTACAGTATTTTTATCAAGAAATTTTGCTTGGCCTTCAATTGAAGTAACTTTATTTTTTTTGAAGAGTCCAGCGATTCCGCCAGTAAGGCCGGCGATGATTTCATTTTTGTTGGCGAGCATTTTTGCAACATCAATTTTTGGTGCAGAAATGCTGATTCCTAGTTTGGTGAAAGAATGGGAGGCATCGTGAAATTTGTGCGAGATTTCTAGTAGCGCTTTTGAGGGGATGCAGCCAACATTTAAGCAAGTTCCACCGAGGGTTTTGCGTTTTTCTACGCAGGCGGTTTTGAGACCAAGTTGTGCGGCGCGAATAGCTGCTACATAGCCTCCAGGGCCACCACCGATAATTATTACATCAAAATTTTGCTCTGTCATTTTTTTAAAAAAAAGTTAGTTATGCCTTTATTTTCGCTATTTTTGTTACAAACTCAATCTTTTTCTTTGGGTGGTTGAAAGAAATGGGGATTGGGAGTTGGGTGGCGATGCTCTGCTGCTCAGACACCGCGCCCATCTGATTTAAGCAAGCGTAGCTTGAGATGGGCGCAGAACTCGCCTCAGAGCATCGCCACCCAACTCCCAATCCCCACTTCTTTCAATTCTAATTTTTTTAGGAAAAAATTAGAGGGAATTTTGCTTGTATTACTCTTTCAGATTATTGTGCAATTTTTTGGAAGAAAACCATTTAGAAGAAAGCAGTTTTTTGTTATAATTACATTGAGGTAGGGAGTGGGAAAAAAGAAAAAGTTTATTGCACTAAGGAGGGGGGTGTTTTTTTGTACTAAAGAAAGGTCGAAGAGCTCGTCTGGTGATGCTCTGAGGCGAGTTCTGCGTCTTATCGCGAGCTACGCTCGCTTAAATCAGATGAGCGCGGTGTCTGAGCAGCAGAGTATCACCAGACGAGCTCTTCGACCGAGGGCGAGAATTATAGTTCATCTTTATCTGAGAACAAAAACCTAAACCAAATTCTCTTTCGCAGGAAATTTTCCACTTTTCACATCATCAACAAACCCTTGAACCGCTTGACCAACATCGCTTGCAAGATCAGCATAATTCTTAACAAATTTTGGCTTAAATTCTTGATTTAATCCAAGCACATCGTCAATTACCAAAACTTGCCCATCGCAATCAAGAGAGGCCCCAATGCCAATTGTGGGGATTTTTAATGCTTGAGTAATTTGATCAGCAAGTTTTGCGGGCACAGCTTCGATAACGCAGGCAAAAGCTCCTGCGGCTTCAGCAAGTTTAGCTATCTCGATTATTTCTTGGGCAGATTTTTCATCGCGGCCTTGATATTTATAACCACCTATTTCACGCACTTGTTGAGGCAATAAACCAACATGCGCCATAACCGCAATATCATTATCAACCATCATTTTGATTGCAGCAATCGCCTCACGCGAGGTTTCTATTTTAACGGCGTCGCAGCCAGTTTCATCGATAATTTTTTGCGCAGTTTGATAGGCTTGCAGCGCCGATTTTTCGAACGAGCCGCAAGGAACATCAACAACAATTAATGATTGCTGCGTTGCTTTTACTACGGCGCGACCGTGATTTATCATCATTTCAACACTAACATCAACGGTATCTTTGTGGCCATAAATGCACATTCCGAGTGAATCTCCAACCAAAATTATATCGCAAGAACTATCAAGAATTTTTGCGATAGGAAAAGTGTAGGCGGTGAGGCAGGTGATTTTCTCGTGATTTTTTTTGTTGAGAATGTCGCGGATCGAAATCTTGTTTTTCATTTTTTGTTGGGCATATAAATTGCTTGTGAAGATGGGTCTTTTGGCATTGAATTGGCTGGATCATATTGCTGTTGCAACATTGAGCTGGCAGCCTCAGGTTGTTGTTTCGGCGGTGAATAGTTATTATCAGTTGCTGCCGCCTCTATTGCCGCCGCCATTTTTGCTTGATCGGGGGTGGATGCAACAGTGACTGGAATCTCTGGGGCACTAGCTTCAATTGGGGGTGCATCGGGCAATTTCAAATATTGCTTTACTTGATCGAGGTTGCTGCTTTGACTAATATTATTAAAATCACCTTTGAGATTTGTTGCGATATTTAAAGGAATTTGTTTTTTGAGATTGCCGGTTAAAAAAATAATATTTGCCGAACTATCAATTGAATTTCTGACAAAATCAATTTTGCCAGATAATATGCCGTTAGCTGCCACGGTTTCAAAATCTATTTTAAATGTATTGTCGCGACCTTTTTCGATTGTTGCAGTGCCGGTAGCTTGCTTTAAATTGGTTGTGGCGTTAGGATTAAAAAGAATTTTCTCTGGATCGCGAAGATCTTCGACATAATTTTTTGGATTAAACGTTTTTTTTACAAGATCGTTCAAGCCATAATTTTCAACGGTTACGCCTGTATTGCTAAATTTTATAGAGCTGTTTAAATTTTTGAAAAACTCGGTTCTGTTGCTCGATAAAGATTCAATGCTGGCCGTTATGTTCGAAGTAGCATTAATATTTTTTATTCCCATTAAATCAGATAATAATGGTTTTAATTTTATTTCAGTTAGAACTACATTGCCGCTTAAGGCCTTGTCAAACTTGATGCCGGCGACTCCTTTATAAGTTAAGTTGCCACCATAAATATCGGCAGTGAAATTATCAAAATCAATAATTCCATCTTTTAATTTGCCAGAAATTTTTATATTTTCGACAGAAAAATCATCAAAATTGGCATTGTCTAAATTGATAGAAATATCTCCTTTGAACCCCTCTAAAGATGGCAGTGCGTAGAATTGATCTAGTGCAGAAATTTTATTATTTTGTGTTGAAACTATCTTGCTATCGTTAGTTGCGGAAGATTTATCATCAACCAAAACCGATTTATCTTCACTAGAATCGGGAGTGTTTTGCAAAGATTGATAATCAAAGTTTTTTGCTCTAATTGTTATATCAAGTTTAGGGTTTGTGCCACTAATATCAACCGCTAAAGATGCGGCTAAATCAATTTTATCTGAATTTAATTTTAACTCTCTGATTTCAAGGTAGCCTTGTCCAAAACGCATTTTTACTGATTGATTATCAAAGGTTGAGTTTTTATAAACTAACTCATCGAATGATAGTGAAAGTTGGTTATTTGAACTAAAATCATTTAGCCATAGAAGCTTCTTTAACAGTGATCCGGGCGATAAATAAATGTTTTGTCCAGAGGTAAAAAAATAATCATCAATCACTAAATTGTTAACATGAAAATTGCTAAAAATTGATGAAGTTTTTGTTGTATAATGAATCCTCACTTCTCCAAGCACCTCACTCTTGCCGTTATTGATATTAAGATAGACATTATTTAAAGATGTTGAGTTTGGAATCAGCATTATATCGGCGTAAAGATTATAATTTTTGAGATTATCATAGATCAAATTTTGTGATTCGATATGAAGCCATTTGAAAATATCAGCCAGCTTGGGCCCGCTCGCATCAAGGCTGCCGATAAATTTGGGGATAGTATGATTTTCGAGTGCGCCACTCATGCGAAACATTCCGCCGCCCGGAACTTCTAGAGTTAATGGCAAAATTAATATCTCACCTTCTTTTGAAATTGTAGCGTAAAGATTAACATTTTTTATTTCTTCGTTGAGGTATTTTACTCGGCTAATTGTAAGCTCTGCAGTAAGATCAAAATCGCGAAGATCTTTGGCGAGATTTAGCGTTAGATCGCTTTCTTCTTTTTTTATTTTCATTGCTGCGTTGTTTGCATCATCAGCTGTGGTTTCGGCGCTTTCTGCTGTTGCCATTTTATCATTAGAGACTTTTTTTGTCGCGGCTTCGGCAGCAATTGCGACTTCTTTTTCACTTAACCAAATTGCATCAAGATCAACATTTTCAAGACCCATCTTAATATCAATCAAAGGTAATTTTGTTGTTAAATCAATTTCGATGTCGCCACGACCGTTGATAATATTGGAGTTAATAAAAATATTGTTAATTAATATTTGCTCCGCCTCGCTAACGATACTGGCCTTAAGTTTAATTGATTTATTTGCAGGATTAATTTTGTTATAGATAAGACCGTCGCGGGCTACATAACTTTTATAGAAATTTTTTAGATCAAAGATTTCTGCTTCAAGCTTGCCTTTAAATTTGCTTTTTAAAAATCCAATATTTTCTTCAGGAAAAACACCGCTAATTTTGAAGTTTCCGTAAGAAGAAGTAAGCTCTAAGACAGAACTATTATTTTCAGAATTTTCATCATATTTTTGCCTGAATCTGGCGATCAAACGAAAATCATTGATGATTTCTTGATTAAAAAATGAACCTTCGGCGATAATTTTCTTTTTTGAGAAAGAAGCTTGAGCATTAATGGCATCAATCTCTCTCTTGTTAGAAAATTTGTCATAAGCAACCCAAGTCGATTTTTCAATAAATATTTTTGGCAAATTAGCCGAATTAAAATTAGCTAAATCAAGTTTATCAATTTTGAATAAATCAACAAATAATTTGCCGCTAATTCCGCTGTTATTGCCCTTTTTAAGCGCTAGATTAGTGGCTTTTTTGGAAACGATTTCTGTTATCTTATCAGACATTGTTTCGGGCTTCTTATCGATGCTATAATTTTGCAAAATTGCTTGCGAAAAAATAATATTATCAACCGCAAATTCTCCTATCAAAGATGATAAAAATGATAATTTAATAGTGACTTGCTTGGCATAAAAGCTATAATTTTTGTCATCATTAACATAATTTTGTAAGATTACATCATTTATGGTTATTGATGGAGAAGGCAATAGCGCCACAGATACTTTTCCGTCAATTTCAAGATTTGCCTTTAAAGCAGCGCTAACTCTTTGTTCAATTTGAAATTGCAACGCAGAATTGTTGAATAAATAAGGAATAAAAATCAATAAAAGCAGGCAGGCCAAAAAAACTGGCAAAATAATTTTATAAGCCTCAGAGGCCGCCAGTCTTGTTTTTAGGCTGTTGTAATAGCCTTTGATTTTGGTTTTGATTTTTTCTACAAATACCATTATTATTTGAGCGATTAAATTTAATCTATATTAATAATGGAGTAAAATTAGTTATTCAATTTATAATGCGATTTATGTTCGCAAATATAATCAAAATGGTTGGGACGGAAGGATTCGAACCTACGCATGACGGGATCAAAACCCGTTGCCTTACCGCTTGGCTACGTCCCAATATAAAAAACTCGAGGGGAAGGTGATTGATTTTAAAGACTTATCGCTTGGAAGTCAATAAATGATAGATAATTTGGAATAAATTCTTTATTTTAAAGGTTATAAGTGAGATTTTTGCAATCTAAAATCATATAAAACATTTGACAGCAAAAAAAATATCATCAAAGTTTTTCAAAATATTTAGTTAAAAATAATTTAAATTTATGAGCAAAATTCAAGAAATCATCGCACTTTCAGATCAGTTAAATCGTGATACTGAAGCTTTAATTAATAAAGTATCTGAAATTACTGCCACCGGCGCTTTTGGCGGCGGTGTCGATCCTTTTATTTTTGGCCTAACAATTTTTATTCTTACCTGTTTCGTTGGATATTTTGTGGTATGGCGCGTTACCCCAGCACTGCACACGCCTTTGATGGCTGTTACTAATGCAATTTCTGGCGTGATTATTGTTGGAGCAATTATCGCTCTTGGTTCAACCAAAGCCTTTTCGCTAATTTCGGTGATAAGTTTTTTGGCGATCGTGATTGCCAGCATCAATATTGTCGGCGGGTTTTTTGTAACTTGGCGAATGTTAGAAATGTTTAAAAAATAATAAGTTATGCCTCCTTCCTTTGCTGCGCTTAATCAGCGTTCATTGCTAAGTTTTTTTAGACACGGTAG
Source organism: Rickettsia typhi (assembly GCA_945865905.1). Lineage (GTDB taxonomy): Bacteria > Pseudomonadota > Alphaproteobacteria > Rickettsiales > UBA1997 > CAMCFD01. Next base: position 26,941 of record CAMBFC010000011.1, read on the forward strand.
TTCAATAACAGTGGCAACACCACATTATTCGGATCTTCCAAGAAAAGCAGTATTTGATCAAGATCTAATCAGATTACCACCTTCAAAATTTGCCACAATACCCGTAATTCCAGCAAAATTAAAAGAGATTTTTGTTGATCGGATGGAGTCATCATTAAGATCTGACTTTGTCAGTGCGGTTTCTTTGGTTACTAATCAAGAGGAGATAAAAAAATATGCAAAAATTCTAATCCAAACAATTAATGAGGGCGCTAAAAAAGGTGATGGTGCTTCAATTATAATGAAGCGAGTATTTGAACAATTTGCCAGGGGGTCAGTTACTCATTTTCATTTAACAGATAGTTTTGGAAAGAGGGTTATTGATGCAAGCACTAATTTTAATCCAGAGTCTCGCCAAGAATTTGAGGATGGATCACCTGCAAATACAGATTTTCTCAAAAAAGTTGGCATAGATAATAGTGTTACTTTGCCCGCGGATTCTGCACAAAAAATATTAGAAGAATTAATTAATATTGGCTTTGCCTTTACCTCTCTTTACGCGATGGGATGTGGCTATCCAAATCAAAAAGAGAGGCCAATATTTTGTTTTCGCACAACTCATCCGCAGCATCCTCATGTTGATTCCATAAACAGCACGCAAAGTATTGCTCTAGCTTTATATGCAATTAATGCTGATGGTGTGGTCAAAACTTATGTTGCTGATATTGAGAAAATTCTATATTTTTTAACAGCAGAAGAGATTGATCTTTTGCGGCAAAAAGTTTTTTATATCCCGAGTGATAACGATTCTGATTATGGTAATAAAAAAGATTTATTTTCTATCTTAGAATTTAAGAGCAATGGAGAGCCTTTTGTAAGATTTGATGGCAAGCCTGCCGCGATTCATATTGATGATTCTGTTGATAGATCTACAGCTCTCGAAATGATTGAGGTGATAGACAAAATTAATGTCGTAGTTGAGAGATTGTTAGAAACTGGCCAAATTGAAAGTATTGGTCTAAAAACTGGTGAATTCCTCTTTAATCGCAATCGATTAACTCTTCATGGTAGGCAGGATGAAAAAAATAAGTTTGGAGATGATGATACGATTTTTTTGGCTGACCCATCTCTTCTTACGCCTGCGGGCAATAAAAGAATGGTGAGCAGAATACTATCGGGAGCGCCTTCCATAAAAGAGGCGTCTACTACTCCGCTAAATTCTACGCAAACAGAACCGCAAATCAGATAGAATGGTTTCGTAGCTTGCTGTTGCGATTTCTCTTCGTGCGATAATTATATAATCTTGGTGGTTTTTTCCGAGCTCGATCAGCAATATTTTAGATGCTTCGCGCAATCTTCTTTTGGCAAAATTTCTTGCAACGGCATTGCCTACGGCCTTGCTGACGGTGAATCCGAGACGCATAAAATCTGCGGCATTTTTGCCTTTTAGCCTATCTTGCAGATAAAATTCTGGAGTTGGGAGAGTAATCAGGAGTAGGGTTTTAGCGTGAAACTTTTTGCCCTTCTTGCCAATATTTTGGAATTCGGTGGATTTTTTTATTCTGAGGATTTTCACTTTTTTAAAGTGTTGAGGCGAGCATTGGCGCGCTAAAAACTGCATTAATAGCAAAATTAAGCGCGCAAAATGAATTAAGCTGAAAGAACCGAGCGACCTTTTAAGCGACGACGCGCAAGGACTTTTCTTCCGCCGACTGTAGCCATTCTGTGTCTAAAGCCGTGTCTTCTTTTTCTTACCAATTTGCTTGGCTGCCAAGTTCTTTTCATATAAGTGAATTACATCTAAATTAAAATAGGGGCTAGATTTTATATTGCTGCGTTTAAAATGCAAGATGGTTTATTTGGTGCCAAAAATAGATGATTTTGGTGTTGACAAAGCGCTTTTCTTTCTTAGATTTTCAAGAATTGCACTTTTATGGTTTGGATGAAAATATTAATCAATGAATAAAATATGAGTAAGTTTTTTACATCTTTGCCCTTTCTTACAAAAACATCTATAGTTCTTGGAAAAAGCCCGGTTGCAATGCATTCTGTGCGTTATTCTTCACAAAAATATGGAAGCACCCCAGGCTCTCATTGGGCAGCTGGTAGAGATCCGGCAGATGAGGCGGATTGGAAAGCGCAGGTGCTAGAAGAGGCTTATCCGAAAATAAAAGGTATGCCTCCGTCGAAGTTTGTTTATCTTCCTAAAATTTCTCCGGCAGTAAAAAATTACTTTGATAAAAATACATCTTCAGTTTTCTTAAAGCAGGGCTTTTTGGGGATTTTTGATCCAACAAATATTAAGTGCGATGCTAAATCTTTGTATGAAATTTTAGTAAAAGAGGCAAAAACCGATAATGATGCTGCTGCGATGCTAAAGTTAATCAAGGATGTTGGCGCTGGAAAGATTACTCATGCTCATATAGGGGATGGAATGCCTTCTTTAAATATCGGAGGATTTATGCCTTCGGTACTTGAAGATGTAATGCGCTCCATAGTTCGTGTGGATAATGACAGTACTTCAAAAAATGATACTTATGAGACTGCTTTGAGATATTGTCCAAGTATAGCTTTTGCTAACGCGCTATTTAATAGTATTTCTGAAAGGAATTTTCCGGCGGCAATATCTCCAATTAATTGTTTTAGAACCACGGGAAGTCAATCGCTTTATAATCAAAGAGATGTTGTTGGCAATGAAAGAATCATCGCTTCTGCCTTAGTTGGAATTGAAGCAGATGGTTCGGTGGTAACTTATGTTATGGATGCTGAACAGCTTGTGCATTTTTTAACCGAAGAGGATAAGACTCTTTTGCAGCAGAAAGTTTTTTATCATCCCGAAAGTGCTTTTGGCACCGAAAGCCCCAGTAAACAATTTGCTTTGCTTGAGATCATTAATGGAAAGCCTTATCTAAAGCTTGAGCAGCATGTTTTTATTTCTAGAGATACGGGGGCTGATCATCAATTTAATAAAATTTTAGAAAAAATTGATGCTATAGTGGGGCATTTATTGGTCGAAGGCAAGATTACGAAGATGCCAATTAAAACTGGAGAATTTGCCATGATGGATAATGCTAGCGCGGCTTGGGGGCGTTATAATCAAAATGATGTGGTTCCTAATTTTGCGCCAGCAAAATCTGAGGGGCCATCGACAACAATAATTACTCCTGATGGCAAAACTTTAGAGAGAAGGGTTATGAATGTAAATGCAGTTGTCACTAGGTGATTTATATAAAGGAAAGGGGCGCCAAAATAATTGCTAAAATTCAGACCCTTTAAACCCATAATGCTGCAAGAAGCGTAGGTCATTATCAAAAAACATTCGCAAATCTGTGATGCCATATTTTAGCATGGCGAGGCGCTCTACTCCTATTCCGAAGGCGAATCCTTGGTATTTTTCGGCATCGATTTGGCAGTTTTTTAGCACATTGGGGTGGATCATTCCGCAGCCAAGGATTTCCATGAATTTGGTTTCACCTTTATCGGAAGATCCAATCTTGATGCGGCCTTGATCTATTGTGTAACCAATATCAACCTCAGCAGATGGCTCGGTGAAAGGGAAGAAACTTGGTCTAAAGCGCAAATCAACATTTTTAACTTCAAAAAATTGGCGGAGAAATTCTTCCAAAACCCATTTGAGATGCGCCATATTAGTGGTTTCATCGACCATGAAGCCTTCAATTTGGTGAAACATTGGCGTGTGAGTTTGATCGGAATCACGACGAAAAACACGGCCTAAAGCTACAACGCGTAAAGGCGGCTTGCTTTCAAGCATTTTGCGAATTTGCACGGTAGAGGTGTGAGTGCGCAGCAAAGTTTCGGCAGAATTTGCATCAGGTGCAGAATTTTTTTCGCGTTGCAAATAAAAAGTATCCTGCATCTGACGCGCCGGATGGTTTTGTGGCATGTTTAGCGCGGTAAAATTATTAAAATCATTTTCAATTTCTGGGCCTTCGGCAAATTCAAAACCAAGACCAGCGAAAATTTCACGGATTTCTTTTATAACTTTGCTAATTGGGTGAGCAAAACCTTGTGGATTCTTGCGTGAAGGTTCGGTAACATCAATTTTTTCTTGCGATAATTTTTTGTTTAATTCTTCATCGGCAAAAAATTCTTTTTTAGCATCGATTTGTTTGGTGATTTGATCGCGAAGCTTGTTAATTGTGGCTCCGAATGATTTTTTTTCTTCAACAGAAACATCTTTTAGCTGCGAGAAAAGTTCGGTTACCAAGCCTTTTTTGCCAAGAAATTTTACGCGAATTTCATCAAGTTGTTGCTCGCTCTTGAGCTCTAAGAATTGCGCGTTAAAATCATTGAGAATATTCTCGAAATTGTTCATCTTAATTATATAAAAATGGCTATTAACTGGTTCGGCGCCTTTACCCTCCTCAAGAAAGAAGTCTGGCGTTTTTTAAAAGTTTATCATCAAACTTTATTTTCGCCAGTCGTAAATATAATGTTATTTTTTGCGATATTTTGTCTGTCGATGGGCAGCCATGTGCCGATGGTGGGCGCGGTGCCTTTTCCGGTTTTTGTTTCTGCTGGTTTGATTATGATGGCGGCGATGCAAAATTCTTTCGCTAACAGCTCATCTTCGATGGTGATGGGCAAGGTGATGGGGCATTTTATCGATTATTTAATGCCGCCGCTTGGTGCGTTTGAACTGCTTTTTGCTTTTACTGCTGGAGCGATTTTGCGTGGTTTGGCTGTTGGCTTGGTGGCGTTTATCACAATTTCATTTTTTGTTAAAATCACAGTTTTTAGTTTTGGTTTGATGATTTTTTATGCCTTATTTTCTTGTGCATTTTTGGCGATGCTTGGGGTTTTATGCGGAATAGTTTCTGATACTTTTGATAATATGTCGGCGATTACTAGCTATATCGTGACGCCGCTTACCTTCTTATCGGGCACCTTTTATTCCACAAATTCTTTGCCAGAATTTTGGCGGAATGTTGCGCATTTTAATCCGTTTTTTTATATGATTGATGGCTTTCGTTATTCTTTGACGGGGCAGAGTGATGGGGATTTAACGGTTGGGGTGGTTTATGTTTTGGCGATTAATTTGGTGTTGGGTGGGGTGGTTTATTGGTTGCTTAGGATTAGTTATAAGATTCGTAGTTGAGATTCCGTGATTTTTTGTAAAGGATGGGCTGGGCGAGGGACTCTGCTGCTCAGACACCGCACCCATCTGATTTAAGCAAGCGTAGCTTGCGATGGGACGCAGAACTCGCCTCAGAGCCCCTCGCCCAGCCCATCCTTTACAAAAAATCACTGCACCGAGTTTGTGGGGGAGATGGGGTGGTGGTGATTACCTATTTTTACTTAAAATATAGATTAATGGCGATTGTTTTTGCCAGATTGCAATCAGTTGAAAAATGCTAATGCATAAATTGCAGCAAATTTTACAAGATTTTAAATTTGGAATGCTTTAAATTTAAAAATCAGAGTTAGTTTTTTGTAATTTTAGTAAGTTAAATGGAGGAGGGGCTCTGAGGCGAGTTCTGCGCCCATCGCAAGCTATGCTTGCTTAAATCAGATGGGCGCGGTGTCTGAGCAGCAGAGCCCCTCCTCCATTTAACTTACTAAAATTACAAAAAACTAACTCTCTTTATTTATTTACAAAACACACACAAAAAACCATGCAAATCACAACCCCAAAAAATCTCAGCGAAGCAGAAAAACTAAATTGGATCAGGCTTTCGCGTAGCGAAAACATTGGGCCGTCAACATTCTTTCGTTTGTTAGAAATTTTTCAAACCCCCACAAAAGCTCTAGAAAAATTGCCAGAATTTATTAAAGAAACCGGTGCTCGCAAGCTTAAAATTTGCACTCAAAGTATGGTTGATGATGAGCTTAGTAAGGTGCAAAAATATGGCGCCGAGATGATTATTTTTTCTGATGAGTGCTACCCACGCTTGCTTCGCGAGATTTATGATCCGGCGCCAGTGTTAACTATTTTTGGCAGAAAAGATTTGCTCAATCAAGATTCGATGGCAATTGTTGGGCCGCGCAATGCTACATTTCATGCTTGCGCTTTTGCAAAAACTGTGGCGCAAGATTTGGGGCAAAATCAAATTACGATAGTTTCGGGATTGGCCAAGGGCATTGATGCGGCGGCACATCGTGGCGCATTAAAAACTGGCACAGTGGCGGTGATTGCGGGCGGAATCAATGATATTTATCCAGCTGAAAATGCTGAATTATATAAGCAAATTCGGCAAGAGGGCGTAATAATTTCTGAGCAGGTTTTTGATGGTCCGCCAAAAGGGGGCAATTTTATTCAGCGCAATCGGATAATTTCTGGTATGTCTTACGGCGTTTTGGTTGTTGAGGCGAGCATGCAATCAGGAAGCTTGGCAACGGCGCGTTTTTCGTTGGAGCAAGGGCGCGAAGTTTTTGTGGTGCCAGGATTTCCTACTGATCCGCGTTGCCATGGCAGCAATTTGTTGCTAGAAGATGGCGCAATATTTACGCAAGGGTCATCACGAATTTTGCGCGAAATGCCAATTTTGCGCGCCAGATTTTCTGAGGCAGGAATGCTTGAAGAGCCTGATTCTGTTGATTTTGTAGGCCCAGAAATAAAATTTCCTAGTGAGAGCGATATTGCAAAAGTGCGCGAAGAAATTTTGCAAAAAATTGGCTTTATGGCGATTTCTATTGAAGAAATTATTGCTGCAATTGGTGCGCCACATCGCTTGGTTAATATTGCTTTGGTGCAGTTAGAGTTAGCAGAAAAAGTTGCGGTGAGCGCTGGTAGAGTGGTGCGCAGATAGTGCGCGCTTGACTCGTCTATAATCTTTGAATATGAATAAATCTCTAGTTTATGACAACGAAAATTGTTGGAATTCTAAATATTACGCCCGATTCATTTTCTGATGGAGGCAAGTTTGTCAAGCATTCGCAGGCTATTTCGCATTTGCAAAAAATGTTGAACGAAGGTGTTGCTATGGTGGATATTGGTGCAGAATCAACTCGTCCCAACGCTACCGCCATCAGCTCTGAAGAAGAATTGCAAAGATTAGAAAAAATCGTGCCACAAATTGTTGCGATAGTAGAAAAATTTAATTGCGATAATTCTAAGCAGGTTGAAATTAGCATCGATACCTATCACACACTTACAGCCAAAAGGGTTTATGAACAGGGCGTAAAAATCATCAATGATGTGAGTGGCTTAAAAGATCTTGAAATGGTAGAATTTATTGCACAAAAAAACATCAAAACAATTTTTATGCATAGCCTCTGCGTGCCCGCCAATCCTGATATAATCATCAATAAATCACTAAATGTTACTAGCGAAATTCTGCAATGGGCTGTAGAAAAAATCGCCGATCTAGCAAAAAATGGCATCAAAAAATCACAATTAATTTTTGATCCCGGCATAGGATTTTCTAAGGATGCCAACCAATCGCTTAAAATTATAAAACATATCAATGATTTTCGTCAACTTGGTTTGCCAATCTATGTTGGCCATTCTAAAAAAAGTTTTCTCGACGCTCTAAAAATCGAAGGCCTAAGCAATAACAAAGAAAGTCGCTCACAAAAAACCCTAATAATCTCAAAATATTTAGCGGCCATGGGCGTAGATTATATAAGGGTTCATGATGTTTTAGAAAATAAAAACGCAATCGCCAAAAAAGAAAATTCACCAATAACCTTGTAATTGCCAAGGTCAATTATTAAATTATAAGTGTCGCAGCAAAATCTATAAAAACCAAAAATAAATAATATGAGCAATAAAGTAATCGGAATCGACTTAGGAACCACCAACTCGTGCGTATCAATCATGGAAGGTGGCGTTGCAAAAGTAATCGAAAACTCAGAAGGCGCACGCACAACTCCTTCAATCGTAGCATTTTTAGCTAATGGTGAACGCACTGTCGGCGCATCTGCAAAACGCCAAGCAGTTACAAACCCTCAAAACACAATCTCGGGAATCAAGCGCCTAATCGGTCGCCGCAACGATGACCCAACAACTGAAAAAGATCGCAAACTTGTACCTTACAAAATCGTGCCTTCAAGCAATGGCGACGCATGGGTAGAAGTAAAAGGCGAAAAATATTCTCCAAGCCAAATTTCTGCTTTTACTTTAATGAAAATGAAAGAAACCGCAGAAGCTTATTTGGGCGAAAAAGTTGAAAAAGCAGTGATCACCGTGCCAGCTTATTTTAACGATTCACAGCGCCAAGCAACTAAAGATGCAGGAAAAATCGCTGGTTTAGATGTTCTTCGTATCATCAATGAACCTACAGCAGCAGCACTTGCTTATGGTATGGATAAAAAACACGCGCAAAAAATTGTAGTTTATGATTTGGGCGGCGGAACCTTCGATGTGTCGGTTCTTGAAATCGGCGATGGTGTGTTTGAAGTTAAATCAACCAATGGCGATACTTTTCTTGGTGGTGAAGATTTTGACATGCGCATTTTAGAATATCTCAATGAAGAATTCAAAAAAACTAACTCGGTTGATTTGCAAAAAGATCCAATGGCTTTGCAACGCTTGAAAGAAGCGGCTGAAAAGGCAAAAATTGAACTTTCAACTTTGATGGAAACCGAAGTTAATCTTCCTTACATCACTGCAGATGCCTCTGGTCCTAAGCATCTTAATGTTAAGTTGAGCCGCGCTAAGCTTGAGCAAATTGTTGATGATTTGATCACGCGCACAATTAAACCATGCGAAAATGCTCTTCAAGATGCTGGACTCAAAGCTTCAGAAATTGACGAAGTTATTTTGGTTGGTGGAATGACGCGCATGCCGAAAGTTGTTGAAACTGCAAAAAAACTTTTTGGCAAAGAACCGAATAAAGGCGTGAATCCTGATGAAGTTGTTGCCATCGGTGCAGCTATACAGGGCGCGGTTTTACAAGGCGATGTGAAAGATGTGTTGTTGCTTGATGTAACTCCGCTTTCTTTGGGAATTGAAACGGCAGGCGGCGTGTTTACTCGCTTGATCGATCGCAATACTACGATTCCAACTAACAAAAGCCAAACATTCTCTACTGCGGCCGATAACCAAACTGCGGTTACAATCAAGGTTTTTCAGGGCGAGCGCGATATTGCGGTGCACAACAAAATGCTTGGAGAATTTAATTTGGAAGGAATCGCGCCAGCAAGACGCGGCATGCCACAAATTGAAGTTTCTTTCGATATTGATGCAAACGGCGTAGTTCGTGTTTCGGCGAAGGATAAATCGACGAATAAAGAGCAACAAATTAGCATCAAATCTTCTGGTGGATTATCTGAAGCTGAGATCAAAAAAATGGTTAAAGATGCTGAAGATAATGCTTCTGCAGATAAAGCCAAAAAAGAAATGGTTGAAGCCAAGAATCACGCTGATTCTGCGATTTATGAGGGTGAAAAAAACTTGAAAGAGTTTGCTGAAAAAATTCCTGCAGAAGTTAAAACTTCGATTGAAGCAGAGATTCAAAAAACCAAAGATGTTGTGGCAAAAACCGATGCAACTGCGGCTGAATTAAAAGCAGCGACAGAAAGTTTGATGGAAGCCATGATGAAAATTGGTGAGGCAATGAATGCTGCTGGCGGTGCTGGTGCTGGTGCTGGTGCCGGTGCTGGTGCTGGTGCAAATCCAATGGATGATATGATGAAAGGTGCTGCTAGTGGTGGTGCTTCATCTGAAGGCGCAACTGATTCTACAAAAGAAAAAGTTGTTGATGCAGAATATGAAGAAGTTAAAGACGATAAAAAATCTTCGTAAGAAAATTTTATAATAATTTATAAAAAGGCGGGCCATGTGCTCGCCTTTTTATTTGGTAGAAAATAGATTGGTCTTATGTAAAAATTATGACGAGCGACGAGCGGGCTCTTTATCTACCAAGATCACAGGATTATTCGCATCTTTAAAATTTAGCGCCACCAAATAAACCTCAGAAGAATCTTTGCGCGAAGAATCTGGTTTAAAATAATTAACTTTACCAAAATTTTGGCGCAGAAGTTTTACGATTTGATCAGAATTGCCACCTTGAAAAAGTTTGCCAACAAAACAGCCTCCCTCTTTTAAAATTTTCTCCGATAAAACTAGTGCATCTTCTAATAATGTCATGATTCGTAAATGGTCGAGAGAGGCATCGCCTGTAGTGTTGGCAGCCATATCAGAAATTACGATATCGCAGCGATCGCGACGAGTTTGTTCTTGCAGAAGTTCGATAATTTTTTGTGGCGCATCTTCAGTTAAAAAATCTTGTTGAATAAATCTTACTCCCGGAATCGCATCCATTTCGAGCAAATCAATCGCCACAACATTGCCAGCCCCAACCTTTGCCACAGCGACTTGGCTCCACCCACCCGGTGCAGCACCAAGATCAACGACGATTTTTCCTTTTTTGAGGATTTTATATTTTTCGTCAATTTCAACAAGCTTGAAAGCCGCGCGCGATCTGTATCCGGCATCTTTAGCTTTTTTTACAAACGGGTCATTAACTTGGCGCAAAAGCCATTTTTGTGAGGATTTTTTTAGGCGCTTAGCCTTTTTTAGCGAGATAGTTTTTTTTGGCATTTAAATTTTAATTTATCACTTAGCTGATCACAATGTTATATTTTTTGCCCAAATAAGTTTCGATTGCTTGTCTTTCTTCGATTTTTAAGGCGCGAGTAAAAACTATAATTTCGGCAAGATCGCCATTATAATAATTACCATTTGATCTATATCCGCCAAGAGCTGCTCCAGCGTAAGAAATTAAGGCAGTAGTTTGTGAGGAGTCAGATGCCTCAGGAGTTGTTCCGCCATTCATCCAATATTTTTTACCAGCAGAAGCGCTAAACATAAAGCTATGAATTCTTGGTATTGGGGCGCTGTATGCAGCAATATTATAATTTAGATCGCTAGCAAAATGAGCTTGTGTTATGGTATCAGTATCACGATAGCCAATATGCAAATTGGCTGCTGAAGTAGAATCAGTTCCGCCAAAGAAAAAAGATTCATTATCATTATCTCTTCTTTGTTCAACAATAAAAATTGTATAATCGCTGCCGACCAAAATTGTGCCATCAAAAGTCATGAAATCGTTAGCGCCATCAAAGCGAATTGCTGGAATGGTGTTATTAAAAATATTTTCATAATATTTTGGCTTGTTGCCTGAGGTTGCTTGTGCGGCGTTATTTTTTGCAGTTGATTGCGGATTAATATCATACCAAGTGCTAAGGGGCAAAGTATCTTCTGTTTCAGCTGCAATGAAGCTGTCTTCCATCGAAGTTTCATACCACAAACCTAAATCTTTGATCGAAGCAACTGGCGAACCTTTAGTTAAAGTTTGTGCAGTTTTAAGGCGGAATTGTTTAATTAATCTCGAGCTTTGAGTGATTCCTGCAAGCAATATTCCAATGATGAGAAGTACGATTGAAAGTTCGATTAGTGAGAAAGCTTTTTTCATAATTACTCCCACTCAATTGTTCCGGGTGGCTTTGATGTGTAATCATAGACCACGCGATTAATGCCACGAACCTCGTTGATTAATCTGGTTGTAACATTGCATAAAAATTCTGATTCAAAGCGATAAACATCGGCAGTCATGCCATCGATAGAATTAACTGCCCGTAAGGCTAGCACATTTTCATAAGTGCGTCCATCACCCATAACACCAACGGTTTTTACGGGTAATAAAACCGAAAATGCTTGCCAAATTTCACGGTAAAGACCGGCTTTTTTGATCTCATCAATATAGATTGCATCAGCTTGTTGCAGCGTGTTTATTTTTTCTTGCGTGATGTCTGAGATGATGCGAATTGCAAGGCCCGGCCCCGGAAAAGGATGGCGATAAATTACTGAATCAGGCAAGCCAAGTTCTTTGCCAAGTTCGCGAACTTCATCTTTGAACAAAGTTCTAACTGGCTCGAGAAGTTTTAGCTTCATATTTTCTGGCAATCCACCAACATTGTGATGCGATTTAATTGTTTGGCTGGTGCCTTTATTCGGATGCATCGACTCAATCACATCGGGGTATAAAGTGCCTTGCGCGAGAAAATCGGCATCTTTTATTTTGGCTGATTCTTGATCGAAAATTTCGATGAAAGTGTTGCCAATAATTTTGCGTTTTTGTTCTGGATCAGAAACGCCAGCAAGCTTAGAGAGAAAAAGCTCTTTGGCATCAACATAGATCAAATTAATCTTAAAATTTTTGGCAAAAACTTCTTGCACTTCTGCTGCTTCGTTGAGGCGTAGCAAGCCGTGATCAACAAAAATGCAAGTTAATTGCGCGCCGATAGCCTCATTGATAAGTGCCGCGACAACAGAAGAATCAACGCCTCCCGATAGGCCACAAATCACTTTTTTATCACCGACAGTTTGACGAATTTTAGCGATTTCTTCGTTTTTAAAATTGCCCATATCCCAATCAGGCTGGCACTTGGCGATGGTTATGACAAAATTTTCGAGCATTTGCCGACCATCAAGAGAATGCACAACTTCGGGGTGAAATTGCACGCCGTAAATTTTGCGTGCTTCATCAGAGATTGCCGCAAAAGGTGCGTTGGCAGTGATTGCGATTGGATTAAATCCAACGGGAATTTCTTCAACCTTGTCGCCGTGGCTCATCCACACTTGGCTGTAGGCGCTTGGGATTTTGAAAAATAGCGGCGAAGTTTCAATCATCGCAATTGAAGCTTTGCCAAATTCACGGTCTGCGGCCTCTCCCACCTTGCCGCCAAGCAAGTGGCAGATTAATTGTTGGCCATAGCAAATTCCTAGAATTGGCAGGCCTAAATCGAAGATTTTTTTATCGATAGTTGGAGCATCTTTTTCATAAACTGAAGATGGTCCGCCAGAAAGAATAATGGCTTTAGGGGCGATTTTCTTGATTTCGTCTAGTGTAATATCGGGATTTCTGATTTCAGAAAAAACATGAAATTCGCGCACGCGTCTCGCAATTAATTGCGTAACTTGGCTGCCAAAATCGATGATTAAAATTATATTATTCACAGTTAAAAGAATTGGATTTTAGGCTGTATCTAAAATTTAAATTTTATGCAAAAGACAATTTTTATAGATGGCCTTTAAAATTGATTTTCATTTTAACCTTGATTAAAAAATCCATCAAGCCATATTTTATCTATGTCCGATAATATCAATAATATTCCCGCCAAAAATGTCTGCTAAAAATCAAAAATTGACAACTTTGCAACTCATGTTGATGTCTACCGGAGGCATGATTGGCGCGGGTTGGCTCTTTTCTCCTTATTATGGATTTCAAACTGCAGGCGTTGGCGTGTTGCTTTCTTGGCTGATCATCGCGGTTTTAACTTTAATTATCGGCATTGCTTTTGCTGAAGTTGTGACGCTTATTCCCATTGTTGGTGGGCTTTCGCGCTTTATTGGCATCACCCATAATCGCACTATTGCCTTTATATTTTTGGTTTTAGGTTGGATGAGTTATGTAGTATATTTGCCGCTCGAAGCCCAATCGGCGATTCAATATTTAAGTTTTTGGTATAAGGATTTGGTGGTGCAAACTGATGGCGCTACTACTCTCAGTGGGCTTGGCCTTGCTGTGGCTTTTGCGATAATTATTTTTCTGACTTGGTTTAATACTTTACTTTTGAAGAATGTGGCGCGAGCAAATTCCCCGGTTAGTGTGTGGAAAATCCTTGTGCCAATTGGTATCGCGTGGATTTTAATTGCGCTATTTGGCAATTGGGAAAATGTAAAAATAGCCAATATTAATCACGCATTTTCGCTAGAGAGCGCACTGTTGGCAATTACTTCTAGCGGTATTGCTTTTGCTTTTACTGGCTTTCAAAATGGCTTGATTTTGGCGAATAGTGTTAGCAACCCAAAGAAAGCTTTGCCTTACTCGCTGTTTGCCCCAATCATTATTGGATTTATTTTATATAGCTCACTTTCGCTAGTTTATATCACTTGCATGGGAGATAAAGAATTGGCTGTAGGAAGCGCTGCTCCGCTGCTCGGCGTGGTTTCATTATTTGGAATTCACATTATTATTACAGTGTTGTTTATTGATGCGGTTGTTGCGCCTCTAGGCACCGCCAATGTTTATACTGCAGCAACAGCGCGAGTTTTATATGGCCTTGCCAAGGATTTTTTTCCGAAAGGATTACTTAATAAACTGAATAAATTTTCTGCGCCAGTTTATTGTTTATGGCTTAATGCGCTAGTTGGGGCGTGCTTTCTTATGCCTTTTCCAACTTGGCAACAATTGGTAGATTTTTTATCTTCTATTGTGATTTTTTCTTATTTAGCGGGGCCGGTAACTTTGTTAGTTTTGCGTCAAGATTTTCCTAATTTAGAGCGACCATTTAAAGTTATGCATCACAAATTAATTGGCTATGGAGGCTTTGCTTGTTGTAGTTTGCTGATTTATTGGTCCAGTTTTAATAATCTGATTTATCTGACTTCATTAGTTGCTGCAATCATCATCGGTTATAATTTATTTGTTGATAAAAAAGCGTCCAAACTAATTAATGCCTTAAAAACTAATTTTTTTGTGATCGCCTATTTGCTTGCGATTGTGGCGGTTAAATATTTGCACAGAGAGCATCTTGTTGCTTTTCCGATTGACAATTTATTGATCATTATAATTTCTTGCGCATCGTGCAAAATTTTTATTTCTAACAAAATTGATAAAACGGAGATACAAAAAAATCTGAAGAAGATTGCGGTAGAAAATAATTAATTTTATATTAAGCAATCAACGCACGCATAATCTGAGATCTCATTTCATCCTTTTGCAAATTATTCTGTAAGACATAGCTTACAGTTTTGCAAAGTGTTAATTGCAGATTGAGCTTTGTCGATAGCTGTTCGATAGTTTTGGCACTAACCGCGCCCTCATAAGTTTTTTTACCCAAAATATCACTCGGTTTTTGACCCTGAGCAATCATTAATCCTAAAGAATTATTGCGTGATTTTGTTGAAGCGCAGGTTAGAAAAATATCCCCAAAACCTGCGGCATTGTTGACTTCTCCAGCGCTACCAAGTTTTTGGCACAATAATCCAATTTCTTTTATACCTTGCAAAACCAGCGCTGCTTTGGCATTTTGGCCAAGTTCAAAACCATCAACAATACCGCATCCAATTGCGATAATATTTTTAACAACGCCACAAACTTCTGCCGCCACAACATCTTGAGAAAATTCTGCTTTAAAATATTGGTTTTGTAAAAGTGCAATTATTTGCGCTGCAAAATCTTGATTTTTAGAAGCTATAGTTGTGATCGTAGGAGCTTGATTGGCAACCTCTCCAGCAAAATTTGGCCCTGATAAAATAGCGTAATTTTTTTGTGGCAAAATTTCTTCAATAATTTGATGAAAAAACTTTAAACCAGATCCATCTAAACCTTTGCTACATAAAACTAATCCGCAATTTTGTTTCAATTTTAATTTTGCAATTTGTTGCAGCAAATTAGTGGTGGCGCCAGAAGGTGTAACAATAAAAATAAAATCAGCTTGCAAGGCTTCTTCCTCAAGGTTTTGTGAAGATTTTAAGTTGTAAGATAAAATATTTGGTAGAAAATTATGGTTAGAATGTTTTTGATTGATTTCGTTGACAATTTCTGCTTTATTTGCAATCAAACAAACATCAGAATTTTTTTGTGCCAATAGGTTAGCAAGTGCTGTGCCCCAAGCTCCGGCGCCAATTACAATAATTTTATTTTTCATCCTAAATATTTTAAAAAATGACGAACCGCATCAGCTTTTTGAATGGCCAATTTATCGAACATGACAAAGCTTTCGTGCATATTGAAGATCGCGGATTTCAATTTGCTGACGGAGTTTATGAAGTAATTCTTTTTTCTCAAGGAAAGCTCGTTGACGCTGTTCCTCACATGCAAAGATTGTTTCGAAGCCTCACAGAAGTCAAGATAAAACATAATTTTTTGCAAGAAAATTTAACAAAAACCGCGTTAGAATTATTCGCTAAAAATAATCTCCAAGAAGGATCACTTTATTTGCAAATTACTCGTGGAGCCGCAAACCGCGTGCCTTGGTGCCCGCAAGGCTTAGAGCCAACTTTGGTGATGACGGTTTCAGTAGCTAAAAAAGTTAGCCCAGAAGAGTTCGCCGCGGGTTTAAATTTAATGACCCATGATGATATTAGATGGCATCGTTGCGATATCAAAACCGTTGGTCTTTTGGCATCAACATTAATCAATCAAAAAGCAAAAGATGCCGGTTTTAATGATGCAATTTTTGTGCGCTCTGGCATTGTCACTGAAGGAACCTTTGCCAATTTATTTTTTATCGATCAAGATGGTGCGCTGGTTACAAAAGATGCTGATAACTTTATTTTACAAGGTATCACGCGAAATCGTATTTTAGATTTGGCAAAAAAAAATGGCATTAAAGTGATTGAAAAATCTTTTGGCGTTGATGAATTAATGCAAGCAAAAGAAGTATTTATGAGCAGCTCAACTTTATTGATTCGTCCAGTTACTAAAATTGATGGCAAGTCGATTGGTAATGGCGCGGCTGGTCCGGTGTCGCATCAAATTAATAAATTATATCAAAATTTTTTAAGCCATGATTAGTCTAATTTATTTTGCCATAATTTTATTTATGCATATTAAATTTCAATTTTGGATATTAGGAATCACGCTAGTTTTGGATTGTATTATGATGATTTTTTATGGTGATAAAATTTAGACTAAATTATCCAGCGAAATTTAATAATTTATAAGATTTGTCAGCAATTTAAACCCGATTATCAATTTTGCGCCATTCTTGCAAAAACTCCAACAAATAAGATTTTGCAGCACCATTTTTTTCTAAAAATTCTACCAAACTTTCTTTACTTTTTACAAAACTTTCTTTAGTCATAGATCCAGTGTGGTGTTGATACGAGATGTATAATAAAAAAGTATTAATCACATCAGTTTCGCAATAATCGCGAATTTCTTGCAATCGCCCTTGATCAAAAAATTCTTGCACCATCGAGCCATCAATTCCGGTTTTTCCTGGTAGATTTAAACAAGCGCAAGCCTCGTTCATTTTGATGCGAGCTGAGGCGCCAAAATCAGAAAATGCATCAGCCAAATCGCAATGCCAATCGAGAGAATATTTTTGATTATAATTGTTCCATTTATCGCCAGTTTTATAGAGCCACGCTGCTTCAATTTCATATTTCATGGCGCGATATTTTAACACTGGCAGATCAAAATTTTTGCCGTTAAAACTAACAAGTCGTGGAGTTTTTTTCTTCAAATAAGCAAAAAATCCGCGCACCATTTCTTCTTCCGAAGCTTCTAAATCGCCGCCAGTGCGAATATCGTTAATTTTATAAAATTCATGCCCCGCAGAATCGCGTTCAATTGAAGCATCTAAAAAACTAATCGCCACAACTTGATGAAAAGGTTGACGCAAAAAAGAATTGCGACCATCGGTGATTTTAAGATGGTAATCTGTTAGAGCTTGGCGGGCTGCAGCCACATCATCACTTTTTAAATCTAGTAAATTTTTGGCAGTTTTGGTATCGGGAATAGTTTCGATATCAAAAACAAATAAATTTTGATGTTGCATTTAGATGATATTAAATTTGAATTATATTTGTTAACATTACATGCTGTTAAAAAATTATGAAATTAAAATAAATTTGTTTTAAACAAATTCAAAAATTCTTTACAAATGCAAGCAATTATTCTAAACAAAATCGGCGATCCTTCTGTTTTAAAGGTTAAAGAGGTGGAAGATCCGAAGCCACAAAAAAACGAAATATTAATTCGTCACACCGCAATTGGCATAAATTTTTTTGATGTTTCTTTTCGTCGCGGCCAATATAAATTGTTAGAAATGCCCGCCACTCTTGGTTCAGAGGCATGTGGCGTGGTTGAAGCTCTTGGTTCTGGCGTTACAGAATTTAAAGTTGGAGAAAGAGTTGCTTATGCCACAGGGCCTTTAGGAGCCTATTGCGAGAAGAGAGCGGTTAATAAGCATCATGTTCTTGCGGTGCCACAAAATATTGGCGATACAATGGTTGCAGGCTCTCTTTTTAAGGGCTTAATGGCACATACTTTATTATTTCGTGTTTTTTTAGCCAAGCGTGCCAAAAAAATTTTAGTGCATTCTGCTGCCGGTGGAGTAGGGCAGTTTCTTTGTCAATGGGCGCGCAGCCTTAATATAGAGGTAATTGGCACTGTGGGCTCAGATGCAAAAATTGCCCGCGCTCAAGCAAACGGTTGCAACCATGTTATTAATTATAAAACTAAAAACTTTGTAGAAGAGCTAGCAAAAATCACCCAAGGCGGCGGCGTTGGCGCGGTTTATGATGGCGTTGGCAAAGATACGCTAATAAAATCAATGGAATGTTTATGGCCAACGGGCATTTGCATCAGTTATGGCGAAACTTCTGGTTCTACAGGATTATTTGATGCCAATCATTTAGTGGCAAATTCACTATTTTTTACACGCCCATCTTTAGCTTTATATAAAGCAAATCGAATCGAATTGGCTCTAGGCGCAGCAGAGGTTTTCAATTTGCTGGGTAAGGGTATTTTAAGGCCCCATATTACAACTTATCCTTTTCAAGATGTGGCTAAAGCTCATGCTGCGCTTGAGTCAAGAGAATCCACTGGCTCGCTAGTGTTGACATTGTAGCTGTTTCTTGCGATAATTTGCTCTTAAACCTAAAAGCCCCCGTAGCTCAGGGGATAGAGCAGTGGTTTCCTAAACCGCAGGTCGCATGTTCGAATCATGCCGGGGGCGCTATCGTGATAGCCCCAAAAACCGCTCAAATAAAGAGTTTTTTGCATAGTTATGGTCGGACCTGATGTTCCCTCTCGGCCCCGATGAAATGCTCATAATGCAGTCGGGAGGCGCGCAGGGAGGCGCGCAGCACGACACGCGGTTTCGCTGCGCTTGTGGATTCGGCGCCCGAAGGCGTGCGCTAACGGGCGGCCGCGGCAATGGTATTCAGCACTGCCCACCGATCCAGCGCGTCCACGTCGAACAGCACGACGGTCCCGCGTCGGACCTCGGGGACCTCGGGGCGTACGTGCCGATCAATCCAGACGTCGAAATTGCGCCGACCATAGAGAACTCGGCGCGCTATGGAAAAGCGATCTGAGGACGTACGTTGCGGATACTGCTGGGGTTCTCGGACAGGGCGAGCCCGAAATTCCAGGTTCCGCGCGTGTCGTAGGAGGCCTTAAAGCTGATGGCAGTTTTCAGGGCTGTGACGAG
>CAMBFC010000012.1 GCA_945865905.1 Rickettsia typhi
ACTGAAATGGTTATGCCTGGCGATAACACTAAACTTTCAGTAGAGTTGATCTCTCCAATCGCAATGGAAGAAGGTCTTCGCTTCGCGATCCGTGAAGGCGGCAGAACTGTGGGTGCTGGGGTTGTGGCTAAGATTATTAAGTAAGAATAAATGAAAAAAGAAAATATAAAAATCACTCTTGAATCTTTCGACAACATCGTGCTTGATAAAGCCATGTTCGAAATAATCAGCACTGTCAGAAGAACCGGCGCCGCTATTAAAGGCCCAGTTCCTTTGCCAACCAAGATTCAAAAGTTCACAGTAATCAGAGGACCTCATGTAGATAAAGATTCTCGTGAACAATTTGAAATTAGATCATCAAAAAGATTGTTGATCATCACGCCTACTGCCCAAACAGTTGACGCTCTAATGAAGCTCAGCTTGTCAGCAGGTGTAAATATTAAAATTGCCCTAAACGGCGCTAAGAACTAGATAAAATGTTGGAATTAATCGGACAAAAAATGGGCATGAGCCACCTCTTCGCTGAAGACGGTGCGCTTGCTCCACTTACATTTGTAAAACTTTACGATAATTGCGTTCTTGACCTTTTGGTTAATGAAGGCAAAGAGTTTGATAGCTTGGTTGTTGCTTTCGATAAAGTAACTAACCCAAAAAAGCTTAACAAACCACAAATTGGATTTTTCAACAAAAAATCAGTTCCTTTATTCAAGCAAGTTAAACAATCTAAAGTTAAAAAAGGTTCTCAATTCAAAACTAACGATATCATCACACTAGATTCAGTTCTGCAAACAGGTGATTTTGTTAGCGTTACCGGTATCTCTATGGGTAAAGGTTTCGCTGGTGTTATGAAACGTCACGGATTCGCTGGTTTAGAAGCGTCACATGGTGTATCAGTTTCTCACCGTTCACATGGTTCAACTGGTCAAAGACAAGATCCAGGTAAAGTATTTAAAGGTAAAAAAATGGCTGGACACATGGGTGTCGATAAAATCACGGTTAAAAATTTGCAAGTTTTAGTGATTGATAAAGAAAAATCAATCGTTGGTATCAAAGGCGCTATCCCTGGCAACACGGGCGGCGATGTAATCATTAAGATTGCTAAAATATAATTAATATGACTTCTATCGCTCTAAAAACATTAAATTTCTGTCAAGACGCTAGCAAGCAAGATGCTAAAGCTACTGAATTCAAGCTTATTGTAAGCTTAGATTCAGTTAGCCCAAAATCTGTAGCTTATGCAGTTAGATGGCAATTAGCCGCAAGACGCGCAGGCACTGCCAAAGTTAAAACAATGGCTGAAATCTCAGGAACTACAGCAAAACCTCACAAGCAAAAAGGCACCGGTCGCGCTCGTCAAGGTTCAAAAAGATCAGTCCAATTCGTTGGCGGCAGAACCTGCCACGGACCAGTTCCGCGCTCTTTTGATTTTTCAATGCCAAAAAAGATCGTTAAAGTTGCTCTTTCAGATGCATTAAAGTCAAAATTAAAAGATAATAAAGTTATGCTTTTTTCAGATATTTCATCTGATCAAATCAAAACTACTCAAATTAATTCAATTTTAGCAAGCAGCAAAATAAGCAGCGCTCTAATTTTATTTGATGGTTCATCAAAAAATAGCGTTTCATTGGTAAAATCAGCTAGAAACATCAAGCACATAAAAGCTTTAGATGTTAAAGCGGTCAATGTTTACGATATATTAAAATTTGATCAACTAATCGTTGAAAGCAAAGTTTTTGAAAACAGCATTTTAGGAGTATTGCAATAATGACAGCTCTAACTAAACCTTTCGCAGGTTACGATAAAATTAAAGGCTTAATTTATACCGAAAAGTCAAACAAACAGTTGGCTGATGGTAATAAATATTCTTTTGAAATTGATTACTCAGTTAACAAAAAAGAAATAGCCTCTTTGATTAAAAAATTTTTTAATGTCGAAGTTATAAAAGTGAATATCGCGAATTTGCGCTCTGAAGCTACTAGATTTAAAGGTATTTCAGGCCAAACTAAAACGCGTAAAAAAGCGATTGTGACTTTAAAAGCAGGTCAATCAATTAATTTCAATTAGGTTTTTAAATGTCTCTTAAAAGTTATAAAGCCATTACTCCGGCTCTAAGGCAGCTAATTACGATCGATAGAAGTGAACTTTGGAAACAAGGTCCACTAAAAATGCTTACAACAACAGTTAAAGAGCATTCTGGTCGCAACAACATGGGCCACATCACTGTGCGTCACAAGTCTGCCGGACACAAAAAGTCTTACCGCATCATCGATTTCAAAAGAGATAGATATGATGTAGAAGCTGTGGTTGAGCGCATCGAATATGATCCAAACCGCACAGCATTTATTGCACTAGTAAAATATAATGATGGCATTTACACTTACATCTTAGCTCCACATAAGCTAGCAGTTGGTGATAAAATCACTTCATCAAAAAAATTAATCGATGTAAAAATCGGTAATTCAATGCCCCTAGCGGTGATTCCTATCGGAACAATCATCCACAACATTGAATTAAAACCAGGTTGCGGCGGCGCTGTTTCAAGATCAGCTGGTACCTACGCTCAATTGGTAGGAAAAGATGGCGGTTACGCCCTAGTAAAAATGCAATCAGGTGAAATCCGTTTGTTCTTGCTTGACTGCATGGCAACAATCGGATCAGTTTCAAACTTTGATAACAAAAACATCGTTATCGGAAAAGCTGGCCGCTCTAGATGGTTAGGCATACGCCCAACTGTCCGTGGTGTTGTAATGAACCCTGTAGATCACCCGCATGGTGGTGGTGAAGGTAAAACTTCTGGTGGTAGACATCCTGTTTCTCCTACTGGTAAATCTGCTAAAGGCAAAATTACTAGAAAAAGAAACAAACCTACTAACCGCTTTATTGTTAAATCAAGACGTTCGAAATAAAATATATGCCTAGATCAAGTTGGAAAGTACCTTTTGTTGATGGATATCTGCTTAAAAAAGCCAGAGAATACATCAATTCGTCAAAAAAACAAATGATCAAAACTTGGTCGAGAAGATCAACGATTTTGCCTCAATTTGTTGGCATTAATTTTGCCGTTCATAATGGCAAAAAATTCGTATCTGTCACAGTTACAGAAGGAATGGTTGGCCATAAATTTGGTGAATTTGCTCCAACCAGAACCTTTTATGGTCATGGTGGTGATAAAACAGTTAAAAAATCGTAATTATGAGTGAAAAAATTGCTGTAGCATATCTTAAGGCAGTAAAATCAAGTCCCTTGAAAGTTCAAAAACTTACGGGTGGCTTAGCTGGTTCTCCAGTGTCTAAAGTTTTAGATGTGTTAAAATTTTCGAAGCTAAAGCTTGCCCCGATCGTTCGTGGATTGGTTTATTCGGCTATGTCAAACGCTGAAAACAATCATAATCTAGATGTTGATAGCCTCATCATCCAAAGAATCGATGTTGGTCGCGCATTTGCTCTTAAAAGATTTTCGCCTAGAGGTCGTGGTAAATCAAGCCGTATCCTTAAAACTTTCAGCAACATTCGTGTTGTGTTAGCGGAAAAGAAAGCAGAAAAAGTTGCTCCAAAAAAAGCAGCGAAAAAAATTACTAAAGTTCAATCTAAAGCTTAACAATATGGGTCAAAAAGTTAATCCGGTTGGTTTCAGACTTCTCAATAACAAGAACTGGGAATCAATCTGGTATGATAAAAAAAGTTACGCTAAAAAGCTGATCAGCGATATCACGATCAGAGCTTTCATTAAAAAGAACTATGCGCATTGTGGCATTGGTTCTGTTGTAATCGAAAGACCATCTGATAAAGTTAATTTGATCATCAAAACTTCAAAACCGGGTGTTCTTATCGGCAAAAAAGGTCTTGATATCGAAAAAATCAACCAAGCGGTAGAAAAAATCGCCGGTTCTAAAGTTGAAGTTAAAATCGTTGAGATTGATAAACCAGACATGAATGCATCTCTAGTTGCGCAAAGCATTGCAAAACAACTAGAAGGACGCGCGGCTTTCAAAAAAGTCATGAAAAAATCAATGCAATCAGCGATGAAATTCGGCGCTTTGGGGATTAAAATCTCAGTTGCAGGAAGACTTGGCGGCGCAGAAATCGCTAGAACAGAATGGTATAAAGAGGGTTCAGTTCCATTGCATACATTACGTTGCAATATCGACTTTGCTCATGCTAATGCTTACACAACTTACGGCGTAATTGGCGTTAAAGTTTGGATTCATAAAGGTTATATTGAAAAGAAAAAATAGACTATGTTAACTCCTGCAAAAACAAAATATCGTAAGGCTCAGAAGGGCGGCAAAAAAATCCTAGGATTTTCAGGCGTCGGACATGAACTTGCCTACGGATCATTCGGCCTTAAGGCTCTTGAACCCGGCAAATTGAACTCAAAACAAATTGAGTCAGCTAGAAAAGTAGTTACTCGCTACATGAAACGCGCGGGCAAGCTTTGGATCATGGTATTTCCACATACTCCAGTTACTAAAAAACCAGCCGAAGTTCGGATGGGTTCTGGTAAAGGAAATGTAGAATATTACATCGCCAAAATTAAGCCAGGCAGAATCATTTTTGAAATTGATGGTATTGATAGTGCTTCAGCAACAGTAGCTCTACAAAAAGCTGCTGCTAAATTGCCATTTACAACTAAAATTGTTGGTTTGGTATAATATAAATTATTGGGACGGTTATTCGTCCATTTAAAAAAAGTTATGAAAAAAGAAGAAAAACAGTCACTTTTAACTGACATTTCTACACTGAAAAAAGACCTTATGATGTTTAGAATCAAGGCTTCTTCAGGTGAAACTGTTCCTGTTAAAGAATTCAAGTTAAAGAAGAAAGCAATTGCAAGATTGTTTACTACAATGAATAAAAAAGAAGCGGTTGTGAAAACACCGGTTAAAAATAAAAAAACTAATAAAGCCTAAAAGCAATGAAAGTAAAGGTTCTAAACATAATTGATGACAAAACTTTTAAAGCAATTTCGACTGTTTATAAAAAACATCCGAAATATGGCAAATATGTCACAATGCACAAAAAATATTTAGTCGATTCTACTGGCAAAGCTGCAGTAAAAATTGGCGATGAAGTTGAGATTGTTAGTTCAAGACCAATTTCTAAATTAAAAAGATGGGCTTTAGCTTAAGCTCGGTTTATAAAAACTAAAGGATTGCACAAATGATTCAAATGAGAACAGCCCTAGTAGTAGCCGACAATTCAGGCGCGAAGATGGCAAAATGTATTAAAGTTCTAGGTGGCAGTGATCACATGATTACTGGTGTTGGAACAATCGTAGTCGTTTCAATCATTACAGTTATTCCTGGCTCAAAAGTTAAAAAAGGGTCAGTAGCAAAAGGTGTGATCGTGAGAACAAAAAGCAAAATTGTTAGAGCTGATGGCAGCTTCGTTAAATTTGACGATAACGCTATCGTTTTAGTAGATAAAGATGGCGAGCCTTTGGCGACCCGTGTATTTGGCCCAGTTGCGCGTGAAGTTAGACAAAATAACTTCCTAAAAATCGCATCATTAGCTTCGGAGGTTCTATAAATAATATATGAAAAAATTTAAAAAAGGCGATCAAGTTATTATAATTTCTGGTTCTAGTAAAAAGAAAATCGGAAAAATCATCTCTGTCATGGGAGATAAAGTGCTTGTAGAAGGCGTAAACATTGCAACCGTTCACAAAAAACCTACATCACAAACTCCAGGGCAAATTATAAAAGTTGAAAAACCAGTTCATGTTTCAAAAGTTTCACATGTTGAAAATGGCAAAGCGGTAAAAATCAAATTTGTCACTGAAGCTGGTGAGGGAAAAACTTTCACTAGAAAAGCAAGAGTTTCAAAAAAATCTGGCAAAAAAATTGGATAAAATAAAATGCAGACATTAACAGAAAAATTATACAAAGATTCTCTAGTAGAATTCAAAAAAAAGTTCTCCTACACCAATAACTTGGCAGTGCCTCGTTTATCAATGGTTAGTGTGAATGTAGGAATTAAAGCTACAGATAGTGATAACAAATTCTTAGCTTATTTAGCCAATCAAGTTTCAAACTTTACTGGCCAAAAAGCAGTTTTGACTAAATCGCGCAAAGCTATCTCAACTTTCAAATTGAGAAAAGATCTTCCGATCGGCTGCAGAGTTACTCTTCGTGGCAAAAAAATGCATCAGTTTCTTGATAAATTGATCCATATTGCATTGCCTCGCGTGAGAGATTTCCGCGGTCTTTCTTCAAAAGGATTAAACCAAAGTAATCACTATTCTTTTGGTTTAAAAGATCATACAATATTTCTTGAAGTTGATCTTGATAATGTAATGAAGGTTTTTGGCCTTAACATTACTATCGCGACAACCGCGAAAACAAAGGAAGAAGCTTTGTATTTGTTAAAAACAATTAAACTTCCACTTAAATAAGTTAGATTATGGCAAAAAAGTGCTTAAAAATTAGAAACGAAAGAAGAAAAAAATTGTCAATTTTACATAAAGTAAAAAGACAAAAATTTGCTGAAACCGCAAATGACGAATCTCTTTCTTTTGAAGAAAGATTAATGGCTCAAGCCGCTCTTGCAAAAATGCCAAGAGATGGTGCAGTAGTTAGATATAGAAACAGATGCAGTCTTACTTCTCGTCCAAGAGGTAACTTCAGAAAGTTTGGACTATCAAGAATTGCGATCAGAGAATTAGCTGCTTGGGGACAAATTCCAGGTTTAGTTAAATCAAGTTGGTAATAAATTTAAATAGAAAAAAATGTTTGTTAATCATCCAGTTTCAGATCTAGTAGTAAGAATTAAAAACGGTTATCTTGCAAAAAGAACTATCGTTAGCGCGCCAGTTTCTAAATTGCGCGAAAATATTCTACACTTGCTTAAAGCAGAAGGCTTTATTTTAAACTATAGCAGAATCAAAGAAGAGGGCGCTCAAGAAAGATTTGATATTCACTTAAAATATCATTCTTCTGTGCCAGTTGTTAGTGAAATGGAAGTTATTTCAAAACCAGGAAAAAGAGTTTATACTAACTCCGATAAAATTCCGGTTATTAAAAACGGTCTTGGAATGGTTATTCTATCAACTTCACAAGGTATTATCTCTGACTACGAAGCTAGAGAGAAAAAGCTTGGCGGCGAAGTTTTATTAAAAATCTTTTAGTTAAAACAAATGTCTAGAGTAGGAAAGCTACCAGTTCAAATCCCTGAAAACATTAAAGTTGCAATTAGCGGCAATGTAATCACTTTGGATAACGGTAAAGTGAAAAAAAATTACGAAGTTACAAAAGGCGTAAGCGCTGTATTTGACAACAATCAAATCCAACTTATAGCTATCGATAAAAAAACCTCAAATATCTCAATGTTTGTTGGCATGGATCGCAGTAACATCAAAAATATCGTGCAAGGTTTAGTGACCCCGTTTAAGACTGTTCTTGAAATTAACGGCGTTGGTTACAAAGCGGCAGTAGATAAAAATCTTCTGACTTTAACTTTGGGCTATAGTCATGAAATACTTTACGCTTTACCAAATGGCATCACAGCTGTTTTTGAAAAGCCGAATTTGATCATCATTTCTGGTGATGATAAAGTTATGGTTGGACAAATTGCTTCAGAAATCATTTCTTTCAGAAAGCCTGAGCCTTACAAAGGCAAGGGTGTAAAAATTTCTGGTAAAGCGATTTTGCGCAAAGAAGGGAAGAAAAAATAAGGTAATTTTTCCTTCTAATTAGTAATTTTAGCTAGTATTATTATAGTCATGACCGAGACTCGGTTGGAGTGATTATTGTGATGCTAACTAAAGCTACAATTAGAATGAAAATTACGAAAAATAATTAAAATATGTTAACGACTTACAAAAGAAGACTACTTCGCGTTAGAGGTAAAATTGCCGCTAATAACAAATCTCTTAGACCAAGAATTGTTGTGACTAGATCCAACAAAAATCTTGGCATGCAGCTAGTTAGTATTGAAGGCAAAGTTCTAACAGCTTATTCAACAGTTAATTTTAAAGAAACTAAAAAAATTAGTGGAGTTGAAAAAGCAAAACTAGTCGGTGCAGAATTTGCAAAATTATGCCTAAAAAACAATGTTAAAGAAGTTGTTTTTGACAAAGGCGCTTATATTTACAATGGACGAGTGAAAGCGGTTGCTGAAGCTTGCCGTGAAGCGGGATTACAGTTCTAATTAAAATTTTTTAAGATGCAAAAACAAGGCAAAAATACCGAAAAATCAGAAATTGTTGAAATTATAGTTTCAATCAACAAAGTTTCTAAAACAGTAAAAGGTGGTAAAAACCTTTCATTTGCTGCTTTCGCAATTGTTGGCGATAAAAATGGTAGAGTTGGTTTCGGAAAAGGAAATGCAACCGAAGTTTCTGATGCGAAAAACAAAGCTTTTGAAGCTGCAAAAAAAGCAATGATGAAAATCGCTCTTAAGGAAGGCAGAACAATTCACCATGATTCTAGTGCAACTTTTTGTTCAGCGAAGGTCTATTTGAGAGCGGCTCCTGCAGGTACTGGCGTTATTGCTGGTGGACCAATGCGCGCCATCTTTGAATGTGCTGGTATCCATGATATCGTTGCTAAATCAGTTGGAACATCTAACCCTTATAACATGGTGGGAGCTACATTCTTGGCTCTTAAAAAACTAGTTTCACCAAAAATTATTTCAGAAAGAAGAAATAAGGAAATTTCTGATATTGTTAAAAGAAGAAATTCAGCTGTTAAACAGCAAAATACTAAACAACAAGCTGTCGCTGAATAAGCCTGCTTAAGCAATAATTGAATTTATGTCACAAAATATAGTGCAAAGTGAATTGCTAAATAGAAAAATCATCGTTACCCAAGTTAAGGGTGGAACGAAGCTTAACATAAGACAAAAAGGCAACTTAATTGGATTGGGTTTGCGCGGTATCGGAACTAAGGTTACGCTTCCTGGAACCCCAAGTATTCTTGGAATGATCAAGAAGGTTGAGCATATTGTTAAAGTTGCTGTAGTTTAATTAATTGGCGCGTTATTTGACGAGCCTTCATAAGTATATTGTATATGTCTAATCCACTAAATGAATTAAAAAAAATCAAAACACAAGGCCGCAAAAGAGTTGGTCGTGGTATTGGTTCGGGTAAAGGTAAAACCTCAGGCCGTGGCGTGAAAGGTCAAAAAGCCCGCACAGGTCACTCTACCGTTAGAGGTTTTGAAGGTGGTCAAACGCCGATCCATATGCGCTTACCAAAAAGAGGTTTTACTAACATCTTGCGCCAAGAGATCGAAGTTGTTAATATTAAAGATATTATTGGCTTGCTAGAGTCTAAGGCAATCACAGAATCTGATATTTTAACCAAAGAAAAACTACAAGAATTAGGTTTAATTTCTGATGCAAAAGCAGTAGTAAAGTTAATCATGGGATACAAAGAAACCGTATCACCAAAGATTAAAATTGTAGTTGATAAATATTCAGCTGGAGCAAAAGTTTTTGCTTAGTTTTTAAAGTATAATTAGAAACGGATGTGCGTTTCGCTGAGAATAATGTTTCATTAATTCTCAAACTTATTTTAGTGATTAACTTGCTAAAATAAGAAAACACATGAAAATGATTTTTTCATTTTCCGGCATTGGCTTTGGCCAATCGCTCAATTTTTTATAAATCAAAAAGTGGCCGTTCAAACTTCAGATCTTAAAAGACGAATTTTATTCACAATCTTCATTTTGCTTGTCTATCGTTTTGGCACTTTTGTGCCGATCCCTGGTATTGATGTTGAAATTTTGAAAAAATTCTTTAGCAGTGAAAAAGCTAACTTCTTTGGAATGATTAATCTATTCTCAGGCGGTGCGCTTGAAAGAATGAGTATTTTCGCGCTTAACATCATGCCTTACATCACCTCATCAATTATTATGCAATTGATGACTTCAATGTATAAAGGTCTTGCTGACCTTAAAAAAGATGGTGAACAAGGTCGCGCTAAAATTAATCAATATACTCGTTATCTCACAATAATTTTGGCTTTTTTTCAATCTCTCGGGGTTTATTACGCCCTTGCTAATACTGATCATTCGGCCTTTATTTCAGATTCACCAATTTTTCTTTATACCACTTGCGTTAGCTTGGTTGGCGGCACGGTGATGTTGATGTGGTTTGGTGAAAGAATCACTAATTCTGGAATTGGCAACGGTATTTCACTGATCATTTTTGTGGGGATTGTCTCATCTTTGCCATCAAGCGTGGCGCAGGTTTTTGATCTATCTCGCACAGGGGTTTATTCTTGGGTTGGGGTGATTGGATTCTTCTTGGGATTAGGCGTGTTTTTAATGGTGATTTGTTTTGTTGAAAAAACCTATAAGCGCATTAAAATTCAATATCCAAACGCTTCTTTGATTAAATCATCGGGGATGAGTGATTCATCATTTTTGCCACTAAAAATCAATGTTTCGGGTGTGATTCCACCGATTTTTGCTAGTTCGATCTTGATGTTTCCAACTGCTTTTGTGCAATTTACTGGTGCCGAGGGTGGTTTTTTAAGCACTGCGCTTGCTCGCGGCGGATCACTTTATCTTGTGCTTTTTGCGGCGCTGATTTTATTTTTCTCTTATTTTTATTCATCAATTATTTTTAACACAGAAGATGTTTCTAATAACTTAAAAAAGAGCAATTGCTTTATTTTGGGCGTTAGACCTGGTGCCAATACCGCAACTTATCTTGATAAAGTAGTATCTCGTCTTACTTTGATTGGTGCGATTTATCTGATTTTTGTTTGTGTTTTGCCAGAGATTCTGGTCACAAAATATTCTATTCCGCTTACAGTTGGTGGAACAGGAGTATTGATTATGGTCAATGTTGTGCTCGATCTAGTTAATCAAGTTCAGTCTCATATGTTTTCTTCAAAATATGGTTCTCAAAACAAGAGAAGAAGAGTCAAAATAAGAGGCTAGCGCATGATTAATTTAGTTTTACTTGGCGCACCAGGATCAGGAAAAGGAACCCAAGCAGCGATGCTTGCAAAGGCTTTAAATATCCCTGCTATTTCTACGGGAGACGCCTTGCGCAAAGAAGTTGAGGCGCAAAGTGAAATTGGCAAATTAGCAAAATCATTCATGAATGCTGGCCAATTAGTGCCAGATCAAGTGGTTCTTGATATTGTAAAGGGCAGAGTAGCTCAAGATGATTGTAAAGCAGGTTTTATTTTAGATGGTTTTCCGCGCAACTTAAATCAAGCGATTATGCTTGAAGAGTCGCTCGCTTCCATCGATAAAAAAATCTCGTTAGTCCTTGATTTTCAAGTGGAAGACGAGGTTGTGATAAAAAGAATTTCTGGTCGTTTTTTTTGCAAAAAATGCGGCGCGATTTATAATCATCACTTTAAACAGACACAAAAATCTGGCATCTGTGATGAATGTGGATCGACCGAATTTGATAGTAGAAGTGACGATAAGGAGGAAACCGTAAGAAATAGATTAAGTGTCTATCATGAAGCAACCGCAGGATTAATTGAGTTTTATACAAAAAATAACTTGATTTATTCGCTGGATGCTTTAAAAAATAGCACCCTTCTTTTTGAAGAGATCTTTGCGGTGATTAAAAATATTAACAAAACAAAATTATAAAAAAGTGGCTAGAATCGCTGGTGTCAACATTCCTAAAGAAAAAAGATTCGTTATTTCTTTAACATATATTTTTGGTATCGGCACAACGACTGCTGAAAAAATCTGCCAAAAATTAAAAATCAACGCTAAACTCAGAACTCATGAAGTTCCTGAAGAAAAATTAGCGCAGGTTAGAACTTTGCTTGAGAAGGAATATCCTACTCTTGAAGGTGATTTGAGAAGAAAAATCACTACGAACATCAAAAGATTGATGGATATCGGATGCTATAGAGGTATTCGCCATGTCAAAAAATTGCCAGTTCGTGGTCAAAGAACTCACACTAACGCTAGAACTCGTAAGGGTCGTGGCGTGGCAATTGCCGGCAAGAAAAAAGCAGTTAAGTAATCTCTAAAAACTAATTATGACAAAATATAGCGGCAAAAAAACTGTTAGCAAAAAAAAGAAAAGCCTTACAAATGGCGTGGTTCATGTATTTGCTAGCTTTAACAATACCATCATTTCTATCACTGATATGCAAGGCAACCTAGTTTGCTGGTCTTCAGCGGGGAAGCATGGTTTTAAAGGTTCTAGAAAAGCTACTCCTTATGCGGCTCAGGTTGCAACTCAAAATGCAGTTACTACTGCAAAAAATCATGGCTTACAAAGCGTGATTGTTGAAATCACTGGTCCGGGAGTTGGTCGCGAAGCTTCACTTCGTGCAATTCAAGCGGCCGGTTTAACTACTACCGCAATCATTGACAAAACTTACCATCCACATAACGGATGCAGACCTGCTAAAAGAAGAAGAGTTTAGTTCTTTTGGATGGCGCAGCCTCGCCAATGGTGAGGTTTGTTATGATAGGTATAATTATTTCGCTATTTCGCATTAACAAAGTTATTATATAACAAAAATATGGCAATTCTAAAAGAAAGTTGGCAGACACTAACAAAACCTGCATCAATCATCACTAAAGATGGTCACGATAATACCAAAAAATCGGTTATCGTTATGGAGCCTTTTGAAAGAGGTTTCGGAGCCACTCTAGGAAATGCTTTGAGAAGAGTTTTGTTATCTTCGATCACTGGTTTCGCGGTTACTTCGCTGAAAATCGAAAATGTTCCTCATGAATATAGCGCTATTGAGGGCGTGAAAGAAGATGTTCTTGATATTATCATGAATGTTAAATCGCTTGCAATCACTAAAGATAGCTCAACTCCTTGCGTGTTGAAGCTTGTTGCTAACCAGGCTGGACCAGTTTATGCTGGTTCAATTGAAGCTCCTGCTGGCGTTGATATTGTCAATAAAGATTTATTGATTTGCACGCTTAGTAAAGGCGCTAAAATTAACATCCAATTGAACGTTGAATGTGGCAAAGGCTATTCTACTGCAGAAAATAACCGCAAAAGTGATCATGCTGTTGGCACGATTGTTGTTGACGCAATGTTTTCTCCAGTTAAGCGTGTTGCTTATAAAATTGAAAATGCTCGTGTTGGTCAAATTACCGATTTCGACAAACTGATCATGGAAATTGATACTACTGGCTCAATTACTCCTCGTGATTCGGTTGCTGTTGCGGCTAAAATTTTGCAAGATCAATTAGAAGTTTTTATCAATTTTGATGTTGCTAAAATCGATGTTCCAGTAAAAAAAGAATTTGATTCTGAGCCAAAATTTAACAAAAACCTTCTTAAAACAATTGATGAATTAGAGCTCTCAGTTCGTTCTTACAATTGCTTGAAAAACGAAAACATCATTTATGTTGGCGATTTGGTTACCAAAACTGAAGCAGAAATGCTTAAAACAGCTAATTTTGGCAGAAAATCTCTGAATGAATTAAAAGAAAATCTAAAAAATATGGGGTTAGGTTTTGGCATGAAATTGCCTGATTGGCCGCCACAAAACTTGGAAGATCTTTTGAAGATGAAAAATAAAGAATTTTAATTTTTTTTAAAAATGATACACGGAAATAAAGGAAGAAAACTTAACAGAAATACTGCTCACAGAAAAGCTCTATTGCGCAATTTGTCGATCGCTTTTTTGGAACATGAATTCATCAAAACTACTTTGCCAAAAGCAAAAGAGTTTCGTCCATTTGTTGAAAGAATTATCACTCTATCAAAAGTAGATACTTTGAATAATCGTCGTCGTGTTGCGTCTTTATTGGCCAATCAAGCGATTGTTGATCGTCTTTTTAAAAGCGTAGGACCTAGAGTTGCATCACGCAATGGCGGTTACATTCGTATTTTGAAATGTGGTTTTAGAACTGGCGACAAAGCCCCAATGGCAATCGTTGAATTGGTTGACAGAATTGTGGTTGAAGCGGTAGCAGAATAGCTTATCGCATAATGATTTATATCAGATAATATTATGAAAAATTTTATTCAAGAATTTGAACAAGGTCAAATAGATGCAATATCTAAAGGCCGCACTATTGCTCCATTTAAGGTTGGCGATACTGTTAGCGTTAAATATAAAATCAGTGAAGGTGCGAATACTCGTATTCAAGCTTTTAACGGTATTGTGATTGCTAAAACAAAACACATGAATCACTTTGGAGCAACATTTACTGTTCGCAAAATGAGCAGCGGCGTTGGTGTTGAAAGAAAATTCACAGTTTATTCTCCGTTGATTTCTTCGGTTGAAGTTTTGAAGCAAGGTGTGGTAAGAAAAGCTAAGCTTTATTACTTGCGTGCCTTGACTGGTAAGGCTTCTCGTATCAAAGAAAAGCTTGATTTTTTTGTTGAGTCAGATGCTTCAACTTCTGCAGAAAAAAATGACAAAAATTCTTAATAGAATTCTGATTATTGCGGCACTTACTTTGGTAAGTGCTTGCATTTATGATCCCTCGCTTTACGGCAAAGTAAGGCAATATTCCGCTTCTGATAAAAAATCTTTCGTATTCTCGATTGACGAAGAATACCTTCGTGATCACGCCAAAGCATCTAAAGACGAAAACTATCCACTGATGAATGAGGCTGAAGTTAGGTTGCTTAGCGGGCTTCTAATGCAGAATAGCTACTGTTTAAAAGAGGGGAAGCCGGCGTTTAAAATTAATTCTCGACAAGAAAAAATTTATGATGTGACTTTTGCTCATTTGATTGAGCAGAGTTATAACGCTAAGCCTGTGGCGCCGCGAATGTATTTTGGCGAGTGTCGATAGCCCGCTTTTTCATTTTAGCAATCACATCTTCTATCGACAAATTTCTTATTTTTAAAGTTAGCATTAGGTGAAAAATTAAATCCGCACTTTCATTTATTAGATTTTCATCACTTTCATTTAGTGCTGCAATTATTACCTCCGTAGCTTCCTCGCCAACTTTCTGTACAACTTTATTTATTCCAGCTTGAGTTAATTTTGAAATATAGCTGTTTTTTTGAGGAATTTTTATTTTGCTTTCAATTTCTTCCTCAAGCTTTTTGAAAAAGTTAGTTTGGTTGTTGAAGCAAGATTTGGGACCTTTGTGACAAGTATTTCCAACTGGCTTCACAAGAATTAGCAGCGAATCATTATCGCAATCCAAGCTGATTTCTTGCACATTGAGGATATTTTTTGATTCTTCACCTTTCATCCAAATTCTTTGTTTGGTGCGCGAATAAAAATGCACTTTTCTCGTTTTTTGTGTTAAGCCTAGCGCTTCTTCGTTCATAAAACCGAGCATTAATATCTCGAGCGAATTATGGTCTTGAATGATTGCTGGGATTAGCGCGCCGCATTTTTTCCAATCGATTTTTTGATTAAGTTCTGATACAAAATTCATTTTTTCAAATATGGTTTTAGGTTGTTAATTTAAATTTTATTTATTTTTGCGCTGATTTTCCATGATTTTTTGTGGCGAGATTGGCAACTTGATATTTTTTGTTAACTAATTTGCTCCATCCCATTTTTATATTTATAACAAACCTTTGGTTGAACTAATTTCACTTGAAACAATGCGACTAACATCGTGCAAGCAAGTGGCAAAAGACTTGAAGCATGATTCAACTTTGTGATGTGTGTTACTGCCTTCGATTTTTATGTGCAATGTTATTTCGCAAGATGTGGCGAAAGATTGGAAAAAATGGGCTATCATTTCAGTAGGAAAATCGCCAATATATTCGCGTTCAAATTTAGCATCGAACTTACAGAGCGGCCTTCCAGAAATATCAATTGCGACGAAAGAAATTGCTTCATCGAGTGGAATTATTCTTTCGGAAGCAAATCGGGCAATGCCGATTTTATTTCCTAGAGCCTTGCAAAAAGCGCTTCCAAGGCAGATTGCGATATCTTCGATTGTGTGATGTTCGTCGATTTCTAAATCTCCTGCGCAGCGCAAATTAAGATCGAATTTACCATGTTTTGCAACTTGTTCGAGCATGTGATCAAAAAATTTTAGGCCACTATTAATACTTGATTTGCCTCTGCCATCAAGGTTTAGCTCGATTTCAATATCGGTTTCTTTGGTTTTTCTTGCGATACTTGCTTGGCGTGATAAAATTGCACGAGTTATTGCTGGCCATTGTAAATTTTCTTCGATTTTAAAGCCGCGAATTCCTAGATTTTGTGCGAATTCAATATCGGTATCACGATCGCCAATCATTACGGATTTTTCTAGATCTATTTTGCCGATATATTCTTGGGCTATCTTGGTTCTAGGCTTGCGACATTCGCAATTTTGGCTTTTTTTGTGCGGGCAGGTGAGCCAATTTGTAATTTTTATTCCTTCTGCAGCAAGAATTTGTGCAATTTTATTATTGATTAAATCATAATTTTCTTGCGGATTTTGTGCCGTTCCAAGTCCATCTTGATTAGAAACTACAACAATTTCATAGCCAAAATCTTGCAGTTTTTTAAGCGAAGAAATCACGAAAGGCAAAAACTCAACTTGCTCTAAACCGTTGATTTGCTTGGTTTCTTGTGGCTCAAAAACAATTGTGCCATCTCTATCGACGAATAATATTTTTTTCATAACCTTGATAAAATTGATTCAGCGTGAAAATTTAAACCTTCAGCTTTTGCCATTGTTGCAACATGTGCCGCTACTGATTCTAAGCCTTGTTTTGAAGTGGTTTGAAATGTAATAAATTTTCCAAAAGATAAAACTGAAAGCCCAGAAAAAGATTTTGCAAAGCCACTTGTAGGCAAAACATGATTGGTTCCGCTAAGGTAATCGCCAAGGCTTTCGGTGGTATATTTTCCTACAAAAACCGAGCCTGCATTCTTCACTAAATCAAGATAATTTTCAGCATCTTTAATATTTAGAATTAAGTGTTCAGGCGCGATTTTATTGGATTCGTCTAATGCTTCGACAATGTTATTAAATTTTTTACAAACCAAATTATTGATTGATTTTTGCAAAATTTCTTGGCGAGGAAATTTTTTAATTTCTGCCATAATTTTTTCTTGCACATTTTTTATAAGTGTCTCAGAGCTTGAAAATAGCCATGCGCGAGACTCTTTGCCGTGTTCAAGTTGTGCCAAAAGATCATAAATTGCATCGTAAGTTTTGGTATTTTCGTCGCCAATTATCAAAACTTCACTAGGCCCTGCAGGCATATCAATGGCCACTTCGCAAGATACTAATTTTTTCGCTTCGTTAACAAATTCGTTCCCGGGGCCAAAAATTTTATCAACTTTAGAAATTTCTCCAACGCCATATGCCATTGCAAATATTGCTTGCGCGCCACCAATCGTATAAATTTTATTGATCTTCAATAGGCGACAAGCATAAAGAATTTCTTGAGAAGGATTGGGTGGAGTGCAAATAATAATTTTGCTGCATCCGGCAATTTGTGCGGGAATCACATTCATCAAAAGGCTTGAAAATAGGCCATTTGGAACATATAGCCCAACATTTTGAATCGGTGTAAATTTTTTCCAGCAAAAAATTTCTGACGAAGTTTCAATTTTATTATTTTTGTATAATTTTTTATATTCGGCCTTGTGAAATTTTTCGATATTTTTTTTGGCTATTTTAATTGCCGCGGCAAGATTTTTATCAATCTTAATATTTTGTGGAACCTTATAAATAAAAGATTCAAGCGCTATTTTATCAACCTCTTTAGTTATGGCAAATAACGCCGCTTCGCCTTGAGATAAAATGTCTTCACGAATTTTTAATACAATATTTTTCATGGCCTAAATAAATCGTAAATTAACATCGCTCACAATAATATCTTCTGCTCCAAGTTTTTGCAGATTTTTAGCAGTTTGCCAAATCTCTTTCTTGCTACAGAGAGTATGCATCGCACAATAATTTTTATTCGCTAATTCTAAAATTGTTGGCGATTTTTGTGAGGGCAAAATTGCTATAATTTCATTGATGCGCGATTTTTCTAGATTGAACATGATATATTTTGAATCGGAGCCGCTAATTACTGAGTTAATCCGAAACAGTAATTCATCTAAAATTTCAGATTGAAAATTTTTCTTCGCAATAAAAACTGCCTCTAAATCCATCTCTTTGAAATATTCCCTCAAACCATGTTGAATAAGGGTTGAGCCCGTTTGAATAATATCAAAAATTACATCGGCAATTTCAAGCTCGATCGCCGATTCTACTGAACCATTCATCTCGATAATTTTGGCATTCACATTATTTTTGCACAAGACTTCACTCAAAATATTAGTGTAAGAAGTAGCGATTTTTTTGTTATTTAGATCAACAATTGTAGCAATATCATTGCTGCGCCCTGCAAAAGAAAGGCGACATTTTGCAAAATTTAAATCTTTTTTAATTTCAGTAATTTCTTCTAAATTATGCTCAAGAAAACTATCTTTTCCTAATATCGCCACATCAAATTTATTTTGCAGTAATGTAGGGATATCAAGGCCGCGCACGAAATAAAGTTCGATTGGCAGCTCTAAAAATTTATAATATAAGCGCGATTGCGTTTCATCGATTTTAATGCCGCATTTTGCTAATAAATCTAAAAATCCGCGAGAGATTTTATCGCTTTTTTGAATGGCTATTTTTAACATTGGAACTTCTTTAAATTTTTAATTATATAGCGATAACCGCCATAATTTTCTTGCTTGAGAAAGCGTGCGACTCTAGTAACAGTGGTGGTGCTGGCGCCAGTTTTTTTTGAGATTTCGCTGTAAGATAGATCGTTATTGAGCAATAAAGCGATATCTAATCTTTCTTGTAGAGCCTTTAGTTCTTGTGGTGTGGCGATGTCTTTCAAAAAGTTTAACATCGTTTTTTTGGTAGAAATTTTTGATAAAATTGTTTCTATTTTCATAAAAATGATGAATTGTTTTAGTATGACATCGTGTTAGTATAGTAATATGATATTAATTGTCAAGATTAAATAGATTGCTTAATTTGCTGTGTTGAGATAGTGGGGGATTGAAAGCCAATGGCGTAAAGGAGGGGGCTATAAATGAGTATAAAAAGAAGAGAGGTCGGTCTTTTATCTATCTAACCAGTGCAAATTTCTAAGAACATTTTACCATATTTCTTCAGCTTTTCATCGCCAACGCCGCTAATTCCTCTCATATCTTCTAGTTTTTTAGGGCGAGCATTAATCATCGCGATCAAGGTTTTATCGTGAAAAATTAGGTAAGGCGGAATATTTTGCGTTTTGGCAATTTTTAGCCTCTTAGCTTTTAATCGTGCGAATAACTCATTATCTTCATCGCTTGAGAGAGTAAGGATAGAAGACTTTTTGTTTTTATCCCCCTCAACTTTTTCTGTCTTAACTTTTGTTTTTTTCTCCTTAACTTTCACTGTCATCTTGCGCAAATTTATTTTTTCTTTATTTCGCAAAAACTTGTGTCCTTCACTGGTAATGCTTAATCCGCCATGTCCTTCAATATCTGTTTTTAAGAAATTTATCGCCACCAATTGGCGGAAAATTGTTTGCCATTCTTGTTTGGTGAATTCTTTTCCGATGCCGTAAACGCTGAGCTGATTGTGATTAAAATTTCTGATGCGCTGATCATCCGAGCCCAGTAAAACATTGACGAGA
Source organism: Rickettsia typhi (assembly GCA_945865905.1). Lineage (GTDB taxonomy): Bacteria > Pseudomonadota > Alphaproteobacteria > Rickettsiales > UBA1997 > CAMCFD01. The sequence goes on from CAMBFC010000012.1 coordinate 19,493, forward strand.
TAGCCAACGCCAAAGCGCTGTTCGGTTCGATAAACGGTGGAGAGCGCTTTTTGGGCGGCGATTGTGCCATCAAAACTTTCGGGTGGCGTGAGGCAAATATCGCAATTGCCACACGGCTCATGTGTATCGCCAAAATAATTTAGAAGAATTTGGCGGCGGCAAGTTGAGGCTTCGCATAGGCCGAGTAGGGCGGCGAGCTTTTGGATTTCGATGCGTTTTTGGTTATCAGAGGCATTTCCTTCTTCAATAAAACTGCGCTGCATGACAATATCGCCAAGACTATAAGCCATCCACGCATTGGCGGGAAGCCCGTCACGACCGGCGCGGCCAGTTTCTTGATAATAGGCCTCAATATTGCGCGGCACATTGAGATGGGCAACAAAACGCACATCGGGCTTGTCAATTCCCATGCCGAAAGCGATGGTGGCAACCATAATTACGGTGTCGTTGAGCAGAAATTTTTCGAGATTTTTTTGGCGCGTTTTGTTATCCATTCCTGCATGATAAGGAAAAACATTGAAGCCTTCTTCCTTCAGCCATTTCGCGGTGTCTTCGACCTTTTTGCGCGAGATGCAATAAACAATTCCGCTATCATCTTGGTGATTTTTTTTGATGAATTCGAGCAGTTGTTTTTTGGGATTATTGCTCTCGCAAATCGTATAATTAATGTTAGGGCGATCAAAGCCAGCAACAAAAACACGGCTATTTTCAAGATTGAGTTTTTCGATAATATCTTTGCGCGTAGGAACATCAGCGGTGGCAGTAAGCGCAAGGCGCGGCACCGTTGGAAAATTTTGCGCAAGAATTTTTAATTCGGTGTAAACTGGGCGAAAATCGTGGCCCCATTGTGAAACGCAATGGGCTTCATCGATGGCAAAAAGTGCAATTTTTATTTCGCTTAAAAAGCAGAGGAAATCAACAGAGAGTAGTCTTTCTGGCGCAACATAAATTAAATCTAGTTCATTATTTTTGAGGAGATTTTTTGTTTCATAAATATCTTGCGCCGAGATGCTAGAATTGATTGCCGCTGCCCTTACGCCCGCCTCATTCAAAGCTGCAACTTGATCTTGCATCAACGCAATTAATGGCGAAACAATTACCGCAACACCATCTAAACATAAAGCGGGAATTTGATAGCAAAGAGATTTTCCGCCGCCAGTTGGCATCAATACCAGAGCGCTTTCGCCGCTGATAATGTGATTTATAATCGCTTCTTGTTCGCCACGAAAATTATCATAGCCGAAGACTTTTTTAAGGATTGCTTTTGGTGATTTTGACATTTTTGGTGTTAATTTTTTTGGTTATTTTTTGTCATAAGATTTTTTATTTATGCAATATAAAACATGGGCTGCAAGTGCGTGGTTGCTGGGCAATTTGGGGTGAAGAAAATCGCGATTTTTATCATGTTTCATGCCAATTTTTTCCATAACGCGAATTGCTGTGAAAGATGGAACGCTTAATCCGATAAAACCGATGAATTTGTGATTGCTGTTTAACTCTACAGCCATTAGGCCAAAACCATGTTCGGCATATTCATTTTTGATTTTTGTAATCAGGTCATCCGACTCTTTTTTGGCAAGAATTTTAGGAAAAAATTCAGCAACATCACTATCTTGATTTAGAGCGGCGAATGGCTCGCTATCTGCTGGTTGCCATGGTCGCAGAGTTAATCTTTCGGTTTTAATTTGCATTTTCAGCGATTTTTTTAGCAATGATTTTTGCTAATTCATTTTTGCTAATTTTACCCAAATCTTGCGTTGAGTCTTTCTCAACTAAATATGCCTTTGTTGCTAGAGCGCCAAAGATTGAGCCATTTTCAATATCATTGGCAATAATTAAATCGCAGTTTTTTTTCTGCAATTTTTCTTGCGCATTTTCGAGAAGATTTTCACTTTCTGCGGCAAAGCCAATTACTAGAGCGGGGCGGTTTTTTGCATGGCCAACAAAATCTAAAATATCGGCATTTTCAACTAATTCTAGCGTGAGATTTTTTGTGGTATTTTTTTTAATTTTTTGCGCCGAAACATTTTTTACTTTATAATCCGAAACTGCTGCACAGCCAATAAATACATCGCTTTGCGTGATTTTGTTTTTTACCACAGCAAACATTTCATCAGCAGTTTTTATGCGAGTAATTTTATTTTCTGCGAGGGGAATTTTCATAAAAATATTCGCCGCGATAAATTCTACATCAGCGCCCATTTCGCTTAAAACTTTTGCCAATTCCAATGCTTGTTTGCCCGAAGAATCATTGCCAATAAATCTTACCGGATCAATATACTCACGGGTTCCGCCGCCGGTTAAAAGAATTTTCTTTCCTGCTAATTTATTTTGATTGGCAAAAAATTCTTCAACAAAGGCTGCGATTTGCGCGGGTTCTTGCATTTTTCCAACACCATTTTCACCACAGGCTAAAATATCTGATAGGGGTTCGATTGTTGATACTCCTGATCCTGCAAGATTTTGTAAATTTTTTTTAGTAGCGTCGTTTTCCCACATTTTTTCGTTCATTGCGGGTGCTATTATAATTTTTTTGTTGGCCGCCAAAAGCACAGTAGAAGCTAGATCATCAGCATAGCCATTAGCCATTTTTGCAATAAAATCTGCCGAAGCTGGCGCCACTAAAATTAAATCATTATCGCGTGAAAGCTTGATATGAGTCATTCCATCAACATCATCGCTTGAGAATAATTCAGTATAAATTTTATTTTTTGCAATTGATGAAACTAATAATGGTGTGATAAATTCTTGCGCTGCCTTGGTTAAAATCACCGAAACTTCGTAAGATTTTTTTTGTAACAAACGCACCAAATCAACAGCCTTGTAGGCCGCTACACTGCCAGTAATTATTAAAAGAATTTTTTTAGGCATTTATAAATATTTTAAGTATTTTTTAAAAGTTTTATGTGACCAAATTTTTTGTGAGTTTTGGCAAAATGTTTTTCATCAGCAGTGATAAAAGTACATTTTTCTTGGATTGCGAGAGAGTGATAAATGCAATCGTAGAAAGAGGGAAAGCCAGATTTTATGTTGCCATGTTTTGTCATTTCAAAAGCATCGCAAGTAATTTTATCTGTTAAATTTATTATTTTAAAAAAAGATTTTTTGCTTTTTTCCAAGGCCAAATGTGCTTTTTGATATTCGAGTTTTTTAGTGGCGCAGTTTGCATAAACCTCATGAACGAAGAGGTCGGGAACTAATATTGTAAAGTTTTTTTCTGCTATTTGAGTAAAAAAATCAATGGCTTGCTGACTATCTTGCTCATCAAAAAGAGTTTTTAAAAAAACGGATGAATCGACGACAATTTTTTTGGTGATATTGTTCATGGTTTTTTTGGTGATGATTTATAATTTAGTCATAATGCTTTACATCCTTATAAGACTTGCCCAAAAGCTTGTTTTCTCTTTGTTTTCTGATTTCGTGAAGAGTTTCTAAAGCGGTTGTTTTTCTTTTAGCTCTTTTTGTGGAATGTAAAAAATCAATAAATTCTTTCTTAGCTTTTTCTTTCTCAAGTTCTGTAATATTTTTTTCGATTGACTCATTAATAAAATCAGTCTTTTTGGTTTTTACTAAAAAAGGTTTCATCCTTTTAACTAGGTCTTTACTGATGTAGAAGCTGGCTTTTTCTTTGGTTGAAATTTTTTGTGTTTTCATAAGGTTCTAATAAACAGAATACATTTTGGCATAATTATAGAATACATTAATAGAATACATTATGCAACCTAAAATAGATCTCCGTCATTTTTATCCGGCTTTAAGCCCAGATGCTTGAAGGCCTCAGCAGTTAAAATTCTTCCCCTCGGCGTCTTTTCTATAAAGCCTTTTTGAATTAAAAATGGCTCAATTGCGTCTTCAACCGTATCTCGTTCTTCGCTGATTGCGGCAGCGATGGTGTCTACTCCCACGGGGCCGCCGCGATAATTTTTGGCGATGAAGGATAGATAGCGATAATCGGATGAATCAAGTCCAGCGCTATCAATTTCTAGGCGTTGCAGCGATTTATCGGCAATTTTTTGGGTGATCAAATCAGTCATATCAGAAGCAGCAAAATCACGCACGCGCTTGAGCAGGCGAATAGCTATGCGGGGCGTGCCTCGCGAACGGCGAGCAATTTCAGAAGCGCCACCATCATCAATTTTTATTCCAAGAATTTTTGCGTCGCGCAGCACGATTTGACGCAACTCATCATCATTATAAAAATCAATCCGTGTTAAAATTCCAAAGCGATCGCGCAATGGATTGGCGATCAAACCAATGCGAGTGGTCGCTCCAACCATCGTAAATTTTGGCAGATCAATTTTGATTGCACGCGCGGCAACACCTTCTCCAATGATTATATCTAGCTTAAAATCTTCCATCGCCGAATATAAAACTTCTTCAACATTTTTATTAAGACGGTGAATTTCATCAATGAACAAAACATCTCCCGCTTGCAAATTTGTAAGAATCGCTGCCAAGTCGCCAGACTTAGATATCACGGGCCCCGAGGTGCCTTTAAATCCAACTCCCATCTCGTGAGCAATAATTTGCGCCAAAGTAGTTTTGCCTAATCCCGGAGGGCCGTAAAACAGGGAATGATCCAAAACATCGCCACGATTTTTTGCCGAAGAAATAAAAATTGCCAGATTTTCTTTTAATTTTGCTTGGCCAAGAAAGTCTTTTAAATAAAGGGGTCGCAGCACATTTTCATTGCGCTCTTCTTCTTGCTCTAATGGATTGAGATTGATATTTTTCATCTATTCTAATTTGTTTTTTCGCCATAAAACCAGCAATAAAACTTCAACCAAAATAGTTATAAAGGCAAGCAGAGTAAAGGTTGGAATGAATAGAGAATAAAGTTCTTGCCAAAAGATTTTTTTATTATATCCGGTTAAAATTATATAAGGATATTTTTGCATATCAAAACTATAAACATATTGAGTGTTTTCAAATTCTAACGGCTCTCTCAAATATTCATCAGGTTCTAGATGCTGTAATTTTATTTTTTTAAGTAATCGCTCTATATCTTGGTGATCTTTTTTTAACATCAAATCTGCCGATCCTAAAACAAAATTAAAACCAGTGGAATCAATTACCATAAATTGATCTCCTAATTCAAGATTGGGATTGATTTTGTTGATGAGTTTATTGATATCAACCCCTACCACTAGTGCCCCAAGGTAATTTTTGCCTTGATTAACCACCCCAATCCCAACAGGAATAACATAAGTGTTGCTTGGGTAGCCAATTATTGGCATAACAAATTTTAGTCGCCAAGGATCAAGTCTAGCTTCTCTGGTGTAGGATCTCAATGACATGTCTTGCGGATTTTGTAACTCGATTCCTGTCATGGTATTGACAGTTTGTTGATTATTTATATCAACCCAATCAAATTGACTCCAAGAAAAAAGATTGTCGCGAGAAAGTTCTGTTTGAGACATATCACGAAACATTTTGTGAATGTATTCTAAATCTTTGCCCTTATTTTTGTTGGATATTTCTTTGCCCATAAAAAGTAGCAACTGCTCAGTATAGTTGAAGCTGCTGTTAATAATTGAATAAATTTTATGGGAGTTTTTTTCGGCGCGACTTTCTTTAATTTTTATTAGTGAATTATAATGCAGCAGAAAAAGAGCGATGGTAAAGAATGCAAATACTAAAAAGACCGCAGTAAAAAGAGGAAAGAATAATTTTGATTCTGCGCGCTGGTCCATATCAGAAAATTTAGTTGACTTAAAAATATTATATTGCATCTTTGAGTATTGTTTTAACAAGTATTATTTCAACCATTTTTTCACCATAAAATATGTTTACTTTACGCGCCACCGCAGCCAATGCTTTAAAATTTTCTACCTTAATTAATCCCTTCAAGCCCCTTAGCTCACTTCATAGACACAATTCGGGCAATGGTGTGGATCAAGAAGAAACCAAAGAGATGCGAGAAGCAAAAAAATTCTTCGAAGAATTTAAACTAGAGCATGCCGCAAGATATCCAACTGATAAAAATCCGCTTTATGATTATTTGAGACAGAGAAGTGAGATTGGATTCACTCCAGCGCAAATGGATCTTTTTAGAAAAGAATTCTTTTTTAGAACTAAAGGAACTGCTATTTCGGTTGCCCTTGCGATAGCTTCTTCATTAAAAGCGCATGATTGGATTTCGGCGGCCAAAATCTCACAAAATATGTTTGAGGAGGCTGGCAATGGAGATCCTAAAAATCTTCATCTTGTGCTTTTGGAGAAGTGTTTTAATGATCACCTGAAGCATGTTTTTGGTCTTTATCCTTTAAAAATGAGGGATGTAACAGAAGATGCGGTGTTGGGCGTTACTAAAGAATTTCGTGATTTGCAATCTTCGGTGATGGCAGTGGCGCCTTATCCTAAGGTTGCTGGCCGTCTTTGGGCTCATGAAAGAGAAGCAGATGATATGTTGTGTACTTTTAGAAGTGCTTTTTTTGAGCCATATAAAGATTTGTATGAACAAGAAGATTATGTGAAGATGGTAGAATATTTTGCGGCTCATATAGAAAGCGGTGTTGAGGCGCGTCATGAAGAAGATGCTGCGATAGCCGCAGTAAGAGCCATTGCTGCCTTTGATTTAAAAAAAGGGTCCAAGCAATTTGCAAAAGGTGCCGAAGAGTTTTCTGCGTCGCAAGCAGGAATGTGGGCAGAATGGTTAGTCCAGATGAAAGAAAGAGAGTTTGTGGGTAAGGCAGTTTCGCCAACAAAGATTGTTGAAGTTAGTAGCAATAAACCGAATGGAATTTTGAAAGTAGGTCCATTCGACGCAACACATCTTGATAACAATAATAATCAGCAGCTGGTTAGGCGTTATTAACGATCAACTTCTCCAAACACAATATCTTGCGTAGAGATAATGGTTACAACATCTGCCAGCATGTGTCCTTTCACCATAAAATCAAGCGCCTGCAAATGTGCAAAACCCGGAGCCCTTACGCGGCAACGGTGCGGCTTGCTTCCGCCATCAGAAATTAGATAAACTCCAAACTCACCTTTTGGCGCTTCAACTGAGGCGTAGACTTCTCCGGCAGGCACTTTATATCCTTCGGTGTAAAGTTTAAAATGGTGAATTAATGCTTCCATCGAATGTTTCATTTCGGCGCGTTTTGGTGGCGTGATTTTGTTATCTTGCACTGTGATCGGGCCTTGTGGCATGCGCTCGCAGCATTGTTTGATGATTTTGATTGATTCATGCATTTCGGCAACGCGAATCAAATAACGATCATAAGAATCGCCATGTTTGCCAACAGGAACATCAAAATCCATCTCGCCATAAACCTCATAAGGCTGCGATTTGCGCAGATCCCAAGCGATTCCTGAGCCGCGAATCATTGGGCCGGTAAAACCCCAATCAAGAGCTTCTTGTTTGCTAACGATGCCGATTTCTACCATGCGCTGCTTGAAGATGCGGTTTTCGGTGAGGAGATTTTCCATATCATTGAGCAATCTAGGAAAGCCTTCAGCAAATTCCATAATTTCTTCTAACAATCCTGCGGGCAAATCTTGATGCACTCCACCGGGGCGTATGTAAGCGGCGTGCATTCTTGAGCCACTGACTTTTTCATAAAATCCCATCATTTTTTCGCGTTCTTCAAACATCCAAAGCAAAGGCGTCATCGCGCCAACATCAAGAGCCTGTGTGGTTACAGCCATAATATGATTTAAAATGCGTGTAATTTCAGAAAATAAAACACGAATATATTGCGCGCGCAACGGCACTTTGCAGCCGAGAAGTTTTTCTACCGATAGAGCAAAGGCGTGCTCTTGGCACATTGGCGATACATAATCGAGACGATCAAAATAAGGCACTGCTTGCAAATAAGTTTTATGCTCAATTAATTTTTCTGTGCCGCGATGCAGCAGGCCAATATGTGGATCGGCGCGGGTTATAACTTCACCATCCATTTCAAGAATTAGGCGCAGCACACCATGCGCGGCGGGGTGTTGCGGACCAAAGTTGATGGTCATTGTTTTATGTTCGCTAGCTTGTGTCGACATCGGTTTGATCAAAAAATTTAAGGCCTAAAATTGACCTCATTAAATATTGGTGAGTAACATTATTAACATTTATAAAAAATACAAATAAATTTCCGCAAGAATAGCTGTAAGATGATAAAGCGAGAAAAAAATACCAAACCAAGTCTCTTGCGGGTTAAAATTTGGGGCAGGCAACACAATAATCTAAGAATTTTGTGTTAATAATTTATCGCTAATTTTTGCTATCTTGCCAATAGTGATTGGCATTATGTTTTTAGAGTGCCCAAGGCATTTTGTTTTTTCTTCAAAAACAGGAATATTTATTTTATTTTGTAGCAAATTTGCGACGAATTTTTCAATCGCAAACGCGATATTTTTCTTTTTGCTTAGCGAGGTAACACCCAAATAATAATTACCCAATAAAATCGCGCTTGGATAAGATTTTTTTGTGAGCATAATTTGCGTAATTTGTGAAAAATAGCGATCGAGTTTTTCTCCGCTTTCATCAATATCTTCAAGTAGCAAAATTTTATTATTAAAATCAATTTGATTTGAAGTAGAAAAATGGGCTGCAAGCACGCTGAGACATCCCCCAACAAGTTGCGCAGAAATATTTTTTGCTGATTTTGCGTAAGAATTTTTTGCTTCTAATTTATATTTTAGTGCGGTTTTTTTGCCAAATAATAAATCGAGAATTGCTTTTTTTGATGACGAAGAAACCTTGTTTTGAGCAAGCTGATTAAGCATTGGACCATAAATTATTTTCCAATCCCAATTTTGTTGTAGAAAAATTCCTAGAGAAGTAATATCGCTAAAGCCAATAAAAACCTTGCTCTGTGGGATTTTTTTTGACGCTTGCAATAACGGAATTAAATCTGCGCTACCATAGCCGCCGCGCACGCACCACACTGCTTTTGATTCTTTATTTTCTAGTGCAAATTTCAGTTGTTCAAAGCGTTTTTTTACCAAAAAAGATGGAAAACTGTGCGATTGTTTTTTATCTAACAAAAGCTCGCGATCCATGTGGAATCTAGTGCGCAGGCCGCTTTCTTCCAAAAATAATTTTATTTTTGTTAAGTCATTTTTTGTAATTGAGCTTGCGGGGCTAATGATATCAACGAGATCGCCTTTTTTTAGGAGCATATTTTTGGTTATTTAGATTGTGCTTTCACGATAAATCACCTACTGCTTATTAGCTAGGAAGAGGGTCTGCTGCTCAGACACCGCGTTCATCTGATTTAAGCAAGCGTAGCTTGCGATGAAGCGCAGAACTCGCCTCAGACCCTCTTCCTAGCTAATAAGCAGTAAGTGATTTATCTTAACGAATGATAAACTTTTTGTTGGTGCCACTACTTATCTTTTAAAACTTTATACATACTTGATTTATCAGCTATCAAAAGCTTTCGTCGCATTATTCGTTGTAGATAAGTTACTTACTGCCGATTTACTAGGTAGAGGGTCTGAGGCGAGTTCTGCAACCATCGCAAGCTACGCTTGCTTAAATCAGATGGTTGCGGTGTCTGAGCAGCAGACCCTCTACCTAGTAAATCGGCAGTAAGTAATTTATCGTGAAAGCACAATCTAACCTCAAAAGCACAATCCAGCGACAACAAAAAAATAATTTACAAATAAACCGCCCCCAGTCATAATACCCCTTCCCAAAATTTCCAACAAATTCTTACAAATTTACAAATGACCAAAGAAAAAGTCATAATTTTCGATACAACATTACGCGATGGCGAGCAGGCCCCCGGTGCTACGATGAACCTTGAAGAAAAATTGCTGATCGCAAAAACCCTAGAAAAAATGGGCGTTGATGTTATTGAGGCTGGTTTTCCTGCTGCATCAAACGGTGATTTTGCTGCGGTAAATCAAATTGCAAAACTAATAAAAAATTCAACAATTTGCGGCCTAGCGCGTGCTAAAAAATCTGATATTGAAAGAGCGGCTGAAGCTGTTAAGCCAGCGGCTAGACCACGCATTCACACTTTTATTGCGACTAGTCCAATTCATATGAAATTTAAGTTGAAAATGGATGAAAAACAAGTGCTTGAGGCAATCACAGAAAGTGTCACGCTAGCGCGCGGATTATGCTCCGAGGTTGATTGGTCGCCAGAAGATGCAACTCGTTCTGAGCATAGTTTTTTGTTTAAAGCAATTGAAACTGCAATCAAGGCTGGAGCCACGGTAGTCAACATTCCAGACACTGTTGGCTATACAACTCCTGATGAATATTTTGCCTTAATTTCGGCGATAAAAAATAATGTTTCTAACATTGATAAAGCAATAATTTCGGCGCATTGTCATGATGATCTTGGTATGGCGGTGGCAAATTCATTGGCGGCGATGCGCGCTGGTGCTCGTCAAATTGAATGTACAATTAATGGTATTGGCGAGCGCGCAGGAAATGCGGCGCTTGAAGAAATTGTTATGGCAATAAAAACTCGCGGCGATTTTTATGGCGTTGAAACCAATGTTGACGCTACAATGATCACGCGCATCTCAAAATTAGTTTCTAGCATTACGGGTTTTGCAGTGCAGTATAACAAGGCGATTGTAGGCGCCAACGCCTTTGCTCATGAAAGCGGAATTCATCAAGATGGAATTTTAAAAAACCGCGAGACCTACGAAATCATGACCCCAGCATCAGTTGGCTTAGAAAAAACTTCACTCACACTCGGAAAATTATCAGGAAGAGCGGCCTTCAAAGACCGTCTACAGCAGATTGGCTATGATTTAAGCGAAGAAAAATTGCAAGAAACTTTTGCTAAATTTAAAGATCTTGCCGATAAGAAAAAAGATATTTTGGATGAAGATTTAATCTCTTTGGTTGATGATTCTCTAACCAATAGCAAAGCGCTTTACCAGCTTGTTTCGCTTGATATAAAATGCGGAACTTTTGATGAGGCAAAAATTAATCTCGAAATAAAAATCGATAATGAAATCGCAAAAACCAGTTTTGCTTCAAAAGATGGGCCAGTTGATGCGATTTTTGGTGCGATTAAAAAATTAATTCCTCACGAGGCAAGTCTTGAATTATATCAGGTCAACGCAATAACCGCAGGCACCGATGCCCAAGGAACAACAACTGTGCGCTTAAAACAAGGCAATCGAATTTTTAGCGCCAATGGCTCGAGCACCGATGTTTTAGTTGCTTCGGCGCTGGCTTATATAAATTGTTTAGAAAAACTTAATAAATAACATTTATTTCTAAAATTTAGTTCTTATTCTGTAGCAAATTTTCTAATTCATAACTTCAATTATTTTTGTAATGTTTAAATTCTTCTCTTTCTCTTCAAAAGATATCGCAATTGATCTTGGAACCGCAAACACGCTGGTTTATGTTCGCGATCAAGGCGTGGTTTTAAACGAGCCATCAGTGGTTGCTGTTATCAACGAAAACGGCAAATTAATTCCATGTGCTTTTGGCACAACTGCAAAAATGATGTTGGGCAGAACGCCCGCCAAAATTGAGGCCATCCGCCCTTTAAAAGATGGCGTGATCGCTGATTTTAAAATTGCTGCAGAGATGATTAAGCATTTTATTCGCGAAGTTAATCAAACAAAAAGCTGGATCGGACCACTAATCATTATTTGTGTGCCATCAGGATCTACGCCAGTTGAAAGACGCGCTATTCAAGATGCTGCAGAAGGTGCGGGCGCCAATGAAGTTTATTTGATCGAAGAACCAATGGCTGCTGCAATTGGCGCTAATTTACCTGTCACCGAACCTACAGGCTCAATGATTGTTGATATTGGTGGAGGCACAACTGAAGTTGGAATTTTATCACTTGGCGGCATTGTTTATTCGCGCTCTGTAAGGGTTGGTGGCGATAAAATGGATAACGCAATTATTTCTTACATTCGCAGATATCACAATTTATTGATCGGCGAATCTACTGCAGAGCGCATCAAAAAAGCAATCGGTGCTGCTTGCCCACCAGAAGAAGGTGACGGTGCAACCATAGAAGTTAAAGGTCGCGACCTTGCAAATGGCATTCCAAAAGAAATGATTTTAACTGAACGCCAAATAGCAGAAAGCTTGATGGAACCAGTTGAACAAATTATTGATGCAATTAAAGTTGCCCTTGAATGCACGCCACCAGAGCTTTCAAGCGATATAGTAGAAAAAGGAATCGTGCTTTCAGGTGGTGGAGCATTGCTGAAAAACCTTGATTTTGTAGTGCGCCAAGCAACTGGCCTTCCAGTTTTTGTTGCTGAAGATCCATTGCTTTGCGTAGTTAATGGTTGCGGCAAAGTGCTTGAAAATATCAAAATGTTTCGCGCTGTTTTATTTAGACAAGACTAGTCGTGCGCAATGTTAGGGCTGTGATTTTAAAAGCAAAAATAGCGCCAAAACTATCAACGCGCCATTTTAAAGCAAATTTATGCGCCACAAATAAATGAAACAATACATCAATTTTAACTACAGCAACATCAGCAACTACAGCCTGCAGCACCATTTTGGGCAGTTGTTTAAAAGAATTGAGTTAATATTTTTTATAGTTCTTTCATTAGTTTTTTTAGCCACTTCTAAGGCCAATAAAAATATCACTGATGATGTCTCTTTTGCCTTTGTTGGCGTATCTTTGCCAGTCGTAAAATTCGCCGCCTTTCCTTTCAATACCATCATTAATTTATTGATTAATTTTCAAGAATTAATCGATGCAAAAAAAGAAAATATCTCACTCAAAGAAGAAAACAACAAGATGCGAACCCTTTATGTAAAGGCGATCAACATCAATAATGAAAACCAAGAATTAAAAAATTTACTACAATTTGTTGTTCCAAAAAGCGCGCATTTTGTTGTGGCAAAAATTTCGGGACGCTCGCATGGCTTGTTTAACCAAAATCTTTTTATAGATTCGGGCACTAATCGTGATATTGCTGAAGGCAGTATGGTAACGGGGGCCATTGGTATGATTGGTCGCGTTGTTGATGTTACTGAAAATAAATCACGCTTAATGTTAGTTACCGATCCAAGTTCGCGCATTCCGGTGATTGCCTCTAAAGCTAGAGCGCGCGGGGTTTTGATTGGAACAAATAACAATTTGATGGAGATTTTATATCTTTCGAAACATCATCAAATTAAAGTTAATGATATGATTTTTACTTCGGGTGATGGTGATATTTTGCCACCGGGAATCCTTATTGGAGTAGTGCGCAAGGTTGATGGATTATATGTTGGTGTTGAGATGATTGAAGATATAAATAATGCTGATATTGTTACTGTTATGAAATATTAATTTGGAATTTCATATTTGTCAGGATGTAAATCTTTAACGACTTACTTAACTTGCTCTGCTGCTCAGACACCGCACCCATCTGATTTAAGCAAGCGTAGCTTGCGATGGGATGCAGAACTCGCCTCAGAGCAAGTTAAGTAAGTCGTTAAAGATTTACATCCTGACAAATATGAAATAAATATTTTAGATTCAAAATATAAATTTATGAAATCTGCTGTAATTATTTTTCCCGCTTCTAACTGTGATCGCGATGCGATAACTACGCTTGAAAAGCTTGGCTCTAAGGTGCAAAAGGTATGGCATCAAGATACAACGCTTGATGATAATCTTGATTTAATTGTTATTCCGGGTGGATTTTCTTATGGCGATTATTTGCGTAGCGGTGCTATGGCGGCTATTTCACCGATCATGTCGGCGATAAAAAAACAGGCTGAAAAAGGTGTAAAAATTATTGGAATTTGTAATGGTTTTCAAATTTTAACTGAGGCTGGGCTGTTGCCCGGTGTGCTTATGCGCAATAAGGGGATGAAATTTTCTTGTCGTGATGTTTATTTGCGCGTTGAAAATAACGATAACGCATTTACTAAAAATTATCAAAAAAACCAAACGATAAAAATTCCTATTGCTCATGCTGATGGCAATTATTTTGCGCCGCCAGAGTTGTTGAAAAAACTTGAAGATGAGGGAAATATTATTTTTCGTTATGTTGATAAAAATGGTAATGTTACTGATGATAGCAATCCTAATGGGTCTTTGCTTAACATTGCGGGTATTGTGAATGATAAAAAGAATGTGCTGGGTATGATGCCGCATCCGGAGAGAGCTACTGAAGAGGATATGGGGTATGGTGATGGGTTGGCTTTGTTTAAGGGGTTGTTTTAGTGGGATTTTCTTAAACAGAAGATTTGGGTTTATTTTTTTTATATTTTGATGACAAATATTCTTGCTGAAATTTACCAGTATAAATTAATTGAGGTGCGCGAGTGTAAAAAACATTTGCGCTTGGAAGAAATTTGTAAAAAATTAAAATGTTCTGAAGGCCGCGAGCCTAGAGATTTTAAGGCTGCATTGCTTGCAAAAATATCCCAAAATAAAACTGCTTTAATTTGCGAAATAAAAAAAGCTTCGCCATCAAAAGGTCTTATTCGTCAAAATTTTAATCCAGAAGAAATTGCGCGAACCTACAAACAGGCGGGCGCAGCTTGTTTGTCGGTTTTAACTGACAAAAAATATTTTCAAGGTGACGATAAATATTTGCAACAAGCCCGCGCTGTTGTTGATCTGCCAATTTTGCGCAAAGATTTTATGGTTGATCAATATCAAATTTATGAAGCGAAAATGCTGGGGGCGGATTGTATTTTGCTAATTGTTGCGATGCTAGATGATTCTAAGCTGCAAGAGCTTGAGGAATGTGCTTTGGGCCTTGGATTATCGGTGTTAATTGAAGTGCATAATGAAGAAGAATTGGCGCGTGCTTTGCAATTAAAAAGCAAATTAATTGGCATCAATAATCGCAATTTAAAAACACTAGAAGTTGATCTTAATACATCGCTGCAACTGGCGCCATTAGTGCCTGCAGATCGCATTATCATTAGTGAAAGCGGCATTAAAAATGTGCAAGATATTCAAAAATTAGAAAATGCTGGCATCCATTGTTTTTTGATCGGTGAGCATTTTATGTTGCAAGATGATATTGGTGCTGCGGTGCGTCAGATGCTTGTTTGATTGCCTAATTTTGTGGATATTTGCGTGTTAATAGAGGAGAGTTACTCCATATAAACGAATGAAATTAGGCGGATTTAATATACATTTTGAGGCCAAAAGATTTTAAAACCAATCCAAAATTTTCTAAGGTAGGATTGCTTTTTTCAGAGCATAAATCATAAATATGTTGACGGCTTAGACCGGTTTCTTTGGCTATTTTAGTGATCCCATGGGCTTTTGTGGCTTTTTGCAATACTCCAACAAAATAAGTTTTGTCATTATTGTTTATATAATCGGCAAAAGATTTTTTGAGGCATAATTTTAAAAATGCAGGATCATTTTTGAATTGCTCAACAACAAAGTCTTCGTAGCGTTCATAGCTATTAATCTTGCGCTTTTTTTTAATATCTTGTTTAATAGATTTGATTTGTTTAAACATTTTGAAAATCCTCCCAAAAAATTTTGGCTTTTTTAATATCTTGTGATTGCTTGTCTTTATTGCCGCCGTTAAGTAAAATTATAATTTTATTATTTTCCTTGCCAAAATAGACTCTATATCCGGGGCCAAAATGGAAGCGTAATTCAAATATTTCGTTGCCGAGATTTTTATAATCTCCAAAATTACCATGAGAAAGTCTTTCTAATCTTTGATTGATTCTTTCTTTGGTTTCGGTATCTAGACTTATAAACCATTCAGAAAATGGACAATGGCCACTTGTTGTTTTATAAAAGACAATTTTTATTGTAGCAATAAACATATAATTTGTGGTGACAAATATTTTTTTGTATTGTCAATTATATTTGACAATATTTACAGAGTCAATAAATAATCTTTTGATTATTTTAATTATTTATATTTATGTTCAAAATCGCCATTATCGGTCGCCCCAATGTAGGAAAATCAACGCTTTTCAACAAGTTGGTGGGCAAGGCTTTTGCTATCACAGATGATATTCCGGGTGTTACGCGCGATCGCAAAGAGGCCTATGCGCAAATTGGTCCAATTCAATTTTTGGCAATCGATACTGCGGGTTTAGAAAATGAAAATGCCAACGATTCGTTAGAAAAAAGAATGTTCGAGCAAACCGCTCTGGGCGTGGATGACGCCGATTTATGTTTGTTTGTAGTTGATGCAAAAACTGGTGTTACCAATAAAGATTATTATTTTGCTGAATGGTTGCGCAAGCAAGAAAAGAAGGTGGTTTTAATTGCCAATAAATGTGAAAATTCGCGCATTGATGCAGAAAATTCTTGGGGCAAAGAATATTTTAAGCTTGGCTTTGGCGCGCCTACGGGTATCTCGGCCGAACACAAGCTTGGCTTTGGTGATTTATATGAAAAAATCGAGCCTCATTATAACGAATATGAAAAAAACTTCGCGCATTTAGAAGTGTCAGATATAAATGACAAATCAGAAGATGCACCAGATTTGCAAGTGGCAATTATTGGTCGCCCAAATTCAGGAAAATCAACTTTGCTCAACCAAATTCTTGGCGAAGAGCGCTTGATTACTGGGCCAGAAGCTGGCATCACTCGTGATTCTATCGCTATTGATCACAGTTATCGCGGCAAAAAAATTCGCTTTATTGATACTGCGGGAATCAGAAAAAAAGCGCAAATTACCAAAAAACTAGAAAAACTTTCAGCGGCAGATAGCTTGCGCGCTCTAAGGTTTGCGCAAGTTGCAATTTTGATGCTTGATGCAAATTCTCTGCTTGATCATCAAGATATGGCGCTTGCAGGAGAAGTGTTAAAAGAGGGCAGGGCGATTGTGTTTGCGATCAACAAAATCGATACTGTAAAGGGTGACAAAGAAGTTTTTTTACGCAAAGTTCGTGTGCAATTGCAGCAGCTTTTTGCCGAAGTTGATGGCGCGGCGATTCTAGGCATCTCTGCTAAAAGTGGTTATCATGTTGAAGATTTGCTCGATTATGTTTTAAAAAGTTACGAACAATGGCAAACACAAATCGCCACCAACAAGCTAAATGATTGGCTGCGCGTTGCTGAAGCAGCGCATTCACCAAAAATGATTAAAGGCAAAATCACCAAACTAAAATATATCACGCAAATCAAAAAGCGCCCACCAACTTTTGCGGTTTTCACCAATCATTTAAAGGCGGTGGAAGGGGATTATCAGCGCTATTTGGTTAATGCGTTAAGGCAGAATTTTGGGCTAGAGATGACGCCTGTGCGTATGGTGGTGCGCAAGTCGGAGAATCCTTTTGCGCCGAAGAAATAAATAGTAGAGTGTCAGATTAAATTTAAACTATTGCACCTAAACTCCACTTCCTTCAAAAATCATTTCCAATTTTTTATAAGTCTCTCGATATTTTTCAGGATTATTATTAATCAAATTCTTGATATTTTCCAATTTCCATTTAATAGATGGATATTGTGATATATCCTTTCTAAACAAGGCCCAGTTGGGGCTGCCTTTTTTAAAACCTAAAATAAATTCCTTATCTTGATCGTTAAATAAACCATTTATTTTTTCTCTTAACAGATGTGAAATTTTAATGAAATCTTCATAATCAAACTTCTTCATCGCCATTCCTTCAAACTGATTTTTAAAATCATTTCTTTTATCGTGAACAAATTAACTTACTATTTTCAGTTGCGGCAACCTTGATTCTTAAAATATTTTCTAGATCATTTTTTATACTGGCCAAGTTAGCTGATATATCCTTGAAAGCATCATTCCTGTCATTAATTGGCAAATACACCAAATCAATATCAACCGAAAGCCGCGGCATATTCCAAATAAACAAATTAAGTGCCGTTCCTCCTTTAAGAGCAAAACATTTTTTCTTTGCTATTATGGGCAATATATCAAGCAACAGACCAACCTGATCTTTATACTGTGGCGCTATTTTCATCTTTTAAATTTTTAGGAACTATTATTTTGTATTTTGAATCATAAGCGCCGTGTGGGACGATTTTTCTAGTTCCACTGCCAAGATCTATTTTTGATAAATCTAAAAACTTAAACCAGTCATGTCCTGCCTTCTCAAACATAAAACAAGCTAATCTTTTAACTTTAACCGAATTACAATTTTCAAGCAAATCTTGCATCACTTTTGGTCTTAGACTTACCAAATTTTCTGCCAAGTGAAAAGATTCTACCAAATCAAATTTATCGGGACATAAATATAAAACTTCCAATATCGCCCTTTCAGGTGATGACATCAACACTTGATGATACTCATCGCCACTAGATAGCAAATATTTGTCAGAAGGCAAAAAATCAGTATTAAATATATGAACCTGATAATGTTTATTATTTTTAAACCACGAAGGTATTGGCGATCTATATCTGTTAAATATTTGTAATTCTTGGTCGGCTTTTATATAATGAGCCTTTCCAGATAAGTTCAAGGCCGAGAAGCCACCTATGTGAACGGGTAATTTTAAATGATTTTGTAAGGTAAATAACGCCCCAAACGCGTTGACAACATCGCCCCTTCTTATAAAAGCTCCAGCGCCAAAAGAATCAAGCCAGCCACTTTTTCTGTAATAATCTGCTAAAGATTTTGATACATCATTATCTTTTAGCCAAGAATATACAGCTACTGTGTTTTTAGGCCATTTTTGTAATAATGTGTTTATTTTTGTTTCATTTTGCATAGTAAGACTATATATTATAAGATATAATTGTCAATACTCCTTATCCAGCAAATTCAAATATTCTTCAAAACAAAATAACTTATTGCGCCTTTTAACAGTTGGTTTTGTTAATATTTTGGCTTCTAAAAATTTATCAATTATGCTGTTGGTGGTGTTATAACTTTTTCCTAATTGCGCCTCTAATTCACGCACGCTTATTACCGGAAATTGAAACAAAATCGACAATGTTTTATCCGCAGAATCTTTGATTTTAGAAAAAGTTTTATTATTGGCGATTTTATTTTGAATAATGATAACGGCACTGCACAATAATCAATTGATCATCATGGACTGCGTAAACAATGCGGTGTT
>CAMBFC010000013.1 GCA_945865905.1 Rickettsia typhi
TATCAATAGATGAAATAAACGAACTTAATCACACGGTGGATTCTGTTTTGCATAGATTGCTTAGAGTTGCAATATCCAACGGAGGAAATCCTGCATCTAAAGAAAAATGTCTAAACATTATAAAGTTTCTAATTGAGTCTGGTGTACAATATGATGTTGTTCCCGTTGATGATTCGAGGTCGCCACTCTTATTTGCTATTGCGAATGAAAGGTGTCCTGCAAATATCTCTGTTTACCTTTTAAAACAACATTTACAAGAGGTTGGTGGTGATTTTGAAAAGTTAAAATCATCCAATCAGAATATTTTTTCTGAGATAGCGGCAACAGGAATTAATTCGGATTTATTTCAAGGAATTGTAGGAGAATTTCCTGAACTATTAAAGCCCTTTGCAATAGACCGAATTTTTTTCCTAGAATCAGAAGAAAAATCAAGTCGCAGCATTTCTGATGCTGCATCATTTGACCCGGTGCAAGCGCTTGATGGCAAGGGTTTGCAGGTGAGTATTTCTCCTGGCTCGGTATCAAAGAAAAAAACTATTGTCATTGATTATTCTTTTTTAAATGACAAAGAACGGCAAATTAAACAAATCAGAAGATTAATTGCCGAAGGTTTTAGTGTGTTAGTATTTAATGGTAGCAATAATTTTATAAAATTAGAGCACGGCTTTACCGAGGATGTTTTTAAGCAAGCTGCGGGTTTTCCATTTAGCTTAGACCCAAACAAATATTATAAAATTTTAGAGCTACCCAACGATGAAGTTTTATTGTTAGATAGTTCGCGTTCTAAAGAATTAGAGACATTGTTTTATTCGCCGATTTATGTTGATGGCCTCGCTTTTCCTGCAGACAACATATTGCATGCTTGTTTACTAGGCAGATACGACGACATAGAAAAACTCCAAAAAGATGACTTATCTTACCTGATGCGAGTTGGTATCACTAAAGATTTAAGCAATGAAGAAATTATAAGATTGCTTGAAAAAGAACCAAAGATTAAAGAAATTGATGTTTTAGAGATTGCTATCTCGAACAATCAAAAAAATGTTTTAGATTTGTTAATTATAAATAATTTTAATTTTGCAAGTCTTGATCCTGATAAAAAAATACGGTTTTTTGCAATGGCCGCACGAAATGGCCACACTGCGATAGTAAAAGCCCTTCTAGAAAATGGAGCTGAGGTTAATTATACAATGCCTAATGGATTTACGGCCCTAATGATTGCCGCACAATATGGCCACACTGAAACAGTAAAAACCCTTCTAGAAAATGGAGCTGAGGTTAATCATATAACGCCTAATGGATCTACGGCCCTAACGATTGCCGCACAAAATGGCCACACTGCGATAGTAAAAGCCCTTCTAGAAAATGGAGCTGAGGTTAATTATACAATGCCTAATGGATTTACGGCCCTAATGATTGCCGCACGAAATGGCCACACTGAAACAGTAAAAACCCTTCTAGAAAATGGAGCTGAGGTTAATCATATAACGCCTAATGGATCTACGGCCCTAATGATTGCCGCACAAAATGGCCACACTGCGATAGTAAAAGCCCTTCTAGAAAATAGAGCTAAGGTTAATCACGCAAATTCTAATGGATCTACGGCCCTAACGATTGCCGCACAAAATGGCCACACTGCGATAGTAAAAGCCCTTATAAAAGTCGGCGCAGATGTCAGAAAAGTAAAGAAGATGATGATTAATACAGGAGTTATATCTAATAGTTTTTTAGGAAACTCAAGTTTAGAAGCCATCTTCACAATGGCCCCAGCTGGTGAAATAATGAACTTAGAGCACCTAACAATAGCCTTACCTTATCCTGCCCGCACAAGAGTTGAAGTTCAAGGCATTTCTGGATATGCTTTTATAAAGCGCAAACCCGACAAAGCAAAAAACAACTCTTTATCAGCAGCAGACATCAACATTTTAAAAGATGATTTCACTGCGCAACAAAGAGAGTTTGAAACAAGCACCACCAAAGCTTATTTTTCCTTTCTAAATCTGGTTGAGCAAAACAAAACAACACAACTTCTATCAACAAATTATCCCGCAAAAATCGTCGGAATCAAAGTCGATAATGGCGCAAAAATTACAAAATTATTTCAAGATGAATTCGGATTTTATCACATTAAAACGGACAAACCTTGTAGAGCTGATTATGTTTTAGAAGTTGATCCTACTACATTACCAAAACTAAATCTCACAGATACTGCGCTTGGAAGAATTGTTGATCAATATAAAGTAAAAATAGCAAATTCGGTTGATCAAAAAGTGCCAAAACAACAAATATTCCAATCAAACAGCAATTATTTGAAACAAATTTTTGAAACTGGCGCCCCCGCATCTTGCGCTGTAAGAACCGCCACTTTCATGCATAAAATAAAAAAAGATCATCCCGAACTTCTGGATAAATGCCGCGTCGTTAATATTGACAGAAACCACGCTGCTATTGAAGTTAAAACGGGTGATGGCGCAAATGATTTTGTTTATATTGATTTAGGTGGCACACACGCCACATTAAGAGAGGTTAGTGGAAATTATAGCGAACATACTAATACATTTTCTCGCTTTGCGCAAGGCGTTGTAAATCTCGCCGATCGAGCCCCGTCTTTAGGAGCGATCGGCAGAGTTGTCGCACTTCCTTTTGTTGCCGCGGCGTATCCATTTGTTGTTTTAGGTCGAGGAGTTGCAGCAATTTTGAGAAGGCGTAGCAATAAAGTTAGTGATGTGCAAGAAGAGACAGGAGCTCCCCCACCCGAAACCTTACATTTCCCTCAATACCAACAACAGCCAACAACAAATACAGGCCCAACTCTAACTGCATCGCACCCACCAAAAACCCAACACCCCTTCCAACACTTTGTCCAAACCCAACGCTCACAACAGCTTTCAAAAATAGAAAACAAAGACACTCAAAAATTATTTTTACAAAAACACCCATCTTTAATATTCGCAAACAAAGGAGAAGAGAATTTTTGCGCCAATCGTTTAATCGAATCTGCGCGCAAAGAAAACCCGAAACGTCCAATATTCTATATCGATTCACCGAAACAAATCGATGTTTTAAAGAAAGCTATAAAAATTATTGGCGAAGATGGTTATCAGATGGCCGCTGACATTTCTGCAGAGGGATTTCTTGCTGATTTTTTACAAGAAGCAAATCTTTATAACAGACGCTTTGACTCAGAAGAAATTATGCTCGCCCCCAAACAAGATGAGCAAGATCAACTACCACTTTTAATAATAAACTGGTCAAACTTTACTCCAAGACAAAGAACATCTTTTAATACAATTATCGACGATCAACGCCCTTCAGTTGATGGAAAAGACCTCGTAGAAATAAAAATAGTCAGCATCTGCGATCAAAAAATCGATGATGAATCTTTTGTTTCGCGCCATGCAAATAAATATCAGGCAAGTTTTGCGCGAAAAACAAAAACAACGGCTGATGATTTGCAAGATGCAATCAATATTGATCTAAAGGGCGCATCTGATTGGAAGCAGCAACTTTTTGGGCGAATATTTTTACAAGATAAGCAAATTATCTGGACAAAAAGTGATTTTGTGCGCGACTTAGAAAGCGGAAAAACAAATTTTTCTGTAAGCAATTGCTCTGACAATGCTGAATTCAAAAAACTTCTGGAACAAGCGCAAGCTTTTGGTTCTTTTGTTTATAATGGTTACAAAATTCCCTTAACAGATAATTTAAAGATTAAGCCCGCAACAAAAAATTTCGATTTCAGCAAATTTGATCCTACCAAAATTACACTGCTAGAAAATCAGCCAATCAATCAAGTTGCTGCAGAATGTAAAATTATTAATACGCAAATCTTCGATTTTTTATTGCGCAGAAAAGAAATTTCTTTAGAAGGAGAATATTCAGAAAAACCAGGATTCATCGAGCTCGCCAGCGAAAGACCAGACAAAACTCTCAAACTTTTTATCTCATCAAATTTAACCCAAGCGCAGTTTTATTCACTTTTTTGTGAAGCGACAAAAGCCGAAGTAAAACTTGAATTAAGCTTTGCACCAGGCGTCGCAACTCCCGATTATTTATCGCGCTTTGTTGCGCCAAAACAACAGATTGATGAGCCGAAAAAAAATGTTCGCGCTCATATTTACACCGCGCAACATCCAAGATCAATAAAGTTAGAACCAGATGCTGGGGTTATAGACATCGAAGATTGCACATTCCAAGATTTAGTCAGCAAAATTTCTTATAAAATCAATGGTAGAAATTTTAGTTTTGAAGAAAATAAAAGTAATTTTATAGAATATTTAAAACAAGGAACCGCCGTTGTTTTGCGTGGTGAATTTAGCGAAGATTTGTTGCAAATGCTGCAGCCATATCTTACGGAAGAATATGCTGCAAATCTTACTTTAATCGTTGAAAATAAAGATAATAAAGCGCAGAAACTCTTAGAGTTTCTAGGTGAAGGTGGTTATATAAAATTAGCAGAAGACATAGAAAATATTGCCGCAAAATCTGAAATATCCGAAGAAGATTCCGCGCCATCTTACACAGTTTTTGTCAATGCCCCCGATGCAGAATTAATGAGAGACGCTTCAATTTTTAAGTATGAACGAAAAACATATTTTAAATATTTGTTAAAACATAATTCTGTAATCGCTTTATGTGGCGATGCAGGCGCTGGAAAAACATTCTTGGTTCATGAAGAAAAAAACATCCACAAAGGTTTCGAAAATTTCGATAATTGGATCAGACAAGGTGGCATTCTATTTCTTGATGAATCAAACATTATTGATACTCATTTAACAATATTTGAGCCATTAAAAGAAGGTGGAAATAAAAGAATATTTTATCAAGGAAAATTCTATCAATTAGATGAAAAACATAAGGTGGTGCTTGCTTACAACCCCCCAGAATACGGTGGCGGCAGGGTTGAACAAAAATTATTATTAGAAGGCGGGGTTTCAACTTTTGCAATGCAACAATTGCCAGCCAGCTATATTTATTTTTTATTAAAAACCGAAATTTTTGAGAAAACAGAATTCCAAAATAATAAAGATATTGAAGCAAGATTTCTAAATTTTTGTAAAGCAGAAATCGTCAAATATCAAGATTTAATTGACGCAAATTCTAAAGAAAAAATCACCATCCGCGCTTTACAAGAAAGCGCTTTGCAGTTTTTAACAAAAGTAATGGATGGTAAAGATTCTGGCGAAGAAGCTGCGGCTTACGCTAAAAACATAAAAACTAAAAATTTTGTTTCAACTGACGCAACAATCGCCCTTGAAAATGCTTTAGGAAAATGCCTCGCCGTGCGCAAAAAACAACGAGAAGGCAATCTTCCGGTTTGCGGAACAAGTGGCGTATTATTTGAAGGCGCCTCCGGAGTTGGCAAAAGCGCCTTAATCAAAGCCTATCTCGATGCAGAAGGTTGCAAATATCACAAGATCGACAGCAGCATGCCCTACGAATCTCAAAAACAACAACTTATCAGAGCTTACAAAGAAGGTGCAATTTTATGGATCGACGAAATTGATACCTGTATTAATAATGGCATTGAAAGACTTTTAACCTCGGCGTTAAGTGGACTTGATCCAGAAGGATCCAATCAGGTTTCAAGAACAGGTTCTGATTCTGATTTAAGTTCACAGAAAACCGTTACAAACGCCGGATTCATGCTAGTTGCCAGTTCAAATGGCATCACACAAACCGGCCGCGCAGTGGTTGGCCCTGCGATCAGAAGCCGCTTAGATTGCCCACGTCCCAGTGATTTACAGGAATATAAAGAAAATGATATTAAAAAAATAATTAGCACTTGGATTGTTGGCGATCAAAAAGGTGCAGTATTAAGCGAGCAAGGACAAACAGAAGTAAGTGATCTTGCTAAAGAATATTTAGAATTGCAACAATCCGGCGGTGAAAATGCGGTGAATTTGCGTATGTTGAGAAGGTTTGTTGATGAGCAAAAAGAAATGTTTAAGGTGGTTGAAAAAGATGGAGGCGGATCGCCAAGTGTTAGAGATGTAAGTAGGCCTAGATTAATTCAGGTCGCTACCGCTCCTAGCACTGACACTGGAGAGAAACGACAATAGACCAGCTCCCGCATCTTTTTCTAGCAATAATGAATCAATCCCGCAGGCAATAAAAGAAGTAATGCCAAATCCACAAAGTTTTCTTTGCAATTCTAAAATTCCTAATAAATTCCACTCGGGCTCGCCTTCTCATCACTATTCTGCTGCTGCACAGAACCTTCTTGTGCGGGCTCTCCGGCAGCTTCAGAAGAAACATTGCTAGTATTAGCGTTCAAAATATTATCCACATCATCAGTTGGCTTAAAGGCCTCAAAGAAAATGTGATCTTTTGGCGTTGCGGGCGTTGGAAACTTGCCGATAGTGCGATCAATTTTTACAAATTTAACTCCGTTAGGAATACGAAATGGCGTTGATGGCGTATCTTTTAAAGCCTGTTTCATGAAATTAATAAAAATTGGCAAGGCTATAGAAGCGCCAGTTTCGTCTCTTCCCAAGGTTTTAGGATTATCGAAGCCAACATAAACTCCTGCGATTAAATCTGGCGAGAAGCCTACGAACCATGAATCATAAGAGTTGTTGGTTGTGCCAGTTTTTCCACCAATAATTTTGCCAATAGAACGAGCGCGGCCCGCAGTTCCACGATCAACAACGCCTTGCATCATTGAAGTTATTTGATAGGCGGTAGCTGGATCAATTATTTGCTCTTTTGATTCATCAAGCAGCGGTAAAGCGTTGCCAGAAGAGCCTTCAGCAATGATACACTCGCTACATTTTCTTTGATCGCGACGATAAATTGTTAAACCATCTCGATCTTGAATTTTTTCAATCATTGATGGTGCGATTTTTTTGCCACCATTAATCATCATCGAATAAGCAGTAACCAAGCGCATCATCGAGGTTTCAGTTGAACCCAAAACCAATGAATAAATTTTTGCTGGATTATCATTAACGCCCAGTCTTTTAACAACATCAACAACTTTATCAATACCAACTTGATCCGCCATGCGAACAGTAGTAACATTTCGCGAGGTTTCTAATCCTGTGCGCAAAGTTGTTGGTCCATAAAATTCTCCAGAATAATTAGTTGGATTATAAGGTGGCAAACCAAAACCTTGATTGAGCGAAATAGGTTCATCCATGATTACCGTTGCAGGCGTCATGCCGTTTTCTAGAGCCGCAACATAACCAAATGTTTTCATTGTAGAACCGGGTTGGCGCATTGCCTGAGTAGCGCGATTGAACTGATTCGGCGAATCAACATAACCACCCATCATAGCAAGAACCCTTCCTGTGTGCGGATCCATCGCTAAAAATGCACCATTAACTTCAGGAATTTGACGTAAAATATAAGAATCTCCTTTTGCACCTTTCTCAACCAAAATCACATCACCAATAACAAAAACATCAGAGATTTTTTTAACCGCAGGGCCAACATGATCAGTATCTATATGTTTTCTTGCCCATTTAACTGAAGGCAAATCAATTGATCCAATGGCGCCAAATTCTGTGCCAATAGTTGCAGAATTTGCCGACAAAGAAAGCACCACCGCCTTCTCCCAAGTTTCTTTGTATAATTTTTTTGGATCAAATTTTTTCAGATCATCTTGCCACACTCCTGCAGCATCAATTTTTTTAAGCGGACCACGATAGCCGTGCTTTTGATCATATTCTTCAATTCCATCATTAAAAGCTTTAGAGGCAATTTTTTGCAAGTTAGAATCAAGAGTTGTGCGCACAACAATTCCACTCTCAAACACATTATCAGAACCATAAAGCTGGGTTAAATCTTTTTTAACACTATCAGCAAAAAAATTGGCGCGAGTATTATCGCCATCTTCTTCATTTTTAATTTTGAGTGTGATTGGAGTTTCTTTGGCTTTTACAGCTTCCTCTTCAGTAATATAGGCTTCTACAAGCATGCGCTCAATTACCCAATCGCGACGCCATTTTGCTTTTTCAATATTTTTGCGCGGATCAAGTTTTGATGGCGCTTTTGGCAAAGTTGCCAATAAAGCATCCTCTTCAATGGTTAATTCATCAATTGATTTATCAAAATAAACTTGTGCTGCAGCCGCAACGCCGTATGCTCCAGACCCTAGGTAAATTTGATTCAAATATAGTTCGAGAATTTTATCTTTCGAAAAAGTTTTGGTCATGCGATAAGCTAAAACCGCCTCTTTAACTTTTCTTTCAATTGTTTTTTCACGCGTTAAAAGAAAATTTTTAACAACTTGCTGAGTTATTGTAGAAGCGCCTCCGAGGCTTTCTTCACCTTTTACAAGAGCGAGCGCATTATTAACCGAGGCGCGAAAAATTGCGACAAAATCAATACCATTATTTTTATAAAAATTAGAATCTTCAGCAGAAATAAAAGCATTAATTAGATGTTTTGGAATTAAATCAAATGGAACAAAAATTCTTTTTTCTTTTGAATATTCAGTGATCAAGCTGCCATCAGCCGCATAAAGACGAGTTGTTATGATTGGTGAATAATCTTTTAACTGCTCATAATCAGGAAGATTTTCGCTATTTTTTTTAAAAAATAAAAACCCCGCAAGGCCAAGCAGAAAAATAAAAATTGCGCCAAAAACAACTATAAAGTTTATGGTTTTTTTCATCGGATGAGAAATCGGTTTATTTTTTTTCATTATTAATTTTCAATAATTACATCATTTTTTGCCATTCATTCTAAAATATTCATCAATTGCGTCAACTAAACCTTTTACGATATTGCGTTTATGGGTCAAACTGTTCAAATCAACCTCTTCTTGCCTATTAGAGAGATAGCCAAGTTCAATTAAAATTGAGGTCATGTCGGGAGCGGTTAGAACCGCAAAACCAGCGAATCTATGGGTATTATGCAATATTTCTACCCCCGATTTTTGCACTGATTGTATCGCAATATTGGCGAATTGCGACGAGCTGTTCATTGAACTGCGCTGCGATAAATCAATCAAGGTTTTTAAAATATCACCACTAGTATCACCAAAATTTACCCCCGCAATAATATCGACCCTGTTTTCTTTTTGCGCTAACAATTCTGCCTGCTTATCCGATGATTTTTCGGATAAAGTATAAATCGAAAAACCAGCAACATTTCTATCCGCAGCAGAATTTGCATGTAGCGAAATGAACAGATCAGCGTTGAGTCGGCGAGCTTTTTCAACGCGACGCTTTAACGGAACAAATTCATCAGAATCACGAATTAAATATACTTTATAATTTTTGGTCATCATCAAATGCTTGCCAAGTTCGCGCGCATAAGCAAGCGTGATGATTTTTTCTTTGGTGCGCGCATAATCGCCAATCGTTCCCGGATCTTTGCCACCGTGGCCCGCATCAATCGCAATTATAGGAATCTTTTTTGGCGCAGATGCTTTTGCTACAACTGAAGTGGCAATCACTGAGCCTTCTTTTTTTACGACATATTTTACTTCTTCAGAAGAATTTAAAGATGTGACAGAAGTATTTCGCGTGGGATTTTCTAGCTGTGGTATATTGGGACTTAACACTGCTAAAATCAGTGGATCAGAAGATATGCTAGATTCTTCAGAAATAGGCGGTTTATTTACAAAATCAGGAATAGCTTTGACCAAAATTTTGCCAAATTTTTCTTTTTTTAATTTTTGAAATACCGAACTTTTAATACTGACTTTTCCATTTAAATCAAAAACAATACGCAAAATATTGCCTGATTTACTTTTTCTAAAACCAGTTACAAAGCTAGGAAAATTAGAATCTTCATCAAATCGATTGCCAAAAGATGCATTGGCAATATCAACAACTAAACGCTCAGGATTGTGCAAACTATATGCTTTAAAATCAGATTTTTTATCGATTAAAATTTCAATATTTTGCTTATTGTCAAAAGATATATTTCTAACAATCGCTTCTTCAGATACTGCATAACAAGGGCTGATGATAGTAAGAAAAAATATTGTCAGTAATTTTTTAAAAAAATTCATGAAATAATTTTGGTTAACTTTGATCTTTAAACAAGAACAAAATTAGTTAATATTGTGCAATTATAATTTCTTCAAAATCTTCGCGAATAACTCTGCTGGCAAAGAACCGCCGGTAATTTTTTTTGTCGAAGAATTATCGTCATTTCCAATCCAAACCCCAATCACATAATCATTATCAAAGCCAATAAACCATGCATCACGAAAGTTTTGACTAGTTCCTGTTTTGCCAAAAACATTCGAAGAAATATTAGCTTTACTTCCAGTTCCATCCTCAATAACAGCGCGCAAAATTTCTCGCGTATATTCTTGAGTTTCTTCTGACAAAACTGAAGGCAATCCTGAAGATTCTCGCTTATAAATCTCACGATTTTTATCATCTTTGATCGAAGATATCGCATATGGAATAACTGGTTTTGCATTATTCGCAATACTTGCAAAAGCGGCGGTTAATTCATATAGACTAACTTCAGTAGTGCCAAGTGCAATTGTTAAATCATTTTTATCAATCTGCGATACAATGCCCAGTTTAGTGGCTACATCAGCAATATCTCTCTGATTTATTTTTTGCGCCAATTGAATTGAAACTGAATTAAGTGATTTAGCAAAAGCAGTTTTTAAATCAACTTTTCCAAAATATTTTCCTTCATAATTATCTGGCAACCACGCACCAATATTAACTTTTTTATCCTCAAAAACATCGCTTGGTTTAAATCCTTTTTCGAACGCCGCTAGATAAATAAAGGTTTTAAAGACTGATCCGGGTTGTCTTTTTGCAGAAACGGCGCGATTATATTGACTTTTTTGATAGTCTTTGCCGCCAGTCATACCTAAAACAGCACCATCTTTATTCATTATAATAACCGCAATCTGAGATTTATCAATTTTTTTAGCATTATCTACCACAAAATCATTTGCGGCTTCTTCCATAGAGGCCTGAACCTTCTCATCTAAAGTTGTAGTAATCGAAATAAGTTTTTTATCGAGGTCTTTTTTATCTAAAAAATCAGCAAATTGATCATGCACAAAATCAGCAAAATAGAGCTTTTGCGAACTATTAGTTTTAAAAGAAATATCCTTATTTATTTCTTTAATGTTTTTTTCACTAAGAAAACCAGATTTAATCATGCCACTTATAACCACATTTGTTCTATTTTCAGCAGAGTTTTGATTATTTTTTGGCGATAATTTAGAGGGAGCTTTTAACAGGCCCGCAATCATCGCCGCCTCATTCAAATCAATACCTGATACCGGTTTACCAAAATAAAATTTTGTCGCTGCAGCAACGCCATAATTGCCAGAACCAAAATATGCACGATTAAGATAAATAGTAATAATTTGCTCTTTGGTAAAACGCCGCTCTAGCTGCAAAGCCAAAATTACTTCTTGAATTTTGCGCTGCATTGTGCGCTCGGGGTTCAAAAATAAAAGCTTGGCAAGCTGCTGGGTGATTGTGCTGCCGCCCTGCACTATTTTGCCCGCTTTGTGATTTGCTCGATAGGCACGAATTATTGCAAAAAGATCAACGCCAACATGATTAAAAAATTTACGATCTTCAGTTGCTATAACCGCGTTAATCAAGTGTTGAGGCAGCTCGTAAAACTGCACCTCATCATAATAAATATCACCAAAATTAGTGATTCTTTCGTTATTAGAAAAATTAATTTGAATAATTTGCTTATCACTCTTGCGATCAAGTTTTTCAATATCTGGTAGACCTTGACAATAATAAGCAATGACAATTGCAAGAGCAATTGAAGCAATAACCAAAAGGATCAGACCCCATTTTATAACGAATTTTACTATTGGCATCTTTTTATTAATCTGGTAAACTTGCTTGCGAAGCCTTTAGGCTATTTAATATTGTTATTTAAAAATGAATTATACATTAATAAATCAAAAATTTGTTACAAAAAAAAACGCCGTAATTTCGATTGAACAACGCGCCTGTCGCTTTGGTGATGGAATTTTCGAAACATGCAAAATAATCGATGGCATAATTTACGATTATGAATCTCACGAAGCTAGAATTTTCAAAGGCTTAAAAGCACTACAAATATCTGCTACGATCAAAAATTTAAAGAACAATTCTTACCATCTAATTAAAAAAAACCAGATTAAAAATGGAATTTTACGAATTTCTATTAGTCGCGGCGCTGGTTCACTTGGTTATCTTCCTGCTAAAAAAATTGAACCTCTGATAATTATTGAAACCAGAGAGGAAAGAAAAATTGATAAAAAAATTATTATCGGAATCAGTAAAATCAAAGCTCCAAAACGATCATTGAATTTACAAAACTGCAAAACAATGCAAAGCTTAAATTATGTTTTGGCAAAAATTAATGCAGAAAAATCCAATCATTTTGATGATGTGATGTTGAGTGAAAATGGCCATATAGCAGAATGCTCCTCGGCAAATATTTTTTGGGTCAAAAATGGCAAAATTTTCACCTCTTCAACAAAATGTGATACACTTTTGGGAACCACAAGACAAAAAATTCTACAAAAATTTCCGTTAAAAATAAATCCTGTAGAAGCAAAGCTATCAAGGCTTTATAATGCTGATGAAATTTTCTTAACCAATGCCAGTTTTTTAGTTTTAGCGGTTGATGAAATTGTGATTAATGGAAAAAAAAATAAATTGCAGAAAAATCTCTCCACTAAGGTTTTACAATGCTTAAAGCTCGATATAAAAAAATATAATATAAGAAATAATTCTATACAAAATTTAACTTCAAAAAAAATTTAATAATGTCACCGCAAAAACAAAAATTAAATTGGATTGAGCCACTGAATTTAGCGCAAAAAATCGCTGATAATTATGGCGCTGAAAGCTGGATTTTTCTATATTCTTCTCTTTCTAGTGAAATAAAAAACTCACGATCAATTATTGCACTTTTTCCGCAACAAGAATTAATTTTAGACAATTTATCTCAATTAAAAAACGCTTTAAAACCTGAAGAATCATGGCTTGGTTATATTTCTTATGAAGCTTCTGAAGATAAATCTACAACAAAAAAATCATTCATTAATTTGCCAAAAATTTGGCTGTTAAATTTTGCTTTAATTCTAGAATTTGATCATGATACAAAAACCGTAGAAGCTTGTTTTTCTAAACAAGAGCAGCTTGATGAGGTTTTAAATTATCAAACAATATTTGTGGAAAAAAAATCTAAAATCGAAAACCGCATTCCAAATTTTGCTTCAAAAAACAATGCTCCTAATCTCTCTGATAAAACTGATAAAAAAATTCAAATCACAAATTTTGCTTCAAATTTTTCTGATGATGAATATATGCGAGAGATTGAGAATATAAGGGGCATGATCCAATCTGGCGATTTTTATCAAGCAAATTTAACCAGAAAGTTTTTTGGAAATATCAATATTGAAAAACAAAGTGATCTTTTTTCACTATTTCTTAAGCTAGATAAAACAAGCCCCGCCAACTATTCTAGTTTTATAAAATTGCAGGATAATTTTATTATTTCATCAAGCCCTGAATTATTTTTATCTATAAAAAATAGAGAAATAATTTCTTGTCCTATTAAAGGCACAGCGTCCCGCAGCAATGATTTAAAACAAGATCTACAAAATAAAAAAGATCTACAAAATAGTGATAAAGAGCGCGCAGAAAATTTAATGATTGTTGATCTAGTAAGAAACGATTTATCCAGAGTTTGTAAAGCCGGAAGCGTTATGGTAAAAAATCTTTTTCACATCACTAGCTATAAAACTTTGCATCATATGTCATCCGAAATTAGCGGTAAAATTGCTAATCAATTTAATATTGTTGATGCTATGCAAGCATGCTTTCCTGCTGGCTCTATGACGGGTGCGCCAAAAATAAAAGCGATGGAAATTATTGCACAAAAAGAAAAAATAAATCGTGGAATTTATAGCGGTGCAATTGGCTATTTTAAAGGTGATGAAGCAAATTTATCAGTAGTAATCCGTACATTAATTTGCCAAAAAAATAAATTTGAATTTCAAGTTGGAGGCGCAATAACCTTTGATTCTGTAGCCCGCGCCGAGCTAGAAGAAACTGAAATTAAAGCGCAAGCAATTAAAAAAGTTTTAGAAATTTTATAAATTACTCACTTCATTTTATAGCAAATAATATATCTCACAAACTGGCTGTGGCTTTGCCAATAAAGGCGATAAAGAATGGGGGGGAGTCAATTTTGATGCAAAAAAAGTTGCTAAAAGTGAATATATTTGAAAATTTACCAATAAAAAACCGATCACCAATAACTGAAAAAATTTACAAGAAATACCTCCAAAAACTGAAATTTTAGAAAAAATTTGCCAAGATTTAAAAAGTCGCAGCTTTCATTTTCTAGGGCCAACAATATGTTATGCCTATATGCAAGCAATGGGGCTGGTCAATGGTCACATTGCAACTTGCTTTGGGCACAATAAAATCAACACTCAAAAAAAATTATAAATTTCTTGCTAGACATTTTATTCATTCTGAACAAAACTATCTAAATCAATATATAGTGTTTTTTTAATAAAAAGAACACTAAATATGGTTAAAAGCGATGATAGCGCCAGCTGATGAGGCAAAAAAATAATAGCGCTACTTAAAAAAGATTAAATTTTATTTTATATGACAACAAAAAAAAGCTCCGTAAAAAAATTCACAACAACAGGCGATGACTTGCTAAAAGCTAGCAATAAGATTTCGGCGCATAAAGAATCTCACTCAAAAAATAAAACTTTTACCGTCAAAAATGATATTAAAAAAGATGATCGTCTTAGCAATTTTGGCAAAGCAGTTTTGAAAGATCGCTATTTAATGCCCGGTGAATCATACCAAGATTTATTCGCTCGCGTCGCCTGCCACTATGCTGATGATCAAGCTCACGCTACCAGAATTTATGATTATATTTCAAATTTGTGGTTTATGCCAGCAACGCCAATTCTGAGCAATGGCGGCACTTCACGCGGCTTGCCAATATCATGCTTTTTAAATGAAGCCGATGATTCTTTGCGCGGAATTGTCAATTTATGGAACGAAAATGTTTGGCTTGCATCACATGGCGGTGGCATTGGCAGCTATTGGGGCAACCTTCGCTCAATTGGTGAACCAGTAAAAGGCAATGGTAAAACTTCGGGCATAGTTCCTTTTATCAAAGTGATGGATTCACAAACTCTAGCAATCTCACAAGGCAGCTTGCGTAGAGGCTCTGCAGCAGTTTATCTTCCTATTGATCACCCAGAAATTGAAGAATTTATTGATGTTCGTCGCCCTACTGGCGGTGATCCAAACCGTCGCTCACTAAATTTGCACCACGGAGTTGTTGTTACCGACGCCTTCATGCGCGCAGTTGAAAAGGATGAAGATTTCGAACTAAAAAGCCCCTATACTGGCAAATCCGTTCAAAGCGTTAAAGCTAGAGCATTATGGATCAAGCTTCTAACAACTCGCGTTGAAACCGGCGAGCCTTACATTCTGTTCATTGATCAAGTTAATAAGGCAGTTCCTCTTCACCATCAAAAGCTTGGATTAAAAGTTAAAACTTCAAATCTATGCAGCGAAATTACGCTTGCAACTGGCATTGATCACCTAGGAAACGACCGCACAGCAGTTTGCTGCCTATCTTCGCTCAATCTCGAATATTACGATGAATGGAAAGATAATCCGCAAATCACTGAGGATATAATGCGCTTTCTCGATAATGTTCTACAAGATTTTATCGATAACGCTCCACCAGAAATGAAAAAAGCTTCTTATTCTGCAATGCGCGAAAGAAGCGTTGGGCTTGGCGTGATGGGCTTCCATTCTTTTTTACAAAGCAAAAATGTACCAATGGAGTCTGCAATGGCTAAAGTTTGGAACAAAAAAATATTCCAACAAATTAAACAACAAGTTGATCAAGCTTCAGTAAAACTTGCACATGAAAGAGGCGCCTGCCCTGATGCAGTTGATGCTGGCGTGATGGAAAGATTCACTAACAAATTAGCAATCGCTCCAACCGCTTCAATTTCAATTATTGCTAATAATTCTTCACCTGGGATAGAACCTTTTGCCGCCAATAGTTTCACACAAAAAACCCTCACCGGATCATTTAATGTGCGCAATAAAAACTTAGTAAAAGTGCTCGAAGAAAAAGGCAAAAACACCGAAGATATTTGGTCATCAATCACTATCACTGAAGGCTCAGTGCAACATCTAGATTTTCTTGATGAGCATGAAAAACTCGTCTTTAAAACTGCGCAAGAAATTGATCAAAGATGGGTAATCGATTTATCTGCAGAGCGCCAAGAATATATCTGCCAAGCGCAAAGCTTAAATATTTTCTTACCCGGAAATGTCTCAAAAAAATATCTACACGAGATTCATTTTCGTGCATGGCAAAAAGGCCTTAAAAGCCTTTATTATTGCCGCTCTACCTCTGTTCAACGCGCCGACAAAGTTTCAAATAAAGTTGAAAATGACGCGATGTTTAAACCAGAGGAAACTCTATTGCCAAAAGAAGAATCAGCAAAATATGAGGAGTGTTTAGCCTGCCAGTAGATCTACTGGCTGTAGCACTCTACTAATTTTCTTGCTTTTTGTAAAAATGGATAATAAAATACTCTTCTTCTAATTTTGTTTTTAGTTTTAACACTGATAAACAATTGGCCCCGTCGTCTAACGGTTAGGACATCACCCTTTCACGGTGGTAATACGGATTCGAATTCCGTCGGGGTCACCATCTATTCTCTCTTCACCAATATTTATTTTTTGCTATTAATTAAAGCAAAAAACTACCACCCATATACAACAACGGTTTATCCTGCTTTAACTTCGCACAGCTAATGATTTTTCCAATAATAATGTGATGATCCCCAGCCTTAACAACATCGTATCTCTCGCAATCAAAATACCCCGTAGATTCTTCAAAAATTGGTGAACCAGTATTTGTTGTAAAATATTTTTCAATCTGCCATTTTGATTCATTTTTAGGCTTAGCAAATTCTTGTGCTAAAATTAATTGCTGCTGACTTAAAATTGAGAGAGAAAAATGTTTTGATTTTTGAAACGCTTTTAAATTTGAAGATTTATTATCTACTGAAAAAAGTAACAATGGAGGCTCTAAAGATGTGGAAGAAAAAGAGTTTATTGTCATACCATGAAAATGATCTTTAAACGCAGTTGTGGCAATCATTACGCCCGTTGCAAAAAGACCAAAACAATCACGCAGCTCTCTTTCGTTCATTTTTATTTATTTATAAAATTAAATTAAACTACGCAGCGAAGTAATAAAAAGAAAAATTATTACAACACAGCCAATTGCAATCCACGCACAATAATCATACAAAAAACCAGTTTGCAGTTTGCTAGTTTTTTTTGCCATTTCTCGACAAAAAGCTACCACTCCATTTGGACCGCCATCAACAATTTTTATATCAACAAAACGCCAGAGAAAATTTCCAAGCTTTTTGGCTGGAACGACTAAAGCTGTTTCATAAATTTCATCAAAATACCATTTGTTAAAAGAAATATTATATAATGGTTTAAAAGTTTGCGCTAATTTTTGTGGAATATTGGTTTTGACTAAATACAAAATATAAGCCAAAGCAATTGCTAGAACACCAAGAATTAGCGGAGCATTCTTAACCAAAAAAGGTGCGTGATGAACTTCTTCGAGCAGATCTTTGTTATGCTCTGCAACAAAAATAGAATTGGCAAAAAAGTTATGTTCCGCCGAAACCATATGAAGTATTTTTGAGCCAAAAAACCCTGCAAAAATTGATCCTAAAGCCAAAATAGCAAGTGGTATTAGCATTGAAATCGGTGATTCGTGAGCGTGGTCAAAAGTGTGTTTATCGGCGCGAGTTTTGCCGTGAAAAGTTAAAAATAATAAACGCCAAGAATAAAATGCGGTTAAAAATGCAGCAACAATACCAAGGCCAAAAGCCAACTTGCCAAATGGTGTATGTGACATAAAGGCAGCTTCAAGAATTATATCTTTAGAATAAAAGCCTGCAAATGGCGGAAAGCCAGCAAGGGCAAGGTTTCCAATCCACATCATTGCATAAGTAAAAGGAATTTTGCGCCAGATTCCACCCATTTTTTGGATATTTTGTTCGTGATGCATTGCGTGAATAACAGAGCCCGCACCCAAGAATAGTAAAGCTTTGAAGAATGCATGAGTTGCTAAATGAAAGATTCCGGCACTATAAGCAGAAACGCCGCAAGCAAAAAACATATAGCCAAGTTGACTGCAAGTTGAATAAGCGATAATTTTTTTAATATCATTTTGCGTGATAGCGATAGTGGCAGCAAAGATTGCGGTTGCAGCACCAACAAGAGTAACCATCATCAAGGCAATTGGCGAAAATTCAAAAATTGGCGAGCAGCGTGCCACTAAAAACACACCAGCAGTAACCATTGTGGCAGCGTGGATTAAAGCTGAAACCGGAGTTGGACCTTCCATCGCATCTGCCAGCCAAGTATGCAAACCAATTTGTGCCGATTTGCCCATCGCGCCAACAAAAAGTAAAATACAAATTGCATCAATATTTTTAAATGAATGACCAAAAAGCGTGAATTGATCATTGATATGATTGCTAACAGTTGAAAAAACACCTGCATATTCAACGGTGCCAAAAGTTAGATATATCAAGGCTATAGCGATAATTAAACCAAAATCCCCTACCCTATTTACTACAAAGGCTTTGATTGCTGCGGCATTAGCTGATTGTTTTTTAAACCAAAATCCAATTAACAAATATGATGCCAAACCAACACCTTCCCAACCAACAAAAAGTTGCAAGAAATTATCGCCCGTAACCAAAACCAACATAAAAAAAGTAAAGAGCGACAAATAAGACATAAAGCGTGCCAAAGATTTATCTTCGTGCATATATCCAATTGAATAAATATGAACAAGACTTGAAACCAAAGTAACCACAACCAGCATTGTTGCGGTGAGTTGATCTATTTTAAGTGCCCAATTAGCAAAAAATCCTCCTGATGAAATCCAGCTAATCAGAGTAACTGTAGGCATTGCGCCATGCATCCAAACTTGTATAAAAACAACTAATGCCAATACTGCACTAGCAACTAAAAATGAAACCGTGATTATTTGAGCCAAAATATCGGCAAGTTTTTTTTCTAAAATACGCGAAAGTAAACCAGAAATTAAAAAGGCAAATAGAGGTAAAAAAACAATTAATTTTGTAAGCATTTTTTAAAGTTAATTTTATTCTTTTGGAATTATTTTTTTGATTTCATCGCGAACGATTTTTTCAACCAATGATGGTAAGTTTTCATTTAACCATTTTTCAAGACGAGGCTCCATAAGTTGTGCAGCTATATCTGCAAAGGCCTCACTCTTTGAAAAAGATGTCACTCCCGATACAACATTTTTTGCATCAACCAATTTTTTTATTGAATCAGTAATATTAGAAGCCGCCTGTTTATTCAATAAAGATTCTTCAGAACCAGAATGAGTTAAAAATTCATCAACATTGGTAAATGTTTTTTGAGCCAAATCAGCCACTTTTGGTTGTGATGAAATCACCGGTGGCACAACTGAAGCCACGGGCTTAACTGGCATTACTTTAACATCCTCTGTTTTTGTAGCAGCTTCTTGTTTAAGAAGATCCTCTAATTCATCCTCATCCGATTTTTCAACTTCTTCTTCGGGCTTAACTTCTACTAAAGGCAGTTCCTCAGGTTCTTCTGCAATCTTTTCCACGGAATCTTCTTCTGCGACGACATCTTCTTCTGGCTGAATAGAATCTTCCAACTCTTCATCAGTTTTATCATTTATTTCCGAATTCAATTCAAAATCATCATCTTTTAGATCAGGCATTTCTTCAGCAGAATCGTCATCGTCAAATTCAAATAAATCCTCATCTTCATCGACTGGTTCTGCAATATTTTCTATTGAAACAGAAGTTGCTTCAATCACCTCTAAATCTTTCTCTGCATCTTCAGCAAAGTTAATATTAGCATCTTCTTTCTCTAATTCTTGGGCTATAGGTTCTAATGACTCAGACTGTTCAAATTTTTGCTCATCACCAAGTTCAAAACTTTCGGTGATTTCATGCTCAATCGTATTATCAGTTTTTAGTGGCTCAGGCTCTAAAGAAGAGGCTTCTTGAGCAGATTGCACTGGGGCATTTTTTTTGGCCGGAGCAACATAATCAAACTCATCACCTATATCAGAAAAATCCTTATTATCAGTCTTTCTAGGCTCATCAAGCTTTTGAATTTTTTTTCTAATACTTTCTAGAATTGAAAGAGTGTTTTTTTCTGCCATAAAATAGAATTAAATTTTGCCGAAATTATTTTTGCAAAGCGGTATCAGCGGGTGATTTAAAACCCGCCACTACTTTAATCTTTTAACAATTTAGCTTCTTTAAAATAGCGTAAAGAACCTGGGTGAATCGGAACAGAATTGCCTTCTTTGATCATTTCTTCTTTTTTCAAAATTGCAAATACTGGATGCAAAGTTTTGAAATTATCAAAATTTTCAAACACCGCTTTTGTCATGTTAAAAACAACTTCATTGCTTGTTTTTTCTGATGTTACAACCACCGCTTTAACACCAAAAGTATCAACATTGCTTGGGTTTCCCGGATACATTCCACCAGGAATTATCGCTTTTACATAAAAAGAATTACTCTTGATTAGTTTCTCAACAGTTTCTTTATCAATACTAAGAATTCTAATTTTACATGTTTGGGCCGCCTCTTGAATAACTCCATTAGGGTTTCCAGACATGTAAACCATTGCATCAATCTTGCCTTCACATAAAGCTTTTGGTTGCTCTGATGGTTGCAAGTTAGTTATTTCTGAAAAACTTTCTTTAGTCCAACCTTTGGCGCCCATTAAAACTTCAATGGTGGCATACATTCCTGATCCCTGTTGGCCAAAATTAATTCTTTTACCAACTAGACCTTCAAGATCTTTGATTCCGGATTGTTCTGTAACAGCAATTGCAAATGTTTCAGTGTAAAGCGAAAACACTGAACGCAACTCTTTGAAAGGCTTTTGATCACTAAAAAAACCACTGCCATTATATGCGTGATATTGCCAATCAGATTGCACAATACCAAAATCTAAGGCACCACTTCTTATTGCGTTAAGATTAGAAACAGATCCTCCGGTTGATTCTACAGAACATCTAATTCCGTGTTCTTTTCTGCCACGATTAAGCAAACGACAAATAGCACCGCCCGCTGGATAATAAACTCCAGTGATTGCACCCGTGCCAATTGAGACATATTTGGTTGCAGCGAACGAATCAGTTGCAAAGATGGCAGTTAAAACCGCTATAGAGATAAGAATCTTTTTCATTATTTAGATGGATAAAAAAATTATAAATAAAATCTAGCCACATGATATTTTAGGTTTTTATTTTTTTTACAAGTCATTTGTTTGTTTTTTAAGCTTTTTTCAAAACTTGACATATTAATGATTATTTTTAATAGTGTTGAGGCTTTTTAATATGTTAAATGATCATTGTCATTAGTGCTGAGCAGCTTGAGTAGTAATATTTTTAGCCAAACACTTAAAAAATATACATTTTATCACACAATATATGAAACTTTGGCAACAAGTTCTTATTGGATTATTTCTCGGTGTTTTTGCTGGCCTAATCCTAGAAGAAAAAGCTGCGGGATTAAAAATTTTTGGCACGATATTTATATCTCTAGTAAAAATGGTCATCGTGCCTTTAATATTTTTTACAATTTTATCTGGCATTACCTCAATGCAAGGAGGTGGAAACCTTACTAGAGTTGGCATTAAAGGTCTTTTAGGCTATATCATTACCTCTATTTTTGCCGTAATAATCGGACTTAGCTCAGGAGCAATTTTTAAACCGGGCGTAGGAATTGACCTTAACGGCATGATGGAAGATATTGCTGCTCCAAAAACAAACCATGCCATCATATCATTTTCTGATTTTTTGCTAGGATTAATCCCTACCAATCCAATAAACGCAATGGCTTCAGACCATTTCTTACAAATAATTATTTTCTCTATTTTTGCAGGTATCACTATTAATATGGTTGGCGAAAAAGCAAAAATATTAAGAGATTTTATTGTAGCCGCTTCACAAGTAACCTTTAAGATGATTGACCTTATAATCAAATTGGCTCCTATTGGCGTATTTGGATTCATAGCTTGTGTTGTAGGAACGCAAGGAATAGAGATTCTTAAAGCTTTAGCCACTTTAGTTTTAGCACTAATTTCTGCCTGTACTTTGCAATATTTTATCTTTGGATTATTAATTTTAGTTTTTGCGCGCATATCTCCGCTGCCTTTTTATCGCAAAATTCTGTTCACCCAATCAATCGCCTTTGCAACCAGCAGCAGCAAGGCTACACTCTCTACTGCAATAAACCAATTGCAAGAAAAAATGGGGGTTTCTAAAGTTAATTCTAACTTTTTGATGCCTCTTGGCGTTTGCGTTAACATGGATGGAACCGCTATTTATCTAGGTATTTGCGCTTTATTCTTTTCGCAAGCCTATGGCATGGATTTAACAACTGGCAATTACTTAATGTTGGTACTCACTTGCACCCTAGGATCAATAGGAGCAGCTGGTATTCCAAGTGGATCAATTATTTTTATGGGCATGGTACTTAATTCGGTCGGGCTGCCAATCGAAGGTATTGGGATCATCCTTGGTGTTGATCGTATTCTAGATATGATACGCACTACAATCAACATCACTGGCGATACTGCGATCACTTTAATTATTGATAAAAGCGAAGGAATGTTAGATGAAAAAGTTTATAATTCAAAATCTTAAATTTGTTACAAAAAAAATTAACCATACACTCAGCTTTGCTGTTTGCGTGGCTTTTTTTTGTTTTTTAATGCAAGAAAAATCCTTGGCAAAAATTGATTTTTTAGCAACATACAAAACCGATCTTGAACAAGTAGAATCATACCTCAATAGCATCAAAAATTTCTCTGCAAAATTTACTCAAAAATCTGCCAATGGTGCTGTTGAGGGAAAATTTTACTTATCTCGCCCAGGAAAAATGCGCGTAGAATATATCAATGAACCAAAAATTTTAATTGTAGTAAATGGCGCCGTTCTTTCTTATAAAGATATTGAGCTTGATGAAGTTTCTAATCTTAGCACCAATACCACCCCCGCATCATTTTTAACTCGTCCAAATATTTCTTTTTTGGCAAAAGATGTTGAAATTACCAATGTTGTAAAAAATAATGAAACAATCACAATATCTTTGATTAAAAAAAATCGCACTGAGGCAGGAGAATTTACTTTAATCTTTAAAACTCAACCCGCTCTAGGTTTTGCTAAAATGCAAGTTACAAATGATTTGGGCGACATTACCTCAATAACTTTGCACGATATCACTTTTCCTGAAAATTTAAGCGATAATTTATTTATAATTCGTAATAAAAATTTACCTTTTTAGTTGTTACAACCATCATCAAATGAAACGAAAATTTAATGGCATTAATTTCTTTCAACTCAGCAAATAATAAAAAAAAGCGCATCATCAGTGATATCAACATCACACCCTTCGTCGATGTTCTTTTGGTGTTGCTAATAATTTTTATGGTGGCTGCGCCCCTTATGACAAGCGGCGTTAAGGTTGATTTGCCTCAAGGAGCTTCAAGCCCTATTGATGAAAAAATGCAACCAATAATTGTATCAATAAAACCTGATGGTGTAATTTTTTTACAGGATGAGCCCTTAAAACTTGGGCTTTTAGGGCCTCGCTTGCTCGCCACCACAATTAACAATCTCAACACAAAAATTTATGTGCGAGCCGATCAAAACCTTGATTATGGACGCGTCATGGAGGTTGTAAAAAGCATTAATCTCACTGGATTCAATCAAGTAATTCTAGTTACCGAGCTCGCAAAATGATTAAGAATATTTTATATTCGCTACTGATGCACTCAACTTTCGCTTTTTTAATCTATGTCAATTTTCACCATAAAATAATAGAAAAAATTGATTTAAAAGATGGTTTAACGGTTGGCATTGTAAGCTTGCAAGATATCACCAAACCAACAAAAGTTACTACAAAATCAGAAGTTGTTGTAGAAAAAAAAGAAAAACCAATCACTAAAAAAATATCTAAACCAAAAATAAAAAATAAAAAACCAATTGCACGGCCCTTGTTGGAAAACAAAGCTCAATTTAAAAAAGTTGAAGAAGAAAAAACTGAAGAGGTGGTTAAAAAAGTTGAAGAAGAAAAACCTGAGGAAAAAATAAAAGAAGTAGTTAAAAAAATTGAGGAAGAGGAAGTTGTCGAAGCTAAAGAAGAGGAGACTGAAAAGCCTGCAGAAGAAGATGTTGCGGCAAATGTTGATGCAATAAATAATATAGAGGATTTAGAAAGTCTGCAACTTTCGGCGCGTGAAAAATTTAATATTCAATCGCAATTACGAGCTTGTTATAAAAGATCTCTAGCCAATATTCCAAAAAGCAATTATACTGCTGTAGTTACAGTAACCATATTGCAAGATGGCACTATAGATTTTGATTCGGATAATATTATTGATGCTAAACTTTATAATAATC
This sequence comes from Rickettsia typhi, assembly GCA_945865905.1. Taxonomy (GTDB): domain Bacteria; phylum Pseudomonadota; class Alphaproteobacteria; order Rickettsiales; family UBA1997; genus CAMCFD01. Next base: position 24,484 of record CAMBFC010000013.1, read on the forward strand.
CAAAAGATACTAATTATAAAAATCGCATGGATAGTATATTGCAAACGCTAGAGCTGTGCAGTCCATTGCGAAATATGCCTTCTGATAAATATGAGATTTGGCGAGAATTTACGATTGAGTTTGGTGCGGAGTGATGTGGTTTGTGTGTGTTAAAAAAGATGAAGATTGAAAGTTGGGTGAAGAGGCTCTGCTGCTCAGACACCGCGCTCATCTGATTTAAGCAAGCGTAGCTTGCGATGAAGCGCAGAACTCGCCTCAGAGCCTCTTCACCCAACTTTCAATCTTCATCTTTTTTAACAATATTAAATCCTGACTTTAAACAATCCTTTACAAAAACCATAATTAGTGATATAATAAGACCTTATCATTTAAACAAATAATGTTTGACAGATTTTTGTATGATATTAAAAATAACCCAGATTAATTCTAAATTTAAAATTTTATGAAAAACCCATTACCTATTCACATCGAGCAAAATCAGACTGGTCAAAATCTTTCTATTGACGCAAAAGAGCTATTGCAAATCTTAGACGAATTACAAGATTTTACTACAAAAATTAGAAAAAGACTAATGTCAGAATTAAAATCAGAATCTAGCACAAAAAACAGCGACTAATTTTGTTTTTTAATGGTGCGGGCTATCAAAATTCCTGCAAATAGATTGCTAGCAAAAACAATTAACACACTTACCATTATTGCCAAAATTGTGTTTAATCGATCTGGATTGCGAAACGAAACCAGTATCATAAAAAATAAAAAACTACTATAAGAAATTGACAAGCAGGATATTTTTTTTACATATGTTGTGCAAAAAAACAACCCTGCAACACCAGCTATTACTACAAAAATTAGCAAAGCAGAAATAAACAAATAGCCAGATTCCATATGAAAAAAATTGTAGTTTTTATTTTCTCTTTAGTTTTGTTTTTTGCGCATAACATTCAAGCAGAAATTGTAAATCTACAAAAAGATGAAAAAAAGTTTGGAGAATGGAAAGTTTTTTGTGAAACGGATGCCATGATGAGCATTACTTATTGCAGGATTGGGATTAAATTCTTTGATAACGCTTCTGCAATAACTGTAGAACCCAATAATTTGTCTTTTAATCAGTTTTTTATTACTGTTCCTAAAATTCGCCTCGGAAATTTCTTGCAAATGCGTGTTGATCAAAACGACCTCCTACTTTCGCAAATGGCAAAAGAAAAAGATTTTGGATTGATTGAAATTAGTGATGAACAAAAAATAGCTCTATTTTTGCAGATGAAAAGGGGAGATTTTTTATTTTTTCGCTTTAACATAAAAGACTCAGATAAAGAAATTACCGCAAAAATTAATCTGAACGACTTTAGAAATGCGCTTAGATATTATAAAGAGCGAGTTTCAAAATAATTAATAACCACCAAAAACTTAGTATGACAACACGCGTAGCAATTAATGGCTTAGGAAGAATCGGCAGATGCGTTTTACGCGCAATTTTTGAAGAAGCAAAATATTCTGATATTGAATTGGTTGCAGTCAATGCCAGCGCGCCAGCAGAAACCTTAAAACATTTATTAAAATACGATTCTATTCATGGACGCTTTAGCAAAGATATTGAGATTGGTGAAAAATTTCTTATTGTTAATGGCAAAAAAATCTCACTAGTTTCTGAGCGCGATCCAAAAAAACTACCCTGGAAAAATTTAGAAATTGATATTGTTTTTGAATGCACCGGAGCTTTCACTGATTATAAAGACGCACATCAACATATTGAAGCGGGGGCAAAAAAAGTTATCATTTCTGCTCCAGCAAAAGGCGATAATGTCAAAACCATCGTTTACGGAGTCAACGATGAAAAGCTTTCTGCTGATGATGTAGTTATTTCTGTTGGATCATGCACCACAAATTGTTTGGCACCAATCGCCAAAGCTTTAAATGATGCGATCGGCATAGAGCAAGGCTTTATGACCACAATTCACGCTTATACCAATGATCAAAATGTTGTTGATAATCCACATAAAGATTTACGCCGTGCTAGAGCCTGTGGGCTTTCAATGATTCCAACTTCTACTGGCGCAGCAAAAGCAATCGGTCTAGTATTGCCAGAATTAAAAGGCAAACTTGATGGCGGCGCAATACGCGTGCCAACTGCCAATTTTTCAATGGTTGATTTTACTTTTATTGCATCAAAACAAACTTCAATTGCAGAAGTTAATGATGCTGTAAAAAACGCTGCTGCTGGTGCGATGAGAGAGGTTTTGCAAATTGTTGAAGAACCTTTGGTTTCAATTGATTTTAATCATAGTCCTTATAGCTCTTGCTTTGATGTTGCTCAAACTAAAGTGATGGGAAATTTTGTAAAAGTGGCTTCTTGGTATGATAATGAATGGGGTTTTTCTCTAAGAATGATTGATGTGGCGCAACTTGTAAAATAGAATCGCGCGGATTTTATCGCACCATGCGCACTAAAAATTATTTTGCCAAAAATACTTCGCGCAATGCAATTGATGCCGCCACTGACGCATTTAAACTCTCTACCGCAACATCCATCTCGATTCTAACTAGCAAATCACAATTCTTTTTTACCAATTCGCGAATGCCCTCGCCCTCACTACCAATAACTAGCGCAATATTTTTATATTCGCGAATCTTATCAACACTTTCAACCGCTTCACCAGCAAGACCAATACACCAATAATCAAGATCCTTTAACTTAACCATCAGATTACTAAGATTGACCACTAAAAATAAATCGACATTTTCTACCATTCCAGAAGAGGATTTGTTCATCACCGCCGCCTCTTTGGGAAAATTATGTTCAGGAAAAATTATCTTTTTTATACCAAAGGCGCAAGCGCTACGAATAATCGCACCAACATTGTGGGGGTCGCGCAATTGATCCATAATTAACAAAGGAGGCATTTTTTCACCAGAATTAGCGATTTTTTCTAACTCTTCTAAAAGATTATTTTGACTTTTAAGTGGCGCAGGAGAGCAATTAAGCGCAAGACCTTGATGAATTTGATCTGACCCAATTATCGCTTCAATAAAATGAGCATCGACTAACTTAAGACGATTTTTTAGTGATGATAGATTTTGCTGATCAAGAAATTTTTCTAATTCAGAAATAGAGTTTTTTGTAGCAAGAATTTGAAAAATTTCACGACGCTTTTTTTGCAAAGCCAAAAACACTGGATGCTTACCATAAAGCCAGAGACCGCGAGTTTTCACGGCAATCTCTGACTTTTTTGGTAACACAGATTTATTCTGCTTTATTTGTTGAATCGGTTTCAACTTCTTCAGATTGCTCTGAAGATTTTTGCTCAACTTCTGTTGCTTTTTCATCTTTAATTTCTTCTGATTTTATTTCATCTTGCTTTTTTTCTACTGCATTTTCTTCAGCTTTTTTAAGCAAAATTTCAATTTTTACATTATCAAAAATATTTTTGTAAACTGCACCAGTTTCTTCTTTGATCATTTGCTCTCTAAGACTTTCTTTTACTTCTTCAAAACTTGCAGCTTTAGCTTCTTTTATATCTTCAAGTTTAACTATATGCCATCCTGACTTAGTTTCAATAGGTTTAGAGATTTCACCTTTTTTAAGAGTTGCCACAACTGCAGCAATTTCTTTAAGCATATTATCTTCTAAGACATATCCAAGCTTTCCGCCCTTGTTAGCGGTATCTTTATCGATGGAGTTCTTTTTTGCTAGATCAGCAAAGTTAGCAGCTTTTTTTGCTTTTTTAGAAGTTAAAGAATCATAAATTTTTTCTGCTTCAACTTTTGTTTTAACTAAAATATGAGCAACTGAAAATTCTTTTTTGCCAGCAATTCCAGAGTTTAGTTCGGCATATTTATCACGAATTTTTTCTTCGCTGACTTTTTCTTTAATTATAGAATTCAAATAAGCATTAGCGATAATTCTATTTTTAGAATTTTCGATTTGATATTTGAGATCTTCTTTTTTAGTGATACCTTCTTTTTTAGCACGAGACACTAACTCTCTTTCAAGGTAAATTTCTTTGGCAAAAGTTTCTACAACTTCTGGTGGAAAGGTTTCAATTGAAGGAAGTTCAATATCGCTATCGCTACCAGCAAATACTTCTTTGATTTTGCTATCAATTTGCGATTTATAGATTTTTTCATTGTTAATTTTTGCAACTACTAAATCACCAGTTCTTTGTCTGCCATTAAAATAAACCGAGGCTCCATAAGAAATTGCTGCGATTGCCGCAAATGTAACGAACAACTTGGTTAACTTTTTTTTCTTTGCATAATTATTATTGCGTCTCATAAATTATAAATTTGGTATTATATATTGCGGAAATATTTTATAGGATTGACAAACTTGCTGAACCTTATCAGCAGAAGCTTCTTGTCCATAGCGAACGCCAAGCTTGTTGCATAAGATTCCACCAGTAACTAGAGCAGAGGCTATTCCAAAATCACTCGCCCCCTTAATATCAGTTTCCATTCCATCGCCAATAGCAATGATTTGGTTTTTATTTGGTCTACCAAAAAAATCATAAGTCATTTTATATACTGACAAAAATGGCTTACCGTAGTAAAAAACTTTACCACCAATTTTTTCATATTCATCAGCTAAAACACCTGCGCAGATCATTTCTGTGCCATTTTGTTTTACCACGATTAAGTCTGGATTAACACAGATTAAAGGCAAATCATATTTTTTGGCCTCTTGTATTTGTGGTAATTTTTCTTGCAAAATTGAGGTTTCATTATCAAAGCCAGTAGCGATTGCAAAGCTTGCCTCACTAACATCGGAGACTTGTTGATAATCTAAACCATCAAGCAAATCAATATCTTTTTTTGGCCCAATATAAAAATATTTTTTGCCAAATTGAGAAAAATTATTTTCTTGATTTTTTTTAAAATCAAGAAAGGTTGCCTCTCCAGAAGTTAAAATAAATTCATAGAGATCTTCTGTTATAGAAAATTTTTTTAATATTTCTGCAACCTTGTGAGATCTTCTTGGTGCATTAGAAAGAAAACAGATTTTCTTTCCTTCTTTTTTTAAAAACAAAAGCGCTTCAAGCACTCCATCATAAGCTTGAGTACCATCATGAATAACTCCCCATAAATCAAAAATGAAATATTGGTAATGCGCCGAAATTTCTTTTATCCCTTTATGAAACTGCATTATTATTGATCAAGCATTGAAGTTGTCATTTTAGCAACAGAATCAAGATAGCTTTTTTTGTATTTCATTTTAACAGCATCACCTAAACGAACTTGTTCATTTTTTTTGCTATCTTCAAGCACAACCCAAGAAGTTTTTGGATCAATCTTATCAGTTACGGTGCCTTGCACAATGATTCTACGCTCAATTTCAATTTTGCCAGTAATAGCATTTTCTGATTCATATTGACCAGTAATTTCAAATTTATCTCCATGCTCAATACCTTGCGCAGAACCTAAGCTAATTTTAAAAATAGTTTTGTTTTCAAAAACGCGTTTTTCAAGAATATAGCCTTTATGTGCTAGACTATTTTTTATATCAACAACCATATTGCTAACCGCATCTTCACCAGCTTTTCTAACCAAGCTATCGTCGCGATCAGCGCCTTTAACTTGCTCTCCACCAATTTGCAATCCACCAAGTGATAGGCCGCCTTTTTGCTGAACATTCTCATTTCTGCTTTTATCGCCTTTAAAATCAATATTATCAATTACGGCCATTGATGGCAATTCATAAATTTTAATATTACCACTAACATCTGATTTGTAGGTGAAGCGTGGCGGGATTGTAACCATTGTTTTTGATTTTGGATCAAAATAAGTGCTGCCCGAAGAATATTTGCTGATAAATCCAGCATTGCTAATTGCTCCAGAAATAGCATAATCAGCAACTTGCGGACCCTTATAAGAACCAGTTTTATTAAGCTCAGCTAAAGCAATTTCTTTTTGCAATTTTCCCATTGCATTGCGATCAACCAATTGCGCTAAACGACTTTTTGTTAAAACATTTTCAATATTATTTGCCATTGCAGCACCAAGCCCAGCTTGAGTTGCAACCTGATTAGCATTTTCATCTAATGCAAAAACCACAATTTTAGATGGCTTACCTGAAAGGTTTTCTTCGCTTGGCAAAAATTGTGATTTTGATAAAAATTGTTTTTGATATTGATCAAAATTTTTAATTGTTGGAGCGCAAGAACTAATTAATGCCAATAATATTAAATGTTTTATTTTCATGAGTTGATTAAATTATTTTTATAAAATTCCTAAAATTTTTAAAATTCCATCTTGTGCGATTTTTTCTTTTAGCGATTCAAGTGCCGCTGCATATGATTCTTTATCACTGATTGATGAACTACCAGAAATTTCAATTGCATTGCTTGCAATAATTTTTCCATCTGCCTTGTTTTCAAAATCAATTTTTATTTTGGTAATATAAACACCATAAACTTCACCAGTTGTTTTAGAAGAATGTATGGCAATTTTAACTTGGTTGGCACTAGCGCTGGCATTTTTTGCGATTTTTATTTTTTCTTTATTAAGTGCGGTACGAATTATTGAAGATATTTCACTTGAAGAATTTATCTCAAAATAAAATTCAACCTTATCGGTTAATTTGTTTAGTTGATTTTGCGTATCAGCAATTAAAGCTAGTTTATCCTTTAAATTAGAGCCCTCACCCGATGATTGCAAAATGCGTGCCAAAATTTCTGACTGCTTTGCAAGATCTAAAATTTTAGTGAGAGAGTTTCTTTTTTGAATTAAATTTTGTGTTGCAATATTTTTGTTTAGATCGGCAATTTGGCGATCAAGAAATGACATTTTTTCTTTTTGAGCAGAAATAAATTGATCTTTTGGCAAAGTTACTTCAACAAAAAATCTTGCCGCAACTTGTTCGCTATGAGAAACTGAAAAATTTGTGAATTCAATTTTTTCAATATTTTGTTTGATTTGTTGTCGCGATTCTTCGTTAGAACTATTTTGATTTTCTTCGCGCAGCAAAGTTGATTCTGATGAAATTGTAACTATTAAACGCGCTGCGGCATCAGCCAAAGCAGTTTTTGTTGCCTCTTCTAAAGAGAATCCCTCGCCAACGCCATAAAGTGATGAGGCGTTATTTTGCTTGGGCGAAACATACCAAGAAGGCAGATCTTTAATGGAATCTTTTGCGGCAGCAACGCTAAGCAAGATAAATAAAGAACTTGTGATTAGGGTAAGAAATTTAAACATTATTGAACATTATCAAGTTCTTTAGTAATGATATCGGCGCCACTTTTGCTAGCGTTGATTCTATCTTGTGCAGAAGTAGTGCGAGCAGTTTTTTTAGCTTCTTCTTTTGTCTCTAAAGCGCACGAAACTAGAGTAGCAAGAGAAATTGTTACTAAAATAATTTTTAACATAATTATATTTTATTTTATTTAGTGAGGACGAAATTAATCGTCCTCACAAATTTTATTATTGCTTCTCTCTTTCTTTTTCTAATTCATCAAAAGCTGCTTTGGTCGCTACTTCAGATTTGTTGATGCTATCGCGACCCATGCTTGATTTTTTTAAACGATTGTTGAGCGCATTTTCGCTATTTTGCAAAAATTTTGAATAATCTTCATTTTTTAAAATCATGTGCAGATAAAGCGTGCCATCTTTTGATTGAAAGATGTTGATTCTTTTAACGCCAGAAAGAGGTAGGTCTTTTACTACTTCTTTGGTTGCTTGCGAAAAAAAATCTTCAACATCGTTTACATCGTTGACCTTTGATTCTCTAAGAGCTTGCTTGGTTACGCGAGAAATTTCAGATTGAATTGTTGCAGCAATATTTGCTTTAGCGTCAAGTTCTGCTTTAGGAATTTGAAATTTAATACCGCCTGTTGATGGAGCTGAAATACCAACAGCAGCAACGCCATCTGGCATAGTAGGATCAAGAACCCAAGCCGGCAAATCGGATAGACTTCCTCCAGCATCAACTTTTTTAGCTTCTTTGTTGGCACAAGAAGAAACGCTTAGGGCTAGAATTAAAGCTGACGCAGTAAGTAAAATTTTATTTTTCATATTAGTAACTACTTAAAAAATTATTAAGAGAATAAACGCGGGTTAAATGAATAATAAAACTATCTCAACCGATTAGTATTTCAAGAATAAAATTTAGTGATGTTTATACCGCTTTATAAACAGCTCCCTCTCTTTCAAGAGCTAGCTTAAATGCTTTACGCGAGACTACTTCACGCAACATTCTTTTTACATTTTCTCCGTGATGAATTTGAAATGGAAACATACCAATACCCCAATTTGCAATTACCGTGAACAAAATATCTGCAGCAGTGATTTGATCGCCGCATAAAAATTTTGTTTTTGCAAGTTGTTCATCAACCTCGCCCCAAAGCTTGTTAATTTGGTCGGCGGTGATTTGCAGAATTTGATCTTTGAAACTTTGCTCAAAGTTATTTCTCATAGCAAAAAATATTCGACCATAAATTGGATGCATTGTTGCATTAGCAAACATCAGCCATTCTAGAGCCTTGGCGCGGTCTTTACCATTTTTTGGCAACATCGGACTATTATATTTATCGAGCAAATAAATCATAATTGCCGCCCCTTCGCGAATAGAATTACCATCTTTTTCAACCAATACTGGCACTTGTCCGCGCGGGCTTACTTTTAAAAATTCTGCACTGTGTTTTTGACCTTCTAGCATGCGAACATTTTCGATTTCTACTTCTTGCTCTAACTCGTTCAAGATCACATGAATAGCCATTGAACACGCCCCAGACATATAATATAATTTATACATAGATTTATTTTTTAAATTAATTATTTACGCAGAAAATATTTATTATCACCACCTGCGCTTTTTTTTGCGGTGAATAATCTTTGCCTAACATCAATCCCCAGTAGGGCCTGAAACACATCATTTAATACTGCTCGCGAAGAATAATAGCCATGACCAAGGCTCAAAATATCATTATCAATAGCACTAACATCAACAGTATCAATATCTGGCGAATAAACACACGCACCAAGACGATCATTTTTATTTAGTGCTTGTGAAGCAATAATAGCCTTATCATTGTTAGAGCAATAAAGCGTGATGTGATTGCTGGCGGTTTTAATATTTTGTAAAATAGCGGTAAATTCTGTCGCCTCAAAATCAGGCGCATTCAAAATTAATTTATTCACAAAAACTTTTTGAGGATTTTCTTTGCCAAGCTCAGAAATCGCCTGTAGAGCCATTTGATGACCCATCGAATGCACAACTATATTTGGTTTAATATTATTTTTTTCTAGAGTTAGAAGAAAGTTTTTAAAACTTGCCACAGAATTTTTGGCATTAGAAAAATTGTGAGCATAGGTTTTGTTTATCATCGCACTTTCAAAAATTCCTTCACCAGAACCAGCTGGCCAACTAAAAACAATAATTGGGCCCTGATATTTTAGATCATAATTAATTTGCGCAGTTCGCAGTAAGGCTTCTTGATATTGCACATTAAATCCGTGAACAAAAACTAATGGTGTGCGGTGATTTTTTTTCAGCGCTTTTATAACTTGATTTTCATCTAGAGAATTGCTCGCAACAACTTTAAAAAAATCATCATCTTCTTGTTTGTTATTTTCTGCTAATCGAATTTCACCAACTTGATGATTATTTGGGATACTGATTTTACAAGCGCCAAACGATAATTTATCACTAAGGCTTATGCCGAATTGCCCTTTATTGCAACCAAAAGAATTATTTTTTGACTGACGATTTGTTGCCACAAGAATTTCTACTTCTTTTGTGCTATTAAAGTTTTCTTGAAAATATTCGCCCCAAGTTTTTTTTAAATCTCGCTCAATTTTTTCATCAATTGTTTGATACGAACAAGATGCCACAAAAGCAAGAAGCAATATTATGAGTTTATTTTTTAAGGATAGTTTCATTAAATATATTGCGATTTAAAGCAGGTTGGTTGAAGTTTTTTTAAAATTTATAAGAGGTGTTCTTAAAATTTTTTATGGCTCAAGTGCAACAGATTTTGTTTGATTCAAACGAAAATCTTGCAATTTTTTTGCTAATTTTTTATCTGATAAGGCAAGAATTGCCACTGCTAATAATGCGGCATTTTTTGCGCCCGCCTCACCTATTGCCAAGGTTCCAACTGGGATTCCTGCTGGCATTTGAGCGATTGATAATAAACTGTCTAATCCTTTAAGGGCTTTGCTTTCAACAGGAACTCCAAGCACGGGCAAAATTGTTAATGAAGCCACCATTCCTGGCAAATGGGCTGCGCCACCAGCGCCAGCGATGATAACTTTAACAGCTTTTTTTTCTGCATCACGAGCAAAATCATAAAGCCGTTGCGGTGTGCGATGCGCAGAAACAATCTTGGCTTCATAAACTGCGCCAAAATTATCAAGCATCTCACAAGCATGTTTCATGGTTGTAAAATCTGATTTTGAACCCATTATTATTGAAATCATATTAAATAATGTTATTATATATTATTGTATATTTGTTTACTGAAGAAAAAATTGAAATTGAAATTTAAGCTGATTCAATTCTTATATAATTAACAATTTATGCAACCAATTTTTAAAGTTTTTTAGCTACCACTCAACTACCATCATACTCAAACAATGCTCTTAAAAAAATTCACCAATTTTCTTTTTTGCCCAACACCAATTCATTCTCTGGTTTTTACACGCATCGCTTTTGGCTTATTGATGATTTATCAAACCTGTATATATATTTTTACTGAAAAGCTCGAAAAATATTTTATCGAACCAGAATTCCATTTCAAATATTATGGCTTCGAATGGGTTAAAGAAATGCCTGGGGACGGCATGTATTATTGCTTTCTTGCCCTATTTTTTCTTGCAATATTAATAACGATCGGCCTTTTTTACCGCGCCGCCATAATTTCCTATACCATATTATTTATTTACATTTTTCTCATCGACAAATTTCTCTATCTTAACCATTATTACATGGAGATTTTATTTTGCTTTTTATTGTGCTTCATGCCAGCACATCGATCTTTTTCACTAGACTCCTATTATTGGCCAAAAATTCGCACCACTTTAATCAATTTCTGGCCAATATTTTTAATACGCGCACAGTTCGAAATCATTCTTCTTTATGCTGGAATTGTAAAAATAAATTATGATTGGCTGCATGGTAGACCGCTAAATGAATGGCTAGGAGGCGGCTCTAGAATTGAAATTCTCAATTATCTTTTTACACTCAGCTGGACTCCCATACTAGCTTCTTACGGCGTAATTATTCTACATACAATTGGCGCTTCTTTATTATTGTGGCGAAGGACAAGAATTTACATTTTTTTTATTTATTGCATTTTTCATCTTGTCAATGCCGTGACTTTCAGCGTCGGCGTCTTTCCTTATATGGCTATTGCCCTGACTTTAATTTTCTTCGATCCTGATTGGCCAGCAAAAATTCTAAAATTAAAAATAAAAACAACTGAATGGCAAAAACATTTCATCGAAACATCGCCACAAATCAAAAAGCTCACAGTTTTTTTAGTAACCCTATGGATAATATTTCAAATTTTATTTCCTTTGCGCTATTTGCTTTATCCCGGCAATGTATTATGGACACGAGAAGGACATAATTTTTCTTGGCGCATGAAATTAGCTGATACATCATGCGAAAATACATTTCACATTATTAATCCTAAAACAAAAGAAACATGGAATATATTTTTAAGTAAAAATGGCTCATCCTGCAAACCCGATCTAATTTTGCAACTAGCTCATCGTTTGCAGAAAGATTGGAAAAAAGATAAATGGCAAGATGTCGAGGTTAGAGTGACTTCTTATTGCTCTTTAAACAAACGCAAACCACAGCTTTTGATCGACCCAGATGTTGATTTGACTAAGATAAAAGATAGCCTTCTGCATAAAACTTGGATTGTGCCTTTTGATGAGCGACTTGATAATCAATAACAATTTTCAGGCACTTTATTCTACCTCGTGTTATAGTATGAGACTGTTGCAAAACCCAATAAAAAAATAACAGAAAAAATCATAAAAAACAACTTGTTAATTACCAAAATTATCCATACAATCACACCCGTTTCAACCCTTGATTTCATTGGCTCAAATCAAGTTTAGGTTATCAAATTATCAGCA
>CAMBFC010000014.1 GCA_945865905.1 Rickettsia typhi
AAGATATTTTTGCAGTTTTAGCAGGAGTGTTGAAATTGTCGGAATAAAATTATTTTTTTGGTGGTTTTTGACTAAAAATTACTACAACTTTTTTTAAAAGAGAACTCTAAATGGAGGAAAAAGTTGTCTGGCTGGAGGGGGTCAGTTCACCCCTCTTGCTTTTTGTATTGCTTGAAACTGCTCATCTCCCATTAATCGCGTAGCTCTAACTGTCGGAGCCTCTGTTCTCTGCATCGCCATTGTTACACCAATACTAGTGCCTTTACCACGTTCATCTTTCCCAACAAGAGGTTGTAAAGCTATAAGATTCTGTCTTATTCCCTTGTCATCTTTAGTCATATATTGAGGCTCTACCATTCTATCCATCGCCTGCTCCTCTGTCATTTCACATATAACAAAATTACCATTATCCTTTGACACAAGAGCATGAGTATCAATTTTCCAAACATCCTTGATTTTCATTGTGCCAACACCAACACATTTACTAAATCTTAATGTATTAAAAACCTCCTCGCTAATCCCAGTAAAATCACAAGTCGTAAGATCGCAATTGCTAAAATTCATCCCCGAAATATCGGCATCTTTGCCAAAAACTTTTCCTTCTAATTTAAGGCCAGAAAAAGTTGCGTTTCTTAATCCGGGAGGCGGGAGATCTTTCGTGGTTTCTGTGCCATCCGCATTAATTACCTTCATCGAAGTTGTTGTAACTTCTTTGGTTGTGGTTGTATCTTCATAGCCAAGCCTCTGTTCTTCTTCAGTAAGATTATTGGTTGTTGTCTCAGACGAAAAAGTCATCATATCAGCAGTTATCACCACCATTTTTTTCGCCTCTAATGCATCCGCCGCAACTTGTTCTGCAGTTTTTGTCTCTTTGTTGGACAATTCTTTCTGTGGTATTTCTACACCATCTGCCTTAAGAGCCTGCTTCAATATACCATTTTTAGATAAAGCAAATGGCTGAATATTTTGTTGCTTCAATCCACCACCATAATCTATAACAGAATCTTTCGTCGCCTGATCTGCGATTGCTAAAAGTGCAGCAGAAACCTGATCGGTTTGCTTCTTTTGAGCAGCCGCATCCGCAGGAGTTGTTGTAAGTGATTTTTTTAGTTTAGAAGTTGTATCTTTGTCCGCTGCGGCTTTCGCTGCAGCCGCTGCTGTATCTCTAGCGCACTTCTCTAATAGAGCCTTCGCAGCAGCTTCATCTCTAGCAATTCTTGCTTTTTCAGCCTCCTTCTTAGCGGTTTCTGCTGCTAATGCAGGATTAACAGCAGGAACGCCAGTAGGTTTTGCCGCCAATGGCGTTAGCACAACAGGGCGGGCCTTAGCTTGAATAGCAGGAACATCTTTTCTCCAAACATCTCTTTCTGCTACGCCTTCAAACTCTTGCCATTTTAAAACGCTATTCATCACTTCATTGGCAGATAAGCCATTTTCAATCATCATATCAACCGCTGCGGTGATTTTAGCTACCTGCGTCTGAAATTCTTTATCAATTCCAAGAAATTCAATATTGTTAATTCCGGCAATTCTGGCCGCTAAATATTGCATAGCGATAGAAATCTCAGCAGTGTTATTGAAGGCTCCAGCACCGAATAATCCAGTTTCAATTTTACATTGAACTCCATGGTTAGTGGCTAGTTGTTTGGCAAGTTGAAAACCGGCAAGAGAGTTGTTGAACAAGGCTTGTACAGATTCTTTTGTGTCGTTGCCTTTGGGTTTTTCTTGTCCTCCTGCAACCTTAACAGGCTCTATACGATCTGCTGCAATCGCCAATTCATTAAACTTTACAAATTTTGCTCTTTTTGTAATAATGCTTTCAGGCTTTACAGTGCCATTTGCAATAGCTATCCATTCCGGAGTAGCTGCGCCTCTAGGTCTTCCTGTTGGCATTGTTGCTGGATCAGCTTCAAAATCACCAATTTGTCCAACAATAGCAACGGGAGTAGGGCGGTTGCCTTTGCCATTGCCATCATCGCTTCTAACTTGCATTCTTAACGCATCTTTATTCGCAGTTATAAGCGCTGCGGTAGTCGATAGATAATTATGCGTTTCTTCTTGAACCAGCCCGTTATTTTTTGCAAATGTGGCGCCACCATAATCACCGCTGGCAAAATTCACCTGAAATACCATTTGAGAAGTATCTTCAGAGCCCCATTTAATCCAATCTGCTTTAGATGAAACAGTTGGTTTTCTTATTGGATGATTTAGTAAAATAGCGTTGGAATCATAGGCGTAATCTGCTTTCTTAAAAATTCCTATGGAATCATTTTTAAAATCATTTTTTAATTTTTTCAAATGAGCAGGAGCAACTTGCTGCGCTAACCACTTTTTCTTTGCAAAGCCAACAATATTATGGTTTACATTTGGCGCTGCAGCACGCGTATACTTATCAGGTAATCTAGCGTGAATAGCTAATAATCTTGCAGAGCAGACATCTATTAAATCTGGAATTGTTAAGCCGACAGCATAATTTATCCTGCCATTTTGTTTTTGAATAGTTAAATGTTTTATCGCAAGAGCTCTAAAGAATTGATCATGGTACATATCATTTGCAGGATCGCTACTTGCAGTAATATCTTTGTGCTGGCCTCGATCTATTTGAAATTCACGCAGCTCTTGAAACAGGGCATCTTGTGTCGCCGAATTAATTCCAGCAAGAAGCCTTATATTATTGCCTGTTAAGCCTATTAAAGACTCAACCACTTTATCAAAGCGCGCAGAATATACAGTGTCTGTAGGGCCGTGAGAGGCAATATACTTTCTTACGCAATCAACATAGTTTTTGCAATATTCTGGATTTTTCGCAAGTATATCATAAACTGCTGCGCCTTTAGCAAGAGTTTTTGCGGCATTTAATGTGCCCATTTGTTCTGTTCTCACCCATTTCTGATCTACACCCGCCATTACAGATTTTTCGGGATTTGCTACTGATGAAGATGGGAACACTTCCCAATCTATACCGCGGCCCGTGGCATGGGTTCTAATTTCTGCTTTTTGCACAGAAGTTAAGCCTTCTCCTGCTTTTGCAGGGGTAAAAAGACTGTCGTGAATTGTTTTTTGTTGCGCGATTATGTATGCAGCTAAGTCTGCTGCGTTGCTGTTTACGGTTAATGATAGTGGGGCTTTAGGTACTATTGCCGCCAATGGCGTTGGCACAACAGAGAGGGTCAAAGAAAGTGTTGTTTTACCAGTAAATCTTTCTATATTTTTAGTAGGATTAGAATTAACCTCATTATGATAAACTAACTGGTTAAGTTCATTATAGCAAGCTGTAGGGCCAATGCCGAATTGACGATTTGGATCAATTGACGCATCATCTTCTTTTTTAGGTATCGTAGGGGCTGTAGTTGCATTTAGTTGGTCTGCTACCTCTTGCGATATGACGCAATTTTGATAAGTATAAAAATCTTTTTTTTTAACACGTTCTCTTCCTGCGCCCTCATAATCAAGTAGCACGCGTCTTATCCCCTCTTTTACTGCTTGTCCTTGTAGGTTTCTGCCTTCTATCCCTCTTGTTTGTGGATCAAATAAAGCACCCCATCTAGGATCACGACATTCTGCGGGATTAAGGCCTCTAGGGCAATCTTCCACGAAGGTGAATTTTTTTTCAAAAGCGTCAGATAAAGATTGGCCTTCTTCTTTCACTTGCTCAAGCATTACTATAATTTCCTGCAGCAATCCTTCATATTGTGAGAATTTAATATGCTGAATTTGGGTCATGAGCTCTAAAGCTAGACCTTCATTGTAATTAACCTGCGTAGGATTTAATTCAGGGTTAGGAGTGCCAAAAATCTCCGTAGCTCCACCACGGTCAACTTCTCTGGCTTCAACTACCTGACGAAAAAGACCTGCGGTTGCCGGTTTAACCTGGGTCGCGCTCACCATTTCCTTTAAACCCTGCCAAGCCATCTCTGATTGCTCTATATAAGCACCGCCCAGCATGAATGGCATTTTGGTAGTATTAGCAAAAATGCCGTTAGGGTCGAGGATCGAGGGATTTTGTCTCAACATTCCATTAGGTTGAAGCTCGACCTTAAACGGCTTATTATAAGCTATTACAACATGCGATATAGGTGCAACTTTAGGAGGCATGATCGACTAATTTAGTTAAAAAAATAACCCAGACCACCATTATACCAAATTTTTAACAAAGCGCAAGGATTTTCGCTGTTACCACAAAGGCTGCAGCGATTTTATCATGTGAAGATTGCACAAAAAGCAGCTTCTGATTGGCCTGAAGCTTAACTTTATTACCACTGGCAAAAACCATTTGCAAGAGTTTTTCGGGCTGGTTAAACTTGTTGTCTCTAAAACTGACAATTATTCCGTCTTTGTTATTTTCGAGCTTTTCGATGCCAAGAAAGTGGCATTGATGCTTGAGGCGACTAATTTGCATCAAATTGAGAATTTCTTCGGGCATTGGGCCAAAACGGTCGCACATCTCGGCGGCGAGCTGCTCTTGGGCCTCTTCGTTGCGAATATTGGCGATTTTTTTGTAGAAAGACATGCGCAGCGAAAGATCGGCCATGTAGGCTTCGGGGATCAAAAGCGAGATTCCAAGCTTGATTTGTGGGGTAAAATCGCTGTCAGGTTTGCTGCTGGCTGTAGCTTGCGCAGCTTTGTTGGCGTGATGTTTAAAATCTGTTGCGTCTGCCTTGCTTGCGCTTTCCGCTTGATTTTCAGCCAGTTTTTCTAGTCTTTTCTCCTCCATCATCTCGATTTTCATCCGCTCAATTTCTTCCACCAACATTTGCTGATAAAGCTCGGCGCCTGTTTCGCGAATGTGCCCCGATTGCTCATCACCAAGCAAATCGCCGCTGCCGCGAATATCCATATCGTGCGAGGCAATGGTAAAGCCAACTCCCAAATCATCAAGATGTTGCATTACCTCAAGTTTTTTCTTCGCCTCTTTGTTGAGTTTTTTTGGGCTGAGCATAAAATAAGCATAGCCGCGAGTCTTGCCACGACCAACTCGGCCGCGCAATTGATAAAGTTGCGATAATCCAAACATATCGGCGCGATAAATAATCATTGTGTTGGCGCTAGCAATATCAATGCCCGATTCGATAATCGTGGTAGAAAGCAGCACATCAATTTTGCCATCATAAAAATCATTCATGATTTTATCGAGCTCGGCGGGGCTCATCTGACCGTGGGCGTGGGTGATTTTAACTTCGGGGATTGATTTTTTGAGACGCTCTTCCATCTCGCGAATATCGCTAACTCGCGGCACCACAAAAAATACTTTGCCGCTGCGTTGATACTCGCGCATTATCGCTTCGCGCACGATCACCGAATCATAAGGCATCACAAAATTGCGCACCGCGAGCCTATCCAGTGGCGGCGTGGCGATCAAACTCAAATCTTTTACGCCCGTCAGCGACATTTGCAAAGTGCGCGGAATCGGCGTCGCTGAAAGCGTGAGAAGATGTACCTCGTTTTTTAATTCTTTCATGCGCTCTTTTTGCGCCACGCCAAAATGCTGCTCTTCATCAATAATCACCAAAGCAAGATTTTTAAACTTGATGTTTTTGTTGAGCAATGCATGCGTGCCAATAACAATATCAACGCTTCCTGCTTCTAGCTCTTGTTTTGTTTTTTTTTGATCGGCACTTGAAACGAGGCGCGAAAGTTGTTTTATTTTTATGCCTGTGCCCTCAAATCGTTTGGTGAAGCTGTGAAAATGTTGGCGGCAGAGTAGGGTGGTTGGGGTTATTATTGCAACTTGGTTTTTTATGTTTTGCGTGGCTGAATTTTCATTTTGCGCAGAATTTGTATTAGAGGCAATAAACGCCGCGCGCATTGCCACTTCTGTTTTGCCAAAGCCAACATCGCCGCAAATCAAACGATCCATTGGCGTGCCTTTGCGCAAATCTTCTTCAACTTCATCAATTGCGCGCAGCTGATCTTCGGTTTCTACAAAGGCAAATCGCGCTTTGAATTCTTCATAAAGATGATAGTCTGCAACTAGAGATGGCGCGCTTCGCAACTGTCTTGCGGCGGCGATTTTTATTAGTTCTTCGGCAGCAATTTTAATGCGATGGCGCACTTTTGCTTTACGATTTTTCCACCCTGCAAGACCGAGTCGATCCAGTTGTATCAAGGGGTTATCGTTGCCATAGCGGGTGATCAAATTTATATCTTCAACCGGCACAAAAAGCACATCGCTGCCGCCATAGAGAATCTTCAACATATCGGTTTTAACCTCGCCAGCACTAATCCCGTGGATGCCGTCGAACTTTCCGATCCCGTGATTGCGATGCACTACTAAATCACCAACATTAATACTTAATCCTTCTTCAAGAATACGCTGTGAAGCCGCTTTATTATTGGCTTTGCGGCGGATAATTTTTTCACCAAAAATTGCTTGTTCGCCAATAATCACTAAATCGGGCGTTGCAAAACCTTGATTTAATGGCAATAAACAAGTTTCAATTTTTAAATTAAATTCAAGCAAAAGTCTGTGCAGCCGCTCACGAGAAGATTCTGCAAGGCAAGCGATAAAAGTTTTTTTATTTTTATGCAATGCTAAAAATTCTTGCAATAATTCGATGGGATCGCGCGAGTTGGTTCTTCCTGCTAAAGCAAAATCTGGCACTTTTTCAATTTCTAAATCAATCACGCGATCAATATTTGCATGGTTTGAATCAAAATTGTTAAATATAATATGAAAATTATTTTCAATAGTTTTTGTGATTTCTTCATTAGAAAAATAAAGCAATTGTGGCTCAATTGGATTATAAATTGTGCCAGAAATTCTGCTTTCTCTAACGCTTTCAACCCTTGATTTATAATATTCGAGCACGGTTTCATGTTGCTTGTTAACAGCGTTAAAAACTTCACGATTTAATAATAAAACTGGTGAGTGCAAATAATCAAAAATACTAACTAATGGTTGATCGTAAAATAAAGGCAGCCAATGCTCCATCCCTTCATAGGAGCGGCCTTGCGAGATTGCGCTATAAAGATTATCCTCATCAGAAATGCTAAAATTTTGTCCGCTAATTTTGCGATATTGTTCGCGAAAATTGGCGCAGGTTTTTTCATTGAGAATAATTTCGCTGGCGGGCAAAATTTCTACTTCGCGCACCAGGTTTTGCGATAGCTGGCTCAAGGGGTCAAACTCTTTTATCGATTCTACAATATCGCCAAAAAAATCAATGCGATAGCCGGCTAAATGGGCGGCGCGATTCATCACAATATCAATTATTCCGCCGCGCACTGCAAAATCACCGGCATCACAGGCTGTAGATTGGCGCTGATAGCCATTAAAAATTAAAAATTCACTAATTTGCGCGATAGAGATTTTTGTTTTTGCTTTTACAATAAGCCCCAGATTCTTGATAATAGAGGGCGCAACCACTTTTTGAATTACTGCATTTGCAGTGGTTAAAATTAAAAAATTGCGATTATGTTTATTGGCTAATTTATAAAGTGTTCTGATTCTTTCGCCAATAATGATATGCTTTGGAGACGCGCGGTCGTAGGGCAGGCAATCCCATGCTAAAAAATTTATTAGCTCAAAATTTTCTTCCAAATTCGGCATAAAAAAGCGAATTTGTTTTTCGATATCTTCAATTTGCGTATCATTTTCTGCTATAAAAACTACATCACGACCAACAAAATTTCCGTAAAGCAAAGATGTGATAAAGCCTTGCGCATCATCGTTCAAATGCACAATTTCACAGGATTCTTTAATGTGGTTTAATTTGATTTTATAATGCATCTTAGTTTATCGCCTCAATTGAAAAATATGCTTCGCTTTCATTTAAACTAGGCGGCAAAATTTTAATTCCATGATCTTTGGCAACTTGCAAAAACACATTAATTTTATCAGTGTTATCAATTTCAAGATTTATTGAAGCAACCAAAAATTCTACAGGAAAATTTGCCTTTAAATATGCCGTTTGATATGAAATTAAAGCATAGGCTGCAGCGTGTGATTTGTTGAATCCGTAGCCCGCAAACTTATCCACCAAATCAAAAATTTCACTAGCTTGATTAGCGCCAACACCATTTTTTATTGCGCCATCAACAAAAATTTTGCGCTGTGCATCCATCTCTTCTTTGATTTTTTTACCCATAGCGCGACGCAATAAATCCGCTGCTCCAAGGCTGTATCCTGCTAAAACTTTGGCAATTTCCATCACCTGTTCTTGATAAACAATAACGCCGTGAGTCTCGCGCAGAGTAGGCTCTAGCAGCGGATGCGGATAGCTAGTTTTTTCGTCACCATGTTTGCGCCGAATATAAGTCGGAATATTATCCATCGGCCCCGGACGATAAAGCGAAATTAACGCAATAATATCTTCAATTTTATCGGCGCGCATTTGTTTTAAAACCGAGCGCATTCCCGAAGACTCAATTTGAAACACACCAATAGAATCGCCCTTCGACAGCATTTCAAAAGTGATTTTATCATTGAGTGGAATTTTGCTAATATCAATTTTTATACCACGATTTTTATCAATTAATTTTACCGCTTCAAAAATTGTTGTGAGCGTTTTTAATCCCAGAAAATCAAATTTTACCAACCCAGCATTTTCAGCATATTTCATCGAATAACCAACTGCCGGCATGCTTTCGGCATCATCGCAATAAAGTGCACAAATTTCAGTAAGTGGCTTATCGCCAATAACCACGCCAGCCGCGTGAGTTGATGCGTGACGATTTAAGCCCTCAAGTTTTAGCGCAATATCAACCAGTTTTGTAACTTGCGGATCTTGTTTAATGGCTTGTTGTAAATCTTTATCCATCTCAATTGCCTTATCTAGCGTGACTGCTTCGATTGCGTTAAACGGAATTAATTTGCAAATGCGATCAACTTGATTATAAGGCATTTGCAGCACGCGGCCCACATCTTTAAGCACCGCACGCGCTTGCAATTTTCCAAAAGTGATAATTTGAGCAACGAAATCTTTGCCATATTTTTGCTGCACATATTTGATAACTTCATCGCGGCGTGATTGACAAAAATCAATATCAAAATCGGGCATTGAAACGCGATCGGGGTTTAAGAATCGTTCAAAAAGCAAGCCGAACCTGATTGGATCAAGATCAGTAATTTGCAAAGACCATGCCACCACCGATCCAGCACCAGAGCCTCTACCAGGGCCAACCGGAATATCATTTTTTTTGCTCCAAATAATAAAATCTGATACAATTAAAAAATATCCAGAAAAATTCATTTTGCTAATAACTGATAACTCATAATCAAGGCGCACAAAATATTCTTGCGTAATGGTTTCTTGATTTTTTTTAGATATTTCTAAATTTTCACCAGCATTTTCTGCCATAATTTTTTCCATCTCAAACTTATGCGCCAGCCTCATTCGCAAGCCTTGATAAGCTTCATTTTTTAGGGCTTCTTTTTCATCAAAATCTTTTTCATTGCTAAATTTTGGCAGAGTAGGGGGGCGCTCAAAAGCCATCACCGAACATTTTTTTGCAATGTTAACGGTATTTTCTAAAGCCTCAGGCAAATCGGCAAACAAAGCCTCCATCGCCTTTTGAGTTTTAAAATATTGCTGCGGAGAATTTTTTTTGCGATCAGTTTCAATAAAAAATCTGCCTTCGCCAATGCAATTTAAAATATCTTGCGCCTCGTGCATTTCTTCGCTGATAAAATAAACATCATTAGTTGCAACCAGTGGAGCATTGTGTTTAAAGGCTGTTGCAATAAATTTTTCTTCTAGTTTTTTTTCTACTTCAGTGCCGTGACGAGTTATTTCGATATAAAAATTTTGCGGCGAAAAAGTTTTTTGCAATTCAACAATAATTGAATCTAATTTTTTTTCTTGCCCATCATGAAGCATTTTTCCAACAATACCTTCAACCGCACCAGATAAGGCTATAAGGCCTTTTGATTTTTCTTTTAATAAAGCAAATTTGATATGTGGAGATAGGCCATTTTCACGATTTAAAAAACTATAACTCACCAAATACATTAAATTTTTATAGCCTTCTTCGGTGGCCGCAATCAATGGCATTTTTGCTAGCGAGTTTTCTATATCAAGATTAGAAGCGTTGCGCAAATCTTTTTCACCAAAATCAACAAGCATCTCGGCGCTTAGAATAGGTTGAATCCCCGCTTTTTTGCAATAAGTAGAAAATTCAAGCGCAGCAAAAAGATTGCCGCAATCGCAAATGCCAAGTGCTGGCATTTTATCCGCTATTGCGGCATCAATTAATTCTTGAATTTTTATAGCACCCTTACACAAAGAAAAAGTTGTGTGATTGCGCAGAGATATGAACATTATTTAACAAATTATCGTTATGTCGCGCCATGCAAATGGCAATTATTTATTTCACCAAGTTAATTACTGCTCGCCCTTCAACCACACGGTTGGATCCCAAAATAAAAGTTTGATTCGGCTTTAAAGTAAAAATTATTTCAACATTATTCTTGGCATTAAGTTTTAGCGTTGATTCCTCAGATTTTTTGCCAGATAAAATTTTCCATTTACTGATACTTAAAGACCAAACAATTTTAGCGCTATCGGGATAAATTTCTTTTACAAAAAGTTCTTTAGTATTTTTATTGCTATCAGAAGTAATTTTTAAATTATTGATCCAAAGCGCCCATTCTTTGGGAGAGTAGTATATAATTGATGCAAGAAAAATATAAGATTTTTCATTTTCATCTTCAGCGTTTGGATCTTTAATTTTTTTATCTTTTTTAGTATCAACAATATTTTTTGGATCTTGTTGCGCAATAAAGGCCTGTCCACTTTTAAATGAATCAATTGCGCGGTCAAGATCACTTAACTCTTCATTGCTAAACATTAAAGACGAAACCTTGTTAGTGCCAAGCAAAGTGCTAACTAAATCATTAGTGTTAGTTAAAATACTATTGCCAGTATCTAATAATTTTGATTTATCTATCACTGAATTTGCCGCATCAGAGAGTTTTTCTAAAGATTTATTTGACAACCTAGAATTTTTTGCAGGAGTTTTGTCTGGCAAATCAATTTGCGCCAAGTCTTTAGTTTGATTTTGAGCAAATGAATAAAGAGGGGAATGTGTGGCAAATATAGTGAAAACGAGCAGAAGAATTTTCCTCATCTTAATTTGCCATTATAACTTTAGAAACGGGTGCGGTATCTTAAAAATGCTATACTGCGTTAGCTCCAGAAACAATATCAATTAGTTCGCGCGTGATATTTGCTTGTCTTGTGCGGTTATAGACCAAAGTTAAATTTTTGATCATTTTATTAGCATTGGTTGATGCCGCTTCCATTGCCGCCATTCTTGCGCCTTGTTCAGAAGCGCTGTTTTCAAGTAGATTTTTATAAATTTGTATAGCGATGTTTTTTGGTAATAAGTTTGATAAAACTTCTTCTTGATTTGGCTCGTAATCAATCGGCATTTCAGCTATGCCATTGTTAGAATTAGAGTTGTTAACAATATTAATTTTTGCAGGAATCATTTGCTGCAAAATCGGCTCTTGTGAAATTGCTGATTTGAATTTGCTATAGATTATTTCGCAAATATCAAATTCATTTTTATCGAATCTTTCAATTAATTTAGTGGTTAAATCTTGTGCAACCCTAAAATCAATTTGGTTTTTAAAAACGCCAAAAATATGATCAACAATTTTATTGCCATAATTGCCTTTTAATTGCTCATAAGCTTTTTTGCCAACACAAATTAAGTGTACTTTTTTTCCTTCAGCAACAAGATTATTGATACGAATTTTAGTAAAGCGCACAGTTGCACTGTTTAAGCCACCGCAAAGGCCGCGATCTGATGATAAAACAAGCAGCATGTAAGATTTATCTTCACCTTTGCCAGTTAAAAGCGGAAATTTTTCGCTAAAACTATCTTTGACAGAAATGTTAGATGCAAGATCTTCTGCCATTTGACGAATGTTTTCAGAGTAGGGGCGCGAAGATTCTACAGCATGTTTTGCTTTTTTTAAGCGTGAAGCCGCAACCATTTTCATGGCTTTGGTAATTTTTTGCGTTGATTTTACCGATTTAATTCGGGATTTAAGAACTTTTAAATTTGCCACTTTTTTATTCTATAATTTATCAACCAAACCAGCATGATCAAAATGCGTGTCGGGAGCGTGATTATTAAAAATTTCAATAAATTCAACAATGATTTCTTTTAATTTTGTTTCAACTGTATCAGAAATTTTTTGCTCTAATCTAATTGAAGAAAGAATATCAGCGTGTTTTGCTTTAACTCGGCGCAAAAATTCTGCTTCAAAACGAGTAACATCTTTTGCTGAAACTTTATCTAGATAGCCTTTAACGCCAGTGTAAATTGAAACAACTTGTTCTTCAAAATTCATTGGAGAATATTGATTTTGCTTGAGAAGTTCGGTTAATTTGCGACCTTTATCAAGCAATTTTTGTGTTGTTGCATCAAGATCAGAGCCAAATTGCGAAAAAGCTTCAAGCTCACGAAACTGTGCCAAATCTAGTTTGATTGTGCCGGCAACTTGTTTCATTGCTTTTGTTTGAGCAGCTGAACCCACGCGAGATACCGATAGACCGACATTTACTGCTGGCTTGATACCTTTATAGAAAAGTTCAGTTTCCAAGAAAATTTGTCCATCTGTGATTGAAATCACATTGGTTGGAATATAGGCAGATACATCGCCCGCTTGGGTTTCAATGATTGGAAGCGCAGTTAAAGACCCGCCACCCATAGCATCAGACATTTTGGCGGCGCGTTCAAGCAAACGAGAGTGAACATAAAATACATCACCTGGATAAGCTTCGCGTCCTGGTGGACGACGCAATAATAGAGACATCTCGCGATAAGCAACAGCATGCTTCGAAAGATCATCATACACAACTAAAGCATGCATGCCATTATCGCGGAAAAATTCACCTGCAGTGCAACCAGTATAAGGAGCAAAGAATTGTAACGCCGCAGCTTCAGAGGCTGTAGCAGAAACAACGATTGAGTATTTCATTGCGCCAGCGTCTTCTAGTGTTTTAACTATTTGAGCTACAGTAGAGCGCTTTTGGCCAATTGCAACATAGATACAATATAGTTTTTTCTTTTCATCAGAAAGCTCATGCGCTGGGGCTTGATTGATGATTGCATCGATTGCGATAGCGGTTTTTCCGGTTTGACGATCGCCAATAATCAACTCGCGTTGACCACGACCAATTGGGATCAAACTATCGATTGCTTTGATACCAGTTTGCATTGGTTCAGATACTGATTGGCGAGCAATAATACCAGGGGCTTTAACTTCTACGCGACGCATTTCTACATCAGTTAGTGGGCCTTTGCCATCAATTGGGTTGCCAAGTGCATCGATCACGCGGCCAAGCAAGCCTTTGCCCACAGGAATTTCTACAATTTTGCCGGTTCTTTTTACATTAGAGCCTTCTTTGATTTTTTGCGTATCACCAAAAACTACGATACCAACATTATCAGTTTCTAGGTTAAGGGCCATGCCTTTAACGCCACTGTCAAACTCGACTAATTCACCGGCCTGAATGTTATCTAGTCCATAAACTTTAGCGATTCCATCACCAATTTGAACAACTTCACCGACTTCTTGCAGTTCTGCGGCAGAGTGATAGTTTTCGATTGTTTTTTGTAGAATATTGGAAAATTCTTCGATTTTAAATTCCATGGTCTTGGTAAAGTTTTGTTAATAATATTATTTTGCTGCGCGAATAAGTTCTGCTTTAACATTTGCTAGCTGATTTTTTATACTAGCATCAATTAAATTAGAACCAATTTTAATTTGTAATCCACCTAAAATTTCTTTTTTAATGGTTTCTTTTATCTCAATAATTTTGCCAAAATGTTTTTTTCCAACACTGGCTTTGATGGCTTCAATTTCTGCTTGATTGAGCTTTTCAGTTGAGATTAATTCAACTTCTAAAATATTTTTTTGTAACTTTGATAAGCGAGTGAATTCTTCATAAATTTCTGGAAATAAATTCAATCTTTTGTTGCGCGTAACTGCGGTTAAAAAATCAGAAAGTAGTTTGCCTAATTTAAGATTAATTGCAATATCGCCAATAATTTTTGTTGAATCTGCTTTAGAAATGACAGGGTTTTTTAATTCACGGGCAAAATCTAGACTAAAACTTTGTTTAAAACTATCTAATTCATCGTTGGTTTTGTCGATTGCATCGGCTTTTTTAGCTGCTGCAAATAAAGCTTTAGAATAATTTTTGGCAACTACTGAAATTCTTGGCATTTTTCTTTGTACTTCTGATGTTAAAAAAGAGGCAAAAATTATAGTTATATGAAAATAAAATGCAACCGCGAAATCTTTCTTAAAGCTTAGGGGCCTTTAGAAGCGCGAAGTTGAGGATTTTATAACACAATTTTGCCGCAAGAAAATCGCAGGAATGGAAGGCTTTGACGGGAGCAAGCTCTACCACATCGGCGCCAACAATGTTGCATATTTTGCTGGCCTCACGAATAATATCGAGTGCGTCATCCCACATCATTCCACCCGGTTCTGGCGTGCCTGTAGCCTGCATTAAGCTTGAATCAAAGCCATCTAGATCAAAAGTTAAAAATACTGGACGACCTTTTAGAGGGGCAACAATTTTTTTAGCATCCCAGTTGCGGCGGTCTTTAGCGAAGTGGATTTTGATGCGTTTAGAATTGGCCTCAAGATAAGGAATTTCGCCAGCAGAAATATTGCGAATGCCGCAAGAAATTAAAGTAGAAATTGGGTTATCCATAACGCGGCGTAAGGCTGCAGCGTGAGAGAAATGTTCGCCATCATAGCCATCGCGCAAATCGGCGTGAGCATCAAAGTGCAAAATTGCTAGATCGGGATATTTTTTAACAAAAGGACGAATTGAGCCTGCAGTGATTGAATGCTCGCCGCCTAAAATTAGGGGGAATTTTCCTGCATCAAGAATTTGTGCAGTGATTTTTTCGAGCTGTTTTAAGGCTTTGGGAATATTGGCATCGATTTTTATTTCTTTGAGCGTTGCGACACCGTATTTGCGGAATGGTTCATACCAAAATTCTTCATCGAAAAGTTCGGCTTGATGCGATGATTTTATGATGGCTTTGGGGCCGTTGCGCGTGCCTCCGCCATAGCTGACTGATTTTTCTAAGCCAAAGGGAACAACAATAACTTTGGCATCATTTGGGCTTTTAAGGTATTTTTCTTCAACGCCGAGAAAACCGTTTTTTTGGGCAACAAAATCGAATGAATTGGACTTTTTTGTCATTTGTATTTAATGTTTTTAATGTAAATATATATGTAGAGAAAAAATAATTTCTCGTTTAAATAATTATTGATGCAAAAAACAAAAATCGCAATATTAATTTCTGGTCGGGGATCAAACATGCAAGCGCTTGTTAATGCTTGTGTTGCAGTGGACTTTTCTGCAGAAGTGGCGTTAGTTATTTCAAATAAGGTTGATGCGGCAGGACTTGAATTTGCTAGAGAGAGGGGAATTGAGGCGATTTTTATTGATCATAAAAAATTTGCTTCGCGCGCTGAATTTGATCAGGCTTTAAGTGCTGAAATTATCAAGAAAAATTGCAAAATTATTTGTCTTGCAGGTTTTATGCGACTGCTTTCTGCTAAGTTTGTGCAGCAATGGCAAGGCAAAATTATTAACATTCACCCATCGCTATTGCCTGATTTTAAAGGCGCTGATGCGGTTGGTGATGCTATAAAAGCTGGGGCAAAAAAATCTGGCTGCACGGTGCATTTTGTTGTTGAAGAAATGGATGCGGGCCCCATAATTATGCAAGCAGAAGTTAATATTTTGCCAAGTGATAACAAAGAAACTTTGGCAGCAAAAATTTTAAAAAAAGAGCACGAGCTTTATCCGCAAGCTTTGGCGCTGGTTTGTAAATAAATTTTTACACAACATTTGTTGTGCCCTGTTTTATGGGAATCCCCAAAATTATATAAATTTATGAAAGTTTTACCTCTAATATACTCTCCCAATCCTTTATTAAAACAGGTTTCAAAGCCTGTAGAAAAAGTTGATAATGAACTGCGCAGCTTTATGAACGATATGGTTCAAACAATGTATAGCGAAGCTGGGCTTGGTTTGGCGGCAGTACAAGTTGGTGTGTTAAAAAGAGTTTTGGTGATGGATGTTGATTATCAAACTGATCATTCAGCGCATCATCATCACGATCATCATGGTTGCGGCGGTGTTCATGTTATAAATACTAATCCATTATTTTTTGTTAATCCAGAAATCATCAAAAAATCTACCGAATTATCAACTTATAACGAAGGCTGCCTATCTTTTCCTTCTGTGCATGCGGATGTGATTCGTCCAGAAAAAATCACGGTAAAATTTTTAGATTTTCACGGTGAAGAAAAAACTGTCGAATTAGATGGAATTTTAGCCACTTGCATTCAACATGAGATTGATCATCTTAATGGAATAACTTTTGTCGACCATATTTCAAAATTAAAGCGCGAAGTAATTCTTAACAAAATGAAAAAGCTTAGACATGAATCGCTATAAATATAAAGCAATCAAGGCTACGGGAGAATATGTTAATGGCAAAATGATGGCGGATAATCCGGCCGAATTGGTGTCGATGTTGCGCTCAACTCAATTGGAGCTGATTTCTTATAATCTTGAAAAGCCTAGTTCGGGATTTAGTTTATTTGATCATATTAAAACAAAAGATCTTATCTCAATGTTTATTCACCTTGAGCAGCTAGACAAGGCGGGCGTTCCTATTGTTGATTCAATTTCTGATCTTAAAGATACCGCAGATTCTACTAAGGTGCGTAACCTGATGCATGAAATTCACGAATCAATCAAAAAGGGTAGTTTATTTTCAGAAAGTTTAGCTAAGCATCCAGAAATTTTTAGTGCTGTTTATGTTGGATTGATAGCGGCGGGAGAAAAGACTGGTAAGCTTTCGCAGGCTTTTTCAAGTATTGTTGAAGATCTAAAATGGAGCTCTGATTTAAAGCGTAAAGCTAGAAAAGCAACGATTGGGCCAATGTTTGGTTTGTTAGTTATGGTTGCGGTTATGGGCGTGATGATGGGGATTGTAGTGCCAAAAGTTACAGGATTTTTGTTAATGCAAAGTATTGCGATGCCAACGGCAACAACATCTCTCATTGCTTTTTCAAATTTTGTGCAAGTATATTGGCTTGTTTTATTATTGTTTGTGCCAACAACAATGATGGTGATTAAAATTTTGCGTAAGGCGCCAGAAATGGATGTGCAAATTGATGCGATCAAGCTTAAAATTCCAGTGTTGGGCCCGATTATGGTAAAAATTGATTCAGCCAAATTTTGCCAATTTTTTGCGATGACTTTTAAAAGCGGGCTTGGTGTGATTGAGTGCCTTGATGCAGCGGGAATGGTGGTTTCTAACGCGGCGATGCGTCGTAGTATTTTGGTGGTAAAGCAGCAAGTTTCAGATGGGCAATCTTTGGCCAAAGCAATTGCGCATTCGGGCTTGTTTCCTAGTTTGGTGATACGCATGTTTAAAGTGGGCGAGGATAGTGGTAACATGAGCGATGCGTTGCAAAATATTCAGTTTTTTTATGATCGCGAAATCAATGATTCAATTGATCGCTTGGTTGGAATGATTCAGCCAACACTTACATTTGTAATGGGCGGGATGATTGCTTGGGTTACAATTGCTGTTTTTGGTCCGATCTATGGCAGTTTTTCAAATATCAAATAATGAGTTTAAAAAAGGGACAATACTTTATCGTTGCTACAGGAACCGACGCTGGAAAAACTTTCTTGCTAACAAAAATCTGCGAAAAATTGCGTGCAAAAAATATTAACTGCGATGCAATCAAGCCAATAGCAAGCGGATTCAAATATGATGATCTGCAAAGCGACTGCGCAAAAATTTTGCAAAGTTTGGGTGAAGAATTTTCAATAAAAAATGTTGAAAATATTACGCCTTGGAGATTTAATGCGGCACTCGCACCTTCAATTGCTGCGGCAATGGAAAATTGCGAGATCAATTTTTTAGAACTACAAAATTTTTGTGGCGAAAGAATTTTATGGGCACAAAATGGCCGTGTGAGCGGTTCGGCTATTAATGTTAAAAAGCCGGTTGAGTATTTTTTTATTGAAGGGGCGGGCGGCGTAATGACGCCAATCTCGCACGATAAAACATTTTTAGATTTAATCGTTGCAACAAAAATCCCCGTTTTATTGTTGGGGCAAAATTATTTGGGCGCGATGAGCCATACGCTTTGCGCTGTTGAGGCTCTTCGGGCAAAATCAGTTGCAATTGATAGAATAATTATCAATGATCAGCCGCAATCAGAAATAAAAATTTCTGATACGATAGCAGAAATCGCAAGATTTTCTTCTATTGAGACTGTTTCAATTAATGATTTTTTGGATAACTTATTATAAAAACACTGACATGAATAAAAGACAAGAAGGCGAAGCAATGCCAATCGAAAGCCTAGAATTGCAAAAAGAAAAAGATCGCCAAGAATGGGCGCGCAAAGCAGAAGTATTGTGCGAAGCCTTGCCTTTTATGCGCAAATTTGCCGGCGAAACATTCGTGATTAAATTTGGTGGCAGCGCGATGGGCAATGATAGCAATCTGAAAAATTTTGCCAATAATATTGTTTTGTTGAAACAGATTGGAATCAATCCAATCGTGGTTCACGGTGGTGGGCCGCAAATTGGTCAAATGTTAAAAAAACTGGGCATTAATACTTCTTTTGTTGATGGTTTAAGAATCACCGATGCCGATACCGTTGATGTAGTTGAAATGGTTTTGGCTGGATCAATCAACAAGATGATTGTCAAAGAAATTAATGCTGCTGGGGGCAGGGCTATTGGCATTTCGGGCAAGGATGGCAATTTTATTACCGCTAAAAGAGTTACGCGCACCAAAAAAGATCCAGATTCTAATATTGAAAAAATCCTTAATTATGGTTTTGTTGGCGAACCACATAAAATTGATACTGAAATTTTATCGGTGTTTGAAGATTCTGATATGATTCCAGTGATCGCGCCAATCGGCATTGGTGAGGCAGGAGAAACCTTTAACATTAATGCTGATACGGTTGCGGGCCATGTTGCTGCAGCTTTGCACGCTTCAAAATTAATAATTTTATCAGATGTTGATGGTGTGATGTTGCCAAATGGCGAGTTGGTGAGTCATTTAAATCTTGCTACGGCGCGTCAGATGATTGCTAATGGCGTGATTACTGGTGGCATGATTCCTAAGGTTGAAACTTGTATTCGAGCGTTAGAAAATAATGTTGGTTTTGCTCACATTTTGAATGGAATGGTTAATAATATTTTGTTGATGGAAATTTTTACTGAAAAGGGTGCAGGAACAATGATTGTGTAGTTTTTTATCGTTTTTTAATAGTAATAATTAATTTTTTAAGTATGTCAAAAAATTTTGTACCAATAGCGGCAGCGTCAGAACCAAGACCAGCGGCGTTAAAAACTGGTAATCCTGAGGATGATGTTGCAATGTTCAGTCTTGATGAAGAGCTTTATGGGAGAGGATGGGAAACTGAACAAAAGCCAGCGGCAGCGGCTTTAGTGGCAGTAAGGAACTCTGCGCCAGAAACTTTTGCCGTTAGGTCATCTTCTGTTGAAGAGATGAAGGCGAGGGTGGAGGCAGCGCAAGCTGCAAAGGTGCCGCAAAATCCTGCGGTTAAAGTTACCATAGGATTTCATCCCAAGACCCAGGCCCAGCCCTTGGTGGCTGCTGATAAAGGAAGTAATCACAAAGCTGTTTGAGGGATAGAGTTTGATAAAAATTAATGATGTAGCGAGTTTTATTCTTGACAAGATCTATAAATTACCATAAAATAACTTCAATTATTAAGGGTCTTTATTAAATAATCCAAGCCGTAGCTTTTTAGAGTCGCTAAAAACCATAAAAATAGTCTCACCACTATTAAACAAACCAAGATATATGTTTTTGTTAAATTTTCTACGCGTAGCACTGCCATCGAATTTCTTTAACTTTGTCAAAAACTTTTTGGCGCAAATCGCTATTCTCTCTTTAATATTAGAGCAGTTTATTTTTGCCGCTGCTGCTGCCGCCCAAACTCTTCCAATCACCGCAGACCACACCACCAACACCCAAATCACTAAAACCGCCTCTGGAATCGATCAAATAAACATCGCTGCCCCAAACTCTTCTGGCCTTTCGCACAACCGTTTCACCGAATATAATGTGAACCAATCAGGCCAAATCATTAACAACTTCTCCGGCCGCAATCCTTCTGAAGTTGCTGCTGGCGCTGGAGCCACCGCAGTAACCCAAACTCAAATTGGTGGATTGGTCAACGCTAACGCCAATTTAGCACAAAGCGGCAGCGCTAAAGTTATCTTAAACGAAGTAACTTCTAGTAATCTCTCGCAAATTCTTGGCTATGTTGAAATTGCTGGCTCAAAGGCAGATCTGATCATCGCAAATCCCAATGGAATCACTTGTTCGGGCTGTGGATTTATTAATACGGCACATTTGTTGATGGTTGGCGGTAGTAGCAATTTTGATGCGCAGGGCAATCTTGGGTTTAATTTAAAAGAACAGGCTAATCCTAATTTATATGTGCCGTTGATTACGATTGATGGTTTGGGGCTTGATGTTACAAGAACTTCTTCGGCTGATATTATCGCTTCTTCGGTAAAGTTGCTTTCTTCGGTTTATGGCTCTGATGATACTGCGCTAACTGTTAAAACTGGTGAAGGGCGATATGACTATGCTAATAAAGAGATTGCGGGCGTTGGCAATCAAAATAATGATTCACAAAATAATGTTGATATCACAAAACCAGTTTTTGCAATTGATGCTTCAAATTTAGCCAAAATTCAATCGGGGCGAGTGTTTTTGATTGCAACTAAACAAGGTGTGGGAGTTAAGATGGCGGCAGAGATTTTGGCTTCGTCAACGGTTAATATTGATGCTAATGGGGATGTTTATTATTCGGCGATTTCTGCTGGAGATGTGGCGAATCTTAAATCTGGCGCAAAGATTCAGGCTGTTGAGGGTCTTGATTCTAATTCTTCTAATTTCTCTAATTCATCTAATGCCTTTAGCTCTTCAATCTCAGCGCCAAATCTAACGATTCAAGCGCAAGAGTTTAAAAACTTTGGTAAAGTTTCTGCTTATAATTTAACGATTCAAAATAGTGGCGCTCTCACCAATCTTGGTGATATTGAGGCGCTTAATCTTAATCTTGCGAATATTGCTAATATTAATAATTTTGGATCGATTTATGGAGAGGATTCTTTAAGGATTAGTGGGGGTGATTTAACTAATTCGAGGTCTTCAAGCTATGCTGGCACTGGTTCTTCTGGAAGTATATTTTCTCCGCAGGATTATTCGGTGATTTTGACGGGGCTTTTAACTAATGATGGTTTGATTTCTTCGGATGGAAGTTTGACTGTTGTGGCGAACGGATTGCAAAATAATTCTGTTGCAATTGCTAATTCTATAAATTTAAAAGGTGAGATTTCGGCGCAGAATAATCTTAGTTTTGTGATTGTTGGATCTGCTGCAAATTCTGGAAATTTAATCGCTGTTAAAGATTTAAATTTTACCGCGGATTCTTTTAGCAATTTTGGTGTGATTCAATCTGGTGATGATTCTGCTTTTAATTTAGCAAGTCTTGTTAATGCTAAAAATTCTTCGATTTATTCTGCGAAGAATCTTAGTTTTAATTTTAATTCACCAATAAATTTGGGTGGCGATAATCTAAATTCACTTACAAATTTAGGAAAAATTTCTGCTTCACAAAATCTTTCAATCACTGGTTCTGCGGCAATTATAAATTCAAATAAAATTTTAGCTGGTGGCGCTTTAAGCCTTGCTGGAAAAGGTTTAACAAATAATTCAAATGCTATTATTGCTTCTCTTGGCTCTTCTTTAGCTCTTATATTTACTGGTGATTTGCAAAATTATGGTGAGTTAAATTCTAAAACTAATGCAATTATCGCTGCTGCGAATATCAACAATTTAGGCTTAATAAAATCTTCTGCAAAAGCAACAATAACTGCTGATACCATTAACAATCAAAATGATGCGCAAATTGTTGCTGGTGACGATTTGGCGATTGGTGCGAATTTAAATTTAAATAATAGAGGAACGATTTATTCTATTGGTGATTTAACCACCAGAGCGGTGAATGCAAGCAATTCTGGCACAATTTATAGTGCAAATGATTTTATTTTATCTGCAACAAATTTTACAAATTTTGGGACACTTCAATCTGTTAAAAATTCTAATATTATTTTAAGTGGCGATTTAGTTAATCAAGAAAATTCACTGATATATTCTGCTAAAAATCTTACGATTAATGCAAGTGGTTCTTTAACAAATTATGGCGAGATCTCTGCTGCTGATTCTTCTACGCTTAATTTTGCTTTGGTTACAAATTATAATAATATTATCGTTAATAACGAGCTTACGATAAACGCTGCTTCGCTTGATAATAAAGGCTCGGGCACGATTGCCTCTCTTAATAAATCACTAACTTTTGCAGATTCGTTAACTTTAACTATTGCCAATAATTTACAAAATAATGGCGAGATTAATGCAGCAAAAAACTTAACTATTAATAGTGCGATTTTTATTAATAATGGCGATGTTTTAAGTGGAAATGATTTGAAAGTTGAAGCAACTAATTCAATTGTAAATTCTGGCAATTTTCAAAGTGCAAATAATACATTTATTTTATCTGCTGATTCACTAATAAATTCAGGGATTATTTTATCGAATGGCAATCTTGTTTTAAATTTGAGCAATTTAACTAACTCAGACAGAATAATTTCTGGCAGAACATTTGACATCACCGCTAGTGAAAATATTTCTAATTCTGCAACTTTGCAATCAGCAGATAATTTTACGATTAATGCCGCGAGCTTTACCAATTCTGCTTCGGCACTGATTCTTGCAGAAAAAGATTTAACTATTACTGCCGCAATTATCAATAATCAAAACACTAAACCTTCAACATCCACAATCACTTCGGGGATTGTTTCTGCTAACGGAAACATCACACTTAAAACTGATTCTCTCAATAATAATTCGGGAATTATTGCGGGCAAAACCACTACTTTAAATGCACTTAATGCCCAAAGTGTTAATCTTGCTAACACGCTTGGTGCGTTTATTTCTACGGCGACGATTAGTTTAAATCTTGGTGCGATTGATTATACAATTACGGGAACAATCACGGCGAGTGATGTTGATATTACTGCGAACAATATCACCAACTTGGGCAATGTTACTGCAACGGATTTTATTAAGTTGAATGCTACGGGAGATAGCGGGGTTGTTGGAAGTGGCAATGTTGTTAATGGATTGGCGATTGGTGATAATTCTAATATTCAGCTTGCGGCTGGCACCTACATTGATTTTACGGCAAAAAATAATATCAATAATTATGCGGCGATTATTGGAACGACCAATACCACGCTAACCGCAACTAACGGTAATGTTAATAATTATAGCACAGCAAAAATCACTGGTGGCGCTAGAACAACAACGGTTAATGCGCTCAATGGATCATTCAATAATACAAGTCAAACTTCACTTTTTACTGCTGATAATGATGCGATTTTTAATGTTAAAGATTTAAATAATGCGGGCGAGATTTCTGTGGCGAATGATTTGACGGTTAATGCTAGTAATGATTTGAATAATAATGCGACTGCTCTGATTTGGAGTGGGCATGATGCGGTTTTTAATGTTGCGAATAATTTTATTAATGATCGAGCTGATATTTATGCGGATCACGATCTTGCAATCCAAAAAAATAATTCTGCTGACGCTGCGTTGAATAAAACTGTTTTGGTGCAAAACATTTCTGGGAATATTGAGACTTATGGTGGGGATATTTTTATTAAGGCGGTGACACTGGAGAATAAAACCGTAGATGGTTATTTTAATAAAATTATTAATGCGGTAGGAATAGATTCTGTAATTATCGCGGATAATAATTTACATAGCTCTTACGCTTGGAAAAATAGTGATGGCGGTTGTTTTGGGCATAAATGTGAAAATGTCTGGCGCGGTTATTATGCTAAGCAATTATTAAACCCAAATTTCAAAAGTGCGACAATTTCTTCTGGAAGAGATTTAAATTTTGTCACAACTAGTTTTTTAAATGACACCTCCACTATTGCAAGTACTGGAAATATGAGCATCAATACCAGTTCTTTCAGCAATCTAGCTTCCTATGATCCTGGTTTATATGGTTTTAGCTCTACTTGGAGCGGTTCTACTAGATATTCTTCTTTAGATTCAATAACCTATTTTCATTGCAATGGCTGCGGTGGAGTTAACAGATATGGTCCACAATTAAAAGCGGCGGATTATGCCCAATCTTATCCTGCTTTTATTAAAGCGGGCGGTTCTCTAGTTATCACACAAAATGGCACCGCAAATTCTAGTTTTATAAATGGTAATAATGTCTCGCAATATAGTTCGGTTGGCGCTGTTTCTCTGCAATCTCGTTCAACTATAATAAACCATATTGATACCTACGCTCTTGCTGAGACTGGAGTTTTAAACATAGATCTCTCCTCAATTGCCAACGCAATCAGCGGAGTTGGTGTTGAGAGTGGATCAGCATTAGCTTTATCCTTAGCAAATTCTGGTTCATCAAATGCCGCAGTTGCAAATTATGCAACAAGCAAAAGCCAACTTTTAGCCCCATCAATTAATGCGGGCTCTTCGTCTTCATCAGCAACAATCGATGAATCATTATTAACCGCTTCACAATCAGGGACAGTTTTTGCTGGCAATTTCAAAATCAACCTCGATGGCGAAACAACAGCGCCTTTAGTAGAATCGCGTAGCCAATTCACCGACGCCAGCAAATTCTTCGGCAGCTCATATTATTTTGATCAACTAGGCCTAAACGGCAACGAAGTTCTCGCCAACATCGACCGCCAAACCCGCCAACCCACAGAGCGCGCCACTCAAATCCTTGGCGATGCTTTTGTAGAACAAAAGCTAATCATCGATCAATTGCAAACCTTAACCAGCGATTCATTCTTGCTTGCTAAAGATGTAGCCAGCCGTGAAGCGCAAGTAAAACAAATGCTCGATAACTCAATTTTAGAAATGCATCGCCTAGGATTAGATGCGAATGCTGTTGCGATTAATGGCTTGAGCAAAGATCAGGTGAAGGCTTTAACCAAAGATATCATCACCTTTGAAGCTACAACCGTCAATGGAATCGCAGTTCTTGCTCCAAAAATCTATCTCGCTCAAAGCACCAGAGATAGATTGTTAAACAATGATTTAAAAACCGGCGCAATCGGCCTCGCAACCTCTGCAACAATCTTTGGCAAAAATTCTCTAACAATTGACGCAGCAAATTCTAGCCTTAAAAACAATGGATCAATTGCAAGTGCAGGCAATGTAACGATTGATGTTGCAAGCCTTACCAATAAAACAAACTCAATTGCGCAAGCGCAGATTATTTCTGGCAAAAACTTAACTATCACCGCAAATTCTGGCGATATAAAAAACATTGGAGCTAATATTGGCGCGGTTGGAGCGCTTGCTTTAACTTCAACTAATGGTAATATTTTAAACTCTGCGCTGGTTCGCACTAATGATAAAACGCTTTTAAACTCAAGCTTTGGTCAGTTAGGCGGTGGAGATTCTTACCAACTTGCTGCTGGTGATGTTGCTAGAAGAAGTGGCAATATTCGTTCTGTTTTATTGCAAAATGCTGCGATTAGGGGAGGGAGTGTAAGTATCAACGCTGCTAATGATTTTGCGAATTTGGCGGCAACGATTAGCGCGACAAAAAACATTACTAATCAGCCAGAAATTGATCAAGCTGTTGTTAATGGTGATCCGGTTGTTGCTCCAACAATTTCAACGGGGAGTGTTGTGATCACAGCGGGGGATGATGTTAATATTGGTACGCTGCAGTTGAGGAATCGTAGTGAAATTAGCTGGGGTACAAGAAAACATGGTGGTATAGATATCAAGGATACTACTGCAAACATCGGTAGCACTATTGCCGCAGAAGGTGATTTAAATCTAACCTCAACAGGCCTTGGCACCGATAACGAAGGCCAGCAAATTGCAACATTATACAACCAAAAACAAGCGAATATAGAGCCTCTAGAGGCCAAACTGCAAGATTTGCAAACAAAGCAAACCAATTTGCAAGATCAGGGAATTTTCTACAGCTCTAGCAGAAAATTCGGTAATCAAGAAGCAGCAAGTATACACGCACAAATTGCCAGCACAGAAAATAAAATCAACAAACTAAATAATAATTTTAACAATGAAATCGCCCCACTAGCAATCGGCTACGGTTCTAACATCAACATCACTGGTTCAAACTTAACCGCAGGAAACGCCCCGCAAACCCCACAAAACACCGGAGACTTAACAATCACCGCCACCAACAACATCAACATCCTAAACGCAACAAACTCAAACTATCGCGAATCTCAATCACACAAAACTGGCTCAGTGCGCAATTCTGATTCACTGCAAATTGATTACAAAGAAACCGCACAAGATTCTAACTTAAGTGCCACCAATATTATTTTAAACGCAGGCGAAGATAATTCTGCTGGCAATATTCTTATCCAAAGCAGCAATCTCGATACCACCAATAACCAAACCATAACCGCAGATAATCTAACAATCCAAAACGCCACCCTAAACGAATCTCACTATGCCCAAACAAGCCGCAGCTATCATGGTGTTGCAAAGGTTGGTGCAAATATTACCTCTACAACAATCGGGGCAGTTTCAGGAATTGTTAATTATTATTACAATCTCACCCCAGCGCATTTTATCGCGCAAGAGCTCGATGATCCACTACAAAAGCTTGCTGGAGCTGGTGGAATCCTTCCTGATTCAATAGTTAATAAAATAGATGCTCACGACCTAAAACACAGCTTCGACGATGCACTAACAGATAACTCCGCCTACAACATAAAAACCAAAACCTTCGAAACCAACACTCAAACCAACATAGAAACGGCAAACCTAAACGCTGGCAACAACCTAGAAATCACCACCACCAACAACACCATAATCCAAGCCAGCAAAATCAACACCGGCACCGCCGATACAACCCCAGACAAATCCAACACCCAAATCACCGGAAACCTTGATATTACCACAAACAACCTCTACATTTTAGCCGCGCAAGAATCCAGCATCACCAACAACGAACTAAAACAAACCCGCACCCTAATGTTTAAAAACAACAGCAACGGCGAGATGCACACAGATACAATAAACAGCGAACTAACCGCTAAAAACGACAACTTCAATTTTAACATCGCCAACCAAATCACAACTTCTTACGATGGTAAAATGTTTGACGCAAATGCCAACACAAACAACCAAACTCCACAACAAACCCAAAACAAACAGCAAACCCTAGAAACCAACAACCTAAACTACCTAACCTACCTAAAAGATCATAAATCAGAAATAACCCTCTACAACCCAACCAGCGAAATCTCCACCTCCTACAACCAAACAATCCGCGGATTAACCGACACCGGCACCGCAGTAGTAGCAGTCGCCGTAGTAGCAGCAATAGTAGTAACCGGAGGAGCTGCAGCAGCAGGAGCATCCGCCGGTGCAGCAGCAGGAACCTCAGCCGCAGTCGCAGCATCAGCAACAGCTACCACCACCGCCAGCGTAGCCGCAGCATCAGCAACAGTAGGAAGCGCTGCCGCAGTTGCAGGAGCCTCAGCCGCCTCAACCACCGCCACACTATCCGCCACCAATGCTAGTATGAACGCCAACGGCAGTGCTTGGGTTCAATTGCGCGACACTACTGATACAGCAATCAAAGATACTACCAGCAAAGAATCACTAAAAAACATTGCAGTTGCGATGACTACAGCAGCGATTACTGCGGGGATTGTTGAGGGGATTGATGCGGCTTCGAATTCTGCTAATGCGGGGGGGTCAGGGGCTTCAACAGATTCAACGGCTTCAACAACTTCGACAGCTTCAACAACCTCAACGGCTTCAACGGCTTCAACGGCTTCAACAGCAACAACCA
Organism: Rickettsia typhi; assembly: GCA_945865905.1. GTDB lineage: Bacteria > Pseudomonadota > Alphaproteobacteria > Rickettsiales > UBA1997 > CAMCFD01. The sequence goes on from CAMBFC010000014.1 coordinate 27,956, forward strand.
GATTCACCACCGCAATGCAACAATCCGCAATCCAAACAGTATCAAGCAGCGCGGCACAATCTATAGTTAACGGAGACTCTTTCCAAGAATCACTAAAAAACTCTGCAACAAACTTGTTAATCAACGCAGCAGGGCAGGTTGCAGCCAATGAAATCGGCAATCTAGCCCACGAAACTAAAATTATTGATAGCCAAGGAAACCAAATCGCTACAATCGCTCCGCAGATTAATACAGCGCAGCAGTTAACGCTTCATGCGGCGCTTGGTTGTGCGA
>CAMBFC010000015.1 GCA_945865905.1 Rickettsia typhi
CTAGCAGTTTGGGCAACTGACCTGTTGGAATCAATGGCTAATTGAGCCGATGAGACTTTAAATTCTAAAGGATAATTGTTTTTCTGATTACTGGACATGGTTTTGATTTTTTATTGTTGGGAACTGTCCGAAAAATGGTAGCCATATCATACCTCACTCACTATTGACGCTCTGACGAGGTAGCATTTAGCTTTGCAGCAGAAGAATCTTCCATTGCTAGATTTGCAGATGCGGCAGCTAACATCGGCGCCACGCTTGGATTTCTTGAAGATAATTCTGCAAATGTTGAAACTCTAACTGTATGAGCAATTTCTCTTTCCATATCACGCGGTAGCGATTCCATTAAATCATCTAATGAACGACCATCTAGACCTAGATACTTTTCTGTAAATTTTGCAAATGCTACTTTTTCCCCATCATTACCCAATGAATCTTTTGCCGATTGCAAAGTTTCTGATTCAGATTTTATCGCAATTATAAGCTCTACAAAAGTCATTTTTTCTTTATATTTTACCTTTATTGCAGCTATCTCTTCTGGAAAAGCAATTTCTCCCCAAGTATCTTTGTGCAAACCTTCACATAATAAATTTGCCACCCACCCAGAATCTTGCAATGAATCTCTAACCGCGCGATAAGATTTTGCAAATCTTTCTGGCGTTAACCATGATTTAACAGTATCTTGATAAGCTATTATTTCAGGAACTCCTTGCCAAGGCTCAGCAATTAGATTATCAGTCAAAAGTCTTTCATGAATCCTCATGAGCAGCGAATTTCCAGCCTCAACCTCTACCGCTTCTCCCGGTTTTTGATCAGCGGGCAATTTGCTGATAAAATCTTTTATTGCCTCAAGCGCCATTAAATGTTTTGCTGCCTCAATTTTATCAATTATTTTTGGAGCTTGAGCAATTGATGTAACGGCGCATATTTCTGACCAACCAGCAACTGGCTGATTAACGCAACCATCTAAATATTCTCCTGCGATTTTTTCTGCCCATTTAAGGTGATTGGGATTTTGAGTAAAAGCTTCTAATACTGGCGATACTGGTGAAAGTATAATTTCTATACCTCCGCGCTCTTCTGCATTTTGAGTTAAAAAACGGAATAACAATGATTTGAGATGAATGATTTTTGGTTCATCTGGATTATTTGCCTCATATTGCTGACAGGCAGCATTTAATTTTAATAATTTAACCCTCACCTCTCCTGCAGCAAACTGCATATGTAACGCTGGATTAGAAATGCATATATTTATTATCGCTTCATCAATAACTTCTTTTGTATCTTCTGATTCATAGCGCTCAATCATTATCAAAAAAGCTTCTATAGATTCTGGTGAAGCAAATAATTGCTGAAGCGTTAAATCATGTTCAGTTAATGATTTTATGATGTTAGCAACATTATTAATCTCTTGATCATATTCAGCTTCGCAAGCCATCCTTATTACTACATCTACTATTTCTGGTACAGCAAACATTACCCAAGCATCTTCATCATCTCCAGCTATAGATATCATGGTTTCTGCAACAGTTTTTCTTACAATACTAGCTCTACCTTCACGAGCCATTTTTGCTAAAGCAACCACCATCTCATCTGTAGCAAAAAACTCCTGAGAATCTGGATTATCCATAGTTATTCTCGTTATAACATTAGCAATATTTTCCGATGCATCATCATTTTCCTCCATTTCATCTTCATCATCCGTTACTACAATTTTATTCGCCATTGCTATCAATGTATCCGCCACTTCTTGCGTAGAAAAAAATATTTGAGCTTGATGATTGTCTTCAAGAACAACTACCATTGCTATTGCAACAGCTTCTAAAACATTAACGCGTTCAGCTGTTTTGCCAATTGCAATTAGAGCATTTACAGCCGCTTCTGTTGATAAAAATTCTCGACCAACTTTATCAGTAGCTATTTTTCTTATAGCTTCTGCGATAGATGATATTATATCATCAATATCATATTCCGCATAATCCATTCCTTCATCTGACGCTAAATCACTTGCTATTGCTATTAAAGCATCTACCGCATCATTTGTGGCAAAGGTTGCGATATATTCTGGGCTCTTCTCAAGGGTATCATTGATAAATTGCACAAAGTCAATTTTGCCATCCACGGTTTCTGTGGCTGCAATTTTTGTCAAAAGCTCTGCTGTTAATTGCTCTTCTAGATTTGGCAATTGCGGGGTATTTTCCATATGATTTAGGTGTTAAATTTTATTTAGATCACCTAAACTATCTAGACTAATCCAACTATTGCGTAATTGCTATTTTATATAGATCATTCTGCAATAAAGAAAGATATAAAAATCACTAAGATTTAATCCATTTACTAAATTTATCTTGCGCAACACCATCTGGCACAAACCATTTTTTTGCAGCTATTAAAATTAAAATTTATAAACAACACCAAGCCTTGCTACACCTAAGCTAGTTCTAACTTTTGCACTTTCATTTGCATAACGCAAATTTAATAATTGATAATCATAAGAAGCTTTTACAGAAAAATTTAGCGGCAAATCAACCATTAATCCAATACCATAAAGTGGCGCCATTTCTGATTTTGTAACCGAGCTTGAACCCGCAGAACTGCTATAACGAACATTAGCAAAACCATAAGTTAAAAATGGCGTAACTTTTGGCAAAATTGCAAATCCGGCATTGACTTTTACACCATAACGATTTTGCAAATTAAAATTATCACCGCCGCCATTAGCACCAGAATTCAAAGCGAAATTTTTTGCCGACACATTTAAATTATCATAAAATACTTCACCAAAAGCGAGAAAGTTTAATAGATCAAATCGTAATCCGGCATTGATTCCATAGTCAAATTTGTTTGCACTTTTTACATCGCCATTATTTGGAGCAGAAGCGTCTGATGAGCTTTTTACTTGATTGCGAGCTTGAGAATATAAAGAATCGGCACCAATGAATAGGCCAGTTGCGTTTGATTGAGTTGACAATAAAGAGAGTGTTGTTGCAAAAATTGGCAATAGTTTTTTCATATTTTTTTAATTAAATTTTTAATATTTTATATAATCATATTCAATATAACTCTGCACATTGTAACATGATAAATGATACAAACATTTAGAGGCTAGTTTTGTTAATTTTTTTTTGCAAGCATTGGAGAAGGTTAAATTTTAATCTCTTCCCCCTCTTGTTGCCCAAGATTCTTTACTAAATCTATCAGCAAAATTTTTAGAAGCATCAGGCTTATTGCCGCTAAGAATTTTTTGCAGCCAATCCTTATTTTCTTTGCTGTGAAATGCGGGCAATTCTTTAGCTTTTTCTCCCACTGATTCTGAACGAACATTTTTTGCCCACGATCCCTTGGATTCGCGCCCATCATCTTTGCCTAAAAATTTTTCAGCCTCAAAAACTTGCCCTTCTGTCATTGTTAGCGGATCATTATTTCCTTGATATTGACGCGGAAAAATTACACCAAAAAAATATTTATTCGCATCTTCATCGCGCCCCTCTTCTATCAATGTTTCAAATTCTTTTTCCCGAAAATGTTGATATAAATCCCCCAATTTTTTTGCAACAACATCAGCCGCATCACCAGCAAAACCAATAATATTAGATGGTCGCGGCTCGCCATCTTTTATCGCAAAATTTTGCGCAATACCCATTTGATCAATCGCCTGAATTTTAGAACTTTTTAAATTTTCATCAATCACTGTTCGTGCTTGATTTTGAAGGTCTTGCAGGCTTTTTTGATTGGGGGATTTTTTTGTTGAATCTTTTGTCATAAGATTTTTATTTTGTTAATTTTTAATAATTACAAATATTTTTTCAGTTGACTACAAATTGTAGTCAACTTTAAGCATTCACAACTTCGCAATGCTTCAAAACCATTTTATACCCAAGCGCATCAATCACAGATTTAAAAGTAGTCAAAGTTGGATTACCATTTTTCGACAAAATATTATAAAGCGATTCTCGTGCAATTTTTGTTTTATTCGAAAGCTGAGAAATCCCACCTTTAGCCTGCGCCACATGTCTTAAGGCGATTAGCAAAGTTGCAACATCGCCATCTTTTTCAAATTCTGACATTGCTAATTTTAGAAAACGATCGGCGCGGGTTTTATCGCTTTTAAGGATATCTATTGCCCAATCGTCGTAGTTTTTATATGAGGATATTTTTTTCATGGCGATAAAAATAAATAAATTTTTGCAGATTAAATCATATTCAACCGTCCGATTTTTTCGGACATATCACTTATCCCCAACTCCAGAAAAACTAGACTCACTCTTCAAAAGCTTACCATCCCCAGATTTCACCCTTCTCTCCAATTTCATAATATCCTCCTCAGCAGGTAAATTCTCTGGCCTAATATCACTTTTTGCCAAAACCGCACGAACATCTTTATTATTTTTTACATGCTCGTAAGTTATTTTTTCTACACCAAAAAGACTTGATTTTTTAACATTAAAATCAGTAATCGCCGCAGCAAATTCTTTTGCTTTCAAAGTAACTGTCGGCAAAAAGTCTGCCAATGCACGAGAATTTTTAACTTCCAATCTTTTTTTCATTTCAGCCGTATTATTGCCACCGAATAATGCATTATCACCTTTAGATCTAACAACTCCAAATCCTCTATCATCAACTCCTCGCTCATACAAAGTTGAGGAAAGATTTCTCTCAGTTTCTGTTAATTTCATCCGAGTCTGAATTCTTTCAGCCAAATGAATTCTCTCCTCAAGAATTTCTTGCTTACGAGTTTGAATCGCAAAATAACTTTGCGCAAAAGCAATTGCCTCTTTCTTTGGATCGCCGTTTTGTGCGATAAGATAGCAGGCATAACGGGTCAACATTACATCTTGAATTTGACGAGTAGCATTAGCCCCAATTTCGACCATTTTCCCGACGTCAAGAAAATGACTTTGAGCCTCTTGTCCAGAGGCTTTACAGGCTATCTGTGCTTTTTTGATAACAGTCTCGAAATTATCCCATTTTGTATATTCAAGAAGGGGCTGAATATCACGCGCTAACCAATAGGTTATGCCATTTTCTGTTTTGGAAATTTTTTCGAAGTTAGCTTGGAGGGTTTTTATGATTTCGTGGTTCATATGGTTTGGGTGTGTTGGTGTTGTGGTTTTTTACGGTAACGAAATAAGTTTATTTTTTGGATTAAAAAAGTAAATAGAGAATTTGAGGGTGGCAAAAGCGACCCAGCCCCTTTGCTCCTAGCGCTCCTTTTTTAGATCACGATGGACATAAAAGTTAGAAATTAATTTCGCTATAAATTATATTAAATCAATAATCACCGACACCACATCACCAGCCGTAATTTTCTCTTTTTTCCTCACCTCAGCCTTAATCGGCAAAATATATGCGCCGGTTTTTGAATAAGGAAATATTGAAGTTTGCCAGGTCATTTTTCCAACAACAACACTAACGCGAACAGCACCCCAACCTTTTTTTCTGCTAAGCGAAGTAGCTATTTTAATTTGCCGCGATTCTTCTTTTGGCAATGTAACAAAAAACCACGCGCCCTTCCCCTGATAGAGCCACAGCTCAGCTTGGAAAGAATATTTGAGTGTCATGAAACTATTTTAATTAAATTCCCCAATGCTGGAACGGATTTATAATCCGCTTTGGAATGTTCATGTCAACTTTTAGATATTGCCCAATCGTCGTAGTTTTTGTATAAGGATAGTTTTTTCATGGTGATGAAAATAAATAAGACGAACACCGCAGTGTGTGGCACAACTACTACAGCTGTAGCGTGTGTTACGGTAAATTTATCGCGCGATCACTAGATTGCAAATATTTTTTATGATGAGGTGTTTATGAGATTGAGGGATGAGGAGCAATTTAAGGATTTTGTTGCTGAGTCCCATACACTTAGTTGGTGGGAGGATTTAGATTTGGCTCCGGAGTTTTTGCGGGGGTTGTTGGTGAGGCAGGATTATTGAATTTTTTTGAAAAATTCTCAAATTTCTTTTTGTCCTCTATTAATTCGCGAACAATATCATTAATTATAGCAAACAAAAGCTCTGCTACTTCGTAATCATCCGATAAATGTATTTCTCTAGTATGCCCCGCATCATTGCCAGACTTACGAATTAATTCTAGCCTCTTATCAAGAGTTTCAGATAGAGAGACCTTTTTCTTCAAACCTTCTATTTGATTAAAAAGCATTCCCTTTAATCCAAATTCATCCTCTAACAATGTCTCCAGACTCAATCTAAGAAGCATGCAGGAAGATTGCGGTGATTTCTTTGCTATAGATCTAGCTTGATTATAGTAACCCTTTATTTTTTCTGATAAATAATTAGAAGGCTCTGCTATTAAAGAAGAATCTGGATAAATCATTTCATTTTTTTGCCAAAGAGAATATTTTTTACAAAAAGCACAAATAGCAATTTTCAAATCACTTTGCTTTTTAAAATAACTTCCAACAGAAAACGTTGCCTTACCGGTAAATCGATCAACTTCAGCAGTCAAGTTAGTACCATTCTCCATATTATTATATGATGTTGAGAAGGCGCTTTGCCAATGCTGATTATACAGCTCTTTACAATGTGGACATGTAAAGGCATTTAACATAAATCTCGGTTTTGTAAAAGACATATAATTAATTTATTACAACCCAGCTCTAGCCGCTGCCAACCTCGCAATCGGAACCCGATAAGGTGAGCAAGAGACATAATCTAGGCCAACTTTATGGCAGAAGTAGATTGATGGCGGGTTTCCGCCGTGCTCTCCACATATGCCAAGTTTAATATCTTTGCGAGTTGCTTTACCTTTTTGCACCGCAATTTTTATAAGCTCACCAACCCCATCCTGATCCAATTCTGCGAATGGATCCTTCTCCATAATCCCAGCTTTTTGGTAGTGTCCCAAGAATGAAGCTGAATCATCACGCGAGAGGCCAAAAGTAGTCTGCGTCAAATCATTAGTCCCAAAACTAAAAAACTCCGCCTCCTCCGCAATCTTATCCGCAACCAGCGCCGCTCTAGGCAACTCAATCATCGTGCCCACCATATATTTCAACTTCACACCTTGCTCTTTCTCAACTTCTTTCTCCGTCGCAATAATCAACGCGCGCAAAATCTGAATTTCTTTTTTTGTCGCAACCAACGGCACCATGATCTCAAGCAACACATCCTTGCCAGTTTCTTTTTTCACAATCGTCGCCGCTTCAAAAATCGCTCTTGCTTGCATCTCATAAATTTCTGGATAAGAAATTCCAAGCCTACAGCCTCTATGTCCCAACATTGGGTTTTGTTCTTGCAATTGATGCGTGCGATGTTTTACATAATTAACATCAACGCCAACAACCCGCGCTACTTCTGCGATCTCGCTATCTTTATGTGGCAAAAATTCATGCAAAGGAGGATCTAACAAACGAATCGTAACTGGCAACCCAGCCATGATTTTAAAGATCTCGACAAAATCTTTTCGCTGCATCGGCAATAATTTTGCCAGCGCTTTTTTGCGACCTTCAACCGTTTCAGCCAAGATCATTTCGCGCACAGAAATAATGCGATCTTCGTTGAAAAACATATGCTCGGTTCTGCAAAGGCCAATACCCTCTGCACCAAAGTCGCGCGCGGTTTGGCAATCAAGTGCGGTTTCTGCATTTGTGCGCACTTTTAGTGTGCGAATTTCATCAGCCCATGTCATTAATTCAGCAAAATCTTGCGATAAATTTGGCTTTAATGTTGGCACAATTCCAAGAATTACTTCACCGGTTGAACCGTTGATAGTAATGGTCTCGCCCTCATGCACCTTCACACCATGTGCGGTGAAAAATTTGCCGTTATGTTCAACATGCAAACCTGTTGCACCAGAAACGCAAGGTGTTCCCATGCCACGCGCCACAACGGCTGCGTGCGATGTCATTCCTCCTCTTGCGGTTAAAATTCCTTGTGAAACATGCATTCCCTTAATATCTTCGGGACTGGTTTCTACTCTCACCAAAATTACTTTTTCACCAGTTTCTGCGCGTTTTTCTGCATCATGCGAAGAAAATACTACAACGCCAGAAGCCGCACCAGGAGAAGCCGGAAGACCTTTCGCAATAACATTAACCACCGCTTTAGGATCAAGCGTTGGATGCAAAAGTTGATCCAAACTATCTGGCTCAATTCTTTTAATCGCTTCTTTTTTATCGATCAATTTTTCATGCACCATATCAACGGCAATTTTTACCGCAGCATGCGCCGTGCGTTTGCCATTGCGGGTTTGTAGCATCCACAATTTTTTATTTTGCACCGTGAATTCGATATCTTGCATATCGCGATAATGCAATTCTAGCTTCTGATAAATTTTCATAAATTCAGCAAAAACCGCAGGCATCGCTTCTTCCATTGAAGGCAACACAGAGCCCAATTGAGCCTTGCCAGCATTGGTTATAGATTGCGGCGTGCGAATCCCCGCAACCACATCTTCACCTTGCGCGTTAATTAAAAATTCACCATATAAAGCTTTTTCTCCAGTCGAAGGATTGCGCGTGAAAGCCACGCCAGTAGCGGAATCATCGCCCATATTTCCAAACACCATCGATTGCACATTCACCGCCGTGCCCCAAGATGCTGGCACATTATTTAATTGACGATAAGTAATTGCGCGATCATTCATCCAAGAATCAAACACGGCGCGAACCGCTCCCCATAACTGCTCATCAACATTTTGCGGAAAATCACGACCAGTTTCTTCTTTAACTTTCGCTTTAAACATCGAGGCAATTTCTTCTAAATCAGCAGCACTCAAATCGGTATCAAGCCTAGCGCCAAGCTCATGCTTCTTCTCATCCAAAATCACTTCAAAATTATAACGGTCAACTTCTAACACCACATCAGCATACATTTGAATGAAGCGCCTGTAAGAATCCCAAGCGAATCTTGCATTGCCAGATTTTTGCGCAAGACCCTGCACCGTTTTATCATTCAAGCCTAAATTCAAAACAGTATCCATCATACCAGGCATTGAGGCTCTAGCGCCTGAACGCACTGAAAAAAGCAGTGGATTTTTTTCATCACCAAATTTTGCGTCTAATTTTTTTTCAATCACGCCTAAAGCTTTTTCAACTTCACTTTTCAACGAATCGGGGAATTTTTTGCCACCCTTATAATAAACATCACAAACTTCGGTAGTGATTGTAAACCCTAGAGGCACAGGCAACCCCATGTTTGACATCTCGGCCAAATTGGCACCTTTTCCACCAAGCAAATCTTTCATTGAAGAATCGCCTTCAGATTTTCCATCACCAAAAGAATATACAAATTTTTGAGTTTGAGACATTGTTTAGAAAAAATTAATTTAATAGGCTCGCTAAAACAGGGCAAATTATAGATAGAATAGCGTTTAAGTCAACGGCTCTAGAGCTTTATAAGCCGAATCGATCTGCAAACACGGTAATCAAAAGCAACACCGCTGGCGCAGTGAACATCATGCCATCAAGACGATCTAACACGCCACCATGACCGGGGATGATATTTCCAGAATCTTTTACTCCAAAAATTCTTTTGAATTTTGATTCTACTAAATCGCTAATTTGCTCAATTAATGATAGCGAAACGCTAGCTATAACAAAAAATAACACACTTCCGGGGAACATTGAAGCGCTGATTAATCCAATCACCGCAGTGGCGATCACCGCACCAGCAAGCCCCGACCATGTTTTATTCGGACTAATAGTTGGTGCAAGTTTTTTTCCACCCAAAATTCTGCCTGAAAAAAATGCAAAAATATCAGTTACCCAAATTATTGAAAACATCCAGAACACAATATCAACGCTGATCAAACGCAATTGATAAACTGCATAAAGCGGAATTAAAATATAAAAAAATCCAATAACGCGCCATCTTTTTTCATCAGCAGAATTTTTTGCCATATCGATCCACTCAATGGTCATAAGGATCGCCATCGCAATCACAAAAACTACAAATAATTTTAATGAAAAGAAAATCGCATAAACTGCAAATGGCAATAAAAAAATCGAGCTAATCACTCGCTGCTTAGTGTTATTTGCCGGATCAGGTCGATCAACTTTCTCAATTATTTTATCAATAAAGTTAGTTGTTGCAGAAATTATTTTGCAGGCACTTGATTTAAAAGCGCAAGGTTTGCTATCGCATTTTTTATGATCTTTTTCCATATCGTCTTTCTCTTTTATTAAAGTTAATTATTGCATTCTGTAAATCTTTTTTAGAAAAATCTGGCCAAAAAGTTTCGGTAAAATAAAGCTCTGTATAAGCCGATTGCCATAATAAAAAATTGCTAATTCGCAAATCTCCCGCGGTGCGAATTAATAAATCGGGATCGGGAATTTCTGGCTGATATAAATTTTGTGCAATTAATTCTGGCGTAACATCACCAACGCTAATTTTCTTTTCACTAACCGCAAGCGCAATTTTTTTCACCGCATCAACAATTTCTTGCCTTCCGCCATAGCTAAAAGCAACATTAAGAGTAAGCGCATTATTATTTTTAGTTTTATTTTCAATTGTAGCGATGCGCTCTTTTGTTTTATCAGAAAGCCGCGTCAAATCACCAGAAATAACTATGCGCACATTTTTTTTCATCAAAGATTCGATCTCTTTTTCAAGATATTCATCAAGCAATTTCATCAGATAAGAAACTTCTTCTTTAGGGCGATCCCAATTCTCCGAAGAAAAGGCATAAATTGTTAAATATTTTACACCAATTTCAATACAAGCATCAGAGATTTTTTCGATATTTTCGGTGCCTTTTTTATGGCCAATTTGCAGCGGAAGTTTGCGTGATTTTGCCCAGCGATTATTGCCATCCATAATAATCGCAACATGTGCTGGGGCCTTTAAATCAAAAGGATTTTCTGGTTTCTTTTTTTTAAAAAATGCCATTTTAGATAGCATTAAATTTTCATCAAATCTTTTTCTTTTACCACACAAGCATCATCAATTTTTTTGATAAATTCATCAGTAATTTTTTGCACAATATCATTAAAAGAATGCGCCTGATCTTTGCCAAGATCTTTTTCGTGTTTTTTAAATTCATCTAAAACATCACGACGATTATTGCGAATCACAACTTTTTTATCTTCACCATATTTTTTGGCCAATTTTACCATTTCTTTGCGTCTTTCTTCGCTAAGTTTAGGAAAAATAATACGAATCAACTGACCATCAATCATTGGATTAAAACCGAGATTAGCGTTGATAATAGCCTTTTCAACAGCCTTCACATTTGCTTTATCCCAAACCTGAATCGTTAAAGTTGAAGCGTCAGAAACAGAAACCGTTGCTAATTGTGCAAGCTGCATAAAATCACCATAAACTTCAGCCCTAACTGTATCTACGGCAGTAGGATTGGCGCGTCCAGTTGAGATGCTATCAAGATCGCGCTTTAGTGAAGACATTGTATCTTCCATTTTTTTGCGAGCCTTATTTGCTAATTCGTTTATCATAAATTTAAATAATTTTATTAGTTAAAAATTTTTGTTTTCATCATTAATTGTGTGGTTTTATAAATTTAATTTACTTCTACCACAACCGCACCACCTTGCCCACCGCCGATGCACAAAGTTGCAAGACCACGATTTTTACCACGGCGCTTTAATTCACGCAACAAGTGAATAACAATGCGAGCGCCCGTCATTCCAACTGGATGTCCAAGAGCAACGCCGCCGCCATTAACATTCATAATTTCACGATCAATTTTTCCCAAAGCTTTATCGCGACCTAAATGTTTTTGCGCAAATTCATCAGAAGCAAATGCTCTCTCGCACCCAATTGCCTGAGCTGCAAAGGCTTCATTCAACTCAATTAATTCTATATCTTGCATTGATAATCCTGTTTTATCAAAAAGTTTTGCTGTGGCAAAAACTGGCCCCAAGCCCATGCGAGAAGGATCTAAGCCAGCATAAGCATAATCACGAATATACCCAAGTGGATTCAATCCCATTTCTTTAGCTTTTGATTCACGCATTAAAATCGCAAAAGCCGCACCATCGGTAACTTGCGAAGAATTTCCAACTGTAACAGTCCCAGTGATTTTTTCAAAATAAGGTGATAATTTTGCTAAAGCTGCAATGTTTTGACCCTTACGCACACCTTCATCCTCTTCAATCATCTGACTATTTTTTTCATCATTATTAAACACCGGAATTATTTCTTCTTTGAAAATCCCACTAGCCATGGCGCGTTCTGCCAATTGGTGACTACGCAGTGAAAATTCATCTTGTTCTTGACGCGTAATTTTAAAATCTTTGGCAACATTTTCTGCGGTGCAGCCCATAATTAAACCAGATACAGGATCTGTTAAGCCTTGCTGCAAGCCAATCACCGGCTTTAAAAAATAAAGACGAAAAGTTGAAAAAACTTTTAATTTTTGTGAAAAAGTTTTTGCTTTAAAAAGTTGACCAAAAAATTCTGTCATTTTTTTGCCAAAAAAAAGTGGGATATTACTCATTGATTCAACGCCGCCAGCCAAAATAATTTGCGCCTCATCATTAAGAATTTTTGAGCAAGCAACTGTCATCGCCTCCATACCAGAAGCGCAATTGCGATGCACCGTAAAAGCAGGAATTTTTTCTGGCAAACCAGCTTTTAAAGCAATCACGCGAGCAATATTGGCGGCTTCTGCAGGCTGCGCCACATTGCCAACAATAACTTCATCAATTGTTTCAGGATCAATGCCTGAGCGGATTACCACCTCTTTTACAATTCGTACGCCAAGATCGTGAGCAGTAAGATTTTTCATCACACCACCAGCTTTGCCCATGGGAGACCTGAAACCAGCGATCACTGCGATTCTTTCTTTCATTTTACTTGGTTTAGTTTTAAATAATATAATTATAAATATCACCAATATATTTACATCAGCACAACTAAAAATCAAAATAATAAATGATTGATAAAAAATTTTCTGATGACGAAATTATTGATGAAGAATTAATGAGCGTTGGTTTGGTATAATTGAAGATAGCAATGGTGACAATTAATTAACCGCTTTCAGTTTAATTAATCACTTTCAATCGGCGAATTCTTTCTTGCCGCATTCTCTCAAAATCATCGCCAGCATGATAAGAAGAGCGCGTTAACGGGCTAGAAGCAACCATCAAAAACCCCTTACTATAAGCCATCTTTTTCAAAAACTCAAACTCTTCAGGAGTGACATAACGATCAACAGGCGCATGTCTTAAAGTTGGTCTAAGATATTGCCCAATCGTCAAAAAATCAACATCCGCCATACGCAAATCATCCATTACTTGCAGCACTTCATCCTTAGTTTCACCTAGACCCAACATCAATCCTGATTTTGTAAAAATTGTTGGATCAATTTCTTTCACTTTCTTCAATAAATAAAGCGAATGAAAATAGCGAGCCCCAGGGCGAATAGTAGTATAAAGGCCGGGAACGGTTTCTATATTGTGATTAAACACATCAGGTTTTGCCGCAACAACTTTTTCCATCGCACCATCTTTGCGCAAAAAATCTGGAGTTAAAATTTCAATTGTAGTTTGCGGAGCTGCAACGCGAATCTTCTCAATACAAGCTACAAACTGCGCAGCGCCACCATCAGGCAAATCATCGCGATCAACAGAAGTAATAACGATATGCTTCAAACCCGTAGCCTTAGCCACTTCAGCAACATTATCAGGTTCATGCGGATTTACCGCATCAGGCTTGCCGGTTTCAATATTGCAAAATGAACAAGCTCTTGTGCAAACAGATCCAAGAATCATCACCGTCGCATGCTTTTGCGCCCAGCATTCTCCAATGTTGGGGCAAGCTGCTTCTTCGCAAACGGTATGCAATTTGCGCTCGTTTAAAATTGCCTTAGTTTCATAATATCCTTTTGAGTTGGGGGCCTTAACCCTTATCCAGTCTGGCTTGCGCAACATTTGTTCTTTTGGCGCTGATTGTGCAAAACCGCGCAAGTCTTTATTATCAAGCTTTGCAATTTGCCCCGTGTCTCTTTTTTCTTCTCTTGTTTGCACTATTTTGTTTCTCCTGTAACAACATATTTAGCAATTTCAGCAATATTTGTTGAATGATCCGCCAATCTTTCAAAACTTTTGGCGATAAATAATATGTTAATAATATTTGTAACTTGCTCACGATTGAAATTATCTTGCTCTAAAATCACAAATAAATCACTATAAATTTTATCAATTTCATCATCTCTTTTTAAAACATCGTCAGCCTCTTCAACATTCTGGTCGTTAAAAGCATCAACTGCATCACGCACCATAATTTTAGAAAGCTCTAACATTGATAATAAAGATCTTTGCACTTCATTATCAAATTTTTTTAACTTTATGCGTAAGACTTTTTTGATAATACTTTTTGCCTGATCACCAACGCGCTCTAAGTTTGAAGCCACTTTTAAAGCAGAAACGATATAGCGCAAATCAACCGCCATCGGCTGACGCATCGCCAAAATTGCCGTGATTTTTTTCTCCACCAAAAAATCTAGAGCGTTGATTTTGTAGTCATGCGAAGTGATTTGCTCAACCAAATCTTCATCTGGATTAGCAATTGCGCGTGATACAAAATCAAGTGAATGCGCCACTAGCTCTCCCATCTGATCAATGGTGCCCGAAAGCGATTGCAAGTCTTTGTCATAAGATTTTACTGTATGCTCTTTTAAGCTCATGGGTAAGAAATTAAATTTAAATTTTAAATACTGATTATATACTAATACAAAATTTATAATTTAAAATTCAAAATATGAGAATCTTGGTAATTGGCTCTGGCGGCAGAGAGCATGCGGTTTGCGAGAAGTTCTATGAATCCAAAAAAGTTGCCAAAATTTTTGCCATGCCCGGAAACGCAGGGATTAGCGCCATTGCTGAATGCATAACCAATATAAATATCTCAAATAATCAAGCTATAATTGATTTTTGCCATGCCCAAAAAATAGATTTGGTCTTTGTTGGCCCAGAACAGCCGCTGGTTGATGGCTTGGTTGATGATTTAGAAAAGGCCGGCCTGCGCGCCTTTGGCCCTTCAAAATATTGCGCTCAGCTTGAGGGCTCTAAGGCTTTCATGAAAAAAATCGCTGCTGATAACAATGTTCCCACTGCCGATTATCAAGTTTTTACCAACGCCGTTCAAGCTGTTGAATTTGCCAAAAAATTAGGTTTTCCTTGCGTTATAAAAGCCGATGGATTGGCTGCTGGCAAGGGCGTAGTAATTGCACAAGATTTAGCAGAAACTGAAAAAACTCTCGCAGAATTTTTTGCAGGAAAATTTGGTGAAGCATCTAAAAAAATTATCATCGAAGAATTTCTCGAAGGTGTTGAAGTCAGTCATTTCGCACTTTGCGACGGCTCAACAAATTTTATCTCACTAGGATTTGCCTGCGATCACAAAAAAGTTGGCGAAAATGAAACTGGCCCCAACACAGGCGGAATGGGCACTTTTAGCCCCTCACCTTTTGTAACGACAGAAATAGAAAAAATAATTTTAGAGAAAATAGTTGCGCCAACATTGAGCGCGATGAGCAAACTTGGCCATCCATTCAAAGGAATTTTATTCGGCGGAATAATTCTAACCAAAAACGGCCCCAAACTTTTAGAATTTAACACAAGGTTTGGTGATCCAGAAACACAGGTGATTCTGCCGCGCATCAAAACTGATTTTGTCGATTTAATTAATGCAGCGGTTGATGAAAATCTCTCGCAAATCAAAATAGAATTTGATGAAGAAAAAAAATTAGTATGCGTGGTAATGTGCGCCAATGGCTATCCCGAAGCCTATCAAAAAGGCACAGAAATTAATTTAGACAAAGCAAAAAATCTACAAGATGTAAAAATTCTTCACGCTGGAACTGCAATAAAAAATGGTAAACTCACCGCAAATGGCGGAAGAGTTTTAAACATCGTTGCCAGCGCGCAATCCTTTAAAGAAGCGCGTCACAAAGCTTATGAAGCTGTAGATTTAATCGATTGGAAAGATGGTTTTGTGCGCCGAGATATTGCGCAAAAAGTAGAGTAATTTTATTTTCTAAAAACACAGATAATCTTAAAAAACTGCACAAATTTTTGTATTACCGATATACTCTTTAACACCTCTTACTAAAACTCAATTCTAGTAACAGAATTATCGTTAGCAGCCATTTGAGCCCCCTTTGAATAACTCGCCAAATAATATTTCTCCATAGTATCATTATTTTTAATCTGACTCGCTAAAGTATAGCCATTATCTTTCAAATAGCGCGAAGATAGATCTCTCAAGCGTTCAGGACGAGTTTGATAAGTCCATTCAACTTCTAACAAAGAAATTTGATCCTTATAAAAAGAAATCTGCGTTTGAGTTTCCACCATTTTATCTTGCAAATTTTCAACTTTAAATTGAATCGTAAAAGCTAAGATAATACTTGTCAGCGCCGATACCACAAGCATAGCATTGCAAAAATAAAACTTATTTAATGATTGCCAAAATTCTTTAATTTCGTTCATAAAATTTTAATTTTTTTTGTTAGCGAATTTAAAGTTCGCATAATATTTTTTGCGCAAAGCGCGTTTATAATTTAACCGCAACCCTCATCCTAGAAGAGCGCGCACGATAATTTTGGCGCACCTCTTCATCGCTAGGTTTGATTGCAGATTTGTTAATTATGTTAAAATGAATCGCAGATTTAGAGTCCGCTAAAATTGGTTGATACCTAGACATTGGCTTATCAATGCCAGCTTCTTTTTTCAAAAAACTTTTAACAATAGAATCTTCTAAAGAGTGAAAAGACACAACAATTAAACGCCCGTCCTTCCGCAATAATTTTTTTGCAGAATGTAGCGCTTGAGTAATTTCTTCGAGTTCTTGATTAACAAAAATTCGAATCGCTTGAAAAGTCCTAGTTGCAGGGTCGGTTTTAAAATAACCAAAATATAGAGATCTAACAATATCAGCTAATTCCCTGCAACTAGTAATCGGTTTGCTTGCGCGAGCTTGCGCAATTTTTTTTGCAATTTGTTTTGCCTTCGGTTCTTCGCCAAATTCTTTGACGATTTTTGCAATTTCTGCTTCATCAAATTCGTTGATCACTTCAAACGCCGATAGTGGATTTTGTTGATCCATTCTCATATCTAGGCGCGCATCAGAATCAAAAGAAAATCCTCTTTCTTTGTCATCAAATTGCATTGAAGAAACACCAAGATCAAAAACTATACCGTCAACTTGGCTTACTCCAAAGCCGCTAAGCAAAGTTTCCATATCAGAAAATTTTCCTGCTAAAAAGTGAAAATTATCAGCAAATTTATCTGATAATTTATCAGCAAATTTTTTTGCATCAGCATCGCGATCAATAGAATAAAGGCTGCAATCGGCTGCACCTAAAATTGCCGCAGAATATCCGCCAGCACCAAAAGTAGCGTCAACATAGATCTCGCCTGCCTTGGGAGATAAATGTTCCAATACTTCTGTTAATAAAACTGGTTTATGCGGCATTAATTATCCTTTTTTAAATGAAGCAAATTGCGCTTCTCTTTGGCGCTAGCCTTGGCTTTGATCAAATAAATTTCAAACTTTTCTGGCTGCCAAATTTCAAAAGTTGGGCCTTTGCCTACAAACAAGGCTTTGTCTTTGATTAAAGTTTTTTGCAATAAATTTTCTGGCAAAATAACGCGACCATCAGCATCCATCGCTAACTGCATTGCACTGCCTAAAATAGTGGTGGCAAAGGCGTCTCTTTCTTCTGAAAATGGATCTAAATTATCGATTGATTCACTCAACTTTTTGATGCGCTCAATATCGCAGCCTTCAATGCAATCATTGATGAATGATTCATAAACTACGATGCCGGAGAAATCTTTGTTAGCAAGGGATAGGCGAAATTGGGCTGGCACAGAAACTCTGCCTTTGCTGTCGATCTTATTTGTGAATGTCGATAGAAATAGCGCCATTGTTGGTTTTAAAGTAATTTAACTTTTTTTAACTACCACAAGCCTTACAACCATAAGGCCTCCCGCCATTCCCGTTTTTTTATGGGATTTTATGGGATAACTTGGAAAACAATGGGTAATTTATGGGTAAAAATAACTTATGTCAAACATTATTTTCGCTATTTTTTGAGGAGTAAAAAATCTTTTTTGTGATTCGTCTCGTAAAAGATTAATTCTGTGATTGAAGGTCATTTTATGCAGCTGTGCTTGCGCGCGAAATAAAATGATCTCCAATCACAGAATTAATCGCTAAAACGAGGACCATAAACACCAACAAACACACAACCAAACATCAAGATTGCATTATTCCTCCACCACCCTATAATCGCCCCCATCTTTTTAACTAAATCGACGCAGCAAATGCCCTACAACCAACCAGACTCCCAAGGAAAATTCGGCCAATTTGGCGGAAAATATGTCGCAGAAACCCTAATGCCCTCAATTCTAGAGCTTGAAGATGCCTATAATCAGAGCAAAAGCGATCCCGAATTTCAGCAAGAATTAAATTATTATTTAAAACATTATGTAGGTCGTCCAAGCCCGCTATATCTAGCTTCACGGCTTTCGCAACATTGCGGCGGCGCCAATATTTATCTCAAACGCGATGAATTAAATCACACTGGTTCACACAAAATTAATAATTGTATTGGGCAAATTTTGTTAGCTAAAAAAATGGGCAAAACCCGCATCGTTGCTGAAACAGGAGCCGGTCAACATGGTGTTGCAACCGCCACAGTTTGCGCACTTTTTTCACTACCTTGCACTATTTATATGGGTGCAAAAGATGTAGAAAGACAAGCGCCAAATGTCTTCCGCATGAAGCTCTTGGGAGCAGAAGTGGTGCCAGTTGAGAGCGGTTCAAAAAGTTTAAAAAATGCCATCAATGAAGCGATGCGTGATTGGATTTCTAATGCCAAAGATACCTATTATTTGCTTGGCACAGTTACTGGCCCTAGCCCTTATCCCGCAATGGTTCGTGATTTTCATTCGGTTATTGGAAAAGAAGCAAAAGAACAAATTTTAGAAGCAACAGGAAGGCTTCCCGATGCTTTAGTGGCCTGCATTGGTGGCGGGTCAAATTCAATTGGATTATTTCATCCGTTCATCGATGATAATGTTAAAATGTATGGCGTAGAAGCTGCGGGCAAAGGCTTAAGCAGTGGTGAGCACGCCTCTTCAATCAATGCAGGAAGCATCGCAGTTTTGCACGGCAATAAAACTTATTTTCTACAAAATGAAGATGGGCAAATACAAGATGCACACTCTATTTCTGCAGGCTTAGATTATCCCGGAATCGGCCCAGAACACGCTTATTTGCACGATATTGGTCGCGTAGAATATGCTAGCGCCACTGATGATGAGGCGCTTGAATCCTTTCAATTGCTATGCAAAACCGAAGGAATTATTCCTGCATTAGAATCTTCTCACGGAATTTCTTACGCCTGCAAACTGGCTAAAACAATGACTCGCGAACAAAATATTATTGTAAATTTATCTGGTCGCGGTGATAAGGATATTTTTACTGTAGCAAAAAAATTAGGATTTAATTTATAAATATGAAACGCATCGAAAAAAAATTCCAAGAGCTGGCGAAGCAAGGCAAATGCGCCTTCGTTTCCTATATTTGCGCCGGAGATCCTGATCATGAAACATCGCTAGAGATCCTCAAAAACCTTTCTCAAGCAGGTTGCGATATAATTGAATTAGGCGTGCCTTTTCTTGATCCTGCTGGCGATGGCCCAGTTATTGAAAATGCCTCAAAACGCGCAATTCAAAATGGCGCCTCGCTGAAAAAAACTTTATTAATGGTTGAAGAATTCAGAAAAACCAACGATTCAACCCCAATTTTATTAATGGGATATTACAATCCATTTCTAAAATATGGGCTCCATAAAATCTTTGCCGATATAGAAAAATCAGGCGCTGATGGCGTATTAATTGTTGATTTGCCATTTGAAGAAAGAGCAGAAATTGCAAAATATATTTCAGCAACAAACCTTGATTTGATTGATCTCATCGCCCCTTTAACCGATGAAAATCGTATTAAAAAAATTAGCGATTCTGCTAGTGGATTTTTATATTTAGTTTCAATGCTAGGCATTACCGGAACCAAGCAGGCTAAGCTTGAAGATAACAAAATTAACTTGCAAAAAATTCGTAATAATTCTTCACTGCCAGTAGTTATTGGGTTTGGAATTTCTGAACCACAGCAAGCACAAAAATTTGCACAAATTGGAGCGAATGGTGTCGTTATTGGTTCAGCGATTGTAAAAGAAATTGACAAAAATTATTTGGAGAAAAAGAATCGGGTGGAAATTGTTGAAAATGTTTTGCGAAAAGTTCGAGAATTTGCAGCTTCTATAACAAATATTTAGGATATATTTTATACTGAATTAGTCTGACGCCAATTGTGAGCTAAAGCATGCTTTTAGCCCACAATTCGATGCCTAAAACTTATTATAATAGATTTAGACTTATTATAATATAGAGCATGCTTTACTACTTTGTAACGCGAATGGTTTCGGTGGATTTGTTATAAAATTAGATGTGCTTTCTTTCTTGACATCTAGCACTGTTGGCTTTATGAAAAGCTTGGTAGGTTTGTCTTTATAATCATCATAGTGCTGCTTATTCATACCGATCGCCACAGAAAACACATTTTTTATATCTTTATTTGCGAAATTTATTCCCAACTCATTGTTCGCCGTGATATAAACTCCAAGATCACCCTCTTTAGTAGATTTCCTCAAAAAGCAAATATCAGTTTCTTTACCCTTACCAAGTTCTAACGGCATTTTATCTTTAGCAAATTGATTCCAAAAACCTTCAGCCTCTTGTGAACTAGAAAATTTTATCATCAAAGAGCCATCTGGTGCGAGACTAATTTTTGCTTGCTTTTGGGATTGTGCTACGGCAACTGCTGTAGCTGGCTTTACTGCTATAGCTGGCTTTACTGCTATAGCTGGCGTTACTGCTATAGCTGGCTTTGCTGCTGCTGTAACGGCTTGTAGCGGTTGTAGCGATAAGGCTATTGCTTTCGCAAGCTCTGCGTCTTCCTCCGCAAGAGTTGTGTGATGTGCAACGTCAACAACTTGTTGTTTAGGAAATAATATTGAGCCGTTTAATTGATCGCCAACTCCACCAATTCTCTCAAAGGCTTTGTTTTTAAAAGTTAATTTTTTTATTGTTTCTTCAGGTAACTGATTATCGTCGATGGTACCTTTCAGTCCTAAAAGCGGTCCAAATAGTGAGGCGCATTCTGGTGATGGAAAAATAACCTTACCATCTTTGTATCCAAGGCATAATCCATTGCCACTAAAAGAATTCTCTGTTAATATTTGTGCATAATTTTTGACTTTATCACGCAAATCAGCACTTTGAAATTGGACTACAATATTAAAATCTCTGGAAAAATAAGCACTTACAGAAATTTTATCTTTGTCTAATGTAGCTTGTGGCTTCGAAGCTGCTACAGCAGCGGCAACTACTTTCGGAGCTGGGGCTATAGCTGGACCAGCAGCGGCAACTGCTTTCGGAGCTGGGGCTATAGCTGCTACAGCAGCGGCAACTGGTTTAGATGACAAAGAGGCGCTATTACTTGTGACTGCTAGGAGCATCTCTTTATTACAACATGGGTTTAAAGCATTTGGATTGCCAATATTGGTAGACATAGAGGCATCAACACTTGAATGACCACCCTCATTACCAAACATCGCATGCGGATCGCCGCAATTAGTTGTAGCAATGACATATCCTGGAACTGGCTTCAAAGCATCTTTCGCAGCAACGCCTCCCCATTCCAAACCAAGAACTCTGACTAGAGTAGAGATGGTGGCGGAATCTTGACTAAATGGTAATTCAATACGACTAATTTTACCTAAAATCTCTTTTTTATGATTCGCGTCAGGTAATTTTGAGATCTCTTCTAGCGCTAAATATATACCCTGCATACGAGCATTTTCTAAATCCTTTAAATTAGCCCCCTGATTAATACCATCTGCAAAAAACCCCATGCCAGCCTTTAGAAATTTAAAACAAATTTTATCACTATCTTTTAAACTCTTTCCAGCGCTAGAAGCTGCTAAAATAGCTTGGGTAAATTCAGCTTTAATTGCAAAAGTAACTTGATTTAGATCTATTTTACCTTTTACGCTATTCCAAGTTGTTGTTAAAAACTTATCGGAACAAGCTGGCCTGTCTTTTTCATACATGGCAAGAAACATATCCTTTTGCCATGCTGAATAATTTGCTGGAAGTTTTAAGTCTGATGAATTGTCGGGGTAAAAAAACATACCTCCAGTATTTCTAAAATCATTCTGCCACTGCAAGCCAGATTGGTCAATTACGATAGCTCTTTTTTCTTCACTAGCTGATAATGGCATAGTAGTTGATTTGTAACCGCCTGTACCTACAACATCAACAATCCCAGCAACATTTGTTGCCTTCACTAAACAACGCAAACTAGCAATTTTATCATCACTCAACAATCCACTATAAAGACTAACTTGCATGACCCCAGTGGTATTGTATCTCTCATTTCTGGCCAAAATCTGCAGATGTCTTGCTGTAAGATCTTTTGGATCCGATGGGATTTGCTCCTCCTGATCAGTATAAGGATTTGTGAATTTAGCCCCAAGAATTTTTGTGTCAGCAAGTAGTTTTTTGAATTCTGCGAGGATGTTTGCGGGACAATTTAATGTGATATCGTTACCTTTTGTTACTGGTTTTGGCTTTCCATTAGTCTCCAACCTACAAGCTACAACTTTTTTTACTGCCAAAACAGGTGCAGGCGCTGCTGCTACTGCCGATAACGCTGCTGCCATTGCTTGCGGTCCAGATACCATCCTTCCCCCAAGCCCAGTGATTGGCTGCGCCGCAGTCTGGATTGCGAACTCACGAAGGGTTGTTAAAAGCGTACCCTCATCTAGCCTTGGACCTCTGGATCTACGACCATCCAAACCAGTTATTTGATCTTTGGCCGTTTCAAACGAATCGCAATTTGGATTTGAAATAAAATTTTCTATCTCTTCTGAAACATTGACAAGATAACCATCGATACCATTGAATGAGAGACTGTTATGAGGTAATCCAAGTGATTCTAACGCAAACTCTATTTTTCTAGGAACGCTCAAGTCATCAAATTGACTTAGATCGATATGAGGATTTTGATCGGCAAACATCTTGTATATTCTGCCAGCCATCTCTCTGGTTAAATGCATGCGCGATTGATTATGCATAACGCCCTCTATCAAACTCGCATTTACTGCATCTAGAGCTAAAACATAACCATCTGTGCCCTTACCTTGATTTGGAAAGCTAATCTCGGTGGTTGTTATATGCAATAATCGCAGAGTTTCTTTCAGTTTATTTCCAGTATCGGTATTAGTAAGCAAATTCATTGACTGATACCCCCCACTTGTCTCGCCATATCTAGATTTTACCTCCTTATATAGTCTTGATGCTTGTGTAGGAGATAGATGAATCTTTCCTGCGCCCAATTTTTTTGCATCTTCCAGCGCTTTATTTGATGCTGAATCAATTTGCACCAAAAAACGATTATGGCCCCCATCTGATACAATAGGACCTTTTATATTCAACAACTCGAGCAACTTTTTAACATTCTCATGTGATGAATAGTTTTTTGGACATTTTTCAGAAGCAAATTTTTCAACAGCCACAACATGTAAGGCTTTAATATCGCTATTATTTAAAACGACCTGAGATTCTCTGGCGATATTTTCGTTAAATTTAGACAATAAGCCTGAATCACTTATATCTTGTTGGGCTAAATATTTTAAAAGACCAAAAGATTTTATTGTTCTTAAAGATTCTATTTCTTTTTCGGTAAGTATTTCGAAAAAGCAGCATTCTTTACCATCAAGTTTAACTTTAGAAAGTAGTAGTTTAACCGCATTTGGTAAAGTTGGATAACTATAAACTTTTTGAGCCGAAGTCGTGTCATTTTTAACTGACTTTTGAGCCAAAGTCATGATATTGATAAATAAATCATCACGTTTTACAACTTGAACAAAGATAACATGCTGATTGGTTGGAGCAACAATACCACTATCATCACTTGGTATAGGTTGTTGCACCAATTGTGAATTGAGTGTTATTGGAAATTCATTGGCGACAAATGATAAAAAATCAGCACAGATTGATCCTTGATGGGAAACAAAAGGCTTATTTTTTGCAGCCTCACGAATTATAAAATTATCAAAGTGCGGCGCTGCTTTTATAGTGTCGTAATGGCCTTCAAACTTTTTCGTAATTTTATCTTGCGCAGCTTTATTGAGAATCAGTTTAAGAGAAAAAGCGACTTGGTTTGTATTAACAAAATTAATTAGAGCCTCCTCTACCGAACCTCCTGAGATTAAGGCTTCCTTAACTAATTGTGGTATTTTATCTCGTAAAACAGCATTTCCATCAATAATAGCACCAAAGTTTTTATCTTTTGTAACGATGCCATCAGATATGCAATAGGTATTGATTTCAGCTAGGCATAATTGAGTTATGATTGAAAGCTGATCGCGACCTGCATCATTGTTGTTTAGCTTTGTATAAAAAGGTGAGGTAGATGCCTTTAGAGCCTTCTTTACATTTTCTGACGCAAGAAAGTCTGATATACCACTAATAGCAGATTCTGCCCAATCTTCGATGGTAGTATTAGCGCTCGCATTAAGTGCTGATTTTACATCATTATAATCAGTAGTGACTGGTTGTACACAACCAAAAGCTGCTGCAGCGCATTCTTTGATATTTTTTGTTAAGGCTTCATAATCTGTTTTGTTTAAAACACCAACCACATTATTTTGCGTGTATTTTTGCATCACATTCGCAAGCAAAATCCTATCTGCCGAAGGCGAATCGTTTCTTGTCGTCAAATCAAAATCAGAAAATTCTGTCATGAAAGATTTTGGCAAGCCATTTTTCATTTTCTTGGCATATTCCACATTCGATTGCACTGCAAGTCCTGGATTATAAGGATCAAGATCATCTGACCTTTGAAATGAACAAGCGCTGTTTTTAGGCGCACCAATAGAATCAGTTTTTCTCGGCCTGAAAGATACTGAAAAAAGATTACTGCTCGGCTGATTCATAAATCTTTCTACCACAGGAGGGAGGAAGTTTAAGTTACTTAACTGCTGTGACGCTACTACAGTTTTTACATCTTCGATTAAGTTATTAATTTGAGTCAATCTATCTGATTTTTGATCACGAATCAAAGGGGCTGAAAGAGAGGCGATATCACTTTCTAGAGCCGCTTTATATTTTGTAAGACTATAAATTGCAGATTTTGTCTTGTCATATCCTCTACCAAAGAAATCAATAAGTGCCGCAGTGGTCATACAGGTATTGTCTGTACCAATTTCAGTCCCACCAACAATTGGCATCAAGAGTCGAACTTTATTGGTTGTGGGATCGATATAAATGTATCTAGCCTGATTTGGCTCTTGTAACTGAATTGTTAACTGCCCTTTAACCAATGCGTTATCCATAAAAATTTTAAAATAAATTTCCCAACAGCAGACTGCTGGATATTAAATACAATTAAACTAGTTAGTTGTTGTTATTTATGAGTCAAGAATTATAATTTTTACTCTGGCTCATTGTTGCGATAGTTAGTAAGTGCGTAAACCCCTACGGCCAAGGTATAATCTGTTTAAAATCAATATCAGCCGTGATAATTATCGGACTGCTTTTATAAACCCAACCACTAAGAATGCGCTGTATCTGCTTCGGAGACGGACTACTCATTTTAATTTTCCACAAATCTTTACCAAGCTTGATAGCATCAGGATCGCCTGCCGTAATAATTACACCATTTTTTATCACTTCATTTCCAACTACTATAGTTTCGATATCCTCTATCAAAGCGGCACATTTTTCAACCGTACAGCAACCATGATTATAAAAATATTCACAGCAAATTGCCCTTCTATCACAACGACCTTTTTCTAAAAATTTTTTATAATAATCATTCCAAGCTATATCGATCAACTGCCTATGCTTAAAGCCTATTTGCATCGCATTTGTCATTATATTTTCTAGCTTCTTATAGTCGCCAATTTCTCCGGTAACTAAAATATCAATATCGGTAGTTTTCCATCCCTCTAAAGCAGCGCCACAGATCCAGAAAGTATATCCAGAAATATCAGTTGTTTGAAAAAACTCATCACGCCAAGCGTTTAAAAACTCTGGATCAGGAGGAAACCAAGGAGTTCTAGTTTCTACGCCACATTTGTAAAAAAAATCTTCTGCTTTCATTATTTGTTACTATTGGTATAATTTCAAGCTAATTGACCGCAGCCAAGCTTTTCTTCACTCATTGGGCCAAATACATAAACTTTTTTTAAATTAAGAGACTGTTGCAAAACCCAATAAGAGACTGTTGCAAAACCCAATAAAAAAATAACAGAAAAAATCATAAAAAACAACTTGTTAATTACCAAAATTATCCATACAATTACACCCGTTTCAACCCTTGATTTCATTGGCTCAAATCAAGTTTAGGTTATCAAATTATCAGCA
>CAMBFC010000016.1 GCA_945865905.1 Rickettsia typhi
CCATTCTGCACCATGATCGAGAAATTTTTTGGTATCATTCCAATCTCCTCTTTTGCGCGCAGCATCTAGATTAGCGGATTCAAGCCCTTGAAGATTGGTAAAAATTTTATCTTGTTGTTTAAGCACCGTTTAGAAAATTAGTTAATAAAATTCATATTTGGAGAATATTAAGATTTTTTTGTTATAAATCAATAAGACATAAAAATATCACTGCAATAATAATTGAATAATTCTTTTCGTTGATAAAATAAAAATCTCTACTTACCATTCTTAAAATTTAATTAAAATTAGTTATCATGTATTTTTCAAATAAAGCAAAAAATTTTCTGCTAACATGCCTGATTTTTGCTTTATTTTCTTGCTCTCAAGGCAAAGTTGATCCAATGGATTTACCAACTGGATTAACTAAAAATGAAATCAGTAAATTGATAACTAAAGATTTTCAAAAAAATAAAAAAGATCGCGAATCAGCAAAGCAAAATAATACTGATGCACCAATTCCTAACACATCACGATTGATCGTAGTTGCACCCCCACCTAGCACCGTTACCAACAAAACAATTTCATTTGCTATTACCGATCAAGTGCCATTAAAAGATGTTTTGATTGAACTTGGACGCGTAGCAAAAATTGATGTTGATCTTGATCCCAACATATCTGGAGGCATTGTTATTAATGCAACTAATCGCCCTTTGGGTGAAGTAATTGACCGCATAACAACTCTTGGCAAGCTGCGATATAGCTACGATAAAGGCATATTACATTTTGAGCGCGATACACCTTATACTATTAATTATTCTGTTGATTATCTTTCTGAAGGCAGCAATTTATGGACCGATGTTCAGACTAATATCACCGCTTTATTATCTAATAGTGCTAATACCGCCTCTGCAATAACAAATTCTGCAGCCAACAGCGCCACAACTTCCGCTATAGCGGCTGATGGCACAACCAAAGCAGCCGTTACCCCAACCAGCACTGCAACGCTTGCAAAAAGTATTGTTACCCCCAATAAAACCGCCGGAATTTTATCAATTTTTGCCACAAAAGCTGAGCATATAGAAATTTCAAAATATCTTGCGAGCGTTGAAGAAAATGCTTCAGCGCAAGTTTTGATTGAAGCAAAAGTTGTTGAAGTAAAATTAACAGATTCATTTAAAACTGGTATCAATTGGAGCTCTTTTGGCAGCAAAAATAA
Organism: Rickettsia typhi; assembly: GCA_945865905.1. Taxonomy (GTDB): domain Bacteria; phylum Pseudomonadota; class Alphaproteobacteria; order Rickettsiales; family UBA1997; genus CAMCFD01. Next base: position 1,199 of record CAMBFC010000016.1, read on the forward strand.
TATTGTTGCAACCAATGGATATCTTGCTGAAGGTCCACTTAGCTATGTGGCAAGCGAATTATTCAACTCTGATATCACTGCATCTATTAGTGCTTTAGAAACATTTGGCACCACTCGCACTCTTTCTAGTCCCAGAATACACGCCATCAACAATCAAAAGGCCACTCTTAATTTTACTAACAAATTAGTATATTTTAAGATTGATAGCAACCAAAATACCTCTACAACAAGTGCTGCAGCCTCTGTAAATACACAAACCCTTACCTCTACAAAACAAGAAGAAAATGTTGGTGTTGAACTTAATATGGTACCATCAATCAATCTAAAAACTAGAGAGGTCACTCTTAACATTAAGCCTAAAATTACCATCAAAACTGATACAGTTATTGATCCAGCCAGCCCAAAAGATCCAACCACCGGAGTCATTACATTTCAAAATAAAGTCCCCGTCATTCAAACTCGCGAACTCAACACTATCGCAAAAATACAGAGTGGCAATGTTATTGTAATTGGCGGATTAATGTCTGAAAGCACTACCAACACAGATACCGGCATTCCGTTCTTGCAAAGAATTCCGATTCTTGGATATCTTTTTAAATCATCCTCAAAAGAGTCTGAAATTATCGAGACAGTCATCTTTATCAAAGCAACCATTGTAAATAGCGGACAATCAATCAATAAAGTTGATCGCGAATTACAAGAAAATTTTGATAGCAATCGTAGAAAATTTTTCTAAATCAGCTGTTAAAATGCAACCAATCATAAAATATATCCTTCTTACCGGCCTTAGAGACAAGCTTTATCTTGGCATTTTTATTGCACTACTTTCATCATTTGCTTTATCAATTTTTTTAGGCAGCACCGTTTTAGTAGAAGCGGAGCAAACTACTCTCACCTATATTGCCGGCACTAGCAGAGTTATAATAATTCTTGGCATGATTTTATTTGTTTGCCTCAGCATCAATCGCGCCTTTGCCAATAAAGAAGTAGAATTTATTTTAGCAAAAAATATTTCACGCGAACAATTTATTTTGTCTTATCTTGTTGGTTTTTTACTTACAACGGCGCTGATTTTAATACCATTAATTACGGCAATTTTTATTCTCGCCACAGTTAATAAAATTGGAATTTTAATATGGTCGCTAAGTTTATTTGCCGAGATGTGGATTGTGATTTCTTTTGCGATTTTAACTTCACTTATTATGCGCAATTCTTTTTCATCAATACTTTCTACACTGGCTTTTTATCTGATCTCGCGCCTAATGGGGATCTTTGTTTTAGCAATTAATTTGCCGCAAGATTTTATTCAAGTTAAAAATCATTTATTACCCTCAATTCTAAAGATTATTTCACTAGCTTTTCCTAGGCTAGATTTATTTACGCAAAGCGAATGGCTGGCCTATGGAGTCGCCGATTTTTCACGCGTTAAAATAATTGCACTACAATCATTAATTTATATTGCGATGATGCTTTTTATGGCCTTTTTTGATTTTCGCAGAAAGGAGTTTTAGATGCGCACACTTAGTGGGAAGTCGATTTTTAATCGCAACAAAATCAATCTTTTTTTCTGCGATGATCTGCAATATTAAAAAATAGTTTCCAGAAAAAATAGCTCACTACTAAGGCGATTATAGCGCCGCCAAGTTTAATTGTTAAAGAAGTTGATAGAGGTGCACCATAATATTCTGCAGCTGCAATACAGGCTACAACACCAGCAAAATGGGTTGTAAGAACTCCATATAAAATTTTTCTTCCTGAATTTTTGTACTTAGAATTTTTCTCTTTTCTTTTTTCTTTTGGCCTAAACCACAATATCAACGCCAGCACTGAAGAAACAACGAAAAAGGCAATGGGTACTGAATAAGAATAGATTTTCCACTCTACAGATTCGTGCGATATATCTAAAAATGCTGGTAAAGCCAACCAACTATAAAAAATTGGAAATTGAACATAAGTACCCTTGCCCTCTGCCGCCAATAATATTGACAACCACAAAATTAAAGTTTTTGCGACAAATATTTTTATAAATGCAATTGTAATAAATTTTGCATCATCACCAAGCGCTATTCTTTTGCGAATTTTATTTAAAAACATGCTGTTCTTGTTGCTTAAAACTTAATTGCGATTATGAGCTTTTTAGCTTATAAAGATTTGTATGTCTAGAAAAGACAATATATAAATATTCTTTTTGCAACAAGATGACTCAATTAATCACAAAAAATGATATTATTTCGATTGCTCAATCCGCTAAAAACCGCATTACTGATTTTATTTTTACTTCCTTTGCCAGCTTTTGGGGATGTTGTAATTTTTGATTGGAGAGAAAATGTAACACTAACTGCAAGCGGAAAAATCTCCGAAGTTTTTGTGCAAGGAAAAATCACTAACATGCCGAAAGACCAGGTAATGACAGCTCTGTCAATTGTTTCTGATGGAAAACGACAAATCAAAATGATGCGAGTATTATGCGATAATCAGCCTTCTAATTTTTCATTCAATAACAATGTTTTAGAGGTAAATTTTTCTCAAGATAAGCCAAATAATAGCTCTGTTTCTATATATTTTTCTTACGAAGAAAAATACAGCAAGATCAATGAATATCTGCGACAAGAAGCTATCACTGTTCCAAGTTTTGCCGCTAATGCAAAAGCCGAAATAGTAATTAATTTTCCCGGATATTTAGAATCGGCAACTTTAAATCCCAATGTAACAAAAAAGAACAATAGTTTTATTTATAGAAATATTGTACCAAAAAATGGGGTGCAAGAAGTAATAAAATTAACTCCCGCAAAAAGTGTTTGGGATGTTAATGTTAAGGTAAAAGTAAGTGCTGATAAATCTTTAGGAAATATCACAATCACTTCACCAATTTATTTTCAAAATGCTGGTCAAAAGGTTGATTATCTGGTTATTGAGCCAAGCATACCAACGATTGAAAAAAGCACTAACGCCAATAATACAATTTTTAAATTTAACAGCCCTTCAAAAGAAATAACTATCGAAAATAAAGCTAAAATTTCTACAGGAACAATCAATCGCACTCCAATTATTCGAGACCCAAATGAATATTTAAAATATAATCAAGATGAATTTGCCTTGCTATCGCCACTCTTAGAGCAAATTAAACAAAATCCAGAATATCGTAATTTGCCACTTTATGCCAAAATTGGTCGATTTGTTCACAAATTTATAAAATATGATTTGCGCTACACAGGAAAACTGCCAAATGTTCAACAAATTTTACAAAATCCAAATGGGGTTTGCACTGAATATGCAAGACTTTATAGCGCTCTCGCAAGAATTGCCGGCATTCCTTCGTTAATTATTGCGGGCGGTGCTTGTGGTGAATATAATAAATGCGAAGGTCATGCATGGAACATGATTTATATCAATGGACTATGGATAAATGTTGATCCGACATGGGATTTAATGTCAGGAATCGTCTCATCTTCGCATATTTACTTTAGTGACGAAGGCAAAGATAGTGTGATGGCGCAATATCTTGATAATACAATAAAACTTGATTCTAAGATGAGTTTTGAGATGAAAAGCGGGTTGTAAATTGACGCTAGCGAATAAATATTGGTTTTTACTGATCTAGGTTTCAAATTACGCTAGTTTTGAAACTCTAACAATAGCGCTAAATTTTGACTAATAAAATAATTAATTTATGAAATTCATTATCGGCTTAATTATCATTATTTTTTTAATTTTTGGGATTAGTTTTCTTAATAATTTTTTATCAACCAGACTGGAACCATCTTCAATTCTTTTTGGTAAAAATTCTGTCGTAGAAATAAATGCAGTGTTTGATAAACATAATAAATCTAAAAATATTTATTATGGAAAAGTCACCATTCGAAACTTGTCTCAAAATAAAATACTAAAACTTAGAGGATTTAATATTATTAATAATAACAAGAGTTATAGCGTTAAAATAGATTCAATAGCCACAATTCATATACAGCCACTTGAGCGTGTAAAAAAAAGCATTATATCTAACGATCTTCCATTGGATGCAAATTTTAATCAGTTTACAATTGATTTAGATTTTTCACAAAATCAATATTAAAAGTCGCCATTCATCAAAAAATTTAATTATTTGCGATATAATTTCTTTGATTGCAAAAAACATCTTTGGTCGAAAATTCAACATGCTTTAAATCCTCTGATCGACTAGATATTCTCACTAAACTATGCTTCATCCATTTCTCATCATTTCTAGCAGGAAAATCATCGCGATAATGCGCACCCCTACTCTCCTCACGCTTTAACGCAGAAGCGACTGCAGCAAAAGAATTTAAAAATATATTATCCAACTCAAAATATCCGACCAACTCTTCGTTCCATAATAAAGATTTATTTTTGATCGAGAGATTTTTAAAAACCTTGTAAAGCCTTTCAATATCTGCCATTGCAAGCTCTAAAAATTTTTGACTACGAAAAACTCCGAGGTATTTTTCGTTAATATTTTGTATCTCTAACTTAATTTGAAAGATTGTTTTTTCTTGAGCGCTATCAAATTTTTTCTCTAATAATTTTTGTAGTTGTAGATTTTTTTTCTCAGCGATTTTAATAACAGAATCAGATTTTACAGAACTTTTGATGGAATCATTTGTTTTGCGGGATAAAGTGATTTCTTCTGCTGATTTTTTGCCGGCAATTTTTCCAAAAATAATTAAATCTAGCAATGAATTGCACCCTAAACGATTAGCGCCATGCACCGAAACACAAGCCGCCTCACCAACAGCCATAAGGCCTCTCACTTTTTGATTATCAAAATTCAAAACCTCACAATCAATATTTGTTGGAACACCTCCCATCGTATAATGAGCGGTTGGAGCAATTGGAATACAATCTTTGCGCACATCAACTTTGGCAAAATTTTGAGCAATCTCAACAATTCCCGGAAGCTTATGCAACAAGGTTTCTTCACTCAAATGGCGCAAATCTAGATTGATGTAATTTTTTGTAGCACCACATCCTCGACCAGCAATAATTTCTGTAGCAATTGCACGAGAAATAATATCGCGCGAAGATAATTCCATCATTTTTGGAGCATAATTTTTCATAAAACGCTCCCCATCTCCGTTCAACAAATACGCGCCCTCACCTCTTGCTGCTTCACTAATTAAAAAACCTTGATTAGCGATTCCTGTGGGATGAAATTGAACAAATTCCATATCTTGCAATGGCAATCCTTCTTTAAAAATCAAGCCTCCGCCGTCTCCTGTGCAAATTAATGATGATGTTGTATTGCGATAAATTTGGCTATAACCACCAGTTGCAATAATGCTAATTGCGCTTTCAAAAACTACTAATTCACCTTGGTTTAAATCGATTGCCAAGCAGCCATAACACTTTGCGCCAGCACTTTCAAAATCCATCAATAAATCTGTGACAAAAAACTCACTAAAAAATTTAATACCCCTTTTAAGAGCCTCAGAATAAAGTGTGTGAAGAATTGTTTGCCCAGTTTTATCTTTAGAATAGCAAGCCCGATAAGCCATGCCACCATTGCCATAATCGGTTGTTTGACCACCATAAGCGCGCTGTGCGATTTGCCCTGCTGCATCGCGAGAAAAAACTACACCCATTTTTTCTAACTCAATAATTGCCGTCGCAGCGCCTTGGCACAACAAATCAACCGCATCTGCATCAGCTAAATAATCTGAACCTTTTATTGTATCAAAAGCGTGCCATTTCCAATCATCATTCGCAACATTGCCTAGTGCCGCATTAATTCCACCCTTAGCTGCAACCGTGTGGCTATTGGTTGGAATGACCTTACTAATTACGGCAATATTTTTTACACCAGCATCTGCGGCCGCAATTGCCGCCATCAAGCCAGCGCCTCCAGAGCCAATTATAATTAGATCAAAATGTTTTCTTGTTAGTTCAAAATTTGTCATTAAGTTGTTTTTGTTATCTCAATAAAATTAAATCAAACTTGTGATAAAAATAATTCTTTGCGCCTTTAACGAAGCCGAAAACTTAAAAACACTACTGCCCAATATAAATCATGAAGTTAAAAAAATAACTAACGATTATGAAATCATCATTTGCCTTGATGGAGGATTTGATGAATCATCGCGCTTAATTTTAGAACTACAATATCCAATAAAAGTTCTACAAATACAAAACCAACGCGGTCTTGGTCTTGCCTATAAAAGAATTTTTCTCGATATAATAAAAAACTGTAGCGATGATGATTTAATAATCTCGCTCGATGCCGACAACACCCATGATCCAGCACAAATTAATGATCTTGTGCAGCTTTGCCAAAAAAACCAGCTTGATCTTGCTGTCGCCTCAAGATTTTGTTCTAAAAGCATCGCTAGTGATTTTCCTTTTTACAGAAAATGTATCAGCAAAATCACCTCATTAGTGTTGCAAACTTTCTTTCCAATCAAAAAAGTTTCTGGCAGCAATTTACAAGATTACAGCAGTGGTTATCGTGCCTATAAAGCAAAAAAATTAAAAGAACTTTATCAGATTCACCAAGATAATTTTATCACTGAAAAAGATTTTATCTATACTTGTGAAATTTTATTAAACTTATCTCAAATCAATTCAAGAATAGATGAATTACCCCTAATCTATAATTATGGCAAAAAAATTGGCAAAAGTAAGTTAAAAATTATACAAAATTCACAAGGCCTATTAAAACTAATTTTTCGCTATTTTATTAAGAAAATACGCCATCAATAAATCATTTACATCCAAAAAATAATCAATAATATTAATGCAATATTAAATTGCTGAGGAGAAAAGCGTGCTTAAATCAATCAAATCGTTAAATATTTCTGGTGTCAATTGTTTACCAATAGTTGAGGGAGGAAAAGGTATCGGAATCACTAACGGCATAACTGCTGGTCACTTTGCAAAAGCTGGCGCTGTTGGTACTTTTTCTGGTGTTAATGCAGATTATCTCGATAATAACGGCAAATTAATTCCCCTAGAATACAAAACTCATACTCGCCGTGAAAGACACGAAGAGCTCGTCAATTACAGCATTCAGGGCGGAATCTCTCAAGCTAAAATCGCCAATGATGTAGCAGGAAACTCTGGTCGTATTCACATGAATGTATTGTGGGAAATGGGCGGTGCTGAGCGTGTTTTACAAGGAATCCTTGATGGCACTAAAGGCCTGATTCACGGCGTTACTTGTGGTGCGGGCATGCCTTATCGCCTTTCTGAAATCGCTGAAAAATATCATGTTTTTTACTATCCAATTGTTTCATCAATGCGCGCTTTTCGTGCATTATGGAAACGCAGCTATCACAAAGCCAAAGATTTACTTGGCGGCGTAGTATATGAATGCCCATGGCGCGCTGGCGGTCATAATGGCCTTTCTAACGCTGAAAACCCTGATGAATTTCAAGATCCGTATCCGCGCGTTGCTGAATTGCGCAAATTTATGAACGAAATTGGTCTCAACGAAACCCCAATCATCATGGCTGGCGGCGTTTGGAACATCGAAGAATTTGAACATTGGCTTGATAACCCCGAAATTGGACCAATCGTTTTTCAATTTGGCACTCGCCCGATCCTTACGCAAGAATACCCCGTGCCACTTGAGTGGAAACAAAAACTGATGGCTCTTAAAAAAGGCGATATTTATCTTAATCGCTTCAGCCCTACAGGCTTCTACTCTTCCGCCATCGAAAACTCTTTTATTCGTGAACTAAAAGAACGCGAAATCAGACAAATAGATTATCGCACCAAAGCAGAAGGTGAATTTACCGATTCAATCCCTTTTGGACAAAGGGGCCGCGTGGTTTATATCAAGCCTGCAGATAAAGCCAAAGTTGATGAATGGAATAAAGCTGGATTCACTGAAGGCATGAAAACACCAGATGAAACACTGATGTTTGTTGATAAATCAAAATCAATGCAAATTGTTACAGATCAAATTAATTGCATGGGCTGCCTTAGCCAATGCCGCTTTAGCAATTGGTCAGATAAAGCTGATATGCGCTACACAACTGATCGTAAAGCCGATCCGCGCAGCTTTTGTATTCAAAAAACCCTACAAGATGTTCGCAATGGCATCGACATGGATCACCAACTTATGTTCTCTGGCCATGCCGCTTATCGCTTTGCAACTGATCCATACTATGCCAACGGCTTTGTTCCAACCATTGGGCAGCTAGTTGAAAGAATTATGCAAGGAAAATAACTATGATTGCTAAGTCTAAAGGCAAAACTCGCTTTATATTTATTACTGGTGGCGTAGTTTCTTCACTGGGCAAGGGATTGGCCGCAGCCTCTCTCGCTGCTTTATTGCAAACTCGTGGTTATTCTGTGCGCTTGCGCAAACTCGATCCTTATCTCAATATCGATCCCGGCACCATGAGCCCAACTCAGCATGGCGAGGTTTTTGTTACTGAAGATGGTGCCGAAACCGATCTTGATCTTGGTCATTATGAACGCTTCACTGGCGTAGACGCCAAGCGCTCTGATAATGTAACTGCTGGCCAAATTTATTCCAAACTATTATCCAAAGAACGCAAAGGTGATTATCTTGGCGGCACAGTACAAGTGATTCCACATGTTACCGATCTTATCAAAAAATTTATTTTAAATGATATTGATGGCGTTGATTTTGCTCTTTGTGAAATTGGTGGAACCATTGGCGATATTGAAGCCTTGCCATTTTTTGAAGCCATCCGTCAGCTTGGTTATGAGATGGGAAATCGTTGTGCATTTTTGCATCTCACCCTACTCCCATATATTGAGAGCGCTCATGAACTCAAAACAAAACCCACACAACATTCGGTTAAAGAATTGCGTTCAATTGGCATTCAACCCACTGTTTTGTTATGTAGAGCCGAAAGAAAAATTGAAAAATCACATCTCGAAAAAATTGCCAAAATGTGCTCGGTGCCTTTAAATCAGGTGATTGCAGCGCCAAATGTTGATAATATTTATTCTGTTCCTTTAGTTTATCATGCTAATGGTCTTGATACCGAATTATTAAAATTCTTTGGATTAGATCACGAGAAAAAACCAGATCTATCGAAATGGCTCAAGATTCAAGATGCTATAAAAAATCCAAAAGATGAAGTAAATATCGCAATTATCGGAAAATACACCGACTATCGTGACTCATATAAATCTCTGCTTGAAGCCATTGATCACGCTGCTTTTTCACTTAAAGTTAAAGCAAATATAACTTGGATTAATGCTAGAGATATCAGCGAGAAAAATTTGGCGAGCTTAAAAAAAGTCAATGCTATCTTGGTTCCCGGGGGATTTGGTGAAGATGGAACCGAAGGCAAAATTGCAATGATCGAATATGCGCGCAAAAATAAAATCCCTTATTTAGGAATTTGTTTTGGCATGCAAATGGCCGTGATTGAATATGCTCGCAATGTTCTAGGTATAAAGGATGCCACCTCTAGTGAAATTGCTAAAAAAGGCACTTTTGTCATTGGATTGATGAATGAATGGCTAGAAAAATCAGGCAAAAAAATTCACAAAGCAGAAAAAGATCTTGGGGGCACGATGCGTCTTGGGTCTTACAAATGCAATATTGCCACTGATTCTTTGGCTCATAAAATTTACAAAGAAACCGCAATTAATGAACGACACCGTCATCGCTATGAAGTCAACATAAACTTCAAAGAAAAATTAGAAAAATCTGGCTTAAAATTTTCTGGCATGTCACCAGATCGCAAACTTACTGAAATTGTTGAAATAAAAGATCATCCGTTTTTTATTGGTGTACAATTTCATCCAGAATTAAAATCGCGACCTTTTGCTGCACATCCTTTGTTTGTCTCCTTTATCAAGGCTACACTTGCTAAGAAAAATGGCTAAAAAAATTCTACTCACATTAATTATTTGTGGATTAATTTCTTCTTGTGGCTTTCAAGTTATTTATCGTGAAGCTGATGCAGAAACCAAAACTTCCTACGAGCAAGAGCTTGCAACAATCAGAATCCAAAAAGATGGCGGGCGCTTAACGCAAGAGTTGCGAAATGCTTTAAAAGATAGCTTCAACCCCGATTATATCGATGCAGAACCCAAATATATTCTAACCTTAAACACTCTTAAATCAATTGGCGGAACCTTCATAACTGTCACTGGGGCATCTGGTCGTAACAGAATTACTCTTACCATTGATTATAAACTTAAAGATGCCTCAACCGGAAAGATTGTTTCAATTGGCTCCACCGTAGTTAACGATAACTATGATGTGCAGTTAAATCGCTATGGAACATATATTGCTGAGGATTATGCGCGCTCAAATCTTGTAAAAATTGCCGCACTAAATATTAGAAATCTTTTGGTAAATGATTTAATTGAGTTGAAGAAAAATGGTGACAAAGAAATGGATGAGCATTTAACGAATGGCGTTTATACCGATGAAAAAATCAAGGAAAAAGATGCTAAATTAGTTGCAGAAGCTGGTTGCACTGGCAATGAATTGGATATTCCTGAAACCTTAAAAACTCCATAATTTATAAAAGTCGGAAAAAGATAAAAAATTTGCTCCCAAAAAGTATAACTAATTTTTTTATCTAATTTTACAAATATAATTCACGAATAATTTTGTTGCGTAAATAATTTTTGTTTTTCATTCCAACATATTTTGTGATCACTTTGCCATCCTTTCCGATTAGAACTGTGTAAGGAATACGACCCTCATAATTGATTTGTTTTTGGCGCAAAAACTCTTTGAATCCCTCTTTAAAAGCTAAAAAACGCGGGTGAAAATAGATATCGCCTTTTTGGTTTAAATCTGCTTGCAAAAGGGCTTCTGTTAAGTCTCTGTCTATTGCTAAGGCTATAACATGCAGATCGGTTTCTTGAAATTCTTGAGCAATTTCGTTAAAAATTGTAAAATTTTTCTTACAACTTTCACACCAAGTTGTATAAAGATAGAACAAAATCGGTTTGTTATCATATTTTTCGAACTCATTGGCGATTTGTGCCGTGGTCATTGCGGTTGGTTGTTCGCTATTGAAAACGATATTTTTTGATGATGGAATTTTCACATCAAAATGTGAAACATTTTCGACATAATAGTTCCAAACGATCAAACCAGTAATGATTCCGATAGCTATAACGAAGAAAAGCATTTTACGCTCCTTTTTTTGTTTAGATTGTTTAAATTTATCTATATAGATAATTTTATTATCATCCATTTTTTATGATTATTAAAATTAAAAATTTCAAATTCAGCACCATTCTAGGAATTTATGAATGGGAAAAAACAGTTGAGCGAGCAATAATTTTGAACGCAACAATTGAAACCGATTACGATCGCGCGCGTTTTACCAACAGCATAAAAGATACCATTGATTATCATGAATTGATCACGAAAATCAAGAGCCTATTATCTAGCAAAAAATTTAAATTGATTGAAGAAATGGTTCAACAAACTTTAGATTTAATTATGGAAGATGAAAGAATAAAAAAATGCGAAGTTGAAATTGACAAAGTTGGAATCGTTGAAAATGTAGATTCTTTTTCAATTACACTATCGCAAGAAAGAAAGAAATAGCATGGACCTTAGAACCACGCTTGCTATCAAGCGTATAAATTTGCACATTAAAGTTAAAAAATACCTAACTGTTTTGTGCTATTCTTTTATTGTTATTGGAGTTTTTATTTATGTTTTTTACGCAATTAATAAGCCTCATAAACAATATAAATTAATTAATGATTATCAAAAAAATCCTGAAAAATTTCAGATAGAAAAAATCATGGTTAATCCGCGAATTAAATTTCAATATACGCCAGATGAAGTTTATGATATTAAGGCAAAAAAAGCGGTGCATAAAAATCAGGAAGAGATCACTTTATTCGATGTTTATGCTACAGGAACAGCAGGAAACATAACTGCAGGACAACTAATAGTGAACGATAATGGTGATCATTTGGTATTTTCACAAAACCCAGTCTTAATTTTAAATAAAACTGATCATGACTAATAAATTTGGCACAAAATTTTCTTTTACTTCTTGGGGAGAAAGTCACGGCGATGCAATTGGTTGTGTGGTTGATGGCTGTCCTTCGTTAATTGAATTAAGCGAAAATGATATTCAGCCTTTTTTGGATAAGCGTCGCCCTGGGCAATCAAAATTTACTACACAAAGACAAGAATCTGATCAGATAAAAATTTTATCAGGAGTGTTTGAGGGCGTCACTACTGGCACGCCGATTTCGATGATGATAATTAATGAAGACCAAAAAAGCGTCGATTATTCTGAGATTAAAGATAAATTTCGCCCATCACATGCCGATTATACTTATTTTCAAAAATATGGTATTCGTGATTATCGTGGTGGCGGAAGATCTTCTGCTCGTGAAACTGCGATGCGCGTTGCTGCAGGTGCTATTGCTCGCAAAATTATTGCGCTTGATAAAATAGAAATTTTTGGCTATTTAACGCAAATTGGTGAGAAAAAAATTGATCGCGCCAATATTGATTTTAACGAAATTAATAATAACGATTTTTTCTGTCCTGATAAAATTGCTGCAGCAAATTTTGCTGATTATTTATCAGAAATTCGCAAAAGCGGAGATTCTGTTGGAGCCGTGATCGAGCTAGTTGCGCGCAATGTTCCCGTCGGTTTGGGTGAGCCAATTTATGATAAGCTTGATGCAAGAATCGCTGCTGCAATGATGGGAATTAACGCGGTGAAAGGCGTTGAAATTGGTGATGGTTTTAATGCTGCAGCACGCAAAGGCAGCGAGCTTGCCGATGAAATGTGGATTGAAAATGATGAGGTAAAATTCTCTTCAAACAACTCTGGTGGCTCTTTGGGAGGCATTTCTTCTGGGCAAGATATTGTAGTTCGTTTTGCAGTAAAACCCACCAGCTCAATATTGATACCGCGCCGCACCTTTGATATAAACGGCAATAACACTGAAATTATCACTAAAGGAAGGCATGATCCTTGCGTTGGAATTCGCGCTGTGCCAGTTGGTGAAGCAATGTTGGCATGCGTTTTGGCGGATTTTTTATTGATGAGGTAGCTCAAGATTTAACTATTTATATTAGAATTTAATTGAGAAGACTTACGGGAGGAGGCTCTGCTGCTCAGACACCACAACCATCTGATTTAAGCGAGCGTAGCTCGCGATGGTTGCAGAACTCGCCTCAGAGCCTCCTCCCGTAAGTCTTCTCAATTAAATTCTAATATAAATAGTTAAATCTTGAGCGCTTTTCTCATCTTCCAAAAAATCTCGGTATTTTCATAAATACCTAAAAATTCTTCTGCACCAACGCCATAAGAAAAAACTGGAACCATAGTCGCCGAATGCCCAGAACTAGTAAATTTTGGCGTGATTATGCCATAATTTTCAGTCTTAAAATTATTGACTCCCGTAAGAGCAAATCCGCCAGTTTCATGATCTGCGGTTACTATTACTAAAGTATTTTTATCTAGATCAGCAAAATCTAATGCCTTGCCGATAACGCGATCAAAATCGATTACTTCTTGCTTGATATATTCAGCATCATTACTGTGACCGCCCCAATCAATTTGCGATCCCTCAACCATTAAAAAAAATCCCTTCTTATTTTTTGATAAAACTTTCAATGCTTTTTCTAGCGCTTTTTCTTGATAATTTTTGCGACCATCCTGCATTTTTAATAGATGATCTGCGGCCAATAAAGCAGCGGTTTTTCCGCTATAATTATCGGATAAAAAATCTTGTTCATTAGTATAAACTTTATATTTTCTTTCCTGTAATTTTTGCACCAAATCTACACCATCAGATCTTTGGTTAAAATATTTTAAACCTCCTCCAATAAAAACATCGATATCTGATCTTAAAAAATCTTCGGCGATTTTTTCATATAAATCACGATAAGGTTGATGAGCTATAAAAGCCGCTGGAGTGGCGTGCGTAATGGCGCAAGTAGTAAGTAATCCAGTAGAAAGTTTACGCTTTTTAGCCAACTCCAAAATTGTAACAAGGGGTTTTTTATTTATATCAACAGCAATTGCACCATTATAACTTTTGTTGCCCGTTGAAAAGGCTGTGGCGCCCGCAGCAGAATCGGTGATGTCTTCAGTTGCTGAATGAGTTTTGATTAGGCCAATATTTTTAAAACGAAGAAAATTTGAGGAATCAGAATTGTGTAGCATTCCGTAGGTTATTTGAGATAAACCCATTCCATCGCCAATTAAAAAAATAATATTTTTTGGTTGAGAAATTTTTGCTTGAGCAGGAGCAGCAAAAATGATTAACAAAAAGATAATTACTGATTTACGAAGCATTTATTTGGCTAATATTTTTAATTAATATTTTATCCACCCGCATTCCATCCATATCGATAATTTCAAAGCTATAGCCATATTTAATGACCTTGTCGCCCTCTTGAGGCACTTTGTTAAGGTGATCTAGTAAAAACCCAGCAATTGTATCAAAACCACCCTCAACATTGATTTCTTCGATACCGATTAAGATGTGAATTTCATCAATTGGCGTCATTCCATCAACCATCCAAGAATTGTCATCTTTTTTTGCGATCATTACAAAATCTTTTTCATCATAATTTGCTGGCAACAATCCAACTATTGCTTCAAAAACATCAGAATCAGTAACGATTCCTTCAACTTCACCATATTCGTCAATCACTACAGCCAAATGGATTGATGCCGATTTGAACATTTCAAGTAATTTTAAGCAATTGGTATTTTCGGAGATAAAATGAACTTCTTTGAGATGATTTTTAATATCTATTTGGTTTAGAAGCATAACACCAGAGAGCAGCTCTTTTGTTTGAGCTACACCAATAATTTTGTGCGTTTCACTATCGATTACTGGATATTTTGAGTGACCAGCTTCACGAATTTTTCTTCTGATTTCGTCTATTGAATCTGCGGTTTTAATAAGAGTAACCTCAGAAATATGGGTCATTATTGATTTTGCATCACGATTATCGAGACGAAAAATTCTTTGCATCATTTCGTGTTCAGATTTTTCGATTATACCACTTTCTGCGCCCTCGCTAATTATAGCTCTAAGATCAGCTTCAGTTACTTTATCTTCTGTGGTAGCAAAAATTCCAAAAAATTTCATGACAATTTCTGCGGATAAATCAAAAATTCTTACTAAGGGAAAAAATATATAAGAAATTGATATCATTGGTCTTGCAACCAAAATTGAGATATTTTCTGGATTTCTTAGGGCGATGCGCTTAGGGATTAATTCTCCTATAACTACCGAAAAATAAGTTATAGCAAACACAACGATAGTAATCGCAATGCCTTCACCACAATTATCAAGAAAAGGAATTTTATTTAGTAACGCTCCAAGAGAGGCGGCAATAGTTGCGCCTCCATAAGCGGCCGCAAGAGTTCCAACGGCGGTGATTCCTACTTGAATTGTTGATAAAAACTTACCCTGATTTTCAAGTAACTTCAAAACATCATCAGCGCCTTTATTGCCGCGCCTTGACATTGCGCGCAAAATTGGCTTATTCGAAGAAACGATGGCCATTTCTGATAAAGAAAAGAAGCCATTAAGAATAATTAAGAATAGAATGGTAATTAATGTGGTCATAAATTATTTTATTAACCCTAATTTTTATAACTTGTCCCTATTTTTTAGGAATCAATTTTTTAGGATAAGAACCTAAGAGCAATATTAGCGACATTTAGCGCAACAGTCAAATTAAGAAAAAACCATGGAAGAAAAAAAGCTTGTTTTAATTGATGGTTATGGCTTTGTTTTTCGTGCTTACCATTCTTTGCCACCACTCACCAGATCAGATGGAACGCCGGTTGGGGCCGTTTATGGCTTTACCAATATGCTGATAAAATTATTAGCCACTTTGCACGCTAGCCATGTTGCCGTAGTGTTTGATTCTGGATCAAAAACCTTCCGCAATGATATTTATCCCGCCTACAAGGCCAATCGCCCTCCCTGCCCCGAAGATTTAATTCCACAATTTTCTATTGTGCGTGAAGCGGCAGAATCTTTAAATCTTGCAATTTTAGAAAAAGTTGGCGTTGAGGCCGATGATATTATCGCAACTTTAGCCAAAAAATATGCCGAAGAAAATTTTGAAGTTTTAATTATATCCTCCGATAAAGACTTGATGCAGCTAGTTTCGCCATATATTAAAATGTATGATGCGATGAAAAATAAAATGATTGGCGCTTTTGAAGTAAAAGAAAAATTTGATGTTTTGCCAGAAAGAGTTTTGGATGTTTTATCTTTGATGGGCGATAGCTCGGATAATATTCCTGGGGTTAAAGGGATTGGCCCAAAAACTGCCGCAGAGTTAATTAATCATTTTGGAAATTTAGAAAATATTTTTGAGCATCTCGATGAGATCAAGCAAGAGAAGCGTCGCCAGCTTTTAAGTGATGGTGTTGAAAAAGCAAAATTATCAAAAATTCTTCTTACTTTAAAAGAAGATGTTGAGATGGGGATTGCTTTACAAGATTTAGAAGTGCGCGATATTGATGGTAAAAAACTGGCTTCGTTCTTAGAAAAACAAGGCTTTAGATCTTTGGTTGAAAGGGTAAAAAAAGAATTTTCTGTTGTCGAAAATAGCGTGCAGCAAAAATCTTCTGCGATTGAAAATAACATAGTGCAGCCAACAGATTTTGCAATTGAAGATGCCGCGCAGCCACAGAAAAAGGGGCAGCAAAGCTCTTCTGAAATAAATGCTGACAATCACACAAATAAAATAAACTCCTATATTTTTGCCGAAAATTTTGATGATATAAAAAAAATTATAATTGATTCTGCAGAAATTTTTGCACAAATAAAAAAACAAGCTCGCGAAAATGGCGTTGTTACAATTGATTATGAATCTAGCAATGATGAGATCACCACGCTTACTCTATCAAGCGCAAAACACGAAGAGGCAATAAAAGAAATTTATTATTGTGAGATAAAAAATACTTCGCTTGCTGGATCAATTGATCTTTTTAATTTTGATGTTAAAAAAACTAGCAGCGGAATATCTCTGGATGATTTGCAAGAGATTTTAACTGACAATTCAATCAAGAAAATATTTTTTGATGCGAAGAATTTTATGCGTGCTTTTTTCTTTGCTCGGCCGCAAAGCTTTGATTTGCAGGCTTTTGAAGATGTGTCACTGATTAATCATCTGTTAAATTCTTCAATCAAAAATGATTTTCGTGAATTAATCAGTTTAAATTTGGCAGAAGATATTGAATCACGAGGCTTCACCGCAATATTTAATGAACTAGAAAAATCAAAAATTTCGCAACAATTTAGTGATGAAAATAAAAAAGTAGAATTCTATACATTCAAGAACTGTGCGCTTTGGCAGCTTTATAAAATTTTATCGCCAAAAATTATTAGCGAAAAATTAACCTCATCTTATCAATCTTGCGAAAAACCTTTATTGCCAATTTTAGCTTCAATAGAAAATAACGGCGTCAAAGTTGATACAAAAAAATTACACGAACTTTCGCAAGAATTTGGTGATAGAATTTTATCTTTAACCAATCAAATTCACAAAATAGCGGGGCAAGAATTTAACATTGCATCACCAAAACAACTTGGAGAAATTTTGTTTGAAAAAATGCAACTTGCTTCTTCAAAAAAATCAAAAAAAACTGGCGTTCTTTCAACAAATTCTGAAGTGCTAGAAGAGCTTGCAGAGCAAGGATTTGAGATCGCTGATAAGGTTTTAGAATTTCGTAAATTATCAAAATTAAAAAATACTTATACCGATGCTTTGCCAAAAGAAATTAATAAAAAAACTGGCAGAATTCACACTCATCTTTCAAGCATTTCAACTATTACAGGAAGGCTAAGTTCGAGCAATCCAAACTTGCAAAATATTCCGATTAAAAGTGATGAAGGCAAAAAAATTCGTCAAAGTTTTATTGCTGAAAAAAATCACTCATTAATTTCTGTAGATTATTCGCAAATTGAGTTGCGCGTTATTGCTCATATTGCACAAATTGAAAATTTAATTACTGCTTTTAAAGAAGATAAGGATATTCACCGCATTACGGCGGCGCAGGTTTTTGGCTTGAAAGAGGAAGAAGTCACCGCAGAAATTCGTTCAAAAGCAAAGGCGATAAATTTTGGTATCATCTATGGAATCAGTGGATTCGGCCTTGCGCGGCAATTAGGAATTGGCCGCAAAGAAGCAGGAGAATATATAAAATCCTATCTCGCAACTTATCCCGGCATCGATGTTTATATGAAAAAATATATCGAGCTGGCGAGAGCAAATGGCTTTGTTGAAACTATTGGCGGCAGAAAATGTTTTATTCGCGGCATTAATGATAAGCATCCGGTTATTCGCGCTGAATCTGAGCGCTTGGCGATTAACGCCCCAATTCAAGGTAGTGCTGCGGATATTATCAAGAAAGCGATGATTAAACTTGATAAAAAAATGAAGGAAAAAAAGTTGGCGGCAAAAATAATTTTGCAAATTCATGATGAGCTTTTGATTGAAGCGCCAGAAAATGAGATTGATGTTGTGTCGCAGTTGATTAGGGAAGAGATGGAGCGCGCGATGGTTTTGGATGTGCCGTTGAAGGTTGATGTTGTGGTTGGCAAGAGTTGGAAATAACTTTTAAAAAAACGGGAATAAATTTTCCATTCCCGTTTCTTGTTTTTACAATAAACTAAAAATGATAAGCCACACCAAATTTCATAGTATCAATTGATGTTTTAAAACTATCTTGCACAAGCGCCCCACCGCCAACTTTTATATCAAGCGCTTTTTGCTTGTTATATTCTAAAGATAGAGTGACATTTTTATGCATATGATAAGCAAGGCCAAGACCGCCAATCATACTACTTTTATGGCCAGTTTGATGTGCCAAAACTAATAAATTGTCAAACTTCACATCATAAGAAACAGAAGCCAAACCAAGCATTCCATAAACCGCGAATTGATCTGAGATATCGTAACCTAGATCAAGTTTTACACCATATCTGTCTTTTACTGAAAAAGTACCCGAGCTAGTATCTGCTTGAACCAAAGCCGTTTTGCTGCCGATGTGATCGTAGAATATTCCGGGAGCGAGAAAAAAATCATTATAGTTGAAGGCATATTTATAAGCCAAACCATAACCCGTTGCCGAATCATCTTTTTTGGTGGTTTGATCAAAATCTTTCCATTCGGTTTTTACTTTCGCTCTTAAAACACTGGTTTCTAAATAACCTCCCTCAGTTTTTGCAAAAGCCTGCGAACCATTGTAAATAGAGGCAGCAAAGATGGTTGATGCTAAAATAATTTTTGTGATTTTTTTCATAGAAATTTTTTGATTAAAGTGGGAATTAATCATTTCGCAACGCGAATGGTGATCGTGTTTTGGGGTTTTTATTTTGGAGATTCCTAAACATTTTCTCATTGCGGTAGAAATGAAATTATGCAACAAGCTGCGGCCTTTTTAAATAACAGAAAGGCAGTTTATCATCGTGGAATTTTGGAGGGAGTTGGAAAAAATGGTTAGGGTTTTTGCGGTGGAAAAATTTTTCTTGGATTTATTTCTTTTGGGGAAATTTATTTTTCCTTTTTAAGAAATTAATCTTTAGAAAAATTTTTTTGGTGTAAAAACTTTTTATTTTTTCTTCGTCAAACCTTGATTCTAGTGATGATAGCGGTTTGTTGGCTTTTTACAAAGCGGGGGGATTTTAGGGGGTGGAGTTTTGGATGCAAGAGGTAAAATAAATTTATTGGTTATTTTTTATATATATCTCACTGGTTCCTTTCTAGTACCCCCTACTCTACTATCTTTAACTTTTTTGTTTGGAAAATGGGTACATTGCGGATTAATTTAGGAGGGAGGGTTTGTTGAAAAAATGGATACGCTGCAATCAACTCTTCAAAATCACCCCAATCAATCCCAAAACTTCAACAATTTTATCCTCATCTATTTTTGTAATAAGCTTTGCTTTTCTTTCCTTCCAATCAAGATTTCTGATATGATCAGCTAAAATTGCACCATTAATTTTTTCATGATTAATTACAACTTCAAATGGATAGCCCTTGATTTTGCTGGTGACGGGGCACATTATAGCAAGACCATGTTTGTTATATTCTTTTTTTGATATAGTTAAAGCTGGCCTGATTTTAGTGATTTCTTTGCCTTTTTGCGGTTCAAAATTAATCCATACAATATCGCCTCTGTCAGGAATATATTCTTTTTTACTTTTTTTAATCATATGAATATTTCCCAATAATTACCAAATTTCTTTTCCTACAAAATCTTCATTGATAAAATTATCATGATGTTGATTTTTTTTGGTAATTTTTTTTGTTAAGGTTTTTAGATCGGTGCTGTTCATGATATCTAAAAAATTAGGATGTTTTTTGTTAGATTTTTTAATGATTATTTCTTTGGATTTTTCATCAAACATTATTGAAACTTTTGATCCGTCGATGAGATGAAGATGGCTTCTGATTTCTTTTGGAATTCTGATTCCGAGGCTATTGCCCCATTGTTTTGTTTCTGATATTATTTGTTGTGATCTCATTTTGTTTTTTAATAAACAATTTATATTAATAAAGACTTATTATATAGGTAATGTATATACAATAGTATATACTGATAATATAGTCAAGTTGATATCTTGATTTATTTAACGAGTAAGATTTTGAGCACTCCAGTTTTTTATATTAGTTGATTAGGTCAATTTGTAAGGGAGTTTTTGTTGAAAAAATGGGTACGTTGCATTATTTATTTGAAATTTCAAATATTTTCTAACTTCGTTACAAACAAACCGTTTAGCTCACATAAATAAGCAATGTACTTTTCATTGGGGGCAAGAACTAAGCTATGACAATTTCCAACTCCACTTGTCCATAATATTTTGGAAATTTTACCTTTTTTTGTTATTATGAGTGAAGTTGAGAATCCTCTTAATCTTAGTTCTATTTTAACTCCTGTTTTTGTTTCTAATTCTCTCGCAAAAACTTTAGATACCTTATCGAAGTCCTCTTTCTCTTTTGCGGATAATAAAGTCATGGAATCTGGATTTGCCAAAACCCCAATTTTTTGATTTCGCCAATCTGATTCAACTAAACTAATATCTGTTAACCTAAGCTTATGCCATGCTCCTTCAATATCAGCCGCAACAAAATTTGAATCAGCGGACCAGAGTGGATAGCCATCAATTCCCTGAGAACCAACTATTAATGCGGTATTTATTTTTAATCTATCCATTTCGGATTCAAGATTAGCTAAATTTATAGTATCTCTATTTAAATTTTGACAAGACAGTAAAAATATAAAACCGAGTAAAAATAAGATATTTTTTTTCATATTCTTTTATTTATTTATAATAGGATTTACATACACATCCCATATTTTAAATGATGGTAAGTTTAGGTGATTATTAACCATTCCAGAATTTTGATTAATGTGAATATTTATAAATCCATCCAACTCTCTTATATTGCGAGGCACTGTGATTAAACCCTTTATAACACTACCATCAATATAACCTCTAGTTTGCACACCATCGCCCAAATCATATATATTAAGCTTTGTTGCACCTTCATTTATAGATGCAAAATTTACACTCGCCGTTGCTGTTGTTTTTAAACATTAGGGTGCGGGTTTGTTTTAGTTCGTTGTTGGTGATGTTGGTTTTTTGTGCGGCTAAAATGTTTTTATTAGCGGTGATTTTGGTTGTAAGATCTCAAAATGGGAATTATTTTTGATAGCACTTCTGAAATACCACCCGCCTCCGACCCAATCACCTCAAACACCTGCGCTCCATTGTAATTTCTATTTGCGATATTTTTCATATACACGAATAACCAAAAAAAAGATCCAAATTACAAGCTGAAGAAAAAATATTCCCAATAAAATTGTAATTATTAACAAATCCAAGGCAAACTCTCTTTCGCCATTTCCAGGCTTTAATATAACTAGAGATAAAAAAGATAAAAAAAATGGAAAATTAATAACAACAGAAAAATATAATTTATTCTTTATCCAAAAAATAAATTGATATACAACTAATGCGCACATTAAAATCAATGTACCATCAACTATAGTATGAAATTTTTTATAAAAATCTATATATAGCCATTGCATAGCCAACATTAAAAATAAATAAATAAATGCAGCAATAGTTCCTAAATTTTGTTTGATAATTTTTTTCATATTTTGATAGAGATTATTTTTGTAATAATGGCTTAACATAAGTATTCCAAATCGGCGCAGTGTCTAGGTTCACATGAGCATCATAAGGTCCTACTGGCGCTTTATGATTAATTGTTGATCCAGTTCTAAAATCTAAATATTGATGATTTTCTGTTTGTTCAATTGGAACATTATTAAATCCTTTAAGTATTCTGCCAGCAGGAAAATCACCAGTTAAAATTGGAATTATTTTTTGTACTAACTCTAAAAAATTATCAGTCTCCGACCCAATCCCCCCACGCACCTGCACCCCATCATTAACATCATAAACATTAATCAACTTAGCATTGGGAGCAAATGCGTTAAAGTTAAAAACATAATCACTTCTCTGTGGGCCTCCAAGCCCAACCACCACATCAATTTTCTTTCCACCTAAATCAAGATTAGTTGCTATCGCAGATACATTTTCACCATGCGAATGGGAAGCTAACATTAAAGGTTCGTTTGGTTGAAGCTGGTAGTTTTTTATTGCAACCGCCATTTCATTTGCTCTTAAATTTCTTGACTCATCAGTGTTTTCAAGGATTCCTGCCAAAACTACTACTTTTTGTCCAGTCGTTTCTTCCATTGATTTAATAAACTCTTTGTCTGTTTTTCTTGGATCAGAATTTGTGCCAGCGCGATAGAATAATACATTATTCTCCGCCGCATTCCTCCCAATCTGACTCCCCGCAAACACCGAATCCCCATCATCAGGCCCAGTGATTAAAGCCGCTGCAAGCGCCCCACTAATTTGCGCAGTGGCGATTGTGTTTTGTTTGTTTAGTCCTGCATTGTTTGGA
>CAMBFC010000017.1 GCA_945865905.1 Rickettsia typhi
CTTTTGAGCTGGATATGCGCAGAATATGGCTTCAAATGGTTAGAAATTGTGGAGATTGTGGAAAATAAAAGTGGTTTTTGTTTTTTAGTGGGTGGTTTTTGTTAATTTTTTTGGAATTTTTTTATGGATAAGGTTTTGCAACAGTCTCATTCCGTGTCAATTTAAATATTCAGCAATTTATTAATTTTAAATTGATACGAAATGTGGAACACTCTCGAAGATGATGAGATTTAAATCTGGTTAAAAAAATTATTGTGTACTTTTGAGCTACACAAGCAAAATATATTAGAATTATATTTTACTTATACTTCTTTCTAATTATTTTTAGTTTTAAAATTTAACCAAATCACTTAATTAACAAATTTATTAATTATGAAAATAAATAAATTTCTCTTAATCACTTCTCTTGCAATTGCAGGATGCTCAGCTCCCAAACATCATTTTAATAAAACTAGTTTTGATGCAAAACCAAATGAATTTTGGTGGCCAAATAAAATAAATTTATCTCCGCTTCGCGCTCAATCTGTTGAGTCAAATCCATATGGCAGCAACTATAATTACGGCAAAGAATTTTCTAAAATCGACATTGATGCCCTTAAAAAAGACATAAAAAAAGTGATGATGACATCGCAAGATTGGTGGCCTGCTGATTATGGAAATTATGGGCCGTTTTTTATTCGTATGGCGTGGCATAGCGCAGGAACCTACAGAACAGAAGATGGGCGTGGTGGTGGTGGCGGCGGACAGCAGCGCTTTGAACCTCTTAATAGCTGGCCAGATAATGCTAGTTTAGACAAAGCCAGACGCTTGCTTTGGCCAGTTAAACAAAAATATGGCAGCAAACTTTCTTGGGCTGATTTGATGGTTTTGTCAGGCAATGTTGCACTTGAATCAATGGGCTTTAAAACCGCGGGATTCGCTGGCGGAAGAGCAGATGATTTTGAACCAGATTTAGTTTATTGGGGCCCTGAAAATAAATTTATGGCTTCCAATCGTTTCGATAAAAATGGTAAGCTAACAAAAAATCTTGGCGCAACAACAATGGGCTTGATTTATGTAAATCCTGAAGGGCCAAATGGCAATGGCGATCCAATTTCTGCGGCAGCACAAATTCGTGAAACCTTTGGCAATATGGCGATGAACGACGAAGAAACCGTCGCCTTAATTGCCGGTGGTCACACTTTTGGCAAAAATCATGGCGCGCACAAAGCTGATAAATGTGTTGGCGAAGCTCCAGCTGCAAGTGAAATTGCAGCCCAAGGCTTTGGCTGGAAAAATAAATGCGGCACCGGCAAAGGTGCTGATACCATAACCAGTGGTTTGGAGGGCGCCTGGAATTCCAATCCAACAAAATGGACCATGGGTTATTTGAAAACTTTATTTGCTTATAACTGGGTTAAAACCAAAAGTCCGGCTGGAGCAATTCAATGGATTCCTGAAAAAAATCAGGCAGCAAATACTGTTCCTGACGCACACGATTCTTCAAAGAAACATGCGCCAGTTATGTTAACCACTGATTTGTCGTTAAAAGAAGATCCAAAATATCGCGAGATTTCAAAACGCTTTCTAGAAAATCCAAAAGAGTTTGAAAAAGCTTTTGCTGGCGCTTGGTTTAAATTAACTCACCGCGATATGGGGCCAAGAAACAGATATGTTGGCAAAGATTCACCAAAAGAAGTTTTGATTTGGCAAGATCCAATTTCTAAAACTAAACATGCATTAATTAATAGTTCAGAAATTGAAAATCTTAAAATCAAAATTCTAAAATCTGGATTAAGCACTTCTGAGCTTGTTAAAACCGCTTGGGCTTCGGCTGCATCTTTTCGAATTACTGATATGCGTGGCGGAGCCAATGGAGCACGCGTTCGTCTAGAGCCACAAAAAGATTGGCAAGTTAACAATCCTCAAGAGCTAACTAAAGCGTTAAATGTTTTGGAGAAAATTCAAAATGATTTTAATAAAACTTTAACTGAAGACAAAAAAGTTTCTCTTGCCGATGTTATTGTTCTTGGCGGAAATGCTGCAATTGAAAAAGCGGCTTATGATGCTGGCGTCAATATCAAAGTTCCTTTTCAGATTGGCAGAAGTGATGCGACTCAGGCGCAGACCGACGCTAAATCATTTGCGGTTTTAGAACCTAAAGCTGATGGCTTTAGAAATTATTACAGCAAAGATGCCGTGGCTTCACCAATTAATGCTTTAATTGACCGCGCTTATTTACTTGATTTAAGGGTGCCAGAAATGACCGCTCTTGTTGGTGGAATGAGAGTTTTGGGCGCAAATTCAGATAATTCTGAATATGGAATTTTAACTAAAAAAACAGGCGCGCTTACCAATGATTTTTTCATTAACTTGCTTGATATGTCAGTTGAATGGAAAAAATCTGATAAAATAGATGGAATTTATGAAGCTCGCGATCGAAAAACTGGCGAAATTAAATGGAAAGCAACTTCAATTGATTTAGTCTTTGGATCAAGTTCTGAACTTCGTGCAATTGCCGAAGTTTATGCAAGCAATGACGGAAAAGAAAAATTCGTCAAAGATTTTGTTAAGGCATGGACAAAAATTATGAACGCAGATCGCTTTGATTTGAAGAAATAATTTAGTTAAAAAAGCAAGGGCCTTAAGGCATTTTCAAAATCTTGCTTTATTAACTTATTGTCAGTGCTGATTATTTTTGTGATTAGTTTGCCATCTTTATCAATCACATAACTCACAGGAATTGCATTTGGCTCTTCAAAGCTGGTTTCTTTTGCATCAATAAACATAGCGTTTGAATAAGAAAGCAAAGAAGAAACTTCTAAAACTTTTTGGCGTTCTCTTTTGCGATCAATGCTAATGCCGATGATTTCAAGATCTTGTAATTTATATTTTTGGTAAATTTCTTCTAAAATTGGCATTTCTTTGCGGCAATCAACACACCATTTTGCCCAGAAATTTATGATTACCACTTTGCCGCGCTTTTCTTTTAAATCAAAATTTTTGCCATCAAAAGTGGTAATTATAAGAGTTGGATTTGCCTTGATTTCAGAAGCTTTAATCGAGCTTGTTGCACTCAATAAAAAAACTAAAATCAGGCAGAATTTTTTCATAAATTTTAAAAATTATATCCCAAAATCATTTTATAAATATTTTGTGGAACAAGCTGATTGCCATTAACCTGACGATAAACTGGAAATTCAACATCGGCATAAAGTTTAAATTGTTTTATAGTTACCTCAATTCCTGGAGCAAACCACACCATACCATATCCGCTGTTTGGATTATGAGAAGGATCGGCCCAGCCAGAATCTTGTCCTTTTTTAGCGCCAGTAAATTGAAAAATTGGAGCAACCCTTTTTGCAACACCAATTTGACCTAAGTTATAATAAACACCCGTTGCACCAGAAATTTCGTAACCTGGAGTATAGCCCTGATGTCTTATAAATGGACGCTCCCATGAAGCTTGCATAAAATATCCCATTTTGCTATCTTTGCCAAAAGTTCCCATGTGATAAGCGCCAAGAATCGTATCAGTTGAGCCGGTTCCAATTTGAGTGTTGCGCGCAAATTCACTATCTTTCGTTGCGCCAGTTGGCAATTTTAAACCAAAGGTAATGCCAGTTGACATATCATCGAAGAAGCCAGAATAAATTCCATTAACCCTAATATCGCCAATATCACCGTGTCTTGTGCGATTTAAGTCTCCATGGTGAGGCAAATTTTCTACATAACGGGTAACATAAGGAAGGCGGATTGAAGCGCCCCAGTCACGATTGAACATATATTGCGCGCCAGCAGTTACGGTTTGAGTGGCGATTTTTTTGTCGTGATTATGTCCGTTTGATTTGTTTTCACCGTGCCAATTGCGAGTCTGATTCATCTGATCATATTGCAAAAAGGCAATTCCACCTTCGCAGTTTGGAATTAAAGAACTGGTTCCAACATTTAAAACTCCACATCCGCAAGCGCAAGCCGAAGCATCTTTAGAATAAAACATTGGTGAAATTAAAGCAGATATAAAAAGTGCGGTTAAAAAAATTTTCTTAAGAATTTTCATGAATTTTGACAAAACAGATTAATAGTTTTGATATTTTTTACCGATGCTATAAACTATTATCTGCTAGATTCTAACATCCAAATTGCTTTTTCATGTGCTTTGATTCTGCCAATAAACATATCTGCAGTGCCTTCGTCAAGCTCTTCTTGCGCTGTTTTTACTGCAAGTTTTAAAGATTTTGCTAATTCATCATGATCAGCAACTAAACTATTGATCATTGTTTTTGAATCAGAATTTTTATCGCCTTTTTTAAATTTGCTCAATTGAGAAAATCCTTCAAAACTACCTTCTACCTTGCTTCCGATTGCACGGATTCTTTCAGCAATTTCATCAATTGCAACGAATAATTCTTCGTATTGCACTTGGAATAATTCATGCAAAGATTTAAAATTTTCTCCAACAACATTCCAATGATAATTTTGGGTTTTTAGCATCAACAAATAAGAATTTGCAAGAGTTTCTTCAAGAGCAAGTAAAGTTTGGTGATTTTTCATAGTTTTTCTATTTTTAGTTATTATCGAACAAATACTAACAATAATTTTTTAATTAATTATTTCCATATAAAAATTTGCAAGATTGATCGCCCGCTCAACTGCTGGAGACCCTTCACGAAAAAGATTTTTTGCCGCCTTAGCAATAAAATCTTGCGCATTTTCTTGTTTTATAACTGCACGGCACAAGGCTTTGTTCAAATCATCAATGATAATTTCTGCCTGATTAAAACTGCCACCATTTCTAAAATCATCAGGCTGCAAACTATCTAAAAAAGCCATTTTTTGTTGCTGATATTTTGCTTTTTTATTATTAATTAACACATCTTCAACACTGGTGCGCAAATCTGGAACCGCAGTACATTCAAAATCACGCGATATATTTAAACCACCAAGAAGGTGAATTTTTGAATGATTTGACGAGACAAGAAACAAATCTTTTTTAAGTAAATTTGCGCCCAGCATTTGATTTAGCAGTGGATATTTTTCAGCACGAAATTCAAATCCAAGGCAGTTAACCACATAGTCGCAGAGCATTTTATCATCTTTAGTTTCTACTTCAAATTTAGCATTTTTTTCTTCGATTTTTTTAACGCCGCATTTTTTAATTTCTAGCTGCTTAGTCGCAATCATTTCTTCAATTATTTCAATAGAAGAGGCTGGTGCGCGATGACGAAAAATATTCCAATAAGGTAAAAGTCGCAAAAATAATTTTCTATTTTTTGCATCAAGATTTTGCCATAATTCTTTGGTAATAGGGCGAATAAAATCAATGGCCTGACACAAATCAAATTGCGGGTTGGCAGCAAGAAACTTGCGAAATTTTAAACATAAAAAAACTATACCATTTTTGGCATCAGCAACAGAAATAATGGGAGATTTAATCGGATTTTCTGCAAAATGTTTTCGTGGAAAATTGCCACGACGAGAAATTGCAATAATTTTTCCACGAAAGTTTTTGTTCTTCAAGCCAACAATAACATCAACAGTAGTAAGGCCAGAACCAATGAGACAAATTTTTTCATCAACAACAAATTCGCCTTGATGAAAATTTAAAACGCCTTTATCCCATAATTTTTTTATAAATTTTTTATTGTCAAATTTATAAGGTAATTCACTTTGAGAAAAACTCGTTGCAAGCAGAATCTCACTGGCTTTATAAGATTTTTTGCTTGCGGTATTTAGTATAAAATTTTGATCAATATCTGCAATTTCGACTACATCCTCTTCTACAAACTCAACTTCAACATTATTGTTTTTTGCTTCAATTAGTGCGGCCTTGGTCAAAGCATCTATATATTCACCATAAATTTTTCGTGGTGCAAAACCTTTTGCTCCAACTTCTTGCCAAATTTGTGGATAATTTTTTTCTACAAATTGACAAAAATCTTGTGGCTTATCAGAAAAAGCGCTCATTTTTTCTGTTGGAACATTAAGAATATAATGCGGCGAAAAGCTTGAAAATGCTGGCCCAAGTCCTGTTTTGGCAGATTTATCAAAAATAATAACTTTGATATTTTGTACTGATTTTTTTGCCAAATAATAAAGGGCCATTCTGCCACAAAATCCAAAACCAATAATTGCAATTATCTTCATTTAGCGAGAATTTTTTTTGTTGCGGCGCTCAGTCAAAAACATCACGCGTTTTTGCATGCGTTCATTGATTTTTTTAATATTAGCACTGGTGGTGGTTGTAAAAATAAAGGGAAAAATTGCATGCAACATCAAAATTACACTTGCCATCACAATCCACAATGATGTAACCGAAGCAAAAATAAAATGTTCTAAATAATCTTCACCAGCCTCAACTAAATGCTTATTTAAAAAATTAACTTTTGTCATAAATAATTTAAATTTGATATAATATTAATTATTCATCTAACTTAATTAGAATAAAGCTTTATGTCATCAAATAATTACAACTAAATAGTATGCTAAAAATTCGCAAGTCACAAGAGCGCGGCCAAGCAAATCACGGCTGGCTTAAATCTTTTCACACATTTTCTTTTGCTGATTATTTTGATCGCAAACACATGCATTTTGGCGATTTGCGCGTTATCAATGAAGATTTTATCGCAGCAGAAAAAGGCTTTGGCAAGCATCCCCACCAAGATATGGAAATTATAACTTATGTGATTTCTGGCGCGCTACAACATCAAGATTCAATGGGAAATTCATCAGTTATTTTGCCCAATGAAATTCAAACGATGAGCGCTGGCACTGGCGTCTTCCACTCTGAATTTAACAATTCAAAAGAAGAAACCCACCTTTTGCAAATTTGGATTATGCCCGATAAAAAACAAATCAAGCCAAGCTATGGCCAAAAATCCTTTGCTGAAAATTTCTTAAAAAGTGATTTTGTCCTTGCGGTGTCTGGCTCTGGAGAAAATGGATCAATCGCAATTAATCAAGATGTAGAAATTTTTATCGCAAAATTTGTAGCGGAAAAAAAGAAGGATTTTAAAATAGAAAACAATCGCAAAATTTGGATTCAAGTTGTTTCAGGAAAATTATCGATAAACAATTTTATTCTCAATAATGGCGACGCCGCAGCGATTGAAAATGAAAAATCCATTGAAATTATCGCCGAAGAAAACAGCGAATTTTTGTTATTTAATTTACGCTAGAACCTTATTGCGCCAAGGCTTATATGCAAAAACGCTTGAATTAAATTTTAATTTATCATAATATCAGCGTATAAATTCAAACAACTATTTTAACATGAAAAAAATCTCAGTAAAAAACCCAGTGGTAGAGCTAGACGGCGATGAAATGACGCGCATTATCTGGAAATTCATCAAAGAAAAACTAATCGTTCCATATCTTGATGTTGATATTAAATATTTTGATCTTGGCGTTGAAAACCGTGATGCCACCAATGATCAAGTCACTATTGATTCTGCAAATGCAATTAAACAATATGGTGTTGGTATCAAATGCGCTACAATCACGCCAGATGACGCTCGCAAAGCGGAATTCAACTTAAAAGAAATCTGGAAATCGCCAAACGGAACCATTCGCAACATTCTTGATGGCACAGTTTTTCGTGAACCAATCGTGTGCAGCAATGTGCCGCGCCTTGTTTCTAACTGGACTTCACCAATCATAGTTGGTCGTCACGCTTTTGGCGATCAATATAAAGCCACCGATTTTGTTGTTCCGGGAAAAGGCAAATTAACTATAAAATTTGAAGGCGATGATGGTGCAGTGATCGAGCATGAAGTCTTTAAATTCAAGGGCGCTGGCGTTGCTTTGGCGATGTATAATATCGATGAATCCATCAAAGGATTTGCTCATTCATGCTTCAACCTCGCTCTAACAAAGGGCTGGCCGCTTTATCTTTCTACCAAAAATACCATTCTTAAAAAATATGATGGTCGTTTTAAAGATATTTTTGCCGAAATTTTTGAAGCAAATTACAAAACAAAATTCGCCGCAGCAAACATAGTTTATGAGCATCGTCTTATTGATGATATGGTTGCATCGGCATTAAAATGGAGTGGCAGTTTTATTTGGGCCTGCAAAAATTATGATGGTGATGTGCAATCAGATTCAGTGGCACAAGGCTTTGGCTCTCTAGGCTTGATGACCTCAGTATTGATCACGCCAGATGGCAAAATTATGGAAGCAGAAGCGGCGCACGGCACTGTTACTCGCCATTATCGCGATCATCAAGCTGGCAAACCAACTTCAACAAATCCAATCGCTTCAATATTTGCATGGACGCGTGGGTTAGAATTTCGCGGCAAACTTGATGGCAATCAAGAGCTCATAAATTTTTGTCACGCATTAGAAAAAGTCTGCGTTGAAACCGTAGAATCTGGCAAAATGACCAAAGATCTAGCGGTTTGCATTCACGGCAACAAAGTTGAGCATGGCAAACATTATCTTTACACCGAAGAATTTTTGGATATAATCGATCAAAATTTACAGAAAAAACTTGGCGCATAAAAATAACAAACCAAATTCAATAACATGAAAAGAGCATTGCAATTTTTTGCCGCAGATATTTCGGCATCAATCGTGGTATTTTTAGTGGCCCTGCCCTTGTGCCTTGGCATCGCACTTGGCTCACAAGCTCCTTTATTTTCTGGAATAATCGCCGGAATCGTTGGCGGCATAGTCATCGGCTCTCTCAGCAAATCATCACTCAGTGTTTCTGGGCCCGCAGCAGGATTGATCGCAATCGTTATTCTTGGCATCCAAAAACTTGGCTCTTTTGAAAGCTTTCTTTTGGCGATTTTTATCGCCGGTATTTTACAAATAATCTTTGGTTTTTTGCGTTTTGGAGCATTAAAAGATTTTATTCCCAACACTGTAATCAAAGGCATGCTTGCTGCAATTGGTATAATTTTAATCATAAAGCAAGTGCCTCATTTTATTGGTTATGATAGCACGCCAGAAGTTGATGAAGGCTTGCTAGAAATGGAGCAACAAAGCCAAGCTTTTTCAACCTTACTAAATATCACCAATTATATTTCTCCCTTAGCAATCACTATTGGCATTGTTGGAATATTGATTTTATTAATATGGGAAATAAAACCCTTAAAAAAATATAAAGCTTTTAAATTTATTCCAGCACCACTAATTGCCGTTCTTGCTGGAGCCGGCATTAATCAATATTTTATTTTCAATAATTCAGAATTTGCTTTGCAGCAAGAGCATTTGGTTTCGCTGCCTCCACTCAATAGCATTGCCGATCTAAATTCTATATTAGTATTTCCTGATTTTAGCTATATATTAAATCACAATGTTTGGATAATCGCCATTACAATCGCCTTGGTTGCCAGCATCGAAACATTGCTTTGCATTGAAGCGACAGATAAAATTGATCCACTAAAACGCCGCACCGATGGCAGTCACGAACTAAAAGCGCAAGGATTTGGCAACTCCATTTCTGCATTGCTTGGCGGATTACCAATCACCTCAGTTATCGTGCGCAGCAGCGCCAATGTTGATGCCGGCGCTCAAAGCAAACTATCCGCTATTTTTCATGGTCTATGGCTTATGTTGGCCGTAGTCTTCATCCCCAATCTTCTGGCAACGATTCCCTATGCCGCATTAGCCGCAATTTTAATTATGACAGGATATAAATTGGCTAAACCAACTATTTTCAAAGATCTCTACAAACTTGGTGCAGATCAGCTAATTCCGTGCATTATCACCATATTAGCAATTCTATTAACCAATTTATTATTAGGAATTTGCATCGGTATTTTGGTCAGCTTTGTCTTTATTTTATACAGCAATTTCAAATCTTCATTGATGATTGTTAACAACGAAAAAAATCACTATTTATTACGATTGCGCAAAGATGTTTCATTTTTAAATAAAGCGCGATTAAAAAATATGTTAGAAAACTTGCCATTATCATCACATGTTTTGATCGATGTTAGTCGTGCCGATTTTATTGATAAAGATGTGATTGAAGTAATTAATGATTTTTCAAAACACGCTCATCTTAAAAAAATTACCGTAGAAATTAAGAAAAACAGCTTCAAGCATTTGCACCGAATTATCAAAGGCAATTTCTCAAAAAAATAAATTGGATCATTATGAAAAATCGTATGGACATAATCGAAAGACTTTTGCTTGAAAATAAAGCTTGGGCCGCAGAAAAAAATACTGATGATCCAAAATTTTTCAAGCGCCTTAGCAGCATTCAAATTCCTGATTTTTTATGGATTGGCTGCTCTGATAGTCGCGTTCCTGCTGATCAAATAACTGGCACGCAACCGGGAGAAATTTTTGTTCATCGCAATGTAGCTAATTTGGTAGTTAAAGATGATTTAAATTTGCTAACGGCTCTAGAATATGCAGTAAAATATCTCAAAGTAAAACATGTTATTGTGTGTGGCCATTATGGTTGTGGCGGCGTTATAGCGGCGGATTCTAACGATAGTTTTGGCAATATCGATAAATGGTTAACTAACATTAAAGATGTAAAAAAATCTCATATTAACGAATTACAACAAATCTCCGATAAAAATAATCAAATTGATCGTTTGGTTGAATTAAATGTAATGGAACAAGTAAAAAATCTTGCCACCACCGATATTATTCAAAATAGTTGGCGCCAAGGAGAATATCCAATATTGCATGGATGGGTTTATGGCTTAAAAGATGGCATCATCAAAAACATAATGCGACTCGATAAACCACAGGACTAAATCGCTGCATATTTTATAAAAATTCTAAGGCATTATTGCATCTCAAAAAAAAGAGATTAAAAATTTACTTTAACTAAAAAATATTCATCAACATCTTCAAAACTTAATTAAAGAATTATGACAATTTCAATGTATCAAGCTTCTGTTCCGGTTTTTATTAATAAATTAGAGAATTTATCTGCCATTCTTGATAAAGGAGCTGCTGATGCTGAAACAAGAAAAATTGATCCGTCCGTTTTTGTTAATGCTAGAATTGCTCCCACCATGTTTTCATTATCGCGCCAAGTTCAAATTGCTTGTGATACTGCAAAAGCAGGCGCTGCAAGGCTTGCTGGCATTGAACCTCCTGCATTTGAAGATAGCGAAACCACTTTTCCACAATTAAAAGAGCGCATCGCTAACACTATAAAATTCTTACAAAGTATCGATGCCGCTAAAATTGATGGTAGCGAGGATCGCAAAATCACTTACACTCAACGCGAAAAAGAAAGCAATTTTATTGGCCAGCCTTATTTGTTAAATTATGTGCTACCAAATTTATATTTTCATATTACCACAACCTATTTAATCTTACGCAATAATGGCGTTGAGGTAGGCAAACGCGACTTTCTTGGTAATTTATAATTTTTAAAAATATGAAAAAATTTCTTTCCGCAACAATCTTAGTGGCAACAATTTGTTTGCCGATAAGCGCGTCAGCGGCAAATAATTTTATAGTCTATAGCCCCGATTTTAAAGACGGCGACAACCTAGTTAAAAGCAACGAATTCAACGGTTTTGGCTGCACAGGAAAAAACATCGCACCAGAAATTCGTTGGAAACACGCACCAGCTAATACAAAAAGTTTTGCCCTCACCGTCTACGATCCAGATGCTCCAACGGGCAGTGGTTGGTGGCATTTTGTTGCTTATAATATTGCCGCTAAAGATAGATTTCTTGATGCAGAAAAAATTTCCGCTGGCACACTTCTTGTTACTGGCGATGTAGGAAGCAAAGCTTTCATGGGCCCATGCCCTCCGGTTGGACATGGCAAACATCATTATATTTTTACTGTTTATGCTCTCGATGTTGAAAAACTCGATATCCCAGAAAACGCTTCTCCAGCGCTTGCGGGCTATATGATAAATCAGCATAAAATTGCTTCTGCGGCAATTGTTGGGCTTTACGAGAGAAAATAAGTCATAAAAAAATAAATTTTACCATAATTTTATTATAGAGAGATTTATGAACAACTTTAAAGCAATCCTCTTCACAGTCATCTGCACTTTCTTAATACAAACATCCGCAAAAGCTGAAAATTTTTCAATCTCTAGTCCAGATTTTAAAAATGGT
Organism: Rickettsia typhi; assembly: GCA_945865905.1. Lineage (GTDB taxonomy): Bacteria > Pseudomonadota > Alphaproteobacteria > Rickettsiales > UBA1997 > CAMCFD01. The sequence continues at coordinate 12,033 of CAMBFC010000017.1, forward strand.
GGAGCCTTATCAAAAAATAATGAATTTTCTGGTTTTGGTTGTGCCCAATCTTTACTTGGTCCTTATGATATTTGCGTCTCGGATGGCAACAGATTTGAGGGCCTAAATTGCAACGGCAAAAACATTGCTCCAACCATAAAATGGAACGATCCTCCCGCTAAAACTAAAAGCTTTGCTATTACTGTTTATGATCCTGATATGCCTACTGGTGGGGGTTGGTGGCATTTTATTTCTTATAATATTCCACGCGATGTTCGAGAATTTAACGCTAATATAATTACAAAGGGAGCAATAAATATAACTAACGATAGTGGGATCAAATCTTATATGGGGCCTTGCCCACCATCTGGCGCGATTGCACATCGCTATGTCTATACCGTTTATGCCTTAGATTCAGAGCTTAATTTGCCACCAATATCAACCGCAGGAATCGCAACTTATATGATTAATCGCCATAAAATTGCAGCCGCGTCAATGGTTGCAACTTATGCGCGACCATAATTAAACTATTGCTTTAAATGCAACTTCTAAATCGGCAATTAAATCTTGTGGATGTTCTAAGCCAATAGATACGCGGATTAAACCCTCTTCAATACCAGAAATTTTGCGCAATTCTGCAGAAACTCCTGAGTGAGTTGTTGATGCTGGATGACATACCAAAGATTCAGATCCACCAAGACTCACCGCTGATTTAAACAAAGATAAAACATTGATAAATTTAAAAGATTTTTCGCGACCACCTTCAATTACAAAAGCAAAAGTGCTGCCATCGCCTGTGGTTTGCACCTTGCGAGCTGCTTGATATTTTGCATCGGCAATATATTTAGAATGATAAAGCTTAACTTTTGCATAAGAATTATTTGATAACCATGCCGCCACCTCTTCTGCTGATTGAGCCGCTCTGTTCATGCGCAAATAAAGAGTTTCGAGCGAGCGACTAATCATCCAAGATGAATGCGGATCAAGCTGCGTGCCAAACGCGCTGCGAGTTAGGCGAATTTTGCTGAGATATTTTTTTGCGCCCATAACCGCTCCAGCCACAAGATCACTGTGTCCGCCAATATATTTTGTGAGAGAATAGCAAGTTAAATCAATGCCATGCGCCAAAGGTTTTTGAAAAACTGGGCCAAGCAAAGTGTTATCGCAAACCGTGATCGGCCTGTATCCGTGTTGTTTTTCAAAATTATCAATTGCGATTTTTACTTGCGCAAAATCAACGATGCCGTTAGTTGGATTTGCTGGAGTTTCGATAAAAAATATTGCAACATTGCCTTTTTTTGCACCTTTCTCAAGGGCTTCTGTCATTGATTTTGCACTGAGTCCGTCTTCAAATCCTTCGCGTTGAATACTCCAATTTGCGAGCGCCTTGCTCACCATGGTTTCAGTGCCACCATAAAGCGGCGTTGAATGCACAATCACATCATTGGGTTTTAATAAAGCAAGAAACAGCGTGCTGATTGCCGCCATGCCACTTGAAAATACATTGCAAGCTTCTGCCTCTTCAAGCAACGCCAGACGATCTTCGGTGATTTCAAGATTGGGATGATTAAATCTGCTATAAACCAAACCGCCAACGCTACCTTCTGGTGCTGGCTTGCGACCCGCTACAACATCAAAAAAATCTGCACCATCTTCAGCTGATTTAAACGCAAAAGTTGAAGTTAGAAAAACCGGCGGCTTAACCGCCCCTTCAGACATGAATGGATCATAGCCATAAGACATCATCTGCGTTTCAGGGTTTAATTTGTGAGCAGCGATGTGGGTTTTTTTGTAAGATTCTTTTTTATTTGGCATATTTTTTATATTAATTTTGGATCTTTGTAAAGCGTCAATTCAGGAGCAAAGTATCTTCTCGCCTAGCAAGCTCTGCTGCTCAGACACCGCACTCATCTGATTTAAAGCGAGCGTAGCTCGCGATGAGGTGCAGAACTCGCCTCAGAGCTTGCTAGGCAAGAAGATACTTTGCTCCCGAATTGACGCTTTAAATATTAATTAGCGATAAAAATGCCAATTATTTTCATTAGAAAATTCTGCATAAAATTTATAACCATTTAAGGTAAATTTTTTTATATCCTCTGCTTTTTTAATTTTATTTTTGATAATAAAATCAGTCATGAGGCCGCGAGCTTTTTTGGCAAAAATTCCAACTATTTTATAATCAGAGGCTTTTTTCTCTTTAAAGACTATATTAATAATTCTACCCTTGATTTTCTTGGTGTCAACAACGCCAAAATATTCTTCTGAGGCTAGATTTAGCAAAGTTTTTTCCTTCGATTTTGCTAATTCTTCATTTAAATAATTGGTGATTTTTTCTTGCCAAAATTGATAAAGATTTTTGCCTTTTTGATTCTGCAAAATAGTTCCCATTTCTAAACGATAGGCCCGCATCAAATCAAGTGGACGCAACACTCCGTAGAGCCCAGACAATATTCTTAAATGCTGTTGCGCAAAATCTAAATCTTTTTGTGAATAATTAACAACATCAATCCCATCATAAACATCGCCATCAAAAACAAAAATCGCTGGCTTAGAATTTTTATTAGTAAAAGGCAACGAAAAATCCTGAAAGCGTTGATAATTAAGCCTCGCCAACTTATCACTTATCCCCATCAATTGCATTAAATCGACAACAGAAAATTTTTTCAGCACAGATATTAATTTTTGGCTATCATCAAGAAAGCTTGGAAGAGTTGACTTCGCGGCACCAACATCAATAGCAAAATTCAAAGATTTTGCTGGAGAAAGCAATAATAACATAAAATTTAATGACTTAAAAAACTTTCTGTAGCGATCACTTTGATAGTTGTGGCCATTTTATATAGCTGTGCTTGCGCGCGAAATAAAATGGCTACAACTAGCAAACTTATCGCCAACCCAAGATCTTGCCTAAAATATTTTCTAAGCAAGATCTTGCAGTTAAATTTATTTTTTATCACCCTTAAACCAGCTAACAATCTTTTTCAATCCAGTTTTAACACCACCAGAGTTTTTAGAACCGCCAGCGCCTCTTTTATTAGCGTGAAAAGCATATCCCTTAGAAGTAGATTTTGCATAGCGTGGTCGCGCTGTAGCAGAAGCACCACCAACCGCCGGTCTATTTGAAGATGGACGAGCAGAATCTCTAGGCCCAGAAGGCTTGCGAGAGTCACCTGTTCTTGGCGCACCCATTCTATCATCACGACGCTCAGGTCTAGCACCTTCATGGCGTGGGCCAGAAGATCTTCTATCATCACGAGCTGGGCGATCACCACGCGGAGCACGATCATCACGAGCCGGACGATCTACACGAGCAGAATTTTCATCACGCATCGGACGATCTTCTCTAGTTGAACTTGAACGATTTATAGGGCCTCTAGCACCATCACTTTTTGCAGCAAAAATGCGCGATCCAGTTGGTCTTGGCTCAGAAGAATGACGAGCACCAGCAGGTCTTCCAGCCGCAACTCCTGAAGCTCTGCCAGAAGAAAGTTTGCGATGAACCACGGCCACTTCAACACCAAAATAAGCATGAGCATTATCCACTGGAATCGGGCGTTTAATCGCTTTTTCAACCGCTTTCAACAAAAGACGCTCCATCGGATCACAAAATGCAATGGCAATACCTTCGCGACCAGCTCTAGCTGTGCGACCAATACGATGAACATAGCTTTCTGGCTCTTGCGGCAGATCAAAGTTAATAACATGCGTCACACCACGAATATCAATGCCTCGCGCCGCAATATCAGTAGCCACCAATACACGAACTTTTCCATCACGAAAATTTTGCAAAGCACGCTCACGAGCCGATTGCGACTTGTTACCGTGAATAGCTTCAGCCTTGATTCCACTGCTATTCAAAAAATCTTCAACACGATTAGCGCCATGCTTCATCTTACAGAAAACCAATACCGCCTTAGCGTCTTCGTTTTCTAAAATGCTTTTCAGCAATAAAGGCTTGTTTGATTTATCAACAAACATCACTTTTTGTTCAATTTTTTCAACAGTGGTAGATTGTGGCGTAATCTCAACGCGCACAGGATCAGTCAAGATTGAATTGGCCAAAGAGGTGATTGAAAGCGGCATAGTTGCAGAGAAAAACAAAGTTTGTCTCTTTTTCGGCAATCTTCTAATAATATTTTTTATATCATTAATAAAGCCCATATCAAGCATGCGATCAGCCTCATCAAGCACAAAAACCTCAAGCTCATCATAATTGACAAAACCTTGATTAGTAAGATCAAGCAACCTTCCAGGCGTTGCTACCACAATATCCATACCCTTTTGCATTGCAGCAATTTGCGGGTTTTCACCAACACCACCAAAAATCACCGTATGTTTTAAGCCAAGGCCTTTGCCATAAGTATTGATATTATCAGCAATTTGCGAGGCCAACTCTCTTGTTGGTGTAAGAATCAAAACACGCATTTTTTTGGCCTTAACTTCATGACGATTTTTCGCCAAATTGTTAAGAATAGGCAATGCGAAAGCCGCTGTTTTACCGGTTCCGGTTTGAGCAATCCCCAAAAAATCTCGTCCTTCAAGCAAATTAGGAATTGCTTGCGCTTGAATTGGCGTTGGATGAACATAGCCCTTCTTTTCTAGAGCATGAAGGATTGGTTGAGCTAAATTTAAAGATTGGAATGTAATTGTATTATTTGTATTAGGCATAATTGATTTTATAAATGAGCCTTCTTCGCTATCGTTGCAGCACCAGTCTGCTTTCTGGAATCATTATTAATTAGAAGCTGTGTTTCTAAACATCAAGATTGAGGCAACCATCTTCTTCGAGAAGGCAAAAAAAATAGAGGCGCACCAAAGGCAACACCTCTATCGTAAACGGTATTTCTATATTAATCCACTAAAATCTAGTCTAATGGAGTAACATTATCAGCTTGAGGGCCTTTTTTGCCATCAGTGATTTCAAAAGAAACTTTTTGACCTTCGCGTAGAGTTCTGCGACCAGAAACTCCTTTGATAGAGTTATGATGTACGAATACATCTTTGCCGCCTTCATATTTGATGAAGCCGAAACCTTTCTCATCGTTGAACCATTTAACGATACCAATAACTGTATTTGACATGTAAAAAATCTTAAAATTAAAAACTTTTATTAAAATCGGCCAAAAAGAAATCTAGCAAAAGATTGCTTCAAAACTTACATTTAATAAATGGAAATCGTTATAAATAACAAAATCGCATAGTTAGAGGATTTACCATAAAGGCTTTTATGTCAACCTAAATATTTTATTTCTGCTAATGAAAGTTGTTGTAGATCAGCTAATTCGCTCACGAAGAAAAACTTTATCACTACAAATAAAAAGTGATGGAAGCCTTATGGTGCGCGCTCCAATGCGTTATGATGTTGCTCGAATTAATAATTTTATTTTGGAGAAAAATAAGTGGATCATTACGAAGCAATTAGAGATGAAAAATCGCCTTAATTTGCGCAATGAAATGCTTATGAAGCGAGAATTATCAAGGAACGAGGGGATTTTATTTTTAGGAGAAAAAATAAAAATTCCATTTAAAAATCCACAAAATAAAGCAGAAATTATTTTGTGGTATAGGGTTGAGGCCATGAAATATATAGTTCCGCGGCTTGATAATTTTGTTAATCAACTTGGCAAAAAATATTCTAAGATAAAAATTACATCGGCACGAAAGCGCTGGGGATCTTGCTCAGGGCGTGGTAATATAAATTTTTCTTGGCGATTAATTATGGCGCCACAAGAAACTGTTAATTATGTGATAGCTCACGAAGCCGCGCATTTACTGCACAAAAACCATTCTGTAAGATTTTGGAATTGTGTTGCGCAGATGATTCCTGATTATAAAATTCATCATTTTTGGTTGCGGAAGAATGGGTTTTTGTTGGATTTGTAAAGTGCTGATTTACTTATCAACGGTCTTTGCTAGACAACTAAGGGGAAATTGGTTTTTGTGGGCTGATCAAGTCGGAGAACTATTTTTTGATGGAGAAATAGCTTTTGTTATTTAACTTGCAATTTTGTTTTTCATCTTCTCTAAAAGAGCTGCGGCTTCACTCTTCATCGTATTAGTACCTGGCCTATTTTTTGAAAGAAATGTATCAATAGTTTTTTGATCATCTTGTTCGCCAGCTTCACTCTTTACAAGGATTTTATTATAGTTGGCAATCCAGTTTATACTATCATCCAATTTTGTTCCTTCAATTAAACATGTCATTGCTTCAGTGAATTTTTCTTTAAGTAGCTCTTGATTATCTTTAAAATCAGTTTTTGTCTCATGAGAGATTGCCATATGCATAGCAATTAAAGCCGTTTTTTCTGGAAGGGAAAAAGAAGAAAAATATTTTGGTTGTTCTATTTTTAACATCGGATATGATAACTGAAAATCTTTTACTTTCATACACGCGCTGCCATAAGCCTTTAGGGTTGCATTTTCTGCCCCAATTATTTGGGCAGCTTCATTTTTTAATGCAGGATTCTGCTTAAAATAATTATCCATATTTTTATTCGCGTCTTCTAAAGGTGTGCTATAACGCTTTGCCAATTCATCTGCTGTGGGAATGGAATTGGGCATGATTATTTTGGCTGCTGCTGTTAAGGCTTGGTCTAGTGATACAGGATTTTTAGCTGGAGCAGGTTTATCAACCTTTTCGACAACTGTAGGTGCTTTATATGCAGCAGCAGCATCAGCGGCTTCAAGAACCATTGATTCTGTAATTTGTTTAATGGCACTTGCATCGCTTTTCTCTTCTACTACTGTAATTGGTGGCACGCCTTCTTCCATCCTCGGCGTTCCTGATATTTTTGCCGGTATTAGCTTTTCTACTGTTGCAATCTTTGGTACAACATTGAGAGCTGTTATTGTTGTTACAGCCGCTTCTTTTTCTTCAGCTTTGTTCTTGATGATATCCCTTGCTTCAAAGGCCTTATCAAAAACATCTTTCATCTCTTTGAATCCACCAATGCATTCTAAACCGCGAGCCTTATAAAACATTTCGTCTGTGCTACATTTAACAAAATTAATTTTCTGTGCTAATAGTAAAGCAGATTTACCTTTTTTACTAATCGTTGTTAGGTTTGATATGCCTGGGGTGAATTTTGTCGTTATTTTATTTATTATATTAACAGCATTATCAATCTTTTGCAGAGCTTGTTCTGTACTATCTTTAGCTAAAGTGACAGTTTCAAAACAACTCATCGCTATGCGCAAAGCGTTTAATGCTTTTAATTCTGCTTCCCCGCTTCTAAAGCCATCCAGCACCTTCTGCACCATGTCAGTATTGCCCTTCTTTACAGCAATATCTAACAGGCTTTCTTTTGTTGTTGGATCAACCACTGTGGCGTCACCTCCTTTCCCAATTAATTCTATGACCATATCAATGCGCCCCTCTCTCGCCAGGTGACAGAGCAGTGGCACGCCTTTCTTGGACTTGCTGCGGTTTATAATTTGCGCTGCGACGACTGATCGATCCTCTAACAAAGATGTTGTATCTTTGCTAAACTTATCATTCAAAAGGCGTAATATATAATTACTATTCGCACTATCGTCATTATTAGCGGCGAGAGCCACAACTTCCTGATAAAATTTTTGCGCATCCCGCTCCGCTTGAGTGTTTGCCATCGCTGTTTTAAGCTTCGCACTAACTTTCGCCCACCCCCCAAAGAGCCAATTCCTTTTTTTGCCTATTTTTAATTGCTGCTGCGCCTCTTCTATTTCTGTAGAAGAGAAAGTAGGTGCTTTTGCGGAATGGCCCACCTTATTTCTGCTGAGCCGCCATGAAGGCGATGCAGTATTGAAGCCAACCTTCGCATAAGTTTTAGGAGTGCTTGGATCAGAAAAGATGCTACCTGAGGCACTCTGTTCTACAAAGGTGACA
>CAMBFC010000018.1 GCA_945865905.1 Rickettsia typhi
TGCTTCGAGAGCGATTTGTTTTTTGAAAGATGGGGTGTAGTTGTTTTTTTGACCTCTGGGCATTTTTACTCCTTAAAATATTTGGATTATATTTTAAAAGTGTACTCTAAAAGTTATAAAATGTTGTCTAGTTTTTGGGGGTCATAATATACGCACAAAAACTAGGCGCAAAATTATCTCTAAAGCGACCATGATTAGTTTAGCCTTCGCAAAATTTCTTCACGATTAATCAAATTAACTAAAGATTTTATCTCGGGCCCATGCTCTTCTCCGCTTAGAGCTTGGCGGATTGGCATGAATAGTTCTTTGCCTTTTCGATCGGTATTTTTTTTGATTTCAACAAGCCAATCATTCCAACATTCTTTGGCTTTGGTATCTTGTGGCAATAAACTTGAGACTAGTTTTAAAAAATCGCGATCTTTTTCTTGGTGATTGTGGTAGAATTTTTCTTGGCAGATTTTCAACCATTTGGCAATCTCTGATAAAAACACGATATTTTGACGCATGATTAACCAAAATTCTTCATCAACCATATCCAATCCCAACGATTTTAAACGCGGCTGAACATCTTTAAAATCAAGAATTTGCAGCAATTTTTGGTTGATGGTGGTTAATTCTGATAAATCATAATTTGTTGATGATTTGCTAAATTTACTGAAATCAAAATTGTTAATTAATTCATCAAAATTTTTATAGATTTTTATTGGTTCAGAAGTGCCAATTTGTGCAAGCAAACTTACAACTGCGAATGGTTCATAGCCATCATTGCGCAGGGTTTTTACATCAAATCCACCTTCTCGTTTGGAGATTTTTCCTTCTGCGGCTTTAACCAAAGCGAGATGAGCAAAATTTGGCACAATACCTTTTAAACCAGCATGGATCAAGGCTTCAAAGATTTGAATTTGAATTGCTGTATTGGTGATGTGATCTTCACCACGAATAATATCAGTGATGCCAAGCTCAATATCATCAACCACCGAGCAAAAAGTGTAAGTCGGAACATTATTATCGCGCACCAAAACCGGATCAGAAAAATGACGACCTTCATAGGTGATGCGCCCTTTGATTCTATCATCCCACGCTACAATTTTTTCTTCGAGCAAAAAGCGGTAATGTGGCTTTAGGCCTTGAGCGCGTAAGTTAGCTTTTTGTTCATCAGTTAAGTTAAGTGCGGCGCGATCATAGAGCGGGGCCGTTCCTGAGGCAACTTGCGCCTTGCGTTGCAAATTTAATTCTTCGGCAGATTCATAGCATTCATAGAGCCGTCCTGATTTTATCAATAGATTTTTAGCATTTTCATATTGCGCTAAACGATCAGATTCTTTAACAAATGAATCATAGTGCAGGCCAAGCCAAGCCATATCCAGTGGGATCATTTCGCTATATTCGGGGCGCACTCTTTCAATATCGGTATCATCAAAACGCAACATAAATTTGCCGCCAGTTTTTTTGGCGTAGAGAAAATTTATGATGGCAGCACGAATATTGCCAACATGCAGAAAACCAGTGGGCGATGGGGCGAAGCGGCAAAATGTAGTCATTTTAAAAGACTAGGATTAAAATATGTTCGCTACAAAAAAACTGCGCGAAACTTTGAAAATAAAGGAGTTGTGGTGATTTTAGGATAATAAAGAATTAAGTAAAGTGGTGATTCGATACTTAGATATCTATTGCACAGTGCATAATCTGCTTTTTGCAGGAGCAAGAGATTCTGGCATAGATGCTGTAAAATTATGTTTTGGTAGAGATTTATCACTTAATTTCTCTATTTTTAGAAAAAGCTTCTGTTCTTTTTTTGGGAAAGTTTTGCAATGGTCTGCAAGGCCGAGAGATTTGCTAAAAGCATCCCTTACTGCTTTTGATGAGAAATTTATACCAAGCTCACCTGTGTTTTCATTTGCGATATATAAACCTGTGCCACCATCTTTAGAAGATAGCGGCAGAAAACATACATTATTACTCACTTTTTTGCCAATTTCCAAAGGAACTGTTAGAGAAAATTTTGCAAAAAAACCTGCAGCCTCTTGTGGGTTAGAAAAACTTATCGCTAAAGAGCCATTTTGTGCGCGATAAATTGTTGCTTGCTGTTGAGATTGCAATCCTGCAGCTTGCGGCGCTTTCACGGCAGCCGCTGGAGCCAGAGCAGGAGCTGGAGCAGCACTAGCGACAACTGGCGGAGCAGCTTTTTTTGGAGAAGCCGCCATTTGTAGAGAAAAATCAATATGTACTTTAAAGCTATCAGTCGGATAGTCGATTTGCTCTCCCTTAATCACAACTTTATTGTCTTTTAAAGAAAAAATTGCCGACTGTTGATTTAGATGAAAAATATCAAAAAAAGCTTTGGCTTTTTTTGTATTGCTAAAAGTTAATTCGTTATTTTTGTTAGCGCTATTGTAAGTCAACTTGTAATCATTATAAGCAGTTATGCTTTGAGATGAATCAGTTTCAACATTTGAATCAAAGTTAATAGTCCAAACAGACCGAGAATGTTGACCTGATTCTGGCTTAAAACCAGCTGCAGACAAAGAGGAAAGAGTTGCGTCAAAAATATCTTTATTAACAAACTCCATCGTTAATCTTGCGATATCATTATTTTTAATAACAACTCCGGTATTTTTAGCGGCGGCGGCAGGAGCACTGGCACTGGCAGCACTGGCAGGAGCACTGAAAGGTCCATCAACTTTAGGAACTGATGCAACTGGACCAGCTGCATCAATGTGCAACTGATATAACTCAGCCCCCTCTCTATTTAGGCCATTAGCTTTCATTATACTTTCGATTCTTTTTTCATAATCTATCAACGCAGCATCTTTATTTTTAGACATATAATAAAAAATTAATTATTGAATTTATTTGTAATCGGATAACGCCAATCCATATCAAACGCCATATCAGAAACCTTAACTCCAATCACCGACTGACTTCTTTTATATTCACTACCATAAAAAAGTTTTGCAACTTTTTTTACAACATCACTGTTCAAGCCTAGTTTTATTATTTTTGCAACTGATTTTTGCTCTTCTATCAGTGCAAATAAAATTTTATCGAGAATCTCGTAAGGAGGCAGAGAATCGCTATCTTTTTGGTTTTCGCGCAGCTCGGCTGTCGGCTCTTTGATAATAATGCTTTGCGGAATTAAGTTGATTGACTTGCGCAGAGAAATTGCTGGAGCATTTTGGTTGCGCCATTTTACCAAATCATAAATTTGCGTTTTGTATAAATCTTTAATTGGATTAAATGCACCACACATATCGCCATAAAGCGTTGCATAGCCTGTTGCTAACTCAGATTTATTGCCGGTGCTCAGCAATAATGCGCCGGTGGTATTTGAAATTGCCATCAAAATATTGCCGCGAATTCGTGATTGTAGATTTTCTCGCGCCAAATCTGCAGCCTTGCTAGCAGAGGCCGCTCCGCAATAATCATACAATGTTGAAATCATCGTGGCAAAAGCTTTTTCGATTGAAATCACCTCTAAATTAAGGCCAAGATTTTTGGCACATTCTTTGGCATCAACCATTGAGGATTCAGCATTGAAGCGAGTTGGCAGCGCATAAATTTTTACATTTTCAGAGCCCAAAGCATCAACCGCAATCGCTGCAACCAGCGCTGAATCAATGCCGCCAGACATTCCCAGTAAAACTTGAGAAAAATTATTTTTGTGAATATAATCGCGAAGCCCTAAAACACAGGCGCTATAATTATTTTTACAAAGATCAGAATTTTTATCCGCAAAAGAACTTTGTTGCAAATCTTGTTGCGGCAATATTTTGTGATGCGATGCCACCGATCCTTTATTTAAGTCAATCACCGCCGAATCTTCAGCAAATTTTTTAAGATTTAAAACCGCCTGACCAGATTCATTCAACACAAATGAATCACCATCAAACACTAGAGAATCCTGCCCTCCCACCTGATTTAAATAAACCAAAGGCTTCTTTAAAACTTGCACAAATTTTTGCGTGATTTGCTGGCGATAAGCGTGTTTATTGCTCGAATAAGGCGAAGAATTAATTGCAATCACGCAATCAAAAATTTGCTCCTGCAATAAATAAAGATTTTTTGCATCCCATAAATCTTCGCAAATCAATATTGCCAAGGTTTGCCCACAAAATTCTACAAAAGATAAACTTGGCGAATTTTCAAAATATCTTGCCTCGTCAAACACGCCATAATTTGGCAAAGTTTTTTTGTTAATGATATTTTTTATTGCACCATTTTCGATCAAAAGCGCCGAATTATATACTACTTCTTTTTTAGCGCGGCCAATAGCAATCAACGGGCAGCCCACTAAAACCGCACATTTCAGGCCTTTTGTTGCTGAAATAATTTCATCGATTTTTTGTCGCGCTTCTTGCAGGAAATATTTTTTTTGCCACAAATCTTGACAAGGATAGCCAGTAACCGCCGCTTCGTGAAAAATTATTAAATCGCAATTTTGCTTTTCTGCTTCATGCAATTCGTGCAGAATTTTTGCTGTGTTTCCTTCTAGATCGCCAACTATTGTGTTTATTTGCGATAAATAGAGTTTCATTTTGTAGTTCGTTGTTTTTAATTTTTGCTCTAGCGATAAATTATAAATCAAGTATGCACAAAGTTTTAAAAAGAGCCAGAGCTATAATTATGGATTACCATCGCAGCGCCTAGAGCCCCCTCTCTTTCGAATCTAACTCAGTAGCTTTTTCCACTGTGATTGCAGTGGAAGGGGTCTTAGGTTTTTTATATGCCTCGCGACTACGAGCATCTAACAGACTTATTTCTTCCTCAGTCATGATTGCAGCGTCAGGCTTACTGCGTCGCCCTTCCATAGCTATAAATGCTGTTTTTATTGCCGAAATATCGACCATGTGTTTTTCTTCGAGCAAGGTTAAGAGATTATCTTGGCATAATTTATTTTGCCCAACAATCGCTTGAACCGCAGCATTACTTACAAAAGGTTCTTGCACAAAAATTTCTTTACATACCTGCATTGCTGGCAATCCAAGATATTGGTTTTTTATATTCTCTGCATTACCGAATAATTCTTTAGCCTTCATCAAACCACCTTCACTCAAAGAATCTCTCCACCCATCATCATAGTTTAAATCACAATCCAACCCCACAATTAAATCGTTCAAAGCTCTTCTTTTTTTATCGCTGCCGTCCATTTCTCCGATCCAATCTTTTATCCATTTTAAATCTGGATTGGTCTCAATACCTTTCAAGACTGAATCTATTCTGCCAGACAAAACTTTCGTGCAAATTTCTGCATTATTTTTTATATTTTCCTCGCTATCTCCAGCAATTTCTTTTACATCATCTTTAATAATGGCAAAGAATGATTCTATATTTAGTTTGCAATCATTGATTTTTGGATGATTAAGTGAAGATGTTTCCGATTTAATTAAATCACGCTCGCTATTGACAATTGGAACAAATATCTTCTCCATAAAGAATTTGTTTAAAAGAAGATCTTCTGCGACATTGCTAAGCATTGCAGAATTTATGATGGCATCAACTTTATTACCAATATTAGCAACACAACCATCGCCAGCAAATAAAGTTTGAGCAAGAAATTGTCGCACTCCACCAGGAATGTTAAAAAGATAGGCGAAGCGTTCTTTGTTAGAAAATCCATCATAGGTTTTCTCGAATAGATCTAATATTTTTTGATGGCTTTCCCCATTTAGAGCCGTTCCGTAGTCTTTATCAAAGCAGCTGAAAAAATCTATCAGATCTAGTGGTGACAATTGGCGGTTTCGTAGAATTTGTCTAAATTTTTCATTTATTTTCTCCTGACTCTCAATTGATGTTTCTCCTTCCGCTAGAACGAGAGAATCAATTCCTTCAAAAGATAGTTGGTAATTATCTATCAGCTCTTTTGATAATGTTGGGATGACAACTTTTGCTTTCTTATCCGATAAATATTTAGTCAAATCATTTACTGCGAGCAAGCTATGATCAGTTCCAGTTATTGCATTTAACGCCGCAACTTCTTTTTTAAAAAGATAGGGTTTACCTTCGGATAGTTTAAAATCTTGCTTAATTTTTTCGCGAAACTCTGGGGTTAAGAGATTAACAAAATTTTGCACATTGCCGAACATTTCGTAATAAGTAAAAATATCCATCAAGGAAACTTTGGTAAGATCAAGATTTTCGCCAAATAATTGCTGCAATGTTTTTAACTCCCCTTCTTTTAACAAAGAAGGTTCGCCATTTAATTTTGGTGATAATAATGGGGTCAGGTTGTAATAAATTGCTTTATTATGACCTTGTAGCATGGTTAATTTTTCTGCTTCAGATAATTTTATTTTTTGCCCCACCTTCTCCATTGCATTTAAAAAAATCTCTTCATCTTCTGTTAGGGTTGCGATAATTCCTTTAAATATATCGCATCTTGCTGCGTTATAAGTCACATTTTCTAAAACCTCAAGCCTCATGGCTGGGCTTATGCATAGCTTTGTCATGGCTTTTACCACCATTGTGGTATTTTGCGTAGCCATATCAAATAGCTTGCGATAGACGTCCAAATCAATTTCTAATCCAGATTTATTATTGCGTAAATCCGCCCAAGTGCTTTCTGTAATTTTATCCTGATAATGAATAATAAAAAATCCCAGCAAAGATGTTTTTTTATCCTTATCGATGTTCGTATCTTTCAAATATTCTGAAAGATATTTATCTAGATTAATGTCTGCGTGAGATGTGGCAAATAATGTAGCTATCTCGTTTGTTGTTTCTTGATTCGCGTTCATAGTCAGGAGAATCGCGTTAACATCCTCTACGGTAATTTTCGTATTAAATTTAATATACGATTTGGCCATTTGAAGCTTTGGATCTAGACCATTAACCTGATCCATAAAAATTCTAAACTCTTTTGCGCTTATTTCTGGATGAGATTTAATATATGATTCAGCCATTTCGGACTTTAATTTTGGATCAACACGATAGAGAATTCCTCCAAAATCTTCTGCGCTTATTTCTGAATGAGATGTAATATATGATTGAGCCATTTCAAACCTTGGTTTTTCACTAACATGATAGAGAATTTCTCCAAAATCTTTTGCGCTTATTTCTGGATTAGATTTAATATATAATTGAGCCATTTCAGACCTTCCTTCCTCCAGAACATTATAAAGAATATCTTTATAATGTTCTGCTTCTATTGTTAGATTAGATAGAAGATATTCTGCAGCCCTTGCAGACCTTTCTTGCTCCGGAACATATTGAAGCATATATTTATAACCTTCTGCGCTTATCTTCTTGTGCGATAAATATGACTGGGCTATAAGCAGATTAGTCTCTGAATCCAAATAACTAGAAATCTTTCTAAAATACTCTGCACTTATATCAATCTCAGGTTTGCAATATGACTCAACTATTAACTTATGTATTTCAGACTTCAGAGGTTCAGATGTACGCTTCAAACCAACGAAGATAATATCAAAATTTTCTTTTGGTATTTTGTTATTAGAATTCAAATATCCTTTGAATATTTCGTGCCTATGAGGATTCGAAGCAACCCGCAAAAGATCACTCCTTGTTATTTCTGAGTTAGATTTAAAATATGACTTAGCTCTTTCATAAATTGCTTCTTTGGAAATGGAAAGATCTTTAATAGTTTCAAGAAATTGTGCTACGCTTATATTATCCATAATTACTAGTTATAAAATTAAAAAACTGATACTATTTTGCAGAATGCTGGAAGCAATTACTTTTGCTATCTTCTCTTAAAAAAGTAGCGATCTGAACAAGTCCTCACTTGGTTTGTTCAGCTGCAATTTATGATCAAGCAATAATTTCCTTCACAACCCCAAGCCCACCATCATACGAAACCCTAATTCCATTTATTTTCTGATAAAAACTTAAATTTTTTGCTTGCCATTCCAAAACTTCACTAAAAGGCACCAGAGCAGGACAATAGTGATTCACCTCACCTAAAAATACTTCTTTTTTATCACCTTTTAGAAGAAAATCACAACCAAGCTCAAGGCAGTTTTTGTATTTTGTTTTTAACGCCAGATCATTATTTAATTTATCTAAAACAAAATTAATTTTGCTGATTAGATTTTTCTCTTCATCAATAGCGATAACATCTTCAACCCTTACCGCTCTAGCGTGACCAGATGTTATTCCTGTAATAAAATCACCATTATTTTGATTTATATTTTTGCGAAAAACGCTGCCAACAACTACAAAATTATCACTTTTATTTTTTGCAAGATTAATACGAACATCTCCCAAGACTACTCCCACAAGGAAAGGCTGTATTAATATTTTTTTGCCATAAAGAGAAATCGCACCATTTTTGATTGCTTCTGGTGCAAAATTTTTAAGGCAAATGTTAGAATTATTATTTTGTGTTTTTAAAAACTGCCAAAAACATAAAATTTCAACGATTTTTCTAAATTCATCTTGAGCGAGTTTATCCTTGATTTTAAAGGATTGCTGCGGCAAAAAACCTTGCTCTTGAATTTTTTGCAAATCATCACTATCTTGAACAAATTCAATTGCAAAAACACCAAATCCTTGAGCAGAATTTTGTGGCTTGATAACAATTTTGTTAGTTTGAAAAACTTCGCAAAGATTTTTTATTGTGGGAAAATTATTTTTTGTTATGGAGGAATTTTTGCGCATCACATCTTCCGCGCCAGATGCCGCAAAGAAATCATCAACAAATAATTCAGCAATAATTGTTGGTGTCGCAAGATTTTTATAATCTTCGCTCAGCACCAAAGGCAGCTCTTTATCATCATAACAATTGCTCGGATTATTAAATTTTTTATCCGGAAAAATATCTTGTAATTTTTGCAAATATTCTTTGATATCAATCTCTCCAAGCGGCGGAAATGGCAGCTTCATTGGCTCTAGGCGCTGTATTATATATTCTACATCTGTAATTTTTATCTTACTTTCTGCAAAATTTATCTGACAAAAATCTCTCACAGAAATTTTGCGCGAATCAGTCAAGGCAAGACTATTTAGCTCTTTATACTTTTGCACCAAATCACTATTTTTCTCAAAATTAAGATTTATCGCAGCAACCTCTTCACCAGAAAAAAAACCTTCTGCAGCAATTTTGTGAATATAAACATCATGCCTCAAATCAACAGCAGCAAGGATATAGGCCAAAGTAGTATTTTGGCCCAAAATCATTTCGTGAAAATCTTCGTTGATTAGAATTAGTGTTTTCATTTGGCTTTGTTTTTGGATGGGTTATGTTTGGTTTGTACTTTCACGATAAATCAAGTATGTGCAAAGTTTTTAAATGCAGCAAGCAAACAAAAAGTTATCATTCGTGGCAGATAAATAACCTACTGCTGATTAACTAGGCAGGGGGTCTGAGGCGAGTTCTGCAACTATCGCGAGCTACGCTCGCTTAAATCAGATAGTTGCGGTGTCTGAGCAGCAGACCCTCTGCCTAGTTAATCAGCAGTAGGTTATTTATCGTAGCAGCAAGATCTAAAAAAAATCGTGAAAGCGCAATCCTCAAAACAAGCTAGCAAAAAAACTAAACCACCAACCCATATCGAGCCCTAGACCCAAGCGACTCCTCAATCCGAATCAACTCATTATATTTCGCAATCCGATCCGATCTACACAAAGACCCAGTCTTAATTTGCCCAGCATTAGTCGCCACCGCAATATGCGCAATTGTAGAATCCTCAGTTTCACCAGAACGATGCGAAATCACAGCGCGGTAATTATTTTTCTTCGCCAAATTAATCGCATCCAAAGTTTCACTCAAAGTGCCGATCTGATTAACTTTAATCAATATCGAATTCGCCATTTTATCATCAATCCCTTTTTGCAAAATTTTTGGATTAGTAACAAAAAGATCATCACCAACTAATTGAATCTTAGAGCCAAGAGCCTTGGTGATGTTTTTCCAACCAGCATAATCATCTTCTGCCAACGCATCTTCAATTGAAAAAATCGGATAATTATTAACCAAATTTTCATAATATTTGATCAGCTGATCACTGTCGAGAATTTTATTTTCGCCTTCTAAATGATATTTATGATTTTTATAAAACTCGGTTGAAGCCGCGTCTAGAGCGAGCTTAACATCGCTTCCTAATTTATATCCAGCTTTTTCAGTGGCACGAGAAATATAATCTAAAGCTTGTCTAGCATCACCAAAATTAGGAGCAAATCCACCTTCATCGCCAACATTTGTGTTATGCCCATCTTTTTTTAGCAGCGATTTTAGATGATGAAAAATCTCCGCGCCCATTTGAATTGCATGCCTCACCGAGGTAGCAGCAAAGGGCATAATCATAAATTCTTGGATATCGATTGCATTATCAGCATGCTTGCCACCATTGATAATATTCATCATCGGAACCGGCATTAAACAAGAATTTTCCGAACCAATATATTGATAAAGTGGAACGCCGCGCGCAGCAGCCGCAGCCTTTGCACAAGCCAGTGAAACAGCAAGAATTGCATTGGCACCAAGATTGGATTTGTTAGTAGATCCGTCAAGATCAATCATCAAATTATCAATTTCTCTCTGCTTTGCGGGATCAAACCCGACAAGGGCTGGCGCAATTTTATCACGCACATTTGCTACTGCATTTAACACGCCTTTTCCGAGATAACGAGAAACATCACCATCGCGCAACTCGCACGCCTCTAGGCTTCCCGTTGATGCGCCAGAAGGAACAATCGCTGAAGCCATGATACCGTTATCAAGAAAAACTTCCGCTTCAATAGTAGGAAATCCACGAGAATCAAGAACTTCACGCGCTTTAATATTTTTAATTTTTACCATCATTTTTAAATTATAAAATAAATTCGAAGAATGCTACAACTTACAGCCACAAGGTTTTACCATCAAAAACAAATAAAATCAACAGATTACTTCAAGCCCCTTGCATCACGAGCCTTCACAATTTCATCCTTATAAACATCGTTCATTATTAATGGCAATGGATAAGGCGCAAAAGATCCGCCTCCCTTCAAAATATAAATTCCTACCGCTCGGTTTGATTGCTGCTGCACACCTTTTTGCGTAATAATATCTGGAAAATCCTCGCCAAAAGATCGTGTTTCAATCAAATCTTTTGCCACGCCATTTTGCAAAAGATAGTTGCGAATCACTTCAACGCGCTTTAATGCAAGATTTTCATTATACAATTTATTGCCCGAGCGATCAGTATTTCCAACCAACATCAGGCTATAATCACCATTTAAAGTGAACAAATATTTTATCACCTCAATTAACTTTTTATTAGCCTTATCATTTAACTTAAAAACATCGAGATCAAAAAGAATTTCAAAGCGCTCAAAATCTGGCTCTATTATGATTGTTTTTGGCCTGCGATCTTTGTGTAAATCATCAACATAAACTTCAATTTCATCAAGCAATTTATAAAATCTAGTTTTACATTTTGATAATTCTCCAGAACGAAAAACAGGCTTTGAATCCTTACTAATCCAGCAATCATAAAGAAAAGTTAGATGTGCCATTTGAATTGGCAGAATTTTTTTTACTTCGTAAGTTGAGATATTTTCGAGTCTTTTTTGCGCAGCAATTGCATCTTCTCTTTCAAGTGGCGCACCCCTCCAATCAATTGGGCTTTCTGGCACAACAAAATATCCACGAGAGGCATCTAATCCTTTTTTGGCAAAATATTCTGAATCATGCCAATTGCCAGCGTTACCAAGGCTGCGCGAATATTCGAGATATTCGAGAGCCAAATAAGAACTATAAAAATTATCCAACTTCAAGCCATTCTCAACTTGCGCCAACTCATGCAAGTTGCTAGCGCAAGAGGTTATAAATATTAATGTTATGATTTGAAAAAATTTTTTAAACATTTAATGACTAAGAATTAAAAACACCTAACTAAATGCTAAATGTTAAATGTTAAAATGTTAATTCTTTTTAAAAAATATCGCTAAGCCAATTCAAGAACATCAGAACAGGATATTCAAAGCACAAAACAGCGTTAGCAAAACAATCTTGCGAACATAAAAAAAGCCTTTGGCAATTAAACCAAAGGCTTTTTTATTTAATAAATTAAATTTCTAAACTAAGAATTCATCGATTTGAAAAACTCTTCATTGCTCTTTGAATGCTCAATCTTATTCAACAAAAATTCCATCGCTTCAACCGAACTCATCGAGTTGACAATTCTGCGCAACATCCAAGTTTTTGAAAGCGTCGCGCGCTCAACCAACAACTCTTCTTTACGCGTTCCCGATTTAGTGATATCAATAGCTGGGAAGATTCTCTTATCAGAAATTTTACGATCCAAAATAACTTCTGAGTTACCTGTTCCTTTAAATTCTTCAAAAATAACTTCATCCATTTTTGAACCAGTATCAACCAACGCCGTAGCAATGATTGTAAGTGATCCACCTTCTTCAATATTTCTTGCCGCACCAAAAAATCTTTTCGGTTTTTGCAATGCGTTTGAATCTACGCCACCAGTAAGAACCTTGCCTGATGAAGGAATCACAGTGTTATAAGCGCGTGCCAAACGAGTGATTGAATCTAACAAAATCACTACATCTTTTTTCGCTTCAACCAAGCGTTTCGCTTTTTCGATGACCATTTCGGCAAGTTGCACATGGCGAATTGCCGGCTCATCAAAAGTTGAACTTACAACTTCACCTTTAACAGAGCGAAGCATGTCGGTCACTTCTTCTGGACGCTCATCAATTAACAATACAAGCAGCACAACTTCTGGATGATTGCTAGCAATTGCATGGGCAATATTTTGCATCAAAGAAGTTTTACCTGTGCGTGGAGGAGCAACAATCAAGGCGCGCTGACCTTTACCCATTGGCGAAATCATATCAATCACGCGAGTAGAAATATCACCATTAATTGGCGCAATTTCTTCCAAATGTAACTTTTTTTGTGGATAAAGCGGAGTTAAATCATCGAATAAAACACGATTTCTAATTTTATCTGCCGTGTCAAAGTTGACTTCGCTAACTCGTAGCAAAGCAAAATAGCGCTCACCTTTTTTTGGCGCACGAATTTGACCTTTAACCGTATCACCAGTGCGCAAACCGAATCTTTTAATTTGGCTTGGCGAAACATAAATATCATCAGATCCGGGGAAATAATTGGTTTCTGGCGCGCGCAAAAATCCAAATCCATCTGGAAGAGTTTCAAGAACGCCTTCACCAACAATGATATTTTCAGGATGCTGATCAGAGAAATTTTTCAAGATATGATAGATAATATCTTGGCGACCAAAATCTCCTATATTATCGAGACCATTCTCGCGAGCCACTTCTACCAAGGCTTCAACTGGCTTTGACTTTAAGCTTTTTAGTTCAAGAATTTTACCATTTTCACCAACTGACTTGGCTTCGCCGCTATAATCTTCATCATCAGAGCCGTTATTATTGCGCGAATCATCATTGCGAGAATCTTGATTATGGCGAGAATCTGAATTACGAGAATCTGAGCCGCGTGAACTATTGCGATCGCCGCGGTCTGAACCGCGCGAATCAAAGCCACCGCGATCACGATCAGAGCTGCGTTCTGAGCGCTCTGGTCTTTCTGAGCGTTCGCGTTCTGGACGATCTGAACGCTCTGAACGAGAATCGGATCTAGAATCGAAACGATCTTCACGATCTGAACCGCGTGAATCTGAGCGGTCTGAACCGCGTCTGCTAATTAAATTTCTCACTGGAAAATTGCGTTGTTGATTATTATTGGTGGATGAAGCTACTGAAGTTGAAACTTTTTGCTCTACAGCCGCTTGAGCTGGCTCTTGATTTGCATCGACCGTATTAACTGGTGCAGAAGCTTGTGCTGGCTGCGTTTCATTAGGAGCGCCGTAGCGAAGTGTAAGAGTAGAGGACATTTAAAAAAGATTGATTGATATATTATGAAGAAATTTGAGAAACTAAAATGCGCTAATTTGCTCAGAAAAATTGATTTATCTATAAAATGATTTGGAAAAACTATCTAGAAATAAGGTAATGGAGATGTTTCCTCCCAATTAATTGTTCAATTGAGGAAACTGCGCTTTATAATAACAAAGATTCTTGCTTTAGTCAAGCAATTATTAATTTATTTAAAATAACCAATCTTTAATATAATGCATTGCCTCGACTCCTAGAATAACTGCAGCGATTGAGACTGCCATTCCAATTAAACCTACAATTATACCCAAAATCACCGCTAAACCATCTTTTCCAAGTAATCCAAAAGCAATTATTAGAATGCCAAAGCCGGGAATAAAGTTAGAAAGTGGCATCGGCAATAAAATAAAGGCAGAAAAAGTGAAGACAAAAAAGCCCACGACTCTCTCTGCAAAAGGCTTGGTCATAAAATAAAAACGCGGACGCAAAATGCTTTCAACCCTTTTAATATATGGCGAAGATTTGCGCACCAAAGTTGCAAGGGTAGATCTTTTAACGGTAAGCTTGGCAAATCTATTGGGCAATTTTGGAGATTTAAAACCAACCATCATTTGCCAAGAAAAAATCACTAATGGTATTGAGATGAGACTAGGAAATGGCGGCGGCAATGGAATAAGAATACCAAAAGCAAAAATCATTACTGCCAAGCCAAAGCCAACGCCTTCCATCGCTGCCATTAAATCAGCTATTGGCAGGCGATCGGAGGATGAACTATTGACTACACCTTCAATTGCGTCGGTTGCGATAACTTTTTTTTGATCCATTTATTTTTTCTCTTCTTTATCTTCTAGCTCAGGTTTTTTTTCACCTTTTAAGCCATCTTTGAAATTGCGAATTGATTTGCCAATATCGCCCATCACATTAGGCAATTTGCCAGCGCCAAAAAAGATGAAAACGATTACTAAGATTAAGACCAATTCCCAAATTCTGCCCATTTTTTCTCCTTGATTTATTAAAACCCCCTAAATCCCCCAAGGGGGATGGCGTGCTTTCGCTTCGCTTACGCAAGCGCTGGTCGGCCACTATTTTTTTATAACCCCTAAAAATCCCCCAAGGGGGATGGCGTGCTTTCGCTTCGCTTACGCAAGCGCTGGTCGGCCACTATAAATTTGCACCAGTTATTTTGTTTCTAGTAAATTCATCAACTCGCCCCATTCTCTAGTGCTGAGGCCTGAATTTTCTTGATCGATTTTATCGCCTTTTACTAATTTTTTGATCACCTCTAGTGCTGCGCCCGAAACTTCTTTGCCATCTTTGCGATGCTTCATGAAGGCTTCAAAGCAGTGTGGCACCCATTTTTGCACTAGATCAAGCATTATATCAGCATAAGCACGAATTTCATATTGCGCGTGGCTATCAGAGCGCAGATAGAGGAAATTTAGCAAATTATGCAGATCAATTTTCCAATACCATTGCGTGTAACAATTGATTGGCAGATTCATCCGCGCCAGCTCTCGTGCGAGGCCATCTTTTGATTCATCAACAATATTGCCATTAGCATCTTGATTGATCATCTCGAGATAGTGCCCATAAGCGTTGGCGGCATCTTTTTTGAGAAGCTCTAGCACTTGCTTTTGCTCAGCAGCGCTTAATTGGCGGGCTTCATCACGACCTTGGTGGTTGATTTTTGATTGCGCCGCTAAATGCTCGGGACGAGGGATATAAAATTCATCTTCCATGATTGAATAGCGCGCAGAATATTCATTGATTGATGCTGTGCGATGGCGAATCCATTGGCGCGCAATAAAAATTGGCAACTTAATGTGAAATTTGATTTCACACATTTCAAATGGCGTAGTATGGCGGTGAGCCATGAGATAATTGATTAGACCCTTATCGGCATTAATTTTTTTGGTGCCTGATCCATAAGATACGCGGGCCGCCTGCACTACTGCCGCGTCGTTTCCCATGTAATCTATAACGCGAATAAAACCGTGATCTAACACCTCAAACGGAGTATAGAGAGCCTCTTCAAGCTCTGGCGATACTGGGCGCAGAGTGGTTGATTTTTGCTGGCGCAACAGATTTATTTCTTCGAGCTGATCTTTTTTGATGACCATTTTTAAATTAAGAATAGAATTTTAGTTATGACCGTGTTTTATTTTATTAAATTACATGATACAGGATAAAATTAAAGACTTAATTAATAAAGCGCCACCAAACAGCGGGGTCTATCGCTTTCTTGGAGAAGATGGCGCTGTTCTTTATGTTGGAAAAGCAAAAAATCTGCGCAAAAGGTTGTTGAACTATGTGGCCGTAGAAAGACTTTCGGCGCGCATTGCCCATATGATGTTTTTGGCGCGCGATCTTGAATTTACACAAACCGAAAATGAGCTTGAGGCCTTGCTGCTAGAACACAATCTCATCAAAAAACTGGCGCCGCGTTATAATATTTTGCTGCGCGATGATAAAACTTTTGCACTAATTGCACTTGATAAAAAACACCGATTTGGCGGTATTCGCAAGCATCGCGGCATTAAAAATAATGATAGTTTTTATTTTGGCCCCTTTGCCTCGGGCGATGATGTTAATCGCGTGATCGATGTTTTGAAAAAAAGTTTTTTGCTACGATCTTGCTCTGATTCTGAATTTAAATCTCGCACAAGACCTTGCTTAGAATATCAAATTAAAAAGTGCTCAGCGCCTTGTGTAGAGCTGATTTCGCAAGATGATTATGCTGCATCAATTAATATGGCGGTTGATTTTTTGAGTGGAAAATCTTCACAAATACAGTCAGTTTTATCTGACAAAATGCAAAAATTTAGTGAGGCTTTGGATTTTGAGAAAGCGGCGGTGGTGCGCAATCAGATTAGGTCTTTGTCATCAATTCAAGCAAAACAAAATGTGAATCTGTCGGATATAATTGACAAGGATGTGATTAATTTGGTGGCACAAAATGATCAATATTGTATTTATGTTTCATTTTATCGTGGCGGCAATAATTATGGCTCGAAGCCTTATTTTTATAAGGTTGAGGAGGGTATTAGTGAGGCGGAATTATTGGAGAAATTTTTGGGGCAATTTTATTTAAATCAAGAGCCACCAGAAGAATTATTTTTGAATTTAGAGATTGATGAGCATGCTTTGATGGAAGATTTTTTAAGTAAATTAGCGGGTAAAAAAGTTGTGATAAAAATTCCGCAACAAGGTGATAAATTCAAGCTGGTGAAGGATTTGGAGTATATTGCAAAGCAAGTTTTGCAACGCAAAATTGAAGAAAATTTTAATGAGAAAGAATTATTATTAGAGCTAAAAACACTTTTTAATTTGTCAGATATACCTGACAGAATTGAGGTTTATGATAATAGTCATATTAGTGGAAAATTTGCGGTTGGAGTCTTGATTTGCGCTGGTCCAGATGGGTTTATAAAAAGTGGTTATCGCAAATATAATTTAGAGTTGGAAGAGTTGCAAAATAAAGATGATACTGCAATGTTGCGTGAAGTTTTGCGGCGCAGATTTCGCTCTTTTAAAAAAGACAGTGATGCTGTTGAAGGAGATGGCAGTAAGGTGCTGGATAAAAATAAAAGTAGTTCTGATAAAGATTCTAACGCACCAATCATGCCCGATTTAATTATTATTGATGGTGGTTTGGGACAGCTAAGTGCAGCAAAAAGTGTTTTTGATGAACTAAAAATAAACCCACCTTTCATCTGCATATCCAAAGGCCCCAATCGCAATGCTGGTGAAGAATATTTCCATCAAATTGATCACGAAAGTTTTACTTTGCCAAAGACGCATAAATTAATGTATTACCTACAGCGCCTAAGGGATGAGGCTCACCGTTTTGCAATCACAACGCATCGCGCTAAGCGTGGAAAATCTTTGACAAAATCAGCGCTGGATGAAGTTTCTAATATTGGCGCTAAACGAAAAAAAACATTACTCAATCACTTTGGATCGATGGATAAAATAAAATCTGCAACGGTGGATGACCTTATGCGAGTAGATGGGATTAGTCTTGCTATTGCAAAAAAGATTTGGGGATTTTTTAGATAATATTGTGTGGTGATTGAAAAAGATGGGGATTGTGGCTTTGGTGGAGAGGCTCTGCTGCTCAGACACCGCGTTCATCTGATTTAAGCAAGCGTAGCTTGCGATGAAGCGCAGAACTCGCCTCAGAGCCTCTCCACCAAAGCCACAATCCCCATCTTTTTCAATTCTATTTTTTTCTTAGAAAAAAATAGAAGACGCGTTAGAGGTTTATTCTCTCACATTATTGATACAACTTTTTTGGAATAAAAACTACCACATTAAGTTTTTACCAGACCTTATCAAATTACATAAACACACCATAAACAAATCTCAAGAAAGGCTGAAGAGCTTGAGTTTAGTTTTTAAAAGAAAAATACGACAAGATCTCTTTTTTTGCGAATTTTTTAAGCAGAATTAGAATCTATGAGACTGTTGCAAAACCTTATCCATAAAAAAATTCCAAAAAAATTAACAAAAACCACCCACTAAAAAACAAAAACCACTTTTATTTTCCACAATCTCCACAATTTCTAACCATTTGAAGCCATATTCTGCGCATATCCAGCTCAAA
>CAMBFC010000019.1 GCA_945865905.1 Rickettsia typhi
TTGAGCTGGATATGCGCAGAATATGGCTTCAAATGGTTAGAAATTGTGGAGATTGTGGAAAATAAAAGTGGTTTTTGTTTTTTAGTGGGTGGTTTTTGTTAATTTTTTTGGAATTTTTTTATGGATAAGGTTTTGCAACAGTCTCTTAATTTCTATTGGTTTCTCGCTATGATGTAAATTTATAAAGAAATTGTCAATTAAGTAATAAAAAACCAAAAAATAAGAATATTAAATTTATGCATAATGATGAAATCAATATTCCCGATCTTATCAAGATTGCCATAGCCCATTATGCAATGTACCTATTTTCAACTATTTTTAATTCCAGATCATAGAATTGCAATACCGTGCAGAGCCTCATTCTAAAATTTAGTGCTTGACATAGTACTGCCAATAGTACTAACTTATTATGTGTTCAAGTAAGTAATCACCACAATACATTACAATTTTATGACGCAGATAGACGATCTAGTTGCTTTGATGCAGCAAAAGCAAAAAGGGATAAAGTTTAAAGATTTAGTTAAGATTTGTGATCATTATTTTGGTAAGCCTAGGCAAAATGGCACTAGTCACATGATATATAAAACCCCTTGGCATGGAGATCCTAGAATCAATATTCAAAAAAGCGGTAAAGAGGCTAAATTTTATCAGGTGAAACAAGTGTTAGTGGCGATTAATAAATTAAAGGAGGAAAAAAATGAAAAATAATAAAAGTGAATTTTACACATATAGAATTATTTGGTCGCAAGAAGATAAAGAGCATGTTGGACTATGCGCTGAATTTCCGAGCCTTTCCTATCTTGATAAAGATATTGATAAGGCTTTGAAGGGGATAACCAAATTAGTGTCTGGCGTTGTGAATGATATGAAAAAAAATAGTGAAGAGGTGCCCGAGCCACTTTCTACAAAAATCTATAGCGGCAAATTTGTGGTTCGTATTTCGCCAGATAAGCATAGAGATCTTGCTGTGAGGGCTTTGGAGCAGAGGGTTAGTTTGAATCATTATGTTTCGGAGAAGTTGGCGGCTTGTTAGGGGTGGTGCAGAAGAGGTGGCTCTTGGGAGGGATTAACATTGTATGGATTAAAGCCTAGTTAATATTGAGCGTGTGTTGATGTGGAAAATACTTCTGCGAATAATTTGATTCATGATTTTGTAGAGATGGGGGTGTTGAAGGATGGCGGCGGGAAATATGGACAGGTTTATATGTGTGGGAAGTATTTGGAGATTTTCGGGTGATGATGCAGGGTTAGAATGTGAATTTGTATCTATCTTGTAGATAATAGATATGAAATATAGTGATTTGTATCTTTAGAGTAGTTAAGGGATAGAATGTTTTAGCTTGATACTGAAGATAGCTGTAATAATAAATTCATACATTATTGTTAATAATATTACTTTATAATAATGACATTAATTTTGATTTATAGTAACAAGAGAAAGATCAAAATTGAATACTAAAAACTAATATTTATTATTAGGTAAATATTTTAAAAAGTTATCACTATGAAAAAACCACCATCCATAATTCACGGGGACTGTATAGAGGAATTAAAAAAAATCTCGGATAATTATTTTGATCTAACAATAGCTGATCCTCCGTATTGGAAGGTAATCAATGAAAAATGGGATTACAAATGGAGAACGGAGAAGGATTATATTGAATGGTCCATTCAATGGTTAGAGGAGGTATATAGAACTTTAAGATATGGAGGAACTTTCTATCTATTTGGATATTATAGAACTCTTGCCTTGCTAGTTCCTCATTTACAAAGTATTGGTTTCGAATTAAGGCAGCAAATTATAATTGATAAGGGAATTAAGGCTATTGCGGGAAGGGCTACAAAAAATTATAGAATGTTCCCAAACGTTACTGAAAGTATATTATTCTTAACCAAAGACAATAAAAGATTTTTAAGGGATGTATTAAGAAGGCAACAGAAGTGCCTAGGTTTGAAAGCGAAAGAAATCAATGAGGCTCTTGGTGTTAAATCTAATGGGGGTGGAATGTGGAGCATATATTCAGGGGATAATATTTGCGAGCAGTTTCCTACGCGGATCTTATGGGAAAAGCTTAGAAAAATCTTACAATTTGATATTGAATATGATCAATTGGCCCAAACTTTTAACGCAGAGATGTCCATAACTGATGTGTGGACGGATATTGATTTCTATAAGGAAAAAAGATTTCATCCCACGCAAAAACCTCTAAAATTAATAAAAAGACTTATAAATGTTAGTAGCAACAAAAACAACAAGGTTCTCGATCCATTTGCCGGTAGCGGATCAACCATGATTGGATGTTTGGATTTAAAAAGAGAATTTACTGTAATAGAGATGGATAGCCAATACTTGTCCACTATCAAAGAAAGATATAAGATGTACCAACAGAATCCTATACTCTTCTGATGTAGGCTTTTTTATTCTCTGATATTTTATCTGTGTCTCTCAATGGCAGGTCTTGCTTCATTTCTTCGCTGATAAAATCTAACTCATCTATATTGGAGAATTTTCTTTTTAAAAGCTTGATTTC
Organism: Rickettsia typhi; assembly: GCA_945865905.1. Lineage (GTDB taxonomy): Bacteria > Pseudomonadota > Alphaproteobacteria > Rickettsiales > UBA1997 > CAMCFD01. Next base: position 2,532 of record CAMBFC010000019.1, read on the forward strand.
TTCTTTGTTTAATAAAATTTTTGGTAATGGCTCTGATGGCAGATCTTTTCTATCAGAATTTGGTTTTATATAATGAGTTATGTTTATTGTTGAATCAAGAGAATCGCTATTTTTCACAATACATTCGAAAACTTTAATCGGATTACACATGTAAAATTGAAAAGATTCGGGCCAGAAATTTTTGGGAGCAGGTGTTTTATTGGGATTATTTTTTTTATGTTCCAGATATATTTTATTATAATAATTATTAAGAATCGTTAAAAAATTAGATTGTCTAGATGATTTGGGCCATATCTCGAAGGCTTGAAATCTAATTGTATTAAAATCGGAAGAGTCAAAGTTAAGATAGTCGGATATAAAAAATAAGATTCTTGGTATAGAATTATGCAATAGCTCAAGATCGCTTTTGTTTTTAATGGTAAATAGCCATTTTGAGTCATTATTTCTTGTAATTTTCGAATTTCCACAATTTTCGCAGGAATTTGCCGATCTCAAAACGTTTTTTTTGCATTTTTTGCATTTATCTACCTGATCAACCCTGCTGCAAGATTTTACTTCTGTTCCGTCTAGAATATCATCTCCGCGAGCTGCGGTTGCATTACCTTTGATGCCAGTGATTAAAGATGCTAAATGTTGTGCAGGATACCCTATCTTAAGATTTGGGGTTTGATGAGTAATTTTAGACCATCTCTGAGCTAAAATACGCGGATTGATAATCAAGTCTCTGACTAACTCCTTAATCATTTTTTCATTGTTCTCAATAGTTATTAGCCTTTGATCAGGAAGCATCGAATAAGGATTTGATATTAACATTTAAGGCGATGCTTATTTTTTGTAAATTCCCCACTGTAATATTTTTTTCTGCTCTTTCTATCATGCCAATATAGGTGCGATGAACTTGCGCTAAATCAGCCAGTTCTTCTTGAGAAAGATTTTTACTTAGTCTTTCTTTCCTTACATTTAAGGCTATAGTTTTGAGTATTTCTGGTTTATTTTTCATCTTTCAAAGATTGCAGAAATTCTTTTTGTTATCTACATACTATAGTTAGCAATTTACCTGGATTATTGATAAGATGTGTGGATTGGGATGGATTAAGCATTTGTAGGACTTAAAGCCTTGTGAATATTAAAATTGTATTAATGTGGAAAATATTTTTACCCCCAGAATAATCAAGTATGTCAATAGATTGTATTGAACTGTTGAGGACTAAAACCGCTGCGGAATGTTGATTTTACTAGGGTGGAATGGTTTGTGCCGAATCTTCTAAGATAAGAAGATGGCTCCTTGGGAGGGATTCGAACCCCCGACCAAGTGATTAACAGTCACTTGCTCTACCACTGAGCTACCAAGGAATAATAAACCCGCCTTAGCTTGCGCCATAGCGGGTTGGAAACTTTTAACTATCTAAAACTATTTGCGATCACCAAAAAATCTCAACATCATGATAAACAAGTTGATGAAATCCATATAAAGATTAAGCGCACCCATAACTGCAAGCTTTGAAGTCATCTCGCTATCAGCAGAACGGTAATAAGATTGTTTGATCTTTTGAGTATCATAAGCGGTAAGGCCTATAAAAATCAAGACTCCAATTGCAGATAATGCAAAATCTAGTGCAGAACTCTTCAAAAACAAGTTAACTAATGAAGCCACGATCAAGCCAATTAAGCCCATGAACAAGAATGAGCCCATGCCGGTTAAATCTTTTTTAGTGGTATAACCATAAAGGCTCATTGATCCGAAGGTTGCAGCGCTGATGAAGAACACGCGAGCAATGCTGGCATTGGTGTAAGCGATGAAAATGGTTGAAAGTGAAAGGCCCATTAATGCAGAATAGATCCACAAATAAGTTTTAGCTTGTTCGCCAGAAAGTGAATTTAATTTATAGCCAAAAAAAATCACGAAGCCAAGCGGGGCAAGCATAACAACCCATGCTAGTGGCGTGCCAAAAATTGCACCCATTATAGCGGGAGAGCTAGAAACACCAAAGGCTACGGCGCCAGAGATGCCAAGAGCGATTGCCATAAAATTATAAACTTTAAGCATGTAAGCACGAAGGCCGGCATCATAAGAGACGCCCGCAGCGGCTGAAGCGAAAGATGAACCAGCAGATTTGTTTGAACGGATGAAGTCTGACATTGCAATCTCCTTAAAATTAATTTATAGTGCTTGAATGATCTACAATATAATAACTATAAGTATTTTTTCAAGTATTTAATGTCAAAATCTCTGCGATCTCGAAAAATCATTGCGATTATTGGTCTGATGGGTGTTGGTAAAACAACTCTGGGCAAAAAACTTGCCGAAAAATTGGGCTATTATTTTGTAGATTCTGATCTTGAAATTGAAGATCGCGAGAAAAAATCAATCACACAAATTTTTGCGGCTCAGGGTGAAAAATATTTTCGTGAAGTTGAAAAAAAAGTAATTGAAGAAATCGTTGCGCGTGAAGAGCAAGCAATATTGTCGCTTGGTGGTGGCGCTTTTATGAATGAAGAAATCAGAGAAATTTTGCAACAAAAAGCAATTGTAATTTGGCTTGAGGCCCCGCTAGAGGTGATTTTGCATCGCTTGGGCGGCAAAACCAATCGTCCGTTGCTCAACAATAAAAATAAACGCGAGGTGCTGGAGGATCTAGCCAGTAAGCGCTATCCCATTTATGCTTTGGCTGATTTTAAGGTTGAAACTGTTAATGGTGGGCAAGAATTATCGCTTAACAAAATTGTGAATTTTATAAAAGAATTAGAGAATTTAAGAAGTTAAAAAATTTTACCAACCATTTTTTATGATAAAAATCGATTGCAAAAAAGTTTTTGGAATTACCTGCGACTTTGAGGTTAAAGGTTTTGCAGAGCCGAGCCAATATGTTCCAAAAATTGATTTAAGCTATGTTTTTGATGAGGGAACAACGCGCGCGATCCTTGCGGGGTTTGCTTATAATCAGCGCGTGCTGATTCAAGGAATGCACGGAACGGGAAAATCTACGCATATTGAGCAAGTGGCAGCACGCCTTAACTGGCCTTGCTTGCGAGTAAATTTTGATTCGCAAATTACGCGACTAGATTTGGTAGGAAAAGATATTATTACGCTAAAAAATGGCAAACAAGTTACTGAATTTAAAGAAGGTATTATCCCCTTCGCGCTTAGAAACAACATGGCTCTGGTGTTTGATGAATATGATGCAATTCGCACCGATGTTTCATTTGTGATTCAAAGATTATTGGAAGAAGATGGAAAATTTGCCTTGCTTGAAGAAAATGAAATTATCACGCCGAGCCAGCATTTTAGGCTGTTTGCAACATCTAACACTTTAGGTGCGGGTGATGATCTTGGCATTTATCATGGCACAAATTTAATTAATCAGGCGCAGATGGATCGTTGGAATATCGTGGCGGCGCTTAATTATTTGGATGAAAAACATGAGGTAGAAATTTTGTTAAAAAAGCTATCATTTTTAAATTCAAAATTACACCAAAATACAGCGCAAGCCATGGTGCGCTTGGCTAATTTAACGCGTGAATCTTTTAAAAATGGCGATATTTCTAACTTAATTTCGTTGCGAACTTTAATTTCTTGGGGCAGAAATATTGAGATTTTTGGCGTGGTAAAAACAGCTTTTATATTGAGTTTTTTCAACAAGGTGATCGACGAAGAAAAACCTGTGCTGCGCGAGTTCTACCAGCGGGTTTTTGGTGAAGAAATTTAGTGATGTTAATTTGAGAGAAAGTCTATGAGAAGCGACGCTACTCTGACCCGAGTTCTGCGCCTCATCGCAAGCTACGCTTGCTTTAAATCAGATGAGCGCGGTGTCTGAGGCTTAGAGTAGCGTCGCTTCTCATAGACTTTCTCTCAAATTAACATTCATTTTTTGCCCAAAGGATGATGTTTAAAAACCAGTTCCTTCAGTTTTGAATCTAAGATGTGGGTGTAGATTTGTGTGGTAGAAATATCACTATGCCCCAGCAGCTCTTGCAAAATCCGCAAATCCACGCCATGATTGAGCAAATGCGTTGCGAATGAGTGGCGAATTACATGGGGATGAACGCGATCAGGATCGATCCCAGTTTTAATTGCAAGTTGTTTTAGAAGGCCGTGGAAGCCTTGGCGCGTAAGGTGTTTATCACTTTTGAATAAGGTGGATGATTGTGCTAAGTCATTAGATTTTACCAATTTTTGCCGTGAATTTTTCCCCCCAAAAAATAACCACTGCGATTTTTCATAGCCCAAATTTTTGCGCAAATCTAAATAGCGCAACAAGATTGCGATAGCGGATTTATTGAGTGGAGCGATCCTTTCTTTGCTGCCTTTGCCTTTGACAATCAAATAATTTTTTAATCCCACCACATCTTTTTGAATTGTGCTAATTGGCAGCGATACTAATTCTGTAACGCGCAAACCTGCGGCATAAAGCACCTCTAGCATGCAGGCCGTTCTCACGCCCAATTCAGAATCATCTTTATTGGCAAAATTTAATAGCTGAAACATCTCTTCTTCGCTCAACGCTTTAGGCAAAATAAAATCTTTTTTTGGAGCTTCTAAATTGGTGGTAGGGCTTGATTTTATTAGCTTATCATCTTCTAAAAATTTATAAAAATTTTTGAAACAAGAAATTTTGCGCGCGATTGAAGATGATTTTAAATCTTTTTTGTGAAGAAAATGCAGATAAGATTTTATGTTATCGGGGCTTGCGGTTAGCAGCTTGGCGCCTTTTAAAAATTCGGCAAATAATTCTAAATCTTTGCGATAAGATAAAACTGTATTTTGTGCTAAACCTTCTTCAGCGCGCAGTTTTTCGAGAAAATTCGTGATTAAATCAGAATTCATATAATTTTTTTTCGCGCAATTCTTTGGGATTATCTGGGGTGCAAATATTGATTTTGTTTTTAAGATCAACTACAAGCGTGATGCGGTGTTGTGGCAGTTTTATTTCATCCTTAAACAAAAAAGCCACCAACCCCAACATTGCCAAAAGACTGAGCCAAAAAACCAGTTGTTTAAAGGTGCGCGAAAAAGTATTGTCGTGAATATTGTAAAGCATCTATTATTGTTGTTTGATATTGATCAAAGCGCTAAATTAATTTATGACACAGATTTTTGTAAAATCCAAATTTTTTCTCACCTTAATTTTTGCCTTATTTTTTGCTATTTCTTCTCAAGCCTCTACCTCATTGATTCGCGATGCCGAAACTGAAAAATTCCTCCACGAAATTGCCGATCCAATTTTTGCCGCGGCAAATCTTGAGGCAAAAAATATTAATATTTATATTGTAAATGATGAGGAAATTAACGCTTTTGTTAGTGGTGGACAAAATGTTTTTATCAATACCGGATTAATTCGCAAATATAAAACGCCTGATGCCTTAATTGGCGTAATCGCGCATGAAACTGGGCACATTGCGGCGGGCCATATTGCGCGTTCTTCCGAAGAAATGAAAGATGCTAATAATACGATGTTGCTAAGCTATTTGCTAGGCATTGGCGCCTTGATTGGCGGCGCTCCAGATGCGGGGCAGGCGATACTTCTTGGTGGTTCGCAAGCGGCAGAAAGATTATTTTTAAAATATACTCGTGGGCAAGAAGAGGCGGCGGATCGTCACGCGGCGAAGTATCTCATCAAGCTGCAATATCCCGCAGATGGTTTGGTTGAATTGCTCGAATTTTTTAATCATGAAATGATCGGTTATCAAGGAAAAATCGATGAATATGCACTAACTCACCCTGTTAGCAAAAAAAGAATCGAATATCTGCAAAGCAATTTTGCCCATATAAAATTTTCTGATAAAGAGTGGAATAAAAAATTACAACCGCGGATGGATATAGTGCTGGCAAAGCTTGAGGCCTTTATTGATGATCCAGAATTTTTGCTAAAAAAATATAAAAATCGCGATGATGATATTGCAAAATATGTTCGTGCGGTTGCTTTGCATCGCAAAGGAAAAAGCCCGCAAGGCTTGAAATTGCTTGATGAAGTGATTGCTAAAAATGGTCAAGATGGATTTTTATATGAATTAAAAGCACAAATTTTATTTGAATCTGGCGATATTAGTAACGCGGTTCTTGCTTATAACAAGGCGATAAGTTTGCTAGAGCCGCGTGATTCTGCATCGATAAAAATTTCTTTTGCTCTTGCAATTTTAACTTTATCAACCAATGATTATTCGCTAATTGATATTGCGTTAAAAAGATTAAAAGAGGCAAAAGTTTTTGAAAGTGAGAATCCTTTTTTATATCGAGAATTTGCTAGCGCTTACAATAAAAATGGCGATGAAGCCAGATCTTTATTGGCTTTAGCGGAATATAATTTTTTAACTGGTGATAAAGAAAAAACTCGCAAATATGCAAAATTAGCGCAAGATAAATTTGCTCAAGCAAAAAATAAAGATGCAATTAAGGCAGATTTGATAAGGATTGATGATCTGTTAGAATTAGCAAAAGATGATAAAAAAACTCAATGAAAATATTTTTTAAAAAAATTCAACACCTGCTGCAAAGGCTTTGGCAATTGATTAGCAAAGATATTCTAGCAACGCTAGAAGAGCTGCGCGCCATTATTCGCAACAGAAAATACATGACGCATTATCCCAAATTATTTGCAATTTTTTCAATTATAGAGCATGAGCAATCGTCGCAAGTTTTTGAGCTAAATCACAATGATTTTGAGATTATAAAAAATGAAATTTTGCATGATGAAAAAGTCAATAATCATCATATTTTAGAATGTTTGCGCGGGTTGTTTCATGGCAGCATTTTGGCTGAGGGGCATCACAAAGAAAGAGACAAGATTTTGCGTTATATTTATGATGAATTAAATGTGTTAATTAAAAATGGCGATCACTATTACGATCCGTTGATAAAGGCCATTCTGCGCGGCTTTCCACTGATTTTAAGTTATGATGATTATGGGGCTTTTAGAAAAATGCTTTATTATAAATCACGCAATTCTTTGCGGTTAATAAAATATGTTTTAGACAAAGAAAATTTCGATAATTTTTTTACCGAAGATGGCGATTTGGCCGATATTATTCTGGCTGCTTATCAACTTAATAATAAGTCGGCCTTTATGATGTTGGTTAGATATGTGCGGCAAAATAATTTATGGACAATTGTTTTTGAAAAAAATAATCATGATATAAAAAACAAAATTCTTTCTGTTCATGGAGTGGAGAAGAAGGGCGTGGATTATAGCTCGGTGCTGTTTTCATATTATGAGGATAAGTGGTTTACTAATGAGAAAAAAATCGAAAAAATGGAGCAATTTTTGCATGAAGTTTTTTCGCATCATTTGGGGCTAGATCAAAAGCGCAGAGTTATTAATTATGCCTCATTGAGCTTTTCTATATCTATGTCGCGAGCTCTTGGTTATAAAAATTTTATTGTAGAAAAAATGCTCAATGAAATTTCTGATCGTTTTATTGAAAATAAAAATCGCGCTAAAAAATTGCGGATGAAATTTGTGATTAAGCCGCATAAGGCTAGTGGTGATAAGCCTTCTGCTCAGATTAAGCCGCGAGAGTTTTTGGCTATTGCAAAATTGGCGCCGGAAGAGAATTGGTTGTTGAATAATGCTGCTTACTTGTTGTAGCGCCAATTTTGGATAAGGCTTACCTGCGTAGGGTTTAGCGCATTAGTTTTTCTACTCTACGAGAGAAATCTTTAGCGTTATCAATCGGCTCACCTTCGATTATACAAGCCAAATCAAACAAGGTTCGCACCGCTTCTTGCGCGTCTTCACGACCATTGTCGCTCATGATTTTTTCATTGAGATTTTTTACGATTGCGTTGCTTGGATTGATTTCTAGGATTTTTGCTGATCCGCTGAGAATTTGTTTTTGATCGAGAAGATAGCGTTCCATGCGAATATCCATCGACATTGAATCTACAGCCAAGCAGACTGGGCTATCGGTCAATTTTTTAGAAATGCGCACATCTTTTACTTTTTCACCCAAAATTTCTTTCATAAATTTGGTAAGATTTTCGAAGGCAGAAGTGGTTACATCTTTGATTTTAGGCTCTTCCGCAGCTTCTTCTTGATTTTCTGATGGCGCTTTATCAATTTTATCAAGCTCAATATCAGAGCGCGTGATCGATTGAAAATCCTTCTCTTTGTAAGGCAGGGCGACTGTCATCCAAAAATCATCAACTGCATCGGTTAAAAATAAAACCTCGATATCTTTTTGCAGAAAAATTTCTAATTGTGGGCTCGATTTTATTTTTTCTACTGTTTCACCGGTAAGGTAGAAAATCTTGTCTTGGCCAGCTTTGGCGCGGTCTAGATATTCTGCCAACGAGATTAATTTATCGGGAGATTTTGAGGAATAAAAACGGCAAATTTCGAGAATTTTTTCACGAAATTCTGAAGATTCGCAAAGCCCCTCTTTTAAAACTGCACCAAAATTATTCCAGAATTTTTGATATTCTTCTTCGCTCTCCAAGGCTTTTTTCTTAAGCTCTGCGAGCACTTTATTAACGACAGATTTTTTGATTTTTTCTAGCACCAAATTATGCTGCAAAGTTTCACGGCTGATATTTAGTGGCAAATCATCAGAATCGACCAAGCCGCGCAGAAAGCGCATCCAAGCCGGCACTAAATCTAAATCTTCACTGATAAAAACTTTTTTCACATAAAGTTTTACCGATGGCTTGCGATCGGGATGAAAGAGGTCGAACGGCTTGCTTGTGGGCACGAATAGCAAGTTAGTGTAAGTGACAAGGCCTTCAACTTTATTGTGAATTGTCATGAATGGGTCTCCGGGCAAGTGTGAGACATGCTTGAAGAAGGCTTGATATTGCTCAGCCGAGATGCTTTCTTTGGGTAATGTCCAAAGTGCGGCGCCAGAATTTAAAACTTCAACTTTTGCACCAGCATCAAGATTATCGGGGATGAATTCGATCTTAAGATTAACATGATCAGAGTAGGTCTGCACCACATGTTTTAAGTGAAAGCGATCGAGAAAATCAGCAGCTTCATCCTTCAAATGCAAAATAATTTTTGTGCCGCGTGCTAAATTCTCTGAGGCGTCGCCAATGCTAAAACTCGCGCTGCCATCAGATTCCCACTGGCAAGTTTCGCTCGAATCATATTTGCGCGAAACTACAACCACCTTGTCTGCCACCATAAAGCTAGAATAAAAGCCCACGCCAAATTGTCCGATTAAATTTACATCTTTGGCCTTATCGCCCGTAAGTGATTTTACGAAATTTTCAGTGCCAGAGCGCGCAATGGTGCCAAGGTTTTGAATTAATTCTTCGCGATTCATGCCGATGCCATTGTCGCTGATGATTAGCAGTTTTTTTGCTTTGTCGATTTGCAGCGAGATTTTTAGTTCTTCGTTTTCTTGCAGCAAGTCGTGGTTTTGCGAGCCAAGATAGCGCAATTTATCGCAAGCATCAGCAGCGTTAGAAATAAGTTCGCGCAGGGCTACATCTTTGTTGGTGTAGAGCGAGTTGATCATTAGGTTCAGAACTTTGCCTACTTCTACATCGAAATTGTGTTGTTGTTTTTTGGTCATGGTATATTGTAAATATTTTTGGAATTGTTCTGGTTATTTAAGTATTAGCGAGATGAGTTTCAAGGGGATTAGGTATTTTTATTTTTTAAATACCATTTAAAAATCTGCTATCTACTTTTATATCATGTCGAAATTTTTTTGGAAAAAAATGTTTAACAAAAAATAATACTTAAGCGAAAATTTAAAAGCGACGATCATGGATAATCTTTCTCGCAATTCAGAAGAGTTTTCTCTTGCAAAACAAAGGGCCGCTAAAAAAAGGACTTTAAAAAATTTTTAAATTCAATTAATTCAAAATCAAATGTCAAAACAGTTTAAAGGTGGTGGGCCTGTTGATCCGAAAGAGATCTGGTTTGATGAGAAGGCGGCAAAATTTTTAGAAGAAAATGCGGCGCGAAATGCGCAGCGAGATTCGTCACAATCAGAAGAGATGCGAGATTTGCAAGATAGAGAAGGCAAGGCTTCGGCCACTAATATACTCGGCAAATTTAGTGAAAAATTCTCCCTTAAAAATGCTGCAAAAAGGCTTGAAATGTTGCAAAAAATCTCCTCTCCCGCATGTTGCAACATCAATATTGAATCGCAACCAATTCTTGCTTATGCCGCAAGAGCATTAGACCCAACACGAAGTCATTCTGAGACTGTTGCAAAACCTTATCCATAAAAAAATTCCAAAAAAATTAACAAAAACCACCCACTAAAAAACAAAAACCACTTTTATTTTCCACAATCTCCACAATTTCTAACCATTTGAAGCCATATTCTGCGCATATCCAGCTCAAAA
>CAMBFC010000020.1 GCA_945865905.1 Rickettsia typhi
CAAGTTCTTGATTCAATGGATATTGAAAAAGAGCGCGGCATCACGATTAAAGCCCAAACCGTGCGCTTACATTATAAAGCGAATGATGGAAAAACTTATATTTTAAATTTAATGGATACCCCTGGGCATGTTGATTTTGCTTACGAGGTGAGTCGCTCACTTGCTGCTTGTGAAGGTTCAATTTTGGTGGTTGATTCTACTCAAGGCGTTGAGGCGCAAACCCTCGCCAATGTTTATCAGGCAATTGAAAATAACCACGAAATTATTCCAGTTTTAAATAAAATAGATTTACCAGCATCTGATCCCGATGCAGTAAAAAAGCAGATTGAAGAGGTTATTGGAATCGATACTTCAGAAGCAATTTTAGTTTCAGCAAAAACTGGCGTAGGAATCAAAGAAACGCTCGAGGCAATCGTTACAAGGCTTCCTGCCCCCAGAGGAAACCCCGCTGGAGATTTTAAAGCATTGCTGGTTGATAGCTGGTATGATGCTTATCTAGGCGTCATCGTACTTATTCGTGTGATCGATGGCTCGATTAAAAAAGGCCAAAAAATAAAAATGTTGGCGGCAAATGCCACTTACACCGTTGATTCTGTAGGATTCTTCACGCCAAAAAAAGTTTTTTGTGATGAATTACACACTGGCGAAGTTGGATTTATCAATGGCCAAATCAAACAAGTTTCTGATTGCAAAGTTGGCGACACAATCGTTTTATCAAATAACGATACTGCCACGCCACTTACAGGCTTTAGGCAGAACAAGCCTGTGGTTTTTTGTGGAATCTATCCAATCGACGCCTCTGATTTTGAAAAATTCCGCGATGCACTCGGAAAATTACATTTAAATGATGCCAGTTTTGAGTTTGAAGCAGAAACTTCTTCAGCGCTGGGGCACGGCTTCCGCTGTGGTTTCCTCGGGCTTTTACATCTCGAAATTGCTATCGAAAGATTAGAGCGTGAATTTGATTTAGACCTTATCACCACTGCTCCATCAGTGCTTTATCGCATTCATTCAATGCGCACCCGCGGTTTAAGTGAAGAAGAGCGCGAAGCAGATGTGTTGTATGTTCACAGCCCCGCAGATATGCCTGATCCACAAAAAATCGATTTTATGGAAGAGCCGTGGATCAAGGCCACCATTATGACGCCAGATGAATATCTTGGTTCAATTTTGGAATTATGCACCGTAAAACGCGGCATCCAAAAAGAGCTTTCTTATGTGGGAGACCGCGCCATGGTGGTTTATCGCCTGCCCCTAAATGAAGTTGTCTACGATTTCTACGATCGCCTCAAATCATGCTCGCGCGGCTATGCCAGCTTTGATTGGCAGATGGATGGCTATGAGAAAAGTGATTTAGTTAAATTATCAATTTTAGTCAATGCAGAACCAGTTGACGCGCTTTCAATCATCACTCACAAAACCCGCGCTGAAGGCCGCGGCAGAGCACTTTGTAAAAAGTTGAAAGAACTCATTCCGCAACAAATGTTCAATATCGCAATTCAAGCGGCGATTGGTGGAAAAATTGTTGCACGCGAAACTGTTTCGGCAATGCGCAAAGATGTTACAGCCAAGTGCTATGGCGGTGATATTTCGCGCAAACGCAAACTTCTTGACAAGCAGAAAAAAGGGAAGAAAAAAATGCGTGAAATCGGTAATGTAGAAATCCCACAAAGCGCGTTTTTAGCGGCTCTACGACTTGATGATGAATAATAGCCTTCCACTATTTAGTTCTCGCACTCGGCCAAAGAGCCAGTTAGGTAATACTCGCCTGCTCAGACACCCTTTTCATCTGATTTAAAGCAAGCGTAGCTTGCGATGAAAATGGAACTCGCATTCGAGCATTACCTAACTGCCTCTTCAGCCTTTCTTGAGGGTTTTTAAAAAAGTTGCGACAATAATCTGAGCACACAAAGCCTCTTGCGCACTTCTCTAATTTTTTTCTAAAAATTAGAATTGAAAAAGCTGGGGATTGACAGTTGGGTTGAGATGCTCTGAGGCGAGTTCTGCGTCCCATCGCAAGCTACGCTTGCTTAAATCAGATGGGCGCGGTGTCTGAGCAGCAGAGCATCTCAACCCAACTGTCAATCCCCAGCTTTTTCAACCACCCACAAAAGCAAAAAATAGCATTAAATATTGACTATTATTTCGACCTTTCTATAATCCCCTCAACCTACAAAATAGGTTCGCCTTATTTCAGTGATTTACCATCTAGTTTTACAGATTTTTCATAAAAAAACTAGCCCTCCGTAAAGAACTGATCTTGTTTTTCTAACGATTCAGTTCTTTATTTTGGGCTAAACTTTTTAGAAAAATATTATAAATATATGGCGACCTTAAAATCTCGATGCTCTCTTGCTGCTGTCTTAACAGCTTCTTTAATCGCAATTTCTACCACTCAACAATCAAAAGCATTTGAAAGCGCTGCACGCAACCATCTTAGCGTTGTAGGCTCTTCAACAGTTTATCCATTTACTTCTGCAATCGCCGAAAAATTCGGACGCGATAAAAAATTCAAAACTCCAACTATTGAATCTACTGGAACTGGCGGCGGCTTTAAACTATTTTGTAGTGGCGTAGGTTTTGGCTTTCCTGATTTTGCTGATGCATCACGCAAAATTGAAGCAAGCGAAACTGAAAATTGCAAAAAAAATGGTGTTAAAAAAATTGGTGAAATTAAAATTGGTTACGATGGAATCGTTTTAGCTGTATCAACTGGTGGACAAAAATTTAGTTTAACTAAGCAGCAAATTTTCTTAGCTTTGGCAGCACAAATTCCACAAAATGGCAAATTAATTAACAATCCTTATCAAAAATGGAGCGATGTTAGTCCTAGTCTTCCGGCTAAGGCAATCAGAGTTTATGGCCCACCCTCAACATCAGGAACGCGAGATGCTTTTGTTGAATTGGCAATGGAAAAAGCCTGCGTTAGCATTGCTGAATTCACTGCAGCCTATCCCGATAAAGATGCCCGCAAAAAACAATGCCACTTAATACGCTCAGACGGCAAGTTTATTGAAGCTGGTGAAAATGATAACCTAATTGTTCAAAAATTGAAAAACGATAAAGACGCGATCGGAATTTTTGGTTTTAGCTTTTTGGATGAAAATAAAAACTCAATTCAAGGCTTAAATATTGATTTAACCGAGCCATCTTTTGCCAATATTCTTAGCGGCAAGTATGGAATGTCGCGCCCGTTGTTTATTTATTATAAAGGCGATCACCTCGATTTAGCTCCCGGAATGAAGCAATTCATCCGCGAAATCGTTGCGAAAGATGCACTTGGAACTAGCGGCTATTTAGCCAAAAAAGGTCTTATCCCTTTATCCGATTCTGAATTGAAAAAGATAAAGGATGAGACACTAAAAGGTCTTTAAAAATCTTTTAGTGTATTGTCGGAAAGTCGTCACTTGATTGGCTTCGCGGCTAATCGGGTGATAAATTCCTTATTGCGGATATTTGTGTTTTGCAAATATCATTAACCTTCAAAGAAAACTATTTTATGGTATTTATTCCATTAGCGGTATTAGTTCTGTCTGCGACGGTTCTTACTGTGTCGTAGCGATAAGGGATGAAGTCACTTTCGAAGTGACAGCTTCTCAGATCTGGCCCAGTTATTCTTAGGAATAGCTGGGTTTTTTGTTGCATATAACGCAATAGTAGTTTAATACATTGGGTATAAAATATCGCGCAGGAACTTATTTGACGCGGCGTCGAAGCATTAAACTCCAAAATATAATTAAAAAATGGAAGAAAAATTCATCAAAGTTGTTGGCGCTAAAGAACATAATTTAAAAAATGTCAGCATTGAAATTCCTAAAAATAAGCTGGTTGTTGTTACTGGTTTGAGCGGCTCTGGCAAGTCTTCTCTGGTGTTTGATACAATTTATGCCGAAGGTCAAAGACGCTTCATTGAAAGCCTTTCATCTTATGCGCGCCAGTTTCTTGATGTGCAAGATAAGCCTGATATTGAATCAATCAGCGGCCTCTCGCCTGCAATTGCGATTGATCAGCGCACCACTTCTAACAATCCGCGCTCTACCGTAGGAACAGTTACCGAGATTTACGATTATATGCGACTTTTATTCTCGCGCGTGGGAGTGCCCTATTCTCCTGCTACGGGAGAGGCAATCACCATTCAATCGGCCTCGCAAATGGTCGATCGCATCCTTGATTTGCCTATTGGCACCAAAATTTATTTGTTAGCGCCAATTGTGCGTGGGCAAAAAGGTGAATTTCGCAAAGAAATGATGGGCGCTAGAAAACAAGGCTTTCAACGCATTAAAATTAACGGAAAAATTCACGATCTTAGCGCAATTTTGCCGCAACTTGATAAAAATAAAAAACACGATATCGAAGTTGTAGTTGATAGAATTGTCGTTGCTAACGATCTTGGCAACAGGCTTGCTGATTCAGTTGAAACCGCAGTTAAACTTTCTGAAGGCTTGTTATTTATTGAGATTGTTGAGCTTCCAGAAGGAAGTGCTGTTGCCGCAAAAAAACCTGCTGGCAAAACTACATCCAAAAGCACCGCCAAAGATTTATCAAAAAATGTGCAAAAAGGTGAGATTTTAATTTTTAGCGAAAAATTTTCTTGCCCAGTTTCTGGATTTACAATTCCTGAAATTGAACCGCGCCTCTTCTCTTTCAACTCGCCATTTGGCGCCTGCAAGTCTTGCGACGGATTAGGAACCGAAGTTTATTTTCGCGAAGATTTAGTGATTGAAGATGAAAATCTTTCACTGCGCCAAGGTGCGATTTCGCTGTGGCAAGGCATGTCGGCAAAATTTTATCAGCAAATTATTCAAGCTTTATCGCAAAAATATGATTTTAGTCTTGATGTTCCTTTCAAAAAACTTTCACAAGATGTAAAAGATAAAATTTTCTATGGCACCAAAGATGAAGAAATTGAAATTCGTTATGAAGACGGACTCAAGTCTTTTAAGGTTAAAAAGCCATTTGAAGGAATCATAAATAATCTCAAGAAAAAATTTGCTGATAGCGAAAGCGAATCTTTGCGCGATGAATTAGCAAAATATCAAAGCTTAAAAACTTGCGAATGCTGTAATGGCTATCGTTTAAACGAACAAGCGCTTTCGGTTAAAATCGCCGGACTCAATATTGGCGAGGTTTGTCGCATGTCTATTGCCAATTCTTGCGATTGGTTTGAAAATCTCGATAATAAATTAACTAAAACCCAGCAACAAATAGCAGAGCGCATTTTAAAAGAATTGCGTCGCCGTTTGGGCTTTTTGAAAAATGTTGGATTGGAATATTTAACAATTAACAGACAAGCCGGAACCCTTTCTGGTGGTGAAGCGCAGCGTATTCGTTTAGCTTCACAAATTGGCTCTGGTCTTTCTGGTGTTTTATATGTGCTAGATGAACCTTCTATTGGCCTGCATCAATCCGATAATAATAAATTAATCGCCACTCTAAAAGATCTGCGCGATCTAGGAAATTCTGTGATTGTGGTTGAGCATGATGAAGAAATGATGCTCGCTTCTGATTATCTAATTGATATTGGCCCCGGTGCCGGTATTCATGGCGGACACATTATCGCTGAAGGATTGCCTCACGAAGTTATCGCTGATCCAAAAAGTATTACTGGTCAATATTTAAGCGGCAAAAAGCAAATTGAAATACCAAAAAAACGCCGCAAAATTGATTGGAAAAAATCAATTACACTTAAAAATGCTACAACTAACAATCTAAAAAATGTCACGCTAAACCTGCCATTAAAGGTGTTTGCAGCCGTTTCAGGAATTTCTGGTGGAGGAAAATCAAGTTTGATTATTCGCACACTTTACAAAGCTCTGGATCGAATTATAAACAAAGCCAAAGTTATTCCGGGACCCTATGAAAGCATCGAAGGCTTTCATCACATCGATAAAATTATCGAGATCGATCAGTCGCCAATCGGCAGAACACCTCGCTCTAACCCCTGCACTTATATTGGCGCTTTCACTTTTATTCGCGAACTTTACACCGCACTTCCAGAATCACGCACGCGCGGCTATAAGGTGGGACGCTTTTCTTTTAATGTAAAGGGTGGCCGTTGCGAAACTTGCCAAGGCGATGGCATGATCAAAATCGAGATGCACTTCTTGCCCGATGTTTATGTGCGCTGCGATTCTTGTCACGGCAAGCGCTACAACCGCGAGACTTTAGAAGTAAAATACAAAGGCAAGTCAATCTCCGATATTCTCGAAATGAACGCCGACGAAGCTGCAGAATTTTTCTCTAGCATCTCGCACATTTATGAAAAATTTGAAGCTTTATGCAATGTTGGATTAGGCTACATTAAAATCGGACAAAGCGCCACGACACTTTCTGGCGGCGAAGCGCAACGCATTAAACTTGCCAAAGAGCTTAGTCGAAAAGCAACGGGAGATACATTATATATACTTGATGAGCCCACAACTGGCCTGCATTTTGAAGATATCAGCAAGCTACTAAAAGTTCTCCATAAATTAGTTGATGCCGGAAATTCAATTTTAACCATTGAGCATAATCTTGATGTATTAAAAACTGCCGATTGGGTAATTGATGTTGGTCCGTGCGGCGGCGAAAAAGGCGGCTATATCGTGGCAGAAGGCACACCAGAAGAAGTTGCTAGAAACAAAAAATCAGTCACGGGCGAATATTTAGCAAAAGTTTTGGATAAAAAATAAACTGGTTTAGAAAATTAAAATTTATCGATAAAACTTGCCGCATTTAATAAATGGCGCTGGTTACAATTTTAATAAATTATTATGCTAACAAAATCACTATCAGAATCGCTATTAATCTGCGCCATTCTTACTCAGAAAAAAATGTTCGATTTATTGCCAGATAATTTTTCTGAATCAAAAATTGTCGAAGCAATGCGTTACAGCGCTCTTTCTGAGGGCAAAAAAATTCGACCATTTTTATTGTTAATTTGCGCTGAATTATTTGGCACACCAGCAATTTCGGTGCTTGATGCCGCTGCTGCAATCGAATTTGTTCATGTTTATTCGTTAATTCACGATGATTTGCCAGCAATGGATAATGATGACTTGCGTCGCGGCCAGCTAACTTCTCACAAAAAATTTGATGAAGCCACCGCAATCCTAGCAGGAGACGCTCTACTGACTTACGCTTTTGAAATTTTATCCGATCACGCAACTCACAAAGATCCAATAATTCGCTGTGAGTTGATAAAAATTCTTTCTCGTGCCGCAGGCTTTCGTGGCATGGTTGGCGGACAAATGATGGATTTAGAAAACCTCAACAACAAAATCTCTAAAGAGCAAATGGCAAATTTGCATCGCCTAAAAACTGGAGAATTATTTATGGCATCTTGCGAAATGGGCGCAGTTTTAGGCCATGCAACAGCAACAGAAAGACAGGCCTTGCGTTATTATGCTCATGATATTGGCCTTGCATTTCAAATTCGTGACGACATTCTTGATCACAAAGGAATCAATTTTGGCAAAATTGAAATTGATGAAATTCACCAAAAAAGAATCAAAGAAAATACTAGCATCGTTGATATTGTAGGACTTGAAAGCGCTAAACAACAACTAATCATGCTTCAAGAACAAGCAATTAGTCATTTAAAGATTTTTGGTGATAAAGCTAAAGTTTTGCAAGAATTAGCAGAATTTATAGTGACGCGAGAAAAATAATCGATAAAAAATTCACAAGAATTGCAATTTTGCATAGCAATTCTTGCACATATTTAATTTATTTTGCTGCAGAATCCTTTTTGTTATGGTGATTTTCGTGATTGTGCTCATCATGATGACCGCCAAAATCTTCACCTGTGATTTTTTTCATTTCTTCGCGATGTCTTTTCATTTCAGATTTAGCTGCTTCTTGTTTTTCTGGCGGAAGCGCTTTGAATTTTTCCTTTCTTTCTGCAATATTTTGTTTTTTTTCTGACGACATTTTTTCTGTTCTTTTTTTGCGGTCCTCCATACGCTCTTTTTGTTCAGGTGAGGCTTTTTGTATCTTTTCTTTAGGCATCAAATCTTTGTTGCTATTGTTAGAATCTTGAGCAAAAACAGTTGCAGAATAAATTGTTGCCACAGCAACTAAAGTAAAAAATTTTTTCATATTTATAAAAATTAATTTTGATTTAAAGCATTAACAATAGTAATTTATTAGGGACTATCTTTCTTAAAAAATACTTAATTGTAAAAGAATTTTTATTCTAAATTATTAGAAGCTCAAACAAAAGATTAATTTAATTTTTAAACAATGGATAACCTTTATGCAATAGATCCGCAAATTGCAGCGAGACAAGAAAAAGATGTAAATCGAATACGATTTGAAGAAATGAAGGAGGTAGCGGAAGATTTTGTTACATATCTAAGAAGAGTTGGTGGGGTACGCTTTCTTATTATCAATGACGGATTTCTCTTAGCAAACGAACCTTTAATTGAGCAAAAACATCAATTTTTACAAAGTTTAATAGAGGCTTCTGAAAATCACATTAGAATTGCTGTAATTGGAAGAAGATCTCAAGCTTTGCGCGACAAAAGCCCTAACTATCTTAAGTATAATCTTGATGAGACCAATATAGGCGTTGTAATTGGTAACTTTCTTTATGAATCAGGGGCCAAAGATAAAATAGAAGTAATATCAAAAATATTAACAGAACATTTTAATGGAAGCCCCGAATCTATATTTGTTATTGATAGAAAGGGGGATTTAGAATATTTTGCACTCAATGGTATCAATCTTTGCCCGGCAAATATTGAAAGTGTTCGGAGCTATTTTTCACAAGCATCGTTTGATGGATTCAGTGAAAAATCAGTAAAAGCAACGACTGAAATGTTAAAAACTAAATTCATAACCCAAGATGCTATTGCAAATCGCAGAACGCCCGAAGCTGCAACATCTTTATTGGCAACAGAAGAAGCAAGAGCAGAAACAGATAGGATTGGCACATCTGTAACTAATCCAACAGCTACAGCATCAAATAGATCAACTATTATACAATATAGCGAGATATAAGAACCATATCATAATTATTGGGACACCTTCTCAGCACAATTTACTACCATTTTCTCTCAAACTTTTTGCGCAGAATAATCGCCACTAAATTAAAGGCGATTAAAATAGCTAGCAAAACTAAAATTGCCGCCGCAGTTTTTTCAGCAAAGCCAATTTCGGGGCTATCCGACCATAAATAAATTTGCACCGGCAAAACCGTTGCTGGTTCAGAAAAACTTTGCGGCACATCAGCAATAAAAGCAACCATACCAATCATCAATAGTGGCGCGGTTTCACCTAGAGCGCGAGACATTGCGAGGATTGTTCCTGTCATGATTCCGGGGATTGAAAGTGGCAAAAGATGATGCAAAGTAACCTGCATTTTAGAAGCACCAAGCGCCATTGCGGCATCACGAATTGATTGCGGAATAGCACGAATCGTGTTGCGAGTAGCAATAATAATCACGGGCAAAACCAACATAAAAAGCGTCATCCCACCAACCAAAGCCGAAGAGCGCGGCAAATGAAAAAATTGTAGATATATCGTGAGACCAAGCAAACCATAGATGATTGACGGAATCGCCGCCAAATTATTTATACTTATTTCAATTAAATCAGTAAGGCGATTTTTTTTAGCAAATTCTTCAAGATAAAATGCACACAACACTCCAACCGGAAAAGCAAAAAGCAAAAATATTGCAGTGGTAAGCAAAGATCCGGCCAAACTAGCCGCAATGCCGGCAGATTCTGGCTCGCGAGAATCTGCTGATTGCAAAAACTGCCAGTTAAAAGTTGATTTTATATCGCCATTTTGTAGCAAATTATCCAATAACACAATTTCATCCACATCAAAAGAATCAGCAATTTTATACTTGTAATATACATCAACTTTAGATGAAACTCCAAACTGCAAATTTGCTTTAGAGCCAATCAAATCAGGCTTTTGTTCAATTTGATTTTTTAGAGAAAAATCAGCCATTGAGCTAACAATCACATATAAATTATTTAATTTTTTGGCATCAGTTATTGTAAAAAATTTTTCACGAATTGCTTGTTTGATTAAATTTGAATAACCTATTTGATCAATCAAATCAACACTTGCCAGCTCATCATATTTTTTTTCTAACTCAGAATTTTTGATGATTGATTCTTTAGATAAATCAACTGTTAAAGTGATTTCGTGATTGATAAAAGCCTTGTGACCCTTATCAAAAATCATCGCAAAAAATACCACCAAAAAAATCATCGCAAAAGCAATAGATGCGGCACCGCAAAGCTTAAATATTGATTCTTGTCTATAGCGTTTTTTTAAGCTTTTTTTGATTAAATCTTGCATATATTATTTTGGTTCCTCTTGGGGATCCCCGATAAGCGGGGCGCGGCTTGTGCTGCGTAAAAATTTAATTAAGTTTGTCGTGAATAACGCTTCATAACTATCAAAGCAATCGCGTTAAAAATTAATGTAATCACAAATAAAACTAGCGCCAAAGCAAATGCTGCAAGGGTTTTAGGGCTATCAAATTCTTGATCACCAACTAATAATGTAACAATTTGCGCCGTTGCAGTTGTAACAGAATCAAGCGGATTGAAGGTCATTTTTGCCACTAAACCTGCCGCCATTGTAACAATCATGGTTTCTCCGATTGCGCGCGAAACAGCAAGGATAACCGCACCAACAATGCTAGGCATTGCAGAAGATAATACAACTTTGCGAACCATCTCTGATTTAGTGCTGCCAAGGGCCAAGGCACCATCTTTTAGATATTCTGGCACGGTATTTAATGCATCATCAGTTAAAGAAAGTACAAAAGGAATAATCATGATACCCATCACAAAACCAGCTGCCAAAGCGCTTTCTGAGGCAATATCGATGCCGATTGCAGCAAAGCTATCTTTAAAAAATGGCGCCACCGAAACCACCGCAAAATAGCCATAAACCACAGTTGGAACGCCCGCAAGAATCTCAAGAGTGGGCTTGCAATAATCGCGCACTTTTGGCTTAGCATAAAATACTAGATAGATCGCCGCCATAATACCAATTGGCACAGCGATTGAAATTGCAATTAAAGTGATCAGAAGCGTGCCCAGCAAAACCGGAACCATCCCAAAATAGCTTTGCGAAACTGATTGTTCAGAATGTATCGCCATTTGTGGATTCCATTTTAAACCAAACAAAAAATCGAAAATATTGACCTGCTCAAAAAAGCGCAAGGCTTCAAATAAAATTGAGGCAGTAATAGCAATAGTGATGAGAATGCCAACACCTGCGGTTGTAGACATAACAAGTCTTCCCGCTGATTCAATATGGTTTTTAGCGTTGAATCCCTTGCGATAAAAATGTTTAATCAGCCAAAAATCAAGCAACAAAAATACTGCGAGCAAAAAATATTTTACAACATCATCAAAAGGCGAAAGAATAATGATTGCCGAAAAAATCACCGACCATAATGCAAAGCAATAAACATAGTGCACAGCCAATGAACTAAAGCGCAGAGAGGCATCTTGACTTGCACGCAAATTTTTAATCTTGCGATTAAGATTAATCGACAGCAATATTATAAGTGTGAGCGCGAGCAGCAATAGCCACATTTGTTGGTTATTTTATTATTATTAGGCAACATTATAAATTATTACGGATTTTAAATCAACCATGAGAAAAACTAGATTATTTATTGCCACAAAACCTTTATTTATAAGCCTTGCGGTTAAAATTGAAGATGGCGATTTTGAATATCTCACCAAAGTAATGCGCAAAAAAATTGGTGATGAACTTTATGTGTTTAACGGCGCAGATGGAGAATTTTGCGCAGCAATTTCTGCGATTGAAAAACGCAATTTAACCATTGTAATCAAAGAAAAAATCGCCGAACAAATGCCGTCAAGCCAAATCACGCTTGCCTTTGCACCAGTTAAAAATGTGCGAATAGATTTTGTTGCCACCAAAGCCACCGAAATGGGCGTTAGCAAATTTGCACCAATTATCACCCATCACTCTGTGGTTGATAAAATTAACGAAGAACGCTTTGCCGCCAACATTAAAGAGGCTTGCGAGCAATGCGAAAGAAACGATATGCCGCAGATTTTGCCAATAAAAAAACTGGAGAAATTTTTGCAAGAGGTGGGGAAGTGGAAAAGTGGAGAAGTGGAAGAAAAAGAAAATAGCTTAAAAAACCCTCACCCAGCAGCGCATAAAAATAATTCAGAAAAAATTATAATCCTCTGCGACGAATCAGGCAAAGGCTTCAAAGCCTCTGCACTTTTGCCAAAAATTTTTGCTAACAAAAATCCCCAACAAGAAATTATTATTTTAATTGGCCCCGAAGGTGGATTTTCTAAGGATGAATTTGCGCTAATGCAAAATATAAAAAACCTATATTCGATGAGTTTAGGAGAAAGAATTTTGCGCTCTGACACCGCTATTATTGCAGCTTTAGCGTTGGTTAATGAGTTTTGTTAGCAAATTGCGATGCACCACTTTTTGCTTCAAGCCCATCAAGAACGACACTTGTTGCCGATGCAGACCTTAAAGGAGACTGTTGCAAAACCTTATCCATAAAAAAATTCCAAAAAAATTAACAAAAACCACCCACTAAAAAACAAAAACCACTTTTATTTTCCACAATCTCCACAATTTCTAACCATTTGAAGCCATATTCTGCGCATATCCAGCTCAAA
>CAMBFC010000021.1 GCA_945865905.1 Rickettsia typhi
CCTGTTTTTCGTTATGATCGCCCGCAAAAAGGCCGTCAGCGCCAATTTCATCAACTTAATTTTGAAGTTTTGGGTGAAGAAAATTTTTATGCCGATGTAGAAATGATCTTGCTTGCAGCTTCTATTTTAAAGGATTGCGGCGTTTTAGAGCAAACTACACTCGAGATAAATTCGCTAGGATGTGCGCAAACAAAATTGCGCTACGAAGAAGCTTTAAAAGAATATTTTACTAAATGTGCGGCGCAACTTTCTGAAGATAGCAAAATTCGTTTAGAAAAAAATCCGTTGCGCATCCTTGATTCTAAAGACTTGCAAGATATTGAGCTTTGTGAAGAAGCGCCAATGATTCAGCATTTTTTTTCTGATGAAGCAAAATCGCGCTTTGATTCAATTTTAGAATTGCTAAAAAAATTTGGCATAAAAACTAAGGTAAATCCTCGCTTAGTGCGTGGTTTAGATTATTACACTTCGACAGTTTTTGAATTTACAATGCCAGTTGAAGGCGCCCAAAATACCGTGTTAGCAGGTGGTCGCTACGATGGTTTGATAGAAAAAATGGGCAGCAAAAATATGCCTGCAATTGGCTTTGCAGCCGGTATTGAGCGCTTAATGTTGCTAACAAAAATTGATGCCAAAAAATCACAACCAATCACAGTTACTTATATTTCAGAAGAGCAAAAATCATTAGCTTTTGAACTAGTGCAACGCTTACGAAACCAAGGTTTTGAAGCTGAATTTATTTTTGATGGAAATTTTAAAAAACAAATGAAAAAAGCAGGCCAAAATAATTCGCGCTTTGTATTAATTTTGGGTGAAGATGAAGTTAAAAATGATGAAGTTACAGTCAAAGATTTTGCAAATTCTACCGAGCAAAAAGTTAAGCGCGATCTAATATCGGCTTACTTAGAAGGCAAAAACTAAATTCTAGAAAAAGTTTTTTAAGAACTAAGTTCCACAAATAAATATTATGTTTAATTTTTTATTCGCATTCAAAAATTTTGAAAAAAACTTTCGTTTTTTTGTGCCATTTTCATTGCTTGCGGCGCTTATTTTTCTAGGATTTACGATCCCTGCAATTATAAATTCTCCATTAGATTATCAGCAATCAAATGCGGTAAAAATCATGTATATTCATGTGCCGGCAGCGTGGATGTCGCTGCTGATCTACACTATCATGGCTGCGTTTAATATTTCTGGATTTGCGTGGAAAAATCCTTTCTTTTATTTAATCGCACGATCCATTGCGCCGATAGGGGCTATCTTTACTTTTATCACTTTAGTTACGGGCAGCATTTGGGGCAAACCAATCTGGGGAACTTGGTGGGTGTGGGATGCGCGCCTTACAACGGTGCTGATTCTCTTCTTTTTATATCTCGGTTATATAATTTTATTAGATGCTTTTGATGATCGTCAAAAAGGTGAAAAAATCGCAGCGATCATCTCTATTGTTGGGTTCATCAATGTTCCATTAATAAAATTTTCAGTAGAATATTTTAACTCATTGCATCAGCCCGCTAGCATCATGCGTTCAGGTGGTGTTGCAATTGATCCGGCAATGCTTTATCCTCTGTTATTAACCTTTGGATTATATTTTTCATATTTTGTTTTTATCTCATTAATCAAGGTAAAAATCGAAATTTTGCAGAAAAAGAAAACGCCCGCAAAGGCTTTTAAATAGAGCTTATATGACATATGTAGTTACTGATAATTGTGTAAAATGTAAATATACCGATTGCGTCACCGTGTGCCCCGTTGATTGTTTTTATGAAGGTGAAAACATGCTGGTGATTGATCCTGATGGCTGTATTGATTGTGGTGTTTGCGTGCCAGAATGCCCAGCGGAAGCCATTTCACCTGAATCCGAAGATTTGGTAGAATGGATAGAAATCAATCGCAAATATGCTAAAGAATGGCCGGTAATCACTAAGCAAAAAGATCCACTGCCAGATGCAAAAGATTTTGATGGGATGAAAAATAAATTTAAGAAATTTGTGTTAGGAGAAGGCTAGTCATTTTCATCACTTATGCAATCCCACTAAAAACTGCTAGAAATGTCTGATCAAAATTTATTTCCACTAGAATCAAAATCGCGACCATTAGCAGATTTACTGCGTCCGCAGGCCATTGAAGAAATCGTCGGACAAGAACATTTATTTGGTGAAAATGGTGCATTAAGCATAATTAGTCAATCAAAAATTATTCCATCATTAGTGCTTTGGGGCCCTGCTGGAGCAGGCAAAACCAGCATCGCAAAAATTCTTGCAAAAATTTCTGGCGCTGATTTTGTAATGTTGTCAGCGATAAATTCTGGCGTTGCCGATATTCGAAAAATAATTGATAATAGCCGCCGAGGCGCGATAAGACAGGCTCGCACGCTGTTGATGATTGACGAAATTCATCATTTTAATAAAACGCAGCAAGATCTATTTTTACCTTTTATCGAAGATGGCACAATAATTTTAATCGCCACCACAACTGAAAATCCATCCTTTCATCTCAACTCAGCATTGCTTTCGCGCTGTAAGGTGATCACACTAACATCGCTTGATGAGAATGCTCTAAAAAAATTAGTTTCGCGTTCTGAAAAATTTATCGGCAAAAAACTACCTCTTACCGACGATGCTCATGAAGCATTGATTTCATTGGCTTGCGGTGATGCGCGATATTTATTAAATTCTTGCGAAGAATTATTTGGATTAGTAAATTCTGATCATGCGCGCGCTTTACTGACAGCAGATCAGCTGCTCAATCTTATCGCTAAACGCTCGGCGCAATTTGATAAAAAAGGTGATTTCCATTATAATTTAATTAGTGCTTTTCATAAAACTTTGCGCGGCTCTGATGTTGATGCAGCCCTTTATTATCTAGCGCGAATGCTTGTTGCCAAAGAAGATCCATATTATATTTTGCGCCGCCTTGCGCGATTTGCCACCGAAGACATTGGCCTCGCTGATCCGCAAGCCTTAGTGCAAGTAATGGTGGCCAAAGAAAATTATGATTTTCTCGGACATCCAGAAGGTGATTACGCGCTCAGCCATGCGACAATTTATTGTGCCACCGCGCCAAAATCCAACGCATCTTATATGGCGCACAAAGCTGCGATTATACTTGCCGAGTCTACAACGGAGCTACTTCCCCCCAAACATATTTTAAATGCACCAACAAAAACAATGAAAGAGCAGGGCTTTGGCAAAGGCTATATTTATGATCACGATACTAAAAATTGTTTTTCTGGACAGCAATATTTTCCTGAAAAAATTGCTAAAAAATCTCGGCCAAAGTTCTATGAACCCAATGAGAGAGGGTTCGAAAGGGATATTAAAAAGAGATTAGAATATTGGGAAGATCTGCGTAAAAAACTGCAATAAATAAATGAAATATAAATTTAAAAATATTTTCGCCAATCTTTCTGATGTTTTTTATACAAAAATGTTGCCAGAAAAATTTGTGCAATCGCCACAATTATTGCATTTCAATGATGGGCTTGGGAGCCTTTTAAATATTGATCACAACGACTTTCAAACTAATTTACAAAAATGGATTGAAGCAGAAATAGAAGGCTGTGAATCGCTCGCAATGGTTTATGCGGGACATCAGTTTGGGCATTATGTGCCGCGGCTTGGTGATGGTCGGGCATTATTATTGGCGCAAATTGAAGCGCAAGATCGCAAGCTTTATGACCTACAGCTTAAAGGTTCGGGCCTTACACCATATTCACGCATGGGTGATGGTCGCGCAGTTTTGCGTTCATGTATTCGTGAATATTTATGTGGTGAGGCGATGCATCGTCTTGGCATTCCAACTACGCGGGCATTGGCTTTGATTACTACTGGTGAAAATGTTCTGCGCGAAGAAGTTGAATTGGGAAGTTTGATTCTTCGTGTTGCAAAATCACATATTCGTTTTGGACATTTTGAATATTTTTATTACACAAGACAGCATGAGGCCTTGAAAACACTAGCTGATCATGTAATCGAAAATTATTTTCCAGAAATTAATTTAGTGGAAAATAAAGAAAAAATTTCTACAAAATCAGCAGAATCTTTCGCGCAAAATAAATATCATAATTCTCCAGAAGAATCTTTTGCAGAAAACAAATATCATAAATTTTTAGAACAGGTCATAACCTCTACAGCCACAACGATCGCAAAATGGCAAGCCAGCGGATTTTGTCATGGAGTTATGAACACTGACAATATGTCAATCCTCGGCGACACAATAGACTACGGCCCCTACGGCTTTCTTGAAAATTATGATCCAAATTGGATTTGCAATCACTCCGATATTTCTGGTCGTTACGCCTATCAAGAACAGCCAGCAATTGCCAATTGGAATATTTATGCATTAAGTTTTGCCCTACAACCACTTATTCCATTGGCAGAATCTGCAAAAATTTCTCAGAATTTTCTGCGTCAATTTGAAGAGAAATATAATGAGCTAATGCGTCAAAAAATTGCGGTTAATCAAGATGAAATTTGGCAAGATCTTTTAAAAATTATGGAAGAGGCGAGAGCGGATTATACTTTAACATTCGCCAATTTATCCAAAGCAATAAGTGGCGATGAGGCCCTGTTTCTTAAGCTTTTTGGCGATAATAAAAATATAAAATTATGGCTAAAAAATTATCAGCAAACCATCAAGAAATTTTCTGTTGAAGAAATAAAAACGCGTTTAGAAAAAGCAAATCCGCGTTATATTTTGCGCAATTGGGTGCTGCAAACTGCAATTGATGATATGCAAAGAAACCCACAAAGCACAAGCTTTGATGAGATATTTGCGATGATAAAAAATCCTTTCACAGAAAATAATTTATACGAAAAATACGCCACCATCGCACCACAAAATTATCGCAATTTATCCGTTTCCTGCTCTTCGTAATTCATCTTCGCTAAAAATAAAGTTTGCGGCATAATCAAAAACATTTTTGCCAATCTTGTTTATGGTTTTTTATACAAAATTATATTGCCAGAAAAATTTATATAATTGCTGCAATTAGGAAGGAGTGTAGCCGCCAACATTCCTAGATAAGCTCTTCAGAGGGCTTGCTAGTGCAGAAGAATGTCCTCCCAGTGTTGTATCGGATCTTACCACTCCTCTTGGCCGAAACCAGCTTGCCAAGCGTTCTCCGGTCCACTCATTCGACGATCCTTCACTGGAGGATCCTCCTCCTTGCGACGGGCCCTTTTTAGTAAACGATCTAAGGGAAGATTCCAGAGAGAGCAAATCGATCTTAGTTATTTCTGGATAATCTGAGTCAATCCGCACCGTTGTTACAATGGGGCTAAGACCATTTAATGCTTTGCGAATCCCATCTAGATTTGCTGATTTACTATCAAAGAATACAACTTCTGAGTCCTGCGGATTATATTTATAAAGAGAACATATGGATTTAAGTAAATATATTGATTGTCCTTTTTGAGCAGTGTCATTAATTTTGACCAAATGACTCTGCATAACATCATCTGAAATAGCTGCTGAGGTGGATAATAATGTACTATGAGCTGATTCTGCTGTAAAGCACTTAGCAAGGTCATCCTCAGCTGCAAGTAAATTAGATTGCTTATGATCTTGATCTAATCCGCGTTCTTCAATGTGATCATAAGGAAGAGAAAGAGAAACTGGATATTTAAGTTCATTCCGAAGGTCTTGCAGGATAGCGCTTAATAGTTGCTTTTTCCATACATCATTTTTGGCCTCGCCATTCTTTAAAACATATCTCAACAAATCTCTTACAGTTTGATTAGACATTACTGCCACCGCATCATAAGTTTTATTTTCAATTCCATCTTTAAGATGCTGAAGCAAATCCTTATTAAGTTTGCCAGTAGCATTATCAAGCAAGCATGCATCACCTAAAATTACAATTCGTGGCATATTTTATATATAAAAAATTAATAATAAATTTACATCATTCTACAAGATAAATGAATATAAAGAAAATGCTGCACAAATCTTAAAATATTACAATCCTTTGCGCATTAATTTATAGGTGATACTATCGTGAAGTGCGCAATAAGAGGCGTCAATGATGTTTTCTGAAACACCAATTGTTGTCCATTTATTATCATTATTATCGCTAGATTCAATCTGCACCCGCGTAATCGCTTGTGTACCATCAGAGGGCGTTAAAATTCGCACTTTATAATCACTTAATTTTACATTTTTTAGCGAAGGATATTTTCTAGATAATGCCTTGCGCAGTGCTTTATCTAGGGCGTTCACTGGCCCGTTTCCTTCGGCAACTGTGAGAATTTCTTTTTGATCAATTTTAATTTTGATGGTTGCTTGCGAAATTATTGAAACATTGCCACTGGCGTTAAACCCTCTCTCATCTAGCACGCGAAAGGATATTAAATCAAAAAAATTAGGCACAATACTTAAAGATTTTTTTGCCAGAATTTCAAAACTTGCATCGGCAGAATCGTAGGCGTAGCCTTGCGCCTCAAGCTCTTTTACCTTATTCACCAAATCTGCAATTTGCGTAAATTTTATTTTATCTTCAGGATCGAGGCCAATTTCTTTGAGGCGTGAGATAATATTGGCGCGGCCTGATTGATCGGAGATCATAATTTTGCGTGTGTTTCCAACTAATTCTGGCTCAATATGTTCGTAAGATTTGGTGTTTTTCGCCATAGCTGAAACATGCAAGCCGCCTTTATGGGCAAAGGCAAATTCGCCAACATAAGGCGCAAAACGATCACGATCTTTATTGAGCAAATCATCTAAAAAATGTGAGGCTTTTACCAAGCCTTTCATGCCATCATCAGAAATTCCAACATCGTATCCAAGCTTGATTTTTAAGGTTGGAATGAGAGTGATAAGATTCGCATTACCACATCTTTCGCCAAGCCCGTTGATGGTTCCTTGAATTTGACGAGCGCCCGCAGACACCGCTGCTATTGAGTTGGCGACGGCATTGCCAGTATCGTTATGACAATGAATTCCAAGATTTTCACCGGGAATTTTTTTGCAAACTTCGGTAACAATTTGTGAAATTTCATTTGGTAAAGTTCCACCATTAGTATCACAAAGCACGATCCAGCGCGCTCCAGCATCATAGGCGGTTTTTATACATTGCAGTGCAAATTTTGGATTTGCTTTATAGCCATCGAAGAAATGTTCAGCGTCAAACATCGCTTCTTTTTTTTTGGCAATGATCTGTTTGATTGACTCGCCGATCATTGCAAAATTTTCTTCAGCAGAAATATTAAGGGCATTTGTTAAGTGAAAATCCCAAGATTTTCCGACGATACAAATTGCGTCAACATTAGAATTTATCAAAGCATTAAGCCCGGCATCATTAGAGGCTGAGGTGTTAGCGCGTCTCGTCATCCCAAAAGCGCTAAATTTTGATTTTTTTAAAACAGGTAAATCAGCAAAAAATTCATCATCAGTGTGGTTCGCGCCGGGCCAGCCCGCCTCGATATAATCGATTCCCAATTTATCTAACATCAACGCAATTTCTTTTTTATCGCGCACGGTAAAATTGACGGTGCTGGTCTGGGCGCCATCTCGCAAGGTAGAGTCGTAAAGATAAATGCGTGTTTTTGCTTTTTTTGTCATTGTAATTATAAAATTTATCTTGGTATGAAAGCAGTTTTAACTAGTAAAATCAAGTGTTTTGCTGGTTTTTAGTAATGTAATTATTTTAGAAATGTTTAAAGATTATTTAAATTGCGAGTAGAGAATCTTTGAATTTTCTCTTAAGGCCACCTCTAATAATTAAAAAACCAAACCATAAAATAAAAACTCCAAACCTCAAAGCTATTTCTCATAAAATTTTTAAACCAACAACATCCACAAACCACCAGCGCACAAAAAATAATCACACAAATTTATACAATTATTTCTTGTA